>NZ_JALNUP010000018.1 GCF_026540855.1 Sphingomonas sp. GC_Shp_5
GGCGTAAGCGCTAACGACGAGTGCCAGCACGACAGGACTGTGTCCGCTTTTAGGTGGGTCTAAAAGCTCGCTAGATGACTGAGTTTGGGCGCGAGCGGAATGGCCGGACTTGGTGGATAGCGGACGTTGCGACCCGCAGCGTCTTCTGACAGCATAGGCTATGGCGAAGAGCATCCAACTGCATCGTGGGACCGCATTCTGGGTGGTGCGCTTCTACACGCTTAACGCTGTCGCCGTCGCTGTCTGCCTCATCTGCTTCATGGTGATGTTTGGCATTTTGACAGCGTCCCTCAGGAATGGGCTGACGTTCCCATTAGCCGTATTCAGCATGGCGGCAGAAGGAAGTCTGTGGGGAGTTTGGATGCTGCCGCCTTTTTACCTCCTGCCGATCGCAATTCTGGCATGGTATCTGCGGCGGCAGGATGATGGCTCCCCTCGATCGACATAAGCTCTGCAGCGTCGGCCATTGGCCCCTTGCCGAAGTCCGCTTTCGGCGTACGCTTTCCTGATCGCGAATGCCGCGATCTGGTGGAGTGCAGACCGTCCGCTTGTGAGTCGCACAGCGTAAGTAACGCCGCAGCCTGATCCCGCGATATCATAGCTAGCGGGAGTGCTGTAGTTCTTTGGGAAGTTATCTGTCGACGAACTCGATTTCTATGGAGACTGGATATCTGCCGCCGTTAATGTTTCGATGATCCCCCATATCGCTCTCACGAAAGGTCAAGAAATCGGCAACTAGAGTTTTGCTGATTCCCATCGAGGCCAGCTGAGACTCCTGACTAGGATGCCATTCCACCGTCCAAACGACCACCCACTGCTGCGGCGCATTTTGTTCAGCCAAACCACTCGCTGGGTCCACATACTTCCATGCACAGTATATGCGTTTGATAACTTCCCTGTTAACGTTACGGAATAGCAAAGATGTCCCGTCGCGCTGAATGTCGAGTTTTAGGAACAGTCGGGGTTCATCACCTGTTGCGTAATCCCAATCGTCGGTTCTCTCAAACATGGTCGCAGGCGGGCCTTTGTTGTTGAGCAACAAGCTGCCACCCATGTCCGGTAACAAGCAAGTCTTCAACCGTCTTAAATGTCGCGTTTTGGGCGCAAGCCGACCGACGGCTTTTGCCAGTAATCCGGCTCCCCGCGAAGACAAGGAGCCGGCGATGGTTATACCTCTACGCCCTCTGCGAGCGCCAACGCATCCTCGACGTCAACGCCGAGGTAACGCACGGTATTCTCGATCTTGGCGTGACCGAGAAGGATCTGAACCGCTCGCAGGTTGCCTGATGCTTTGTAGATGATCGATGCTTTGGTCCGCCGAAGCGAATGCGTTCCGTATTCCTCGCGACGAAGGCCTACACCGGCTACCCATTCATCTACGAGCCGAGCATACTGGCGAGTGCTGAGCGGACGAGCATGATCTACGCGGCTCGGAAACACATAATCGTTTAGAGAACCGCCACGGCGCTCTAGCCAAGCGAGCAGGCTGGCCCGGGCGTCCGGCATCAATTCGAACTGGACCGGTTTGCCTGTTTTCGCCTGAACCACGATCGCTCGGCTGCGGACCTGAGCGCCTAACACAATGTCGCCGATCCTGATCTTAACGACATTGCAGCCACGCAACTTGCTGTCGATCGCTAGGTCGAACAACGCCCGGTCGCGCAAGCGGCGGTGCTGATCAAGGAAGAAGCGGATGGCCCAGACCTGCCGGGGCTTCAACGCACGCTTTGCCCCGATCTTCCTTCCCGCGTTCCAGGGGCGGCGGTCGCTCGCGGTCGGGTCGAACTCTGACATACCCATGTTCCTTCTCCTGCGGCCATCATGGCCAGAAAAGGAAACGGACCCTGGGACATCGCCGTCGTCGCGATCCTCAGCTTTTCGGTAGAGTTCGTAGGAAAGCAGCCGAGCGGCAGTCGCCCAGATTTTGCCGTTTGCTCACTACGAAGGGCGTGGAGCCGCGTATGTGGCTCGGCGTAGCCCGAGCAGAAGAGGAAGTACTGCTTCTCCTGCTGAGGCTTGAGGTCATGAGGACTGTCACGCCACGCGAGACCGGAGTCATCGAATTGCGGATCAGGATCGTTACCAAGGCCCACGAGTGATAACGGTAAGTTGCCATGGACTGTTGGGTGAAATCCATCGGCAGCACCGCTGCGCATAATAGCTACGGCAACTCGTTACATTTGGTAGGAAATGTCACGAGTTGCGCATGGTGACGTCGTGTCGCTCGGTTCTTCATGGTTGATTAGGGGACAGCGTTGCCGATTGGCACGTCGTAAATTTCCGGCGTCGGCTAGAGTATGCCGGCGTTGACGGATTGCGCTGGGATGCAACCCGAGTTCGGGATGAGCATCGAAAAGGCGGGCCCATGCTGCTTGGAGCCCTGCTTCGGTGTAGCCGTGGCCCCGGCTACCCTGGCGCATCACCCAGCGGCGTAAACGGGCGTTGTAGTTGGCTGCTACGGCGGCAGCCTCGGCACCAACCGCGAAAATCGCATCAGCGGGAGTGATCTGCGAGTAAATCTCTGCAAAGCGCAGTGCAGTTTTCAGGTTGAACGCACTATCATCGCCCCGCATGCGTGCTGTGCCGTCGCGCCCCAAAAATCGATGTTTCGCACTGCTAGTAGCTTTGAGAAGATAATAGCCGAGGTGTGCCATCGAGCTTGCGGTTTGATCCTGTCGCGGCTGTGGGCGTTCAAAACCGGGGTACTGGGCTGCAGAAGCCGATCGAGAAACGAACGAAACGCTTGGGGCACCCAGGAGGCTTGGAAATGCCTTTCCGCGTCTAAGCGCCCGTGCTGCACTGACCGGACGGAAGCTCCGATCCCGTGTCCAGCACACAGCGTGGACATGGAAGTGCAGCCGCCGCGCGTGTTCGCCTGCCAATGGATCCGCGAAGACGTCGATTTCGAATGAGCACACGGCGTTTAGCCCAAGCCGTTCCAGTTGCCGGCGTACAGTGCGCTCCATCGCCTCTAGGTTCACCTGGGGTGCATCTGCGAAGGTAAGTCCAGCGTCCCAGGTGAACGTGGCGAGATAGGTGTGGCTATCTGAAACTTTGCGGGTCGAGCCGTAATGATCAAGGAAGGAGTCGATCAGCGAAAAAGCTGCCGCCAAGCGGACCTCGGCATTGGCCAGCGGAAGAAACTCACAAGAGGACAGCGGCCGTGTGGAAAAAACGAGAAGCCGTTGGTCCTTGGTGGCGGGCGGGTAGAAACTTAATGCGCGGCTTAGTTTGGCTTGGAAACTTGCCTCCGCGCCGCGGGCGAAAGCGCGGGCAGCATTGCGAGCGAGGGGGAAATCCATGTGGTACGGGCTCCTGTGGAAAATGCCCTGCCCAACCCCGCAGGCACCAATGCCGGTGAGGAGGATAGGGCATTAGGCAGGGTAGGGTGGGGGTTACAGGCAACATGCTATGGTGAGGCTCTGCAAGGCAGCATGTCGCCGGGCTGGTGATCTGGAACAGCCCGGCAACAGTCGTTTACAGGTTGACGAATGGTGGCGCGTTGCGATTGTTAGCCAGGGCATCCCGCCAGAGGAGATCGATCAATTCCTCACGGCTGATAGAGCCCTCAACCTTTTTTGCGTTCTTCGCCCGCTGCACCGGCGCGGTCAGTGCGATCTTAAGGATCGTCTCTCCAGCACCGGCACCCAGAAATGCCTGTGGCAGTGGCAGCAGAAGATCCATCTGAAAGGTTCCAAGCCGCCGGGCCAGGCGATGCTCTTTGAATGCATGCGACTTGAGCGTCTTGGCGATTTCAGTAGATGCCGCGCGCAGGTATTCGCGCGCCTTATAGAAGCGAATGACGGTAGTGCGGATTGCATCATCATCTGGATCGTCAGTCGAGTGCATCTCGAGGGGTGGTTGATGAACCAATGATCCGATTGAAGTTCGAGGCGTCGTACGTTCGGCCGACGCAGAAGTTTGGCCTTCGCCCAAATCAAGCACCAGGGTTTCAATACGCGCGCAATAACCGAACGCCTCTCCTTCAATCGCTGAAACTCCAGCGGCCGTCACGATCTGAGAGATTGAATCGGGACTCTGTTTCCTGATGGCATTGAGCCTCTTCCGGATCTGCTTGATGTCCAGACGACTTTTCGACCCAGGGCTTTCCCAAGGAGCCTCGCTGCGAGAGACGACAGTCAGTCGACGGAGACGACCACAGGCTCGCAACGTGATTAGCCGCCGGGAAGTCTCCTCTGCCAAGTCTCTCATAGCGCTTCCATCAGCAGTGGACGCGTAATGAAGGAGCGGAAGGTCGTTTGGCAGCGCGGCGTACGCGGGCAACCCAACATCCGGGGTGACCGAAGGGTTCGGGATCGTGCTCATGATCAAGCTTCCCGCGAGGCATTTGCCTCGATCAGACGCTCAATGGACGCCATCGTGATCAGCGTTCGACGGCCGATCTTCACAACCTGCAAATCGCCTCGATGAATCATACCGTAGATGCTGGTTCGCGAGAGAGAAACGATCTCGCGGCATCGCGCGATCGATACTAGAAGGGGGTCCATGATCAGCTCCATTCACAGGTGAATTCCTGTGTACGCAGATGATCACAGCCACCGGCGTCAATGCACGGGGCGGGCACGGTGCCTCTGGAAATAACTCGGGCAAATCGTCCCGCTTTGCGCCTCGCAAGCTCATGGTATCTAATCTGGCGCGGCTGATTGGTGATTGAGGGGGCGACGCCGCGGTCAACGTGCCTGCCTGAGTTCATACTCATTCAGCGGGTTATGGCGGCGTTCCTGATCCATCGCGGCGTCGATCATGGAAGGCGCCGGCACGACACAATTCCTGCTGTCGAGCTAGGTTTGGGAAAGGCAACTGAGCCGCTCTCGCCGAGCTAGTTTGTACCCCGGCTCTTGGCAGACCCGTCGACCTCCGGCAGCCTGCATGTGCTTAAAGTCGGCTGTTACTATTGCAATTGCCAACTCGACTACGGGCCGTCCGCAACGATGTCCAGCCGGCTCACCAGTTAGTCGCACCGAGGCTTCTGGCCAAAGTCGCTCTTTGATTTGGTTGGTGCCGGCTGTAGTCAAAGAAGCGCGATCGAAGCCGCCGTAGAGAAGGACAGCGTGCCCGCTTGTTGGAAAAGCGCGCGCTAGTCACAAGCAATCGGCCGCACCTCTGGTCGCTCGAAGGTAAGGGCCGAGCGTTTACCGACGTCAGCAGCGTTCCGTATACTAATACTTGGCCAGCAAGATCAGCGAACGCAACGTAGCTCCGTAATGTTCGACAAACCGTCGGTGCACTATTCACTCGGACGGGGGCATGACGACGACTACCGCTGCCCTCGCCGCGAGCCAGATGCTGTTCCTGTTGCCTTTCGTGCCGCAACCACCAGCGTGCGGTGGCTGGTGGTGTCTTTATTCTTAAGAGCGCCTCCTCTCACGTCCGGCTTTAACCGCCTGTTGGACCAAGGATACCATGTCAAAATCGTCGTTTAACATCCGACCTACCTCCCAACTCGTCCCATCATAATATTGAACATATGCATGGAACACGGCATCGACATCGTCGCGAATAGTTCGCTCATCCAGTCCCTCTGGAAACATTGCAATTATTTTGGATCTAAGTTCTTGGGAAGTCGGAAATGCCAAGTTATTCAAAATCTTGTTGCGCTCAATCTCTAGCAAGCATAACGTGAGGGCGAGCCATTTGTCGGAAGCTCTGTTCCGTCCGTCCTGGCCGCTGATGGGCCAAAGTAGTTTTCTATTGAGATACGTATTTAGATCTCGATCCTTTAATTCTATTTCGGAAAGAACGTGCCAAAATTCGGGGTCGTTTGGAGGAGCGCACACGATAAATTCGTCGATGTCGATACCCCATGTCTCGTCATGATTTATACTGCGATTAGCGCTTGCCTGATCGCCGCGCTTGTAATCAAAACCACACTTTTCCGGCGGTGTTTTAGATGAACGAGCATCGTATAATGCGTAATCAACTTCATCACTAACAATAGGAATGCGTTCCCTCTGCCCTCGCATCGCGACCTCACCGCTCTTCAGAACAGCGATTAGCAAATCCTCTGGATCAATTCCGGTTGTTAGTCGTTCCGCAATCAATCTACGCGCGTCGGCAAGGCGGATCCAGCTTAATTTTGGCTTCGTCATTATGCACACTCACCTTGCGTCAGGAGGAAAACCTTGCTGACCAGAATGGGTATTTAGGTATTCCGCCCAAGCTTTCATGAGCTCGCGTCGGCGCTCTACTGCGGTGCCGCGTCTATACGCACGTTCTGCCTTATTCGAGATGGTGTGGGCCAGCGCCTGCTCGATGATCTCTCTCGGAAACTCCGTTTTATCGCCAGCCCAGTCACGGAAGGTGGAGCGAAAACCGTGTGTCGTTATATGTCCATAACCCATTCGCCGTAGCAGCATGCTCATGGCCATATTGGATCGTGCCGCCCCATTTACGGCGAATACAGGCGCCTCCAGCTGAATGTCATTTGGGATAACCGTCTTAAGTACGTCGATTGCGGTTGGTGAGAGCGGAACGGCGTGTTCTGCTCCAGCCTTCATGCGCGTAGCAGGTATGGTCCACGTCTCAGCGTCGGGATCCATTTCTCCCCATGTAGCCCCCAACGCTTCGCCGCTTCGGGCGGCCGTTAGAATAGTGAACTCAAGACATCGCGCTGCGGGAGCGTTTCGTGCCCGTAGCTGCGCAAAAAACTTAGGAGCGTCCGCGTAGGGAAGGGCCGCGTGGTGACCCCGTGCGAGCTTCGACTGGCTGGGTAGCAAAAGGGCCAAGTGGCCGCGCCAAGCTGCTGGATTTATGGAGTCCAGCTGACGTAACTTCTTCGCTTTGGCCGCATCGAGTATCTTCTCGATCCGGCCCCGAAGCCGTTTTGCGGTCTCAGCTTTGGCCAGCCAGATCGGGCGTAGTGCAGCGAGTACGTCGTCAGTTTCGATAGCGTCGACGGGCAACTTCGTCAGGTTCGCAGCGTGATCACGCAGGCTGCTACGCCATTGCCGACGATGGATGTCGCTCCTCCAGCCTTCCTCAACCCCTGCTATGTAGTCTTCAGCAAAATCACCGAAGGTCACGACTTTCTTGACTGGCGCAATCTCCGCCGGTGCCAGAACGCTTTTCGGATCCCCTCCGCTCGTGACAGCCTCGCGCATGCGCCCGGCGAGGAGCCGTGCAGATGCAAGCGATATAGAGGTAGCAGAACCCAGCCCAAGTTCGGTGCGCCTCCCATCACTGACATACATGAAGGCCCACGAGCGCGCTCCTGACGGCGAGATCCGTAGGTATAGCCCTCCTCCGTCTGCATGCCTTCCGGGCGCTTTTAGGGTCGCTGCCTCTCGGGCGGAGAGTCGGTTGAACGCACGTCCCAAATTAAGCTCCTCAGTGCTCTTCGTATCGCCGTTATGCCCACTTCCTTGCCCACTTTCAACTTGGTCCTCGCCGCATCTAGGCGACTGACCCCGAACGGATGGCCAACTCAGGTGGCTGCCAAGCCCAGAAAAAACAACGATTTCGGACATGAGCGTTCAGCGACGGACGTTGGAGACAAAGGGAGTTCTAAGGACTCCGTCTCCGCCAAATGCCGACATGCAGCCCTTTTGCATGAGCGCACTTCAGGCGCCAACGCAGCGCTACCTCCAGCATCACCTGCAACGGCCCCGCCCGGTGGTCGCGCCCGCCGGCGCGTTGGCAATGCTGTGCGGCAGCGTGAGTGCAGCCGTTCGGAGCGTGTGGTGAAGCGCCATCGCTCAGGCATAGACCAGCGCGGCGCCGGCGAGTGCTGCAAGATTGGCCGCATCGGGCCGGGCCGTGTCAGCCGCTACGGGCAAGCCCAGCAACTGATCGCTAATCGAGAAAGGCATCAAGCGCTTGCCGGAATAGCGCTGGTTGGTCGAGCATCACGAAATGGGCGGAATCACCGACGGCGACAAAGGTCACGTGCGGGGCGTCTGCATAGGCGGCGCGGTATAGCGCGTCGGCCTGCGACTTGGTGGGGCCGCTCGCCGACCAGGGGTAGACGAGCGTGATCGGCGCCACGATGGTCTTCATCGCCGGGCGCAAATCGGTGGTCATGTCTTCGTACATCGCCTGGCCCGACACCCGGGGGTCTGCCGCCTTGACCCAGGCCGCCACCAGCGCACGCGACTCCGGCTTGGCGGCAAGTCGATCAGCGGTCGCCTGTGCCAGCGCATCGCTGGCGGGTTGGCCATAGCTCGCCACCTGCGCGTCGCGCATTGCCCGGGCGCGCGGCTCGACCATGGCGACGGTCGCAGCCGGCGAAAACAGCGTGCCGATGAAAGGCAAGGAGTCGACGATCATCAGCCTGCCGGCATCGTCCGGATGCGCCTTGGCGAGCATCAGCGCGACCAGCCCACCCATCGAATGGCCGACCACCGCGGCCCCGGCGATCTTCTCCTTGGCGATCAGCCCGTGCAGGTCGTCGACGACGCCGTCGAGGATGCCCGGCGACAGATTGGCGCCCGCGGCGTCGCCGCCAAAGCCGTTGACCTGCACGACATAGACGCGGTGAGCCCTGGCAAGCTCGGGCACGACGCCGTCCCATACCGCGCGTGGGCTGGACAGGCCCGGGATCAGGATGATCGGCGCACCCTTGCCGATCGCGACGACCGACAGGTGCGCCATCTGCGTAGCGGGGGCACTCGCCGCAGCGTGACCGGCCGCGGGGTGGAATGACAGCCCCAGCGTCATGGCGACGGCGGCAAGGCGCAAGCCGAAATAGCGGATCATATCACTTCTCCTTGGATTGGCTGATGAACACGTCTTCGATGGCGAGGGCGAACAGTTCCGCGATCTTGAAGGCGAGCGGTAGCGAGGGGTCGTAACGGCCGGTCTCGATCGCGTTGACGCTCTGGCGGCTGACCTCGAGAAGATCGCCGAGGTGCTGCTGGCTCCAGCCCCGTTCCGCCCGCAGGGCGCGGATGTGGTTGTTCATGCCGCCCCCCGCTCGGCCATTCTGTTGATGCAGCGCCCGGCGCCAAGCCCGGCGAACCACACGCACGGCCAGGCATAGCCGGCCGCATGGGGCGCCAGATCAAACCCCTCGAGGAACCCCCATATTGTCGCGGCCGTCATCGCTATCCCGGTCGCGATGAGCGACTGGCGGGTGAACAGCATGCGCAGATATTCGTCATGCTCATCGACGAGGTACGTCCCCGCCGCGACAAAGAAGCCGACGACCGGCAGCGCCGGCAGAACGCCGAGCGCGATGGCCGTTGGTCCCGTCACCAGGTGACGAGAGAGCAGGAAGACGGTGGGGAAGAGCAAGGCGGCATAGACGACCGCCAGGATCAGGACACGGCGGTTGTAGCGTTGTTGAGCGGGTGAGAAGCGCAAGACGACCTCCTTCGATTCGGTGTGAAGGAAGCTTGTCATGGAAAGGAGGCTTTACGTCAAGTGTGCTTTACGTCTTTTCTACTGTACGGTGCCGATCTGCCTTGACAGCTTGGCCTAAACCACGCCGGGAAGTCGGGCCGTGAGGGCGACTTGCATGATCGATCCGGAGACTCAGCCTTCGTGACGATCAGGTGCGACGGCGTCGCCGCCGGGACGCTTCAGCGCCAAGGCAAGGATCAAGCCTGCGCCAATTTGCAGCAGGCCATACGCCCGGCGGCGTGCCGGATGAGCGGCGAACGGGCGCACGAGAACGTCGACGGCGTTGATGTCCGATCGCCAGAGGCCGACGTGACGCGTGGGTTGGAGCAAGCCCAGCAGTCCGTCCCCGATCATGAACACGGCGGCCATCTCTGCAGATCGTCGGATTCCAAGCTGTACGGCGGTCGGATCGTTCATCGCTGTTCTCCCGGGGCATCAACGCACGTCGCAGCGTCCTGGCCACAGGATTTTGGTCAAGCGACCTGCGTGTGCCGCGCCTGAAACTGTTCGGCTGATCTCAGTATGCAGAGATCGTGAGGCGCATGGCGGTCATCGGTCTACACGGTGCAGGTTCGTACCGCCTGTGTCAGCGCCGACAGCGGGTCGCCTTGCGGCACGAATTCATGCGCGACATAGCCTTGGAAGCCGAGATCGGCGATGCTGCGGGCGACCGCGCGCCAATTCACTTCCTGCGTATCGTCGAGGTTGTGGCGCCCCGGCACGCCGCCGGTGTGGAAATGACCGATCCACTGGATGTTCTTCCTGATCGTGTCGATCAGATCGCCTTCCATGATCTGCATGTGGTAACTATCGTACAGCAGCTTCACCCGCGGCGAGTTTACCTGCCGGGCGACGCTCGCGCCCCAGGCGGTATGGTCGGCCATGTAATCGGGGTGGTCCACCTTGCTGTTGAGCAGCTCCATGCAGATCGTCACGTCATGGTCTTCGGCGATGCGCTTGACCCGGTTCAGGCCGGCAACGGTATTGGCTATACCCTCCTCGTCGGAGAGGCCCCGCCGGTTGCCCGAAAAGGCGATCACGTTGGGCACGCCTGCCTTGGCGGCCTGCGGAATGCCAACACGCAATGCCCGCTCGATCGCTGCGTGATTCTCCCGCCGGTTGAGGCCATTGGGGATGGTCATGATATCGGCGGCATAACCCATGGTGCAGCGCAGCCCGTAGCGGCGTGGCGTGTCGTAATCGGCCGGGTTGAGCAGATCGATGCCTTGCAGCCCGATGCGCGCCGCGGCGGCGCACAGCCGATCAAGCGGGATATCGTTGTAGCACCAGCGGCTGACCGACTGCTTCAGCCGGCCGGCAGGCGCGGCAACGGCGGGAAGCGCCGCGATCGTCAAGGCGGCGGTGGACGAGCCGATAAGGGCGCGGCGTGTGATCATCGCTGTTGCTTCCTGTAAACGCCTAATGCTGTGGCGATCCGCGTGCAGATAGTGGAACCCGACGTTCCGGTTCGGCATTGATGCTCCAGGCTTATGGGATCGTGGATCCGAGGAGGCGTGGATGCTGGACCTGGTGATGACCGCCGCTGCCCTGATGGCGGCGACGCCCATGGTGGGCCAATCGGGCGCGCCCGACACATCGTCGAGACCCGCGGCTGATCGGGAGAAGACCCCGGTCGATGCCGCCGGCCATCCCAAGCCGCGACGCACGCCTGCGCCGACCAAGACACCGCCGCCGCGAGAACCGGACGGCGTGGTCCCGCCGGGCGCACCGGGCACCGGCAATCCAACCATCCCGGGCGCGGCCACGACGCCGCGCTGAGGGCGTCGCGGCAGGCACCTGGGTGCTATGCCGCCGTCGCGCGGAAGGTCTTCACGGCATGGTCGGCGGCGCGGGTCGTCAAGGCCATGAAGGTCAGCGACGGGTTGACGCACGCGGCCGAGGCCATTTGGGCGCCATCGGTGACATAGAGGTTGCTCGCCTCATGCGCCTGGTTCCAGCTGTTGAGGACGGAGGCGCGCGGATCGCGTCCCATGCGGGCGCCCCCCATCTCGTGGATCGAGTCGCCCGGCACGTGCTTTTCCTCGCTGCTGGTGACGTTGGTCAGTCCTGCCCCGCGCAACATCTTCTCGCCCTGCTCGCGCGCGTCCGCCATCATCTTCAGCTCATTGTCGCGGAAGGAGACATCGAACCGCATCAGCGGGACGCCGAAACGGTCGACCTTGCTCGGGTGCAGCGTGACCCGATTGTCCTCATAGGGCAGGCATTCACCGAACGCGCCCATGCCGAACTTCCAGCCACCGTAGCGGCGCAGGCCGTTCTTCATCGCGGCGCCGAACCCTACCGGCGCCGCCACCGGTCGATAAGCACCGCCCTGATAGCCATAGCCGCGCCTGAACCCGAGGCCATCGTCGGTGCCGGCCATGTTGCGGAACCGGGGGATATAGACCTGGCCGGGACGGCGGCCATATTCGATATACTCCTCCATGCCGGGAATATCGCCGCTGACGTTGACGCGGAAGATATGGTCCATGACGTAGCGGCCGAGCGTGCCGCTGGCATCGAAGTGGCTGCGCTCGCTGCCCGGCGCGCGCGAGTTCATCAGGATCTGCACCGATCCGATCGTCGACGCGCAGAGGAAGACGAGGTTGGCGCGGACCGTCTGCGCCTGGCCGGTGTTCGCATCGACATAACGCACGCCGGTGACGCGCTTGGCCGCGGCGTCATATTCGAGGTTCGTCACCACGGCATCGGATTGCAGCGTCAGCCGCCCGGTCGCGCGGGCCGCGGGGAGGGTGACCGCCTGCGTCGAGAAATAGGCGCCGAACGAGCAGCCGTTGCTGCATTGGTTGCGGAACTGGCACTTGGTCCGGTTCTGCTCGGGCTTGTCTTCGGTGATGTTGGACAGGCGCGCGTGGATCAGCTTGCGGCCGGGAAAGCTCGTCTCGAGGCCGCCTTTCATCCACTTCTCGGCGACGTTCATGGGCATCGGCGGCATGAATTCGCTGTCGGGCAGATACGGCAAATTCTCGCGTGATCCCGAGACGCCGATGTACTTCTCGACATAGGCATACCAGGGCTCGAGATCCCCGTAGCGGATCGGCCAGTCGCCGGCGACGCCCTCGCGCTTGTTGGCCTCGAAATCGTCGGGGCTCCAGCGGAAGCTCCACCGCCCCCAGATCAGCGACTTGCCGCCCACCGCCGCCGGCCGGATCCAGCGGAATTCCTTGCCCTCGTCGAACGCATAGGGGTTCAGCCGGTCGTCATTGTAGAATTGCAGGTTGCTGGTCGACACATAGCCGTATTTGGCGATGAAATAATCGCTAGCGACGACCTGCGGCGGGACGACGCCACGCGCGGGGAGCTCGAAGGCGGGCTTGCCGTCATAGGTATAGCCCTCCTGATGCTCGACCATGTGGCCGCGATCGAGCATCAGGACGCGCAGGCCCTTTTCGGTCAGCTCCTTGGCCGCGAACCCGCCGCTGACCCCGGAGCCGATGACAATCGCGTCGAACCGATCGGTCGATGCCATGATGGGTACCTTCCTTCCAGGATCAAAACCGCAGCGCGGCGAGGTTGCGGTAGCTGGTGGCGATGTCGGGAAAATACGGAGCCGGTGCCTCGTCGTTCTCGACAAAGAAGTGCCGCACGCCAGCCGCGCTCGGCAGGCGGAACAGCGCAGCGAAGTCGATCGTGCCGGTGCCCACCGCCGCCATCGATCGATCGGCGCGCATATCCTTGACGTGGAACGAGTAGAGCCGCCTGCCGAGCTTCTTTACCAGGCCCGGCAGATCAGCGCCGGCGTGCGCCGCCCAATAAAGATCGAGCTCGAACTTGACGAGCGTCGGATCGGTTTCCGCGATCAGCCGGTCGTACAGGCGCACACCCTTGGACCGGCCCGTGAACTCGAAATCATGGTTGTGATAGGCAAAGCCGAGCCCTGCCGCGCGTAACCGCTTGGCGAGGGGATCGAGATTGCGCAGGACCGGCTCGAAGCCTGCCTCCGTGCGCTGCTCGTCGGGCAGCCACGGCAGGATCACCGTTTCCGCTCCCAGGGTCTTGGCCATCGTCACCGCGGCGTCGAATCGGTCCGTCAGCATCGGATAGGGGATGTGCACCGACGGTGCCTTCAGCCCCAGCCGATCGAGCGTGCGGCGCAACATGGCATGATCCATGGTGTCATAGCCACCACCGCCGAACTCGACCTCGCGATAGCCGATGCGGGCGATTTTCTCCAAGGTGCCGACCGGGTCCTTCTCGAACACGTCGCGCACGGTGAAGAGTTGCAGGCCCACCGCACCGACCTGTTTGGCCGTGGCGCCTGATGACATGCCCAGCATCGCCAAGGCCGCGGTGCCGCCTAGGCCCATGAGAACATGACGCCGATCCATGATCATGCCGAATACACCTTGTTGACGTTGGAATAGAGGAAGGCGCCATTATACTCGGCTGGCACCGGCAAATATTCGCGCTCCTGCGTCATGCCGATCTCCGACGTGTAATAGCCGGTGATGACGAGCTGGCGGAACTTGTCGAAGAAGTCGGCGCCACCGGCGAAGCGATTGTCCATCGCCGCGGTCAGCAGCGCATCCTGCTGCGCCGGCGTGGCGCGGGCGGCCGACAGCGTGTAATTGGTCATGCTGCGCGCCTCGATGGCATCGAGCCCGGCGATGATCGGCAGGCGCTCTGCCGGCAGCGACCAATCGGCGAGCAGCTTGTCGATATAGTCGGGCACGCCCGCGGCGATCGCGCCTGGCGTGTCGGTGGTCGGGATGACACGGTCGCTGAGCGCGGTCATGGTGGCATGCTGGGCCGGCGTGAATACCCTCACGCTCGGGGCACCGATATCGATGACGGGCCGCGCGTCGCGCCCGGCGGCGCGCGCGATCGGCGCGAACAAGGTGCTGCCGAACATCGCGGCGACGCCGATCAACGCACTTCTGCGATCAATGATCATGCTTCTCTCTCCCGGCTTCCGTGTCTCTGCCGTCCACCGCCGCCGCCTCCGCTATGACGGTAGGCAAGGGGCGGCGGCCATTCGTTATTTTGCGGTTTCGGCCTTCAGATAGGCGATGATCGCGGCCCGCTTGGCCGGGTCGGCGACGCCGATCGGCATGCGTGTGCCCGGAACCAGTTTCTGCGGGCCCGCCAGGAAGGTCGACAGGGTCTTGTCGTCCCATTTGAGCCCCGCCTTCTTCAGCGCCGGCGAGTAAGTATAACCGGGCGCCGAGGCTGCCGGGCGGGTGAAGACGCCGTTGAGGTTCGGCCCGATGCCGTTGCGCCCGCCCTTCTCGACCGTGTGGCACGCGCGACATTGCCCGAACACCTGTGCGCTGGATGCGGGAGCCTGCGCGATGGACGGCGCGGTCACGAGGCCGAACACCCCGATCCCGATTGCCGCTCCGGTGAACGCCAACAGCAGCTTCATTCAGTCTCTCCTGTGTTCTTTATCACGATCGATCGCATGCCATTTGCTGTCCGACGCGGCGTTCGCCACGACCGCCTCGACGAAGCGCATCGTGCGCAGGCCATCGGCGATATCGGGAAAGCGCGGGTGCTTCTCGCCGCGAACCGCCGCAGCCAGGCCGCGGTAAATGTTCGCGAACGCCTCGATATAGCCCTCGGGGTGACCGGACGGCGTGCGGAACTGCGCGGCGACGCTCGGGTCCAGAGACGGTCCACCGGCGCGGACCTGCTCGGTCGGCCGGTCAAGCCAGCGCAGGGTGAGCGTGTTCGGCTCCATCTGCGACCATTCCAGCCCGCCTTGCGCGCCATGAATACGCAGCCTCAGCCCGTTTTCCTCGCCGGCCGCGACCTGCGTCACCTTGAGCACGCCGCGCGCACCACCCTCGAAGCGGAGCAGCGCGCTGACATCGTCGTCGAGCCGGCGCCCCGCGACATGGGTGGCAAGATCCGCGCACAGCGTGTCCGCCCGCAAGCCGGAGACATGCTCGGCCAGCTGAAACGCATGGGTACCGATGTCGCCGAGGCAGCCGCCGGCGCCGGCCCGTGCCGGATCGGTGCGCCATTCGGCCTGACGGTTGCCCTCGCGATCGATCGCCTGGCTCAACCAGCCCTGAAGATACTCCACCTGGACCAGGCGGATCGGGCCGAGATCGCCCCGGCTGACGCGCAGCCGCGCCTCCTCGATCAGCGGATAGGCGGCATAGGTGAAGGCCAGCGCGAACTGCCGCCCGCTGGCCGACACCGCTGCGGCAATCGCCTCCGCCTCCGCGACGGTCATCGCCATCGGCTTCTCGCACATCACGTGAAACCCGGCTTCGAGCGCGGCGATCGCCATCGGTGCATGAAGGTAATTGGGGGTGACGATCGCGATCGCATCGATGCGCTCGGCCGCCGGCAGGGCGTGCTCGCCGGCGATCATCGCGTCCAGCGTGGGGTAGACGCGTCGGGCGTCCAGCCCCAGGGCGTCGCCGGTGCGGGTGTTGCGGCCGGCATCGCTGCTGAACGAGCCGGCGGCCAGCCGCCAGTCGCCATCCAGCGCCGCGGCACGGCGATGCACGGCGCCGATGAACGCGCCTTCGCCGCCACCGACCATGCCCAGGCGAAGCGGCTGCCGCGGCATCAGCGGTCCTTTTCCAGGCCGAGAAGAGCACGGATCGCACCCGCATCCGCGCCGCTCGCGGCAAAGTCGTCAAACGCATGTTCCGTGCGCCGGATGATGTGGTCGCGGATGAACGGCGCGCCTTCGCGTGCACCGTCCTCCGGGTGCTTCAACGCGCATTCCCATTCGAGCACCGCCCAGCCGGCATAATCATATTGGGCGAGCTTGCTGAAGATCGCGCCGAAATCGACCTGACCGTCGCCGAGCGATCGGAAGCGACCGGCGCGGTCCACCCAGCTTTCATAGCCGCCATAGACGCCGGTGCGCCCATTGGGGTTGAACTCCGCATCCTTGACGTGGAAGCAGGCGATGCGGTCGTGATAGCGATCGAGAAAATCGAGATAGTCGAGCTGCTGCAGCACGAAATGCGACGGGTCGAACAGCAGCCGCGCACGCGGATGCTCGTTGACGGCGCCGAGGAACCGTTCCCAGGTCGCACCGTCGAACAGGTCCTCGCCCGGATGGATCTCGAAAGCGCAATCGACGCCGGCCTCGTCGAACGCATCGAGGATCGGCGTCCAGCGCCGCGCCAGCTCGGCGAACGCCTCCTCGACCAGGCCAGCGGGGCGCTGCGGCCAGGGATAGACATAGGGCCAGGCAAGCGCGCCCGAAAAGGTTGCATGGGCTGCCAGGCCGAGGTTGGCGCTCGCCCGCGCCGCGAGGGTGACCTGCTCCACCGCCCAGCGCTGCCGCTCGGCCGGACGGCCGCGAAGCTCGGCCGGCGCGAAGCCGTCGAACAGCGCATCATAGGCTGGATGCACGGCAACGAGCTGACCCTGGATGTGCGTCGACAGTTCGGTCGGCTCGATGCCGTGTCGCGCCAATCGCCCGCGCAGCTCGTCGCAATAGTCCTTGCTGCTGGCGGCGAGCGAGAGGTCGATGAGCCGTGGGTCGCACGGTATCTGCACCCCGACATAGCCCAGGCCCGCGGCCCATTCGGCGAGGTGGTCCAGCGTGTCGAACGGCGCCGAGTCGCCGAGGAATTGGGCGAGGAAGATGGCGGGGCCCTTCATCGCGGTCATGGCCTTGCCTCCATCCGCGACCTGTCCTTGAACGTCAGCTGGAACAGCAGCGCGATCGCGGCCGCGGCGATCGCGGGATACCACCACATGCCGTGCCAGTCGGCGATCGACGGCGCCGCTGGCAGCTGTGCGTAGAGCAGCCCGCCGATCTGCGAGCCGAGCAGCATGCCGACGCCATAGGTGAACAGCGTCAGCATACCCTGCGCCTGCGCGTTGACGCCCTTCGGCTCGGCGATAGTGCCGGTGTAGATCGCGCCGGCGACGAAGAAGAAGTCGTAACATACGCCATGCAGCGCCACCCCGAGGTAGACCGCCCAGAGCGATGATCCGCCGTCACCGATCGCGAACAGCGCATAACGGACTGCCCAGGCGATCATGCCGACGAGCAGCAGCGGCTTTACCCCGAACCGGCGGTAGAGCAGCGGCATCGAGAACATGAACAATAGCTCGGACATCTGCCCGATCGCCAGCGTGCCGCCGACATTGCTGATCCCCGCCGCCGCGACATAGGGCGAGGCATAGGCGTAATACATCGCCAGCGGGATCGAGATCAGCGTCGCGCAGGCGATGAAGACCAGAAACGAGCGCTGGCGCAACAGCGCGAACGCGTCGACGCAGAGCACCTGGCGAACCAGGCTGCCGCCGGGCGGCGCATCGGCGGCGACGTTGGGTAGGGTGAAGCTGTAGAGACCGAGCGCGACCGAGACGATCGCGGCGACGCGGAAGATCTCGGCGCTGGCGGACAGCTGCGCCCAGCCGATGAGCAGCCCCGCCGCGATCCAGCCAAGCGTGCCGAACGCGCGCACGAACGGAAAGCGGTCGACGCGCTCGCCGAAGCTCTTCAGCGCGATCGTGTTCGCGAGGCCGACCGTGGGCATGTAGAGGATCATATAGCCGAGCAGCAGCCAGACGAACTCGCCGCCATGCGCCGGCGTCACCAGCGCGGGCAGGTAAAACAGGATCGCGCCGCCGACGAGGTGCAGGATCACCATCAGCAATTTGGGGCTTAGATAGCGGGTCGCGGCCATGCCAAGCAGGAAGGATCCGGCGATCGAGGCGATCGGGCCCACCGAGAAGGCGTTGGCGATCATCGAGCCGAGCCCGGCCGTCTGCATGACGAGGCCGAGCGTCACGTTCCACGCGCCCCACACGAAGAACTGCATGAACATCAGCGCGCTCAGGCGGCCGGTCAGCCGCCGCGGCATGCCTTGGGGAACAGTCGAGCCCAGCGTGGCCATTCCTCACCTCTCCCGTGCGATTTGCTCGCCTCTGAAAGTTGACTATGGCGCGCAAACGCGGATGTAAAGGATTACATCTGGCGCCTGGGGGAGAGGGGAGATGCCGACGATCATCGATGTCGCCGCCGCCGCCGGTGTTTCCACCGCAACCGTGTCGCGCGTGCTCAGTCGCCCCGAGCGTGTCCTGCCGCACACCCGCAATCGCGTGCTGCAGACGGTGGAAGCCCTGGGCTATCGCCCGAACGTCGCCGCCCGCTCGCTGCGCACGCTGCGTGCCGCCAAGATCCTGGTCACGGTTCCCGACATCTCCAATCCGTTCTTCGCCAGCGTCATTCGTGGCGCGGAAGAGGCGGCACGCGATGCCGGCTACGGCGTGGTGCTCGGCGACACGCGGCACGATCCCGACATCGAGGATCAATATGGCGCGATGCTGCTCCGGCGCGAGGTGGATGGCCTGGTCTTCCTCGGCCATCATCTCCCGGACAATCTGGCGGCGCTCGCCGCAGGCGAGCGGGCACCGATCGTCAACGGCTGCGAATATAGCGCGGATCTCGGCGTGCCGAGCGTGCACATCGACAATGCCGCGGCGGGTGCCGATGCGATCGTGCATCTTGCCGGCCTCGGGCATCGCGCGATCGGCGTGGTCACCGGCCCCGACGTCAGTCCGCCCAGCCGCGACCGGCTCGCCGGGGCAAGCGCCGCCGCCGCGCAGCGCGGTCTCGCACTCGGCATCGCGCGCGGCGACTATTCGGCGCAATCGGGGTTCGACGGCGCGGCGCGGCTGATCGCCACCGGCGTCACCGCCATCTTCTGCTTCAGCGACGTGATGGCGCTCGGCGCGATCGGCGCGATCAGGGCCGCGGGCCTGTCCTGCCCGGATGACGTGTCGGTGGTCGGGTTCGATGACCTGCCGCTCGCCGCATTCTTCCAGCCGGCGCTGACCACCATCGCCCAGCCGACCGAAGCGATCGGCCGGCGCACGGTGGAGCTTCTGGTCGACCTGCTGCGCGGAACCGGGCAGGTTGCCGCACCAGAGCCATTGCCGCACGCACTGATCGTGCGGCGAACAACCGGAGCGGCGCGATAAGCCGTCCGATAAGGAGGAGAGCGATGTGGAGGTAACCGCCATCTCACGACGAACCATGCTGGGCGCCGCCGCCTCGCTTGCCGTGCCCGCCGCTGCCGGCGCCCGGCGCATCCGGCCGAGCGATCGCGTCAACATCGCGGTGATCGGCGGCGGCGGCATGGGCGCGAGCAACATGAGCAAGTTGACCGGGCAGAACATCGTCGCGGTCGCCGATGTCGATTTCGATCATGTCGCCAAATCGTTGGTCGACGCCAAGGGCGCGACCAGGCCCGAGATGGCACCGCTGCGCGCCGCCTATGACCGCGCCACGCGCTACGCCGACTATCGGCGCATGCTGGACAAGCAGCGCGACATCGACGCGGTGCTGATCGCCACCCCCGATCAGCACCATGCCGTCGCCGCCAAGATGGCGATGGAGCGGGGCCTGCACGTCTATGTGCAAAAGCCGCTGACCTACACGGTCCGCGAGGGCAGGGTGTTGAACGCGCTCGCGGCGGCGAGGCCCAAGCTCGTCACCCAGATGGGCAACCAGGGCCATTCGGGCGATGACGGGCGGCGGGTGGTGGAGCTGATCCGCGGCGGCGTGATCGGCCGGGTCAGCGAGGTTCATGCCTGGACCAACCGCCCGGTCTGGCCGCAGGGGATCGCCCGGCCGGCGCCGATCCCGACGCCGCCAAGCCTCGACTGGGACCTGTGGCTGGGCCCGGCGACGGTGGGCTGGGGCTACCACCCCGATTATGCCCACTTCAACTGGCGCGGCTGGGTGCCGTTCGGGGTCGGGGCGCTGGGCGACATGGGCGCACACCTGCTCGACTTTCCGCTATGGGCGCTGTCGCTCGGGCTGCCCACGGCCGTCGAGAGCCGCCACTCGATGTGGGGCGGAGATGACAATCTCTGGGACGACAAACCGCCGGCGGAGATCGGCAGCTATCCGTTGGCCGGCACTACCTTTTTCGACTTCGGCAATGCGCCCGGCGGAACGATCAGGCTCACCTGGTATGACGGCGGGCTGATGCCGCCGACCCCGGCCGGTTTGCCAGCGGGCGTGGTGATGAACCCCGGCGGCGGCGTTCTTTACGTCGGCGACAAGGGCATGCTGATGCACGAAACCTATGGCGAGAAGCCGGTGCTGATCGGCGAGGGCACGGCGGCGCGCGCGGCGGCGATCCCGCCGAGCCTGTCGCGCATTGCCGGTGGTCGCGACGGCCACGAGCTGAACTGGATCGCGGCGATCCGGGGCGAGGCCAAGGCATCGTCGCCGTTCGCCGATGCCGTGACGCTGAACGAGACCATGCTGCTCGGCATGGTCGCGATGCGCGCCGGCCAGGCGATCCGCTACGACGGCAACGCCGGGCGCATCACCAACATCGCCGACGCCAACCAATATCTCGACCGCCACTATCGTGAAGGATGGACGCTGTGAAAACGCTATTCATCATGGCGACGCTGCTCGCCGGTCAGGCAGCGCCGTCGGCCAAGCCTGAGGATACCGAAGTGTGGACGCCCGAACCGCCCGTCGTGGTGCCCGGCGCGTTCGTTGCCGCCCCGCCACCCGCCGACGCCATCCGCTTGTTCGATGGGCGGGACCTGTCGCAATGGGTCAGCACCAAGGATGGCTCCCCCGCACGCTGGGTCGTCACCGACGGCATCGTCACCGTCGCCAAGGGCACCGGCAACATCGAGACCAAACGCCGCTTCGGCAGCTATCAGCTGCACCTCGAATGGCGCGTGCCGGCGGGCATCACCGGGACGGGCCAGGCGCGCGGCAACAGCGGCCTGTTCCTCGCCTCCACCGGCAAGGGCGACGACGGCTATGAGCTGCAGATCATGGATAGCTACCGCAACAAGACCTATGTCAACGGGCAGGCGGGCAGCATCTACAAACAGCTCATCCCGCTCGCCAACCCTGCGCGCGCGCCCGGCGAATGGCAGAGCTACGACGTCGTGTGGACCGCGCCGGTCTTCGCCAGCGATGGCGGCGTCAACCGCCCGGCGAGCGTGACCGTCCTCTTCAACGGCGTGCTGGTGCAGGATCACAGCGTGCTGAAGGGCCCCACCCAATATATTGGCCAGCCAAGTTACAAGGCGCACGGCCGGGCGCCGATCAAGCTCCAGGATCACGGCGATCCCAGCGCGCCGATCAGCTTCCGGAACATCTGGATTCGCGACCTTCCCTGATGACGACGCAGCCGGGTTTGCCACACGGTGTGTTCAGGTTGTTCTGCTACCATGCGCCATTCGCTCAGGAACAATCCTCAAGGATGAAGATGCGCCTACCCCTGTATCGCCTGCTTCTGTCCGGTATCGCCGCAAGCCTGCTCATCTCGGCACCGGCGAGTGCCAGCTCACCCGAGCTGATCGGGCTTGAGCAAGCGCTGAGCACGTTGATCGCCGGACATGCCGGTGAATATGGCATTGCCGCGATCGACCTTCGCGATGGCTCGGCCGTGGCCATCAACGGCGATACGCCGTTCCCGATGGCGAGCACGGTCAAGGTCGCCATCGCCGCCGCCTATCTTACCGAGGTCGATCTGGGGCAACGCAGCCTCGGCGACACGATCGCCGGCCGTCCCGCCGCGAAGGTGATGGAGCTGATGATCGTCCACAGCGACAATCAGGCGGCCGATCAGCTGCTGGCGGCGGTCGGTGGCCCCGCCGCGGTCCAGCAGTGGCTGTGGTCGCACAAGATCACCGGCATCCGGGTGGACCGAACCATCGCTCAGCTGCTGCGAGAGCGCGGCCACCTCGCCGATAGCAAGGATGTGGCGACGCCGATCGCGATGGTCGCGCTGTTGAACAAGCTCGACACCGGCAGCGTCCTGTCCGCGCAAAGCCGGTCGATCCTGCTCGATCTGATGAGCCGATGCGCGACCGGTACGCGCCGCATCCGCGCGCTGCTGCCCGCCGGGACGCCGGTGGAGGACAAGACGGGTACGCTCGACGGCGTCACCAACGATGTCGGGTTCATCACCATGCCCGATGGCCGGCGCCTGGCCGTCGCGGTGTTCGCGCGCGGGGGACGCGATCGCCAGCCCGTCATCGCCGAGGTTTCGCGCATGATCTACGATCGCTTCGCCGACAGCGTCCGCAACGCGCTCACGCTGTTCATGCGCCTGCGGTGAACCGAGCCGACTTCCGGTGGGATGGCTAGCGGTCACTTAGCAGCCGACGGCCAGCGGCACGACCGGCAGGGCAGGGAGCCAGCCGTTTCGTCGGATGCCACGAACTGGTTGCCCAGGAGGCGGCGGACGTGTCATCGATGCTGTTAAATAAGAATGATCCGGAGAGGGGCGCATGAGGTCCAACATTCTACGCGTGGCGGCACTGGCGGGCATGATGACGGCGGGTGCGGCGGTCGCCCAGACCGCGCCGGTGGTGCGCACCACTTATGGGCCAATCCGCGGCGCGAACGAGGCGGACGTGGTCTCGTTCAAGGGCATTCCCTTCGCCGCGCCGCCGGTCGGGCCGCTGCGCTGGCGCGCGCCCCAGCCGGCGAAGCCCTGGAGCGCGGTGCGCGACGCGAGCGCCTATGCCGCCGATTGCATGCAGCTGCCGTTCCCGAGCGACGCGGCGCCGCTCGGCACTGCGCCGGCGGAAGACTGCCTCTATGCCAACGTCTGGCGGCCGGCGGGCGCGGCGAAGACGCTGCCGGTGATGGTGTGGATCTATGGCGGCGGCTTCGTCAACGGCGGCTCGTCGCCGCCGACCTACAGCGGCGCGGCGCTGGCGCGGGCGGGCATCATGGTGGTGAGCTTCAACTATCGGCTTGGCCGGTTCGGCAGCTTCGCGCACCCGCGGCTCGTGCCCGCGGATGCCGACTACGGGCTGCTCGATCAGCTCGCCGCGTTGCGCTGGGTGAAGGCCAATATCGCGCGCTTCGGCGGCGACCCGGCCAATGTCACGATCATCGGCGAGAGCGCGGGCGGCATGTCGGTCCATGCGCTGCTGACATCGCCGGCGGCGACCGGGCTGTTCCGCCGCGCCGTGGTGCAGTCCGGCGGCACCGCATCCAGCAACGGCGCGTCGCTCGCGACCGCCGAAGCTGCGGGCATCGCCTTTGCCGCGAGCAACGGCATCGCCGCCGATGATCCGCGGGCGGCCGCGAAGCTGCGCGCCTTGCCCGCCGAGCAGGTGATCGGCGGGCTCAATCTCGCCTCGATGGCCCGGGGCGGCTACAGCGGCCCCGTTCCCGATGGCCATACCTTCGTCGACAGCCTCGCCGCCTATCGGGCGGGACGGTTCGCGCACGTGCCGGTAATGATCGGCGCCACCAGCGACGACATCGGCGGCGCGACCGGGCCGATGATCGCCGGTGCCCATGACCTAGCCGGGCTGTTCGCCGGGCAGAAGGTGCCGGTCTATTATTACCGGTTCGACTATGTCGCGACGTCGGCGCAAACGCCGCAAACCAAGGGCGCGGCGCACGCCACCGATATCCCCTTCTTCTTCGACACCGCCGACATCAAATATGCCGCGGCGACCACCGCCACCGATCGCGCCGCGGCGCGCGCGATCAGCGGTTATCTGGTCAATTTCGTGAAGAACGGTGATCCCAATGGCGGCGCCGCACCGGCGTGGCGGCCCTATAGTGCCGCCGATCGTGCGATGATGACGCTGACCCGCGCCGGCACTGCCCAGGTCGCACCCGAATAGGCCGAGCGCCTGGCCCCCCACCTGCATCAACGAGGCATCGGATGATCGGACGAGCATTGATCCTGGCGGTTGTCGCCGCTCTAGCCGGAACGGCACCCGCGGCGCAGCCGGTATCGCGCCCGGCGATCACCGGCGTGTCGCACTTGGCGGTCTACACCGCCGACCCTGTCGCGTCCGACGATTTCTACCGGCGCGTGCTCGGCGCCAGCAAGGTCGCCGATCCCGAGGATCAGGGCGGCGTCCGTTATCTGTTCAGCGACCGGCAGTATGTCGAGGTGCTGCCGCTGCCGGCGGGACATGGGCCGAGCCGGCTGGCGCATGTCGCCTTTACGACCGCCGATGCCGCGGCGCTGCGCCGTTATCTGATCGGCCGGGGCGTCAAGGCGGTAACGGCGCTGGCGACCGGCGCCACCGGCGAACGCTGGTTCGCCACCCGTGATCCCGAGGGCAACGAGATCCGCTTCGTGCAGCCGGCCGGCGGCGCGGCGCAGGTGACGCCCGGTGCGATCAGCGGGCGGATCATCCACATCGGCTATGCCGTGCGCAACCGTGCGGCCGAGGACGGTTTCTACCGCGAGCTGCTCGGCTTCCGGCCCTATTGGCACGGCGCGATGAAGGAGGGCGCCACCGACTGGATCTCGCAGCAGGTCCCCGACGGTCACGACTGGCTCGAGTATATGATGGTCGGCCCGGGCTCGACCACCGACGAGGCCCGCATCGACACCCGCGAGCTTGGCGTGCTCAACCACCTGTCGCTCGGCGTCGCCAACATGGAGGCGGCGGTGACCAAGCTGATCGCCGAGGACCGGCTCAGCCCGCGGCACGACGGCCCGCAGATGGGGCTTGATGGCAAGTGGCAGGCGAACCTCTACGATCCCGATGGCACGCGGGTGGAACTGATGGAGTTCCAGCCGGTGACCAAGCCCTGCTGCTCGCCGTTCACCGCGGACAGCCCGACGCACTGACGGCGCCGGCCGCCCGCTCGCGACCGCTCAGGAGATGGGTACGCCGCCGGTCACGGCGATGACGTTGCCCGACATGTAGCTGCCCTCCGCCGATGCGAGCAGCACATAGGCCGGCGCGAGTTCAGCAGGTTGACCGGCGCGTGCCAGCGGGGTGTTGTGGCCGAGCGTCTCGAGCTCGTCGGGTGACTTGGCGATCGGCTGGATCGGCGTCCAGATCGGGCCGGGGGCGACCGCGTTAACGCGAATGCCGTCGGCCGACAGCAGGTTCGACAAGCCGACCGTCAGGCTGGAGATCGCGCCCTTGGTCGCGGCGTAGACGATCATGCTCTTGCCGGCGACTTTCGCCTGCTCGCTGGTGGTGTTCACGACCGCCGAGCCCGGCTTCATGTGCGGCGCCGCCGCCTTGGCGAGGTGGATCATGGCGAAGATGTTGACCGCGAACGCTGCCTGCATCTCGTCGTCGTCGATGCTGTCGAGCCCCTCGTTCATGGTCTGCGCGGCGGCGTTGTTGACCAGGATGTCGATACCGCCGAGTTCTGCCACCGTGCGCTCGACCAGCGCGCGACAATGGTCGCGATCGCGCAGGTCGCCGGGCAGCAGCAGGCAGCGGCGTCCCGCCTGCTCGACCCAGCCGCGCGTCTCCTCCGCATCGGGCTGCTCGTCGGCGAGATAGGCGATCGCGACGTCGGCGCCTTCGCGGGCATAAGCGATCGCGACCGCGCGGCCGATGCCCGAATCACCGCCGGTGATGAGCGCCACCTTGCAGGTCAGCAGGTCCTTGCCGACGTAGCTTTGCTCGCCGTGATCGGGCTTGGTCCTCATCTTCACGGTGAGGCCGGGGCTGGGTTGCTGCGGCTCGTCGGGGAAGCTCGTCGGCTGGCTGGTGCGCGGATCGTCGGTCATGTCGGCTCCTGTGGAGCAGGCTGAACGGCTCGCGACCGATAACGTGCCCTCGCCCCCACGATCCAGGCCGCGCTCAGCGCCTCAGCGTCAGGAAGGCGATCAGACCGGCGGCGATGGCGAAGCCAGCCGCGACGAGGGCGGCGACGTGGAACACCCCGGCGAGCGCGCCGGCCGGGACCGCGATGACCGCGCCGGCGAGCGCCGTGGCGATCAGGCCGCCGGTGCGCGCGACCGCGCTGTTGAACCCCGAGGCGGTGCCGGTATGGCGATCGTCGACCGAGGAGAGGACCGCGGTGGTGAGCGGGGCGACGGCCCCCGCCATGCCGAGCGCGATCACCGCCAACCCGGGGAGGATGCTGGTCCAGTAGCTCGCCTGCGGGTCCGCCCGGACGAGCAGCGCAAATCCCGCGCCGGTGACGACCGGGCCGATCGTGAGCGGCCAGCGCGGGCCGATCCGCTCGGCGAGCCGCCCCGCCAGCCGCGACATCGTGCCGATCACGATCGCAAAGGGCAGCAGCGCCAGCCCCGCCTGCGTCGTGCTGTAGCTGCCACCGACGATGAGCAGATAGGGCAACAGCACGAGCAGGCCGCCGAGCGCGCCATAGAGCATCAGCGTGAGCAGCGTCAGCCCGATAAACGGGCGCGACGCGAACAGCGCGAGCGGCATCATCGCCCGGTCGCCGCGCTGCCGCTCGTTCCACACGAAGCCGAGCAGCAGCAGCACGCCGGCGCCGAGGCCGGCCCAGCTTGCCGCGGACGCGCCATGGCGGGACGACCACAACGTCAGCGCCCAGGTCAGGCTGCCGAGCGCCGCCGTCGCGAGGAGCGCGCCGGACCAGTCGAGCGGCTTGTCCTCGGGCTCGCTCTCGGCGACGTAGCGCGATGCGATCAGGATCGCGGCGACGGCGACGGGCAGGTTCAGGTAGAAGATCGAGCGCCAGCCGACGGCGTCGATCAGCCAGCCGCCCAGCGGCGGGCCGATCGCACTGGCGATCGCGCCGGCGGCGGCCCAGGTGCCCACCGCACGGCCGCGCGCCTCGCCGGCGAACGAACTGCCGAGGATCCCCAGGCTGTTGGGCATCAGGATCGCAGCACCGATCCCCTGCAGCGTGCGCGACGCGAGCAGGACGTGCAGATCGGGCGCGAGCGCGCAGCCGACCGAGGCCAGCGCGAACAGGAGGATGCCCGCAATCAGCATCCGGCGCCGGCCGACATGATCGCCGGACGCGCCGCCGAGCAGCAGCAGCGCGGATAGCGGCAGCAGATAGGCGTTGATGATCCAGGGCAGGGTCGCCGCGTCGCCGCCGAGGTCCTTGCCCATCGCCGGCAGCGCGACGTTCGTCACCGAGCCGTCGATAAAGGCGAGGCTGGAGGCGAGCATCGTCGCCGCGATCGTCCAGCGGGGATGGGCGACCGCGCCGGGCTCGCCCCGCGCCACATCGTCACGCTCGTGCGCCGTCGTCGCCGCGGGGTTCATGCCGCCGCGTGTCGCCGGAAGCACGAGGCCTCATGATCGTCGACCAGCCCGCACGCCTGCATCCAGGCGTAGACGATGACCGGCCCGACGAACTTGAACCCGCGCTTCTTGAGCGCCGCCGACAGCGCCTCGGATTCGGGCGATCGGGTGAGCGCCTTGTGGCCATCGCCGACGATTGGCGCGCCGCCGACGAACCCCCACACGAACGCCGCGAAGTCCTCTCCCGCCGCCTGCATCGCGAGGTAAGCGCGCGCGTTGCCGATCGTCGCCTCGATCTTGGCGCGCGAGCGGACGATGCCCGCGTCGCCGAGCAGTCGGGTGACGTCCTTCCCGCCGAACCGCGCCACCGCCTCGGGATCCAACTGGGCGAACCCGGCGCGGAAGGCGTCGCGCTTGCGCAGGATGGTGATCCAGGCGAGCCCCGCCTGGAAGCCGTCGAGCATCAGCTTTTCCCATAGCGCGCGGCCATCATGCTCGGGCACGCCCCATTCGTCATCGTGATAGCGCGCCAGCAGCGGGTCCGACTGCGCCCAACGGCAGCGCGGTGGCTCAGACAGGGTCATCGTCCGGCCTGCCAGGTGGGATCGTTGCGGAGCATGCCGATCAACCGATGCCCGGCTTGCGCCGCCATGTCGATGGCTTGCTGCGGGTCATGGCTCGACCGGCGCGACCGCTGCCCTCGCATCGCAGGATAGGTAGGCAAAGCCCGCGCGACCATGCGATCAACAGCAGCGTGCATCTGGCATGGGCGTCGAGATGCTTTCCGCCGAAGCCGTCGGATTGGCGGGATAGCGATCGGGACGGGCGCGTTGAGGCGTGCAGACCCGAACAGCAAGGTAGACGATCATGATCAAGGCCACCGGCTATGCCGCCAAGCACAGCTTCTCGCGGCTGAAGCCGCTCGAGATCGAGCGCGACGAGCCCAAGCCCAACGAGGTGCAGATCGAGGTCCTCTACTGCGGCGTCTGTCATTCGGACGTGCATCAGTGCGAGAATGACTGGGGCAACACCGTCTATCCATGCATGCCCGGGCACGAAGTCGTCGGGCGGGTCGCCGCCACGGGATCGGCGGTCACCAGGCATGCCGTCGGCGATCTGGTCGGCGTCGGGTGCATGATCGACAGCTGCCACGAATGCGCGCCGTGCAAGGCAGGCGAGGAGCAATATTGCGAGGGGCCGAACAGCTGGCTCGCCACGTACAACGGCCCGATGAAGCCTGCGTCGCAGGCGAAGACGGGCGAGAACATGTATGGCCGCGACAATACGTTCGGCGGCTATTCCGACGTGATCGTCGTGCGCGAGGATTTCGTGCTCAAGATCCCCGCCTCGCTGCCGGTCGAGGCGGCGGCACCCATCCTGTGCGCCGGCATCACCACTTATTCGCCGCTCAAGCATTGGGGCGTGAAGGCAGGGCATAAGGTCGGCGTGGTCGGCTTCGGCGGGCTTGGCGACATGGCGGTCAAGCTGGCCCGGGCGATGGGCGCGGAGGTGACGGTGTTCACCACCACCCGCGAGAAGGTAGCCGAAGCGGAGAAGCTGGGCGCCAAGGGCATCGTCGAGGGCGACAAGGAGGCATTTGCGGCACTGGAGGCGCAGTTCGACTTCATCCTCTCGACCATTCCCGAAAAGCACAAGGTCGATCCGTTCATCCCGCTGCTGGCGCATGGCGCGTCCTATGTCTCGGTCGGCGCGCTCACGCAGATGCCCGGCTGGAACCACCAGGAGCTGATCATGGGCCGCAAGACGATCGGCGGCTCGCTGATCGGCTCGATCGCCGAGACCCAGGAGGTGCTCGACTTCTGCGCGGAGCACGGCATCGCGCCCGATGTGCAGCTGATCCCGATCCAGGAGATCAACGAGGCGTATAAGAAGGTGAAATCGGGCGACGTGCGCTTCCGCTACGTGATCGATGCCGCCAGCCTGGCGCAGGACAAGGCCGAGGCCGCATGAGCGGCCGCCGGTTCGCCGGCGCGATCGCCGGCGGCCTCGTCGCCGGCCTCGGCATCAGCGCGCTGCTGATCGCCGGCGAGCGCAAGAGCGGCGAGCCATCCGAGCTCGCCACGCTCGAGCGCGCGTCGGCTCGCCGGGTCGGCCTCGATACGCCGGATGCCACGGCGCTGCCGAGCGCGCGCGAGCAGGCGGTGATCCAGGGTGGTCACCTGGCGCTGTCCGCGCTGGCCGCCGCCGCTTATGCCGCCGCGACCGACGAGGATGCGGCGGTGATCCCGAGCGGGCTGGCGTTCGGCCTTGCCTTCTACGTCGCGGCGCATTGGCTCGCCGGTCCCGCGCTCGGCGTGAAGGAGCCGGAGTGGCGCGCCGATCCGGCGACGATCGGCATGCACGGCGTCAACCACCTGGTCTTTGGCCTTGTCACCGCCGCCGCAGCCAAGGCGGCGAGCCGGGCCTGATGGGGTCGCGGGCGATCAATCCTTCGCCGTGGCGAGGGGTGTCAGCCAAGCTGCGATGTCGGTAAGCAGGTCGTGCGTCCGGTCGATCGCGCCGGCCATCTGCAGGAAGGCATGGATCATGCCGGGGTAGCGATGGTGAACCACCGGCACGCCTGCCGCAGCGAGCCGCTGGCCATAGCCCTCGCCTTCGTCGCGCAACGGATCGCATTGCGCGGTGGCGACGAACGCGGGCGGCAGGCCGGCGAGGCCGGCGAGGTCGGCGAGCATCGGTGAGGCAAGTGGGTCGGTGCGCGCGGCGTCGTCGCCCAGGTACAGATCGATCTGCCGTTCCAGGTCATGGCCGGCGATGATGTTGCCATCTTCGCTGCGCCGCGAGCCATATGGCGCGTCGCGGCGAAGATCGGTGTTGGGGTAGAGCAGCAGCTGTCCGGCGATCGAGGGACCGCCGCGATCGCGGGCCAGCATCGCCAGCGCGGTGGCGATCGTCCCGCCGATGCTGTCGCCCGACACCACGATCCGCGGCGCATCCTTGGCGATTGCGAGCAGGGCCGCATAGCATTCCTCCAGCATGGCCGGAAAGCGACTGTCCGGCGCAAGCCGATAGTCGGGCGCGGCGACCTGCCAGCCGCTGTGATGGGCGAGCAGCCGCAACGCCGGATCATGGATGTCGAGCGACCCGGCGATCCCGCCCCCGCCGTGGATGTGGAAGAGGACCGCGCCCGAGCGCGCCGGGGGATTGAACAGTCGGATTGGCGTGCTCCCGGCCATCACCACCGCGGTGCTGTCGAGCGGCATCGCGGCCCCGCTGAATTCGCGCAGCAGCGCGGTCTGGTAGCGGAAGGTGGCGAGCCACGTGTCATCGTCGGTATCGGGATCGCTCGCGGGTACGAGGGCTGCCAATCGCTTGAGCACCGCTGCTGCCTGAAGGTCCATGCAACTCTCCTTGTCGAGGCATGAACGCGACGGCGCGTGCGTGGTGCCGGAACCGCAGCCGGGGCCGCCGATTGAACAGGAGTATCGGCAGGAGTGACGGCATGGATCTGGGTATCAAGGGGCGCATCGCGCTGGTCAGCGGCGCGGATTCGGGAATCGGCAAGGAAACCGCACGGCTGCTGCTCGCCGAGGGCGTGCGGGTCGCGATCACCGACAAGCCGGGCGGCGATCTCGCGGCTGCCCATGCCGAGCTCGCCGCGCTGGGCGAGGTGATCGCGGTCGAGGCCGACGTCACCGATCTGGCCGATGTCCACCGCCTGTTCGACGCGGCCACGACCACGCTCGGCGCGCCCGACATCTACGTCAACGCCGCCGGCGTCACTGGCGCGACCGGCGATTTCCTCGATGTCGACGACGCCGGCTGGCACGACACGCTGGAGACGAACCTGATGGGCGCGGTGCGGATGTGCCGCGCGGCGATCCCGGCGATGCGGCGCAACGGCTGGGGACGGATCGTGCTGATCGCGTCCGAAGATGCGGTGCAGCCTTATGTCGACGAGCTCGCTTATTGCGCGTCCAAGGCCGGTATCCTCAGCCTCGCCAAGGGCCTGTCCAAGGCCTATGGCGCCGACAACGTGCTGGTGAACAGCGTCTCGCCCGCCTTCATCGCGACGCCGATGACCGATGCGATGATGCGCAAGCGCGCGGACGAGCAGGGCAGCAGCTTCGACGGGGCAATCGAGAGCTTCCTCGCGGAAGAGCGCCCGGGCATGACGCTCAAGCGCCGCGGCAAGGCCGAGGAGGTCGCGGCGGCGATCGTGTTCCTGTGTTCGGAGCAGGCGAGCTTCATCAACGGCGCGGGGCTGCGGGTGGATTCAGGGTCGGTCGCGACGATCTCTACCTGACGCGCGCCTGCCTCGCAGGCGGGCCGACCTCCGGACCGGCATCATTGGCGCGGGTGATCGAGCCAGGAAAGCAGGGAAAGACTGCGCAACGTGATCGGCTTGAGTATGAAGGGCCATGGTGCCCACAATCTTATCCACGCTTGTCCTGCTCGCCTCGGCCAGCACTGCCAGTCCCGCGATGGCGCCGGGCCGGTGGGACGTGACGTCGACCGTCGCCGAGGTGTCGCTGCCAGGCGTGCCCGGCTTCATCGTCCGGATGATCCGCGGCAAGTCCAAGGCGGAGCACAAGCGGCTGACGGCAGGGCAGGGCGTCGAGGCGCTGATCGCGCCGGACCCGAAGGCGCAATGCCACGTCGACAGCCAACGGATCGAGGACGGCCGCTACAGCCAGGCACTGACCTGCCCGCAGAAGAAGGGCGCGCCGCTCCGCATTCTGCGCGCCGGCACGTTCGACGCTAGTGGCTTCGCGGGCCGCGCCTCGATCACCGGGACGTCGCCCAAGGGGCCGATGTCGATGGTGCTGACCCAGCGCGCGGTGCGGATCGGCAACTAGCGCGGCGAGTGACGCGGCTGGCGGGCTGACCTCGGCGTGGCGCGCGCGCTTGTTTTCCGACGCGGGTGGAGGCACGTCGAACCCGCATGGCTGTCGACGGTGATCTGGAAACCAAGCTGCTCGGGCCCGTCCTGCAGGATCGTGGCTGCGGCGACTGCACGGTGTGCTGCACCGTGCTGACGGTCGATGCGCCCGATCTGGTCAAGCCTGCGGGAACGCCCTGCGTCCATCTCACGCCCCGGGGGTGCGGCATCCACGCCATTCGGCCCGGCATCTGCCGGACGTGGTTCTGCGCGTGGCGACGCGTCGCGGGCCTGCCGGATGATGCCCGGCCGGACCTGAGCGGCCTGCTGGTGTCGCTCAATTTTGTGCGCGAGCCGCAGAATTGCCTGGAAGGCGTGTCGATCAACGTCCGCCTGCTCGCGGGCAGCGCCGCGATCGAGAATGGCATGGCCGCCGCCGTGCTCGACCAGCTGTGCGACCAGCTGATCCCGGTCTGGTTCAGCGATGGATCCAAGAAGATGTTGATGCACCCGGCCGACGACGTCGCCCGCTTGATCGTCTCGGGCGATCCCGCGCCCGCCGATCTCCGCGACGAGGTTGCCGCCTGGCGCGAACGCTATGGCGGTTTCGCCGCGGGCGGGCCGCTGTCGCACGGGTGACGCGCGCCGCTGAGCCGCCCGTCAACCCGTCAGCGTCGCCTGCTAGGCGGCGCCGACCTTGACGGTGGAGGCGCGAAAGATCTGGTCGGTTGCGGCGGCCAGCGCGGCATCGAATGTCGCATCGTCCATGTCGCGGCGCAGATCGCCGATCAGCGCGCGCGAGAAGCTGGCGATCACGCCATCGTTGACGGCAAGGCGCGCGCACGCCTCGTCGCGGCTATAGCCACCCGACAGCGCGACCACGCGCATCACCCGGTCGTGGCGGACGAGGGGGGCGTAATGATTGGCCTCCTCGGGCAGGGTGAGCTTGATCATGATCTGTCGATCGGCGGGCAAGCGGTCTGCCGCGCGCAGCAGCTCGTCGCGCAGGATGCGCTCCGCGCCCGCCTTGTCCGGGCTGGTGATCAGGATCTCGGGCTCGAGGATGGGGAGCAGGCCGTGTGCGGCGATCGTCTCGGCAAGCTCCACCTGCTGCGCGACGATCGCGGCGATGCCGCTCGGCGAGGCGAGGCGGATGGTGGAGCGCATCTTGGTGCCGAAGATCCCGAGCCCGACCGCGCGGTCGAGCAGCGCATCGAGGCCGGGAATCGGCTTCATCAGGCTGACCCCGTCGGCTTCTTCCTCCAGCCCCTTGTCGACCTTGAGGAACGGCACGATCCCGCGATTCTCCCACAGGAAGGTCGGCACCGGCGTGCCGTCGACCGCCCCGCCCATCGTGGCCTCGAACAGGATCGCCGCGATGACCTCGTCGCTGCGGAACGATGGCGCCGTCATGATCCGGACGCGCATGTCGTGGATAAGCCGAAACATTTCGGCGTCGCCGTGGTAGTCGCTGTCGGCGATGCCATAGGCGCGCAGCGCGCCGGGGGTCGAGCCGCCGCTCTGGTCGAGCGCGGCGATAAAGCCGGCCTTGCCGGACATGTGGGTGGCCATCTTGCTGTTCATGATGTTCGCTCGTTAGGGATCCGGCGGGGTGAACGTTCCAGGTCGGATCATGGCGCATCCCGGCCGCGTGAAAAGCGCGATCATGCGACCAGCGGAAAAAAAATGTCGCTGCGGCGTGACCGATCGGCGATCCGTGGCGAATAAGGCTGCATGCACCTGAGCCTTCCTGCCAGACTGATGCCGCGATCCCCGCGCGCGACGGCGCCGGGTGCAGATCGTGCGCCCGTGGCAGTTGATGGATGGGGCGCGCTGATGGCCGCCGCCCAGGATGGGCATGCGGGGGCCTATCAGCGCCTACTCACCGAGGTGACGGCCTGGCTGGAGCACTATTTCCGGCGCCGGCTGCCGGCCGGCGAGGTGGACGATGCGGTGCAGGAGACGCTGCTCGCGATCCATCGCCGTCGGCATACCTATGATCCGCGGCTGCCGCTCGGCCCCTGGCTCGCCGGCATCGCCCGGCGCAAGTGGATCGACCAGCTCCGCAGCCTCGGCCGCCGTCCCTCGGAACCGCTCGGCGATGCGCTGGCGGTCGACGATCATGAGCGGTCGGTGACGAGCGCGACGGTGCTGGCGAGCCTGCTCGGCAGGCTGGCGCCGGCGCAGGCGCAGGTCATCAGGCTGGTCAAACTGCACGGCTACAGCATCGAGGATGCGTCGCGCGAGACCGGCCTGTCGGCCTCGGCCGTCAAGATGACCATCCACCGCGGGCTCAGCCGGCTGACCGCTTTCATCGAGAAGACCCACGATGTCGAATAGCGCCCTGATCCTCGATCTCGCCGCGGACCTGCGGCCGGTCAGGCGACGCAGCATGGCGCGCGAGGCGCTGCTGCTGCTGGGCCTCGCCGTTGTCGAGGCGCTGCTGATCGTGGCGCTCGGCCTGCTGCGGCCGGACATGGCCCGAATGGCAGGTTCGCCCCCGTTTCTATGGAAGATCGCCAGCCTCGCCCTCCTCGCCGGCATCACCTGCACCACCGCCCTACGCTCCTTCTCCCCACCAGACTCGCCGCGACGCGGGCTGGTCGTCGCGCTTGGCGCGGTGGGTGTGGAGATGCTTGCGGGCGGGTTCCTAGCATCGGCAGCCGACACTCACCGCGGGATCTTCGTCCGCCTGGCGCCGGCCCATGGCCTGCTGTGCGCGGTGTCTATCATCGTGCTCGCGCTGCCGCTCCTCGCCGCGCTAACGCTCGCGATGCGTCGGGCGGCGCCGGTGCACCACCGGGCGAGCGCGCTGGCCGCAGGGCTGGCCGCAGGCACCAGCGGCGCGCTGGTGTTCACCTTGTGCTGCCCGATGAACGACCCGCTCTACATTGTCGTCTGGTATGCCGCGGGCTGCACCGCCGTCGCCGCGCTCAGCCGATGGCTGCTGCCGCGGCACTTCCAGCTGTGACCTGATCCCGCGGCGCGAGCCGTTCACCGTTCTTCCCCCTTTAGGCCGTCCTTCCGCGCTCATGTGCGGAGCCGGTCTCCTGCGCCTTCCTCACATCGAAAGATTTATCGACATGGGTACCACCGCCGCACCTTCTCACGCCGCCGACCGCTGGTTGATGCGCTATTACACCGTTCGTGCGCTGTTTTCGGCTGCCTGGGTGATCTTGGCAGTCACGGCCGACCGGTCACCATCGCCGATCGCGGTGGCGCTGATCATCGCCTATCCGCTGTGGGATTGCATCGCCAACTATGTTGACGCCAGCCGCACCGGCGGCTTGCGGGCCAATCCCACCCAGCTTCTCAACACCGTCGTCAGCGGGGCGGTGACGCTCGCGGTCATACTTGCCGTGCCGCACGGGTTTCACCCCGTGGTCGCGGTGATCGGCGTCTGGGCGACGCTCGCCGGCGTCCTCCAGCTTGCGACCGCGATCCGCCGCTGGCGCACCGCCGACGCGCAATGGCCGATGATCCTCAGCGGTGCGCAATCAGGACTGGCAGGGGTGTTCATGGTGAGACGAGCGGCCGACGCGTCGCTCACCCTCAGTGTTGCGGCTATCGCGCCTTACGCGGCCTTTGGCGCGCTCTACTTCGCGATATCGGCCGTGGTTCTTGCCGTGCGGCGGCGGCGGTCGGGTCGGGCGGGCTGATGCGGATAGGCCCTGGGATCGTCCGGATGAGCGAACCGGCTGGCATCTGCCGGCATTCGCCCGTATCCGCGCCCGATGGGTGAGATCGAGAGACTGGTTCCGTCGGGGGTTATTGAACAGTGGGTGTTTCACCTGCGGCGCCAGCGCTCACGCGCACAGGATGCGCTCTGGTTGCTTGACCAAGGCTATACCATTCATGACGGCCGCAACGGTGTGCCGAGCGCCGACGCCAGCGATCGCTGGCGCGGCGAACAGCAGGCGATCGTGGAAGAGATCAATCACCTGCTTGAGCTCTACGATCGCATCAACCTGCGCTCGTCCGAGTTCATCGTCGCCGAGCGGACCACCGGGCGCCGGTCGACCGACGCCAAGAACTGACGGGCGGCCGAACCTTCGCCCGATCGAGCCGGCCGAGGGACGGTTCAAGCCGCCGGCAGGGTCAGCGCCGCCCGCAACCCGCCGAGCGGCGACCGCACCAGCTTCAGCGCGCCGCCGTTCAACTCCGCGAGTTCCTGGGTAATCGGCAGGCCGAAGCCATGGCCGTCGCCGCGCTCGTCAAGCCTGCGACCGGGTACCAGCGCCTCGCCGATGGCCTCATCCGTGAGGCCGGGCCCGTCATCCTCTATCGTCAGCTCGATCGCCGATCCGCTCGCGACTGCCCTGAGGGCGACTGCCGTGCTTGCATGTCGCCAAGCGTTGTCCAGCAAATTGCCGAGCATCTCATCGAGATCCTGCGGGTCTGCGGCGACGGCATGGTCCGGCGCCACCTCGATCGTCACCGCCAGCGCACGCTCGGCGTTGATACCGCGCATCACCGCGGTGAGGTCGGCGATCGCCGGAGCGAGCACCGTCCGCGCCCGATAGCCGCTGCCCGGTGCGGCGGCGCGAGCGCGACCGAGGTGGTGGCGAACCCGGCGGTCGATGTCGGCGACCATCGCGCGCAAGCCGCCGTCGGGGTCGCGGCCGCGTGTCGCCAGCTCGATGCCGAGCGCCGCAAGCGGCGTCTTCAGCCCATGGGCAAGGTTGGCGACATGGCGTCGCGCATGCTCGAGCTGTGCCTGGTTCTGATCGACGAGGGCGTTGAGCTCGGCGGCAAGGGGGGCAAGCTCGGCCGGCTGGTCTTCGGGGACGTGGCGCGCGCGGCCGGCGCGGACCTCGCCGAGCGCCACCTGCAACGCGCGTAACGGGCGCAGCCCGATGCGCAGCTGAATGGTGGTGGCAAGCGCGAGCACGAGGCCGAGGATCGCGAGCGAGCCGAGCAGCGGCACCATCGCCGCCCGCAGCGGCGCCGTCGCGAGACGGCGTGGGCCGCCGGCGACCACCGTTACCTCGCCGGCGGAGGTCGACACCGTCAATTCGCGAGCGTGGACGTGTTCCCCGGTCGCGGTGATGCCTTCGCCGGGCATGCCTGCCGTGCGCCCTTCGAAGCGACGACCTCCACGGTCGGGCAGGGCGGGCGGCGCGGGGCGGATCGTCATCGCATCACCGCCGGTCCATCGTCCGCGGGGGCTCTCGACCTGCCAGCCCCAGCCCTGGCCAGGGTCTTCGAACACCGGCAGGTTGACGATGCGGGTCCGGTCGAGCGTGCCGTCGCTGCGCACCGCGCGCTGCAACATGCCGACTTCCGCCTCCAGCTGCTGATCGAGCCCGCGGATGACGAACCGCTCCAGCACATGGGCGATGCTGACGGCGGCGAACGCCAGCGCCAGGATCGTGGTCAGCGTCGAGATCGCCAGCAGCCTGCCCGACAGCGAGCGCGGCAGCAGCCTCATGCCGCGCCGGCGGTGACGCGATAGCCGCGCCCGCGCACCGTCTCGATCATCGCGGCGCCGATCTTCTTGCGCAGCCGGCCGATGATCACCTCTACCGAGTTTGAATCGACCTCGGCGTCGCCCTCATACACCCGCTCGATCAGCTCGCCGCGGTCCACGACCACGTCCTTGCGCAGCATCAGGACGGACAGCACCCGCCATTCGAGCGCGGTGAGCTTCAGGGGCAAGCCGTCGAGCTCGAAGGTGCCGAGCTGCGCATCGAACGTCAGTCGGCCGCAGGTGACCAGCGCGCCAGCATGACCGGCGGCACGGCGCACCAAAGCCCGCAGTCGCATGATCACCTCGTCGACGCGAAACGGCTTGGTGAGATAGTCGTCGGCGCCGGCCTTGAACCCGGCGACCTTTTCCGACCAGCCGTCGCGCGCCGTCAGGATCAGCACCGGCAGATCGCGTCCTTCGGCGCGCCACTCGCGCAGCACGGCGATGCCGTCCTTTCGGGGCAGGCCGAGGTCGAGCACCGCCGCATCGTAACGCTCGGTCGAGCCGAGATGGCCGCCATCCACGCCATCGGTGGCGATATCGACCGCGAACCGCTCGGCGCGCAGCGCGCGGGCGATGCCGTCGGCCAGCGTCGCGTCATCCTCAACCAGCAATATGCGCAAGACCGATCCTTTCGACGGCGATCTATAGTAGCAAGCCCAACCCAAACTGAACGGGGCGGTTCAGCGGGGTGGGGGCGGCGGGCGTGTAACCAGGCTTCATCAACAAAAGGAGCATCCCATGTCCGATCAACAACATCGCCCACGTTTCCCTTTCGGCCGCCGGGCCGGACTTGCCGCCGTCGGCGCCGTGCTGCTGGCGGCGGGCGGCGCCACCGGCGCGATCGTGGTGGCGGAGACCCGCCCGTCGGCGACGATGGCACCGATCGTTCCAACCGCGATCCGCGCGCTCTCATCCACTGGCATCGTCACGATCCGCGGGCGGGTCGTCGAGGTGTACGGCAGCAAGTTCGTGATGGAAGATACCACCGGCCGCGCGCTGGTCGTTACCGGGCATGAGGGCGACCGGCGCCAGCTGGTCGCGATCGGCCAGCCGCTCATCGTCCAGGGCCGTTTCGACCGCGGCTTCGTGCACGCGGCCTTTCTGGTCGGGCCGGACAGGAAGGTGGTGGCACTGGGGCCGCTTGCCGGGCCGCCACACGGGCCACATGGACCGCACGACGGCCGCGGCGATGGTCCGGATGCGCCCTTGCCGCCGCGACCTGACGCGGCCGGCGTGGCTGCGACGCCACGCTAGGCGCCGGGCCCATCATTGCCCGCCGTCTGTTGCGGGGCTTCGGGGGAGCGGTCGTCCGCCGCTCCCCCGCGCAGCTACGCGTCAGTCGTGCCGATCGCCGCCGTCGTGATCGCCGCGATGATGGCCATGGTGGCCGGAGCGGTCGCTGTCGTGGCCGGGACGGCCATAGTGGCAGCCGCTCACGGTCAGGCCAACGGCGAGCAGGGCGGCAAGGGTCGCAATCTTGGTACGCATGGGCACTCTCCTTCAGGAATAGGTGCAACCGGCGGCGACGCGACATCGTTCCTGCCGCGAAATCCGCCACGCGACAGCGCTGAGACCGCGGCCGGCACGCAGCGGCCAACTTACGATGCCGTGATCGGCGCCGAACGGTGTAGTGGCCTTGTCGGGGCGTCTCGCTCCAAAGGATGACGACATGGCAAAAAGCCAGCAGAAGTCGAACAAGGAAGTTCGCAAGCCCAAGGCGGAAAAGGTCAAGACGATCGCTGCCAATGCCTCCACCAAGGACAATCCGGTCGCGATGGTCACGATCCGCAAATAAGCGGCGATCGTAAGGGGAGGTCCGGCACGTCAGAGGGGACGCGCCTTGCCCTTTGATGCATGCGCGCGGATCGCGCCACGTGCCGTTGTGACGATCGTCGGCGGACGCTGAAGGGCCAACCCGGAACGATCACCAGCCTGGTTTATCCATCGATCGTTAAGCCTGTGGGCAGATGCCGGCACTGCCATGCACAGGATCGTCACGCCGCTCGCTCGTATCGCTCTCGGGTTCATCATTGTCGGCAGCCGCTGTCGCGTCGGGTTGACGCGGCGGTGGCTGGCGCCGGCGATGCTGCTGGCCGCGATCGTCTATGCCAGGGCCGCCACGGCGTGCACCGTATCGGCGACGAACGCGGCGCTCGGCACTTACTCTCCCAGTGCGGTCAAGGCCAAGGTCGTGCCGGTCACCAGGGCACGGGCAGGGCTGCAATGCAGCTTCGCGCTGCTCAACCTCCTCGGCGGCGACTATGTGAGGGCGACGTTCTTCAGCGCCAACACCTTCAAGCTGGTCCGGGACGGCGGCGGCGGGAGCATCGGCTATAAGGCATCGGCCGACGAGGCTGGCGCCTATGCCGCCGTCCAGGGCTCCACGGTCGATTACACCCAGAACAATTTGCTCAACCTGTTGGGCCTGCTCGGTAGCAGCAACGCCGATCTGCCGATCTTCATCAAGCCCGACGATGCCGTGTTCCCGCCGGTCGGCGTGTACAAGGATACGATCACCATCGCCTGGAGCTGGAACATCTGCACCGGCATCGGCCTGCTCGGTGCCTGCGTCGGCACGCCTGACAAGAGCATCGGCACCTCCGTCATCGACGTCACGCTCACCGTCACCCCGGTCGCGGCGGTGATCACCACCAGTTCGGCCACGACCTGGGATCCGGTCAACAAGGCCATCAATCCCCGCGATCTCCCCGGTAGCCGGCGCGCGCTATCGGTGACATTCCGCAATCCGGACATCGCGCCGTTCGACAGCCCGTTCGTCGACGTCATCGTCGGCACCCCCGGCGGGACGGTGATCGCGCTCGACGGCGATGGCACGTCGCAAGCGGCGGCGATCACCTACGCCGATGGCTCGCCGGCCTCGTCGCTCGCCGTCCGCTATATCAATCCGTCCGATCTGGGCGACGATGTCGATTTCTCCGCGGACGGCGGCGCCAGCTGGAGCTACGTCCCCGTGGCTGGCGATCTGGCATCGCAGGGCGCGGTGACCAACGTCAGGATCCGCGCGCGTGGCACGATGGCGGCCGGCTCATCCTTCTTGGTGCGCATCCCCTATCTGGTGCGATAAGCCGGGAAGACGGCAGGGACCGTGCGCGATCCTGGCGCGTTATGCCCTTGCTATCGGTCGCAAACTCCTCCCGCGGCCGGTCTTCCAAAGGATGTGAATGACCGAATTCGTCTGCGACGTCGCGGTGATCGGCGCCGGCACCGCCGGCCTTGCCGCCGAACGCACCGCGCGTCGCGCCGGCGCCAAGACCCTGCTGATCGACGACGGCTTCACCGGATCGACCTGCGCCACCGTCGGCTGCATGCCCTCCAAGCTGCTGATCACCGCGGCAGCCGCCGCCCATGGCGTTCGCACCGCCGGTACCTTCGGGATCGACGTGGCGCCGCCCCGCGTGGACGGTGTCGCCGTGCTCGCACGGGTCCGCACGCAGCGCGACGCCTTCGTGTCGAGCATGCTCACGTCGATCGAGAAGCTGCCCGAGGAGATCAAGGTAAACGCCCGCGCGACGTTCAGCGGCGCCGATACCCTCGCGCTCAGCAACGGTGATACGGTTCGGGCCAAGGCGATCGTCATCGCCACCGGCTCGCATCCACAAGTGCCCGAGCCATTTGCCGCATTGGGCGATCTGGTACTGACCAACGAGACGATCTTCGATCTCGCCGATCTTCCCCGGTCGCTGGCCGTGATCGGCGCCGGCGCGCTGGGGATCGAACTTGCCCAGGCGATGGCGCGCCTGGGAGTCGAGGTCGCGGTGTTCGACAAGGGCGATACGCTGGCGGGGCTCAAGGACGCGATGGTCGCCGATGCGCTGCACACGATCCTGGCGCGGGACATGGATGTGCACCTCGGCGTCGACACCACGCCGAGCCGCGAGGGCGAGCAGGCGGTGCTGCGCTGGACCGGCGCCAGCGCGGGCATGCGGGCGTTCGACAAGGTGCTGGTCGCCGCCGGGCGGCCGCCCTCGCTCGACGGCCTGAGCCTCGATAAAACCGGGCTCGACCTCGACGACCATGGCGTGCCGCTGTTCGACCGCACGACCATGCAATGCGGCCGATCGGCGATCTTCCTCGCCGGCGACGCCGATGCGGATGCGCCGGTGCTGCACGAGGCATCGTCGGAAGGCGCGATTGCCGGCCGCAATGCCGCCAGCTTTCCCGACGTCCACCATTCGGAGCGCAGCGTCGCCTTTTCGATCACCTTCACCGACCCGCCGGTCGCGGTGGTCGGCAAGCCGAGCCAGGAAGACAGCGTGATCGGCGTCTCGCCCTATGATGACCAGGGCCGCGCCAAGATCATGGCGCAGGCCGAGGGGCTGGTGCGCCTCTATGCGTCGCGGCCCGACGGTCGGCTAACCGGCGCGGCGATGGTGGGGCCGGGGATGGACCATATCGGCCATCTGCTCGCCTGGGCGATCGGCCGCGGCGAGACGGCGACCAGTCTGCTCGATCTGCCCTTCTATCATCCGACGCTCGAAGAGGGCCTCAAGGCCGGGCTGCGCGAGATCTGCCACACCGTTCACGCGCCGATCCCGGACGACCAGGACGAGGGCAGCCCCGCCGGCGGTTAATCCGGGCACGTACTTCAGTTTGAGGACATTTCCATGCTCACGCTCCACATGCTTGAATATTCCCGCGGCCTGCGCATCGTCTGGCTGCTCGAGGCGCTCGGCACGCCCTATGAGGTCGTCACCTACCAGCGCGACGCCGAGATGCACGCGCCGCCCGCGCTGAAGGCGATCCATCCGCTCGGCAAGTCGCCGGTGATCGTCGATGGCGACCTCACCCTTGCCGAATCCGCGACGATCCTGCGCTATCTCCACGATGCCTACGGGGATGGCCGTTTCGCGCCCGCCAAGGGCAGCAATGCGCACGCGCTTCACGAGGAATGGCTCGATTACGTCGAGAGCTCGGCGATGCAGCCGATGATCATCGCGCTGATGGACCGGCTGCGCGGCGGGGTCGGCGCGACGATGACCGGCATGGCCGATGCCGCGATCCCGCGGTCGCTGGAGTACATTGCCGATGGCGTCGGCACCAAGCCGTTCCTGATGGGCGACACGCCGATGCTCGCCGATATCCAGATGACCTATCTGTTCGCGATCGCTGAGCGCGGCGGCGTGCTGGCCGATCATCCGCGCGCCGCCGCTTATTGGCAGCGGTTGCAGGATCATCCAGGCTTCCGCCGCGCGGTCGAGGTCGCCGGCCCGATCATGCCGCCAAGCGCCTGAGGAGACACGCCATGCCCATCCCCATCGACCGACTCGATGTGATCCGCGCCGACTGCCGGCGGCTGGTGACCAAGCGATCGCTGATGGCAGCCGGCGCCGCGGTGGTGCCGGTGCCCGGCGTCGACATGGTCGCCGACGTCGGCCTGCTGGCCAGCCTGCTGCCCGATATCAGCCAGCGCTTCGGCCTCGACGCCAAGCAGGTGGCGAGGCTCGAACCGCATGTCGCCGAACGGGTGTTCGTGATCGCGTCGAGCATGGGCAACACCGTGATCGGCCGCATGGTCACCAAGCGGCTGGTGACGGCGCTGCTGCGCCGGGTGGCGACCCGCGTCGCCGCGGCGTCGGTTGCCAAATATGTGCCGGTGGTGGGGTCCGGGATCGCTGCGGGGATCAGCTTCGGCGCCATGAAGCTGGTCGGCAACGCCCATATCGAGGACTGCTACCGCATCGCCCGGGACCTGCCCTGACCCGATGGCAAAAGGGAGCGACCAGGCATCGCCCGGCCGCTCCCACGCCGTCGGGATCCGTCAGATCAGGACTTGAGCGCCTTGGCCATGTTGAGGTGCGCCGCGACGGTCGGCACCAGGCCGGTCGCGAACGTCTTGAGCGCGGGCACGTCGCCGGTCGCGGCATAGCCCTTGAGCGTGTCCAGCGTCTGCTGATGCGCCGCGGTCTGCTCGGCGATGTAGTCCTGATCGAAGTCCGCACCGGTCTTGGCGGTGAGCGCGGCGAGCTTCTGCTCCTGCTCGGCGTTGAGCGCCGGGTTCGGCGTGATCGCCGGGGTGAGGCTGGCGGCGGTCGCCTTGAGCTTGGCGGTCGAGGCGGTGTGCGCGTCGATCATCTTCTGCGCATACTTCTTGATCGCTGCCGACGACGAGGTGGCGAGCGCCGCCTTGGAGGTGGCGATCTCGAACGCATCGCTGGCCGCTGCCATATTGGCGAAGGACTGGCCGCCCGACGCGACCGGCATCGCCGCTGTGTCGTTGTCGATCACCGTGGTATCATTGGCGACGACGGTGTTGCTGGTCGTCGTCTCTTCCTTGTGGCCGCAGGCCGCGAGGCCCAGGCTCGCCGCTGTCAGCAGCATCACGCCCTTGATCATTGTCATCATCCCTGACTGTTTCGTCGCTACTCGAACGTCCATCCCGCGGCGGCGTTCCGACGCGGTCTACGACGCCCGGTTCGGACCTTTGTCCAGCGCTCCTCGTTCTAGCCAGCAACTCGCGGGGTAGCTCCGCGGGATCAGCGCAAGGAACCGACAGATGAGCATTTTCGGCAGCATCATGAACAAGATCTTCCATCATTCGAGCGCCGCAGCCGCGACCGCGTCGACTCCTGACCAGGCGTCGACCCCCGCGGTGCCGGCAGCAGCAGCGCCCGCCGCTGCCGCGACGCCAGCGGCCGCTGCCGCCCCGCAGTCGGTCGACGTCGGCGCGGTGCTGGCGGAAATGGCAGCGATGAAGGACGGCGGGGGCAATTATCAGAGCTCGATCGTCGATCTGCTCAAGCTGCTCGATCTCGATTCCAGCCTTGCCGCCCGCAAGGAACTCGCAAACGAGCTTAACGTCCACGCCGGCGCGGACGGCAGCGCTGAAGAGAATATCGCCCTGCACAAGGCGGTGATGGCCAAGCTCGCCGACAACGGCGGCATCGTACCGGACAGCCTGCGCAACTGACCGGTCTTCGTTTGGCCGAGGGGCAAGCTGCTCAGGCCGACACAACATGGGTACGATCGAGGGGACAGCGAAGCGTGCTTTGCTGTCCCCTGATGCGTTCAAGCTTGTCCACCAAGCCAGACTGATGCAGATCAATGGAATATCGAGGGAAATTGCGGCGATTGAATGAGTTGGGGCAGCCAGGAGATTGCCATGCCCCGCTACCATTTCCGTGTCGAAGGCGACGGACCGCCCGTGGACGGGGATTATTTCGAACTGCCCAACATCGAAACCGCTCGGTCCCAGGCCGTGATCCTCACCGGCGCGATGCTGCAGGAGGTGGATGGTGCGTTCTGGCAGGAAAGCTATTGGCGGCTCGACCTGCTCGACGACACCGGCCTGCTGCTCTCGTCGATCGAGGTCCAGGGCTCGACGGCGCCAGCCGCTCATCCGGCGGTGTTGCCACAACCGGGCGCCAGCTGAGCAGGCGCAGCATAGCTTTCGTACTGAGCGGTATAGAAAGCCTGAATTGAGCCATGGCCGGTGAGGTCTATTTCCACAGCATTCCTTGTGGAGATACACGATGACGGATCTGAACGGCAAAATCGCGTTGGTTACCGGTGCCTCGCGCGGGCTCGGCCGCGCCACCGCGGTTGCTCTTGCGGCGCGTGGCGCCCGGGTGCTGGTCCACTATGGCGCGAGCAGCGGGGCGGCGGACGCGGTGGTCGCGCAGATCCGCGACGACGGCGGTGATGCTGAGGCGATCGGCGCCGATCTTGCCGCAGCGGACGGTGCGCATCGGCTCGCGGCGGCGGTGCGTGATCTTGGCATCAACCAGCTTCACGTGCTGGTCGCCAACGCCGGTATCGCCGATCTCGCATCGATCGAGGGCCAGACAGTCGACTCGTTTGATCGCCACTTTGCGGTCAACGTCCGTGCGCCTTTCTTTCTGGTTCAGCAGCTTCTTCCCATCCTCGGCGAGGGCAGCAGCGTAATTTTCCTGTCGTCGGTGGTGGCGCGCGTCGCCTTCGACGGCACTGCGATCTATTCGGCGACCAAGGGCGCGGTCGAGGTGCTCACCCGCAACCTTGCCAAGGAACTCGGCCCCCGCGGGATCCGCGTCAACGCCATCGCGCCCGGCGCGATCGACACCGACATGGCGCAGGTGTTTCTCGGCACCGAGGAAGGCCGCGAGTTTATCAAGAGCGTGCAGGCGCTGAAGCGGATCGGCCAGCCCGACGACATCGCCGATGCCGTGCTGTTCCTCGCCTCCGACCAGTCGCGCTGGGTGGACGGCCGCTCACTCGAGGTCAGCGGCGGCGCCAATCTCTGATGAGAGCGGGCAGCGACAGCGACGTCGCTGCCCGCTTCATTGGCTCAGGCCGATTGCGGGATGACGCTGATCAGCTCGTCCTCGCTCGGCTCCTTCGCCGGCTTCAGCTTGAGCGCCTGGTCCGGCTGCACGTAGCGGCTGCGCTGGAACGGCTCGAGCGTCACCGTCTCACCGCTGTCGAGCGATTGCTCCACTGCGGCAAGTACGCGCATGTCGCACCAGCCTTCCTCGCCATCGGCCTGCGGGGCACGATCCTCGAGGATACAGGCGGAGAAATACTGCGTCTCGTTGCCGAACTGCTCGACGGGATCGAAGCTGTGCTTCTTGCTGCCCTCCTCGGTGGTCTCGGTATAGGCGATCCCCACCTTGGGGCCGAACATGAAGCAGGGATCGGCGTGGACCGTGGCCTTGGTGCCGACCAGCGTGAAATTCTCGGCCGAGGCACTGGCGTAGCTGACGGTGAACTGCGCCACCCGCTCGCCCGGAAAGCGTAGCGTCACCGCCACCGTGTCGTGGAAGTTAAAGCCGCGGCCGGGCGTCTTGGTACCGATGGCGTGGACCGCGATTGGCTCGGCGGCGAACAGATTGCGCACCGCGTTGAGCGGATAGGTGCCCATGTCCGGCACCGGCCCACCCCAATAACCGTTGTGGCCGCGCGAATTGGCCTCGGCGACATTCTGCGCGAACACGCTCGTGAACGCGAGCAGCTCGCCGAACTCGCCGGCCTGGGCGCGGGTGAACATCTCGACATTGCCGGGCTCGTGGTGGAGCCGATAGGCGACCATCAGCTTGGCGCCGCTCTGGCGTTGCGCGGCGATGATCTGCTCGGCCTCGGCGACGCTGGAGGCCATCGGCTTTTCGAGCAGCACGTGGATGCCCGCCTCCAGCGCCTTCACGGCATAGGGCGTGTGGAGGAAATTGGGGGTCGCGACATAGACCGCATCGATCTCGCCCGAGGCGAGCAACTGATCATAATCGTCATAGGACCAGGCCTTGATGCCGTAATCGCCGGCGAGCTTGTCGGCCTTGACCGGGTCGTCGGTGACCAGCGCGACCAGCTCGGAATTGTCGGTGCGCGCGATGCCGGGCATGAACGCCTGCTGCGAAATCTGGCCGCCCGCCACCACGGCATAGCGGATCTTCTTGGTATGTCCGAACATGGTATTCTCCGGTGCTGCATGCTGGATAGCTGTCGACCCAACGAGGCGCCGCCGCGATCGTTGCGCTGCGGGGGAGATGCACCACCGATCGCCAGCCCTTGTCCGAACCGGCGATTTGCGCTCAACATCACCACGTCCCTTCCGGCCGGGAGAGCCGGGAGCGGGGCACCAGCGCGAGCAACGCGCGGCGAATAGGGGAGAGAGATGGCCGGACGATTCAACAGGCTCCTGATCGGGGCGTCGATCATCGCGACCGCCGGGAGTGCCACGGTGGTGCTGGCGCAGCGATCACCGCCGACGGCCGCGGCCGCCCGCGCGCGCGCCGATGCGCTGGTTGCGCGGATGACGCTCGACGAGAAGATCGCGCTGGTCCACGGGCTGTTCCCGCCGATGGCGGCGGGCAAATCGGCCAATGAACTGATTCCCTCGGCCGGGCATATCGATGGCAATGCCCGGCTTGGCGTGCCGCTGGTGCGCGAAAGCGATGCCTCGCTCGGCGTCGCCAACCAGGTCGAGCAGCGCAAGGGCGATGTCGCCACCGCGCTGCCGTCCAGCCTTGCCACCGCGGCGAGCTTCGATACCGAGATCGCCCGCGCCGGCGGCGCGATGATCGGCGCCGAGGCGCGGTCCAAGCGCTTCAACGTGCTGCTGGCGGGCGGCGTCAACCTCACCCGCGATCCGTGGAACGGGCGCAACTTCGAATATCTTGGCGAGGATCCGCTGCTCGCCGGCACGCTGGCAGGTGCGCATATCGCCGGGGTGCAATCGAACGGCATCGTCTCCACGGTCAAGCATTTCGCGCTCAATGCGCAGGAGACCGGGCGGACCGTCGCCGATGCGCGGATCGGCGAGGCGGCGTTCAGGATGAGCGACCTGCTCGCCTTCGAGCTCGCGATCGAACAGGGCCACCCCGGCGCGGTGATGTGCGCCTATAACAAGGTCAACGGCGACTGGGCGTGCGAGAATGAATTCCTGCTCAACCAGGTGCTCAAGCGCGACTGGCATTATCCCGGCTGGGTGATGAGCGACTGGGGCGCGGTCCATTCCACCGTCAAGGCCGCCAACGTCGGGTTCGACCAGCAATCCGGCCAGGAGCTCGACCGTGCGCCCTATTTCTCGGCGCCGCTCAAGGCCGCGGTGGAGAGCGGCAAGGTGTCGCCACGGCGGCTCGATGACATGGTCGCGCGCTATCTCACCGGGTTGATCGAAACCGGCGCGTTCGACCGGGCGATGCCCGCCAAGGCGGAGACGCCCGATTATGCGGTCCATGCGCTGGTCGCGCAGCGCGCCGCCGAGGCAGGGATCGTGCTGCTCAAGAATGACGGCGATCTGCTCCCGCTCGCGCGCACCGCCCGGCGGATCGTGGTGATCGGCGGCGCCGCGGATCTCGGCGTGCTCTCGGGTGGTGGGTCGAGCCAGGTCCGTTCGGTAGGCGGCGCGCCGATCGAGATCCCGTTGGCGACCGGCGGCTCGGCCTCGTTCGCGCGGATCACCTATCATGCCTCCTCGCCGCTGAAGGCGCTGCGCGCGGCATTGCCCGATGCCGAGGTGACCTTCGTCGACGGTCGCAACCTCAATGCGACGCTCGATGCCGCGCGCCGTGCCGATCTCGCGATCGTCTTCGCGACGCAATGGACCACCGAGGCCGACGACGTGCCCGATCTGCGCCTGCCCAACCAGCAGGATGCGCTGATCGCCGCGGTCGCCGCGGCGCAGCCGCATACGGTGGCGGTGCTCGAGACCGGCGGGCCGGTGCTGATGCCCTGGCTCGATCATGTGCCCGCGGTGGTCCAGGCCTGGTATCCCGGCCAGCGCGGCGGCGAGGCGATCGCCAGCATCCTCACCGGCAAGGTCAATCCTTCCGGCCGGCTGCCGATCACCTTCCCCGCGCGCGAGGCGCAGGCACCGCGGCCCCGCCCGGTCGGGCTTGATCGATTGTCGGCGGCCGAGGCGCAGGCGGCGGCGGATCCCGGCAGCGGCGCTCACCTCGACCTGCCGAGCTTCCCGATCGACTATGTCGAGGGCGCCGACGTCGGCTATCGCTGGTATGAGCGCAAGGCCCAGCAGCCGCTGTTCGCCTTCGGCCATGGGCTGAGCTACACCCGCTTCGCCTATTCGAACCTCACCGTCACCGGCGGCAAGACGCTCACCGTCGCGTTCGATGTCGCCAACACCGGCCAGCGCGCCGGCGCCGACGTGCCGCAGGTCTATGTCCGCCGCAACGGCGGCGATGCGCCGATGCGGCTCGCGGGCTTTCGCCGGGTGACGCTCCAGCCCGGCGAGGTCCGCCACGTCACGCTCGCCGCCGAGCCGCGGGTGATCGCCGACTATGACACGGGGCTGCCCGGCTGGCGGATCAGGCCCGGCGCCTATACCGTCGCGCTCGCGCATGATGCCGCGGACCGGACGATGACTGCCACCGCGACGCTCGCCGCGGCGACGATGAAGCCCTGAACCCCTGGCCGACGCCTTCTCCTTCGCCTGGGAAGGCGTCGGCCGCGGCCACGGTTGGCCGCGCGGTCAGCTGCCGCGGCCGGCCTTGGGCGAGGTCGCGATCTCGATCGTGCAATGCACGCCATCGGCGGTGAAGGCGTAGGAGGTGCGCGCGCCCAGTTGATAGGGCAGCGCCCGCTCGATCAGCTCGCGCCCATAGCCGCCGCCGCGTGGCGGATCGCCGGGCGCGGGCACGTCGGCGACACCGCTCTCGCGCCAGTCGATCTGCAACCGGCTGCCATCGCCGCCTTTCACCATCTGCCAACGGACCGCGAGCCGGCCCCCGGGGCTCGCCAGTGCGCCATATTTGGTCGCGTTGGTCGCCAGTTCGTGCAGCCCCAGCGCCAGCGTCTGCACCGTGGACGAGGGCATCGGCACCTCGCGCGGGCCGCTGGTCGTCACCTGGGTGCCATTGCCGTCGCCATCCAGCTCGACATGCGCGGCGAGCTCCTCGCGCAGCAGGTCGCCGAACATCACCTTGCCCTCGCCGCGGCGCGACAGCATGCCCTGGGTGCGCGCCAGCGCCTCCAGCCGCCGCGACACCCGCTCCTCGAAATGCGCCAGCGAGTCGCTGCTCTTGATGGTGCGCGCCACCACCGTCTGCACCACCGCCATCAGGTTACGGGTGCGGTGCTGCAGCTCCTGCCACCAGCACCTCCTGGCGCTGCTGCAGCTGGAGCAGCGCGTCGACATCGGTCGAGGTGCCGAGCCATTCGATGACGCTGCCATCGGCGTCGCGCACCGGGGTGCCGCGCGACTGAAAGTGCCGGTAGCGCTGCTCGGCGAGGTGGAAGATCCGCCCCTCGCATTGAAACAGGTCACGGCCCTCGGCGGCCCGCCACGCGGCGATCACCGCGTCGCGATCGTCGGGGTGGAACACCGCGAGCCACCCGCGGCCCAGCGCCTCTTCCGCCGGCTGGCCGGTATAGGCCGCCCATTGCGGGCTGGACCAGCTCCACTGGCCCTCGCCGTGCGAGCGCCAGGCGAGCTGCGGCATGCCTTCGACCAGGGTGCGGAACGCCAGCTCGCTGATCCGCAGCGCATCGCTTGTCCGCCACAGCTCCTGCGTGCGCTCCGCCACGCGCGCCTCCAGCGCCACGTTGGTCTGCTGCAGGCTGGCGTTGGCGACCTCAAGTTCTTCGGTGACGACCTGCAGTTCTTCAAACGCGACCCGCAGTTCCTCCTCCGTCTGGCTGTGGCGAAGGTCGCGCTCGATATCGATGATGTCGGCCGGCGGCGGCGGTGGGGGCGTATAGGCTGCGCCGGCCGCATGCAGCTCGCGTGCCAGCACCGTTACCCGCAATCGCAACCGGTCGCGTTCTTCCGCCAGCCGGCTATTTTCCTCCAGCGACGATTCGAGCGCGGTATGAAGTTGCTCGATCTCGTCGCGCAGCCGATCGCTGTCATCTGTCGTCATGGTATATCCCTTTGACGCCGGGAAGGTTAGTAACTGCGCAAGGCGCCGGCAACGGTGCCGTCCCCGCTGGTGCGCAACATCGGTGCTGGCTGGTTGCAGCTTGTGGGACAAGCACTTCGTTGGGCGAAGGTCAGGAGCATCCTATGCCAACCCGTGATATCGTCGTGATCGGCGCGTCGGCCGGCGGCGTCGAGGCGCTGCAACGATTGTGCGCCGCGCTGCCCGCCGATCTGCCGGCGACGATCTTCGTCGCCCAGCACCTGTCGCCGGTCGGCCGCAGCATGCTGCCGGTGTTGCTTGATCGCTGCGGGCCGTTGCCGGCTCGCTCGCCCGAGGATGGCGAGGCGTTCAAGCGCGGCACCATCTATGTCGCGGCACCCGATCATCACATGCTGGTGCGCGATGAGATCGTGCTGATGCGCCGCGGCCCCAACGAGAATCGCACCCGCCCGGCGGTGAACGCGCTGTTCCGCTCGGCGGCACTGGCGCATGGCGGCCGCGTCATTGGCGTGGTGCTGACCGGACTGCTCGACGACGGCACCGACGGGCTGATCGCGATTACCGCGGCAGGCGGCCTGTCGGTGATCCAGGACCCCGAGGATGCGCAATGGCCGTCGATGCCGCGCAACGCGCTCAAGCGCGATCATGTCAGCCATGTCGTGCCGCTCGCGGATCTGGCGGCGTTGCTGACGCGGCTTGTCACCGAGGAGGCGGGGCCGACCAAGGCGCTGCCCGATGCCTATCGAGTAGAAGACCAGATGGCTGCACAGGAATTCGCCGTGATGGAAAGCGACATCGTCACCCCCGGCTCGCCGAGCCACATCTCCTGCCCGGATTGCGGCGGGGTGCTCAACGGGATCGAAAACGAACATGAGGTGCGATTTCGTTGCCAAGTTGGCCATGCCTTCACCCCGTCGGGGCTGGCCGCGGCGCAGAGCGACGAACTCGAGCGCGCGCTGTCGATCGCGGCGCGCACCCATCGCGATCGCATCCGCCTGTTCCGCCAGATGGGTGATAGCGCCCAGGCGCGCGGGCTCGGCCACGCCGAAAGTCGCTGGAAGCAGGCAGCCAAGGAATCCACCCGGATGATCGAGGTGCTGGAGGATGCCATTGCCTCGCTGCGCAAGCCGTCGATGAACGGCGAGGCCTGACGGTGCCAAGGAGGGGGCAAGGAAGCGGGAAGGGCAGGGCGATGCGCCGCGCCCGCGCCATCACTCCCCCAGCTTGTGTCGCTCGCGGGTGTCGTGGACGATCGCGACCAGGATCGGTGGCTGCTCGTCGCGCAGGTAGCGCAGCGAGATTTCCGCAGGGTAGCTCGTGCCATCGGCGGGCTTGATCATGGTCTCGAACAGCACTTCCGCCTTGGCGCCTGCTATCAGCGGCGCCAGCAGTTCGCGCACATCGCCGGCGGAGGCGGGGGGAAGCACGTCGGTGAAGCCGAGGCGCAGCAGCTCTTCTTCGGCATAGCCGAGCTTGCGCTGGGCGCCCGCGTTGGCGAGCACGAAGCGCAGCGAGATGGGATCGAGCAGATAGATCTCGTTGAGCGCGCGCTCCATGATCCCGCCGAGGTAGCGGGTATAATCGTCGCGGCGACGCTCGTCGGTGATGTCCTGGAACACCATCACCAGCCCGTGGTGCTCGTCACTCTCGTCGACCAAGGCCGAGCTGCGTACCCGGCACAGAATGCGCCGGCCGCGCCGGTCGACGCCGGCCAGCTCATTATCCATGAAGGCGCTTTGACCGATCTGTACGGCGGCAAAGCTCTCCTCCAATGCCTGGAGCGGCACGCCGATTTCCAGCGCGGCAAAATCGGTGCCGATCACTTCCTCGGCGCGTAGCCCCCAGGTATTCTCGCTCCAGCGGTTCCACACCTCGATCTGCCGCCGTCGGTTGATGACGATGATCCCGCCGTTCATGCTGCGCAGCACCGATTCGAGGTGCAGCCGCGAGCTGGCCGCTTGCTCGGCCTGGATCCGCAGTTCTTCGTTGACCGCCTCCATCTCCTCGTTGCTCGATCGCGCTTCCTCGTTCAGCGTCTCGAGTTCTTCGTTGGTGGATTGCAGCTCCTCGTTGGTGGTCTCGAGTTCCTCGTTGGTGGATTGCAGCTCCTCATTGGTGGTTTCGAGCTCTTCATTGGCCGATTGCAGCTCCTCCACCGAATTTTCGAGGCCCTCCTGCGCGGTCTCCAGCTCGCGCTCGAGCGAATGGAGGCGGGTGGTATCAGTTGAACAGCAGCAGCGCGGCATAGGTACTGCCGTCGGGCCGGGTGAGAGGGCGGATGTCGATCGTCAGCCGCATCACTGCGATCTGGGTGAGGCGATACTCCTGATCCTCCAGCTTGACGCTGCGGCCGTGGCGGAACACGTCGTCGATCGGCCCGCGCAGCTCCATCGGCCGGTAGGAGACGGGCAGGTCCTGGAACGGGCGGCCGATATCGGCCTCGCCGATCCCGAGCAGATCGCGTGCCGCGGTGTTGGCGAGCGCGACCATGCCGGTATCGTCGACCACCAGCAGCGCCGATCCGGTTTCGTTGATCACCGCCTCGAGCAACAGCGCGGTGGACGGCGGCAGGTCGCCGGCCGGGCGGGTGCCGGCGAGGCTGCCCGGCATCGGCCGCCGCCATTCCTGCGCGACCTTGCTGAAGATGCGGTGGCGCATCTCCACCGGGCGGAACAGCGGCGAACGCGCGAGCTGGGTCTCGGCCTTGCCGAGGAACAGGAAACCGTCCTGGTTGAGCGCATAATGCAGCCGCGGCAGCACCACCGCCTGCGTCTCCCCTTCGAGGTAGATCAGCAGGTTGCGGCACACCAGCAGGTCGATGCGCGAGATCGGCGCGTCATGGACCACATTGTGGCGGCCAAAGATCACGCATTTGCGCAACGTCCGGTCGAACACATAATGGTTGTTGGTCCGCTCGAAATATTTGTCGAGCATCGCGGCAGGCACGCTTTCCACGTCGCGCGGGCTGTAGATCGCCAGCCGCGCGGTCTTCAGCGCCTCCTCGTCGAGATCGGTCGCGTAGATCTTCACCCGCTGGCAGAATTCGGTGATGCCGAGATATTCGGCGAACAGCATCGCGATCGAAAACGGTTCCTCGCCCGAGGCGCAGCCGACGCTCCAGATCCGGATCGGCCGGCTCGGCTCGGCGCGGGCAATGATGGCCGGCACCACCTGCGTCTTCAGCCGCTCCCAGGCCTCCTCGTCGCGGAAGAAGGAGGTGACGTTGATCAGCACGGTGTTGAGCAGGCTTTCGAACTCGCCCGGGTCGGCCTCGAGCTGCGCCTGATAGGCCGCAAAGTCGGCGGCGCCGACCGCCTCCATCCGCAGCGTGATGCGGCGCTGTAGGCTGGTGCGCTTGTAGCCGCGGAAATCGAGCCCGCGGCTTTCCTGGATATGATGGAGCAGCGCTTCGAACGCGGGATCGGGGCGGGGCTTGTCGGTCATGGTTCCTCGGCGCGGCCGGCTGTCGGCATCGCCTGACAGCTACCCCTTACCGGTCGGCAGCGTCCATCCTCGTCGTGCGCCGCCGCGCGAGCAGGATCAGCCGGTCGAGCAGCACGATCAGTATCACGGAGGCGCCGAGCAACGGGAACAGCAGCGATGCCGCCGCGAGGATCGCCACCGCCCCGGCGATCGGCGCCTGGGGTACCCGCGCCGGCGCCGCCAATTGCCCGCGCGGCCGCCGCTTCCACCACATGGCGACGCCGCTGATCACCAGCACGACGATGGCAAGGCAGGTGGCGAGCATCACCAGCTGGTTGGCGAAGCCGAAGTAATTGCCCATGTGCAGCTGCACGCCGATCTCGATGCCCTTGGCCGCCCAGCCATAGTTGGCGAAATCGACCTCACGGATGAGCCGACCGCTCCAGCGGTCGATATACAAGGTGCGCTGCCCCTGCGGTCGGTCCGGGTAGGTGTAAGCGGTATAGACCCCGGTCTCGCCCGCCGGCAGGAACAGCCGATAGCCGCCGCTGAGACCATGGTCGCGCGCGAGCATCGCGGTGACGCGATCGGCGCCGGCTACCGCGGCATCGTCGCGCACCGCCGCGCCCATCTCGTGCCCGGCATGGCCGGCGTGCTCGGACATCGGCATCGGCGCCATCGCCATCGTCCAGGGCGCCTCGCCGAGCGCCTGCTTCATCGGCACGCTGGCGGGGGGATGGTGGGTGCCGTGCGAGGCGGGATAGCCGATGCCGAGCGCCGCGGTGCCGCGCTGGATGAGATCGCCCTCGATTCCCGCCCAGGGCAGCCCGGTAAACAGCATGAAGGCGATGAAGGCGACCGCCCAGCTGCCGGTCACCGCATGCAGGTCGCGCCACCACAGCCGGCCCCTGGCGCCGAGCCGGGGATAGAGGATCCCGCCCAACCCACGCCGCCCGCGCGGCCACCACAGGTAAAGCCCGGTCGCGATCAGCACCAATGCCCAGCAGGCGGCGAGCTCGACGATCCGGTCGCCGAGCGTGCCGAGCGTCAGCGAGCCGTGCATCTCGTCGGCAAAGCCGACCAGCGTGTGCGTATAGACGAACGCGCCGAGCACGCGGCCATCGTGCGGGTCGACCGCGACGCGCAGCGGGTCGCCATGCGAGGGACTCACGAACACCACCGCCGCGCGGTTTGCGGCGGCGGGCAGGTCGATCCGCGTCGCCGCACCCGGATGCGCCGCCAGCGCCGCGCCGATCATCGCCGACGCCGGCACCTGTTCGGCGCGCGGCGCAACGAAGCGCAGCCCCGGGCTCAGCGCATCGTCGATCTCGTCGTTGAACAGATAGATCGAGCCGGTCACCGCGAGGATCAGCAGAAAGGGCGCGACGATCAGCCCGGCGTAGAAATGCCAGCGCCAGATCGCGCGATAGGCCGTGGAGGCAGCGGGGGTTGTCGCCATCGATGCGCTCCGGCTCAGAAGTGGGTGGAGAGGGCGACATCGACGCTGCGTGGCGCGCCGATGTAGACGTTGGTTACCGGATAGCCCGAATATTCGCCGTAGAAGGCGTTGGTCAGGTTGCGGCCGCGCAGCGTCAGCGTCGCCTGCGGCGAGACCGGGTAGCTGATCGAAGCATCCACGGTGGTGTGGCCGCGGATGAAATAGGTGTTGGCGGTGTCGGTGTAGAACCCCGACGCGTGGCGGACGAACGCGCCAAGCGTCACCGGCAGCGCCGCCAGCGTGTACAGGGCCGAGCCGTTGACGGTGGTGGAGGGCGTGTTGATCGGCCGGTTGCCCGATCGGTCGACGCGGGTGGTGCCGACCAGCTCGCTCAGCTCGACGTAACGGGCATCGGTGTAGGAGGCGCCGCCCTGCAGCGACAGATGCGCCGTCACCGCGGCAGTGGCGGAGAGCTCCACCCCCTGCGACGATTGCCGCCCGCCCTGCACTGCCTGCTGGGCGTTGTTGGGATCGCGGGTGAGGATATTCTCCTGCTCGATGCGATAGGCCGCGCCCGTCACGGTCAGCGCCCTGCCCAACAGGCTCGCCTTGAACCCCGCCTCATAGGAGCGCCCGGTGGTGAGCTTGTAGGCGGTGTTGGCGATCGACTGGAGCAGGATCGACGACACCGGCACCACCGCGGTGGTATATTGGCCGTAGAGGGTGATCCCCGCCGTCACCTCATAGGTGGTGCCCACCCGCCACGAGAAGGGATCGTAGCGCGGGTCGGCGCGCGTCACCGCGCCATTGGCGTTGAGGTTGGTGATGATCCGCGTCAGCGCGATGTGGTCGTAGCGCGCACCGCCGACCAGCAGCCATTTGGCCGTGAGGTTGAGCGCATCTTCGGCGAACACCGAGCTGGTCTCGAGCCGCGAATCATAGACGACGTTGGTAGTCGAATAGGCCGCGCTGTCGCTCGGGAACACGCCGACTATTGGATCGTAGGGATCGACCGCCGCGATCGGCACCGCGGCATTGCCGCCGACCGGGCTCTGCTGGCGCGGGTTGATGAACTTGGTCCGGTTATACTCGCCGCCCAGGCTGAAGCGGTTGTGCAGCCCGGCGACATGTCCGTCGTTGGCGAGCACCAGCCGCTCGTTCCAGAAGCGATGGTCGTGATAGATGCGCTGCACCGAGCGCGCGAAGCTGCCGTCCGGGAAGGCGGCGGTGGGCGCGATGAAATTCTGGTCGCCGCTCAGCACGAAATCGCGCTTGGCGTGATACCAGCTGAGATCGTCGGCGAGGCTCCAGCCGCCGCCCAGCCGATAGTCGATCCGCGTGCGCAAGGTGGTGTCGCGCGCGCCCGAATAGGCACCGGCGGGATTGTAGTTGGCGCGGCGCAACGCCTTGTCGAGCACCATGCCGTTGGCGCTGCGCAGCGCGTCGCTGGGGTCGCGCGCCACCGCCGCCGAGACGAACGGCAGCCCCTGGTAGCTGCTGTCATAGCGATCGGCATAATGATCCACCGCGACCAGGATCAACAGGGCGTCGGACGGCTTGGCGAGCAGGCTCGCGGTCAGCCCCGCCGAGCGCGTGGCATTGTCGTCGACATCGTAGAGGCTGTCCGAATGAAGATAGCTGGCGTCGGCGCGCAGCGCGACGCTGTCGGAGAGCTTGAGGTTGACTCCACCCGCCGCCTCCACCGTGTTGAAGCTGCCATAGCTCAGCAGGCTGTCCATATGGTCGCCGTCGAGTGTCGGCTTGCGCGTCACCTTGTTGATCACGCCCGCCAGCGCGCCCTCGCCATAGAGCACCGAGGCAGGGCCCTTGATCACCTCGATCCGGTCGAAATGCCAGGTGTTGGTGTCGCGGCCGACAACTGTCGAGGTCGAGACGCGCACGCCATCCTGCAGCACCGACACCGCGCTGCCCGAAAAGCCGCGCAGCGTCACCACCGCGGGGTTGCCGGGTACGTTGCCGGCGATCGCGCCGACCACCTGGTTGTAGGCTTCGCGCGCGGTGCGCAGGCCCTGCACCTGGAGATCGGCCTGGGTCAGCGTCTCGACGCTCGCCGGGGTTTCGCGGATGGTGAGGCCGAGCCGGCTGGCGGTGGCGCTGGGGTCGTCGAGACTCGGCTGGTCGAGCTGGCCGGTGACGACGATGTCGGTGCGGGCGGTGGCGGTGGAGGTCTGGGCCGCGACGGGCGCGGCCAGCAGGAGGCACGGCGCGGCGGCGCCGAGCAGGAGCGGAGGACGGGGCACGGGAATCTACCTGACAGATGAGAGGCTGGGGCCCGCGCGGCGGCGGGCGGTGCGTCGATCAGCGGTAGGCGGGGGGCGCGCGCAGCGGTGGCCGCAGGAAGGCGGCGCGTGTCGGCGCGGCCGGCAGCACCCGCACCAGCGCCGCGGCGATGATGAAGGCGAGAGCCGCGACCAGCAGCGTCGGATCGATCGCGCCGAGCATCTGCGCCGCGAGGCCGGCAAAGGCGCAGGGCTGCTCGGGCTTGCCATGATCCTTGGCCGGCATCTCGTGGTGCATGCCCGGCATCGCGGTCACCGCCGCCGCCGGCGCTAGTCCGGTGCACACCGTCAGGCCGATGCGGCCGCCCTCGGCGGTGATCATATAGCCGGCCGGCACCAGCAGCTTGAGCAGCAACGCCGCGGCGCAGATCATCAGCGCGAGATGGCGTCGAGCCAGGAGGCGGCGAAGGGCGGTCACCCTCGGTTGCTAGCCCGCGCCGGCACGGCTGTCATTGAGCCATGATGTCCCAGCGACATATTTGCCGCTCGCCGCGTGGCACCGTCACCGCCCGGCGAGCGGCGTCATGGCACGCCGCCGCCGCTCGTCGGCAGTCGCCCCGCGCGCAGCAGCGCCGCCAGTGCCGCACCGTCCTGCCCCGCGGCACGCAACCCGGCCAGCGACGGCGCGCCATGGCGCTTGGCGAGCCGTTCGCCATCGGGCCCGGTAAGCAGCCGGTGGTGCCGGTACAGCGGCGTCGGCAGCCCGAGCAGCGCCTGGAGCAGGCGGTGGATATCGGTCACGCGCATCAGGTCGACCCCGCGCACCACCATGGTCACGCCCTGCGCCGCATCGTCCACCGTGACCGCGAGATGATAGCTCGCCGGCGCATCCTTGCGTGCCAGCACGACGTCACCGAACGCCTGCGGGTCGGCGCGCTGTTCGCCGGCATCGAGGTCCGTCCAGCGGAGCGGCCCAGCCCGCGCTGTTGCCGCATTCATCGCCAGCCGCCAGGCGTGCGGCTCGCCCGTTGCGATGCGGCGTTCGGCCTCGGCCGCAGGCAAGTGCCGGCAGGTCCCGGGATAAAGGGCGCCATCGGGCCCGTGGTGTGGCGCGGCGGCGCTGTCGGCGATCTCGCGGGCGATATCGGCGCGGGTGCAGAAGCATGGATAGAGCAGGCTATCGTCGCGCAGTCGCGCCAGCGCTGCCGCGTAGCGCTCGAGGCGTTCGGACTGGCGCACCACCGGCCCGTCCCACGCCAGCCCCAGCCAGGCGAGATCTTCCTCTATTCCCGCGATGAAGTCGGCGCGGCTGCGGGTGCCGTCGATATCCTCGATCCGCAGCAGGAAGCGGCCGCTGACGGCGCGCGCCGCGTCATGCGCCTGGATCGCGGAAAAGGCGTGGCCGAGGTGGAGCCGACCGGTCGGGCTCGGCGCGAAGCGGGTGATCATGGCGTCCATCGGCCCAAAGCCCATAGCAGCGCGAGCCGCGCCCGTCGAAGTTTACGACCCGTCTGCCGCGACGCGGTACGCCGATCCCGCCTGCAAACCGCGATCCGTTAACCTCAGAGGCTTGACCGCGAATCATTGATCGTGCTGTCATGCCTGCGTCATCCTCGTGGGCGACAGGGCTCGCGGGCAATCCGTGGGAGGAGCCGTGTTTCATCCCGATCTGATGCGCCATCCGGACAGTTGTCCTGCGCTGGTATTGAATGCCGATTATACGCCGCTCTCTTATTATCCGTTGAGCGTGTGGCCCTGGCAGACCGCGATCAAGGCGGTGTTCCTCGATCGGGTGGATATCGTCGCCCATTATGAGCGCGAGGTGCGCAGCCCTACCGCGGCGATCAAGCTGCCCTCGGTGATCGCGCTCAAGCAATATGTCCGGCCCTCGGCCTTCCCCGCCTTCACCCGCTTCAACCTGTTCCTGCGCGATCGCTTCGCCTGCCAATATTGCGGCGTCGGCCGCGATCTCACCTTCGATCATGTCGTGCCGCGGGCCCAAGGCGGCCGCACCACCTGGGAAAACGTCGTCACCGCCTGTTCGCCGTGCAACCTGCGCAAGGGCGGCCGCACCCCGCGGCAGGCGGCGATGCCGCTCCATATCGAGCCGATCCGGCCGACCAACTGGCATCTCCAGGAACATGGCCGCGCGTTTCCGCCCAACTATCTCCACGACACATGGCATGACTGGCTCTATTGGGACGTCGAGCTGGAAGCGTAACGAGGGAATGGGCATGCGGCAGGTGGTGACAAAGGCGGCGCTGGTCGCGGCGCTGGCGATGGCGCTCGCCGGCTGCGGCGCGAGCAACGAGAAGAAGCAGCAGGCCGCCGATGCCCATGCCGCCGGCTTCGTCCCGCCGGCGGTGACCAGCCGCGTCGATTTCTCGAGCTCGATGGAGCGCCGCTTCCGCACCCTCGATCGCAACGGCGACGACCGGATCGATTCCACCGAGCTGCCGCGCCGCAACAGCCGCCTGCTCGAATTCGATCGCAACAAGGATGGCGCGATCAGCGCGATCGAATGGAGCGAGGGCACCCTGCGTCGCTTCGACCAGATGGACCTCAACCACGACGGCACCGTCACCTCCGAGGAGGAAAGCGAATGGCGCCGCGAGCATGGCGCCAGCAACGGCGGCCAGGCAACGCCGTCGCTGGTCGGCGAGGCGCTCGCCAACGGCGGCGCGGCCGCCAAATAGCCGAACCGGGGGGCAAGGGGGCGCAGGGATCCGACCAGCCCCTATATCGTCATCCCAGCGAAAGCGGGGATCTCCTGCGGCTCCTGTCCTACGCGCCCCCGGGAGACCCCAGCTTCCGCCGGGGTGACGGGTCAGCGGTTGCCAGCCCGGCCCGGCATTCGCGCTAAACCCATCCCCAACCAGGCCCGCGACCAACGCACAGGTTGACCCGGGCCTCGCCGCGTCGCAGCATTGCGGCCATGGCCAGCCTCCCCCCGATCGCCAACAATCCCGATGTCCGCTTTCTCGGCGCCAAGCTTGGCGAGGTGATCCGCGGCTATGGCGGCGAGGCGCTGTTCGCCGCCACCGAGGCGATCCGCAAGGCGTCGGTGGAGCGGCATCGCGGGCAGGGCGATGTCGACGCTGTGCATGGCCAGCTGCAGGACCTCGGGCTCGACGAGACGCTCGATTTCGTCCGCGGCTTCATGCTGTTCTCGATGCTCGCCAACCTTGCCGAGGATCGCCAGGGCATCGCTGCCGAGCAAGGCGCCGATCTCGCCTCGGCGCTCAAGATCCTCGCCGACGAAGGCGTCGATCACGACGCGGTCCGCGCGCTGCTCGGATCCGCGCTGATCGCCCCAGTGCTCACCGCCCACCCCACCGAGGTGCGGCGCAAGAGCATGATCGATCATCGCAACGCGATCGCCGAGCTGATGGCGCTCAAGGACCTCGGCCGCGACGAGACGCCGGACGGCGACTGCGTCGAGGATGCGATCACCCGCCAGATCGCCCTGTTGTGGCAGACGCGGGTGCTGCGCCGCGAGCGGCTCTACGTCACCGACGAGGTGGAGACCGCGCTGTCTTACCTGCGCGACGTGTTCCTGCCGGCGCTGCCCGCGCTCTACCAGCGCTGGGACCGCGCGTTCGGCGAGCGGGTGCCGAGCTTCCTCCGGCCCGGCAGCTGGATCGGCGGCGATCGCGATGGCAATCCGTTCGTCACCGCCGCGTCGCTGCGCACCGCGCTCGGCCGCGCCAGCGAGGCGGTGCTGGTCTTCTATCTCGATGCGATCCACGCGCTCGGCGCCGAGCTGTCGATCTCCACCGAACATGCCGAGGTCGATGCCGCGGTTGCCGCGCTCGCCGCGGCGAGCGGCGACACCGCGCCGAGCCGCGTCGACGAGCCTTATCGCCGCGCGCTATCCGGCATTTACGCGCGGCTCGCCGCCACCCATCAGGCGCTGGTCGGCAAGCCGGCGCCCCGCCCCGGCCGGCTCGGCGGCGAGGCCTATCCCGATCCGCAGGCGCTGCGCCACGACCTCGTCGCGCTCGCCCGCGCGCTGTCGGGCGGCAGCGCGCTCAAGAGCAGCGGCGCGCTCGGCCGGCTGATCCGCGCGGTCGAGACGTTCGGCTTCCACCTGGCGACGCTCGACCTGCGCCAGAACAGCGCCGTCCATGAGCGGGTTGTCGCCGAACTGCTCAGCGTCGCCGGGGTCGAGGCGGATTATCTCGCGCTCGACGAGGCGGCGCGGGTCGCGCTGCTGCGCGCCGAGCTCGCCAACGCGCGCCCGCTCGCCAGCCGCTACACCGCCTATTCCGAGGAAACCGCCTCCGAGCTCGCGATCGTCGCCGCCGCGGCCGAGGCGCACGGCCGCTACGGCCCGGCCTGCATCACCAACTACATCGTCTCGATGGCGCAATCGGTGTCCGATCTGCTCGAGATCAACATCCTGCTCAAGGAGGTCGGGCTCTACCGGCCCGGCGACACCCCGAGCGCGGCGATCATGGCGGTGCCCCTGTTCGAGACGGTCGCCGATCTCGAGGCGGCGCCGGGGATCATGACCGACTGGTTCGCGCTGCCGGAAGTGGCGCACATTGCCGCCGCGCGCGGTCACCAGGAAGTGATGATCGGCTATTCCGATTCGAACAAGGACGGCGGCTACCTCACCTCCACCTGGCAATTGTCCAAAGCCTCCACCGCGTTGAAGCCGGTGTTCGAGGCGGCAGGCGTCGGCATGCAGTTGTTCCACGGCCGCGGCGGCGCGGTCGGGCGCGGCGGCGGCTCGGCGTTCGCGGCGATCCGCGCCCAGCCGCCGGGCACCGTCCAGGGCCGGATCCGCATCACCGAACAGGGCGAGGTGATCGCCGCCAAATATGGCACCCGCGACAGCGCGATGACCAACCTCGAGGCGATCGCCTCGGCGACCCTGCTCGCCAGCCTCGAGCCCGAGCGCCTCTCCAACGCCGAGAATGCCGAATTCGCCGGCGCGATGGACCGGCTCTCGGCCGACGCCTTCCGCGCCTATCGCGGGCTGGTCTATGACACGGAGGGCTTCCGCACCTTCTTCCGCCAGATGACCCCGATCGGCGAGATCGCGGGGCTCAACATCGGCAGCCGCCCGGCGAGCCGCAAGAAATCGGACGCGATCGAGGATCTGCGCGCCATTCCCTGGGTGTTCAGCTGGGCGCAGGCGCGGGTCATGCTGCCGGGCTGGTATGGCGTCGGCCAGGCGATCGCCGGTTTTGCCGACAAGGGCCTGCTCGCCGAGATGGCCGAGGGCTGGCCGCTGTTCGCCTCGACGCTCGCCAACATGGAGATGGTGCTCGCCAAGTCCGACATCGGCATTGCCGCTTATTACGCCGAGCTGGTCGAGGATCCGGCGATGCGCGCGGACATCTTCGGCCGCATCCGCGACGGCTGGCACCAGACCCGCGACGGCCTGCTCGAGGTCACCCGCCAGTCGCGCCTGCTCGAAAAGCACCCCGCGCTCGACGCCTCGATCCGGCTCCGCCTGCCCTATATCGAGCCGCTCAACCTGCTCCAGATCGAGCTGATGAAGCGCCATCGCAGCGGGGAAGGCGACGCCCGCATCGGCGAGGGCATCCTGCTCTCGATCAACGCCATCGCCACCGCACTGCGCAACAGCGGGTGACCTGGCGGTCGGGGACGAACGGGCCTAGCCGCCGCGCCGGTGGCGGCTGAGCAGCGTCCATAGCGCCTCATTGTCGACCACCCAGCGATGCCCGGCGCCGACCGTGACCCGCGCCACCACCTCGGTACCGGCGCGGCAGTCGCCATAGCGCTCCTCATAGACGCCGGCGCTCACCCAGCGCGTTGCCGGCGCGGCGGTGCAGCCGTCGAGCGCGGCCCAGCGCTGCTCGGCGGCGTGCATCGGGTAGCGCCAGTAAGGCGCGCCGCCGCCATCGATCGGGTTGGTGGTGTCGCGGTCGCCGGCAAAGGCGATCACTGCGATCGGCTGCGCCGGGCGGCAGCTCGCCGGATCGGGGCGGGTGGGATCGGCGGCGAGCGGAATCCCGGCGCGCAGCCCCACCACCGGCGCGATCGCCGCGAACCGGCCCGGCGCGACGCAGCCGAGCAGCGAGGTCATCCGCCCGCCGCCCGACAGGCCGGTGACATAGACCCGCGCCGGATCCGCGCAGCCGGCGGCGACGAGGCGGTCGACCAGCCCGGTCAGGTAAGCGACGTCGTCGCGCTCGCCGGGGCCGGGGATGGTGCCGGCGACGGTGGGGACGCCCGGGATGTTCCAGGCGAAGCCGCCGGCCGTGAGCGCGATGCCGGCGTCGGGATAGGCGACGAGGAAGCCGTGCGCGTCGGCGGTCGCGGCGAGCCCGGCATCGCGCAGCATCGCCGCGCCGGTGCCGCCGCTGCCATGGAGCAGCAGCACCAGCGGCAGCGGCCGATCGCCCGCCCAGCCCGGCGGCGCATGCACCGCGGCGGGGAGGGTGCAGCGCGGCGCGGCGGCGGCGGCAGCGGGGAGGGTGGCGAGCGGGAGCCCGAGCAGGGCGAGCAGCAGCGCGGCAAGGTGACGGACGATCATCGCCGCGATGGTGCCGCGCGCGCAGGCCCCGGTCAAACCGGTACCGGTACCGGCACCGTCACAGGAACGGCGCGGCGATCTCGGGCGTCACCCGCAGCAGCCGGCCGTTGCTGCGATCGAGCAGCGCCCAGGTGGTGATCGCCTCCACCTTGACCCGGCCGTCGGCGCCGGTGAAGCGGACACGGCGATCGAACCGCGCGCCGCGGGGTGGCTCGGGGATCCAGGTCTCGCCGGTCACCGTCTCGCCGGCGGCGACATTGCCGCGATAGTCGATCTCGTGCCGGGTCACGACCCACACATAGGCCTCGATGTGCGCGGGCGGCGCGATGCTGCGCCAATGCGCTACTGCGATATCCTGGATCCAGCGCACCCAGACGGCATTGTTGACATGGCCGAGCTCGTCGATGTCGTTCGGCCCGGCGGTGATGCGAACCACAAACGGCGTCATTCCGTCTTCTCCCCGAGCTCCTCGTCCGTCCCCGCCTCGCGCTGCCGCCACCAGTGGATCCCGCCGACCACCGCGCCGAGCGCGACCACGCCGATCAGGATCAGCACCAAGGTATGGCCATGCGGCTTGTACTTGCCCAGGAACCGCTCGATGCCGCTGCCGAACAGATAGCCGAGCGTGGTGAAGGCGCTGCCCCAGACTGCCGCGGCAAAGGCGTTGAGCGGCAGGAAGGTGCGCGCCGGCACCTTGCTGGTGCCGATCGCGATCGGGCTCACCGTGCGGATCCCGTAGATGAAGCGGAACGCGATGATGAACCCGGTCGGGTGGCGCTCGAGGATGCCGAGCGCCCGCGCGAACGCCGCCTTGCGGGTGATGCGCTGGACGAACCGGGCGTCGCGGAACCGGCGTCCGGCCGCGAACCAGGCCTGGTCGGCGGTGAACGACCCTGCGATCCCGGCGACGATCGCGCCCGGCAGCGACACCAGTCCCTGGTGCGCGAGCACGCCCCCGGCGATCACCACCGCCTCGCCCTCGAGCCCGGCGCCGACGAACAGCGCGGCGAGCCCGTAATGGGCGATCAGGTTTTCGATGCTCATGCCTGGTCTACAGTGTCATGCCGGGCCCGACCCGGAACGCCGGTGGTGACGAGCGCATCGCGCCCGCTCACCCCGCCACGCCCAATTGCCACAGCACGAAGGCATGTTCCTCCGCCGCCTCGCGCAGCGATTCGAACCGACCGGACTTGCCGCCATGGCCGGCGCCCATGTTGGTCTTGAGCAGCAGCACATTGCCGTCGGTCTTGGCCGCGCGCAGCTTGGCGGCCCATTTGGCGGGCTCCCAATAGGTCACGCGCGGGTCGTTGAGCCCGCCCGAGATGAACAGCGGCGGGTAATTCTGCGCCGTGACATTGTCGTACGGGCTGTACGAGCGGATCAGCGCAAATGCCTTCTCATCCTCGATCGGATTGCCCCATTCGGGCCATTCGCCCGGCGTCAGCGGCAGCTCGGCGTCGAGCATGGTGTTGAGCACGTCGACGAACGGCACGTCGGCGATCACCGCGCCCCACAGCTCGGGGTCGGAATTGACGATCGCGCCCATCAGCTCGCCGCCGGCCGAACGCCCCGCGGTGGCGATCCGCCCGGCGCTGGTCCAGCCGTCGGCGATCAGCCCGCGCGCGACATCGACGAAGTCGTTGAAGGTGTTCTCGCGCTTGTCGAGCTTGCCATCGAGATACCATTGCTGGCCGAGATCGTCGCCGCCGCGGATATGCGCGATCGCATAGGCAAAGCCGCGATCGAGCAGCGAGAGCCGCCCGGTCGAGAAGCCGGGCGGGATCGCATAGCCGTAGGCGCCATAGGCATAGAGAAACAACGGCTGCGAGCCGTCCTTCTTGAAGCCCGCCGGGTAGACGATCGATACCGGCACCTGCGTGCCGTCGCGCGCGGCGATCTTGATCCGCTCGGTGCGATACTTGTCCGCGTCATAGCCCGACGGGATCTCCTGCACCTTGAGCGTCGTCAGCGCGCCGCTGGCGACGTCATAGTCATAGACCGTCCCGGGCGTGACCATCGATTCATAGCCGACGCGCAGCACGTCCATCGCATATTCGGGGTTGTCGCCCATGCCCGCGGCATAGCTCGCTTCGGGGAAGCTGATCCGCTGCGGCACGGTCGGCGCGTCATAGCGGTGGATGGCGATCTGATCGAGCCCGTCTTCCCGCCCTTCGACGATGAAGAAGTCGCGGAAACACTCCACCCCGGTCATGTAGAAATGAGGGGAGGGCGCGATCAGCTCGTGCCACTCGTCGGGCGTGTCGAGGCTCGCGGTGCACAGCCGGAACTGCGGATCGACGTCGTTGGTGTGGATGAACAAGGTGCCGTCATGCTCGTCGACGTCATATTCGCGGCCCTCCTTGCGGGCGGCGACCAGGATCGGCTCGGCGAGCGGATTGTCGGCGGGGAGCAGCCGCACCTCGCTGGTGACATGGTCGCCGGTGCCGATCACGATCCACTCGCGCGAGCTCAGCTCGGCGACGGCGACGCGATAGCCCTCGTCGGCCTCCTTGTAGAGCTCGACGTCGTCGGCGACCGGGGTGCCGAGCCGGTGGAACCGGGCATTGTCGGTGCGCCATTGCTCGTTGGCGACGCCATAGAGGAAGCCGGCATCGTCGCTGGTCCAGACGATGTCGGAGAGCATGCCCGGGATCACCTCGGGCAGATGCTCGCCGGTGGTGAGGTCCTTGATCCGCACCTCGAAGCGCTCGGCACCGCTGTCGTCGATCGCATAGGCGAGGTAGCGCGCGTTGTTGCTGACCGCGAACGCGCCGAGCCGGAAATATTCCTTGCCCTCGGCGAGCGCCGGCTCGTCGAGCAGCAGCTCGACGTCGCCACCCGCAACCGGCTTGCGCCACCATTTGCGATACTGGCCGCCGGTCTCGAACGCGGTCCAGTAGACCCAGTCGCCGTCCTTCTGCGGCACCGAGGATTCATCCTCCTTGATGCGCCCCTTCATCTCTTCGTAGATCCGGTCGACCAGCGGCTGGTGCGGTGCCATCACCGTCTCGAAATAGGCGTTCTCGGCCTCGAGATAGGCGAGCACGTCCTTGTCGCCGATCTCGGGATAGTTCGGGTCCTTCAGCCACGCCCAGGGATCGTCGATGGTGACGCCATGGGTGGTGAAGCGGTGGGGGCGGGTATCGGCAACGGGCGGCGTGGGGAGGGCATCGTTCATGCCCCGCATATAGGGAGGCAATGCCGACCCGTCATGCACGGCGTTGCGTCCGGCAACGAACCGTCATCCCGGCCGCTGCCGCCGCCACCCAATCCCGTCATCCCAGGGCGAGCTGAGATCTCCCCGAGGAGAGGCCCGCCCGCCGCATGAGACGTCAGCGTGCGCTGGGGTGACGGCTGTGAGCATCCACGCCTGGCCGCCACCGCCCCTGTTGCTCCAGCAACGTTTCGTCGGTTGCACCCCGCTGCCCCGCTCTGCATGACTTCCGCCACGCAACCGGGAGAAACACACATGCCAGGCGGATTGGTCGCCCTGCTCGACGACATCGCCGCGATCGCCAAGCTCGCCGCCGCCAGCCTCGACGATGTCGCCGGCGCCGCGGGCAAGGCCGGCACCAAGGCGGCGGGCGTGGTGATCGACGATACCGCGGTCACCCCGCGCTACATGATCGGGCTCAGCCCGGCGCGCGAGCTGCCGATCATCTGGAAGATCGCCAAGGGATCGCTGCGCAACAAGCTGGTGTTTCTGCTCCCCGCCGCGCTGGCACTGAGCGCGTTTGCGCCCTGGGCGATCACCCCGATCCTGATGCTCGGCGGCAGCTATCTCTGCTTCGAGGCCGCAGAGAAGATCCTCGAAGCGCTCACCGGCAGCCATGGCGGTGACGAAGCCGCCGCGGTCACCGACCCCAAGGAGCTGGAGGATCGGCAGGTCTCGGGCGCGGTGCGCACCGACCTCATCCTCTCGGGCGAGATCATGGCGATCGCGCTCGGCGAGATTGCCGACCAGACGCTGGTCAACGAGGCGATCGCGCTAGCTCTGGTGGCGGTGGCGATCACCGCCGGCGTCTACGGCGTGGTCGCGCTGATCGTGAAGATGGACGACATCGGCCTCCATCTCGCCAAGCGCCCGGGCAAGGGCGCGCGGACGCTCGGCCGCGGGCTGGTCGCGGCGATGCCGGTGGTGCTCCACGCGCTGTCGCTGATCGGCACCGCGGCGATGGTCTGGGTCGGCGGCGGCATCATCGTCCACGGGCTCGAGACGTTCGGGGTCCAGGCGCTGCCCCATGCGATCCACGCCGCCGCGGCGGGCGTCGCGCAGGCCGTGCCGGTGCTGCCGGGGGTGGTGAGCTGGATTGTGACGGCGGTGGGCTCGGGGATCGTCGGGCTGGTGGTCGGCGGGGTGATCGCCGGGCTGCTCCACCTGGTGCCGCGCAAGCATTGAGGGAGGGTCGACACCCGCTCCGCGTCCCGTCACCCTACCAGTCGCCGACATGACGGCCGGGCACGGCGGCGTACCCCGCCCCGCTGTCCTACAGCGGTCGATGCTGGTATCGCCCGCACCCAAACCGCTCGCTGCGATCATCGCAGGAATGGAAACGATCGAAGTTGAGACTCTCCTTGAGGGATGACAACTTCCTCAACTTGTCAGCGCGCGCCGCGGCAACGACGGCGCGCATCAACACGGACCGTCGCTCATGAGCCCCTACTCCGATCGCCTCGCCGCCCTTCGCCAGCGCCTTGCCGAGACCGGCCTCGACGGCTTCGTGGTCCCGCTCACCGACGAGCATATGAGCGAATATGTCGGCGCCTATGCGCAGCGGCTCGGCTGGCTGACCGGGTTCGGCGGCTCCGCGGGCACCGCGGTGGTGCTCGCCGATCAGGCGGCGATCTTCACCGATGGCCGCTACACGCTGCAGGTGCGCGAGCAGGTGTCGGGCGAAGACTGGGCTTATGTGCCGGTGCCCGCAGAGAGCGTCGCCGGCTGGCTGGCGCAGCATGTCACGCAAGGCGCGCGGATTGGCTATGATCCCTGGCTGCACACCCGCGCCTGGGTGGTCGAGACCGACGCTGCGCTCGCCGAGGCCGGTGCCGTGCTGGTCCCGGTGGCGGCCAACCCGATCGACGCGGTGTGGACCGACCGGCCGGCACCGTCGCCGGCGATGCTCACCGTCCATGACGATGCCCAGGCCGGCGCCTCCTCGGCCGCCAAGCGTGCGCGCATCGCCGATTGGCTCGGCGAGCGCCGCGCTGATGCAGTGGTGCTCTCCGCGCTCGATTCGATCGCCTGGGCGCTCAACGTCCGCGGCGGCGACGTCGACCATACCCCGGTCGCTCTGTCCTATGCGATCGTCGATGCCGACGGCACCACCGATCTGTTCGTCGCGCCCGAGAAGCTCGACGACACCGTCCGCCAGCATCTCGGCAACGCCGTCCGCGTCCACGATCACGCGGCGTTTGCCGGCGCGCTCGGCGGTTATGCGGGGCGTCGCGTCGTCGCCGATCCCGAGCGCGCGGTCGCGGCGATCTTCGATGGGCTGGAGGCCGGCGGCGCGAGCGTGCTGGCGCTGCGCGACCCGGTGGTGCTCGCCAAGGCGCTCAAGAACCCGGTCGAGGTCGCCGGCCATCGCGCCGCCTCGATCCGCGACGGCGCCGCGCTCACCCGATTCCTGCGCTGGGTGGAGGCCGAATGCGCCAAGGGCGGCGAGACCGAGCTGTCGGCGGCGGCCAGGCTGCTCGCGTTCCGCGAGGACACCGGGCTGCTCAAGGACACCAGCTTTGCGACCATCTCGGCGACCGGCGCGCACGGCGCCAGCCCGCATTATCATGTCACCGAGGAATCGAACGCGCCGATCGAGCCCGGCCAGCTGTTCCTGATCGATTCAGGCGGCCAATATGCCGATGGCACCACCGACGTCACCCGGGTGATGCCGATCGGCACGCCCACCGCGGAGATGCGCGATCGCTTCACCCGCGTGCTCAAGGGCCATATCGCCATCGCCACCGCGGTCTTCCCCGATGGCACGATGGGCGGGCAGATCGACGCCTTTGCGCGCCGGCCTTTGTGGGAGGCGGGGCTCGATTTCGGTCATGGCACCGGCCATGGCATCGGCAGCTATCTGTCGGTCCACGAAGGCCCGCAGCGGATCGCCGCGCCCAACTATCCCGGCGGCGCCGCGCTCGAGCCGCTGCGCGCGGGAATGATGCTCTCCAACGAGCCGGGCTATTACAAGCCCGGCGAATACGGCATCCGCATCGAGAATCTGCTGCTGGTCGAGCCGCGGGTGGTCGAGGGCGGCGATCCCGGCCGCGCCATGCTGGGATTCGAGACGCTGACCCTGGCGCCGATCGAGCGCACGCTGATCGATCCCGGCCTGCTGTCGGCCGACGAGCTGGCGTGGCTCGATGGCTATCACGCGATGGTCGGCGAGCGGCTCGGCACCATCCTCACCGGCGAGGATCGAGCCTGGCTGGACGCCAAATGCGCGCCGATCGCGTAAGGGGTGCCCGCGGCGTACTAGCGGCTGCTGCCGTCGCCGATCTGGTCGTCGCCCGAGGGATCGCTGCCCGCGGGCAGGCCAACGGCAGCGTCCGCCGGCCGGCCCGCACCGCCGTCGCGCGCCTGCGCCTTGCGGCGCCGCAGATTGGCCCTCAGCTGGGCGGCCAGTCGCTCGGCCCGTTCGTCGTTGGCGGTCATGGAAAGCTGCCTAGGCCCCGCGCAAAGCCCCGACAATGGCTTGACAAGGCGCGCCCACTGGTCTCTAGGCGCGCTTCCCCGCCGCGTGGCGGGAGTGCTGCCGTAGCTCAGTGGTAGAGCGCATCCTTGGTAAGGCTGAGGTCGTGAGTTCAATCCTCACCGGCAGCACCAGTTTCTCAAAGACTTGACGGCCCCATGGGGGCCCATCCGGCGGGTGCCGCGGCCTCAGCGGGCCGCGGTGACCCGCCAGACGACGTTGCCGGTGTCATCCGCCACGAGCAGCGCGCCGGTACGGTCGACGGTCACCCCCACCGGGCGGCCGCGGACCTTGCCATCGGCGCCGACGAAGCCGGTCAGGAAGTCCTCGGCGATGCCGCTGGGGCGGGCATTGGCGAACGGCACGAAGGCGATCTTGTAGCCGTTGAGCTCGTCACGGTCCCAGCTGCCATGCTCGCCGATGAAGGCGCCGCCGCGATAGCGGGCGGGCAGGTTGGTGCCGGTGTAGAAGGTCAGGCCCAGCGCCGCGACATGACTGCTCAGCGCATAATCTGGCGCAATCGCCTTGGCGACGAGATCGGGCCGCTGCGGCTGAACCCGCGGATCGACGTGCTGACCATAATAACTGTACGGCCAGCCATAGAAGCCGCCGTCGCGTACCGAGGTCAGATAGTCCGGCACCAGATTGGGGCCGAGCTCGTCACGTTCGTTGGCGACCACCCACAAGGTGTTGGTGCCCGGATAGAAATTAGGGCTGTTGGGGTTGCGCAGGCCACCGGCGAAGACGCGTGAGCGTCCGGTGGCGCGCTCGATCTCCCACACCGCGGCGCGGTTCTTCTCGGCCTCCATGCCGTTTTCGGTGATGTTGCTGTTCGAGCCTACCGTCGCATAGAGCAGCTTGCCATCCGGGCTGAGCGTCAGGCTCTTGGTCCAGTGATGGTCGATCGGACCGCCCGGAAGCTCGGTAAGTCGCACCGGCGGCGCGGTGATCTTGGTCTGCCCCGGGGTGAACGGATAGCTCAGCACTGCATCGGTCGCGGCGACGTAAAGGAAGTTGTCGGCGAAGACGACGCCGAACGGCGAATTGAGATGCCCGACCAGCACGGTGCGCTGCTCGGGCACGCCGTCGCCGTCGGCATCGCGCAGCAGGGTGATCTGGTTGGTCTCGCCCTTGGGCTTGGCGCCGCTCTGGCCGGTGGCGCGCTTCTGCACCCAGGACACGATCGGGTTCTTCGGCCGCGTGACGGGATCCAGGTTCGGCCCTTGCGATTCGATCACCAGCACGTCGCCATTGGGCAAAACGGCGATATTGCGCGGGTGGTTGAGATCGCGGGCGAACGCCTGCACGCGCATGCCGGGAGGGGCCGTCGGCGTCTCGTTGGCGCCCCAGCCGACCACCTCGGCGACGTGGATCGGCGGGATCAGATATTGCTGGGGCGCCGGCAGCACCGGATGTGCGCCGATCTGCGTGCGGCGGTCGAAATGCTTGCCGCCGTCGTCGCAAGCAGCAAGCGTCATGGCTAGCGACAGGCCGGCCACCCCGGCAATGATGCGCGCGCGGCTCATGACCGGACCCCCACGCGATGCTTATAGACGAGCGATGCACCGAGCCAGGCACTGACGGCGAGCAGCGCGACGCTGATGATCGACAGCGTCAGCCCGGTCGGCACCACGCTCGTCCAGCCGTCGCGGCTGTGGACAAAGGCGTTGAACAGCTCGATCACGAAGACGCTGAGGTTGAGGATCATGTGCAGCGTGGCCGGACCGGCAGCCCGCACGCGACGGTCGCCCGCATAATCGATGATTCCCGCCAGCGCGGCGAAGCCACCCATCACCAGCCCCCCGGTGATCAGCCAGATCGAAAATTTGCTCCACATCACGTTGGCCGAGCCGACATAGGCAAGGTCGGTGAGCAGCGCGCCGATGAAGCAGGTGATCGGGAACGGCACCAGCATCGCATGGATCGGATGACCGAACACCCTAGCGGTGGACCGGGGGTTGTCGAGCGGTCGCGCGGGCGGGGCCAAGCCTGGATCTGGGTTCATGCCAGCTAAGCGCGTTTTGCGCTCGTCAGTTCCCCGCGTGCGACAAAACGTTGCTGGCGGCTGGAGCCGGGCTGCGCGTGGTGGCTAGGCCGCTGCGAGCGAAGTGAACCGCGCGACCTGCCGACCGACCAGGCGGAGCTGTTCGAGCACGGCGGGATCGTTGGCGCCGCCGTCCTCGTCGAACTTGGTCGCCTGGGTGTTGATTGCCGCGGCAAATGGCGTCGGCCAGCCGCGCAGGGCGTGGACGATCGAGCGCAGCGCTGCAATCGTCGAGCCGGTCGCCTGCCAGCCATAAGCGGTGGCGATCAGCCCCACCGGCATGTCTGCAAGATAGGCGCGCTCGTCGCGCGCGGTTTCCTCGAGCAGGTCGAGCGCGTTCTTGACCACGCCCGAGATGCTGCCGTGATAGCCCGGGCTGGCGATGATCACCGCCGAGGCCTGGCGGACGGTGTCGACAAACGCCTGTTCGTCGGCGGTGCGGCTCAGCGCCCGCGGATCGTAGAGCGGCAGCCGGGCCATGTCGGCGCCGCCGAACATGCGGGTGCGGAAGCCCTCGCGCTCGGCGGCATCGAGCGCGATGCGGAGCGCGCGTTCGGTGGAGGAGACGCCCCCGATGGTGCCGCCGATACCGACGACGAGCGGGGGGAGGGGAGGTGTGGCCATCGCGCGGGGATAGCGCGCCAGGCGTGGCGGCGCCAGCGCGCCGGCGCCAGTGCAGGCGCCGCTGGTATTCGCCCGGCCAAGCCGGTAAATTCGTTGGCTATCGCGCGGGTTGTCAGGGCAGTTGCCTCGGCTGTTTTAGGATTGTAATACACCTCATGGCTGACCGCTGGGATGAGCCGATGCGCCCTGATTCGTTCGACAATCGCCGCCGATCGCCGATCGGGCAGCGCTATGCCCTGGATGACGCTGAGCCCGTGCGTGCCTGGGGTTCGGACCGGTTTGGCGAGCCCGACGACGGGCCCGAGCCGCGTGAGCCGCAGCCGGGACGGGGATCGTTGTGGCGCTGGGTGATGCGCGGCGCCGCGGCGTTCATCGTGCTGCTGGTGATCGCAATCGGCTGGCTGGCGCTCACCGCACCCTTGTCCAAGTCACTGCAGCCGCCGACCCCGCCGTCAATCACGCTGACCGCCGACGACGGCACCCCGATCGCGCGGCGTGGCGCGGTGATCGGCACGCCGGTGGATGCGGGCAAGCTGCCGCGCCACGTCACCGGCGCCTTTGTCGCGATCGAGGATCGCCGCTTCTATTCGCACTGGGGCATCGACCCGCGCGGCATCCTGCGCGCCGCTTGGCATAATGTCGGCGCCGGCGGGGTGCGCGAGGGCGGCAGCACTATCACCCAGCAGCTCGCCAAGAATGCCTTTCTCGATTCGGACCGGACGGCGGCGCGCAAGATCCGCGAGGTGATGATCTCCTTCTGGCTCGAGGCATGGTTGAGCAAGGACCAGATCCTGTCGCGCTACCTGTCGAACGTCTATTTCGGCGACAACGTCTACGGTCTCACCGCCGCGGCCAAACATTACTTCGGCCGCGCGCCGCAGGATCTCAACGTCGGCCAGGCGGCGATGCTGGCCGGCCTCGTCAAGGCGCCGTCGCGGCTCGCGCCGACCAGCAATCTTGCCGGCGCGCGCAAGCGCGAGATGGTGGTGGTCGGCGCAATGCAGGCGGCGGGCTTCCTGACCAAGGCGGAGGCCGCCGCGGTGCAGCCGCAGCGCGTGCTGCCCGCCAACCCGCAACAGCTGCCGAGCGGCACCTATTTTGCGGATTGGGTGCTGCCGGAGGCGCGCGACCGCGCCGGCGAGGTCAAGACCGAGGCGACGGTGGAGACCACGCTCGACCGGCGCCTGCAGAACACCGCCGAGCGGGTGATCCGCCAGGCTGGGCTGCGCCAGGCACAGGCGGCGATCGTCGCGATGCGCCCCGATGGCCAGGTGGTGGCGATGGTCGGCGGCAAGGATTATGGCAAGAGCCCGTTCAACCGCGCTACCCAGGCGCGCCGCCAGCCCGGCTCCACCTTCAAGCTGTTCGTCTATCTTGCCGCGATGCGCGCCGGGATGACGCCGGACTCGATGATGGATGATTCGCCGGTCGAGATCGCCGGGTGGAAGCCGCATAACGACGATGGCCGCTACCTCGGCCAGATCACGCTGCGCCGCGCGTTCGCGCGCTCGTCCAACGTCGTCGCGGCGCGGCTGACCCAGCAGGTCGGCGTCAAGAACGTGATCAAGGCGGCGCGCGACCTCGGCATCTCGACGCCGATCCCCAATGAGGCGACGATCGGGCTCGGCACCGCCGAGGTGTCGCTGCTCGAGCTGACCGCCGCCTATGCGGCGATCGCCAACGGCAATTATCCGGTGCAGCCGCGCGGCATCCAGAAGGTCGCCGACAAGAGCTGGTATCAGTCGCTGTCGGGCGGCAGCCGCAAGATCCCCGACAAGATCCGCGAGGAGATGCTCGATCTGCTCTCCTCGTCGCTGCGCGGCACCGGGCGCGAGGCGACGCTAACGGTGGATGCCTATGGCAAGACCGGCACCTCGCAGAGCAGCCGCGATGCGTGGTTCATCGGCTTCTCGCGCGATCTGGTGGTCGGCGTATGGGTGGGCAATGACGATAGCACGCCCAATCCCGGGCTCCACGGCGGCGGCATTCCGGCGCAGATGTGGCGCCAGTTCATGGTCGCCGGGCTCGGCATCGCGCCGGTTGCCGCGCCGGTGGTGGTCGACGAGAATGCGATGGATCCCGAAGCCGCGGTCGACAATCTGATCGACGAGACGGTGCCGGACGTGACGCCGATCGCGCCGATCGAGGGTGGGGTGCGCGGCTTCGGGCTCGACATGAAGCTCGGCAAGGATGGCAGCATCAGCATCCAGCCGTCGCAGAACCGCGATCGCGACCGCGACGGACCGCCGCCCCGCGACCAGCGCCGCGCGCCCGAGGACGAAGGCGACGACGAGCAATAGGACGCTTCGCTGCGCAGCGTCTGGCTTGAGACAGCGCGTGGTATCCGGGTAAGGGCATTGTTGACCGCCGCGCAGGCTGCCGCCAAGGCGCAAACCATGCGCTTCTTCTCAGACAATGCCGCCCCGGTGCACCCCCAAGTGATGGCGGCGATCGCCGCCGCCGACACGCTCGACACCGCTTATGCGGGTGACCGCTGGACGGCGCAGCTCGATGGCCGTTTGTCCGATCTGTTCGAGACGCCGGTGAGCGTGCTGTGGGTGCCGACCGGCACCGCGGCGAACTGCCTGGCGCTGGCGGCGTTGTGCCCGCCACATGGTGGCGTGGTCTGCCACCGCGACGCGCATATCCAGAACGACGAGGGCGGCGCGCCCGAATTCTATACCCATGGCGCCAAGCTGTTCCTCGCTGATGGCGAGGGGGCCAAGCTGACGCCGGACAGCATCCTCCACGTCGTCGACGCGATCGCCGACGACGTCCACCGCGTCCAGCCGCATGCCATCTCGATCACCAACGCCACCGAATATGGCCGGGTCTATGCGCCCGCCGAAGTCGCCGCGATCGGCGACGTGGCGCGCCGCCGCGGGCTCGGGCTGCACATGGACGGCGCGCGCTTCGCCAATGCGGTGGCGACGCTCGGCTGCACCCCCGCCGAAGTGACCTGGCGCGCCGGGGTGGATGCGCTGAGCTTCGGCTTCGTCAAGAATGGCGCGATGAGTGCCGAGGCGCTGGTGTTCTTCGCCACCGATCATGCCGCCGTCACCCAATACCGCCGCAAGCGCGCCGGGCTGCTGCTGTCCAAGGGCCGCTACCTCGCCGCGCAGATCCTGGCGATGCTCGACGGCGACCTGTGGCTTGACAATGCGCGCGCCGCCAACGCCCGCGCGACCACGCTCGCTGAGGCTGCGGGCACGCGCCTGGTCCATCCCGTCGAGGCCAATGAGGTATTCCTCCGGGTGACGCCCGCCGAGGCCGCGGCGCTGCGCGCCAAGGGATTCGACTTCTACGATTGGGTCGCGGGCGAGATCCGCCTGGTCACCGCCTGGGACAGCCGCGAGGACGAGGTCGCGCAGCTCGCCGCCGCGATCCAGGCGCTGTGAGACGCCACCTGCCGTGAGCGAGGCCACCGCCCCGCAATCGACTCGGCTGTCGATCCTCGTCCCGTTCGCGATCGTCACGCTGATCTGGGGATCGACCTGGCTGGTGATCCGCGACCAGCTCACGGTGGTGCCCCCCGGCTGGTCGGTGACCTACCGCTTCCTTCTCGCCGGACTGATGATGGCGGCCTATGCGGTGATCAAGGGCGAGCGGCTGCGCCTTGACGCGCGCGGCTGGGGTTTTGCGGCGGCGACCGGGCTGTTCCAATTCTGCCTCAACTTCAACTTCGTCTATCGCGCCGAGCATTTCATCACCTCGGGGTTGGTCGCGGTGGTGTTCGCGATGCTGCTCGTCCCGAATGCCCTGCTCGCGCGGATCTTCCTCGGCCAGCGCCTGGGCGGGCAGCTGATCGCCGGCTCGGCGGTGGCGATGGCGGGCATCGTGCTGTTGTTCGTCCATGAAGCGCAAGGCGACCCGCGCGGCGCCGGTACCACGCTCGCCGGGATCGGCTTCACCCTGCTCGCCTTGCTCTCCGCCTCGGTCGCTAACGTCATGCAGGCAACGCAGACCGCCAAACGCTACGCGATGATCCCGACGCTCGCGGTGGCGATGCTGATCGGCGCGGGAATAGATGGCGCGCTCGCCTGGTGGATGACCGGACCGCCGGTGATCGAGCCGCGCTGGGGCTATGCGGCGGGGATCGTCTATCTGGCGCTGTTCGCGTCGACGCTCGCCTTTCCGCTTTATTATGGCGTGCTGCGCGTCATCGGTCCGGCCAAGGCGGCCTATTCGAGCGTGATCGTGCCGGTGATCGCGATGCTGCTGTCGACGCTGTTCGAAGGCTACCGCTGGTCGCCGCTCGCCGGC
>NZ_JALNUP010000019.1 GCF_026540855.1 Sphingomonas sp. GC_Shp_5
GTACCGCGGCAACCCTATTGCCAGGGGTAATGCCTTGAACTGCTGTTCTGATTTGGCCGCGTCCGCCTGTCGGGCGCCGCCGTGTCGGGTCGCGTCAGGCTGATGAAGGGACGCGTTTATGGTAGGTCGATCGTGGCTTGGCGGCGTGGCGGCGATAGCCGCCTTGCTGGCGCTCGGCGGCTGCAACAGCAAGCCGGCCGGCTCGACAGCCGCGGGCGCGGGCGTCGCCAAGAAGGATTTCACGATCGGCTGGTCGATCTACACCGGCTGGATGCCATGGCCCTACGCCCAGCAGGCGGGGATCGTGAAGAAATGGGCCGACAAGTACGGCATCAACATCCGCGTGCTGCAGGTGAACGACTATGTCGAGTCGGTGAACCAATATGCCGCCGGCAAGCTTGATGGCGTGGTCGCGACGACCATGGATGCGCTCACCATCCCGGCGGCGGGCGGCAAGGATACCACCGTCCTGCTGATCGGCGATTATTCCAACGGGAATGACGGCGTGGTGCTGAAGGACGGCCGCAGCATGGCCGACATCAAGGGCCGCTCGGTCAAGCTGGTCGAGTTGTCTGTGTCGCACTTCCTGCTTGCCCGCGGCCTCGAGCTGAACGGCCTCAAGCTGGCTGACGTCAAGACGGTGAACACCGGCGATGCCGATATCGTCGGCGCCTTCGCCTCGCCCAGCGTCACCGCGGTTGCCACTTGGAACCCGCAACTGTCGACGATCCGGGCGACGCCGGGTGCGACCGAGGTGTTCGACAGCTCGAAGATCCCCAACGAGATCCTCGATACGCTCAACGTCAGCACCGAGACGCTTAAAGCCAATCCGAACCTCGGCAAGGCGCTCGCCGGCATCTGGTATGAGACGATGGCGATCATGGCCCGCAACGACGCCACCGGCCGCGCCGCCCGCGCTGCGATGGCCAAGGCCGCCGGCACCAGCGAGGCGAGCTTCGACGATCAGCTCAAGACCACGCATCTCTATGCCCGCGCGCAGGATGCGGTGGCCTATGCCGAGAATCCGGATCTCGTCACCGTCACCGACCGGGTTCGTCAGTTCAGCTTCGCACATGGCCTGTTCGGGCCGAGCGCCAAGTCGGTCGACGCGATCGGGATCAGCTTCCCCGGCGGCAAGGCGCTCGGCGATCCCAAGAACATCAAGCTGCGGTTCGACCCGAGCTACATGAAGCTGGCGGCGGACGGCAAGCTGTAGCCTAGCGCCAAGCGACGGAACGGCGACGCCGGGGCAGGGGGTCTCGGCGGAGGAGGCGATGCGCCCGCAGGGCGCCGCACGGAATGTGGGAATGCGATGAAGCTGCTGCCTGTCCATTCTGATCGCTTGCCGACGCGGCGCCGGCCGTGACGCGGCTGGTCGACCTGCGTCCGCGGCGGACGGTGCGGCTGCTGCTCGGCGCGCTGCCGATCCTCGCGCTGCTGCTGCTGTACCTCGTCGCCTCGGAAGCGCGGCACGCCGGCAATCCCGCCGACAAGGTGCTGCCGACCTTCGCGGCGATGGCCGAGGCCGTCCACGGCTTCACGACCGATCGCGACCCTGCTAGCGACCGCATCGTGCTCGTCGCCGACACGCTGGCGAGCCTGTACCGCCTCGGCATTGGGCTCGCCATCGCCACCGCGAGCGCGCTGATCCTTGGACTGCTGCTCGGCACCGTGCCGCTCGCCCGCGCCATCTTGGGGCCGGTTGTCGCCATCGTCGCGGTGATCCCGCCGGTCGCGGTGCTGCCGATCCTGTTCATCGTGCTCGGGCTCGACGAGGCCTCCAAGATCGCGCTGATCGCGATCGGCATCGCGCCGTTCATGACCCGCGACCTCACCGGCTTCGTCGCCGGGCTGCCCGCCGAGCAGTTCGCCAAGGCGCAGACCTTGGGCGCGAACAGCTGGCAGATGGCGATCAGGGTCGCGCTGCCGCAACTGATGCCGCGGCTGATCGAGGCGCTGCGGCTGTCGATGGGCCCGGCCTGGGTGTTCCTGATCGCCGCCGAGGCGGTCGCCTCCGATGTCGGGCTCGGCTACCGCATCTTCCTGGTCCGTCGCTATTTCGCGATGGACATCATCCTGCCCTATGTCGCCTGGATCTCGCTGCTCGCGATCCTGGCAGACGCGCTGCTGCTGTTCGTCAGCCGGCGCGCCTTCCCCTGGGCGCACGGAGGCGGCCGATGATCCCGCTGCTCGAATTGCGCGACATCTGGGTCGAATATGGCGACAAGATCGTGCTCGAGCGGGTCTCGCTCCAGCTCAATGAGGGCAGCTTCGTCGCCGTGGTTGGCCCATCAGGTGCCGGCAAGAGCACCTTCCTGCGACTGATCCTGGGGCAGGAGGCGCCTACCCGGGGCCAGGTGCTGCTGGCGGGCACGCCGATGCGCGCCGAATGCGGCCCGGATCGTGGCGTCGTGTTCCAGCGCTATTCGGTGTTCCCGCACCTCACCGCGCTCGGCAACGTCCTGTTCGGGATCGAATGCGCGCAGGCGCCGGTGACGGCGCGGCTGTTCGGCGCGCAGCGGCGCGCGGCGCGCGACACCGCGATCGCGATGCTCGCCGCCGTCGGCCTCGAGCACAGCCTCGATGTCTACCCGGCGCAGATGTCGGGCGGCATGCAGCAGCGGCTCGCGATCGCGCAGGCGCTCGTCAAGCACCCGCGGGTCCTGCTGCTCGACGAGCCGTTCGGCGCGCTCGATCCCGGCATCCGCCTCGACATGCACGCGCTGATCACCCGATTGTGGGCCGAGCATGGGCTGACCATCGTCATGGTGACCCACGACATCGGCGAGGCGTTCAAGCTCGGCACCCGCGTGCTCGCCTTCGACAAGCGCCGGCACGACCCGCATGCGCCGCACCGCTTCGGCGCCACCGTGACCTATGATCTGTCGCTCGATCGCAAGACCCTGCCGCCGCCGGCGCTGGTCGACGCGCTCGGCGGCGAGCTTGCACAGAGAGACCTCGCATGACGACCAGCACCGCCGATCCGTCCGGCGCCCGTGAACACGCCCGCGCCATGGCGGGCACAAGGGTCGAGGCGATGCCGACGCTCCCCGCCGCCGCGGCCGACGCGCCCGGCACCGTCACCTGGGAAGAGACGATCGCCGCGGGCGGCTATGCATCACGCCGCGTGGCGCGCGGCAGCCGGTTGCGGCTGATCGATCTCGCCGGCGATGCCTGCGCCTCGATGCTGCTGTTCAACGCCGAGATGCCCACCGAGCGGCTCAACGTCGCCGACACGCTGAAGGTGCAGTGGAACGGTTATCTCGGTGCCGGCCGCCTGCTGCTGTCGGATCTCGGCCGGGTGATGATGAGCATCCTCGAAGACGATGCCGGCACTCACGATGCGTTCTGCGGCGCCTCCAATGAGGCCTCGAACGCGCGGACCTACGGCAGTGGCAAGAACTATGGATCGCAGCCCAACGCCCGCGACCGCTTCATGCTTGGCGTCGCCAAGCACGGGCTCGGCCGCAAGGACGTCCACCCCTGCATCAACTGGTTCAAGGGCGTGCGCGTCGCTGAGGACGGCACCACCGAGCCGCAGATCGGTCCGTTCGCGGTCGGGCGCACGCTGCTGCTGCGCGCCGAGATGGAGCTGATCGTGGTGATCGCCAATTGCCCCCATGTGCTCGACACACGGCCCGGCTATGCCGTCACCCCGTTGCGCGCGACCGCCTGGCGCGGCGACCCGGCGGCGGCCGATGACGCGATCCGCACCGCGACGCCGGAGGGCCTGCGCGCCTTCCTCAACACCGACGATCTGTATGCGCGCTGAAGAGATGACCACCATGACCATGCCCGGCACCATCCGCCACGACGAGACCGTGCCTGCGCGCGCGCCGTGGATGCACCGCATCAACGCCGGCGAGACGCTGCGCATCATCGATCTCGAGGGCAATCAGGCGGTCGACTTCCTGATGTACGCCGCCGCCGACGATGCCGAGCGCTACAGCGCGCAGGACACGATCGCGGCGCAGCGCAACCTGTTCTTGCGGACGGGTACGGTGCTTCTGTCCAACGAAGGGCGCCCGATGATGACGATTACCGGCACCAACGTCGCCTATCACGACACGATCGGCGGCGCCTGCTCCTGCGAATCCAACACCCTCCGCTACGGTCATCACACCAAGTCGCAGCATAGCTGCGTCGACAATTTCCTCGACGCGAATGTCCGCGCCGGCCGCGGCAAGCGCGACATGGTGTCGAACATCAACTTCTTCATGAACGTGCCGGTCGAGGCCGACGGCACGCTCGGGATCGTCGACGGCATTTCGGCGCCGGGGCTGACGGTCGACCTGCGCGCGGAGATGGACGTGATCGTCGTCGTCTCCAACTGCCCGCAGATCAACAATCCGTGCAACGGCTTCAACCCGACGCCCGTGCGCATGCTGGTGTCGGCGTGATGTTCACGAAAGTCCTTATCGCCAATCGCGGCGCGATCGCCTGCCGCATCATCCGTACGCTCAAGGACATGGGCGTCGGTTCGGTCGCCGTGTTCAGCGACGCCGATGCCAGCTCCGCGCACGTCGCGCAGGCCGACGAAGCTGTGCGCATCGGCCCCGCGCCCGCGGCGGAAAGCTATCTCAATGTCGAGGCGATCCTCGCCGCGGCCGAGGCGACCGGCGCGCAGGCGATCCACCCGGGCTACGGCTTCCTGTCCGAGAACACCGCCTTCGCCGAAGCGTGCGCGGCGCGCGGCATCGCCTTTATCGGCCCGACGCCCGACAATATCCGCGCGTTCGGGCTGAAGCATACCGCGCGCGATCTCGCCGCCGCACAGGGCGTGCCGCTCGCGCCGGGGACCGACCTGCTGCGCGATCAGGACGCGGCAGTCGAGGCAGCCGCCGCGATCGGCTACCCCGTGATCCTCAAGGCGACCGCCGGCGGCGGCGGCATCGGCATGAAGGTGTGCGCGGACGAAGCCGACATCCGCGAGGGCTTCGCCACCGTCGCCCGCCTCGGCGCGGGCAATTTCGGCGACGGCGGCGTGTTCCTCGAACGCTATGTCGCGCGTGCGCGGCATATCGAGGTGCAGGTGTTCGGCGATGGCGCCGGTCATGTCGTGGCACTCGGCGAACGCGATTGCTCGCTCCAGCGCCGCAACCAGAAGGTGGTGGAGGAAACCCCGGCGCCGCTGCTCCCCGCCGCCACGCGGCAGGCGCTGATCGACGCCGCGGTGCGCCTCACCAGCGCCGCGCACTATCTCTCGGCGGGGACGGTCGAGTTCCTCTACGATTCCGAACGCGACGACTTCTTCTTCCTCGAGGTCAACACCCGGCTGCAGGTTGAGCACGGCATCACCGAGCAGGTGACCGGCGTCGACCTCGTCGCCTGGATGGTGCGCGGCGCGGCCGGGGACTTCGCGTTCCTCAACGGCTTCGAGGCCAAGCCCGAGGGCGCGTCGATCCAGATCCGCCTCTATGCCGAGGATCCCGCGCAGGATTACCGCCCGAGCTCGGGCCGCCTCGTCGGCGTGTCCTTCCCGCAAGGCCCGCGCGTCGACAGCTGGATCGCCGCCGGCACCGAGGTGTCGGCCTGGTACGACCCGATGCTTGCCAAGCTGATCGTCACCGCCCCTACGCGCGACGCCGCAGTGGCGGCGATCCAGGACGCGCTCGACCACACGATGATCGCCGGAATCGAGACCAATCTCGACTGGCTGCGTACCGTCGTGCGCTCTGACGTGTTCACCAGCGGCGAAGTATCGACACGTGCGCTTGCCGACATCGCCTATACGCCGCGGACGATCCGCGTGCTCGCCGGCGGTGCCTCGACCACGGTGCAGGACTATCCCGGCCGCCTGGGGCTCTGGGACATCGGCGTGCCGCCGTCGGGGCCGATGGACGCGCTCGCCTTCCGCCTCGGCAACCGCCTGCTCGGCAACGACGAGGGCACCGCAGGACTCGAGATCACCGCCGCCGGGCCGACGCTGTTCTTCAACACGCCCACGCGCCTGTGCCTGACCGGCGCCGACTTCGGTGCGAGCCTCGATGGCGCGCCGGTCGCTACCTACCTCCCCATCGACATCGCCGCCGGCCAGACGCTCAAGATCGGACGCGTCACCGGCGGCGGCATGCGCGGCTATATCGCGGTCGCGGGCGGGCTCGACGTGCCGCTGTTCCTCGGCAGCCGCAGCGCCTTCACGCTCGGCGAGTTCGGCGGCCATGCCGGTCGCGCGGTGATGACCGGCGACACGCTGCACCTCGCCCGCACCGATCCGGCGCAGGCACCGACCGCCGCGCTGGCCCCCGCGGACCAGCCCGCGATCACGCGCGAATGGACGCTGGCGGTGCTCTACGGCCCACATGGCGCGCCCGATTTCTTCACGCCCGACGACATCGCGATGCTGCGCGAGACCGCGTGGAAGGTGCATTACAATTCCAACCGCACCGGCGTGCGCCTGCTCGGCCCCAAGCCGCATTGGGCGCGCCAGGACGGCGGCGAGGCGGGGCTGCATCCGTCGAATATCCACGACAATGCCTATGCGATCGGCGCGGTCGATTTCACCGGCGACATGCCGATCATCCTCGGCCCCGACGGCCCGTCGCTCGGCGGCTTCGTCTGCCCGTTCGTGGTCGCGCAGGCGGATCTGTGGAAGGTCGGCCAGCTCGCCCCCGGCGACAGCGTCCGCTTCCTCCCCATCGACAATGCAACCGCGGTCGCCGCCGAAGTGGCGCAGGATCAACTGGTCGCCACGCTCGCCGGCGCGCCGGCGCATGACGTGGCAGACCATCTCGGCTCGCCGATCCTGCGCGCGATCGACGCGCAGGGCGTGCGCCCCGCCGTCACCTATCGCCAGCAGGGCGATCGCAACCTGCTCGTCGAATACGGCCCGATCATGCTCGATCTCGAGCTGCGGCTGCGCGTCCACGCGCTGATGCTCGAGATCGACACGTTGGGCCTGCCCGGCATCATCGACGTGACGCCCGGCATCCGCTCGCTGCAAATCCATTACGACAGCCGCCAGCTGAGCCAGGCCGCCTTGCTCGACGCGCTCGCCGCGGCTGAGGATCGGCTCGGCGGGCTCGACGATTTCGAGATCCCCTCGCGCGTCGTCTATCTGCCGCTGTCGTGGAAAGATCCGGCGATCTACCAGACGATCGACAAGTACATGGAGTCGGTGCGCGACGACGCGCCCTGGTGCCCCGACAATATCGAGTTCATTCGCCGCGTGAACGGGCTCAAGAGCATCGACGACGTTCAGCGGATCGTGTTCGACGCCGAATATCTCGTGATGGGTCTCGGCGACGTCTATCTCGGCGCGCCGGTGGCGACGCCGATCGACCCGCGCCACCGCCTCGTCACCACGAAGTACAATCCGGCGCGCACCTGGACCCCGCCCAACGTCGTCGGCATCGGTGGCGCCTATATGTGCATTTACGGGATGGAGGGCCCGGGCGGTTACCAGCTGTTCGGCCGCACCATTCAGGTGTGGAACGCCTGGCGCCAAACCGACGCGTTCCGCGACGGCAAACCGTGGCTGCTGCGCTTCTTCGACCGAATCCGCTTCTTCCCCGTCAGCCATGACGAGCTGGCCGAATGGCGCCGCGACTTTCCGCTCGGCCGTCGCGCGATTCGCATCGAGGAGGAGGTGTTCCGCCTTTCCGAATATCGCGCCTTCCTCGCCGACAATGCCGGCTCGATCGACGCGTTCCAGGCGCAGCGACAGGCCGCGTTCGACGAGGAGCGCGCCGACTGGGAGCGTTCCGGTGAGTTCGACCGCGTTGCCGCGCTGACCGAAGAGGCCGGTGGCGGCGCCGCGGTCGCCGAGATCGACCTGCCCGACGGCTGCGAGCTGGTTGAAGCCCCGTTCGGCGGCAGCCTGTGGAAATTGCTCGTCGCCGAGGGTGCGCATGTCACGGCGGGCGAGACAATCGCCGTGATCGAGGCCATGAAGATGGAATCGGCCGTGACCAGCCCGGTCAGCGGCACGGTGCGCCGCCTGTATGTGCAGGAAAAGCAGCCGCTCGCACCCGGCGGCGCGATGCTGGCGGTGGAGGTGGCATGACGGACGTCCTTGAAGTCGGCGCCATCGCCGCCGCCGTCTCATCCGGCCAGACCGACGCGGTGACGGTCGCCGGCGAGGCGCTCGCGCGTATCGACGCCTATGCCGCGGTCCAGCCCGCCGTGTGGATCACCCGCATTGCCCACGCCGACGTGCTTGCCGCCGCCAGCCGCGTCGATGCGCGGATCGCCGCGGGTGAGATCCTGCCGCTCGCGGGCGTGCCGTTCGCGATCAAGGACAACATCGATCTCGCCGACGTGCCGACCACCGCCGCCTGTCCCGACTTTGCCTATACCCCTGCCGTCTCGGCGGAAGTGGTCGAACGCCTTATTGCGGCCGGCGCGATTGCGATCGGCAAGACCAATCTCGATCAGTTTGCCACCGGGCTCAACGGCACGCGCAGCCCCTATGGCGCACCCGCCTGCGTGTTCAATCGCGCCTATGTCAGCGGCGGCTCGAGCTCCGGCTCGGCGGTGGCAGTCGCGGCGGGGCTCGTCGCCTTCGCGCTCGGCACCGATACCGCAGGCTCGGGCCGCGTGCCCGCCGCGTTCAACGGCCTGGTCGGCATGAAACCGACCAAGGGTCGCTGGAGCACGACCGGTCTCGTCCCCGCCTGCCGCACGATCGACTGCATCACCGTCCTTGCGCACAATATCGCCGACGCGCGCATGATCGATGCCGCTGTCGCCGGCTTCGACGCGACGGACTCCTATTCGCGTCCCCAGGAGGATCGCCCCATCGCCCCGCGCCGCATCGGCGTGCCGCGCCCGGACCAACGCCTCTTCCTCGGCGACGCCGCCGCCGAGCGGCTGTACGAACAGGCACTGGCGACGCTGGCTGCGGACGGCGCCGAACTGGTCGACATCGACATCACCCCGCTCCGCGAAGCCGCGATGCTGCTCTACGGTGGTCCTTGGGTCGCCGAGCGTACTGCCGCCGCGCTGCCCCTGCTCGACGACCACCCCGAGGCGATCGACCCCACGGTCCGCGCGATCATGGAAGAGGGCAGGTCCATCAGCGGCGTCGACGTGTTCGAGGGCCAGTATCGCCTCGCCGCGCTGCAGCGCCTCGCCGAGGCGATGTGGCGGGACATCGACCTGCTCGCCTTGCCGACCACGCCGACCATCTACCGCATCGCCGAGATGCGCGCGGCGCCGATCGCGCTCAACAGCAACCTCGGCATGTACACCAACTTCGTGAACCTGCTCGACATGGCCGCGCTGGCGCTGCCCGCGGGCTGGCGCGACAATGGCACCGGCTTCGGCATCACGCTGATCGCACCCGCCTGGACCGATCAGGCGCTGCTCGACGCCGGCGAGGCCTATCTGGCGGCGGCCGATCTTTCCCCACCTCCGCCCCTGAACATCGAGGACCCTATGGAAACCGTAAAGCTCGCCGTTGTCGGCGCTCATCTCGAAGGCATGCCGCTCCACTGGCAGCTCACCTCCAGGAATGCGCGTCTCGTCACCGCGACCACCACCGCGCCGACCTACAAGCTCTACGCGATTGCCAATTCGACGCCGCCCAAGCCCGCGCTGATCCATGACGCCGACGGCGCCGCGATCAAGGTGGAGGTCTATGAGCTCGACGTCGCCGCGTTCGGCAGCTTCGTCGTCGAGGTGCCCGCACCGCTCGCGATCGGCTCGGTCACGCTCGCCGATGGATCGACCGTCAAGGGCTTCGTTGCCGAACCCCGCGCGATCGCCGGCGCTGCGGACATCACCGACCTCGGCGGCTGGCGCGCTTATATCGACACGCTGCAACGCCCGGGGGGATCATGATCCCGCAGGACGTACCCACTGCACCGGCACTGGAGGCGCTTCAGCGTGCCAAGGCGAGCGCCGAGGCCGCGAACGAGGCCAAGACCCGCTATCTGGTCGCGGTCAGCCACGAGATCCGCTCGCCGCTGAACGTGATCTACGGCTATGCCCAGCTGCTCGAGCGCGACCAGGGCATCTCGGGCGCCGAGGCGGGAACGATCATCCGCCGCTCGGCCGAGCATGTCACCAATCTCGTCGAGGGACTGCTCGAGATCTCGCGGATCGAAAGCGGCGTGCTGACGATCCGCGCCGATCTGGTCGATTTTCGCGGGATGCTGCACCATGTCATCGACATGTTCCGCATGCAGGCGGCGGCCAAGGGACTGTCCCTGACGCTGGAGATTGATCCGAGGCTGCCCGTAGAGGTCAAGGCCGATGGAAAGCGGCTGCGCCAGATCCTGATCAACCTGGTGTCCAACGCGATCAAATATACCCAGGCGGGCAGCGTCGCGGTGACCGTCGGCTATCGCAGCCAGGTCGCCGACGTCGCGGTGAGCGACACCGGTATCGGCATCGCCGCCGATGACCTGGAGCGCGTGTTCGCTCCCTTCGATCGCGGCAGCTCGGCGGAGGCGCAGCTTCAGCCGGGGATCGGGCTCGGTCTCGCCATCACTCGGGTGCTCGCCAGCGTGTTGGGTGGGGACATCGCGGTGACCAGCACCCCCGGCGTCGGCAGCGTGTTCCGGTTCAGGGTGATGCTGCCTGCCCCCGTCTTCGCCGCCAAGGCAGCAGGGCAGGGGACGCGCATCATCGGCTATGAAGGGCCACGGCGCAGCGTGCTGGTGATCGACGACGATCCCGCGCAGCGCACGATCCTGTGCTCGCTGCTGGAGGCGCTCGGCTTCCAGGTGGCGACGGCCGCGGATGGCGTGGACGGTCTGGCACGCGCCGCGGCATCGCGGCCCGACATCGTCCTGCTCGACATCCAGATGCCCGGGATCAGCGGGTGGGAGGTCGCGGCGCGGCTCCGCGCCGACCATCAGGGCGCGCTCCGCATCGTCATGGTCTCGGCCGACGCTCACGAGATCCAGGCCGGCGGCGATGGCCGCAGCAGCCACGACGCCTTCATGACCAAACCGGTCGAGCTCGACGCGTTGGTGACGCTGATCGGCAGCCAGCTCGATCTGCGCTGGGAAAGGGCGGAGGCGACTGCGCCGCGCGAGGCGCCGCGGCCTTCCACCATATCGTCTGACGCCCTTCCGTCCGAGGCCCGGCCCTGGCTCGAGCAGCTGCGCGGCGTCGCCAAGGTCGGGCATGTCCGTGGAATCGAGCGCGCGCTCGACGACCTCGACAAGGCCGTACCGGCCGCCGCCGATTTGGTCGCGGTGCTCCGGTGCCAGCTGGGTGATTTCGACCTCCGCTCGCTGTTGAAGACGATCGACGATGCCGCAGGTTAGATCCCGCGAGCCGACCCGGCCGACGATCCTGGTGGTCGACGACACGCCAGAGGCACTGCGCTTCCTCACCGCGACGCTGGAGGACGCAGGGATGAGCGTGCTGATCGCGATAGACGGCCTCGCCGCGCTCGATCTGCTGAAGAGCGTCACCCCCGATCTCGTCCTGATGGACGCGGTGATGCCGCAGCTTGACGGCTTCGAGACGACGCGACGGATCAAGGCCCAACCTGCCTTCCAGCACCTGCCGATCATCTTCATGACGGGGCTTACCGAAACCGAGCATGTGGTGCGCGGGCTCAACGCCGGCGGCATCGATTTCGTCGGCAAGCCGATCGTGATCGACGAACTGCTGGCGCGGATCCGCGTTCACCTCGCCACCGCGCGGGTCGCCCACGGCAGCCAGCTTGCGCTTGACACGAGCGGTCGCCCGGCGCTGGCGGTCGATGGGGCAGGGGAGCCGCACTGGCTGACCCCGGCGGCGGCCGACATGCTCGAGCGGCTGTTTCCCGGCTGGTCGTCCGCATCGGGCGCGCTGCCGGCCCCCTTCCTGTCGGCGCTGCGGGAGCTGCAGGCGCGCGCGCCAACACCGGGCGCCCGCGTCATGGTAGCCGCGGGCGAGCGCACGCTGGAAGCCGGCCTGCTGCGCTGCACCGCCGCGGGGCAATGGGTGTTCCGCCTGTCCGAGCGTCACGAGGGCGAGGAGAAGACGATCCTCGCCGCACAGCACGGGCTGACCTCGCGCGAGGCCGAGGTGCTGCTGTGGATCAGCCGCGGCAAGCAGAACCGCGAGGTCAGCGAGATCCTCCAGATCAGCCCGCGCACCGTGAACAAGCATCTCGAACAGATCTTCGAGAAGATGGGGGTGGAAAATCGCGCGTCGGCCACGGCGATCGCGGTCACCACCCTGACGCGCTAGGGCCAGCCCATGGATCAATCCCGGCCCACCACCGCGCGCGCCGCGGCCATCCGCGCCTCGCTCGCCCGCGGCGGCATCGATGAGGCGTTCGCGGCTGCCACCCGCTGGCGCATCGAGGCGCCGCATGCCGCCGAAGCCCATTTTCTCGCTGGCATCAGCGCCGCGATGCTCGGCAAGGTGACCACCGGCATTGCCTTGGTCGAGGCGGCGGTCGCCCGTGACGGGCAGGGCGAATACCTTGCCCAGCTCGCCCGCCTCTATACCTTGGTGCGCCGCGACGAGGACGCAGCCCGCATGCTCCAGGCCGCCGAGGCGTCGCCCCCGGCGGATGCGCTCGGGCGGGACACGATGGGCTGCGTCTATGCGCGGCTCGGCGATCATGCCGCCTCGCTGCCGCATTTCGCCGAAGCGGTCCGGCTCGAGCCGGCCAATATCGCCTTCCGCTACAACGAGGCGGCGGCCTTGAGCTTTGTCGGGCAGCCGCAAGCCGCTGAGGCGGCGCTGGAAGCGCTGATCGCGCTGGCGCCGGCCGATGCGCGCGCGCATCATCTGCTCGCCGGGCTGCGCAAGCAGACCCCGGACAGCAACCATGTCGACCGGCTCGTCGCCGCGCGCAAGGCGGCGCGCGCGCCGCGCGACCGGCTGCTGCTCGGCTATGCGCTCGCCAAGGAGCTCGACGATCTTGGCGATCCAACCGGCGCCTTTGCGATCTTGGCAGAAACCAACGCCGAGCATCGCGCTACCTTGCCCTATCGCTTCGGCGACGATGCGGCGACGTTCGACGCGGTCGAATCCTGCTGGCCGCAGGTCGCCGCCGCGGTAGTGGTGAGCGCGCCGCAGGCCGCGCCGATTTTCGTGGTCGGCATGCCGCGGACCGGCACAACTCTGGTCGACCGTATCCTTTCGTCCCATCCCGATGTGGAAAGCGCGGGCGAGCTCCAGGCGATGCCGCTGGCGGTTAAAGCCGCCGCGGGCACCCGCAGCCCCACGGTGCTCGATCCCGCGACAATTGCCGCGGCGGCCAACGCCGAGCTTGGCGCGATCGGTCGCGATTACCTCGCCCGTGCCGCCGCGCATGTCGCGGGCGGCAAGCCCCGCTTCATCGACAAGTTTCCCGGCAACTTCCTCTACGTCGGCCTGATCGCGCGCGCGCTCCCCGAGGCGACGATCGTGTGCCTGCGCCGCAACCCGATGGACACGATCCTCGCGAATTTCCGCAACCTGTTCGCGATCGGCTCGCGCTACTACGATTACAGCTACGACCTGCTCGACATCGCGGCTTATTATCATCGTTTCGACCGGCTGATGGCGATGTGGCACGAGGCGCTGCCGGGGCGCGTTCTCGAACTTCACTATGAATCGCTCGTCGCCCGCCAGGAGCCGGAAACCCGGCGCCTGCTCGACCATTGCGGGCTGAGCTGGTCGGACGCCTGCCTCGACTTTCAGGCCAACGCCGCGCCGGTGTCGACGCCCAGCGCCGCGCAGGTCCGCCGCCCGCTGTACAAGGATGCGGTGGATCGCTGGCGGCGTCACGCCGAAGCGATGGCGCCCGCGCGCGCCTTCCTCGGGGATCACGGCATCGTCGTCGACTAACGGGCGGGGCTACGTCATTTGCCCACCTGTGCCGATTACCCCTCGCCTTATCGTCAGACGCTGATGCCGGGCCAGGGTGCTCGCCGGCGTTCGGGGCAGGTGTGATGAAGAAGACCATGTTGAGCTACGTGCAGCCGGTGATGGTCGCGGCTATCCTGCTGGCATGGGCATTCGCGCCCGCCGCCTGGACCAACAATCCCTGGTCGATCGTGGTCGCGACCTTGCTGACGACATCGCTGATCCAGGGGCTAGAATGGGTCAACGAGCGCCATTCCAGCTGGCGCCTCACCAAGCGCGAGTTTGCCACCGACGTCTTCTACGTGACGCTGAACTATACGGTGATCTCCTGGCTGTCGCGCACGCTGGCCGATGATCCGCTGACCGCGGCCAAGCAATCGCTCGGCATCGCCACCCCTTGGGCGATGCACCTGCCGTTCGTGGTGCAGGTGGCGATGGTGATCGTGCTGATTGAATTCGGGCAATATTGGATGCACCGGCTGATGCACAATCAGGCGTTCTTCTGGTCCACTCACGCGCCGCACCATCACATCACCCAGCTCAACGCGATGAAGGGCGCGGTCGGCAATCCGATCGAACTATTCCTGATCAGCCTCAGCGTGCTCGCGCTGTTCGATCTGCCGCTGCCGGCCGAGTTCTGCGCGCTCAACATCCTGGCGGTGATCTCCACCTTTGCCCACGCCAACACGCGTTTCGATCCGCCCCGCTGGTATGCCTTCTTGTTCACGACCATCCAGCACCACAGCCTCCATCATTCGGTGAGTTACGAGGACACGCGCTGCAACTACGGCAATTCGCTGATCCTGCTCGATCGCCTGTTCGGCACCTATAGCGATGGCGAGGCCGAGCTCGTCGGCCAGGACGAGCGCCGGCGCCTATCGATCCGCGAACAGTTCCTGTTCCCGGCGCAGCCCCTGATCGACCGGGTCAAGGCGCGCCGCGGCGATCGCGAGGCGGAAGGCACCGAAGTCGCGGCCTAATCGAAGCAGAGACGATCAACGACACGCGGGCGGACCATCCGGGCTGCCTGCCAGGGGAGGCATGGATTGAGCATGAGATTGCTGACGACGACCTGGGGTACCATCGCGATCGCGAGTTGTTGCTGGGCGGTGACGCCGGCGCGGGCGGAAGCGCCACGCGAGCAGGTGCAGATGGTGCCGGGTTTCGCCGATTTCCTGGCGGTCGATGGCAAGACGGTGTGGGCGACCAATGTCGGCCGCGTCGAGCGCTGGTCGCGCCACGGCAAGCGCGCAGAGGTCGCCCTGGCGCATCCCTGCGGCGCGATGGCGATAGCGTTCAAGTCGCTCTGGGTCGCGGACTGCAAGCAGCGCACGCTCAACCGCATCGATCTCAAGACGGCCAAGATAACAGCGACCATCGCCACGGGGATCGCCAACCCCAAGGGCGAGCTCAACGTCGTCGCCGGCGCCGGATCGATCTGGGTAGCGAGCGAGGAGGGCGGCGCGATCGCGCGCGTCGATCCCGCTACCAATGGCGTGATCGCCTCGATCCACGCCAATCCCGGCAGCTATTATCTCGCGTTCGGCCTTGGCGCGCTCTGGGCGGTCAGCGGCACCCAGCAGAGCGTCCAGAAGATTGACCCTGCCACCAACAGCGTGGTGGCGACCACGGCGCTCGGGCGCGAGCCCGGCTTCCTGGTCGCGGGCGAGGGTGCGGTGTGGGTCCAGGAGCAGGGCGACGGCACCGTGGCGCGGATCGACCCCGCGAGCGGCGCGGTATCGGGGCGGGTCAAGGTGGACGAGACGCTGAAATATGGCGACATCGATGCCGGTGGCGGCAAGGTGTGGCTGCGCACCACCGCCGGCCAGACCTTTGTCGTGATCGATCCGGTGACGCTCGCGATCAAGGCGCGCGTCGGCGCGGCGGCAGGCAGCGGCGCGCTGCGCTACACCCGTGCCGGCGTGTGGACGACCGCGCATGACGCGCACACGCTGTCGTGGTGGGGCAAGCCGGGCAAGATCGGCGGCTAGCCTCCATCGTGCCTGACCGCTGCCCGTCGGCGGCGGTCAGGCAGGTTTCGGCGCGACCGGGTAGACGATGAAGTCGGCATGGCGATCGATTGCCGGTGGCGACGGGGCTGCCGTCACCGCTTTGTCGAGTTCGTCGATCGCGGTCGGTGGCAGCGCCAGGCCATGCTCGGACGGGTGCGCCGAGGCCTGCATCGGATAATCCTGCCCCGGCGTCGTTGTCATCTCAATATGAGCGCCGAGCAGCGCGCGGATGGGGTGGGTCTTGGCAAAGGAGGCGAGCCGGTCGGCGCTCGCACGGAAGACGTTGAACCGGTCGCGCGGCACGTAGAGCCGCCCCGGATAGAGCATGTCGCCCGAGAACAGCAGACGGGTGCGGGCATCGTAGATCATGATGTGCGCAGGCTCATGACCGGGCGTCGGCACGATGGTGAGCCGGCGGCCGCCGAGATCATAGCCGCCGATCGCCTGTGGCCATTCACGGATGGCGAAGAAGGCGGCGACCTGCTCGGGCTTGAGGCCGACCACCTCGGTGTCGGGACGAACGCGGAACTCGTCGTCGCCGGCGTGATGATCGCCGTGGCCATGCGAATGGGCGACGATCAGGCGGATCGGGCGCCCGCCGTGCCGTGCCTGCCACGCGGCGATCAGCCGGTCCACCATCGGCCGGACGAGGAGCCCGCCTGCGCCGCTGTCGATCAGCAGGGCACGGTCGTGGCCAAACAGCAGATAAAGGAACGGTGCCTCGAAGTTGGTCTCCACCGACTGGCGGATGACGAACGTATCGGCGTCGATACGCTGAACCTGGGTCTCGGGCTCATGCGGCGTGGTGCCGTTGATCCAGGGGGCAAAGCGGGGCCCGGTACCGCCCGGCGCCGCGCCGATCAGGATCAGCGCGGCGGCGGCCAGCGTGCTCGCCCGACACAGGGTGGCACCATGACGGCTGGCGTTCGTAATCTGTCGTTTCATCCCGCCAGCCTAGATACGGCGGGCCGCCCGACCATGAGGCGTTTGACGGAGCCGTTACCCGAGGCAGCGGCTCCGATCAGATCGTCAGCGCATCGCCAGCTGCGTGCCGCGGCCGGTGTCGCGGGCCGCGGTGGCTGTCGCGATTTGGCTGCGGATGTTGGCAATAACGTCGGCGCGGCAGCCACGAGCCTGCTCGCCGAGCGCGAGATGGATGCTGCTCATGCCTTCGCCGCACACCTTGCTGGCAACCTGATCCATGCGGATCGCCAGGCGCTGCTGACCCTCGACGCTGGTAAGATCGATGCCGCGAAGGTTGAGCACGGCGCTATCGGCCGAGAAGGGGTTGGCGCCGGGGGTGGCGACGGCGGGGGCTGCCGCCAGGATTGCGGCGCAAGCCGCCAGACCGATCTTCATCATCATCTCCTGCATTCACTGGCCCCTCGCTCTTGCGGCGATGAGGTGGCAACCATGTAGGGATTGCCCTGCGCCTCCACAAGCGCAACGCGGATGGAGCGGAGGGCTGAGGCTCAGTGGGCGCTGATCACCAGCGAGGCGAGTTCGAGCCGAGCGCCGAGCGCGCCAGGGGGTAGCAGCACCGTCATGCGCCGCTCCTTACCCGCGTCCGCCAGCGTGACGTCCAGCCTATCGCCACGCGCGATCGGCCAGGTCCGCGCGACTGACAGCGGTACGGTCATCCACCAGGCACGGCCGCCTTCGACGGCAAGGTCGCGCCCGTCGACGCGGACTGCAATGGCGACGCGCTCGCGATGCCCCGAGAGACGCAGGCAGGTGTCGGCGCCGCAATGGACCAGAGTCGCCCGGGGCGCACGCTCTGCCATCGCCGGTGCTGCCGTCACCGCCATCATCGAGGCGAGAAGAAGAGCGCGGTCTGCCATGGTCGGTGCGTAGCCCGCCTGCACTGAGAGCGGCATTCGCCGTTTGACGTAGGTCGCGTCCACATCGGCCGCTTACGTCAAACGCCCCATATGGCTTCGCCGCCAATGTCCACAGTCTGTCGCTCGAGCGAATGGCCCCGTCCGAGGCGCCGACGCCGACCAGCGCTTCGCGGAGGGGCGACGAGTTTTCGGTTTCAAGGGGGCATTGATGGCAGTAGGTTTCTCTCGCGCAGGCTTATTGTGCGCGACCGCGTTGATGGGCGTTGCCGGCACACCGGCACTGGCACAAGAAGCCCCCACCGACCCCGCTACCACCACCACGACGACAGCCATCACCGCCGATGCGAATGACATCGTGGTCACCGGCAGCCGGCGCCGGACGACGCTCCAGGATGCGCCGATCAACATCAGCGCGGTGTCCGCCGACACCATCAAGTCGCAGCGGCTGGACGATATCCGCTCGCTCGCCAACTTCACCCCGGGCGTTACCGTGGCGGACACCGGCCCGGCGAGCACCGGGCGGATCATCCTGCGCGGCATTTCCTCCAGTGACACCAACACCGGGGGCGCCAACAGCGCCAATGCCGTCGGCGTGTACCTCGGCGAAGTGCCGCTCTACCTCGATTTCAAGCTGATCGACGTCAACCGGGTCGAGGTGCTGCAGGGGCCGCAGGGCACGCTTTACGGGCTCGGCACGCTCGCCGGTGCGGTGCGCTACATCCCCAACCGCCCCGATACGGACAAGTTCACCGTCGATGTCCATGGCCGCGGCTATGCGGAATCGCATTCCGACGATTTCGGCGGGGTCGGCGATGTCGCGATCAACGTGCCGATCGTGAAGGATCACATCGCGTTCCGCACCGCCACCGGCTATTACGACAACGCCGGCTTCATCGATTACAACTATCTGCTGCAGCAGCCGGGCGTCTCCGACCCGCAGCCCGGCCGCGCCACGGCGACCTCGACCGGGTCGCTCGGCACCAACGCCGATTACCTCGCCAATTTCAAGCGTAAGGAGGATGTGAACTACGAGCACACCTTCACCACGCGCAACCAGCTGCTGCTTGAGGTCAACCCCGACATCAAGGCGTATCTGACCTATGCCCATCAGAGCACCAAGACCGGCGGCAGCCAGTCCAACGGCGCCGGCGTGCTCGGCACCGGCAATTACGAGTCGCCGGGGCGTTACCTCGAGCCGGTCAACCGCAAGGCTGATCTGTTCGCCGCCGAGTTCAACATCAACCTCGGCAACATCGCCCAGCTGGTCAGCACCACGGCCTATACCAAGCAGCACGTCACCAGCACCGAAGACAATACCGATCTGCTGCTCGATCTGGACTATGGTTATGAGGCGTTTCCCGCCTTCTCCTCCTACGCCAACAACGAGCAGCATTATAAGCAGTTCAACCAGGAGGTCCGCCTGGTCTCCACCCATGGCGGGCCGTTCAGCTGGGTGCTCGGCGGCTTCTACAACCGCCTGAAATATGATAGCAACCGTCATGAATACACGCCGGGCTTCGCCGAATATTTTGACATTCCGCGGCCGGATAATCTTGAGTATATTTCGCAGCTCAACACCAAGACAGTGGAGAAGGCCGCTTATGGCGAGCTGACCTTCCACCCGACCCACGCATGGCAGATCACGGGCGGCCTGCGTTACTTCAAATATGACGCCGACGTGGTGGGCGGATCGGCCTTGCCGCTGATCGGCGCGGGTATCGGCGATTACCCGTCCACCACCATCAATGCCAACCGGTTCCAGCCGGGGACGACCGGCAAGGACGGCCTCGTGTGGAAGGCGAACACCTCCTACAAGTTCAGCGACAATCTGCTCGCCTATTTCACCTATTCGACCGGTTATCGGATCGGCGGCGCCAACCAGGTGGTGGCGTGCACCGATGAGGATCTGGCACGGGCCGCCGCTGGCGGCCAGGTGCTCTGCGCGCTGCCGAACGAGCGGTTCTATGGACCCGACAAGACCCGCAACAAGGAGATCGGCGTCCGCGGCAGCCTGTTCGACAAGAAGCTCCAGTTCACCGTCGACGGCTTCGAGATCAACTGGACCGGCGTCCAGGTGCCGAGCCAGACCCTCAACGGCGCGATCGGCATCACCGTCAACGGCGCCGATGCGGTGTCGCGCGGCTTCGACGTCCAGGCGACCTTGAAGCCTGTTCGCAACCTCACGCTGATCGGCACCTATTCCTATGTCGACGCGCATCTGACGCAGGATGTCGCCGGCCTGGTGGTGAGCCAGGGCGAGCGGTACGGCGCATTTGCCGGCGATCGCTTGCCGGGCTCGGCCAAGAACTCGGGTAGCGCGCAGCTGATCTACACCTATCCGCTCGATGACGACCGGTCGATCGAGGCCAGCTGGGCGACCATCTATCGTGGCGACATCTATTCGCGCGTCGGCTTGCGCGGCAATGGCGAGATCATTCCCAGCTATGTCACCCATAGCGCGTCGCTCAACTACATCACCAAGCAGTTCGAGATCGGCCTGTTTGCCGACAACATCTTCGACAAATATGCGGTGACGGCGATCAGCAACGACATCTCCTCGTACAATCAGGTCCGCACCGACGTGGTCGAGCGTTACTATGCGCGCGGTGTGCTGACCCCGCGGCGGGCAGGGGTGGAGTTCCGGATCCACTATTGAGCCACGGCCGGGCGGCCCCGCTGCCGCCGCTGACCGACGTTTGACCCTTGATGATGAAAGCGGGGGCCACCACGCGTGGACGCCCCCGCTTTTCTTTCGTAGCCACCGTTCCCAACCTGCAAGGACCTTATGACCCAGTTGATCGTGACGACGCGCGAAGGTGACACGCGCGAATTGACCGCCGGCGCCGGCCTGTCGGTGATGGAAGTGATCCGTGACGGCGGGATCGACGAGCTGCTGGCGCTGTGCGGCGGCTGCCTGTCCTGCGCCACCTGCCACGTCATCGTCGATCCGGCGGATGCCGCGCGATTGTCGCCGGCGAGCAGCGAAGAGGAAGACCTGCTCGATGGCCTCGATCACCGCGCGCCTACATCGCGGCTGTCGTGCCAGATTCCGTTCGATGACGATCTGGATGGTCTGCGCGTAACGATCGCGGCTGACGCATAAGCGGGTGAGGCGGCTTGGTCGGATGTGATGATGAAGCATTTTGATGTGGTGATCGTCGGCGCCAGCCATGCCGGCGCTCAAACCGCAATCATGCTGCGGCAGCTCAAGTTCGCTGGCACCATTGCGCTTGTCGGCGACGAGACCAGCCTGCCTTACGAACGTCCGCCGCTGTCCAAGGAATATCTCGCCGGCGACAAGCCCTTCGAACGCCTGCTGATCCGCCCTGCCGCCTTCTGGGACGACAAGGCCATCGAGCTGAAGCTCGGTTGCCGGATCGTCGCCGTCGATGCGGTCGCGCGCCGCATCACCAGCGCCGACGGCGAGACCATCGGCTATGGCACGTTGGTGTGGGCGGCGGGTGGGACGCCGCGGCGTCTCTCCTGCCAAGGGCATGATCTCGCCCGCGTCCATGCGGTCCGCTCGCGCGACGATGTCGACCTGCTGGCCGCCGAACTACCGTCGGTGTCGCGCGTGGTGGTGATCGGTGGCGGCTACATCGGGTTGGAAGCGGCGGCCGTGCTGGTCGCAGCGGGCAAGCAGGTGACGATAGTGGAGGCGCAGCAGCATGTGCTCGCGCGCGTCGCGAGCGAGCCGCTGGCGCGCTTCGTCGAAGCCGAGCACCGCGCCCGGGGCGTCGACATGCGCCTCGGTGCGACCGTCGACTGTGTCGAGGAAGCCGATGGCGCGGCGTGCGGCGTGCGGCTGGCCACGGGCGAGGTGCTGCCGGCCGACATGGTGATCGTCGGGATCGGCATCAATCCGGCGGTGGAAGCGCTGATCGCCGCCGGCGCGCGGGCCGGCAATGGCGTGGAGGTCGACGCCTGGTGTCGCACGAGCCTTCCCCACGTCTATGCGATCGGCGATTGTGCAGCACATGCCAGCGATTTCGCCGGCGGCGCGATGATCAGGCTCGAATCCGTGCAGAACGCCAACGACATGGCAGCGACCGTGGCACGTGCGGTGGTCGGCGACGCACAACCCTATCGTTCACTCCCGTGGTTCTGGTCCAACCAATATGATCTCCGCCTGCAGACCGTGGGTCTCTCCCTCGGCCATGACGACGCGGTGGTCCGCGGCGACACGAGTGCGCGCTCCTTTTCAGTCATCTATCTCAAGCAGGGCAGGGTCGTGGCGCTGGACTGCGTCAATGCGACCAAGGATTATGTGCAGGGTCGCAAGCTCGTCGAAGCAGGGATGAGGCTGCCTCCGGCCGTGCTTGCCGATAGCGCGATCGCGCTCAAGGACATGATGCAACCGGCTGCTATTGAGTAGCGGCGAGCAACGTCGCGCCCCAGGCGGGCATCGTCAGGCTCTCTCCCGCTTTGATCGTCACCGTCTCACCGGTGCGAAACGCCCGGTAGCGCCCGGCCTGGAGCGCCGTCGGGAAGGTGACGGTCACCGGCTTGGCGGAGAAGTTGAACGCGGCGAACACCTTGTCGCCGCCCTGGGCGCGAACGAAGCTGAACACCTGAGCGGGCTTGTCATTCTCGACCTTGACCATGGTCGCGCCCCAGCGTCCGTTGGCGAGCGCCGGATGCGCTTTGCGGAAGCCGATGAGGTCACGATAGAGATCGTTGAGCGGGCATGGCGTCGTCCAGTCGATCGGATCGCGCTCGAAGAACTTCAGCCGGCGCCGATTGCAGGCTTCCTGACCGTCATAGATCATCGGAATGCCCTCGCTGACCATCTCGAGCGTGATGGCGGCGTTCAGCATCGGCCCGAAGGCTTCGAACTGGGTCTTGTGCCAGGCATTGATGTCGTGGTTCTCGATCCACAACATGCGCATGCCCGCCTTCGGCCACGCTTTCTCATTCTCGGCATAATATTCGTAGAGCCCGGTGGCATCGGTCGGGCCGGCGGCGATGCGCTCCATCGTTTCATACCATTGCCAGCTGTAGGTCGCGTCGAACGCGCGCGCGAGCAGGTCCGGCGTCTTCCATTCGGCAAGCATGAACACCGGGCGGATCTTCTCGAGGTCGGCGCGGGCACCTTCCCAGAAATCGAGCGGGACATAACCCGCGGCATCGGCACGATAGCCGTCGATGCCGACATCGCGCACCCAATAGGCCATGGCCTCGGTCATCGCCTTGCGCAGCGCCGGCTTGGAATAATCGAGGTCGATGATGTCGTCCCAGTCCCACCATGGGGTCGGGTGGAAATCGCCCTTCCAGTCGCGCTTGTACCAGTCGGGATGCTGGGTGACCCAGGCATTGTCCCAGGCGGTGTGATTGGCGACCCAATCGAGGATGACGTGGAAGCCCTGTGCATGGGCAGCGTCGACAAAGGCCTTGAGATCGGCCTTGGTGCCGAACTCGGGATTGACCGCGGTATAGTCGCGCACCGAATAAGGGCTGCCGAGCGAGCCCTTGCGGTGCTTGGCGCCGATCGGGTGGATCGGCATCAGCCACAGGATATCGACACCGAGTTTCCTGAGGCGCGGCAACTGCTGTTGCGCCGCGCGGAAGGTGCCCTCCTTGGTGAACTGGCGCGTGTTGATCTGATAGATCACCGCGTTCTTGGTCCAGGGCGCGTTGGTCAGGCTGACATAGGGGCGGGGCGTGTAATCGGCCTCCGTCCGCTGCTCGATCGGCGGGCGCTGGGCAAGCGCCGGCGCCGCGGCGAGCAGAGCAAGCGTCGTCGCGAGGGTACGCAGCATCAGGAAAGATCCTCGGCAAGAGAGGGAGGAAGGGTTTCCGGCACCCGCAGCGCCGCGGCGGCCGCCAGCGCCATGACGATCGCGGCGAAGGCCATCGTCCAGATCGGCTCGGTCGGGAAAAAGGCCTTGAGCACCGACCCCATGACCGTTGCGACCAGCAACTGCGGCAGCACGATGAAGATGTTGAACAGGCCCATGTAGATGCCAAGCTTGGCCTGGGGCAGGCTGGAGGCGAGAATCGCATAAGGGAGGGCGAGGATCGACGCCCAGGCGATGCCGATGCCGAGTTCGCTGACGATCAGCCAATGCGGATCGCGCACCACCAGGAAGCTCGCAAAGCCGGCGGACCCGCACAGCAGGCAGGCAATGTGGGTCTTCACCTGGCCGATCAGCCCGGCGAGCCGCGGCAGCACCAGCAACGCGGCGGCCGCGGCGACCGCATTGTAGACCGCGAACAGCACGCCGACCCAATCGCCGCCCGCATTATAGGCGGCGCTGTGCGGATCGCTCGACCCGTACATGTACTGCGCCACCACCGGGGTGGTGAAGATCCACATGATGAACAATGCCGACCAGCTGAAGAACTGAACCAGCGCCAACCGCTTCATGATCTGCGGCATGCCGACGAAATCGGCCACGATCAGGCTCAGCGCATTGTCCGGCTTGCCGCCGCGCGCGAGCGCGATCCCGGCGATACCGGCGCCGCCGTAAAAGACGAGCAGCGCGCCGAGCAGGTAAACCTCCTTTTGCAGCGCGAGTTCGGGCACGGCGATCATCACGGCAACACCCGCTACGATCCAGCCGATGCTCCGGCCAAAACCCCGGGCTGCGAGCGCAGGGGCCGCATGGGTTGTGACAGGGCTCGGTGTGTCTTCGCCGAACCCGGCCATCTCGGCCGGGCTGTATTCGCGGGTGTTACCGATCGTCCACAGCACCGCGAGCAGCAGCGCGGCGCCGCCGAACCAGAAGCTGTAACGCACGGTGTCAGGGACGCCGGCCAGCGCGCTTTCCGACACGCCGAGCCGGGCGAGCACGAAGGGGAAGATCGATCCAACCACGGCGCCGGTGCCGATGAACACGGTCTGCAGCGCGTAGCCCGCGGTGTGCTGGCGGCGCGGCAGCATGTCGCCGACAAAGGCGCGGAACGGCTCCATCGAAACGTTGATCGAGGCGTCCAGCACCCACAAGGTGAGCGCTGCCATCCATAACACCGGGGTCTCCGGCATCACCAGCAGGGCGATTGCCGCCAGCACGGCACCGGCGAAAAAGTACGGCCGGCGGCGGCCGAAGCGGTTCCAGGTGCGATCGCTGTAATGACCGATGATCGGTTGGACGAGCAGGCCGGTGAGCGGTGCCGCGACCCAGAGGTAGGACAGGTCGTCGAGCGAGCCGCCGAGCGTCTGGAAGATCCGGCTCATGTTGGCATTCTGCAGCGCAAAGCCGATCTGGATACCGAGGAAGCCGAAGCTCATGTTCCACAGGCCGGCAAAGCCCTGGACTGGTTTCTCGATCAACAATCGGCTCTCCGTCACCGTCGCCGCTTGCGATGCGACGATCTGAGCAAAGCAGCCTGCCGGCAAGGGCGCGCGCCGACAAGGCTGCATACGAATACCTAACGCTCGTGGCGCGACGAAAGCGTGCGGCTGGCGACCGGCCGCGGCGGCTTGCGCGCGCGCGCGGGCTTGAGGCACAAGCGCGCCCATGGCCGCTCCCATCCTCCACCGCCAAGGCAATGAGCAGCGCCCGCTGATCGTGCTCGACGACTTCTGGTCCGATCCCGAGGCGTTGCGCGAGGATGCGGCGAGCCTGAAGATGGGCGAGATCGGGCCGCATTATCCCGGCGTGCGGGCAGAAGTGCCGGCCCGACTGGCCGAGACCATGCGCCGCCGCGTCGCGCCACTGCTTGCTACCCACTTCGGGCTCGACCCCGCACCCGCAGTGTCGGAGGCCTATTATTCGCTTGTGACGACACCCCCGGCGCAGCTCGCGCCAATCCAGCGACTGCCGCATTTTGACGGCGTCGAGCCGCGCCGCATCGCGCTGCTGCTGTTCCTGGGGCGTGGCGAGCAGGGCGGCACCGCTTTCTATCGCCAGCGCGGCACCGGCTATGAAAGCGTTGATGCGGCGCGACTCGCATCGTTCAAGGAGACACTCGACGCCGGCGTGCGGCACCATGGCATGCCCGCGCCCTCCTACATTGCGGGTGACACACCGCTGTACGAGCAGGTCGCGATCCAGCCGGCGCGGTTCAATCGAGCGTTGGTCTACGCCGGCAACACACTGCATTGCGCCTATCTGCCGCAAGAAGTGACCTTGAGTACCGATCCGCTCGCCGGGCGGCTGACGCTCAATCTCTTCCTGTTCGACGACTAGGCCGCTGTCTGGCGCGGCTTAACCGCCGCTGCTGGCGCGGATAACCAGACAGGTGGGCAGCGGCGCGACCTCGGCCGTCTCGCCGCGCAGCTGCGCGAGCAGGGTCCGGACCAGCGCCTCGCCGGCTTTCCGCGCGTCCTGGGTCACGGTCGACAGCGGCGGCGCGGTCAATTGCGCCGAGGGAATATCGTCGAAGCCTACGATCGCGACCTCGCCGGGGACGCTGCGGCCAAGCGCGGCGAGCCCGCGCATCGCGCCGATCGCGATGCTGTCACTGGCGGCGAAGATCGCATCATAAGCGACACCGCGTGCACCAAGCTCGGCGATCGCGTCCTGTCCCGCCTCCTCGGTGGTGATCGCGTCGGCCTGCAACCGTGGATCGGCGGCGATGCCCGCCGCGGCGAGCGCGTCCAGATAGCCGCGGTACCGGTCTTCGAGTTCGGGGTAGCGGCTGTCGGCGGCGCCGAGGAAGGCGATGGCGCTGCGCCCTTGCGCGATCAAATGCGCGGTTGCTTGCGCGCCGCCGCCGCGGTTGTCGGAGCCGACCGTGATCCCGGCAGGCCCGGTGCCGACCGCCCCCCAGCGCACCACATGGGTGCCCTGTTCGGTGAGATGATCGAGCCGCGCCCGATAGGCCTCGTAATCGCCATAGCCGAGCAGGATGATACCGTCGGCCTTGCGGCTGTCCTGATAGTCGACGTGCCAGTCGCCCGAGAGCTGCTGGAACGAGATCAGCAGGTCATAGCCGGCGCGCGCGCAGGCATGGGTGATCGAGCCCAGCATCGACAGAAAGAAGGGATTGATGGTCGAATCGTCCTCGGCCGGCTCCTCGAAGAACAGCAGTGCGAGGGTGTTGGCGGCCTGGCTGCGCAACGAGGAGGCATGCTTGTCGACCGCATAATGCAGGCTGCGCGCGATCTGCTCGATCCGCTGGCGGGTCTGCGCATTGACCGATTTCACCCCGCGCAGCGCGCGCGATACTGTCGGCTGCGACACGCCGGCAAGTTGCGCGATGTCGAACGAGGTGGGTCTCTTGCTCATCGCCAAGGTCGATAACGGACAAGGCGGGCGAGGACGAGAAGGCGCCCGATCTGCATTCTGCCGTGAATACGTATGCCCGCGCCTTTTGCAACGGACCATGCCCAAATATAGCCGATCCAGGCCAATCGACACGCATCAACGATGTCGAATGAACCGAAACGTTGGGTCGAGGATGTGCGGACCATGGGTCCGCCGAAGGGGAATAGTATCATGGTGGCAACGAACCGCGCGGACGCGACGTCCGGCGCAACCGTCGGCGCATCGACTCGTGGCCGGTTGGCCTTGCGGGCCAGCGCGATCGCCCTGTCCGTGGCAATGATGATCCCGGGCCAGGCGGCGTTCGCGCAGGTGACGGCGCCGACCACGCGCAACGCCGACCCCACCGGCGCCGCGCAGGTCGATGCACCCACCCAGACCGTTCAGCCGACGCCGCAGCCCGACGATGCGGCCCCCGCGACCGCGCAGGATGTCGCCCAGGACGTCGCCGGCGGTCCCGACATCGTCGTCACCGGCATCCGCGCCGGCCTCGAATCCTCGGCGAAGATCAAGCGCCAGTCGGTGCTGATCGTCGACTCGGTTTCCGCCGAGGATGTCGGCAAGCTCCCCGACGTGTCGATCGCCGACTCGCTGGCCCGCCTGCCGGGCGTCACCGCGCAGCGCCTCGAGGGCCGCGACCAGCGCCTGTCGATCCGCGGCCTCGGCCCCGATTTCTCGACCACGTTGCTCAACGGCCGCGAGCAGGTCACCGTCGGGGACAATCGCGGCGTCGAGTATGACCAGTATCCGTCCGAATTCTTCAAGACGGTGAACGTCTACAAGTCGGCCGATGCCTCGCTGATCGCCGCCGGCATCGCCGGCACGGTCGACCTGCGCATGCTCCGCCCGCTCGACCAGTCCGGCCGCATCTTTGCCCTCAGCGCGCGCGGCCAGATGAACGGCATCGACAAGCTCAACCCGGATGGCTCGCGCTACGGCTATCGCGGCTCGGCGACCTATGTCGACAAGTTCGCCGACGACACGCTCGGCATTGCGATCGGCGTTTCGGCGACCGACGCGCCGTCGCAGGACGAGCGCTACAACGCCTGGGGCTATAACGGCACTGGCACCGCCGCCGACCCCTATGTCGTCACCGGCGCCAAGCCCTATGTCCAGTCCAACTCGCTCAAGCGCTACGGCGGGGTAGCGACGATCGAATGGCAGCCGTCGGAAAACTTCCACTCGACCTTCGATGCGCTCTATTCGCACTTCGAGGAAATCCAGCGGCTGCGCGGCATCGAGTTCCCGCTCGCGGGCAACGTCGGCACGGCGAACACCGCGATCGGCAGCGTCAACGATGGCTATGCCGACGACATCACCTTTTCCAACGTCCATGCCATCCAGCGCAACGACTATAACCGCCGCAAGGCGGAGAATTACTCGCTCGGCTGGAACAACGATCTCAAGCTGACCGACAAGATCCACCTCAACGTCGATGCGAGCTGGAGCCACGCGACCCGCACCGACTTCACGCTCGAGACCTATACCGGCACCGGCTATCAGGCGACCGGCCCGGGCGACACCGTGCATCTGACCCAGAATTCGAACGGCACCTACAAGATCGTGCCGACGCTGGACTACACCAATACCGACATCTTCAAGCTCACCGATCCGCAGGGCTGGGGCTATAACGGCACCCAGGCCGTGGTGCAGGCCGGCTTCCTCGGCAATCCGAACTTCAAGGACGACATGAAGTCGCTCCGTGCCAGCCTCAACGGTGAGTTCGACAACAGCATCGTCAAGAGCTGGGAAGTGGGCGGCAACTACAGCCGCCGCGAGAAGACCAGCGCGTACAAGTCCTACTTCCTGTGCCCCACCGGCGCCGGCGTGGATTGCACCGTGGCGAGCGGCACCAACACCTCGGCCGCCGTGCCGGCCGAAGCGATGATCGGCACGATCCCGCTCGACTATCTCGGCGTGCCCGCGGTGCTCGCGCTCAACCCGCTGTATCTCTACAACAACAGCCTCGACAGTTATTATGACAACCGCCCGGACTCGCTGGTCCGCGACAACACCGTCACCGAGAACGTGTTCACCGGCTATGCCAAGATCACGCTGGATGGCGAGCTCGGCGGCAAGGCGCTGAAGGGATCGCTCGGCGCGCAGGTGGTGCATAGCGAGCAGAGCTCGGACGGCCAGATCGCCAGCGTGGTCGGCGGCGTGGTGACGATCGCGCCGGCGACGCAGAAGGTGAACTACACCAACTTCCTGCCCTCGGCGACGATGTCGGTCGAGCTGATCCCCCTGGGCTTCGTCAAGATGGGCGCGTCGCAGACCATGGTCCGGCCGCGGCTCGACCAGGAGCGGGTCACCCAGGCGGTCGGCATCAACGTCGCCAACATCCAGGCCGGCAACCTGAATGCCGGGCTCAACCCGGTCTTCACCTCCACCGGCGGCAATGTCGCGCTGAAGCCCTATCAGTCGACCAACATCGATCTGTCGTTCGAGAAGTATTTCGAAGGCGGCGGCTATGTCGCGCTGTCGGGCTATTTCAAGCACCTCACCGACTTCGTCGATCCGAACAACAGCTATGCCTATGACTTCAGCTCGCTGCTCGGCGCGCTGACGCCGGCCCAGCAGGCGATCGTGATCGCCAACGGGCTGCAGACCGGCGTGGTCAGCGCACCGGCCAACACCGGGCGCGGCACGGTGATCGGCGTCGAAGGTACCTTCTCGCTGCCGTTCCGGACGCTGACCACCAAGCTCGACGGATTCGGCGTGTTCGTGTCGGGCAATTACACCGACTCGGAGATCAAATACGCCAACAATGCGCTCGATGCGATCACCTTGCCCGGCTTGTCCAAGGTCACCGGCAGCGGCACGCTCTACTTTGAGAAGCACGGCTTCCAGGCACGGGTGAACTATCGCTACCGTTCATCCTTCCTCGCCGAAGTCGCCGGCATCTCGTCGACGCCGACCTATCGCACCGCCAAGGCGGAGGCGATCCTCGATGCGCAGATCGGTTACGACTTCCAGGGCGGGTTCCTGAAGGGGCTGGGTATCCTCGTCCAGGCCAAGAACCTCACCGATCGTCCGTTCGTCACCTATCAGAATGGCGACTCGCGGCAGGTGATCGATTACCAGCGCTATGGCCGTGATTATTACCTCGGCATTACCTACAGGTTCTGACGGCGGATGCGGGGCAACGGTGTCGCCCCGCCAGTCCGGTGCCTGTTTGATCGCGGAGCGGGGACGCGGACGATGACCAGTGACAATCCGATCCGCATCGTCATCGCTGGCGGCGGCACCGCCGGCTGGATGACCGCGGCGACCTTTGGCCGCTTCCTCGAGGTCGGGTTCGAGATCGACTTGGTCGAATCCGAGGAGATCGGCACGGTCGGTGTCGGCGAGGCGACGATCCCGCAGATCCGGCTGTTCAACGACGCGCTGGGGCTCGACGAGGATGCGTTCCTCCGCGCCACCCAGGGCACCTACAAGCTCGGCATCGAATTCGTCGACTGGCTGCGCCCGGACACGCGCTATATGCACGCGTTCGGCGCGGTCGGCCGCGATGTCGGCTTGCTGCCGTTCCACCATTACTGGCTGCGCGCCAGCACGCTGGGGCTGGCTGGCGACCTTGCCGCTTATTCGCTCAACAACCAGGCGGCGCTGGCGGAGCGGATGCAGCGCGGGCCGGCGCGAACCGCACGGGTGCTACCCGACATGCCGTCTGCCTTCCACTTCGACGCAGGCCTCTATGCGCGGCACCTGCGCCGTTACAGCGAGACGCGCGGCATCAACCGTATCGAGGGCCGGATCACCCGCGTCGAGCAGGACGACACGGGCGATGTCTCGGCGCTGGTGCTGGAGGATGGCACGTCGCTCAGCGCCGATCTCTACATCGACTGCACGGGGTTTCGCGGCCTGCTGATCGAGCAGGCGCTCAACACCGGCTATGAGGATTGGACGCACTGGCTGCCCTGCGATCGCGCGCTCGCGGTGCCGTCGGCCCGCAGCGCGGCGTTCACGCCCTATACCCGCTCCACCGCCAAGGCAGCGGGCTGGCAGTGGCGCATCCCGCTCCAGCACCGCACCGGCAACGGCCTGGTCTATTCCTCCGCGCATCTGAGCGACGACGAAGCGACCGCGATCCTGCTCGACGGGCTCGACGGCGAGGCGCTGGCCGAGCCGCGCGCGATCCCGTTCCGCACCGGCAAGCGCAAGCAGATGTGGAACCGCAACGTCGTCGCGATCGGCCTCGCCGGGGGATTTCTCGAGCCGCTCGAATCGACCAGCATCCACCTCATCCAGTCGGCCATCTCGCGGCTGCTGAAGCTGCTGCCGGGGCGCACCATCGCCGAGGCCGACCGCGTCGAGTTCAACCGGCAGAGCGATTTCGAATATGAGCGGATCCGCGACTTCATCATCCTCCATTACCACGCCAACGAGCGGCCCGAGCCGTTCTGGCAGGCGTGCCGCGACATGGAATTGCCCGAGACGCTTTCCGCCAAGATCGCGCTGTGGCGCGGCAACGGCCATATCACCCGCGAGCATGAGGAATTGTTCACCGAGGTCGGCTGGCTGCAGGTGTTCGCCGGCCAGGGCATGATACCGACGGGCTATCATCCGCTCGCCGATGCCATTCCCGCGCCCGATCTCGGCGAGTTCCTCGGCATGATCGACCAGTTGAACGCCCGCGAGGTCGCGCAAATGCCCAGCCACGCCGAGTTCATCGCCCGCCACTGCGCCGCGCCGCAGCCGGTGATGGCATGAGCATCGCCGCCGCGCTGCTGCTCGCGCTGGCTGCGCCCGCCACGGTGCCGCTCGCCGACGTCCGCGCCCGTGCGCCCGAGGACGAGATCATCTATTTCGTCCTGCCGGATCGGTTCGACAACGGCGATCCCTCCAACGACCGCGGCGGCCTTGCCGGCGATCGGCTGACCACCGGCTTCGATCCCACCGCCAAGGGCTTCTATCATGGCGGCGACCTCAAGGGGCTGATCCGCCGATTGGATTATATTCAGGCGCTCGGGGCCACCGCGCTCTGGGTCGGGCCGATCCTCAAGAACAAGCCCGTTCAGGGCGGCAAGGGGCATGAGAGCGCCGGCTATCACGGCTATTGGATCACCGATTTCACCACCGTTGATCCTCATTTCGGCACCGAGGCCGAGTTCAAGGCGCTGATCGATGCGGCGCACGCGCGCGGCATGAAGGTCTATATGGACATCATCGCCAACCACACCGCCGACGTGATCCAATATCGCGAATGCATCGGCGCGCCGTGTGGCTATCGCAGCAAGGCGGATTATCCATACACGCGCCGCGGCGGAGCTGCCGGCGCCGCGATCAACCCGGGATTCGCGGGCGATGCGGTGGCGACCCCGGAGAATTTCGCTAGGCTGGTCGATCCACGCTATGCCTATACGCCGTTTGTGCCGACGGCCGAAGCGCAGGTGAAGGTGCCGGCGTGGCTCAACGATCCGCGTTACTATCACAACCGCGGCAACTCGACCTTCGCCGGTGAATCGGCGCGCTACGGCGACTTTGCCGGGCTCGACGATTTGATGACCGAGGACCCGCGCGTCGTCGACGGCTTCATCGCGATCTATGGCAGCTGGATCGACCGCTTCGGCATCGACGGCTACCGGATCGACACCGCGCGCCACGTGAACCCCGAATTTTGGCAGCGCTTCGTCCCCGCGATGCAGGCGCGCGCCGCTGCGCGCGGCATTCCGCATTTCCATATCTTCGGCGAGGTCTATTCGGAAGCGATCGACCCCGGCTACACCGCGCAATATACCCGTCGCGACAAGCTGCCGGCGGTGCTCGATTTCTCGTTCCAGGCGGCCGCGCGCGCGCTGCTGTCCGGCAAGGCAGGAACCGACGTCTTCGCCAAATGGGTCGATGGCGACGTCTTGTACGAGGGCGGCGAGGCCGGCGCGCGGCAGTTGCCGACCTTCCTCGGCAATCACGACATGGGGCGGATCGGCTATATGCTCGACCAGGCCTGGCCGCACGCGACCGAGGCCGAGCGGCTCCAGCGGCTGACGCTCGCCCATGTGCTGCTGCTCGCCGCCCGCGGCGTGCCGACGATCTATTCGGGCGACGAACAGGGCTTCACCGGCCATGGCGGCGACCAGGATTCGCGCGAGGACCTGTTCGCGAGCCAGGTGGCGAGCTACAACGACAACCGGCTGATCGGCACCACGACCACCACCGCGACTGCGCATTTCGGGCAGGACAATCCGATCTTCCGCTCGATCGCGATGCTCGCCCGGCTGCGCCGCGACCATGAGCAGCTCCGCCACGGCCGCACGCTGGTGCGCTTTGCCGGGGACACGCCGGGGCTGCTCGCCTTCACCCGCGGCGACGACGATGGCCATGAGATACTGGTCGCGATCAACACCGGCTCCACCACCATCATCCAGAATGTCGAAGTCGGTGCCCGATCGGCGCGGTTTGCTGCGTTGGCCGGGACCTGCCCCGTCACGGTTACTGCGCCGGGCACCGCCCGCATCACCCTCCGGCCGCTCGACTATGCCGTCTGCGCTGCCCTGCCGAGCGAATGAAGCCCATGACCGATTCCCATGCCGTTGCCGCGACCCCCTGGTGGAAGGGCGCGGTCATCTACCAGATCTACCCGCGCAGCTTTGCCGACTCGAACGGCGATGGCATCGGCGATCTCAACGGCATCACGGCGCATCTCGATCACGTCGCCTCGCTGGCTGCCGATGCGATCTGGCTGTCGCCCTTCTTCACCTCGCCGATGACCGATTTCGGCTATGACGTCGCCGATTATCGCGATGTCGATCCGATCTTCGGCTCGCTCGCCGATTTCGATGCGCTGATCGCGCGCGCGCATGCGCTCGGGCTGCGCGTCATCATCGATCAGGTCTATTCGCACACCTCCGACCAGCATGAGTGGTTTCGCGCCAGCCGCGCCAGCCGCACCAACGACAAGGCGGACTGGTACGTCTGGGCAGACGCCAAGGCCGATGGCAGCCCGCCGTCCAACTGGCAGTCGGTGTTCGGCGGCCCGGCCTGGACCTGGGATGCGCGCCGCCAGCAATATTATTTGCACAATTTCCTCAAGGACCAGCCGCAGCTCAACGGCCACAATCCCGCGGTTCAGGACGCCTTGCTGGCGACGGCACGCTTCTGGCTCGATCGCGGCGTCGACGGCTTTCGCCTGGATGCGATCAACTTCGCGATGCACAACCCTGGCCTGACCGACAACCCGCCGGCGCCCGCGACCAACCGTGCCCGCACCCGGCCGTTCGATTTCCAGCTCAAGCTTCACAACCAGGGGCATGCCGACATCCCGCTGTTCCTCGAACGCCTCCGCGCGCTGCTGGACGACCATGGCGGCTGCTTCACCGTCGCCGAAGTGGGGGGCGACGAGAGCGATCGCGAGATGAAGCTGTTCACCGCCGGCGAGACGCGGCTCAACAGCGCCTACAGCTTCGCCTTCCTGTACGCCGACCGGCTGACCCCCGAGATGATCGTCGATGCGGTCGCGGCATGGCCGGATACGCCGGGGCTGGGCTGGCCGAGCTGGGCGTTCGAGAACCATGATGCGCCCCGGGCGCTGTCGCGCTGGGCGTCGCCCGACCAGGCGGATGCCTTCGCGCGGATGAAGATGCTGCTGCTGCTCAGCCTGCGCGGCAACATCTTCCTCTACCAGGGCGAGGAACTGGGCCTCACCCAGGTCGACATTCCCTTTGCCGATCTGCTCGATCCCGAGGCGATCGCCAACTGGCCGATGACGCTGTCGCGTGACGGCGCGCGGACGCCGATGCCCTGGATCGGCGACGCGCCCGACCTGGGGTTCGGCAGCGGCGCCGCCAAGCCCTGGCTCCCCTTCGGCCCCGATCATCGCGCGCTCGCCGTCGACGTGCAGGAGGCGGACGCGAATTCGCTGCTGCACTGGACGCGCACCGTGATCGCCGCCCGCACGGCGCATCCGGCGTTGCGCCATGGCAGCCTGCAGGTGGTGCACAGCGACGATGCGTTGATCGCGTTCGAGCGGGCCGGTGAGGGCGAGCGCCTGGTCTGCGTGGTCAATCTCGGCGCCGCGCCGCGCGACTGGCCGGCGGGGCTGGCGACGGACGGCGTGCCGATCCTCGTCGCCAATGGCGCAAATACCACCGTGCTGCCCGCGTTCGCCGGCCTGGTGCTGCGGCGTTGACCGATATCGTCATCCTCGGCGGCGGCACGGCCGGATGGATGACGGCGTGCCTGATCGCGCACCGCTGGCCGACCGCGACCGTGACGCTGGTGGAAAGTCCGGCAATCGGCATCATCGGGGTCGGCGAGGGATCCACCCCGCAGCTGAAAGGCTTCTTCGACACGCTCGGCATTGCCGAGAGCGCGTGGATGCCGGCGTGCGACGCGACCTACAAGCTCGGCATCGGCTTCCACGGTTGGTCCGATCGGCCGGGGTACGAAGATTATTTCCACCCGTTCCCGACCGCGCTCGACATCCACACCGCTGCGCGCTTCTTCTACAACACCCGCGCCCGGCGCACCGGTCGCGATGTCGATGCCCGCCCCGACCATTTCCTGCTGCCCGCGCGGCTCGCCGCCGATCATCGCGCGCCGCAGCCGGCGCACAGCTTTCCGTTCGAGGTCAGCTACGGCTATCATTTCGACGCGCACAAGATGGGCGCGTTTCTTGCGCGCCATGCGACCGGCACGCTCGGGGTCGTTCACCGCCAGGCCGGCATCACCGCCGTCGCGCGCGGCGCCGATGGCAGCGTCGCATCGCTGATCGGCGATGACGGAGACCGGATCGACGGCGACGTGTTCGTCGACTGCAGCGGCTTCCGCAGCCTGATCTTCACCGCGCTCGAGGTGCCGTTCGTCAGCTACGGCGAGACGCTGTTCAACGATGCCGCGGTGGTGATGCCCACCCATCGCGCGGCGGGGGCGCCAATTCCCAGCCAGACGCGGGCGACGGCGCTGTCGGCGGGGTGGGCATGGGACATCCCGCTCACCAGCCGGACCGGCAACGGCTATGTCTATTCGAGCCGTCATCTATCGGCAGCGCAGGCCGAGGCCGAACTCCGCGCGCACCTGGATGTCGGCGACGCGGGCGAGGCCCGCCACCTCGCGATGCGGGTCGGGCGGATGCGGGATAGCTGGTCGCACAATGCGCTGGCGGTCGGGCTTGCCCAAGGCTTCCTCGAGCCGCTCGAGGCGACCGCGCTGCATCTCGTCATCGCCACCGTCGAGGCGTTTCTCGATGCGGTCGAGGCGCGCGGGATGACGGCAGAGGCGCGCAACGGCTTCAACGCCCGGATTGCCGAGCGCTACGATGGCGTGCGCGACTATATCGTCGCCCATTACCGCCTCAACCAGCACCACGACGATCCCACCGGCTATTGGGCCGAGGCGCGCGCCGTATCGGGCCTGTCCGACACGCTCAGGGCGCTGATCTCGGCCTGGTTTACCGGTGCCGACATGGCGGCGGCGGTGGAGGCCGGCGGCATTGGCCGCTATTATTCCGCGATCAGTTGGCATTGCCTGATGGCCGGCTATGGCACCTTTCCCGACAGCGCCCGCCTGGTGCCGCCCGGTCCCGACATCGATCGGGTCGACATGGCCGGGATCGACGACTTCCTCACGCGCTGCGCGCTCAACTTCGTCGCGCACGATCGCCACTTGCCGCACAAGGACCGCTCATGAAACGTCTCGCCCTGCTTCTCGCCGCCTCGACGTGCCTGTGCAGCATCCCCGCCGCTTATGCCCAGCAAAGCACCGCGCTCGCGCCGCGCAGCGATGGCGTCGAGTTCCGCGCCGGGGCGACCGCGATGCGCGTCACCGCGCTCACCGACGGGCTGATCCGCGTCCGCGTCGCCAAGGACGGCATCTATCCCGAGGATGCGAGCTGGGCGGTGTCGCCCGCGCAGCGCAAACAGGCGGTCAAGGTCACCGCCACCGCCGACGGCTTCACCACCGCCAGCGTTCGCGTCCGGATCGGCGCGACCGGCGGCGTCACCTTCGAGACGCTCGACGGCAAGGTCATCTCGGCTGATGCCGCGCCGGCGAAGCTCGACGGCAAGGCGTTCACCATCGCCAAGACGCTGCCGTTCTCCGAACACTTCTTCGGGCTCGGCGACAAGACGCAAGGGCTCGATCGCCGCGGGCATGATTTCGTCGACTGGAACACCGACGCGTTCGGCTTCACCAGCGCCGACGATCCGATCTACAAGTCGATTCCCTTCTTCATCGGCACCGGCGGGGCAGGGGGCAGCTACGGCATCCTGCTCGACAATACCTATCGCACCTGGTTCGACTTCGGCCACCGCGACGCCGAGACCCTGTCGTTCGGCGGCCCCGATGGGCCGATCGACTATTATTTCATCGCCGGGCCCTCGGTGGCCGAGGTCACGCGCCGCTATGCGACGCTCACCGGGCGTCCGCCGCTCGCGCCAAAATGGGCGCTGGGGTACCAGCAGTCGCGCTACAGCTACATGTCGGCCGACGAGGTCCGCGGCATCGCAGCGCGGCTGCGCAGCGACCGCATCCCGACCGACGTGATCTGGCTCGATATCGATTATCAGGACCGCAACCGGCCGTTCACCACCAACCCCAAGACTTTCCCCGATCTTCCCAAGCTGGTCGATGACATGGGGAAGGACGGCATCAAGCTGGTCGCGATCACCGATCTGCATATCGCGGCGGTGGACAAGGACTATGCGCCCTATCAGAGCGGCCTCAAGCGCGACGCCTTCGTGAAGAACCCGGACGGCACCACCTATGTCGCGCCGGTCTGGCCGGGGCCGTCAGTGTTCCCGGAATTCACCCAGACCAACGGCCGTGATTGGTGGGGCACGTTGTTCAAGGGCTTCGTCGACGCCGGGGTTGCCGGCTTCTGGAACGACATGAACGAGCCCGCGATCTTCAACACGCCGACCAAGACGATGCCGCTCGACACCCGCCACCGCATCGGCAGCGACGATTTCGCGGCCCGCGCCGCGGATCATCGCGAGATCCACAACGTCTACGGCATGCAGAATACCCGCGCGACGTTCGATGGCCTGCGCACGCTGCGCCCGAACGAGCGGCCGTTCGTCATGACCCGCGCTAGCTACGCCGGCGGGCAGCGCTATGCCGTCACTTGGACCGGCGACAACAGCGCGACCTGGGATCACCTCAAGCTGTCGGTCCATCAGATCATCAACCTCGGCCTGTCGGGCTTTGCCTATAGCGCCGCCGACGTCAGCGGCTTCGCCGGCGGGCCAAGTGCCGACCTGCTCACCCGCTGGTTCGAGATCGGCGCCTTCACGCCGGTGTTCCGCGATCATTCCGCCAATGGCACGCCCCGCGTCGAGCCATGGGTGGACGGCCCCGAGCATCTCGCGATCCGCCGCCGCTTCGTCGAGGAGCGCTATCGGCTGATGCCCTATTTCTACGCGCTCGCGGATCAGAACAGCCGCACCGGCGATCCGATCATGCGGCCGGTGTTCTACGATTATCCATCGGCGCTCAATGCCTCGTGTGACCAGTCGATGGCCTTCACCCTCGGCAAGAGCCTGCTGATCGCGCCGCCGCCGAGCCCGGAATCGCCGCGCGTCTACGACGTGTGCCTACCCGCCGGCGGCTGGTACGATTATTGGACCGGCATGCCCGCGGGCACGCCCGAGCCGGCGGCCGAGGGGCCGATCCAGTCGGCGACGCAGGCGGTGCCGACCGCGCACAGCCGCGGTGACCGAGTCACCGAGACGCCGCGGCTCGATCGCCTGCCGATCTTCGTGCGCGCCGGCACCATCCTGCCACGCCAGCCGCTGGTCCAGAGCACCGCACAGACGCCCACCGGCCCGCTGCGGCTCGACATCTACCCGGGCGCGGACTGCCAGGGCACGCTCTACGAGGACGACGGCAAGAGCCTCGCTTATACCCGCCGCGGCTATCTGCGTCAGACCGTACGCTGCTCGGCAACGCCGCAGGGGCTGATGATCGAGTTCGACAAGCGCGAAGGCGACTTCCGGCCCTGGTGGCAGACCATCGCCATCACGGTGCACGGCTGGACGGGCGGCAAGACCGTCACCGTCAACCGCAAGGCGTTGGCCGCCGAGGTCGATCCTGCGGCGCTGACCGTCGCCTTCACCGTCGATGCGCGCAGCGCGCATGCGTCACGCATCATGGTCGGCACCGACTAGCGAACAATGGCACGACCCCGGTGGCTCGTGATGGCCACCGGGACATCGTGGGGAGCTGCAAGCAGCACGCTCTATCCGGCGACACCGTTGAACAGGTCGAGCAATCCGGCAGGGCTGGTGTCGCCGAGCATGCGATGGAGGCAATCGCGGCGCCGTGGGGCGCAGCTGTCTGCGTGGCGGCGCGCAGCTCATCGGCCATGGCACATCGACGCGCGCGACCTCGTCCACCGGCGCGAGCTTGAGCGGTGCCACCGGACGTGTTCGGTCGGCCCACCACGCGTTCGTCGTCCTTGAACGCTGTTGCCGCCGATACGGCCACCGACAGCGCTTTGCGCAACGGCGGCCAGACCCGCTATTCCGCCATGCCTGACAGAAGTTTGTCGAGCTGCTCGAGCTGTTCCGGCAGCGCGAGTGCCGATCCCTGCAAGGCTTGCTCGAGCGCCTCGTTCCAAGGGTAGATCTCGCGGAACGTCACCGCGGTCCCGTCATCCTGATCCTCGAAGGTCACGGTCGTCACTGCGCCGTCGTCGGCCTCGTCGTTGGTCCAGACGATACGCTGATCCGGCGTGACCGATAGATATTTGCCGTGGAAGGTCATCATGGCTGAACCGCCGGTGCCGAACCCCAGCCGGTAGGTGCCGCCGGTACGAACGTCCATTTCACACAACACGAGCGCCACGCCTGACGCTGATTCCGGCATCCACCAGCGCCGAAACAGCTCGGGCTGGCTCCATGCTGCGTAGACGGTGCTTCGTGGTGCCTTGAACAGGCGCGTGATCACCAGCTCGCGATCCCCGCTGCGCGCAACCGCCCTGCGGTTCTGCTCGCCACCTGTGCTGCTGCCTTGCTGATCCATCGCCGTGCTCCCGACCAACCCATCACCGATCAGCCGGATACTCACACAACAAATCGTGTCTTGCCACCGTTCAGGCGCGGCGCGGCACCAGCGACCGTTGCGTCATGCTCAGCCGTGCGCCACCCGCGCGGCGGCGATCAGACCGACCAGCCAATCCTGATGGCCGTTGATCATCGGGTTGGGGTTCGCCTGGGCGAGCTCCTTGGCGGGCCGGCCGTTCTGCGTCTCCTGGGTCAGGATCCGAACGCGACCGCCCGACAGATCCTCGATCAGCCAGGCATGGTGGACGTCGAGGCGATCCGCGCCCTCGCCGGACCAGCCGTGCCAGGCGACGCGCGCCGCCTGGCCGGTCACCGGTGCGACATGCTCGACGACCTGCGCCTCGACCGGGAAACCGAAGGTCGAGAAGAAGAAGCGCACCGCCGGCTCGAGCTCGGGGCCCTTGCCGTCATGGAAGCGGACGTCCGCCGAATTCGGGTAATAGCTCGGCCAGCGCGTCGGAATGTTGAGGAACGGCCAGATCTGGGCGGCGGTAAGCCCGGTGACGATCATCTCGTTGGAACAGAAATTGTCGGTGAAGCCGGGCACGTAGCCGGCGGGCCAGATGATGTCGCTCATGTCTTGTCCTTGGTGTTCTTCAAGCCGGATCAATCGATCGGGTCGCCGTTTTGCGGGCTCGGGTAGCGCGCGAGCCAATAGGCATATTGATCGGGCAGCACCGACGACGCCTTCGGCACCCCGAGCTCGCGCGCGGCGCGGAAGGGGTAATGCGGATCGGCAAGGTGCGCGCGCGCCATCATCGGCACGTCGAGCTGCTCGTCGACGATCGATCGCTCGGCATCGGCGGGCACGTCCATGCCCCAGGCGGTGCCGACCGGAAGCCCGGTCTCGGCACGGACGCGCGCGGCGATCGGCGCCATGAAGGCGGGGCCCCAGGGGATGTTCGCCTCGATCGTCGAAAAGCCCATGCTGACGCTCAGGAAGTCGAGGCCTGCCGCCTTGAACTGGTGGACGAGCGCGATCGCCTCCTGCAGCGTTTCCTCGTCGCGGCCGTCGAACTCGAGCACGCCGAAGCGCGCGGTGAGCGGCAGGTTCTCCGGCCATACGGCGCGCACGGCTTGCAGCGTCTCGAGCAGGAAGCGGCCGCGATTCTCGGCACTGCCGCCATATTGGTCGGTGCGGGTATTGGCATGGACCGAGAAGAAGCTCTGCGCGAGATAGCCGTGCGCGAAATGAAGTTCGAGCCACTCGAACCCGGCATCACGGGCGCGTTCGGCTGCTGACACGAAGTCGGCCTTCACCCGCGCAATGTCTTCGAGCGACATCTCGGTCGGCACCTTGGGCAGGCCGCCGCCGAAGGCGATCGCCGACGGCGAGATCGTCCGCCAGCCGCCGGGGGCGTCGTCGGCGATATGGTCGTCGCCTTCCCATGGCTTGTTGGCACTCGCCTTGCGGCCGGCATGGCCGATCTGGATCCCGGCCACCGCGCCGGCAGCCTTGATCGCCGACGCGATGGCCGCCATGCCCGGCGTCTGCGCGTCGTTCCACAGCCCGGTGCAGCCCGGGGTGATGCGGCCTTCGGGCGAGACGGCGGTCGCCTCGACGATCACCAGCCCGGCGCCGCCGCGTGCCAGCCCGGTATAATGCGCCAGGTGCCAGTCGGTGGTGACGCCGTCGACGGCGCTATACTGGCACATCGGCGGCACGCCGATGCGGTTGCGAAGGGTGACGTCCTTCAGCGTGAAGGGCGTGAACAGGGTTGCCATGGACGGTCTCGCTTGATGGAAGGGGAGCGGGCGGGCGCTCAGGAGTAGGCGCCGGCCGAATAGGTCAGCTCGTAGCTGTGGCTGTAGAGCTCAAGGATGTTGCCGAACGGATCCTCCATATGGACCATCCGGAACGGCTTCTCGCCGGGGAAATATTCGCGCACCGGCATGCGCTGCTTGCCGCCGGCGGCGACGATCCTGGCGGCGAGGCCCTCGACGTCCGGGTCCTGCACGCAGAAGTGAAAGATGCCCGACTTCCAGTATTCGAAATTGTTCTCCCGCTTCGCCGCGTTCCGGAATTCGAACATCTCGACACCGACGCGGTCGCCGGTCGACAGATGCGCGATCCTGAACGATCCCCAGCCGGCACCGAACACGTCGGTGCACATCACGCCGATCGCGCTGTCGTCCTCGGTCACCACCGTCGGCGGCATGATCAGATACCAGCCGAGCACGTCGGTGTAGAAGGCAACGGCCTGGTCGAGGTCGGTGACCGACAGGCCGATATGCGAGAAGCTGCGGGGATAGGGAGCGGTCATGATTGTCCTTAGCTGCCTAGCCCAGATGGGCACCGCTGATTATTAGCGAAAGCGGTGCATCCTTATTGCAGCTATAAAAGGCCGTTATGTTGAACCCTCTCTGGATTCGCAGTGCGGTTGCATTGGCCGACGCGGGCAGCTTCACCCGCGCTGCCGCGGTGCTCGACCTGACCCAGGCCGCGGTCAGCCAGCATGTCGGCCAGCTCGAGACACGCCTCGGCCCGATCGTGATCCGTCGCGCGCGACGGTTGGAATGGACCCCGGCCGGCCTTGCCCTGCTCGATTACGCCCGCGAGATGGAGGCGGCCGACAAGCGGCTGGCGGCGCGGCTGGCGGATACCGACGCGTTGCTAGGCGCCTTGGATCTGGTCACGCCCGGCAGCGTCGGGCTGTTGCTCTACCCGCTGCTGCTCGACCTGCAACAGGCGCAGCCCGGACTCGCCATCCGTCATCGCTTCGCGCCTGATCGTGAGGTGATCGATGCGGTCGTGTCCAATCGGTCCGAGCTCGGCATCGTCACCGCGCAGCCCGAGGACCCGCGGCTGGCGGCCACGCCGTTCCTCGAGGAGCCGCTCGAACTGATCGTTCCGGTAGGCGAGACGGTGGGCGACTGGCGCGATCTGGAGCGCATCGGCTTTATCGATCACCCCGATGGCCAGGCGATGGCGACACGGCTGCTGTCGCGGCGGTTCGACGGCAATCCGGGTGTGCGCCGCCTGCCGGTCCATGGCTTCAGCAACCAAGTAAGCCTGATTTTAGAGCCGGTCGCGCGCGGGTTGGGCTTCACCGTGCTGCCGCGCTATGCACGGCAGGCGTTCGGCCGGGCATCGGAAATCCAGCTTGTCGACGGGGTAGCGGTGGTCGACACCTTGTGGCTGATCCACCGTTCGGAGTGGCCGCTGTCGGCGCGGGCAGGCCATGTCCTGAGGCATCTGCGCGACCGGATCGGCGACAAAGGCTGAGTGGCGAGTTCTCTTCACCGATGTGACGATCACCTCCTCGCGGCAGCGTCAACATCCGCTATCATCGGATGTCGGCAACCGAGATCGTCATGCAAGGCGACACGGTGGCCGCCCGATCGGGAGGATGAGACATGAAGATCAAGGCCGCGGTGCTCCGCACCATGAGCGCGGCGCTGCCCTATGCGGACAGCCGGCCGCTCGTCATCGAGGAACTGGAGCTGGCGCCGCCGGGGCGCGGCGAGGTGCTGGTGAGGATCATGGCGGCGGGGCTGTGCCATTCCGACCTGTCGGTGGTGAATGGCGACCGGCCCCGCCCGCTGCCGATGGCGCTGGGCCATGAGGCGGCGGGGATCGTCGAGGCGCTGGGCGAGGGGGTCGACGATCTCGGCATCGGCGATCATGTCGTCATGGTGTTCATGCCTAGTTGTGGTCATTGCGCGCCCTGTTCCGGCGGGCGGCCGGCGCTGTGCGAGCCGGGTGGCGCTGCGAACGCCAGGGGGGAGCTGCTGTCCGGCAGCCTGCGGCTCACCGATGCCCAGGGCATGCCCGTCCATCATCACCTCGGATGTTCGGCCTTTGCCGATCATGCGGTCGTGTCCCGTCGTTCGCTGGTGAAGGTCGATCCTGATCTGCCGCTGGCGGAAGCGGCCTTGTTCGGGTGCGCGGTGCTGACCGGGGTAGGCGCGGTCGTCAACACCGCGCAGGTCCAGGCCGGGCAGAGCGTCGTCGTGGTCGGTCTTGGCGGGGTCGGCCTGTCGTCCGTTCTCGGCGCGGTCGCCGCCGGCGCAGCCCAGGTCGTCGCGGTGGACCTGTCGACCCATAAGCTCGATCATGCGCGGCGGATGGGCGCCACGGCGACGGTGGATGCCAGCTCACCCGACCTGGTCGACCAGGTCCGAGCGCTCACCGGCGGCGGGGCGGATGTCGTGCTGGAGATGGCGGGCTCGGTTCGCGCGCTGGACAGTGCGGTGAAGATGACACGGCGCGGCGGGACCACGGTGACTGCCGGGCTACCGCCGCCCGGGGCGGCGCTGGCCGTGAACGTGGTCGGCCTCGTCGCGGAGGAGCGCACGCTCAAGGGCAGCTATATCGGCACCTGCGTGCCGGTGCGCGACGTGCCGCGCTATGTCGCGCTCTACCGGGCTGGTCGCTTGCCGGTGGATCGGCTGTTGACCGGTCAACTCGCGCTCGAGGACATCAACCTGGGCTTCGACCGCCTCCATGCGGGCGAGGCGGTGCGGCAGATCATCACCTTCTGACCAGCGCGGCCGGTGGATGCGCGGCCACAGCGCGCTGTAACCATCCGTTCCGCTACGGCGCCTAATCCGCCGCCAGCGCGCGTCGCAGCGCCGTGACCTCGGTGTTGAGGGCGGCGAGGCGGGCCGGGGACATGCCGGTGCGCTCGACGATCAGCGGAGCAAGACAGCCGGTCTCTGCCCAGCGGGCCTTGCCCGTCTCGGTCAGGCGAACGCGCACTTGGCGCTCGTCGGCGGGATTGCGCAGCCGCGTCACCAGCCCCGCCGCCTCCAGCCGCTTGGCGAGCGGGGTGATGGTGCTCGGCTCCAGCGCCAGCCGATCGGCAATCTCGCCGATCGGACAGCCATCATCGGCACCGTTCAGCACCTGCAGCACCAGAAACTGCGGATAGGTGATGCCAAGCCGATCGAGCACCGGCTTGTAGGCGCGGTTGATCGCGATGGTGGCGGCGTACAGCGAAAAGCAGAGCTGTTCGTCGAGCGGCAGGGGATCGGGCATTAGCTCTCCTCGGCACGGCAGATACCACGGTTATGATTATCGCGGCAAATAGTTCTGGACAGGCAATGGCGCCGACCCTAAATCCTTATCGCGATAACAAACTGGAGCTACATCATGTCGATCGACGTCAAGTACAGCACCGTGGCCACCGCGACCGGCGGCCGTGACGGTCATGCCCAGTCCGAAGACGGGCGGTTCGACGTCAAGCTGTCGACCCCCAAGGAGCTCGGCGGCGCCGGCGGCGATGGTACCAACCCCGAGCAGCTGTTCGCGGCGGGCTATTCGGCCTGTTTCATCGGCGCGCTGAAGGTCGCCGGCCAGCAGCTCAAGATCAAGGTGCCTGACGATGTCGCGGTCACCGCCAACGTCGGCATCGGGCCGCGCGCGGCCGGCGGCTTCGGCATCACCACCGATCTGTCGGTATCGCTGCCCGGCGTCGAGCGCGATCAGGCGCAGCAGCTGGTGGATGCCGCGCACCAGATCTGCCCCTATTCCAACGCGACCCGCGGCAACGTCGACGTCGGCCTGACCCTCGCCTGATCGTCTCCTCAGGAATGCGGGCCGCTGCAGTGCGGCGGCCCGCCGTTCCCGCCGTCAGGCCGGCATCCCGATCGGCTGAGGGCCGGCGCGCCGTGCCGGCCCGGCCTATCGCTCGAGCCGTAACTGCGCGATCCGCGCCGCGATAGTCTGGAAGGCGGTGCCCAGCGCGGTCGCATCGGTGGCGTCGAAATAATGATCGGCGTCGCTGGCGCAGGTCTTGAGGCGATCCTTGGTGGTCTGCACGATGCCCTGGCCGCCGAAGGAAATCACCCACAGCAGCGTGTTCGGCTCGTTCTTCACCGAATTGCACAGCGCTGCCAGCCGGGTGTTGACGTCATTGGTCAGATCGGTGTCCTCGTTGATCGTGCAGGATGCCAGCAGCTTCGGGTTGGTCCGCATATCCCACCAGGCCACGCCATAGGTCGTATAGTCGCAGGGACTCGCCTGGGCGTCGCCGTCGGTCATGAAGATGAGATGGCGCTGGATGACGCCGCCGTTCGGGGTGGCGGCATTTTCCGACGCGAACATTCCTTCCGGTGACAGCAATCGGCCGCCCCACAGCATGCCGATGTCGTGATAGGTGTTGCCCGAGGGGGTGAGGGTGTTGACGTAGGCGTCGAAGACGGTGGGCGTCCACACGCTCGTGTCCTTCAACTTCTCCGCCGGCGTGGGGCAGAAGTAGCGATACCCGCGCATGTTGTTGTAATAGTCGTTGCTGTACGTCGAGGGATCGCGTGACACTGACGCATTATCCGGCGTTGTCGTCGCGGCGCGCATGTAGATGGCTTCGGGCAGCACCGGGCCATAGAGCGTCAACGGCTTCGACGGGTCGGGCACCTGGTTGATGTCGGCGGTCGCGCCCAGTTCCTCGACGCAGCCGTCCCAGAGAACCGGCCGATCGGTGTAGTTGATGCCGATCCCGGCCAGCGTAACGATGGCGGAGGCCGGCGCGTTGGGCACCTTGTAGCCGGCGAACGACGACAGTGCGGAGGTAACGTTGATGGCAAGAGGCGTCGGCCCATACAGCCAGGTCGAACCCGACAGCGTCCGGGTCTGGACCTTGCACAACACAAACAGGGCCGTCACGCCCTGATACTGCTGGGTCGCTGTATCGGCAGGCTGGTTCTTGCACGATACGCCCTGGACGGCCCAGGTGCCGATGGTCCCCGTGTCAGACCACGCGCCCCAGGCGGGCGTCTTGGCGCGCGACTGGTAGCTCCAATTGGTCGCGAAATAGCTGGCAGGCAGGTTGAGCTGGCTGATGTCGACGTTGGCCGAATAGGGCACGAAGCCGAAGCGCAGCTGCGAGCCTGAGTTGATCCCCTGATAGCCATTGGTCGCGCAGCCGGTGCCGTCGGTCTTGGTCTGGGCGAGCGCCTCGTAAAAGCATTTCACCGCATTTTTGAGCACGGTGATCTTCGATCCCGAGCGAATGTTGGTGGCCGAGCATGACGATTCGTTGGGTAGGCAGGCCATCGAGCCGGTGACGTCGAGCACGAACATGACATCGGTATTGGGCAATTGCATCGCCGTCTGGCAGGTGACGGTTATCGTCTTGGGGCCGAACTTGAAGACCTGCATCACTGTCATCGGCACGGTGGTGGTGACCGTGCCCTGCACGTCCGAGCCGGAGGAGGTGAAGGCGGGGGTGGTGGTGCCGGTGCCATAGGCGCCCTGCAGGAAGTTGCCCCAGAAATACTGCGTCGCGCTCGCCTGCGCCGTCGCATCCCACGAGCCGCCGCCCATCTGCTTGCGGCCCGCCAGGGCGCCGGCGTCGCAGGCATGCTGCAGGCGGACCTTGGTCATGTACAAACGGCTGAGATCGAGCGCCCCGCCGACCATGCCCAGCAGCGGCAGCATCGCCGCGGCGGCCAGCGCCAGGGTGTTGCCGGCGACATTGCGGCGAAGCCTGATCAACAGGCCCAGCGCCTGGGTGGCTGCCTTTATATTCACACGTCCTGCTCCAGCCGTTCGTCGGCACGACGTGGTAAATGCAGCGTGATTCCATAGAATAGTGTCGATTTGTATGGTTAACTTTACGTGAAAATTGGTGCAAGCAACACTATCGAATAGTATAGTTATGACTTAACTGCGGTATTTGCTGATAAATAATCCGCCAAGCGGCGCAGTATTGCCCACGACTACTGTGAGATAATTCATGCCGAGTGCGATGTATTCGCAGGGTGGCGGTTAGTAGACCATGTCGAGCAGGTACTATGCTGCGCAAATTTGTTTTGATGTGTTCAAAATGGGAGGCGCGCTTGCTGTGACGCACCCATAGTGGGTCGGGTTCGACTTGAACGCGGCAGCCATGGTCAGGAACCCGTTCCCTGCTTCACAACCAAGCGGGGCGGCTGCCGTTCAGCCGGGCGTAGGGCTCAGCGCGTCGAGCGTAACCGGGGTGAACCCATGATTATCCACGCCGACGTCGAACTGACGCGGCATCGGCTTCAGCCGGCCGTGGCTGTGGCCGTGGAGGTTGATCGCGCCGCGATGCTGGCCGTTCCAGCTTCGGAACGGATAATGGCAGAGCACGAGGCGCCGACCGTCGAGGTCGAGTTCCACATAGTCGCCGACGCTCGCCCAGCCTTCGGCCGCAAGTGTGGCATCCGGGTCGTTGTTGCCGCGCACCAGATGCTTGGTGCCGTTGAGCCGCGCCAGCAGCGCAGCGACATCCCCCGGCCGGCGCGCGACATCGCCAAGGTGCCAGACGATGTCGTCGACCCCGACCACCGCATTCCACCGCGCGACCAGCGCCTCGTCCATCTCGGCGGTGTTGGCGAACGGCCGGCGGGAGATGTTGATGGTGCGATGATCGCCGAAATGCGTGTCGGCGGTGAAGAGCACGGTCACCGGCGGGACGGGGCGAGCAGGCCGCTCACCTTCCCGCGGCCCGCCGCGCGCCAACGGCCGCGCGCGCTCACTGGTTGACGCTGGCCATCGTCGCCATGGGATAGCGGGTGCCGCTCGCCGCCCCGGGTGGCAGCACCTCGTCGATCCGCGCCAACTCGCTATCGGTCAGCGTGATGTCGAGCGCGGCGAGATTGTCGTCGAGATAGCTGCGCCGCTTGGTACCGGGGATCGGCACCACGTCGTCGCCTTGCGCCAGCACCCAGGCGAGCGCGAGCTGCGCCGGCGTGCAGCCCTTATCCGCCGCCATCGCCGCGATCGCGCCGACCAGATCGAGGTTGCGCTGGAACGCTTCGCCCTGGAAGCGGGGATGGCTGCGGCGGGTGTCGTCCGCGGCGAGATCCTCGGGCGTCTTGATCTGCCCGGTGAGGAAGCCGCGGCCGAGCGGGCTGTAGGGGACGAAGCCGATGCCGAGCTCGCGCACCGTCGGCAGCAGCGCCTCCTCGGGATCGCGGCTCCACAGCGAATATTCGGTCTGCAACGCGGTGATCGGATGCACGGCATGGGCACGGCGGATCGTCTCGGGTGCCGCCTCGGACAGGCCGAGATACTTCACCTTGCCCGCGGTCACCAGCTCGGCCATGGCGCCGACGGTCTCTTCGATCGGCACGTCAGGATCGACCCGGTGCTGGTAATAGAGATCGATGATGTCGAGCCCGGTGCGGCGCAGGCTGGCATCGCACGCCGCGCGCACATAGTCCGGCCGGCCGTTGACGCTGCGTCCCTTGCCGTCGGGGCCGCGGACGATGCCGAACTTGCTCGCCACCACCACCCATTCGCGGCGCGTGCGCACGACCCGGCCCACCAGCTCCTCATTGGCGCCGAGGCCATACATATCTGCGGTGTCGAGCAGGGTCACGCCGCGGTCGAGCGCGAGGTTGATCGTCGCCACCGATTCCGCCTCGTCGCGGCTGCCGTAGAAGTCGGACATGCCCATGCAGCCGAGGCCCAGGGCGGATACTTCCAGGCCTTGGCGGCCGACCTTGCGCGTCCTCACTCAACGTCTCCGATGCAATCTATGCACGTTGAATGATCGAGGCGCGCCAGGGTTGCGGCGCGCGATGCTTATCTGCCCGGCTCCTCGCGCGCCGGCGTCGCGCCGGAATGGTGCGGCTGGAACAGCCTGCGGCCTTCGGTGAAGTAGACCACGATCAGCACGCCGACGCCGATCGCAAGATAGCCGATCGCGAGCGGGTATGTGGTGCCGTCATAGGCCTGGCCGATCAGCGAGCCGACGATCACCGCGCCAACGCTGGTGATGAAGCCTTGGATTGACGACGCGGTGCCGGCGATATGGCCGACCGGCTCCATCGCCATCGCGCCGAAGTTCGACCCGCACAGGCCGATGCAGGTCATGCTCAGCGCCTGAAACAGCATGTAGGTGATGAGCGTTTCCGTGCCGGTCGCGATCACGGCGAGATGGAGCAGCGACAGGGCGATCAGCGCCAGCACCGCCGATTGCGAGATCAGCCGGGTGCCGAGCCGCTCGACCAGTCGGCTGTTGGCGAATGACGCGCAGCCCATCGAGAAAGCGCAGACCGCGAACAGGATGGTGAAGCGCTGGCCGGCGTGGAACTCGTCGACGAAGATCTGCTGCGCTGACGACACGAAGGCGATGATGCCGCCAAAGGTCATCGACGCCGCTACCGCATAGCCGGCCGAGAAGCGGTTGGTCAGCGTCAGCCGGTAGGCCGCGGCCAAGGAGGCGAGCGACAGTGGCGAGCGGCGCTCGACCGGCAGCGACTCGCGCAGGCGCAGCGACGACCAGGCGAGCACGAACGCCGCGAAGGTCGCCAGCGCGTAGAAGATGAAGCGCCACGGCCCGAACGCCAGCAGCACTTGGCCAAGGCTCGGCGCCATGATCGGCACCAGGAAGAAGATCATTTGCGCCACCGACAGCGTGCGCGCCATCTGCCGGCCCGAATAGCGATCGCGCACGATCGCGACCGCGAGCACGCGGGTCGAGGCGGACATCAGCCCTTGCAGCAGCCGCGCGCCCAGCAACGCCGGAAACGTTTGCGAGCTGGCGGCGAAGATGGTCGCGGCGACGAAGCCGGCCAGCGTCGCGAGCAGGATCGGCCGGCGGCCGAAGCGGTCGGCGAGCGGGCCATAGACCAGCTGGCCCGCGCCGAAGCCGAGCATATAGGCGGTGATGATCCATTGCCGGTGGTTGGCCGTGGTGATCGCGAGCTGGCGTCCGATGTCCGCCAGCGCCGGGAGCATCAGGTCTACCCCCAGGGCATTGACCGCCATCAGCGCGGCGACGAACGCCACGAACTCGCCGGCCCGCATCGCCGTGCGGCTCTCTTGATCGTTCATCGCGCCCACCTAGAGCGGCAGCCGGGCGCTGGCCATGGCCGATCGCGCGCGAGCGGCTGCGCGCCGGCGCCTGGCGGCGCTGCCCGGGCTGATCAGTGCAGCTTCAGTCGCGGCCGCACGATCCGGTTGACGTGGCCGATCAGCACCAGCGCCACGCCCTTGAGCCAGCCGTGGATCGCGATCAGGTGCATGCGATAGAGCGAAAGATAGACGATCCGCGCCAGCCGCCCCTCGATCGCGAGCTTGCCGCCGACCAGATTGCCCATCAACGTGCCGACCGTCGAGAAGCGGCTGAGCGACACCAGCGAGCCATGGTCCTTGTAGACGAACGGGCGGGGCGGCCTGCCCGCCATCAGCCGGGTGAGGTTGGTGAACACCGCCGCCGCCATCTGGTGAGCGGCCTGCGCGCGCGGCGGCACCGGGCGGTCGCTGCCCGGCAGCACACACCAGGCGCAGTCGCCGATCGCGAACACCCGTTCGTCGGTGACGCTCTGCAAGGTCGGTGTCACCACCACTTGGCCACCGCGTGCTAGCGCCAGCCCGTCGAGTCCCCTCGGGATCGGCGCCGCCTTCACCCCCGCCGCCCACACCTGGAGGTCGGCATCGATCCGCTGGCCGCTGCCGGTGGTCATGCCGTCGCGATCGGCGGCGACGACGGGGGTGTCGGTGAGGACGCGGACACCGAGGATCTCGAGCTCGCGTTGCGCCGCGGCAGCGAGCCGTTCGGGCAGCGCCGGCAGGATGCGCGGCCCCGCCTCGATCAGTGTCACGTCGAGCCGGCTGCCGTCGAATACCTCGAGGCCATAGTAACCGAGCGCCGCCGCGGCGTTGAACAGCTCGGCGGCGAGCTCCACCCCGGTAGCGCCGCCGCCGACGATAGCGACGCGCACCCGCGCATCCACCGTCTGATCGGCGGACATCGCCCGCGAGACGCGCAGGCACTGGTCGAGCAACCGGTCGCGGAACCGATCGGCCTGGGCGCGGCTGTCGAGAAAGGTGCAATTCTCCGCCACCCCCGGCGTGCCGAAATCGTTGGTCACCGAGCCATAGGCGAGCACCAGATAATCGTAGCGGATCGCGTGGGCGGCGATCACCTCGCGGCCCTGGTCGTCGAGCACCGGGGCGAGATGAACCTGGCGCGCGGTGCGGTCGATCGAGGCGAGCGCGCCATAGAAGAAGCGATAGCCCCAGCGATGGCAGTGGCTGCGATAGCCGACCTCGTCCATGTTGGCGTCGAGCGAGCCGGTCGCGACCTCGTGGAGCAGCGGCTTCCAGATGTGGGTGCGGTTGCGGTCGACGACGATGATGTCGTGGCGCTTGCGGCCGTAGCGGGCGCCGAGCCGGGTGGCGAGCTCGAGCCCTGCGGCGCCGCCACCGACGATGACGATCTGGATCTTGGTCACGGCCATGGTGCAGCTACTCCTGTGAAGGGCTCGGGCCACCGCGCGGTCTGATGATAGTTGCCATGGCCGGCGGGTGTCGCCAAGGCGGCGGCGTGGAGCAGGACACGTTTACCGAGCGCAACCGCCGGGAGATCATCGCGGTCGCTACCGCGCACTTTGCCGACAAGGGCTTTGCCGGCGCGCGCGTCGACGAGATCGCGGCGGCCACCGCGACGTCCAAGCGGATGATCTATTACCATTTCGGCAGCAAGGACGGGCTTTACCGCGCCGCGCTCACCGAATCCTATCGCGGCATCCGGTCTGCCGAGATCGATGCCGCGCTCGACGAGCTGGCGCCGATCGCGGCGCTGGAGCGGCTGGTCGGGCTCACCTTCGACTATCATTTCCGCCACCCGGAACTGGTGCGGATGGTGATGGACGAGAACATGCGTCACGGCCCGCACGTCGGCTCGGTCGCCGAGGCCCGCAACGAGCTGGTGCTGCCGAACACCCGGGCGCTGATCGAACGCGGCGTTGCCGACGGCAGCTTCCGCCCGGGCATCGACCCGGTCGATCTGCACATGACGATCAGCGCGCTGTCCTTCTACTTCGTCGCCAATCGCTACACCTTCGGGACGCTGTTCGGGGTCGATCTGCAGCAGGAGGAGGCGGCAACCCGGCGGCGGGCGCAGGTGATCGACACGGTGACGCGCTACTGCTGCGCCGATCCCGCGCGCTGACCGGCGCCCGATCATCAGAATTGCGCCTTGATCTGGCTGCCGATCGCCAGCGCATTGGGTGTCGAGCGGAAGCTGAACGCGCCGGGGTCGATGATATATTGAACGTCGGGGCGGATGTTGAGCCAGCGCCGCAGCTGGACGCCGTAGCTCAGCTCGAGCGCGGTTTCGCCCATCGGCAGCGACGCATAGCCGCCGCTGAGCGCCACCGTGTCGGCATGGAAGCGGCGTAGCCGCGGATCCACCGTGGCGCTGATCAGCCCGAGGGCGAGCGTGTCCGCGTCGCGCCCGGCGAAGGTGCCGGTCTTGACCAGGCCGCCGGCATACCAGCGGGTGATCTGCGCAGAGGCCTGGGGGTTGGCGGTGAACTGGGCGAAGACCGAGAGGCCCCGGCTGCCGCTGCCGCGCACGATCATCTGGTCGGCGAGCAGATAGACGCCATGGCGGCCGGTGAGCGTGCCGGCCTCGCCCTGACGCGCGGCGCGCGAGGTGTCGTAGTAGAAGCCGAGCTTGTAATGGCCCGGCATCACCCGGCTGCCCGGCCGGGCGCCGGGGTCATATTCGATCTCGATCGGCAGCAGTATGCCGGTGGTGCCGCCGGCAAACGGATCGAACGCATTGTCCTCGAGGCCAAGGCGGGTGTTGACCTGATAGACGCCGGTGCGGACGGCGAGATCGGCGCGGGGTCGGTAGCGGAGCGCAAGTCCCCAGCGAGCATTGGGATAATTGTACCAGCCGCTGTTCCCCGACATCGACAGCGGATGCGCGCAGAAGGCCGCGTTGACGAAGTTGCAGCCCAGCGGCATCCCGCCGAGATCATTGCCCATCGCGAAATAGCCCAGCCGCAGGTTGAGCTTGCCGCCCGCGAGATTCTGCTCGACGCTGACCTCGCTCAGCCTGGTGTACTGGCCGCCATAGGCTTCCTGGATCGGTAGGCGGTTGCCGACGAAGTCGGACGAGATGCCGTCCCCGCGGCGGTCGTTGAGCGTGACGTGGACCAACGCCCCGGACCAGCCGGCAAGCGCGCCCAGATCGAGGTCGACGCCGGCCCGGATCTGCTGGGTGTAGGCCGTGCCGCGGCGTAGCCCGCCGCTTACCGCGGCAAAGCTCTCCGAGACGTAATCGGCACGCAGGCTGATCCCGGCCTCGGCGAGATCGGTCCGCACGCCTCCCCAGTCGCCGGTCAGCGTGTCGCGCGCGGGGGAGGGGGCGAGCGGCTTGGCGACGCCTGCCGCCTTGGGCACGGCGGTGTCCTCGGGCTGGTGCGATTGCACCACGGTGCCGTCAGTGGGCGCGACAGTCGCCGGCGCACTCGTCGCCGCGGTCTGCGCGGCGGCGGGCATGACTGCCGCGATCATCAGCCCGCAGGCGGTGGCGCGTGCCAGCGTTCGATGGTGCTTGATCAAGCAGGCTCCTTCCCGCACGCGAGCCTCGCCACCGGGATCATTCGACAGGGATGGCCGGGGGGCGTGGCCCCACCCGGCGGTCACGACAGGCTGTAGGCGATCACATAATCGCCGCGGTCGGGCGACTGGCGCGCGCCGCCGGCGGTGATCACGACATATTGCTTGCCGCTCCTTGGCGACTTGTAGCTCATCGGGCCGCCCTGGCTGCCGACGGGCAGGCGCGCCTTCCACACTTCCTTGCCCGTCGCCGAGTTGAAGGCGCGCAGGTAGAAGTCCTGGGTGCCGGCGATGAACACCAGCCCGCCCTGGGTAGCGAGGGTGCCGCCGAGCGTGGGCATGCCGATTGGGATCGGCAGGCCCATGCGGATGCCGAGCGGGCCGGTATCCTGCACCGTCCCGACCGGCACCTGCCATTTGATCTGGCGGGTGGTCATGTCGATCGCGGTCAGCGTGCCGAACGGCGGTGCCTGGCACGGGATGCCGAGCGCCGAGAGGAAGCGATCCTTGATCACCGAATAAGGCGTGCCCTTCATCGGCACGCTGCCCATGCCGGTGTTGGGTGCCTCACCGCCGGTGTTCTTGAGCGCCTGCTTCTCGCCCGGCTTGTTCTGCGTGGTCGGCTGCGGCACCATCTGCTCCCACAGGCCGAGGCGCATGTCGTTGGCGAAGATGGTGTTGGTGGTGGGATCGACCGACAGGCCACCCCAGTTCATGCCGCCGAGCGAGCCCGGGAAGCTCAGCGCCTTGTCGGTGCCGGGCGCGGTGTAGAGCCCCTCGTAGCGCATGCCCTTGAAGGCGATGCGGCAGAGCAGCTGGTCGAACGGCGTTGCTCCCCACATGCTCGCCTCGGTGAGCGGGCCGACCCCGATCTGGGGCATGCCGACCGACTTTGGCTGAGTCAGCGAATAGGGCTCGCCGGGGATGTTGGCGGGCTTGACCGAGACATTGTCCACCCTGGTCAGCGGTTTGCCGGTGGCGCGATCGAGCACGTAGAGCTGCCCGGCCTTGGTACCGAACACCAGCGCCGGCACCGTCCGCCCGCGACCGGCGGGAAAGTCGATGAAGCTCGGCTGCATCGGCACGTCGAAGTCCCACAGGTCGTTGTGGACGGTCTGGAAGTGCCACTTCTCCTTGCCGGTAGTGGCATCGAGCGCAAGCATCGACGCACCGAAGCTATGGTCGAGCGCGGTACGCGGCACGCCGTAGATATCGACCGAGGCGCTGCCCACCGGCATGAACACGGTGTTCGACGCGGCGTCATAGGACATCGCGGCCCAGACGTTGGGCGTCGAGCGCGTATAGGTCTTGCCCGCCGGCGGCATGCCGGTGAGCGCGGGGTTGCCCGGATCGAACGCCCAGCGCAGCCGGCCGGTGATCACGTCGAAGCCGCGGATCACGCCGCCCGGCATGTCGACCTGGACATTGTCGGCGACACGGCCGCCGACGATCACGGTGGTGCCCGCCAGGGTGGGCGCCGAGGTCAGCTGATACTGCGGATCGGGGGCGCTGCCGAGCCCGGCCTTGAGATCGACATGGCCGCTGGTGCCGAAGCCGGCACAGAATTTGCCCGTATCGGCGTCGAGCGCGATCAACTGGGCGGTGATGGTGTTCATCAGGATGCGGCGTTGGCACGGTGCGCCGTCCGCGACTGCCGCGGGTACAACGGGGGTCGAGCCGGGGGCGCTGGGCTGCAGCAGCGGCTGGCGGGCGTCGAAATAGGCAAGCCCGCGGCAGCGCATCCACACCGACGTGTGGGCGTTGATCACGGTCTTCCACTTCTCGCGACCGGTGTCGGCATCGAGCGCGATGACATTGTTGTGGGGCGTGCAGATGAACACGGTGTCGCCAATCTGCAGCGGCGTGTCCTGGTCCTCGGCGCCATTGCCGTCGCTCGTCGCGATGTCGCCGGTGCGATAGGTCCAGGCGACCTTGAGCTTGTCGACATTGTGGCGGGTGATCTGGTCGAGCGCGACGAAGCGGCTGCCGCCGCCGGTGTTGCCATAGGCCGACCAGTTCTTCTGCTCGTGCGCGGGATCGACTGGCGCCAGCGCTCTTTCGACGCCGGCGAAGGACACCGGCGCGTGGGGCACGAACATGCCCGCCGCGCTACCGGCCGAGGCGAGCGCCAGCACCGCCGCGACCGCCAGCGCCGGCCGCCATGCCGGCGATCGGCCGGCTGCCGCCCGCAACAGCGGGTAGGACAACGCCACCACGGTGGCGCCGACGCCCATCGCCAGCAGGCGCGACACCAATGGCCAGAAGGTGATGCCGACCTCCCACAAGGCCCACGGCACCGTCACCGCGAAGGTGGCGCCGAACAGTAGGGCTCCAGCCGGCCGGCGACGGATGATGAGGACGCCCGACGCGAGCAACGCGAGGCCGGCGAGCACGAAATAGAGGCTGCCTCCAAGCACGGCGAGCCTGGCACCGCCGACCGTGAAGAACAGCCCTGCAGCCAGGATCACGATCCCGACCAGCCAAAGCCAACTTTTGGCCAGCAGGCCCTGATGAATGTTCGTGCCCGACACGCGGCACCTCCTTTGGCTTCGATGCGCTGGAGGAACGCAGGGTTCGCGGGACAACAGGCGGACCCGAATTGCCGAACCACACGACGGCGGCACCGTTCTGGTGTACTAGTTAGTACACTGTCGCCCGTGCTGCAAGTCGCCCGCTGGGCGAGATGCTGGCGTGAAGATGCCATTTTGGCACGTAAGCCCCTGGGGTTCCGGCGCTGCCCTGGGGTGAGGCAAGGAGCCAAACACGATCGCTGCGCTTGCCCGCGCCGCTCGAACTAGCGTGGGGCGCGAAGCAGCCCCGAGGCGGCGACCAGCGTCTGGCCATCCTTGCCGAGCAAAAACCGCACGATCTGCGATGCTGCCGGGTTGGCGTGGAGCAGGATCAGCCCGAACACCGGCTTCGGGTCGAACCGTGCGGGCACGGCGACGGCGACCAGCCCTGGCGCCGCTCGGATCACCTCGCTCGTGGCGCTGCAATAGGTCACCGCGATGTCGACGAAGTGGCCGTTGAACAACGCGGCGGTGGCATTTCCTCCGGCGCCGGCCGCTGGCGCGGTGACGGCCATCTGTCGCTCGGCATTGGCGCGAAGCCGGGCAGCCGCGCCGGGGTGGCGCTTGTCGATCAGGCCGAACATCGCAAAGGCATAATCGCCGGAGGGATCGGCTACCGGGCGTGAGGTTTTCAGGCGAACCGCCGGATCAAGCAACTTGTCCACCATGTTGCGCCGGGTCAGTCCAAGCGATGCAGGGGCGATCAAGCACAGCCGGTTCTGCGCGAACGCCAACGGTGCGCCGATCGCCCGCCCTTTGGCCATCAGCGCCTGCGGCGCCGCCATGTCCGCCGACAGGAACAGGTCGGGGGTCGCGCCCTGCTCGATCCGCGTGCGGAGATCGCCGGAGCCGCCGAAGGTAGGAACGATCGTGATGCCGGCCTTTTCCGCATCCACGGCCACACGTCCCACCAACGGCCGCAGGCTGCCTGCGGCATAGATCTCGACCCGCTCTCCAGGCGCTGCGGCCGTGACCGGGCCGGCTGAGATCGCCGCAACGCCGGCCGCCAAACCGAGTAGCGCCGATTGCATCGGAGTGGCTCCCGACTTGCTCGCCGTGAGACGCCGTGCGACCCGGAAACGCTTCAACATGACGGCTTTTTTATTGGACCTGGGTTTGCGTGGCGGCGAGGGGCTATGTCCGTTCGTATATAGCACCCAGGAAATTGCCTTTGTCTCGCCGGTCATTCGCCGCCTCGCTCGCCATCGATGTCAGCCTCGTCGCTGTCGCCTGCCTACTCGCTGCACCCGTCACCGCGCAAACCTCCACCACCAACAGCCGCGGCGAAATCGTGGTGACGGCGGACGCGGGCTATGGCGAGGACCCGGTCTATGGCGCCAAGACGGTGGACCTCGGGCCGTTCGGCGATCGCCCGATCAAGGACACACCGGCGTCGATCACGACCATCCCCGAAGATCTGATCGTCAACAACCAGGTACGCACCGTCAATGATGCGCTGCGCTATCTGCCCTCGGTGCAGGTCCGTGACCAGCAGGGCTTCGAGGTATCGCGCCCGCAGTCACGCGGATTCCAGGGCAGCATCGTCCAGGACACTAGGCTTGACGGGCTGAACATCATCGGCACCACCGCGATCCCCGCGGAGAACCTCGGCAGCATCCAGGTGCTGAACGGCCTCAGTGGCGCGCTCTACGGCCCGCAATCGCCTGCCGGCGTGTTCGACTATCGCCTCAAGCGGCCGACGGCGGCGCCGCTGCTGCGCATGATCGGCAGCTTCGATTCGCAGGGGCTGTGGACCGGGCAGGTGGACGCCAGCGCGACCGAGGGGGCGATCGGCTATCGGTTCAACGCCGTGCATGGCGAAGGCGAGAGCTATGTCGACGGCAGCCACGTCAACCGTACATTGCTGTCGGCGGATATCGACCTCCACCTCGACGACCGCACCGTCCTCGAGGCCGATCTCAGCCATTATGAAACGGCGGGCGACGGCCTGCCCGGCAGCATCGTCTATTTCACCGGCGGCAAGACGGTGCTGCCGGCGGCGATCGATCCCACCCGGGTCGGCTATGGCCAGCCCGGCGCCGGCGTCGATCTGCAGACCGATACCGCGCTTGCCAAGCTCAAGCACGATCTCGGCGATGGCTGGCAGTTCGAGATCGGCGGCCTCTACCAGAATGCCGACCGCGGCCTGTACGGCATCACCAACACGCTCACCGACAATGCCGGCGACTATACCGCCACCAAGAACTTCAACGCCGTGCCTCGCTTCACCGTCGCCAGCCATACGGCATCGCTGACGGGAACGCTGTCGCTGTTCGGGCTCGCCAACGATGTCGCGCTCGGCACCAACGGCTTCGTCAACGGCCAGTACAGCTCGCGCAACTCGATTGCGGTGACGCTCGGCACCGGCAATCTTTCCGACCCGACCGTGTTGCCGAACAAGGCCATGCCATCCACCGGCGGCCAATACAGATCGGCCCGGCTGTTCGTGCAGTCGATCGTCGTCGGCGACACGGTCCACCTCACCGATCGGTTCGCGGTGGCAGGCACGCTCAGCACGTCCTTCCTCTCGTCGAAGAGCTGGTCCGCGGCCGGCCAGGTAACCAGTTCCGACAGCCGCAACGGCGTGCTCAGCCCGACGGTCAACCTGATCTACACGCCGGCCGACCGGCTCACGCTCTACGCCACCTATGCCGACAATGTGGAGCAAGGCGAAAGCGCGCCGGCGGGGACGGCCAATGCCAACCAGATCCTCTCGCCTTATCGAGACCGGCAATATGAGGCCGGCGCCAAATATCAGCTGACGCCCAACTTCCTGGTCACCGCCACCGGGTTTCGCATGACCCGCCCGCTCGCGACCACCGATGCCACGTCCAACATCTTCGCGGTGGTCGGCACCCAGCGCAACTGGGGCGGCGAACTGTTCGGGCAGGGTTCGGTGACGCCATCGCTGAGCCTGCTCGGCGGCGTCACCTACATCGACGCGCGGCTGATCGACACCGGCGTGGCGACGACCAACGACAAGCGCGTCGTCGGCGTGCCGCGGTTCAAGGGCGACGTGTCCGCCGATTTCCATCCTGCGGTGGCGCACGGCGTCGCGGTGACCGGCGCCGTTCACTATGAAAGCGATCGCGCCGCGACCAACATTAACAACAGCTTCGCGCCCGCCTATGCGACCTTCGATCTCGGCGCGCGCTACAATGCCGCGCTGTTCGATCACCACGAGACCTTGCGGATCAACGTGATCAACGTCGGCGACAAGCGCTATTATTCGTCGATCGCCGACGGCACCATCGTCGGCAGTCCCGGTGCGAACACCGCTTATTCAGGCGCACCGCGGACGCTGTTAGCGAGCGTTGAGTTCGACCTGTGAGAGCGTCGGTAGGACGTCAGGGTCTCCCAGCGGAATAGATGCGTTTCGTCGCGGCGCCGCGACGCGGGGCGAGGAGCACCCTATCTAGCTTGGTGACGCCGGGCTGATCGCCTCCGGATAGGGGCCTCGGCCGGCAGCAGGAGTGTGCCATGAAGAAGATCGGGTTTTTGTCGTTCGGCCATTGGTCGACCTCGTCGCAGTCGGCGACGCGCTCGGCGTCGGACGTGCTGCTGCAATCGATCGATCTAGCCGTCGCCGCCGAGGAGCTCGGCGCGGACGGCGCCTATTTCCGCGTCCACCATTTCGCGCAGCAGCTCGCCTCGCCGTTCCCGCTGCTCGCCGCCGTCGGCGCCCGCACCAGCCGGATCGAGATCGGCACCGGCGTGATCGACATGCGCTACGAAAACCCGTTCTACATGGCCGAGGACGCCGGGGCGGCCGACCTGATCAGCCGCGGCCGCCTGCAGCTCGGCATCAGCCGCGGCTCGCCCGAACAGGTGGTCGAGGGCTGGCGGCATTTCGGCTATGCACCGGCGGAGGGCGAAAGCGATGCCGACATGGGCCGGCGCCATGCCGAGGTGCTGCTCGAGCTGCTGAAAGGCGAGGGGTTCGCGCAGCCCAGTCCCAATCCGATGTTCCCCAACCCGCCGGGCTTGTTGCGGCTGGAGCCGCACGCGCCGGGGCTGCGCCAGCGCATCTGGTGGGGCTCGTCGTCGAACGCGACGGCAGTCTGGGCCGCGCAGCAGGGGATGAACCTGCAGAGCTCGACGCTGAAGGCGGACGAGAGCTGCGAGCCGCTCCACATCCAGCAGGCCAAGCAGATCCGGCTCTACCGCCAGGCGTGGAAGGATGCGGGGCATGCGGGCGAGCCGCGCGTATCGGTGTCGCGCTCGATCTTCGCGCTGATGAACGATCGCGACCGCGCCTATTTCGGGCGGGGCGAGAGCAGCGACCAGATCGGCGTGATCGACAACATGCGCGCGGTGTTCGGGCGGTCCTATGCGGCCGAGCCCGAGCAATTGATCGCGCAACTGCGCGCCGACGAGGGGATCGCCGAGGCGGACACGCTGCTGCTCACCGTGCCCAACCAGCTCGGCGTCGCATACAACGCGCACGTGATCGACAGCATCCTGACCCACGTCGCTCCCGCGCTCGGCTGGCGCTGACGCGGCAGCGGCGCGGCGCTGCCGGCAGCACGGCGGCTCAGCTGATGCTCTCGGCTCCTTGTTCGAACCACGCGGCATAAGGCGTGTTGGCGACCATGCGGCGGTTTAGATCGGGCGTGCCGTCGTGCCACCACACCGGCCCGCGTTCGCCAAGCGCGACCTTGGCGCGATCGACTGCCGCGCGCGCCTCGGCCAAGCCGGGCTTGTCGTCGTTGCGCAAAGCGACGCCGACGGCGCGCCGCGCCTGCATCAAGTCGCTCACCAGTTCGGCGCGACGCTCGTCCGACAGTGACGGGTCCGATCGCCGCCAGAGCCGGCCGCGAACGACGAAATAGCGGCCATCCGGCGTAACCGGCTGGGCTTCCTTGCTCACCGTGGCGGCACCTGGGCGCTCACTGCCGCCCGGCCAGGGCCGCGAGCAGCGCTGGCGCGAAGCGTTCCGGCGCCTCGATCTGGGGCGCATGGCCGAGCCCGCTCAACGGCACCAGCCGCGCTTGGGGAAAGCGGCGGACTGCCTCCTGCGCCGCCTGCGGCACGGTCCTGATGCGGCCGCGCATATCGACGGGTGCGCTCGACGCGCGGAACGCGGTGGTATCGGCCTCGCCGATGATCAGCGTGGTCTGCACCGCGATCCGGGGAATCTCGGCGGCGACCGGCTGGGTCTCGATCATGTCGGAAAGCCGCGCCTGCGCGTCGCGCACCACCGCGCCATCGCGGCTGGCATATTGGCCGGCGAGCATGGCCACCCAGCGATCATAGGCCGGGCGCCACTCGCCATGATAATAATAGCGCAGTTGATAGGCCTTGATCGTCGCCGCGCTGGTCTTGGCCTCTTCGTCGAGCAGGCCGCCGAGCGGCGTATAGGGCACGCCCTCGGCAACGGTATCGTTGAGCCCCAGCGGGTTGACCAGCACCAGCGACGACAGCTCATGCGGGAACAGCAGCGCATAACGCATCGCGATCAGTCCGCCGGTGCTGTGCCCGACCAGGATCGGCTGGGTTACGCCGGCCTTTCGCAGCAGATCGCGGGTCAGGCCGGCGAGTGCGGCAAGGCTATATTGATAGCCGGCGGGCTTGGTGGATTTGCAGAAGCCGATCTGGTCCGGCACGATCACCCGATAGCCGTGGGCCGCCAGCATCTTGGCGGTGTCGCCCCAGGTCGCGGCGCAGAAGTTCTTGCCGTGGAGCAGCACGGCGACGCGGCCGTTTGCCGCCGCTGCTGGGGCGATGTCCATATAGGCCATCCGCACTGATTGGCCCGCCGAGCGGGTCTCGAACCAGTGAACCGGATAGGGATAGTCGAACTGCTCCAGATTGGCGCCGAGCGGGGCGGTCTGCGCCAGCGCGGGCGCCGCCACGAGCCCGAGCGGCAGCGCCAACGCGCGCAGGGCCCAGGAGAATATCTCCCGGCTGATGAAACGGTCCGCCATTCGGGCTTCCTTCTGCGACAGGGTCGCATTGGTGATCCGCAAGGATCTGCGTCGGTGGGTAGAACGTCGGCTGGCGCGATTGTCTCCGCGGGTGGCGATCAGCCTCGCGTGCACGGGAAGGAGGCACGCAGCGCGTCGCGGACCACGAACGCGGGCGCGTTGCTCCACTTCTTGCGGTGGGTGCGCAGGTATTTACGCGCGGCGGCAACCGCCTTGATCGTGGAGGACTGATCAGGCCCGATGCAGATTTCATGCGACAGCGACAGCGCGTCGAACACGCCGAGAATGTAGCCGGTGCAAAAGGTCGCGGCGGGATCATTGTCCTTGCCTCGGCAATTCTCCACCAGCTGCCCGGTCTGCAGGGAACTCACCACCACCGGCGGCGGCGTGGTCACGGCGGCAGCGAACAGGAACAGGATCATCATGGAGCCTCCAGGCCTCTGCCGGCAGGTGAAAGCGGGCGGTGCCGCCACTCGCCACGCCCGGGGCGCGCGTCAACCCGCCGCGGGAGCGTTCAGATAGGGCAGCAGGCGTACCCGCGGGAACACGTCCTCAAGCGGCTTGGTGTCGGGCAGAATGTAGACGATGCCGCCCCCCTTCTGGAACAGCGGCCGCACCTTCCTCGTGTAGAAACTGGTGCCGACATTGATGCAGCCGAAGGAGATGCGATTGTCGTCGGGGGTGGGCGAGAGCAGCCGCTGCACCCGCTGCTCCGCCTTATGAGTGGTGATCACCGCATGCAGCGCGACCGAATCGGCATAATCCACCCACAGCACGCGCTGGTTGCCGAAGGCGCGGCCAAACTTGGCGACGAACCGGCCCGCCGGGGTCGTCCGCTCGGCAGGCCCGATGTCGTTGAGGCTCTTGGCGCCGACGCCGGGCGACGAATCATCGCCGACGCCGATGCCGAGCAGCACCGGGGTCTGCCCGAGAAAATCACCCTTGCCATTGAACAGGTACAGCGCGGCCGACGGCTTATCGATGACGATATAGGGCTTGCCGCCGTTGTCGTGCGCCGCGGCCACCCAGGCGATGATGCGGCTGGCGGCCGCCGTACGTTCGGGTTCGGGCGTCGGCGGCGCCGGTTCGGCAGCGACCGGTCGAGGCTTGGCGACGGTCGCCGCCTTGGCATGCCGCGGCGCACGCTCGGCCGCCGCCGGCCAAGCCGGCGACGGCACCAGCGCCAACATCGCTGCAGCGATGATCGTCTTGTGCAACGGCGTTGCCCGTCGATGCGCGGCCGTTGCCGTGGAAATGCTCAGCCCCGCGGCTTGCGCTGCCGCTGCTGCTGTTGCTGCACCTGCTGGTCGAGGCCGTCCACGCGGCCATTGAGCTGGTCGATCCGCTGGCTGTTCTGCTGGGCCTGGCCGGCCGCCGCCTGGGCCTGGGTCAGCGCCTGGCCCGACGTGCCTTCCACGGTGCGCAGATGCCCGTCGATCCCGTCGATCCGCTGGTTCACCGTTGCGATCTGCCGGTTCACATAGCCCTTGGTGGCGCAGCCGCCGAGGCCGACCGAGCCGATCAGGATCATCGCCACCGATGCCTGCTTTGCCATCGTCATACGCATCTACTCACCTCGTTATTGTCTCAGGTGGGGACAGCCAAGCGTAGGCTGGCTGAGCTTGGCAAACGCTATCGGCTGAAATGTGCGAGTAATACGGTAGAGAGGTGTCGAGCCGGTGATGCACCAGTGGCGGCGACATCACCCGGCATGGCCGCGACAACTATTACAAATTTCCCCGTGCCTTGGTGCCGCCCGCCGGATCAAGGCGTTCAGCTTGGCCTCAACCACCAGGGGATCATCCATGCCGACCAACTTGAATACCGCGACCGCGGCAGACATCGATGCAGTCCCCGGTTTGCAGGGGCATGGCTTTGAGATCGTCCGCTACCGGTCGGAGCGGGGCGGGTTCACTGCCCTCCGGCAGCTGGAGGAAGTGCCCGGTCTCGCCGGCAAGACCGGGGGACTTGAGGGTGAGGTGAGCTTCGAATGATCGTTGGTCGCCGCCGGACATGGTCGACCACGGCCCGGTAAGGACAAACGCCTCGCGCTCACGGGCAAGCGGAGGCGAGGCGCCGGTCACTACGGGACAAGGCAGACTGGGCGCTCCGCACCCCGCTGGCAACGAGTCCCGGCGCAGGCGACTGCCCCTTTTCGGAACAGCCATGGCGCCCCGCCGCTGCGCGAATCGCGGGCGGGGCGCCGGCACGCTCCCCGTACGCCAACTCGAAGTCTTTGCTTCTGCGGCAGCTTTTGCCGGGCAAAGATTAATAGTTCGCGTGGATTGAAGTGACGGCATCGGCCGCGAGGCTCATCAACTCTTAACCTCGTGCTGCTATGCCGGTGCAATGGCCAGCAAGCTCGCCCCGCCCGCCCGTCCTGAATGGCTCGCTCATGAGGAGCGCACCGCCGATCGTGTCGCGGTCTCCTGGGTTGCATCGATCAGCTCGCGCAAGTTCGCGGATGAGGCCTGCCGCATCGTCGATATCACCCACCTTGGCTGCCGCGTGCAGCTGACGAGCCCGATCACCGTCGGCGCGCAGGTCACCATCGCGATCGCCGACTTCGCCGAGCTCGCCGGATGGGTGGCCTGGCACAAAGGCGGCGAGATCGGCGTCGATTTTAGCCATCCCTTGCCCGCGCAGGTGCTCGACAGCATCATCGCCCGCCATGGAGCCGGCGCCGTCCACTGACCGGCTACGCTTTAGCCTGCTATGGCTGTGCCGTTTGCGGGAACCGAGTGACCACGACAGTCGCTTGACGATCGGCACGGATGGCGCTGCTTGGCGTGATCCGATGCTGTCGTACTCTCGCCTCGTGACGCAATCTGCCAAGGGACCATCGCCTCATGCTCATTCTGATCGGTGCTGCGGCCGTCGCGACGATGGCCCAGGACACCAGCATCGCTGCGTCGAATGCGGTGCCGGTGCCCGGTACGATCACCATCGCATCGGCGACCGGGGCCGCGCTGCCGGCCGCATTCGATGATGCCGTGCGGCAGGCAATGCTCAACGCCCGCTTCACCCCGCTTCCCGGACAGGGGCACGGCCTTTATGCCGCGACGATCGCGGTGACGCAGAAATCGAGCGGGGTCGTCACCGCCGGGTCGCGGCCGGCGCCGCCGCCGCTCGCCACCCTGACCGGTGGCGTCAGCCTCAGCATGCCGGCAGGCGGCGGCCGCCTCAGCGATCTGGTCGTGACCGAGCTCAAGGTCACCATCACCCGGCGGAGCGACGCCCAACCCGTCTGGTCCGGCAGCGCCGTCACGGCACGGGTGACCGGCACGGCGGCGGGCGCCACCGATATCGTCGCCAAAACGCTGGCCGATGCCGTGCTGGCGCAATTTCCTCATCAGGCCGCCGGACCGATCTCGATCCCTTAAGCCGTGACGCTGCCCGGGCTTGCCGCTGCCTGCCCCGGCCGAACGGCAGAATCGCGCTTATTCTCATAGGCTTGTCGCACCAATCCACGAGCTATCCCGTTGGACATAACGGGTACATATGGTTAACGCGCGCCGATGGCGGCATCCTTGTTTCTACTTTTCGCGGTGGTGTTGGCGTTTGTTGGAGGGAATGGACCGTGGATCCTGATCGCCACGGTGGTGCTGGCGGCGGCGGCGGGCACGAGGCTACCTGATCTCGATACGCCGCTGCGGCTTGGTCACCGCAGCGCCTTGGTCCACAGCATTCTGCCATTGGTGGTGGCGCTGCTCGATCGGCGTACCTGGCCGGTGGCGGCGGGGCTGGGCTTCGGGATCGGCTGTCATCTGGCGGCGGACATGTTCCCGAACACCATGCGCGGCTTCGCCACCATCAAGCTGCCGCTGTGGGGTTCGATCGGGGCGATGCCGTCCTATCTGTGGATCGCCGGCAATGCAGCGGCCAATCTGATCGGCGGGTTGGTGGTGCTGGATCGGATCGCGCCCCGCGACGTGGTGGGCGGCGCGTTGGCGGCGACCGGAGTGCTCGGCGTCGCCTATCTGATGCGCGCCCAGGGTGGCTGGTATGCGCTGGGGATCCTCGCGGTGCTTGGCTGGCTGGCGTTCAGATAAGCACGCCGCGATCAGCCGGCGCGCCGATCTTCACGATTGCATGTGCGACCGCTGCATCATCTGCGTGGCCCGATCGGTCGCGATCCGCGTCTCGCCGGCGAGCTTCTTCACTTCGCCCGCGACCACGGCAAAGCCCCGGCCGGCCTCACCGGCACGCGCGGCCTCGATGGTGGCGTTGAGCGCGAGCAGATTGGTCTGCTTGGCGATTGCGCCGACGCTGGCGACGATCTGGGTCAATTCGTCCATCGTGGCTTTCAGCCGCTGGTTGCCATGCTCCAGTTCGGCCTGAAAATGCCGGCCCTCCTCCAGTCGCTGCTGCACCTCGCGTTCCAGCGCGACCTGGCGGGAGATGTCGGCGGCGATCTTGACGATCTTGCGCGGTCTTCCCTCGGCATCCAGGATCGGATTGTAGGTGGCCTGGATCCACACCTCCTGGCCGTCGCGGCCGACCCGCCGGTAGCGCCCGGCGTCGAATTCGCCGCGGCCAAGACGCCGCCAGAAATCCTTATAAGCGGCGGAGGACGCTTCGGATGGTTCGCAGAGCGAACTGTGATGCCGTCCCACCAACTCGCCACGCTGATACCCCAACGCCGTGAGGAAATTGGCGTTCGCGTCCAGAATGTGGCCGTTCAGGTCGAACTCCACCACCGCCTGCGACAGGTCGATGGCATTCTTTCGACCCTCATCCTCGGCCGCGCGCTCCTTGTTCTCGTTGATATCCATCGCGAACTTGACGATCTTGAGCGGTCGTCCGTCGGGGTCGAGGATCGGGTTGTACGTCGCCTGCAGCCACACGTCCCGCCCATCCTTGGCGACCCGGCGATAGACGCCGGCATCGAAGCTGCCGGTGCCGAGCTTGCGCCAGAAGGCGTCATAATCCGCCGAGCGGGCATGCGCGGGATCGCAGAACAGCCGGTGGTGCCGGCCGACGATCTCGTCCAGCCCGTAGCCGAACGCCTCGAGGAAATTGTCGTTGGCGGTCAGCACCGTGCCATCGAGCGCGAACTCGACCACGGCCTGGGAGCGATCCATGGCCGTGTTGATCGCCTCCAGCTCGGCGCGTTGGCGGCGCTGCTCGGTTACATCGGTGGCGATCTTGAGGATGCGCTCGGGCCGTCCGGCGGCATCCAGTACCGGGTTGTAGGTCGCCTGGAGATAGACGGTGTCGCCATTGCGGGCTCGCCGGGCATATTCCCCGGCATGATGCTGGCCGGTACCGAGCCTTTCCCAGAAAGCGGCATAGGCCGGCGATCCAACCAGCTCGTCCGCGCAGAACAGGCGATGCTGCTGCCCCACCACCTCGCTCAGCTCATAGCCCATCAGATCGAGGAACACGTCATTGGCCCAGCGGATCGTGCCGGTGGTATCGAATTCGATCACTGCCTGCGACAGGCACAGGGCCGTCCACGCCGCCTCGCTGCGCGCCATTCCGCCGATGCTCATCGCTTGCCACTCGCCCATCGCCGCTGGCTAGCCGGTAAAGGTTAACGGCTTGGTGAGGGAACGGCCATGAGCAAGGCCGCCATGCCGCGTTCGGTGCAGATGCTGGCAAGATGCGGGCGATCCGCAGCGGTTAGCGTCATGTTCATCTCCTACCCTCGATAGGCTTGGCCGAACCGCACCAACATCCCACCCACCCAAAGCGAGCCTGCGACCCAGCGAGCATGACGGAGTATCCAGGCACAGTTAGCGGCGCTACACCCGCTTCGCGGCAGGAGAGCGTGGCGCGCGATCTCGGCGCGATCTTTGGCGATCGTCGCAGCCGTCCCGCCAAGGGGACCGCGGTTGCGGTCATCCCCTCGCGCGATGGCCGGTCGTCCTGGCGGTGGATCCTGCTTGCAGGGATCGTCGTCGCGGCGATGGGCATAGTGGCGACAGCGCTGTTGCTGGGGTACGGATCGTCACCGCCGACGACGAAGCCCGGGCGCGCGCCGGTCGTGACACCGGCTAGGCAGCGCAAGGCGAGTACCACCACGACCCACGCGGACAGTTCAGCTACGAATGCACCGGTGGTTGCTGCCCTGGGCCCGGGCAATCTCGAACATCGCACGGCAGCCTCGGTGGCAACCGACGAGACCCACGCCCGGGCCGCCTCAAGCGAACCGCGCCGCGCCCGCAACCCCACCAAGGCCGATCGACCCGAGCGATTGCGCCGGGAGGCGGAACGCCCGGCGCGGTGCGGCGAAGACGGCGCCAACGCGCGCGCCTGGTGCCTGCGCCCGCGCGTCCTCGCGGCCAATCGCGAGCTTACCCGCTTGTACGACCAGGCGCGCCGGGCCGGTGTCGACAGCCGCGCTCTCGGCCGCCTGCGCGGGCAATGGGCGTCGGTGCAGCATAAGGCGAACAGCCACCCGGACGAAGCGCTCGCCGGCTACCACAACCTTCGCCTCGACCTGCTCGACCTGCTCGACGACCGGCGCGTAAACGGCGGGAACGACTGATGCCGGCCTCGCCGGAACCCGCCGCCGCCACATCGCCACGCCACCCTTATGGCAGCGTCGATGGGCAGCTGGTCTATGCCGTCGGCGACGTTCATGGCTGCTACGCGCTGCTGCAGGATCTGCTCGGCAGGATCGAGCATGACGCGACCTCCGTCACCGAGGATCTGAGGCCGATCCTCATCTTCTGCGGGGATTATGTCGATCGTGGCCCGGACTCGGCACGCGTCTTGGACGCTCTATGCTGGTTGAGGCGCCATGCCCCCTATGACGTCCACTTCCTCAAGGGCAATCACGAGCAAGTGATGCTGGGGTATATCACAGATCCCGGCGAGCATCGCGATTGGATGCGATTCGGCGGGGCGGAAACCTTGCGCTCCTATGGCGTAAATCCACCGGCGGCGGACGATGATGTGGCCCGCCACGTCGAGGCGCGCGACGATCTGCTCGAGCGGTTGCCGGTCGCGCATCTGACCTTTCTCAACGATCTCAAGCTGATGCTCTCGATCGGCGATTTCGTGTTCGTTCATGCCGGGCTGCGCGCCGGCAAGCCATTGAGCGACCAGTCGGAGGCGGACCTGTTGTGGATCCGGGAGGAGTTCCTCGGCGTCACCGAGGGGTATGATCGTATCGTCGTCCATGGCCATACGTGGACCACGGATCAGCCGGCCCTTTTGCCGCATCGCATCGGCATCGACACCGGTGCCTATGCGACCGGGGTGCTGACTGCCATCCGTATCCAGGACGGCAAAGTCGCGACGATCGCGGTACGCTCGGCCGCTACCGTGGCCCAAGGCGCGGGCGAGTGAGGGCGCCCGACGCGGGGCAGGCGCTTCAGGCGGGCGGAACCGTCGACATGGGCCGGCAGCGCCGGTTCAGCGCGTGACGGGCGCGGCGAATTTGAGGAGGTAATCCTCCAGCCGGTGCACTGCACCCGTGGTGAGGCGATAGGCCTTGGCGACATCGGGATCGAGGCTGCGCGTTTCCACCTCGAGCACCCCCGAGCCGACCAGCGCGGTGACGTACCGGTTGATCAATGTGCGGCTCTGGCCAAGGCTGACCGCGAGCATGTCGATATCCATGATCCGCCCCTCGGCTTCGGCGATGTACACCTGGAGCAGCGCAGGCCAGCTCGGCCCCGCGAGCGGGAAAGGATGGCAGATGCTGCTCTGCGCTTCCACCATCTGTACCTGCACCTGCGCGGTATGAAGGAGATCGCCCGGCGCGTGGCGGGCGATCGGTTCGAGCACCGGGGTGCAGGTCGCGACGATCAGATCCTGGTGCTGGACCAGCATTCGCGACACCGAGTTGCGCACCCACAGCACCGTATCGTCCTGGCGGATGAAGCGCTTGACGATGTCGAACGGCTTGCCGGTCGCCTTCAACGCAGCAATAGCCTCGCAACATTCCTCGCGATCGGCAGGGGCGGTGATGGAGAGCACGTCGCACCCGCGCAGCCGTGCCGCCGGTGTCATCAGCAAGGCGCCAAACCCATCATCAGCCTGTACGATGGCGCCGTGGTGATCCAACAGAACGTGACCTGGCAACATATCCAAAACGCTCCTCGACGCTACCACTCTAATACTTACATCTATGCCAATCCGACGCAGTAATATCCCTATACTATATTGCTAAGTTGTTCAATAGACGGGCCAAGTAGAAGGCAATGTTGATAACATATGATATAGTTTGTCGGGTGTGATCAGTGCGCAGCAGAGCGAATCATCTAAGTTCATGCTATGCGCTGCCAGCCGCGATGCTGCATTCGTCCATGGCGGCGCGGCAACGAAACGACTTATCGGCTGCCGGTCGCCCGTTTGCTCGCGCGCGTCACCGCGGTGATAACCCGATTGCGCCCTGCGCGCTTGGCCCGCAGCAGCGCCGCATCGGCGGTCTGCACCAGGGTTTGCCAATCGGTGTGGAGCGGCGCGCAGGCGAAGCCGATCGACACTGTCACCGGCCCGAGGTCCTTGCCCTCGTGCTGGACGCGAAGGTCGGCGATCGCCTTTCTCAGTTCCTCGGCCCGCGCTACGCCGGCCTCGGCTTCCATGCCGGGGAGCAGCATCAAAAACTCCTCGCCCCCGTAGCGGAACACCAGATTGGCATCGCGAACGGCATCCTTGAGGGTCTTGCCGACCATGCGCAGCACTTCGTCACCCGCCTCATGGCCGTGCTCGTCGTTGAAGTGCTTGAAGCGATCGACATCGATCATCGCACAACACACCGATGTGCCGAGCTGCTCGGCATCCGCCAGTTCGCGGGTCAGCACCTCGTCAAGCTGTCGCCGATTGGCGAGCGTGGTCAGCGGGTCTGCCATCGCCAGCGCGCGAAGCGCGTCACGCAGGCGCAGATTGTCGAGCGCCAGCCCGATGTTCTCGGCGAGCATCTGGAGGTAATGATCGTTCGGTTCACCGCCGGTGCCGGTCACCCGCCCCTCGAAATAGAGCAGGCCCAGCGATCCATGCTGCCCGGTGAGCGGCAGGCAGAGGCTCTCGGCGGCGCTCGGTGCGCAGACATGACCGCACGGCACGTCGAAGCTTTCGGGCGAGGGGCGATGCGGCGAGCCTCGGCGCAATCCCCAGCAGGCTAGCGGCGTGAACTCAGCGGCTGAATGCACCGGTTCGAGCCAGGAGCAGCCCTCGACCATCACGTTGCGGCTATGATCGAGCAGGTACAGCCGGCCGGCGAGGTGCGGCATCACCTGGGGCGCGAAGCCGCGCACCACCTGGGTAAGCTCGGCCACAGTGTCGCAGCTCTGCAGCCGCTGCGTCATGCGCGAGAGGAGATCGCGGATCAGCCGGTCGGCGTCGCGCTCGCGTTCGAGCCGCTGGCGCTCGATGCCGTTTTCGCGGAAGACGCGCAGCGCCTGCGCCATGTCGCCGATCTCGTCGACCTGATCGTAGACATAGGGTTCGGCATCGTAATCCTGCGCGGCGAGGCGGCTCACCACGTCGCTGAGCTTGACCACCGGATGCAGCACGCGCCGCCGGAACACGAAGAACAGCACGAAAAGGAACAAGAGGCCGGTGGCGCCGAGCATGATCTCGGACGTCGTGCGCCACAGCCTGGCGGTGCGCTCGGCGGCGCGCAGCTCGTCCTGCGTCCGCTGGTCGAGCCGATATTGGAAGCGCTCCACGGCGGCGCGCGAGCGATCGAGCTCGCGTTCATATTCGGGGGCGAACAGGATGCGCCGCGCGCTGGTCTCGTCGCCGCTGCGGTGAGCCTCCACCGCCTGTCGCTGCTGCGCCTGCAGCGCGTCCGCCCAGCGTAGCGCTTGCTGCAGGCTGCGCAGTTCGTCGGGCGAGGCGCCGGCATCCTGGATGTGCAGGGTCCGCGCTTCAACCGGGCGCAGCGTCGCGATCCCGCGCTGGTAGTTCAGCAGATCGGCGGCATCGCCGCTGATGACGAACTGGCGGGCGGCCTCGCTCGACGCGACCACCTCGTCCTCGACCGTCGCGGTGGCCCGATCGAGCGCATAACGCCGGGCGACGGCGGCACGTTCGTTCTGTTCGGCCGATGCCGCCAGCAGCATCGTCGTCCCGGCCGCGAGGGTCAGCGCGACGGTCGCCCCGTAAGCCCAATTGGTGATCGTCGCCAACCGCATGGCGAGCGCTTAACAGATGGAGGGATATCAGGCGGTTAACGCGAATTGGCTAGCCGCAACAACGGCGCGCTTGATGCCAAGCCGGTGCCATGCGTCACGGTATCAGCCCGATCCGTTGTTCCAGGTGGCGCGTTCGGCGAAGACCCGGGCGACTTCCGCCATGTTGTCCGCCCCCCAGGCGCACAGTGGCGTCAGGGCCTCCGCCAGACTGAGGCCGAGCGGCGTCAGCGTGTAATCGACGCGCGGCGGCACCTCCTTGTGATCGGTGCGGCTGACGATGCCATCCGCCTCCAGCTCCTTGAGATGCTGGATCAGCATCTTGTCGCTGACGCCACGCACCGCGCGCCGGAGCTCTCCGTAGCGGCTGGGCGCCTGCGCCAGGAAATAGACGATCAGCGGTTTCCATTTGCCGGCGATGATGCGCAGCGTGGCGTCGAGCCCGCACGAAAAGCCGATCGGCGGCGATGGTTCAGCGTTCATCAGGGGTACTTACCAAAAGGTGCATACTTGTCGATAGGTTTGCAAGCCGCCAGCTGTGCCTGACCTTGAACGGAGACATGACATGAACAGACTCAACGGCAAGACCGCGGTGGTGACGGGTGGCGGCAGCGGCATTGGTCTCGGCGCGGCCAAGCGGTTCATCGAGGAAGGCGCCTTCGTCTATATCTTCGGGCGGCGGCAGGACGTGCTGGATGACGCATTGGCGGCGCTGGGCGAGAATGCGCGGGCGGTGCGCGGATCGGTGACCGATATTGCGGATCTCGATCGCCTGTACGCCGCGGTGCGCGCCGAGCGGGGCGGGCTCGACATTCTGTTCGCCAACGCCGGCACCGGGGCGTTCGCCGCGCTCGGCGCCATCACCGCCGACCATTACGACCAGACCTTCGACGTCAACGTGAAGGGTGTTCTCTTCACCGTGCAGCAGGGCCTGCCGCTGATGTCGGCCGGCGGCTCGATCATCCTCACCGGTTCCACCACGGGAGTGATGGGGACGCCGCAGTTCAGCGTCTACAGCGCCAGCAAGGCGGCGATCCGCAACTTCGCGCGCAGCTGGGCGCAGGATCTGCGCGGCACCGGCATTCGCGTCAACGTCTTGTCGCCCGGGCCGACGCGCACCGATCTCGCGCTCGACGTGGTCGGCGAGGAGGCGTTCGAGGCGCTGGGCGCATCGACACCGATCGGGCGGCTCGGCGAACCGGCCGAGACCGCAGGCGCCGCCGCCTTCCTGGCGTCCGACGACAGCAGCTACATGACCGGCAGCGAGGTCTT
>NZ_JALNUP010000002.1 GCF_026540855.1 Sphingomonas sp. GC_Shp_5
GCCAGCAAATCAGCGACCCGCGCCACAACCTCCGCCTCGGGGCCGTGCTCGCCCTCCGGATTGATCGTGACGCTCTCGACAACGGTCGCAAGCACCGCAGCTGCTTCGCTGCGTACCGCATCCTGATCGAGCGACGCACGCAAAGGTTGCCACCTTGCTGCTCAACCTTTCGAGAAGCACCGGGGGCGGCAAGACTCAGCGGCTCGCATCGATGCGGACATAGCGCAGAGCTGAGCTTCCAGCTTTGCCTCCTCGGCGTCGCGGTCCGAAATCATCGTCCGCAGAGCTGCGCCGCCAACTTGGCATGGCCAAGCAAGATTTGCACCGCGCGCAGGTTGCCGGTGGCTTTGTAGATGATGGACGCCATGGTGCGTCAAAGGGAAATAGTGCCGTAATCCTTGCCTTGCGGACAGTCGCGCTGACTGGAAGTGTCCCTATCGGCCGATCTGACCCAGCCATTCACGGACCGGATTGAGCATGCGCCGTTCCTGGTCCGCTCCCAACGCGCGCTGCACGGTTCCGGCGATGATGCGGGAATTGCCCGAGCGAGAGAGGTAAGCGATCAGCACCTTGCCGTTGCCAGCCCTGGATTGCCCCGCCTCTTCCGCGCAAGCCGCGCGTGCCAGAGAGAACATCGCCGGGCCGGCGAGCACCGCCCGGCGCGAGAACCCCACCGCGTCCGACATCACGCGATCTCCGGCAGCTTCGCCAGATGCTTATCGAGCGTGATGGGATAGTCCCGCACGCGCACCCCGGTCGCGTTGTAGACCGCATTGGCGATCGCCGGCGCGACGCCGGAAATACCCAGCTCCCCGACACCCTTCGCCTTCAGCGGCGACATGGTGGGATCGGCTTCTTCGAGAAAGATCACCTCCTGATGCGGAATGTCGGCGTGAACCGGCACTTCGTATCCGGCCAGGTCGTGATTGACGAAGAAGCCGAACCGCTTGTCGACGGCCAGTTCTTCCATCAGCGCCGCGCCTGCACCGCCGACCATGCCGCCGATCACCTGGCTGCGCGCGGTGACGGGGTTGAGGATGCGTCCTGCCGCGCAGACCGCGAGCATCCGCCGGATGCGGATCTCGCCGGTATAGGCATCCACCGCGGCCTCGCAGAAATGGGCACCAAAGGTCTGCTGCTCGAACCGCTTCGACAGGTCGCCATATTCCATCTTGTCTTCAGCTAAGATCACGCCGTCCTTCGCCGCCCGGGCGAGTGACGCACGGCGATTGCCGGAACGCACCTCGCCACCGACGAACTCGGCATCGGCAGAGTTGAACCCGAGCTTCGTGGCAACAGCTTCGCGCAGCTTGACGCACGCGGCATAGGCGCCTGCTGTGGCGGATGCAGCACCACCCTGTCCGCCACCCCCGAATGCTTCGGGGAAGTTGGAGTCCGCCAGTTTGACCACGACGCGCTCGAGCGGCAGGCCCATCATCTCCGCGACCGTCTGGCCGATGACGGTGTAGCTACCGGTTCCCATGTCGGTCATGTTGCTCTCGACCGTCACGATCCCCTTGCCGTCGAGCGTGACACGGGCACCTGCCGGAATGATCGGGGCACCGCGGATCGCGGATGCCATGCCCATGCCGATCAACCAGCGACCCTCTCGGCGACTGCCGGGCTTGGCCTGGCGCTCCTTCCAGCCGAAGCGCTCGGCGCCAGTGCGCAGGCACGAGACGAATTGGCGGATCGAGAACGGACGCGGACCTTGCTCCTCCTTGCCTTGATTGCCGCTTGCCGATTGCGGGTCGGATGAAGACCCACGCCCGGGATCGGCGCCTGGCACGACCTGCGTATCGTTGATGATGCGCAGCTCGACCGGGTCCATGCCCAGCTTCTCGGCCAGTTCATCCATCGCTATTTCGAGCGCCATCAGGCCCGATGCCTCGCCCGGCGCGCGCATCGCGTTGCCTTCGGGGAGGTCGAGGGTTGCGAGCCGGGTCAGGTTGAGACGGTTGGCACCCGCATAGAGCAACTGCGTCTGCGCCGCGGCGATCTCCGGGCCGCCTCCCGGTAGATTGCCGGACAGAGTTTCGTGACCGACGGCGACGAGCTTGCCGTCACGCCCCGCCGCGAGCCGTAGCCGCTGGATCGTGGCAGCGCGATGCGTCGTGTTGTTCGGCATCAGCGGGCGCGGCAACGTCACCTTCACCGCGCGGCCGATGGCGCGCGCGGCAAGCGCCGCGAGGATCGCGTCCGAACAGACGCTACCTTTCCCGCCGAAGCCGCCGCCGATGTAGGTCGCGACGATGCGAATCTTGTCCTGCGGGATGCTGAGCTTGTTGCCGAGGTCACGCCGCGCCCAACCGACGATCTGTTGCGCAGACCATATCGTGAGGTGGTCGCCGTCCCAGCGCGCGATCGTGGCGTGTGGCTCCAGCATCATATGGCTGTGGTCAGGGGTGGTGTAGACCTCATCGACCTTCACAGGTGCCGACGCGAACGCCTTGTCGAAGTCACCGATGCGAATATCTGGCTGACGCTGATGCGGCTTGGCACCACCCCGCGCAGCCGCAAGATCGAACGCGCCTTGCTCGCGCGTGTAGTCGACCCGGATCAGCGAGGCGGCATGACGCGCCTGCTCGAACGTCTCGGCGACCACCAGCGCGATCGCCTGATGGTAATGCTCGATCTCCGGACCGGCGAGCGGCTTGGCGACGTAGAACCCCTGCTTCTTGATCGGCCCGGCATTATCCGCCGTCAAAATCGCGAGGACGCCTGGCGCTGCCTCAGCTTCGCGCACGTCCATCAACGATATGCGGCCCTTGGCGATGCCCGAACCGACGACATAGCCATAAGCGGCATTCGGCGCGGCTTCGTGGTTCTCATAGGAGTAGACGGCGCGTCCGGTCGTCTTGAGCGGCCCCTCGATGCGAGGATGCGGTTGGCCGACGACCTTTTCCTGATCGATCGGATTGATGCCCGCTGGCGTGTCGAACTTCATGCTGATCGGCCCTCCACGATAGTGGCTGCAAGCGTCCGCGTCGCCAGCGGCAATTTGGAGGCATTGTCGTCCGTCGGGCGGGCATCGGCGAACGCTCGCGCCGTAACGGCTGCGGCACCCTGCGGTAGCGAAGCGTCGGCCGCTTCCACGTGCCACGGCTTGTGCGCGACCCCGCCGAACGCCACGCGCGTGGTGTCATCCTTCTGAATCACGGCTGCGACCGAGACGAGCCCGAAGGCGTAGGATACCCGATTGCGAACCTTCTGGTAATGGTGCGTGCCGCCAAGCGGCCGGGGCAGCGTCACCGCCGTAATCAGTGCGCCAGCTTCTCTCCGGGCAATGGTGATCTCATCCATGGGGGCGTGCCTCTCGGTTAGCGTAAACGGTCGGGCGTCGGCGAGCGATCATTGCGGTCCCTGATAGTCAGCATCCGTAACGGGCTCGAGCCACGTCACAGTCTCGCCATCCTGCGCCTCCGCGACAGCGACGTGGGTCACGGCGCTGTTACGCGCGGCGCCATGCCAATGCTTCAGGCCAGGCGCGAGCCATACGGTATCGCCGGGCTTCATCTCCTGAGTCGGTTTGCCCTCGGCCTGCACCCAGCCGGTCCCATGCGTGACGATCAGCAGTTGGCCGAGCGGGTGCGTATGCCAATTGGTGCGCGCGCCCGGCTGGAACGTCACGGTCGCCCCACCAAGCCGCGCATCGCCTGAGCCTTTGAAAGGGGAGACGACCGAAACGCTGCCGGTGAAATAGTCGGCGGCGCCGGGCTTCGACCCTTGGCCAGCACGGACGATCTGGATGTCTGACACGGGTACGGTCTCCTTTTTGGCGAATACGTTGGCGGCGATGACGACAGCGGCGTTCGCCTTCGGCCAGCCCGCGTAAAAGGCGAGGTGGGTGAACGCCTCGACGATCTGCGCCTGGGTCAGTCCGTTCTCGAGGCCGCGCTGGACGTGAAAGGCGAGCTGGTCGCCGTCACCGCCAGCGGCGAGGGCGGCGATGGTGACGAGGCTGCGGTCGCGGGGCGAAAGGTCCGTGCGCCGCCACAGGTCGGCAAACACGACCTCGTGGGTGAGCTGCGCAAGCTTGGGCGCGGTCGGCGCAAGCGTCCTCGCGACCGGGGCCGTACGCGTGGGGTCGGAGGCCGGCAGTGGCGCAGTGGTGGGGGGCACCGTCGCAAGCGAGGCCGGATCGACGCGGCGGTCAGCGAACACCTTTTCGACTTCGTTCAACGCCGACACGGCGTTCGGCCATCCGGTATAAAAGGCGAGCTGCGTCACCATGCCCGCCACCTCGGTCGGCTTGATGCCGTTATCGAGGCCACGACCAAGATGGCCCGTTATCTGCGCCGTCTTTCCGGTCGCGATCAGCACCGACAGGGTGACGATGCTGCGGTCGCGTGGGCTGAGCTCGGAACGCACCCAGACGTCGCCGAACAGCACCCGGTCGGTGTAGGCCGCCAGCGCCGGCGCGATTGCCTGCATGTTCTTCGGCGCAACCGACGGACGGTCCTGCGCCTCGGCCGGCACGGCTAGCGCCAGTGCGGCAGCGACGGCGGATGCTGCTTTCATCGCTTCTTCTCCCATCGCGCCCGGCTCCTCGTCAGAGTTCGTGGTTCGTCGGGCGGAACAGGATCTCGTTCACGTCAACGTCCTCTGACTGCTCGATCGCGAACGCGACCGTGCGCGCGAACGTGTCGGCGGGGCCGGTATTCACGGCGAACAGCGCCCTTACGTTCTCGGTAATATCCCGATCGGTGACGCTGCCTGGCCGTTCGGTATCGGTTGCACCGGGTGAGATCATCGTCGTGCGAATGTTGTAGGGCTTCACCTCCTGGCAGAGCCCTCCTGAAATGACGCGCACCGCCGTCTTGTTGGCGGAGTAGACCGAGCTGGTCGGGATCACCTTGAAGCCCGCCACCGACGGCACGTTGATGATGTGGCCGCTCATCTGGCGCTCCATGTGTGGCAGCACCGCAGCGATGCCGTAGAGCATGCCCTTCGCGTTCACGTCGGTCATGCGATCCCAGTCCGCGATCGTCAGACGCTCCAGCGGCGAGAGCGGCAAGATGCCGGCATTGTTGAGGATGACGTCGAGCTCCCCCGAATGCGTCCACCGCCGTGTCGACGAGCCGATGGACCTGATCAGCCTGCGTCACGTCGGTAGGTCGGCCAGCGCGCTGCCGCTCCCGCCGAGGTCCTCCGCCAGCGTTGCCAGGCGGTCAGCGCGGCGAGCGCTCAGCCCGCTGCTCGCGCCGGTGATGACGACGATCTTGTTTTCGATGCTGCTCACGGTTGTCCCTGTCGCGCCTTGGAGATCAGAGCTTGCGCGTGCCGAGCCACTTCACCATCGCGGGATCGCGATGGTCAAAAAAGCTGCTCGCCTTTTGGTCGAGCGTTCCGATCGCGGCGATGTCTTCGGCGTCGAGCTGGAAGTCAAAAATCGCGAAATTCTCGGCCATGCGCTCCTTGCGCACCGACTTAGGGATGGCGACAATGCCGCGCTGATTGAGCCAGCGCAGGACGACCTGCGCGACGCTCTTGCCGTGCTTCTTCCCGATGCCCGCCAACACTTCGTTGGAGAACAGCCCGTTCTTACCTTCGGCGAACGGACCCCAAGCTTCGGCCTGAACCTTGTATTCGTCGAGGATCGCCTGCGCGTCATCTTGGCTGTGGAAAGGGTGGATCTCGATCTGGTTGACCGCCGGCGTCACCTCATTGTGAAGCACGAATCGACGAGGCGATCGGGGTAGAAGTTGCTGACGCCGATTGCGCGGATCCGTCCTGCCTTGTGCAGTTCCTCCATTGCCCTCCACGCGCCGTAAACGTCGCCATAAGGCTGGTGGATCAGCCAGAGATCGAGGTAATCGAGCTGCAGCTTGTTCATCGATCGCTCGAAGGCGGCCTTTGCGCCATCGTAGCTCGCATCCTCGATCCACAGCTTGGTGGTGACGAACAGTTCGCGCCGGTCGATGCCGTGGCTCCGTACCGCGGCGCCGACCGCTTCCTCGTTGCCGTAGGAGGTGGCAGTATCGAGCAGCCGATAGCCGACCTCGATCGCGTCGCGCACGCTGCGCTCGCACTCCGCCGGATCGGGAACTTGGAATACGCCAAAGCCTAGGCTCGGCATCTCGACGCTGTTGTTCAGCGTCACGGTCGGAACGGGAGTGGGCATAATCGTTCTCCGGCTGGAAGTCAGCGAATGATGAGGTTCTGATGAGCCCAGGTAGCGCTCGCCGACGACCTTGATGCCGTCGAGCGCCTGCTCAAGCTTTGGCCGTGGCGAAGAAAATGACGCCACGATCGTGCGCCACGCGCAGCAGCGGAACTCCCTCCGTGCGTTCGGTAGCTGGACCATAGCCATAGCTCAGCCCCAGGCACTCAAGCCCAAGAGCCGATACCTCAAGGCCACTGCGGCCCAGCACGCGCTTCTGCATCATCGGCATCCTGCTTCAGCCTAGCGGTCGAACGCCAGGTCTCGATGATTGTTATATAACCGGAAGCTGTTCTGAGGATTAGTCAGGGTAAACCGCTTGGGTCTATGATATGAAATCATGAAACGATCTATGATCGGGACATTGCGACCTGCTCTAGCGAAGATCGATGATGACCAGCTTCGAGAGCGTCCTGCCGACACCGCTCGCATCACCTATGGCGCACACGCGGCGCGAGCAGCGCTGTGGCCGGTCATTGATCGCCTGACCGCTGAGGATCCCGACATAAACGTCGAGATCAGCATCAAGAGCGGCCTGACCGACATCGTGAGCGGCAAGTATGACGCCGGTGTGCAATTGGGTGAGTTACTGGATCACGACATGATCGCGATACCGATCAGTCCGAGGCAGCGCATGGCCGCGTTTGCTGCTCCAAGCTATCTGGAGCAACATGACACACCTTATACGCCTTACGATCTCGCAAAGCAGAATTGCATCAGCCTTCGCATGGCGACGTCTAAAAACTGTATGCATGGGAGTTCCAGCGCGATGGCAAGGAACTAAAGGTTGGCTCGTATTCAACGATCCTGATCTAATCGTCGAGGCTGCACTGGCTGGACGTGGCATTGCGTTTACGATCGAGCGCCATGTCCCCGTGGGTTCGCGGATGGCTCGCTCATCAGGGTACTGGAAGACTGGTGCTAACCGTTTGATGGCTATCATCTCTATCACCCAAGCCGATGGCAGGCTTCACCTGCCTTCAGTCTTGTTCCGGACCGGTTGCGATACCAAGCCTGAGAGCCGGAACTCTGCCGGCAGCGAACCCCCGGACCTTGCCAGATCTCAGCTGGCAGCAGATCTCGGAGCGGCTCGATCGGTGCCAGTCTCAATCCCCATGTAAAGCTACCGCCAGCACCAGCGTGACGATCAGCATTCGCGATCATGGCATCGGCAATCCCGCCGATCGGTTGGATGATATCTTCGTGCCCTTCTACTCGACCAAGGTAGGCGGCTCCCGGTGAGCCTGCCGTTGGCGCGGCAGGTCGCTGCGCTCGACGACGGCACTTTCGCCGTCAAACCCGTGACCCGCGGATCGTGCTTTCAAATGCATCTGCCGTCATCGTTGACGATCTGATTATGGCGGGGGGGGGTACGTCAACCTAGCCGGCCGACTCCCAATATGGCGGGTCGCCAAAGGCCGCTCTCAGGCTGTTGACGAGCGCTGATACCTTCGCAGAGGGCGTTCGTGCCAGAGGGTAACAGACGAACAGCTCGGCCCCTTCAGCCTCCATACCAATGTCGATGTGCCTCAGTGACCCGGACGCGATGTCTCGGTAGGTGAAGAAGGTCGGCAACAGCGTTATGCCATGGCCTGCCAGCGCAGCATCTCGCATGATCAGCCCGTTGTTGACGCGCACACAGCTGCTTGGCCTCACCACCGTCCAGCCTCCGGCGCCCGCGAAGCGCCAATCAGTGTCGCGGTTGCTGTAGAGGATGCCGCGATGGCGCTGGAGATCATCGAGCGATGTCGGCGTGCCCGCACGCTCGAGATAGCTTGGCGACGCGACGAGGGTTCGGCGGGTGACGGCCAGTCGCTTGGCGACCAGTCGGCTGTCCACCACCGGCCCGTGGCGGATGACCGCATCGAACCCGTCCGCAGCGGCGTCGACGAACCGGTCATCCAGTTCGAGCGACAGTTCAAGATCCGGATGCTTGGCGAGGAAAGCGCAGATCGCCGGACCAAGGTGGAGGATGCCGAAGCTGACGGGTGCTGAGATGCGCAGCGGCCCAGCCAGGCTGCCGCGGCGCTCGACGATCTCGACAGCGGCGTCGTCGACCTCGGCGAGGATCCGCCGCGCGCGAGGCAGAAGGCTGTCGCCATCCTGTGTCAGCGACAGCTTGCGTGTGGTGCGCTGAACGAGCCGTGTGCCCAGCGAGCGTTCCAACTCGGCAAGGCGCTCGCTGGTAACCGATTTAGACCAGCCGAGGCGCCGTGCCGCCTCGCTGATCGAGCCCGCGTCGACTGTCGCGACGAACGCTGCGATGCCATCTAGCTTCATCATCGTTCGCTTTTCCGAAAAGCAGTTCCGGCCATCGTTGGCTATCCGGAACGATGCCGCGCGAGCATCCTGCTGTCGAGAACTCGATGACGACAAACAAGGGGGATGCGCGATGCTGCGTTTGATGCTGCTGGTCCTGGGATTGGCCTTGGCCACACCCGCGCTTGCGCAGGTCCAACCTTTCCCGGCGGCGTTCGTCGAGCGCGACATCCCGGCGAACGGGACCACGATCCACGTTCGTGTCGGCGGAAAGGGCCCGGCCGTCGTGCTTCTGCATGGCTATGGCGAGACCGGGGACATGTGGGCACCGCTCGCGGCCAATCTGGTGCGCGACCATCTGGTGATCGTGCCCGACCTGCGCGGGCTCGGGCTGTCGGCGCACCCGGGAGGGGGCTATGACAAGAAAACCCAGGGGAATGACGTCGCGGGCGTGCTGGCCGCGCTCAAGGCCGGCAAGGTGGACCTCGTCACCCACGATATCGGCAACATGGTCGGCTATGCCTTTGCCGCCGAACACCGCGACCGCGTCCGACGCTTCGTGCTGATGGACGCACCGGTGCCGGGGATCGGCCCTTGGGAGGAGATCCTCAAGAACCCCTTGCTCTGGCATTTCCGCTTCGGCGGACCCGATATGGAACGGCTAGTCGCGGGACGAGAGCGGATCTACCTCGATCGGTTCTGGAACGAGTTCTCGGCCACACCCGCACGGTTCAGCGAGGCATCGCGCCAGCACTATGCCGCGCTCTACGCCCGCCCCGGCTCGATGCATGCGGGGTTCGAACAGTTCAAGGCGTTCGACCAGGACGCGAAGGACAACCAGGCCTTCCTCAGCGAGGGCAAATTGAACATGCCGGTGCTCGCGATTGGCGGCGATCATTCGTTTGGCCCGACGATGGCGATGGTGATGCGCTTCGCCGCGAGCAACGTGCAGGAATCCGTCATCAAGGATTCCGGCCACTGGCTGATGGAGGAGCAGCCGGGCGCCACCGTCGCGACGGTCCGCGCTTTCCTGGACGCCAGGCCGTGAGCAGGGTGCTAACCTGCGAACCAGCCTTGTAGCGTCCGCCAACCCACAGCGCGGTGAAAGACGAAGGTGCTGCGTCGCCCGCGCGTTAAACTTATCTGATCGGCCTCGAACAAATGGCCCGGCGGATGATCGCCTGTGTGATCTACTCGAAACAGAACCAGGAGCCGGCACGAGCCGGCATACCGATGGCATGTTAGGAGAGTTCGCTTGGGATCGCACCGCAAAGTTCTGCTGCTGCTTCTAAGTAGTAGCGCGCTCACTCTAGCGTCGACCGCAGCCGCGCAAGAAGCGATCCCGGCGGCGACCGGCGCTACCGCCCCGCAGGACGCACAGGCCAGCACCGCGGCGGCGGCGGATTCGGTGGCAGCACCTGCGGCCGCCGCCCAGGACCAGGGTGCCGCCGTTCCCGCCTCCGACATCGTCGTCACCGGATCGCGCATTCTCCGCAACGGCTCTGCAAGCCCCACGCCGCTGACCACCATTTCCACCGAGGCGCTCACCAGCGCCGCGCCGGCAGGCACCATCTCGGACGCGCTCAACTACCTCCCCGTTTTCTCGGGCTCGCGCAGCCAGTTCAGTAATCCCGGCTCCAACGCAACCGGCGTTCAGGGCGGCAACGGGGCGGCCAACGTGCTCAACCTGCGCAACCTTGGCTCGTATCGCACCTTGGTGCTGTTCGACGGCCATCGCATCCCGCCGACGCTGTGCAGTTCCACCGTTGACGTCGATCTGATCCCGCAGGAGCTGATCCGTCCTTTCGCCGGATCTCGGCGCCGACAAGGTGTTCATCCTTCGGTTCGACCGGGCCACGGGATTGCTGAGCGCAGATGCGGGAAGCACGATCGATCTGCCACCCGGATCGGGACCACGCCACCTGGTCTTCTCGCCCGACGGACGGTTCGCCTTCGTCAATACCGAACTGACGGGCGCGGTGTACGTCTTCCGCTGGAATGCGGCAGCGGGCATGGCGACGCGGGTGATGAATGTCGCGCTGGATCCGGTGGACTTCACCGGCCAACGCAGCGCCGCCGAGCTGCTGGTCTCGCGCGACGGGCGCTTCCTGTATGTTTCTAACTGCGGCGCCGACGTCGTCCAGGTATTTGCGATCGAACAGCGAACTGGCGCGCTTCGATCGCTCCAGCGGATCAACGCCGGTGGCAAGTCGCCGTGGAGCGTCGCGCTGGATCCAAGCGACAGGTGGTTCATCGTCGCCAATGAAGCGACCAACAATCTTGCGGTGTTCGCCCGCAACCAGCAGTCCGGCATGCTGGCCTACACCGGGCGAAGCCTCTCCACACCGCAACCGACGGCGCTGGCCTTTCTCCGCTAGAGATGGACTCCGCGCCGTTGCGCGGACGCCCACAAACGCGAGCAAGCCGGGACAGCTTCCCCTTTCACCCGACGGCGACTAACCAAGTCGGCGAGCGAGTTCCTGGCGCTGCCTGCGCCGTGAGGGGCCGCAGGGACGAGGACCGCCATGACAGTTGCCGACAACCGTGTGTGCAGTATCGAAACCGCGCCGCGCGTTGCGGAAATGTCGGGCATCACCGCCGACCGCTTTGCCGCGGAGGTGGCGACCGCTTACCGCCCGGTGATCTTTCGCGGCCTGGTTGCCGACTGGCCCGCTGTGATCGCGGGCCGCGGCGGCGCGGCGGCGATGGCCACTTACATCAGTCGATTTGATTCCGGGCGCCCGGCCAGTCTGTTCGTCGGTGCGCCGCAGATCGATGGCCGGTTCTTCTACCGCGACGACCTCGACGGCTTCAACTTCGAGCGCGGCCAGATCCTTCTTCCGCTGTTGCTCGAACGGCTTGTCGCGGCGGCGGGGAACCCCAACGCGCCCGCCTTCTATGCCGGCGCGGCCACGGCGCCCGATCACTTTCCCGGCTGGACGAATGAAAACCCGCTCCCCTTTGCCACGCCCGATGCCGTGCCGCGGGTATGGATCGGCAATGCCAGCCGGATCTCGACCCATTACGACGCGTCCAGCAATGTCGCCGCGGTGGTCGCGGGGCGGCGCCGCTTTGTGCTGTTTCCGCCGGAGCAGGTGCGCAACCTGTACATAGGCCCGCTCGATCGAACGATGGCAGGTCAGCCAACCAGCATGGTCGATATCGAGGCACCGGATCTCGCCAGATTCCCCCGCTTCGCGGAGGCTGCGGCGACCATGCAGGTGGCCGAGCTGGAGCCGGGCGATGCCTTGTTCGTCCCGTCGCTGTGGTGGCACGAGGTGCGCGCCAGCGGACCGCTCAACGTGCTGGTCAATTATTGGTGGGGGCAGGAGGGGACGACCTCTCCGGTCGCCGCGCTCGCTCATGCGATCCTGGCCGTGCGCGACCTGCCGGCGCCGCAGCGTGCGGCGTTGCGCGCATGGTTCGACCATTATGTGTTCGACGACGGTGCCCAGCAGGTTGCCGATCATCTGCCCGAGCAGGCAAGGGGCATCCTCGGCCCGCCGTCGCCCGAGCGCGACGCGGCGGTACGCGCCTATCTGTTGCGCGCGATCACGCGTTAGCGCCGCGGCCCGGCTGCGCCGCTGTCGCCCAAGCCGCGCCCTTCGGCGGTGATGCGCGCAAGTATGTCGGCATGGCTGGGCAGCGCCGCCGCGGCGTGCGCCATGCCGGCCCGCAGGCGGCGCAGCGCCTCGAGCAGGCGATCGGCGTCGAGCGCGTCGGCCACTGGATCATACCCTTCGGGCACCACATTCTGGCCGAGCAACACTGCCACCCAGCTCGGCACCGAGAACAGCTCGTCGTCGTAGCGGAAAATGCGACCCTTGCAGCGAAACAGATCGATCTTCCGGCGCAGCGTATCCGGCACGTCCATGGTGCGAACGTGGCGCCAGAACGGTGAATCGTCTCGTCGCGTGGCATGATAATGGAGGATGATGAAGTCACGGATAGAGGCATAATGGTCGCCCATTTGGCGATTGTATTCGTCGCGCTCGATCGCGCCGAAGCGCTGGTCGGGGAACAGCGCGAACAGCTTCGATATGCCCTGCTGGATCAGATGGATGCTGGTTGATTCCAGAGGCTCGAGGAAGCCGCCGGCGAGCCCCAGGGCGACGACGTTGCCCTCCCACAGGCGCTTGCGCCGGCCCGCCTTGAAGCTCAGCAGGCGCGGCGGCGCGGTCGGTGCGCCATCGAGCTGGGCAAGCAGCAGGGCTTGTGCCGCATCGTCGGACAGATGGTCGCTGGCATAGACCAGCCCGTTACCGGTGCGGTGCTGGAGCGGGATGCGCCATTGCCAGCCGGCGGCATGCGCGGTCGCGCGCGTGTAGGGCAGGAGCGGTTCGGTGCGCGCCGTGGGCACGGCAATCGCGCGATCACAAGGCAGCCAGTGCGACCAATCCTCGAAATCGACGCCCATCGCCTCGCCGAGCAGCAGGCTGCGGAAACCCGAACAGTCGATGAACAGCTCGCCCTCAACCAGGCGGCCATCCTCCAGTTCGACCGCGCGGACATGGCCCGTGACGGGCTCGTGGTGCACGGTCGTGATCCGCCCTTCGACGCGGTGTACGCCATCGGCTTCGGCACGGCGGCGCAGGAAGGCGGCATACAGCGCGGCGTCGAAATGATAGGCATAAGCGAGCCCGGCAAGCGGGGCGCGTGGATCGGCTGGCGGTGGCGCGAAGGCGCTGCGGCGCGCGACAACCTCGGCCGGCGAATAGCCGCCGATCGGGCCTATGCCCTCGCCGCGCCGGAGCTTCAGCCAAAGCTGATGGAAGGCGACGCCTTCAATATCCTGGCCACGCGTGCCGAACGGATGGAAGTAGCGGTCGGTGCCGGTATCCCACTGGCTGAACTCGATGCCGAGCTTGAACGTGCCGCCGGTCTCGCGCAGGAATTCGGCTTCGCCGATGCCCAGCAAACGGTTGAAGCTCAGGATCGGCGGAATGGTCGCCTCGCCAACGCCGATGGTGCCGATCGCATCGGACTCGATGAGCGTAATACGGCGCTGGCCGTCGTCGAGAAAACGGCCGGCAGCGGCAGCCATCATCCATCCCGCGGTGCCTCCACCGACAATTACGACGTGCTTGATGGGAGCGATCATGGACAGGCCAATGCAAGGGTGGGGTCGCCCGCGCCCGCGGTGGCGGCCCCTTCGCGGGCGAGTTGCAGCACCGCGCGGCGCGCCGCCTCGGGGCTGACGCCGAGGGCGACGGGATCGGTCAGCGTCGGAAGCCTTTCCCCGGCGAGCAGCAGTGCCGCCCAGGCGTCGCGCTCGACCGGCTGGTCGGCCGAGGTGGCGACCATGCCGCGACGGCTGAACTGCGCGTATCGCTGGCGAAGACGGTCGGGAAGCGGAGCATTCGCGACCGTCTGCCAAAACGTGCCGCCCGTGCGGCATGCTTGATGATGAGCGGCGGCATAATCGTGCCACTCGTCCGCATAGGCGCCGGCGCGACGATTGTACTCGGCGATCAACAGTGGCTCCATGTCCCGGTCGGGCAGCAATTCGAGCGCCAGCGATAACTGTCCCAGCGTGATCGGCAGCCCGAGCAGCCCGAGCGGTCCCGGCTGCGCCGCTGCCTCGCCGAGCGCCAGCAGGTTGCCGGACCAGCCGTCGATCAGCCTGCCCGGGGCCGTGGCGACGATGCCACCCCAGGCGGCGGTCGGAGCCGCACGGCTGATAGCCGCGTCGTCCGTATGATCGCCGAACGCCAGACCGCGCGCACGCGGCCAAGCGGCCTGCCAACCGTCCTCGGTGGCACGATACTCATCGATGAAACCGGGGGAGGCGGCTGTTGGAGCTGCCTGCAGCAGGAGTTTGGTCGCAGGCAGGGTGGATCGCCAATCATTCCGCGGCGCAGTTGGGGGATCCACCAGGCCTGTCCCCGGCCCGGAGGCGTCCACGAACAAGTCTGCGATCAGGCGGGTGCCGTCTGCAAGCGCGATGGCCTCGATCCGGGTGCCAGCGCGCTCGACCGCAACGAGATCTGCGCCGCGCGGTAGGACCACAACCCCGACAGCGCGCGCTGTCGCCGCGAGCGCTTGCATCATTCGTGCCGGGTCCAGATGAAGGGCAGGTTCGGCGTGCGGGGATGCGGTAATCGGGCCGCCCGCCATCGCGATCGCGGCGGCCGGAAACAACGCCGCGAACGCCGGGATGGGGCCGGCGGTGGCGGCGCGTAGCCAGAGGTGATGCGGCGGCAGGGCGCAGGCGGAGCGCGCCTTGCCCTCCGCGACCATCAACGGCACGCCTGTTGCGTCCCAATTGGCGAAACGCAACGCGTATCGCGGCACCGCGACGCCGCGGTCGACCAGCAGGTCCGGCGACAAGCCGATCCGCGAGAGCATCGCGGTATTGGCCGGCATCGCGAGCGGCAGCCGATCGGCCAGCGCCGCGGCGGGCACCGGCATCGGCAGCAGCGTCACGCGCGCGCGCGGCAACGCCCGGGCGAACGCAACCGCGGCGCTGACGGCGACGATCCCGCCGCCCGCAACGACGATCGACCTGATCGGACGGGTCATGCCGCGGCGAGCGCCGCTGCATGGCCGGGCATCGCTGCGACCCGATCGGCGATCGCGCCGGCAAGACCGGAAAAGGCGCGGTCGAGCGCATTGCCCTCAGGAAGGTCGGCGCGCTGATCCCATCCATCGGGCAGGATCCCTTGGCCAAGATACAGCGCGACCCAGCTCGGCTCGAGAAACAGCCCGTGCCCGTAGCGTGGCACCTGGGCGGTGCGGCGCCACAGCGCGGTACGCGCGGCAAGGCTGGCGGGAACGGCCATGGTGCGCATCTGCTGCCAGAACGGCGAATCGGTGCGGCTGGTGGCGTGATAATGGAGGATCAGGAAGTCGCGGATGCGATCATATTCCGCGTCCACCGCCGCGTTGAAGCCGTCGCGATCGAGATCGTCGACCGTCTTGCCGGGAAAATGCTCGATCAGCGCGGTGATCGCTGCCTGCACCAGATAGATGCTGGTGGATTCGAGCGGCTCCAGAAATCCCGAGGCAAGACCAATTGCGACCACATTATTCACCCAGCTGCGACGACGGCGGCCCGCCCGGAACCGGAGCAGGCGCGGCTCGGCGAGCGGGGGCGCTTCAAGCGCGCGTACCAGCGCCGCGGTGGCTTCGTCGTCGCTGCAATGCGTACTGGCATAAACGTAGCCGTTGCCCACACGATGCCGAAGGGGGATCCGCCAGCGCCAGCCGGCGGGCATGGCGATGGCGCGGGTGAACGGATCAATCGGGCCGGCAGGGCTGGCGCAGGGCGCCGCCACCGCACGATCGCACGCCAGCCACTCGGACCAATCTTCCCACGCCTCCTGCAACTCGGCGCCCAGCAGCAACGACCGGAACCCCGAGCAGTCGATAAACAAATCCCCTTCGACCAGTTGGCCATCGTCGAGCCGAACCGCGCCGATCCCGCCTGCTGCATTGCGCTGCACGCCGATGACCCGGCCCGCGGTACGCACTGCGCCTCGTGCCTCGGACCAGCGGCGCAGGAACGGCGCAAAGCGCGTGGCGTCGAAATGATAGGCATAACCGTAGCTGGCGATCGGATCATCATGGTCGATGTCAGGTCGAGCGAACCGATGCGCCTGCGCCATCGCGACGGCGGTTGAAAACGTTCCGATCGGCGGGGCCGGGCGTTCGTGCGCCCGGCGCACCCAATATTGATGGAACGGCACCTCGGCGAGCGGCTGGCCGAAGGCGCCGAACGGGTGAACGTAGCGATCGCCCACCGCGCCGAAATCCTCGAACTGAATACCGAGCTTGTAGGTGGCATCCGTCGCCTGCATGAACTCGACTTCGTTGATGCCAAGTCGTTCGAGGAACGCGCGCAGGTGCGGCAAGGTGGCCTCGCCAACCCCGACGATGCCGATCTCCTCCGACTCCACCAGATGAACTGTGCAGGCTCCAGCGGCCAGGCTGCACAAGGCGGCGGCCGTCATCCAGCCCGCGGTACCGCCGCCTACGATCACGATGTTGAGACGATGATCAGCCATCAGGTTCTCTATTGGTGTGTAGCCGAAAAGCTGCGGGTTGCGACGAAAACACAGTTAAGTAAAGCAACTTTGGATAACACGTTGTGGCCGGAATGTGTCTGCATTATCAACGACTACGCCGCGAGTGGGCAAGAAACGTACGATCAATGACCTTGATGCCGAGGGCGGCGCGAGGCTGGTACTTTGAGAGGGGATGGCTGTGGTTGCAATGGTTCGACAGAAGGGATTTGCCCGCAAGGGCCTGGCGCTGAACGTCTCGGCGCTGGCAATCGTGACGGCGGCGATGCTGCCGGCGACCATTGCTTCCGCGCAGGAGGTGCCCGCACCGGCATCACGCGACGATCAATCGATTCCGCAGACCACGCCCGACACGACTGGCTCCGTGCAAACGAGCGTTCCCGCCGGCGCCGCCGCCGGCAAGAAGCCGGTGTCGAACAGCCTTTCCATCAGCAACCAGGCTGCCGAAGACCAGTCGAACGTCACCGCTGCCGATGTGCAGACCCCGGCGGCCAATAACGTCGCGGCAGGCTCGGACATCGTCGTCACCGGCCTGCGCCAGTCGCTCGCCAATGCGCAGAGCATCAAGCGTAACGCCGATACGGTGGTGGATGCGATCACCGCCGAGGATATCGGCGCGCTGCCCGACCGCTCGGTCAACGAAGCGCTGCAGCGCGTTCCCGGCGTCGCCATCAGCCGATTCGCTGCGCCGAGCGATTCCGCGCACTTCTCGGTGGAGGGGTCGGGCGTCACCATCCGTGGCCTCAGCTACGTTCGCGGCGAGTTCAACGGTCGCGACACCTTCGCTGCCGGGGCCGGCCGCGAGATCGGCTTCAACGACGTGCCGACCGAACTGGTCGGCTCGGTCGAGGTCTACAAGAACCTCACCGCGGATCTGATCGAGGGCGGCATCTCGGGCACGGTCAGCATCAACACGCGCAAGCCCTTCGACACCAAGGAATCGCTCCTCTATCTGTCGGCCGGGGTCAATTACGGCGATCTCGACAAGCGCGGGGCGCCGCAGGGCGTCGCGCTGATCTCCAAGCAGTTCGAGCTCGGCAACGGCGGTCGCTTCGGGATCCTCGGCAGCGCGAGCTATTCGCAGCAGTACAGCCGGTCCGACTCGGTGTTCCTTGCTGCGATGCTGCCGCGCACCAACGACGACACCAACGGCAATGGCGTGCAGGATGCGGGCGAAGGCCATGTCATTAACGCAGGCACGCCTTATGCCAGCACGATCTATGATCACTTCCCCGTGCCCGACGGCCAGAGCGTGGTCTACGCACCCGCCGGCGCCGGCAGCCGGACGCAGGAATTCAACCGCGAGCGGATCGGTTTCTCGGCGGCGGCACAATATGAGAATGCCAGCGGCAATCTGCTGCTGACGGCGCAGTTCCTGCGGGCCGATTCTCGCGAGGACTGGCTCGAGCATACCGTCGAGCCGAACGTCTATTATAGCGACGTCACCTCCAGCTTCCCGGCGGGGTATAATGCCTATGCGCCGATCGCCGGCCAGAACTTCAACAATTACACGTTCGACTCAAATGGCGTGTTCACCAGCGGCACCATTTCCCACACCGGCGGCAATGTGTTCGGCAACGATCCGACCCGGGTCTGCGGCACCAATACCGATGGCTCGCCGAGCCATTATTGCGAGCTGAGCCAGTTCGCTCCCGGCAGCCAGTTCACGACCTTCTCCAATCGCTTCTTCCACACCCGGGCGGTGACGCAGGATCAGTCGTTCAACATCAAGTGGGAGCCGACCCAGCGCCTCCACCTCAATTTCGACGGGCAGTACGTCAACTCCAAGGCGGACAGCATCGACGACATCGTCGACACGGCAACCTATTCGCAGGTCAACGTCGATCTGCGCGGCGGCATTCCGCAGATCACCTCGATCGCGCCGGGTTTCGATACGGCGAGCTACTTCAGCAACCCCAATGACGTGTATTTCCGTGACGCGTTCAACAATCGCACGATCAACGACGGCCATGAATGGTCCGGCAAGTTCGACGCGCAATATGACGTCGGCGAAACCAGCTTCCTGCGCAAGGTAAAGGCCGGCATCCGCTATGCCGATCGCGAGCAGACCGTGCGCACCAACGACTACAGTAACTGGGGTGCGGTGTCCGACACCTGGACCAGCGGTGGCCCGACTTACCTGTCCAACGCAACGCTGCCGGCCAACTCCACCGCTTTGTACAATTATACCAACTTCTTCCGCGGTGGCGCGATAACCCCGCCGAGCACGCCCTATATTGCCGACAACATCCTCAGCAATCACGACGCGCTCGAGGCGCTGTTGCGGCAGGCGACGGCGGCGGCGGGCGGCACCTATGTGCCGCTCGAGGATCGCGGCACCAACCTTGTGGATGGCTATTTCCTCCCCAGCGAGGTCTACAGGAACGGCGAGAAGACCTATTCCGCCTACGTCCGCCTCGATTTCGGGCTGGATGCGATCGGCGGCGGCGAGACCAGCCTGTCGGGCAACATCGGGCTGCGGTTCGTCCGTACCGAAGACAGTTCGATCGGTGCATTGACCTATCCGAACGCGAACCAGATCTTCACGCCCACCGCGGACTACAGCACCATTGCGGGCTATTGCGCCTATACGGCCGCCCATCCGAACAGCAGCAACACGGTGCCGGTGATCTGTACGGTAACGCCAGCGCAGCAGGCCGCGGCGCTTGCCTTTGCCAACGGCGTGTCCTTCCCCGACGTCGCCAATCAGTCGTACAACAAGTTCCTGCCGAGCCTGAACATCAAGTATCAGCTGTCGCCCCAGCTGCTGTTCCGTTTCGCCGGATCCAAGGCGATCTCGCGCCCCAACTTCGGCAGCCTGCGCGACTATGTCGGCGTCAACGTGTCGGGATCGAACACCGCAGGCAATTTCGGCTTCAGTGCCTCGGCGCAGAACCCCTATCTGAAGCCGGTCGATGCGACCCAGTTCGACCTCACGGCGGAATGGTATTTCGCCAAGGTCGGCCAGCTGACCGGCGCTCTGTTCTACAAGGATCTGTCGAACATCATCCTCGACAATTACGGCTACACCCGGACGCTGACCAACAACGGGCAGACCTATGACGTCCAGGTCAATGGACCGGCCAATGCCTCCGGCCATGCGCACATCAAGGGCGCGGAACTGTCGTACCAGCAGACCTACGACTTCCTGCCAGGGTTCCTGCGAGGCTTCGGCACCCAGGAGACGTTCACCTATATCGATGCGGGCAAGATCCCCAATTCGGTGCCGGCGAACGGGGCAGCTGATGGAAGCCGCCCGCCGCTCGACGTGACGGGCATCTACGACAACCTGCCGCTTGCCGGTCTGTCCAAGTACAACTTCAACGCCTCCGCCTTCTATGACTTTGCGGGCGTCTATGCGCGCATCGCCTATAGCTGGCGGTCAAAGTATCTCCTGACCAACCGCGACTGCTGCTTCCCGTATCTGCCGGTCTTCGCGCAGGCGAGCGGGCAGATGGACGGATCGCTGTTCTACACGGTGAACAAGCAGTTCAAGATCGGCGTTCAGGTACAGAATCTGCTCGATGCGACGACGAAGACGACCTTCCTGCTCAACGCGCAGGGGCTCGAAGCACCGCGTTCGTTCTTCAAGAGCGATCGCCAGTTCCAGCTGTCGGTTCGCCTGACGATGTAACGGGTGAGGTGGCCGCCGGGGGGACGATCGTCTTCCCGGCACGTCGTCTCGCGGACCTTGATCACCTAGTCGTGGCGGGGCGCGTCACCGGGGGGGGCCAGGCTGAGCTTGTGGCTCTCCTCGACGGCGCAACGACCTTCCAGCACGCGCGGCCGTTGCTGGCGATGGTTGCCGCGTGGCGAGGCGGCTCACCAGGCGCGGAACCGCCCGGAGACGTGCAGCACCGCCATGAACTGCAGCATGCCGTCATAATAGCGGAACCGGCCACTCGGTGGGGGCAATACCCATAGCCGGGCGACGAACGGCGCGCCCTCGCCGCGGTCGAGCGCGAGTGCCGCCACGGCGTTGCACGCGATCAGTCCGGGCGAGCGATCCGGCGACAGCGGCGTGCCGTCGAGCCGGTAGGTGGCGGGATACCGATCTATCCCTTGCCGCGCGAACAGCGCAAGCAGCCGGCGGCTGCGGTTCGCCGCCGCGGGCGCCTCGCCCCACCAAGCCTGATCGACCGACCAATTCACCGCTGAGCGGAAGGCATCGAAGCCGAAGGTGCCGTGGCCGTCGCGCGGCTCGGCCGTGCCATCGAACCGCGCGTAATCGGGGGTGAGCGCGGTAACGGGGTCGGCGCTGCGGCTGAACAGACGCCGGCTTGCCGCCGCCACGCGCCGCCAGCGCCGGCGATCGGCGCGGCGCTGACCATGCCAGCCCGTCGCCCAGCGCGCCCACAAGCGGTAAAAGGCGGGCAGGTGATAGGAGGGATCGGTGAAGCGCGCGGCGGCGCCCAGCGGCACGAACACGATCTGGTCCGTCCCGGCGTCGATCATGTCGGTGACGCCGTCCACCACGCCGCCGTTCATCGCCTGCTTGTGGAGCATGGTATCCAGAATGGCATTCGCCTGCGTCGCATAATTATAGATGCCCTGGCCATGGGGCCAGCGGTGCGCGGCAAAGAACAATGCGGTGGCAAAATACTCCTCGCCGTCGGACGCGGGCGTGGTGTCGCGCGGGCAGCCGTGCGGATCGCACTGCCAGCGGAAATAGCCGGCGCGGGGGCCGCTCGCATAGCGCATGTGGGTTGCCGCCCAATTCCACAGTGCGTCGAACGCGGCCTTGTGGCCGGTCTGCACGGCGATCATCATGCCATAGGACATGCCTTCGCTGCGCACGTCGTTGTTGCCGGTATCGAGAATATAGCCGCTGGGGCCATCGGCGGTCGCGGCCGCAGCATGATAGACGCGGTGATCGGCATCGCCCTCGAACAGCGACTGCCAGTAAGCGTCGATCTTGATGTCCTCCTCGCGCGTGGTCAGCGAGGGGCGCCACTCGCGGAACAGGTCGCGATAGCGGCCGCTCGCCACCGCGCCACGCGCCAAGGCCGGCGGCGCCACCGCGAGCAGGGCGCAAAGCAATGCCAGCGCCCGGCCTGCGCGACGGCGCGTCTTAGCGGCAGATCGCATCGAGCGCGGCCAGCGAGAAGCCGCCGGCCGGTACTGGCAGATGACGGGCATCGAGCCGCGCCTCGAGGCTGGCCGGACGGTAGGGCAGGCGGGGATCGGCGTCCTCGCGATAGACAGGATCGCGTTCGGCGGCGGGAAGCGAGGTGAAGGCAAAGCCGCGCGCTTGGTACAGCGCCAGCAGTCGCGGCATCATCCGGGCGTCGAAGGCACCGATGTGCAGCAGCAGCACCAGCGGGATGTCGCGCCCGTAGAGGCGATGCGCCATCAGCCGCGCGCGCGCCACCTCGCCATCTGCAGCGGCGAGGAAGGTCGTCTCGAGCCGCGCGATCCCAGCATCGTCGTGGCGCGCCACGCAGCGGGCATAAGGCTCGTTCCAGGCATAGTCGCCAAAGCTCATCGTCACGGCGGCGATGCGATACCCGTGCGCGGCGAGATAGAGGCGCGCGGCGTCGCGCTTGGCGGGATCACTGCCCTCCGCCACAAAGGGGTAGCGGAACCAGCGCCAGTCGCCCCCGGCGGCGGCGAGCAGCGGCTCGTTGCGTTGCACCTCGGTCGCAAAGCCGGCGACGCTGAGCGTGTCGAGATTGGCGTGCGACCAGCCGTGATTGCCGAGCGCGAACCCCGCCTTGCGCCACGTCGCGAGCACTGCCTCCGACCCCGGTTCGCGCTCGATCGACGCGCCGTTGATGAAGCCATAAACGTCGACCACACCGGCCGCCTTGAACGCGCCAATGATGCGCTGCGCGACGCCGATCCGGGTGGCGCCGGGGGGCAGGGTGGCGTGGGCCGGCAGATCGTCCATGGTGATCGCCAGGGTCGGGCGCGCCTCCGCCGTGCCGGTGCGGGCCGCGGGGACTGGCGCGGCGCTATTTGCCACGACGGGGATCAGCAGGCCGAGCAGTGCGATCAAGGCCGTGCGGCGCACCCTGGCGGCGCCTGACCGGGCCAGCGGCAACCTTGATCGTGCGGTCATGTCACCTCCCTGGTTCATCGCCTGGTCGCGGCGCGCGAGCACCAAAAGCAACGGCGGCTTGTTGACAGCGGTAACGCATCTTGTTGGTAAGCGGAAAAAATAACGGCGAGGAGCACCGACGTGACCACAGATGGCGGGATGCGAGGCGGCGTCGAGGCGGGCGGATCAACGTCTTGCGTCGCCAACGATGCGCCTGGGGCGATGAAGGGGGCCGGCATTACCCGCCGCGACGCTATCGCCGCGTCGGCCGCGGCGCTGGTGCCGATGCGCGCCGCGTGGGCGGCGCCGGCGACGGGGCCGGGGAAGGGCGTGCTGAGCAACCCCCACGCGTCGGCCGAGGCGCGGGCACTCTACGCCTATCTATGGTCGATCTACGGCCGCCACACGCTGACCGGGCAGCAGGAGCAAAATTTCTCGCCCGCAGGGCCGCGCGGTGAACTCGACTATATCCAGAACGTCACGGGCAAGCAGCCGGCGCTGCTCGGGCTCGATTATATCGAGCCGAGCGACCAGCAGGGCGTGAACGAGCGCGCCACGGCGTGGCATGCCACCGGCGGGGTCGTCACCTTGTGCTGGCACTGGGGCGCACCTGACGTCGGCACCGGCTACGACAATGCCAAGAAGGACTTCGACGTCGCGCGGGCATTGATCCCCGGCACGGCGCAGAACGTCTTGATGCGCGAGCAGATGGCGCATGTCGGCGATCTGCTGACGGTGCTGCGCGACCGACGCGTGCCGGTGTTGTGGCGGCCGTTCCACGAATTCAGCGGCGACTGGTTCTGGTGGGGCAAGCATGGACCGGACGCGTTCATCGCGCTGTGGCGAATGATGTACGACTATTTCGTCGGCGTCCGACGCCTGAACAACCTGATCTGGGTGCTCGGCTGGGCGGGGCAGAACGTCGATCGCGCTTATTACCCGGGGCGCCGCTATGTGGATGTCGCGGGCGCCGACCTCTATGTCGAGGACCATGGCAATTTGAGTAGGATGTTCGGCCAAGTCAAAGCGATCGTCGGCGACAGCGTGCCGATCTGCCTGCACGAGAACGGACCGATCCCCGATCCGCAAGGGCTGGGCCCACAAGCGGACTGGCTGTGGTTCATGACCTGGCATACCCGCTGGCTGAAGGATCCCGCGCAGAATGCGCCCGATCTGCTCCGCGCTTATTATGGCTCGGAGCGCTACCTCACCAAGGATGAGCTGATTGCTGCCGGCCGTCATGCAGGCAGAGCAGCCAGAGCGGACTAGAGCGGGCTGAGCAGTGCCACGGTTCGCCCGCGGCAATCAGCACCGCCGCGGCGCCCAAGCAGATGCTGCTATTAAGATTGACTAGCATTAGCGATATTCATAGGGGCGATCGTCCTTGAGGGGGGAACGATCGATGATGAACCGAAAACTGGCCGCAGCCATTGCCGTGACGGTGTCGCACCTTGCGCTTTCGCTCCCGGCTCGCGCCGAGGACGATGCCGATCAGCCCCGCCGGGGTACCGATATCGTCGTCACGGGTGCCAAGGTGAACGAGACGGGGATCAACGACAGCGCGTCCGCAACCGGGCTCGACCTGTCGCTGCGCGAGACGCCGCAATCGGTGTCGGTGATCGATCGCGAGCGGATCGAGGATTTCGCGCTTACCAACATCACCGACGTGCTCGATCAGGCGGTGGGCGTGAACGTCAACCGCAACGAGACGGACCGGACCGACTACACCGCGCGCGGCTTTGCCGTCACCAATCGCCAGGTCGACGGGATCGGCCTGGCGGTGCAGACCGGTATCCAGCTCGGCGACGTCGATACCGTGCTGTACGAGCGCGTCGACATCGTCCGCGGTGCCAATGCGATCATGACCGGGGTGGGCAACCCATCGGCAACGATCAATTATCTGCGCAAGCGACCCACCGAACAGTTCCAGGCCAACGCGTCCGCCTATGGCGGATCGTTCGACATGTGGCGCGTCGAGGCCGACGTGTCGGGGCCGCTCAATGCCGCCGGCACCATTCGCGCGCGGGTGATCGGGGCGCATGAGGAGCAGGGCTCCTATCTCGACTATAATTCCACCAACCGCGATGTCGTAGCCGGGCTGCTCGCGTTCGACCTGACGCCGCGTCTCACCGCGACCCTTGGCTATTCGCGGCAGGACAATCGCGCCGACGGCGTGCTGTGGGGCGGGTTGCCGCTGGTGTTCGCCGACGGCACGCGCATTCCCTACAAGCGCTCGGCCTCCACCTCGGCGCCATGGACCTATTGGAACAACCTCGACCAGACCGCCTTTGGCGAGCTCGCCTGGAAACTGGGCGGCGACTGGGCAGTGCGCGGCGTCTTCACCTATCGCGATCTCAAATCCGATGCCAAGATACTCTACGCCTCGGGCGGGGAGACCGGGCCGGACCCCGTCACCGGAGACGGCGTGACCGGATCGGCCGGCCTCTACCCGTCCTTCTACAAGCAATATCTGATCGACGGCTATGCCTCCGGCAGTGTCGAGGCGTTTGGCCGCCGCCACCAGCTGGCGCTCGGCGTTTCCAACGGCTGGGCAAGCGACGTCGAATATGACGGCGATGCCGATACCGGCATCGATTATGGCGACATCCGCCAGCTTTCCTCCTTCACCCCCGCCGAGCCCAGCTTTGCCACGCCCGAGCTCCAGGCCCGCGTGCATGACCGGTTGACGCGCCTCTACGGTGCGGCGCACCTCGATCTCGCGGATAGGCTCAAGGGTGTGGTCGGCGTCTCGGCGATCTGGCTGCGCACCACCGGCACATCCTATGGTACCGACCAGTCTCGCAGCAACAGCGCGGTCAGCCCCTATGCGGGGCTGTTGTTCGACGTCGCCCCGCACCTGACGCTTTATGCAAGCTACACCGACATCTACAATCCGCAGACCGAGGTGGATGCCACCAACCGGCGGCTAGACCCCGCCAAGGGCACCAACATCGAGGCGGGGATCAAGGGCGACTGGCTCGAGGGCCGGCTGTACGCCACGGCCGCGGTGTTCCGGGCGCGGCAGACGAACCTGGCGAACTATGTGGGCACGTTCGACGGGACCAACGGCCCCGGGCCGATCGGCACCTCCTTTTATACCGGCAGCCGGGTCACGGCGGAAGGGGTCGAGGCGGAAGTCTCCGGCCGCATTACGGCGCGCTGGCTGCTCGCCGGCGGGTTCACCCACCTGCGGCTGCGCGACGACGATGGGAATGGCGCGCGGCTGTTCGTCCCCCGCGATACGCTCAAGGCGACCGCAACCTATCAGGTGCCCGAATGGCGCGATCTCAAGCTTGGCGCGAACCTGCGCTATCAGAGCGCAACGCGAGGGAGCGACGATACCAGCGGCTTGCCGATCCGCCAGGGCGGGTACGCAACGCTGGATCTGCTTGCCGGGGTTCGCGTCGCCAAGCGCGTCGAGGCCACGGTCAACCTTCGCAACGTCGGCAACGCCAAGTACATCAACTCGCTCGAATGGGGGCAGGGTTTCTACGCCGCGCCGCGCAGCGTCATCGGTACGCTGCGCTTCTCCTACTGAGGCTTGGCGGGCGATCGCTCGGCAACGATTGCCTCGCATGTCCGCGCACCGGCCGGCCGCGGGAGCGCGCGCTGGCGTCTCACCCTTGCGTGGGCGCGCTGCTGCGACGGAACTCGTCGGACGTCTCGTCGAGAAACACGTAGAGCGCGGCGATGCGGCCGTCGCGCACGATGATCACGTCCCAACCCGTATAGGCCGGCGCCTCGCCGGGGCGTGCCGATCCCCCAGGCGATGCGCCCCGCATTCTGCATTACCTGTGGGCTACCCTGGGGTGAATAGACGAAGTCCAGATGCGTCGCCCGCAGGTCGCCGGCAAAACTGCTGATCGCGTCGCGGCCGACAATCGCTCCGGGCGGCACGTACAGCACGCCGTCTTCGGCCCACAATTCCTCCACCGCTGCGCGTCGGCGCTCGGCGTCTGCTTCGCCAAAGACCTGCTGGAGATTGCGCGCGAGCAACTCCCGAATGCGGTCTGCGGATTCGGTGGTCTGCAACATCGTGAGGTCTCCTGTGCGAAAGATCCCGCTTTGGTCTTATACAGAATGCAGTGGATCTGCTCTTGCGAAAGCCGCGCTCGCTTCGTCTGTTTGTATCGCCTTTAGGGCCGAAAACTAGCGTCCGATAGGGTTGCGAGGATCACGTTTCCTGCAAATTCCCCTCCTTGTCCGAGACAGGCGCGCGATTGCCCAGCGCATCAAAGGAGCAGCTGGAAAGATGCTCATGTGCGATTGTTGCTTCTATATCACTGGTCCGCCACAAAACATGCAAATGGACAGGTTTTGGTATTGAACCTGAGGCAACGGCCGTGCGACCTAAGACGCTCAAGCAGCGAGGTCGTGCTGACGGGCGAGGTGGGCAGGGGCGGCGCCTGCCGAAAAGCCCGCGCGCCCAGCAGCCTGAGACGACGCAGCGAACAGGTTTCCGGGGGACATCAAAGGGAAATGCACATGAACAGATGGCACGGCTTGTTACTGGCTTCCACCTGCATCACGACGGTGTTTGCGGCACCGGCGATGGCGCAACAGACGGTTGATCCCACGGTTCAGGGCAGCCCTGCGACGAGCCCCGCCACGAGCGGCAACGAGGCCGCGCAGTCCACGAGCGCCGAGCCTGCGAGCGGGCAGGCGGCAAATCGCGACATCGTCGTCACCGGTTCACGCATCAATCGGCCGAACGCCACCGCCGCGGCGCCGATCACCTCGGTCACGGCCGACGAGATCCACCAGCAGGCAGCGGTGAACGTCGAGGACGTGCTCAACCGCGTGCCGCAGATCGCGCCGGACAGCCAGCAGAATTACCAGGATTCAGATGGCCGCCAGCGCATCAAGCTGCGCAACCTCGGCTTTGAGCGCACGCTCGTCCTGGTCGACGGCAAGCGCCTTGGCTCGATGAACGGCGAAGACGTCAACATGATCCCGACCTCGCTGCTCAAGCGCGTCGACGTGCTGACCGGCGGTGCCTCGGCGGTCTATGGTTCGGATGCGATCGCGGGTGTCGTCAACTTCGTTCTCGACAATGATTTCCAGGGCATCCAGCTCAACGGCAACTACAACTTCTACGCGCACGACAACAAGTCGAGCCTCGCCTCGCAGACCGCCGGCAACTACAACTTCACCCAGCCGACCCAGGGCAACACCTTCGACGGTGGCCGTTCGGATCTGACGTTGACCGTCGGCAAGAAGATGTTCGACGACCGGTTTCACATCTCGGCCTATGTCGATTATCGTCACAGCGATTTCGTGCCGCTGTCGGCGCGCTCCACGTCTGGCTGCTATCTGACGCAGACCGTGTCGGATAACATCGAAGGACCGCTCGGCTGCTCGACCTCGACCTACTCGCCCAACGGCTATGTAGCATCCCTGGCACCCAATGGCACCGGCGGCTACAACACCACCGGCACCTACATCAACAACCCGAACGGCACGCGCACCTTCGTGCCGTACACCACCGCGCTCGGCGACAATTACTACAGCAACTATTCGTACCAGCGCGCCGACGATCGGTGGAATGCCGGCACGTTCACCTCGTTCAAGATTTCGGATGCCGCCGAAATCTACGCGAATGCGATGTGGTTTCGCGATCAGTCGCAGAACTACTATCCGGCCGCCGTCAGCGGCTATGCGGCCAACGGCAGCACACCCTATACCCTCAGCTGCAACAATCCCTATCTGTCGACGTCACAGTCGCAGACGCTGTGCGGCACCGCTGCCGGCACCAGCGCCACCGTCCCGGTCGACCTGCGCTACCGTCTCACCGGCGCGCCGGACCAGGAGGACCGTTATCTCAACAACGGCCTGCGCATCTCCGCCGGTGTTCGCGGCGAGATCGCCCGCGGCTGGAGCTATGATGTCGGCGGCGTCTATGCCCGCAACCGCCAGGATTATGCCTGGGCCAATGCGGACTATGACAAGATCCAGAATGCGATCACCACGGTCAACAACAACGGCACGATCACCTGCGCCAATGGCGGTACGGACGGCTGCGTGCCCTTCGACCCGTTCAGCGCCAACTCGGCGACCAACAATACGGCGCTGTTCAACTATCTGATCAACGGCAGCTACGCGCACGACGTTACCGTCAACAAGCTCTACAACGTCGTCGCCACCATCCAGGGCGACCTTGGTACCTATGGCATCAAGAGCCCGTGGGCGAACCAGGGCGTCGCGGTCGCGTTCACGGGCGAGTTCCGCGAGGACCAGCTCAACAGCTATCTCGATGACCTGTGGATCTCCCGCTACGGCGGCAGCGATCAGAATCTGAGCCAGCATGCCTGGGAGGGCGGCATCGAGCTGCAGGCGCCGCTCGTCGAGCACAAGCCGTTCGCCGACCTGCTGCAGTTCAACGGCGCCTATCGCGCGTCCAAGTACAGCAGCAACCCGAGCACCTTCTCGACCTGGAAGCTCGAAGGGCTGTGGGCGCCGATCCCGGATCTCACCTTCCGCGGCTCGGTCAACCGTGCGCAGCGTGCGCCGACCGTGGTTGAGGCCTTCCAGGGCAAGAACGTCGGCTACGGTCGCCTGACCACCAGCTACCAGGACATCTGCGCGCCAACGGTGAACGCCAATGGCACCTATGGTGCCCCGGTCGCCTCGGCCCAGGCCTGCGCCGCGACCGGTCTTGCCGCCAACCTCTACGGCAGCCCGACCCTGCTCTGCCCGACGGACGTCGGCTGCACCTATCGCAGCGGCGACTTCACGGTGGATCCGGAGACGGCCTACACCAAGACCTTCGGCGTGATCGTCAAGCCGCGCTTCCTGCCCGGCCTGAGCTTCTCGGTCGACCGCTTCATGGTCGATCTCAACGACTCGATCGGCTACAACGACTATAGCTACTTCTCGACCGGCTGCGCCGCGACCGGCAACGCCTTTTTCTGCGACATGTTCGTCCGCAACCCGGACGGCACGCTCGATAGCGATCCTGCCACGAACCCGACCACGGGCTTCATCCGCCAGGGCACGACCAACTATTACAAGAGCAAGTCCTATGGCTGGGATTTCCAGGGGCAGTACGGCCTGCGGCTGGAGAATCTGGGCCGGCTCGACTTCGACTTCTCGGGCTCGCTGACGACCCTGGCGGGTGGCCAGGACTCCCCGATCCTCGCCAAGTACAATTGCGTGGGCTATTTCGGCGGCGGCTGCGGCCAGCTGATCCCGAAGTGGACCAGCAGCCTGCGTACCACCTACACCACGCAAGATCGCTTCCTCACGGCGTCGTTCAATTGGCGGCACCTCAGCTCGCTGACCAACGTCAGCAACTCGGGTGACACGAGCATCGGCTATGTGGAGGGTTCCACCCGGAGCGACTACTTCCGCATCCCGGCCTATGACTATTTCGATCTCGCGCTGAGCTTCCGCGTCAGCAAGGCCTATTCGATCCAGTTCTCGGCCAACAACATGTTCGATCGGACGCCGCCGGTGATCCCGAATTCGTACAGCTACAGCCTCTCGTACAGCAACACCTTCCCGCAGCGCTACGACGCGCTCGGCCGGCAGGTTGCGATCAGCATCACCGCCAACCTCTGATCCGCGGTGCGCGAATGAAGGAGCCCGCCTCGGCAACGAGGCGGGCTTTTTCGTGACCGATGTCCGGCGCACTCGGCCCCGCGGTGGCGATCTCCACTAGATGCGCAACTCGACGCCGTTCCAGCAACGGCGCACCCGCGCCGGTATTGCTGTACAGTTCCTGCGGCGACGCGATGTAACCCGCGCGACCAAAAGACGATGTGATGCGATTTTGATCTGATCGGTCATGCAGCTGTCACGTTGCCATGCTGTTGGAACAATACGGCAGGCATCCTGCCGCTCACATTGTTCTTTTGGCATGCCGGTAAATCCGCATTGATGACGCTTGTCGCTCTTCCGGGAGTGGGCGGGGAGCGAAGCAACGCGTTCGGCCAGGGAGTCTCGCGATGTTTCGTAAGGGGTTATATTCTTCCGCCAAGGTAGCGTGCATCGCATTGCTGCTGAGTTCGTGCGGGTCCGACGGCAGCGGCCCGGCGCCGACTCCGACGCCCACACCCACCCCGACGCCGGTCGCATCCGAACAGGATGCGCTGACCACGGCGACGCCGATCAAGCACCTTGTGGTGATCTTCGGCGAGAACCAGTCGTTCGACCATTATTTCGGCACCTATCCGTCGGCGACCAACCCGGCCGGTGAGCCGGGGTTCACGGCGGTCAGCGGCACGCCGCAGGTCAACGGCTATCTTCGTAATTCGACGCTGCTCACCAACAACCCCAACACCACCAACGCCAGCAACCTGGCGACCGGCATCTCGCCGTCGCTGATGAACCCGTTCCGCCTGGACCGGGCACAATATGACACGACCAGCCAGAACCATAATTACACGCCCGAGCAGCTGGCGACCGACAACGGCCGCATGGACGCCTTCGTCGCCAACACCGGCCGCGGCACCAGCGGCGGCGCTGGCGCGTTCGGAACCGCGGCGCAGGTGATGGGCTATTTCGACGGCAACACCGTCACCGCCCTGTGGAGCTACGCGCAGAACTTCGCGATGAACGACAATGCGTTCACCGACTCGTTCGGCCCATCAACGCCCGGTGCGCTCAACGTCGTCGCCGGCACCACCAACGGCGCGTCGAACGCTTCGGGCACCGGCACCGTCGCCGACGGGCAGGGCAGCTTCAGCGTGATCGGCGATCCCGATCCCAAGGGCGACACCTGCACCACCGGCACCAACCCGGTGATGATGGCCGGCAAGAACATCGGCGATCTGCTGAACGCCGCAGGCATCACCTGGGGCGGCTTCATGGGTGGCTTCGACCTCACCACGACCAACGCCAACGCGACCACCGCCTGCAAGCGCAGCACCGTCTCGCCCAACACCAGCCGCACGGTGGTGGACTACAGCCCGCACCACGCCTGGTTCCAATATTATGCCTCGACGCAGAACCCGCAGCATACGCGGCCGAGCTCGGTAGCGATGATCGGCCATACCGAGACCACGCTCGACGCGACCGGCTCGACCACGCCGGTGCATCACCAATATGACTACAACGACTTCGTCGCCGCGGTGAAGGCGGGCAACTATCCGTCGGTCAATTACATCAAGGCGCCGGCCTATCAGGATGGCCACCCGGGCAATTCCAACCCGCTCGACGAGCAGGCGTTCGTCGCCCAGACGATCAACTTCCTCCAGCAGCAGCCGGACTGGAAGAACACCGCGGTGCTGGTGCTGTATGACGATTCCGACGGTTGGTACGATCACCAGTCGCCCAACATCCAGTTCGGCTCGTTCGACGCCACCGCCGATCAGGTCACCGCGCCCGGCAAGTGCACCGGCCCATCCGCGCTGCAGGCGCTCGGCCTCACCGGCGCGCCGGTCAACGGCCGCTGCGGCCCCGGGTCGCGCATCCCGTTCCTGCTGATCTCGCCTTATGCCAAGGTGAACTACGTCGACAGCACGCCGATCACCCAGTCGTCGGTGGTTCGCTTTATCGAAGACAATTGGCTGAAGGGCCAGCGCCTCGGCGGGGGCTCCAACGACAGCGTCGCGGGGACGATCATGAACATGTTCGACTTCACCGCAGCGCCGCACACCACGCCGCTGTACCTCGATCCGGTGCTCGGCACCAAGGTCGCAAACCCGCCGGCCTGATCCTAGGCACCACCCGGTGCGGTACGCGCTGCACCGGGATCCATGAACCGACAGGACGTCGCGCCGGTTGATCCGGCACGACGTCCTGTCGTCGGTACTCTCCCGCGGTATCCCTGCGGACTTTGACAGGACGGCCGATGCCGAGCGCCTCTACCCCCGCCACGGCCCCCTCATCGCTCGTGCGGGCACGCCGCCTGCTCGTGCTCGCCGGGCTCGGCTGCATGGCCGCAATCCTCCTAGGCCTCGCCGTCATTCTGCTGAGGCCACAGGCTGCGCCGCGGATGTTCGATCGGCTAGTAGAGAATGTTACCGGCGCCAATCCCCACCCGGTGGTGCTGATCCGCCCGCCGGTGCAACCGCTCACCGCGCTGGCGACGATCGGCCAGCGCATCTTCAACGATCCCTCGCTGTCCGCCTCCGGCCAACAATCCTGCGCCTCCTGCCACAGCGCCGCACATGCCTATGGCCCGCCCAACGGCCGCTTCGTCCAACTCGGCGGTCCGCAGATGATCGCCGAGGGGCTGCGGCCGCCACCGACGCTGACCTATCTCTATCGCCAGACCGCCTTCGCGATCGGCCCAGCGGCCGACGAGGATGCGCCGATCCCGCTCGACCAGCTCGCCGCCCAGGCTGCTGGCACGCAGCGCGCAACCAAGGCCGCGGGCGTCGCCACCACCAGCGTCGCGCTGGTGCCGCGCGGCGGGCTGTTCTGGGACGGGCGCAGCGACACGCTGATGGCGCAGGCGACGGGGCCGATGATGGACCCGGCCGAGATGGCCAACAAGGACGTCGCCGATGTCGCGCGCAAGCTCGTACGCGCCGGCTATCCGCGGCTGCTCGAGCCATTGTTCGGCAAGGGGCTCGGCGGCAATGCCGAGATGCTGTTCGCCGAGGCGATGTCGGCGCTGTCGCGCTACCAGATCGAGGATCGCAGCTTCCATCGCTTCGACAGCAAATACGACCAGTGGCTGGAGGGCCATGCGCGTCTGAGCCACGCCGAGATGCGCGGGCTGCGGCTGTTCAACGATCCCGCCAAGGGCAATTGCGCCGCGTGCCACCTCAGCCAGCCGGGCGCCGACGGCATGCCGCCGCTGTTCACTGACACCGAATATGAGGCGCTCGGCGTGCCGCGCAACCGTGGCCTCGCCGCCAACCGCGATCCACACCACGTCGACATGGGGCTATGCGGGCCGCGCCGCACCGATCTCGCCCGCCAGACTCAATATTGCGGCATGTTCCTGACGCCGACGCTGCGCAACGCGGCGACGCGCGGCATCTTCTTCCACAATGGCGTCTACCACAGCCTCAGGCAGGTGCTCGATTTCTACAATCTACGTGCGACAGACCCGGCGCGGATCTACCCGCATGACGCCCGCGGGCATGTCGCGCTCTACGACGACCTGCCGGCGCGCTACCGCGCCAACATCGACACCGCCGATGCGCCGTTCGACCGAAAACCCGGCGAGCAGCACCCGATGACCGATGCCGAGATCGAGGACATCATCGCCTTCCTCGGCACGTTGACCGACGGCTATCGGGCTCGTGCCGGCTGAAGTAGCGGGAACGCATGTGGCCCCGGTCGTGCTGAGCTTGTCGAAGCACGGTGGGGCTTATCACCCTTCGACAGGCTCAGGGCGAACGGCGGGATAGGGCAGGCAGGCTTCATGCCAGGGCGCCGTGCTCAGCGCGGCGGCTCGGCGCTTTCGGTGAGTTCGACGACCTCAAAGCGATAGTCCTTCCAGCCGCGCTGCAGCGCCGCGTCGGCGGCCGCGGCCTTCTTGCTGGCAGCCTCCTTGAGCGACTTGGCATGGCCCCAGAACACCTCGATGCGGCCGCCGCCGAGATCGGCGACGATGCGCCAATAATGGGTGAAGGGCGCCGCGGTGGGGCCGATCGTCTTGCTATACCCGTCGGCCATCACCGCGGTGAGAAAGCGCTTCTTCTTCGCCATGGCGCCTCCATAGGCGGGTGACGGCGCCGGCGCACCCGTCACCCGCCTGACCATGGCGGTTGGCTCAGGCGATATGCACCGCCTTGGTGACGAGATGAGCCGCGATGCCCTCGGGACCGTCCTCCGAGCCGTAGCCGCTGTCCTTCATGCCGCCGAACGGCGCGTCGGCCCAGCTCATCCGAACGTTGTTGATTGCGATCATCCCTGCCTCGATCTCGTCGCCGAGCCGGTTCTGACGTCGGCCGTTCTCGGTGAAGCAATAGGCGCCGAGGCCATAAGGCAGGCGGTTGGCCTCGGCGATCGCATCATCGACGGTGGCGAAGGGGCGGATCAATGCGACCGGGCCGAACGGCTCCTCGTTCATCGCCCCGCTCGCCAGCGGCACGTCGGCGAGCACGGTGGGGGTGAAGAAGAAGCCGTCGCCATCTTCGTGGACGCCGCCGGTGAGCAGCCGTGCCCCGGCGCCGACCGCCTCGTCGATCAGCCCGGCGATCGCCTCGGGCCGGCGCGGATTGGCCATCGGCCCCATCTGCGTCCCCGCGTCGAGCCCGTTGCCGATCTTGAGCGCCTTGGCGCGCTCGGCAAACCCCTGCGCGAAACGGTCGTAGATGCCCTCCTGGACATGGAAGCGGGTCGGCGCGACGCAGACCTGGCCGGCGTTGCGGAATTTGTGCTGGACGAGAATGTCGAGCGTGCGGTCGAGATCGCAATCGTCGAACACCAGCACCGGGCCGTGGCCGCCGAGCTCCATCGTCGTCTTCATCACCGTGTCGGCGGCTAGCTTGAGCAGATGCTTGCCGACCGGGACCGAGCCGGTGAAGCTGAGCTTGCGGGTGACGGGCGAGGCGAGCAGCTGGCGCGACACGGCATCCGGCACGCCGAACACGAGCTGGGCGACGCCGGCGGGCAGGCCCGCATCCTCGAAACAGCGCAGGATCTCCACCGCGGCGCCCGGCGTCTCCTCGCTCGGCTTGAGGATCACCGAACAGCCCGCGGCGATCGCCGGCGAAAGCTTGCGGACCGGGTTCATCACCGGGAAATTCCACGCGCAGAACGCCGCGACCGGGCCGACCGGCTGGTGCAGCACCAGCGAGCGGGTGCCGACCGGGCGCGGCAGCACGCGGCCATAGATGCGCACCGCCTCGCCGGCGTGGAAGTCGAGCAGTGCCGCAGTGGCACCGACCTCGCCCTTGGCCTCGGCGAAGGGCTTGCCCTCCTCGAGCGTCGCGATCGTCGCCAGCAGATCGGCACGCTCGCGGACCAGCGCGGCGGTGCGCGACAGCACCGCGGCGCGTTCCTGCGGCGGTGTCGCCCGCCACAGCCGGAAGCCGCGCTCGGCAGCGTCCAGTGCGCGATCGAGATCGGCGCTCGTGGCGAGCGGCAGCGCCGCCAGCGTCGCGCCGGTGGCGGGATCAAGCACCGGCTGTGTCTCGCGACCCTCGGTGATCCACTCGCCATCGATATAGAGGCCGAGGCGGGTGGCGTAGCGGCTGTGAGGGTCGGTCATGAGGTCGGTCTCGCTCCAGTGATGCGTTCCGGGCGCATATAGGGAGAGATGGGCAGAGATGCCCGCTTCAGGGCGCGTCCACCTTCAGCTCGAACGGCACCGCGGGCAGGTCGTCGCTACTGTAGAGGTTGACCGGCGGCGCATCCGCCCAGGCATAGCGCACGCGGGTGACGGCGGCGGCATCATCCACCGCCAACGTCACAACATCGCCGGCCGCCTTGCCCGGCACGTAGCGGCAGCGCGTCGCGTCACACGCCTCGAAGCCGATCGCTACATCGGCGCCATAAGTGCGCAGCCCTGCGCCCGCGTCGCGGAAGCGGATCGCGAGCGTGTTGGTCCCGCGTGTTACCGCCAGTGCTTCAGGGCCGCCGGCGGCGATCGGCTCGCCATAAGCACGCGCCCGGGCGGCGCGGGCAAGCCGCTCGCCGACCACCGATTTCTGCGAGGGGTGGATATCGAAGCGATCGCCGACATCGAGCGCAGTCGCCAGCGCGGCATGCGCGTCGGCGCGGGCGACCTTGGCCTGGATATCGCGCAGCGTTGCCCAGTCGGACTCGCCGGGCTCGCTGCGCGGCAGGCCATAGGCGGCGAGCTGGACGATGAGGAAGGGCAGGGTGGGCTGCCCGGCTGCGCGCCGCCAGTCGGCCATCATCATCGGTAGCAGCGTCGCATAGTCGCGCGCGGCAGCGGTGTTGGACTCGCCTTGATACCAGGCAGCGAGCGTGTAGCCATAGCCGGCGATCGGCGCGATCATGCCGTTGTAGAGCGTGGTGAGGCTGTTGGGCACGTCCCATGGCGCCGGCGCGACCGACAGGCCGGTGGCGCGCGCGCCGAGCTGGTAGCGCCAGGCCCGATCCAGCGGGATCAGCGTGCCGTCACCCGTCTTGATGCCGCGTGCCTGCGGGTCGCCGGTCAGGCCGCCACCACCGAGCACCCGTAGCACGATCTCGTTGGCGCCGGCATGGAGCGTGCCTGCGGGCAGCGGATAGTCGCGCGTCGCCCAATTGGCGGTGCCGCTGCCGACCCGCTGGCCGTTGACCCAGCAGGTATCGAAGGTGTCGATCGTGCCGAGCAGAAGGGAGTTCGCCGCGGCTGCCTGCGTGGCGGTCAGCGTGATCCGCTGGCGCAGCCACATCACGCCATCGAAGCCGGCGAGCGCGGGAATGCCCGCCTCCTTCCATGACCCTGCCGGCGAGATGGACGGCCAGGCGGCGTCGTCGAAGCCGGGCGCGATCCAGGCGCGCTGCGACGCGGACCCGGCGAGGTGCGCGTCCCACCAGGCTTCCTGACGCCGGGCGTCGTCGGCCTTTGCGCCGGCCGGGTCACTGGCCAGCCGGGCTACCTGGCCGATGCCTGGGGCATAAGCCGGCAGCGTGCGCAGCGCCGTGGCGCTGATCCAGCCCTCGATGGTGGTGCCGCCCCAGTCGGCGGCGACGAAGCCGATCGGCACCTTCAGTGTCTTGCGCAGCGAACGAGCCATATAGAAGCAGACGGCCGAGGCGTCGCCAACGGTGTCGGGGGCGGCTGTCTTCCAGGCCACGGCATCGCGCAGATCGGCGAGCGGCGCTGGCTCGCTGGCCTTGGTGATCGTGACGAAGCGCAAGCCCGGGTCGGCCGGCGCACCGAGGCCGCTCCATGCACCGGTGGACAGCCGCGCCGGGAATTCCATGTTCGACTGGCCCGAGCACAGGTAGACGTCGCCGACCATCACGTCGGCGAGCCGCGCCTGCGCGCCGCCGGCGGTGGCGGTCAGCGCATAGGGGCCGCCGGCATCGTGGGCAGGCAGCGTGGCGCGCCACGAGCCGCGGGCATCGGCCCGCACCGACGCCGCCGCGTCGCCCAGCGTGACGCGGACCGTGGCGCGCGGCTTCGCATAGCCCCACACCGCGATCGGGCGGCCGCGTTGCAGGACGGCATGATCAGTGAAGATGCGGGCGAAGCGCGGCGCGTCCGTCGCAGCTGCGGGAGTTACCTGGCCTTGGGCGAAGGCAGGCGTGCTGGCGAGCGTCAGCGCGACGAGGGCAGGGACGAGCCGGGCTGCGGACATGAACGCTCCTTTGGATCCAGACGGTGAATGACCGCTCAGGGGTAGACGGCCCAGGAACAGGGCGCCGTGCCGCCGTCCTGCCGCATGCCTGCCCCGGTCGGTGCAAAGGCGAGATAGCGGCCCGAGGGGCCGTGGCCGTCCCACCGAACGAGCCCTGCGCCATTGGGATCGCCGGCCCGGATGAAATTCGCCCAATAGGCCTGGAGCGGCGCGGCATCGGCCGGGATGCCCTGCTCGCCCGGGTTGCCGAACACGTAACGCAGCTCGCTGGCGTGCGACACGGTGGCGCCATAGCCGAACCGGTAGCGCCAGACCGGCACGCCCGCCCGGGTCCGGGCGGTGGCGACCAGGCTGGTGGGGCAGGTGAAGACGACATCGGTGGCGGCGTGGAGCGTCGCCGGGCCGAACACGGGATCGTCCGCGGGCAGCGTTGCGCCGGCCAGCCCGTAGAGTTGGGCCGCCTCGGCGCCGTGGCCGGGATAGGCGCGCGCAAGCGCGGCACGCGCGGTCGCGGCATCATCGTAGAAGCCGATCTCGCGGGCATTGGCGCCGATCAGCAGCGGCACGCGGGCCCCCGCGCCGCGCGCGAGGGTGATGGCTGGCGGCTCGGTGATGACATGGCCGTCGATCGTGGTCTGCAGCCATACCGTGCCCGGCTCGGGCAGGCCGTTCGGCGTGTGGATCCGCCGCGCCGCGGTGAGCAGCCGATCGGCAGGCAGCGCGCGCAGCGCATCGGCAGTGGCCGCGGGCGCGCCGGCGAGGGTCGCGATCTCGTCCCCGATCGCTTCGCTGGTCGCCAGATCGCGGGTGGGCCAGCCAAAGCCGGCGGTGCCGCTCTCTTCGATGGCGCCGGCGAACAGGCCGGCGGCGAGCGGCGACACCTGCTGCAGCCCGACATCCTGCGCACCGGCGGATTCGCCACCGATCGTCACCCGCGCCGGATCGCCCCCGAACGCCGCGATGTTGCGGCGGACCCAGCGCAGCGCCGCCTGCTGGTCCATCAATCCGTAATTGCCCGAGGCATGATCGGGGCTTTCGGCGGTCAGCGCCCGATGCGCCATAAAGCCGAGCGGGCCAAGACGATATTGCACCGAGACCAGCACGATCCCGCGCTTGGCGAGCGACGACTGTACCGTCCCGGCGCCGCCACCGGCCTTGTTGCTGCCGCCATGGATCCACACCAGCACCGGCAGCGGCGTTGCCGGCTTGAGCGCGGGGGTGCCGATCTCGAGATAAAGGCAGTCTTCGGTGCTGCCATCCGCATTGGCCTTGTTCCAGCCGTCGTCGAGCTGCGCACAGGACGGCGCCGCGCCGCGCGCGGCGCGGACGCCCTGCCATTGCGGCACCGCCGCGGGTGGCCGCCAGCGCAACGGCCCCACCGGCGGCGCGGCGAAGGGCACGGCGCGGAAGATGGTGCGGCCGTCCGCCAGCCTCTCGCCGGCGATCCGCCCGCCCTCGACGGCGACGACCGGCGCATCCGCGGCCATCGCGCTTGCCGGCATCGCCGCCCCGGCGAGCGCGGCGGCGGCGACAAGGCGGACAATCATCGGATCGGCACGGCCGCGGCGGCGACGTTCCAGCCGCGCAGCGTCACCCGCGCCCCCTTGGCCTTGCTGCTCGGATAGCGGATCGTCACCTCGCGGGTCTCGCCGGGCAGCAGCGACACGTAATTGTCGCTGAAATAGGCCGGCAGCACCTGGCTGCCATCGGCGTTCATCACCGTCAGCTTGGCCTCGAGCGCCGGGGTCTTGGTGCGGTTGGCGAGGCTTACCCGTACCTCCGTCTCGTCGTTCACCACCGTGCGGCTGACGGTGGTGGCGAGCGGGACGGACGTGAGGTTGGTGAGCGCCTGATAGGCGGCATCGTCGGCGCCCTGCCAATAGAGGTTGCTCGACAGCTCCTTGCCGTCGCCGCCCACGGCGGTGAGGCGGATCAGCGCCATGCCCTTGCCGGTCAACCCCGGCAGGTCGAGCGCCAGCGCGTCGGCCACCCCTTGTGCGGGCACCGAGACGCTTGCCTCGCGATCGAGCAGCGGCTCGTTGCCGAGGCCCACGACATGCGCGCGCACCGTCACCCCGGTGAGCGCGGCAAGCCCGTTGTTGACCAGCACCACCTTGCCGTCGGGCAGGTTCATCTGGACGTGGACCGGCTCCGACGCCTTCTTGACGCCGTAGAAGCTCGCCTGCGTATCGTAATCCGACGAGAAGATGTTCCAGGCCGACGACGGCCAGGCCGGCTGGGTCATCCACAGCATCCGCGCCGAATTGACGCTCCACAGCCCGGCGTTGAAGCCCTCGAAGATGGCGCGGTACGATTCATACTGCATCATCTGCGCCTTGCGTTCGAAGTCGGGCAGGCTGGTGCCCGCGCCGAACCGCTTCGCCAGCGTGTCGGTATAGGTCTTTACCGCGCCGTTCCCGGTCTGGTGCCAGTCATGATAGGCCCAGGCGTCGCTGATCGGCCATTGATCGGCCGGCGCCATCGTCCGCTGCCAGGATTCGAGCGTCGGCAGCGACGGCGTGCCGTCCTCCACCGAAAAGCCGCGGGCATGGGTGGTAAAATAGGTCTCGGGCGGCTGCCAGTTGTAGGGCCCCGAGTTCTGCAGGTTCACCCGGTTGGACGAGCCCATGTACAGGCGGGTGCCGTCTTCCTCATGCACCAGATTCTGCAGGCTCTCGTTGAGCGCCGGCTGGGGCACACCCTCGTTGCGCCCGAACCAGACGACGATCGACGGGTGGTTGCGGAACCGCTTCACCACGTCGGTGGCGTTGGCCATGAACACGTCGGGGACGTCGGTCTCGATGTTATAGTCCTGGGTCGACTCCCAGAAGTCGGACAGGACCATCATGCCATATTCGTCGGCGAGGTCGAAGAAGGTGTCCTCGGTGTCCTGGCCCACCCAGTTGCGCACGATGTTGAGATGCGCATCCTTGTGGAGGCGGAACATCGGCTCGAGGCGAGCGCGATCAACCCGCTTCATGAAATCGTCCATGCCGATGTTGCCGCCGCGCGCGGCGATCCGCACGCCGTTGACGCGCAGCACCAGATGGGGCGACAGCCCGGGTGCATCGACCAGCGGGGTGACGGCCGCGCTCTTCTCGGCGCCGGGGTAGAGGCTAGCGGCCCAGCCGTTCGGCACCTTGCGGATCCCGGTGTGGCTGCCGTCGACGATCGGCTGCGGCCCCAGCGCGCGGGCGCGGGTGAGATCCACCGTGACGCGCTCGAGCTCGCCGCCCTGATCCATCAGCGAAAGATCGTAGGTCACCTGGCGCATGCCGAAGCGCAGCTGCTTGGTGTCGCTGGTCGCGCCGTCGACGCTGGTGGTCAGCGTCAGATCGTGGAGCGCCGCCTCGCCATAGCCGTTGGGCCACCACAGCCGCGGATGCTGGACGGCAAGCTGCGCGAACTCGGACGGGCGCAGCACGACATCGCGGTGCTCGCCGGGGGCGAGGCTGACCTGCTTGTCGACGGTGACGTCGTCAAACCGCGCGCGGACGGTGGCGGCGACCGGCCGGTCCGAGCGGTTGGCGACGGGGACGGTGATCTCCACCTCGGCCACCGAATTGTCGGCGCGGGGCAGTGCGGTGACGACATGGGCATCGCCGATCTCGGCGGCGCCGGTGGCGCGCAGGGTGACGCCCTGCCACAGGCCGGTGTTGCGATCGCGGATGGTCGGGATCCAGTCCCAGCCCTCGGTGGCGACGAAGGTCGGGCCGTCGAGCATCATCATGCCGCCGTTCTCGCCGACGCCCGAGGTGAGCGATTCCTCCTGGTTGAGCCCGGGATGCGGCGGCGGCGACACCCGTACCGCCAGCGCATTGTGGCCGGGGAGCAGCTTGCCGGTGACGTCGAAATGACCGCGGATGAAGGCGCCCTTTATCGTGCCGAGCTTGGCGCCGTTGAGCCACACCTCGGCGGCATAGTTGACGCCCTTGAAGGTCAGCAGCTGGCGCTGCTGGGTCGCCGCGGCGGGCACGTCGAACTCGGTGCGATACCAATAATCCTGGCGCGCCAGGCTTTCGGGAATGGCGGTGTTGTTGAGACCGAAGCCGGGGTCCGGATAGACGCCGCGATCGACCAGCGTGGTCAGCACGGTGCCGGGCACGGTCGCGGGATACCAGCGGCCCGCATCGAAGCCGGCGCGGCTGATCGCGTCGCCCGGCGCTGTGACCTTGGGCGCTTCCGCGAGGCGCCAGCCGCCGACGGTCCATTCGCCGGCGCCCGCCGCGGCGATCGCGGGGCTGGCGGTGACCGGCTTGGCGACCGGCTTGCCGAGCGGCGCGCGCGACGTCGGCAGCGTCCAGGCATCCTGCGGCGCCGTCTGCCCATACATCTGGCGGACCTGGACCGGCCAGGTGGGACTGCCGGTCTGGAAAACGAGGGTGGCGGGATCGGGCGCGGTGCGCGCGGCGGTGCGCAGCGAGGCGGCGCTGGCCGCGGTCGAATCGAGCCGGAAATCGGCGATCCGGCCGGCGAATGCCGGCCCGGCGCCGCGCGGGCCGAGCAGCGCGGCGGGAGCGACCGGGGCCGCGGCGAGGCGGCGTTGGCCGACCTGGCGGCCATCGACATACAGACGGGCGATGCCGCCGCTCATCGTCGCGGCGATGTGATGCCAGCCGCGGCTCGGCAGCATCGCCGGGGCGGCTAACGTGTCGGCCTCGGTGACCAGCGCCGGGCGGCCATCGACCAGCGCGATGAAGCGCCGCGGCCCGGCAGCGGGATCGCCGAAGCCGGCGACCAGCACAGTGCCGGGGTCAGAGCGGGAAGGCTCGATCCAGGCCGAGAGCGTCCATTCGGCCACGCCGATCGGTGCCGCATTGTCGCCGCCGATCGCCTTGGCATAGCTGTCACCGCCGGCCGGCAGGGTGGCGTTGATCGGCCCGTAGGTTTGCGCCGCCACCGGAACCGCCCACGCGATTGCCCACGCAGATGCCATCACGCCCAGTCGCATTGTCTATCCCCTCAGTGCCGATCTCTTTCGGTCGCGCCCGGTTTGACGCACCGCGACGTAAAAAGCAAAATTGAAATACGAAATGAAGCGCAAGTGCCGGTCGGGATCGCGTGGTTCGGCCGGCACCTGCATCAGAACGGTGCGATCAGGCCTTGAGCCGCAGCATGACCACACCATGGGGCGTGACCTCGGCCTGGTAGCGGCCGTTGTGGGTGCCGAGGTCGCGATGCTGCCAGAGGTCGCGGACATGGAGGCGCACCGTGGTCGGCAGGCCGAGCGTCGTCCAGTCGGCGGCGATCGTCGCCGGCGCCTCGCCACGGTTCCACAGCAGCACCGCGCGGCCGCCGTCGGCGAGCGGCTTGGTCCAGACCTCGAGGTCGCCCTGTTGCGATACCCGATGGCCCTGGATGCCGAGCGCGTCCTGGTCGACCGCGATCACATCGTGGTTGAGCAGGATGGCGCGCGTCTCGGGCGACATCGCGGCGATGTCGTTGCCGGCGATCAGTGGCGCCGCCATCATCGACCACAACGAGAAATGCGCACGATATTCGATGTCGCTGAGGCCGCCGTTGCCGACCTCGAGCATATCGGGATCGTTCCAATGGCCCGGCCCGGCGAACGGCCACAGCGGCTCGTTGAGGTCGGCGATCGAGGCGACGCCCCAGCTGTAGCTATACTTGCCCTTCCATTTGTCGGTGATGTCGCCGGTAGTGCGCCACATGTTGCCGATCTTGCTCGCCCACAGCCAGGGCTTGGAGGTGCCCCATTCGCAGATCGAGAACAAGATCGGCCGCCCGCTCGCCTTCAGCGCATCGGCCATGGTCGCATAGGCTTCCTCGGCGTTGCGCGTGCCGGTCGAGCACCAATCGTATTTGAGATAGTCGACACCCCAGCGCGCATAGGTGACGGCATCCTGATATTCATGGCCCTGGCTACCCGGGCGGCCGCCGCAGGTCTTGGTGCCGGCATCGGAATAGATGCCGAACTTCAGGCCCTTGGCATGGACATAGTCGCCGAGCGCCTTGAGCCCCGAAGGAAAGCGGGTCTTGTCTTCGCCGATGAAGCCGTTGGCGTCGCGGGTGCCGTGCCAGCAATCGTCGATCACCACGAACTGGTAGCCGGCCGCCTTCATGCCGTTGGCGGCGATCGCATCGGCGGTGGCGCGGATCGTCTGTTCGTTGACGTTGCACGCGAACTTGTTCCAGCTGTTCCAGCCCATTGGCGGGGTCTGCGCCAGGCCGTTGGCGACACGCTTGGGGTCCTTGGATGGCGCGAGGGTATTGGGATCCGTGTCCAGCACCTCCTGCGCGACCGCCGGCGACAGGCCGCCGAGTAGCACGGCCATGGCTATGGACTTGGACAATCGCTTGGCAATCACAGCAATCCTCTCGCTTCATTGGCCACTCTTCTGTGGCGCGTGACGGCGTGGTGCCATCGTTCGTCAGGCCATGGTGGCGCATCGCGGCAGGCGAGGCAATCGATCGCGAGGCGTTCGAGGGGCAGGCAAGGGATGCTAGTCAAGCTGCAGACATCGTAGCAAGTTTCAAGGCGCGCCGAGTTGCGGTTCCCGCCATACAAGCAGGCATGCTTTGGTTATCTAACAAACGTCAGGTCTTGACTGTACAGTCGCAAAGTATAGCCATAGGATTGTCACGGATGGTGACGCCAGTGCGAGTCGAACACCGTTGAAGATAGACGCGTCAGCCGGGATTTGTCGCGCAGTACAGAATGTTGCAGCCACATCCCGCGGCTTGATCTGATTGGATCGGCTCGCGAGGACGGGCGGCGAGGTTTGATCACTCCGGGGGGAGGCAAGGATGGCACGATTACGGCTCATGCTCGCGGGGCTGGCGCTGGCCAGTTCAGCGGCACCGGCCCAGGAAAAGGCGGCGACGCGGCCGGGCTTCGTCTTTCCTGCGGGCCATCCGATCCGCATCCTGGTGCTGCGCCCCGAGGTGAGGGCAGGCGCGCAATCCGCGGGGGGCACGGTCAGCCCCAATGCCGACTGGACCCGCGCCGCGCGCCGCAACATCGCCGAGGCGCTGGTCGCGGCGCGGCCCGGCGGCGCGGCAGACATGGTGTTCATGCCCGATGCCGAGGGCGAGGCGGCCACGGTGCTGGCGGACTATCGTGCCTTGTTCGGGGCGGTGGCGGATACCGTACTCCAGCATCGCCTGTTCAAGGGTGATCGGCTGCCGACCAAGAAGACCGGGTTCGAATACAGCCTGGGGCCGGGCGTTGCCCGGCTCGCGGCGGGTGTCGGCGGCAACTATGCGTTGTTCGTCGCCACCAACGATGCCTATGGCTCCACCGGGCGCAAGCTGCTCCAGGCGGCGGCGTTGCTCGCGGTCGCCGCCTCGGGGATCGGCGCAAGCGTCACCGCGGGCGAGCATACCGGCTATGCCGGGCTGATCGACCTCAAGACCGGCGACCTGTTGTGGATGAACGCCGATGCGCGAATGGGCGGCGATGTCCGCGACGCGCAGGGCGCGGCGAAGCGCGTCGCGCAGTTGCTCGAGGATTTCCCCGCGCCGGGCAGGAGCGGTCGGTGATCGCCCGCGCTATGCTGGCGGCGCTGCTGAGCGCTGCCACGGTGGCGGGCGCTGCCGAGCCGAAGCCGAGCGGATCGCCGTCGACGGCCAATTACCGGCCGATCGGTCGCGACGAGCAGGGATTGTGGGCCGAGGCGGACGAGGCGGAGCGCGAGCTCAAGACCTCCAAGCTGGTGATCCGCGAGCCGCAGGTGAACGCCTATCTGCGCCGCGTGCTGTGCCGCGAGGTGGGGGGCTGCCGGCTGCGCGAGCGTGCGGCTGTATCTGCTGCGCGTGCCGGTCAGCAACGCCAGCATGGCGCCCAATGGCGTGCTGCAGGTCTATTCAGGCTTGCTGCTGCGTATCCGCGACGAGGCCGAACTCGCCGCGATCCTCGGCCATGAGTTCACCCATTTTGAGAACCGTCACAGCCTCGCCGGGCTGCGCAAGCAGCGCAGCGCGACAAGCTGGGGCGCCTGGCTGACGGTCGCCTCGTTCGCCGGCGACCGGCCGCGCAACTTCATGCCCGATTTCCTTACCAGCTACTTCACCTACAGCCGCGGCCAGGAGCGCGAGGCGGACCTCGGCGGGCTGCAACGGCTGAGCAGCGCCGGCTACCGGCCGATGGCCGCGAGCACGATCTGGATGCGGATGCGCGAGGAGAAGGACGCGCAGGTGCGCGGGCTCGGGGTCAGGAGCCGCAAGGACACCGATTATGGCCCGTTCGCATCGCACCCGATGGATCTGGAGCGGATGACCTATCTCGCCCGCGAAGGGCAGGGGCTGAGCACAACCGCTGCCGCGTTCGATGGCGCCGACGAGTATAGCGCCGCGCTGGCACCGATCTGGCCGATGCTGATCGACGACCAGATCAAGCTCAACGATTTCGGCGGCAGCGATTACCTGCTGGACAATCTCGCGCACGGTAACTGGACCGGTCCGCTGCTCTATGCGCGCGGCGAACTCTATCGCACGCGCGACAAGCGCGGCGACAAGCTGACCGCCGAGGCGCTCTACCGGCAGGCGATCGTCTGCGCCGACGCCCCGGCAGCGGCCTGGCGCGGGCTCGGGCTGGTGCTGCTGCGCAACGGGCGCGTCGACGAGGGCAAGGCGATGCTGCGCACCTATCTCGCGCGCAGCCCGGACGCCGCCGATCGCGCGGTGCTCCAGGCGCTGGCGGATGGCGTATGAGGATGACGCGTCCGATCGTCTGCGCGCTGGCGCTGCTGCTCGCAGTCCCCGTTGGCGCGCGATGGAAGGAGGTCGCGCCGGCGCGCATCGCCGTCGCCGGGTCGACGCTCAGCGTCACCGCCGATCCCGGCTGGAACCGCTGGACCAAGCGGCCGATCAAGAAGGCGGAAGTGTGGAGTCTCGATGGGCCGCTGCTCAACCGCCTCGACTTCTTTGCCGGCATCGCGCCTGGCGAACCGCTCGCCCGCGAGCACAACAAGAAGCGCGAGCCGCTGCCGAAGTTCAGGGCGGCGATGCGGGCGCCCGAGATCGCCGAACTGATCGAGCGCACGCTGCGCATCACCGAGAGCGCGCCGGACTTCGTCGTCGAGGCGGTGGCGCCCGCCGCCTTTGCGGGTGACCAGGGCTTTCGGCTGCGGTTCCGCTACACCAAGGGCGAGCTCGTGCGCCGCGGCGAGGCGCGCGGGCGCGTCGTCGGCGGCAAGCTGTACCTGATCACCTATGCGGCGCCCGCGCTCCATTATTTCGACACCGGCCTGTCACGCGCGACCGCGATCATGGACAGCGCCAGGATCGGGTGACGGCGTCCGTGCCGTGCCATGGCAACTTACCGTCATCCTGAAACAAGTTCAGCATGACGAAGGAGGAGGACCTCGTCATACCGCTGCCTCGGCATCACCCGAGCATTCGCGCGATCGGTTCGCCGGCGCGGATCGCGGCACCCTCACGCAGGCCTTCGGCAAGCGCGACATTGCCCGGCACGAAGCAGATGATCGTCGAGCCATGCTCGAACCAGCCCATTTCCTCGCCCTTGGCCACCGCCACGTCGAGCGCGCGCCGCTCAGCGCCGAGCGCGCGCGCCATCGGCGCGGTGTCGACGAACCCCAGCCTGATACTCGCGACCAGGATCGCCGCGACGGGCACGAGCAGCAGCGGCAGATCGGTACCGGCGATCCGCGCCTCGATCACCGCGCGCTCGTTGCGGCAGAACAGCCGCTCGACCCGCTTCAGCGCGATCGGGTTCACGTTCCAGCAGTCGCCGGCCAGATAGGTGACGCCCTCCACCCGCAGGTCGGAGGGAGCGTGGAAGCGGTGGTACATGCCCGCGGTCAGCCGCAGCGTCACGAACCGGCCATCGCGAAAGCGGTCGACCAGCGCGGGATCTGGGATGAGGTCGCCGAGTCGGTAGGGAAAGCCCTTCACCTGATAGAGCGCGTCGCCATCGATCCGTCCGTGGGCGCCGACGATGGCGTCGCACGGGTTGGCGATCACCGCCGGATCGGGATCGAACGCCCGCGCGCCGGGGCGCAAGCTCCGGGTGAAGCCGTCACGCAGCGACGCGAAGCAGGTGGTGCTGGCATCCGACAGGTCCGGGCGGGCGAAAAAACGCCATGCTGCCAGCGCCGGCCGCGCCACCAACGGGTGCTCGACCCGCGCGATCCGGCCCACCGCGTGGGTCGCGAGGCGGCGCGGCAAGCGGTTGGTGAGCAGGAAGTTGAGATCCTCCTGGAGCAGGATCCGCATCGCTAGGCTGCGCAGTGTCATGGCCGTGTCACCACCCTTGTGTGTAAGGCAGCATGCTGCCGCTTCTTGCCGGGACCGCCGCCGCCGCCGCGGGTCTGTTCACCCTCACGAAAGCCCGCCAACGGCTCGCGCTGTCCCAGGCCAAACACGCCTCGCTGGGTGGCCATGTGCGCCTGGCCAAGCGGATCGCGGGGCAGATCCCGGCGCTGGTCTATGGCCCGGACCGCTTCTTCCGGATCGACGATGCACCCGCCGAGATTGCGGCCGACCGCGCCGCGGGGTTCGAACGGCTCGGCGAGCTCTACGCGTCCCGTTTCCCGCAAACGCTGGCGCTGACCCGCGAGACGCGCGAGGGCCTGTCCGACCTCCAGTTCACCGGCAGCTACCGCGTACCGTTCCCGTTCAGCCGGCGGGTGCGCGAGACGCTCGGCACCGGCGCGTTCGTGCAGCGCTCCGAGGGGCCGATCGTGATCGATCTCGACGGCAACCGGCTGATCGATCTCACCGGCTCCTATGGCGTCAACCTGTTCGGCTATGAGTTCTACAAGCAGACCATTGCCGAGGGCGCGGCGACCGTCGCCGATCTCGGCCCGGTGCTCGGCGCCTATCATCCGGTGGTCGCCGACAATGTCGCCCGCCTGCGCGCGCTGACCGGGCTCGACGAGGTCTCGTTCCACATGTCGGGCACCGAGGCGGTGATGCAGGCGGTGCGGCTCGCGCGCTACCACACCCGCCGGCCGCGCATCGTCCGCTTCGCCGGCGCCTATCACGGCTGGTGGGGCGAGGTGCAGCCGGGGATCGGCAATCCCGTGCCCGCGGACCGCACGCTGACGCTTGCCGAGATGAGCGACAAGACGCTCGCCGTGCTCGCCCGGCGCAAGGACATCGCCTGCGTGCTGGTCAACCCGCTCCAGGCCCTGCACCCCAATGCCGGTGCGCCGTCGGACAACCAGCTGGTCGACAGCAACCGTCGGGCCGAAGCGGTGACCGACGATTATCGCGCCTGGCTGCAGCGCTTGGCTGCAGTGTGTCGCGCCAACGGCATCGTGCTGATCATCGACGACGTGTTCATGGGCTTCCGCCTCGCGCCCGGCGGCGCCGCGGAATATTTCGGCGTGCAGCCCGATCTCGTCACCTTTGGCAAGACGCTCGGCGGCGGCCTCCCGGTGGGGGTGGTCTGCGGCCGGGCGGAGCTGATGAAGCGCTGGCGCGACGATCGCCCGCTCGACATCTGCTTTGCGCGCGGCACCTTCAATGCCCACCCTTATGTAATGGGGGCGATGAACGCCTTCCTGCGCCGGCTCGATACCCCGGCCGTTGCCGCCCTGTACGATGGGCTCGACGAGCGCTGGAACGCGCGCGCAGCGCAGATGAACGCGGCGCTCGAGGCGGCAGATCTGCCGCTGCGCGTCGCCAACCTCCAGTCGATCTGGACGATGCTCTACACCCGCCCCTCGGCGTATAACTGGATGCTGCAATATTACCTCCGCGCCGAGGGGCTGTCGCTGAGCTGGGTCGGCACCGGGCGGCTGATCTTCAGCCTCGACATCGACGATGCGCTGTTCGCCGACATCGTCCGCCGCGTCGTCGCCGCGGCAACGGCGATGCGCGCCGACGGTTGGTGGTGGGCGACACCGGCGCTCACCGACAAGGCGATCCGGCGGCGGCTGCTGCGCGAGGCGCTGCGGATGCGGCTCGGCCGCGGGGTGCGCTGATCAAGCGCCCGATCAGGCGGCCGCGGCGTCCGGATGATCCATCCGCTCGCCCTTGAGCAGCCGCTTGGGCGCGCTCTTGTAGAGGTTGAAGTCGTTGAACGGGTCGGTGAGGATCTTGGTCGCCCACACCAGCCCGGTTCCGACATCGCGCAGGAAGAATAGCTGGATCGAGCGAAACGCGATCGCGCCGGCGCCGAGGATCAGCCAGCCGATGCCGACATGGCGCAGATAACCCTCCACGCCATGCGGGTGCGCGAGGGTGCCGAACAGCGTCGGCGTGATCAGCAGGCCCACCGGAATCAGCGCCCACAGGCTCATCAGCACCACCTTGGAACAGATTGTAGCCGACCTTGATCTCTTCCTTGTGATCGTGGGCCGCGTGGTTGACGTGGTCATAGCCCTTGGGCTCGAAGAAGAAGTGGCCGGCCTGGCGGCTGGTCATCGCCACGCCCCAGGCGAGCAGGCTGGCGATCGCCGGGTCGGCGAACAGCAGCACATAAGCGGTGAGGAAGGTGCAGGCGCTGACGAAGTGCAGGCTCTGGTTGACCAGGCTGTGGTGGTAATAGCGGTGGTCGTCCCAGCGCTGTTCGGCGAGTTGTGCACGGAAACCGGTCATCGGCTACAGTCCTCGGAAGCGTGGAGCTTGGCGATACGCACGAGCGAAAAATGACCGAGCGGCGGGATCGGCCGCTGCTCGACGAGCACGACATCGTCGCGCGAGGCGATCCAGTCGGTGTACAGGCTGAAGGGAAAATCGGTGCGGAAGCCGAGCCGGCTCGTCACCGGCATCAGCGCCTTCTCGATCCCGCCGCGCAAGCCGCCGGCGGCGCTGACCCGGGTGGTGACGATGATCTCGCCACCGGGCCGGCATACCCGCGCGAACTCGTCGAGCGCGCGGCTGGGGTTGGGCACCGCCGAGACGACATATTGCGCGACGACGACATCGAACGAGGCGTCTGCGTAAGTGAGCGCCTCGGCATCGCCGACTTCCACCGCCTCGACATTGTCGAGCCGGTGCTGGCGGACGCGGGCGCGCGCCTTGTCGAGCATCGACTCCGACAGGTCGATGCCGATCAGCCGGCTGGTGTTGGCATAGCCCGGCAGCGAGATGCCGGTGCCGACGCCGACCTCGAGGATCCTCCCGCCGATGCGATCGGCCGCCTGCACCGCCGCCGAGCGGCCCTGGCGGAAGACGGGGCCGAACACGAGATCGTAGATCGGGGCCCAGCGGTCATAAGCGCGGGCGACCCCGGCGGTGTTCATCACCAAATCCATCAGCCGCTCATGCTCCCCATCGCGGACATCCTGCCGCCATGCTCTCGCAGAGATGCGTGACAGATGAGGGACGAACGCGTGTCAGTATCGCGACGGCGGGCACGGTGATGTCACGGCATGATGCGCGAACCGGCATCATCGCTTGCCAGAGCGACAGCGATCAAACTCCGCACGGCGCACCGCAGGCCGCGCAAAGCTCGCGGCCGCTGCTTTGACCCGCTACGGCGGCGGCATGGCACGCAATCCTTACTATCAAGGCCCGCCGAGCGACCATTTCGACGGCACCCGCTTCTTCAACCCCGGCCAGCCCTCCACCGATCGCGGCCTGCGCGCGGTGCTGCGGTGGAAGCTGGCCGGCGCCGCCCAGCGCTGGCCCGCGGCGGTGGCGGTCACGCCCGCGCGGCCGGCGCAGCGGGTCGATGGCCTGCGGGTCACCATGGTCGGTCATGCCTCGCTGCTGATCCAGGCGGCGGGGGTCAACATCCTCACCGATCCGGTGTGGTCGCCGCGCGCGAGCCCGTTCCGTGCCGTCGGCCCCAAGCGCGTCACCGCGCCGGGCATCGCGTTCGACGATCTCCCGCGGATCGATGCGGTGCTGCTCAGCCACGGCCATTACGATCATCTCGACCTCGCGACGCTGCGCCGGCTGCACGATCGCGATGCCCCGCTGATGGCGATGCCGCTCGGCAATGACGCGATCGTGCGCAAGGCGATTCCCCAGGCCCGCTGCGTCAGCGGCGACTGGTGGGACCGGCTGCCGCTGGCTGAGGGTATCGCGACCACGCTCACCCCCGCTTATCATTGGTCGAACCGCTGGCCGAGCGACGCGCGGATGATGCTGTGGAGCGGCCATTATCTCGACACGCCGGCGGGATCGATCTGGTTCGTCGGCGATACCGGCTATGGTGACGGCCGCATCTTTGCCGAGGTCCGCGAGCGGCTGGGATCGCCGGATGCCGCGCTGATCCCGATCGGCGCCTATGAGCCGCGCTGGTTCATGGCGGCGCAGCATGTCGATCCGGCCGAAGCGGTGCGGATCATGACCGATGTCGATGCCGGCTGGGCGCTCGGCATCCACTGGGGTACCTTCCAGCTCACCGACGAAGCCCGCGAGGCGCCGCGCGACGGGTTGGTGGCCGCCGTCGCCGCGAGCGGCCTGGCGCCGGACCGCTTCGTCGCCGCCGAGGTCGGCGGGGTCTACGACCTCACGCGCCGGAGCCGTTGAGCCAAGGTCGCCTACAGCATTTCGAGCGGGACGGGCGCCGACGGCGGCGGAAAGGCCTGGTCGAGCCGGGCAAGGTCCTCGGCGGTCAGCACCAGATCGGCCGCTGCCCGATTGTCGCGGACATGCGCGGCGGTGCCGGCCTTGGGGATCGCGATGACGCCGTCGCGCGCGAGCAGCCAGGCGAGTGCGACCTGCGCCGGCGTCGCGCCACGATCCGCGGCAATCTCGCCGAGCGCCTTGTCGCCGACCAGCCGGCCCTGCTCGATCGGGCTATAGGCCATCAGCGGCATGCCGTGGTCGGCGAGCCACGGCGCCAGATCGTGCTCGGGCCCACGCCGGCTGAGGTTGTAGAGGATCTGGTCGGTCGCGCAGGCGCCGCCGCCGCTTGCGACCAGCTCGGCCATGTCGTCGGTGTCGAGGTTGCTGACGCCCCACCGCAGGATCTTCCCCGCGGCGACCAGCGCTTCCATCGCCTCCACCGTCTCGGCAAGCGGTACCCGTCCGCGCCAGTGGAGCAGATACAGATCGAACCGATCGGTGCCGAGCCGGGCGAGGCTCGCCTCGCAGGCCTGCGCCAGCCGCGCGCGCGAAGCGTTTTGCGGATAGGCCTTGCTGACGAGGAACACGGCATCGCGCCGGCCGGCGATCGCCTCGCCCACCAGCCGTTCGGATTCGCCGTCGGCATACATTTCGGCGGTGTCGATCAGGGTGAGGCCGAGGTCGATGCCCGCGCGCAGCGCGGCGATCTCGTCGGCGCGGCGCGAAGGCTGCTCGGCCATCATCCAGCTGCCCTGGCCAAGCGCAGGCACCGTGGCGCCATCGGGAAAACGGATCATCTTCATCGCCGGTCAACGCCGAGAGCGGCGCTTTGGATCATTCCCACACCGCAGCTTCATTCGCCGCGCCGTTAGGCTATGGTCGCGCCAACAGGGGCGGGGGAGACGCTGCATGACGAAGGATGGGGCAACTAGCGGTTCGGCAGCGGGCGGCTTTCTCGACCGGGCCCGCAGCATCGCGCCGCCGGGTTTCAACCGCTGGCTGGTGCCGCCCTGCGCGCTGGCGATCCACCTGTGCATCGGCATGGCCTATGGCTTCAGTGTCTTCTGGCTGCCGCTGTCGCATGCGATCGGCATCGCCGATCCGGTCGCCTGCCCGGGGATGACGCTCGGCCAGGCGCTCGTCACCACCCGCTGCGATTGGCGGGTGAGCGATCTCGTCTGGATCTATTCGATCTTCTTCGTCGTGCTCGGCGTGTCTGCGGCGCTGTGGGGCGGCTGGCTCGAACGGGTCGGACCCCGCAAGGCCGGCGTGGTCGCCGCCTGCGCCTGGTGCGGCGGCATCGCGATCGGTGCGATCGGCGTCTCTGTCCACCAGCTCTGGCTGCTCTGGCTCGGCACGGGGCTGATCGGCGGCATCGGCCTTGGCATCGGCTATATCTCGCCGGTGTCGACGCTGATCAAATGGTTTCCCGACAAGCGCGGCATGGCCACCGGGATGGCGATCATGGGCTTTGGCGGGGGCGCGATGATCGGCAGCCCGCTCGCCGACAAATTGATGAAGCATTTCGCCGACGCCAGCCAGATCGGCGTGTGGCAGACCTTCCTGGTGCTCGCCACGATCTATGTCGCGTTCATGATGGCGGGCGCGCTCGGCTTTCGCGTCCCACCCACGGGCTGGGCGCCGGCGGGGCAGGGCTCCTTGCCCGAGGTCGCGGCTGCATCGGGCTTCCACGTCCATCTCAAGGATGCGCACCGCACGCCGCAATTCTGGCTGGTCTGGGTGGTGCTGCTGCTCAACGTCTCCGCCTCGATCGGTATCATCGGCATCGCCTCGCCGATGCTTCAGGAGATCTTCGGCGGCCGGCTGATCGATCATCCCGGCCAGCTCTTCGCCGCCTTTGCCGATGCCGACAAGAAGGCTGCGGCCACCGTCGGCGCCGGCTTCGTCGGGGTGATCAGCCTGTTCAACATCGCCGGGCGCTTCTTCTGGGCCTCGTCGTCGGACCGGCTCGGCCGCAAGCCGACCTATGCGATCATGACCGCGCTCGGTGCGCTGCTCTACGGCCTCGCCGCGCCGGCGCTGGCGGATCGCTCGATCGGCCTGTTCATTCTGTTGTTCTGCGTCTGCGCCTCGATGTACGGCGGCGGCTTCGCTACCGTTCCGGCCTATCTTGCCGATCTGTTCGGCACCCGCTTCGTCGGCGCCATCCACGGCCGGATCCTGACTGCCTGGTCGGTCGCGGGCGTGCTCGGGCCCTATCTCGTCACTACCATGCGCGACGATCGCATGGCGCGCGGCATCGCTGGCGATCAATTGTATCAGCCGATCTATTGGGTGCTCGGCGGGCTGCTCGCCGCGGCCTTCCTGCTCAACCTCGCGATTCGCCCGGTCGATTCGCGCTTCCACATGGCCGCAGGCGAGAGGGCGGGTGTCGCGGCGGCGACCGATCCGGCGCCTGCGACAGCCGTTCTCCCGGCAGACCGCCTGGGTGCCACCGCGCTGCTGGCCTGGGCAGCGGTGTGCCTGCCGATCGCCTGGGGAATCTATCAGACGCTCGCCAAGGCCGCGGTGCTGCTCAAATAGCGCTCGCAGGTCGCTTGCGAGCCCCTGGCGTTGCTGTACGGCGCGGAGGCACGGGAGCGGCCTGAAGGAAACGCCATGGGTTTGACGCTGTTGCTGGTCGAGGACGATGCGATCTTTGCCGAGGCGCTGGCCGGGGAGCTGCGGCAGTTCGATCACCGCGTTACCGTCGCCGGTGATGGCCGCGAAGCGCTCGACGCGATCGACCGCGATCAGTTCGATGCGGTGGTGCTCGATTGGATGCTGCCGCGGCTCGACGGCGTCGCGGTGCTCGAGCGATTGCGCAGCGGCGAGCGCACGCTGCCGGTGATCATGCTCAGCGCCCGTGGCCAGTCCGACGAGAAGGTCACCGGGCTGGTGGCGGGGGCCGACGATTATGTCGTCAAGCCGGTCGCTGCCGCGGAACTCAACGCGCGGCTCCACGCCGTGGTCCGCGGCCGGCAGTGGACCGGTGCCGGCACCACCGCTAATGCCGATACCCTGCGCGCCGGCGACATCGTCGTGAGCCCCAGCCGGTTCCGCGCCTGGCGCGGCGACGTGCCGATCGATCTCGTCAATCTCGAGCTCAAGTTGCTCGCCGAATTCGTCCGCAACGCCGGCAGCGTGCTCACCCGCGCGATGCTGCTCGAGCGGGTTTGGGGCTATGACTTCGAGCCGACCACCAATCTGGTCGAGGTCTATATCGGCCGGTTGCGCCGCAAGCTGGCGGTGAGCGGGGACGATCCGATCGTCACCATGCGCGGCGTCGGCTACATGCTGCGCGGCTAGTCGGCGTGGCCAGCCTCGGGTCGCTGCGCGCGATCACGCTGTTGTTCATCCTCGCCTTCACCGCGGCGACGATCGGCACCGGGATCATCACCTACAACGCCACCAGCCGGACGATCCGGCAGCTGGTCGATGCGCGCATTGCCGCGGCGGCCGACGCAATCGCGGGCGAAGGCGCGACGCTCGCCACGCCCGAGCTGCTGCGCCGCATGACCGTGCTGGAGGACGACCGCGACACCGGTGATCTCGGCATCACCCTCGGCGATCCGCAGCGCCGCCATCTCGGTGGCAACATCACGCTCGTTCGCCGCCTGCCGTCGGGCTTCTCGACGGTGACGCTGAGCGATCACATCAAGGGCCTCGCGCACGGCCGCGCCTATGTACGAAGCCTCGGTGGCGGCCGCACGCTGACCGTGGTCGCCGAGACCGAGCCGATCGAGGGCTATGCCGCCGCCCGCGTGCGCATCTATGCGGCCGGGTTTGGCGCGATCCTGCTGATCGTCTTCGCCGGCACCATCCTGTTCGCGCGTGTCGTCGCCGGCCGGATCGCCGCGACCCGCGCCACTGCCGAGGCGATCATCGCCGGCGACATGGCGCGACGCGTGCCGATCCGCGGCGACCGCGGCGTGTTCGATGCTCAGGCCGCGACCTTCAACCTGATGCTCGATCGCATCGACGATCTGATGCGGACCATGACCCATGTCTCGAGCGACATCGCGCATGATCTGCGCACCCCGCTCGCCCGGCTACACAGCCAGCTGGGCACCCTCGCGCGCGCCGCCGAGACGCCGGCGCTGCGCGCAGGGATCGAGCAGGCGCTGGCGCAGAGCGACGAATTGCTCGCGATGTTCGCCGCAGTGCTGCGCATCGCCGAGGTCGAGGGCGGCGCCCGCCGCGCCGGCTTTGCGACGATCGACATCGCCGCACTCGCGCATGAGATCGCCGCGATGATGGCGCCGGTCGGCGACGAGACCGGCCACGTGGTGGTCTGCGCACCGGCACCGCCGCTGGCGATCCGCGGCGATCGCCAGTTGCTCACCCAGTTGCTGATCAACCTGATCGAGAACGGCCTGCGCCACACCCCGCCCGGCTCGCGCATCACCCTCTTGGTCGAGCGCCGCCCCGGCCACGCCGTCATCGTGGTGAGCGACGATGGCCCCGGCATTCCCGGAGCCGAGCGCGCCCGTGCGCTGCGCCGCTTCGGCCGGCTCGATCTCAGTCGCGGCGCCCGTGATGAAGCCGGCGGCACGGGCCACGGCCTCGGCCTCGCGTTGGTCGAGGCGATCGCCCGGCTTCACGACGGCACGGTGCGCCTCGAGGATGCCGGCCCCGGCCTGCGCGTCGAGGTCGACCTGCCTGTGCGATTGCCGGCATAGGAAACCCGGCCCGAGCAAGCGCTCGAGCCGGGCTGCAGCTGTCCGGTCCGGACGGGATCAGAACTTGACGCTGACCTCGCCGCCGAAGGTGCGCGGCGGGTTGTAGTTGCCGTAATCGCCGAGGGTGCCGCCATAGGCGGTCGAAATCAGCGTCTGGCCGTTGTAATTGTACACCGGCGACGAGTTCGCATCCGAGCGGCGGTAGATATACTGCTCGTTGAACAGGTTGCGCGACCACACCGAGAAGGTCACCGCCTGGCTGTTCTCGCCAAGGCGGATGTTCGCCAGCGACAGGCGGCCGTTGACCACGAAGCTCGGGTCGGTTTTGGTCGACTCCGCCTCGAAGCTGTACTGGCTGCTGGCGTAATTGGCGTCGAGATGGAGGCGGACGCTGGCGTCGCCGCCGCCGACCGGCACCACATAGTCGATCGCACCCGATGCCGCATTCTTCGGCGTATAGACGATGTACAGCTGCTGGGTGACGCCGGTGAGCGGGTTGGTCGCCGTCGGCAGGTCGAAATAGGTGTAGGCGTAGGAGCCGCTCAGCGTCAGCTCGCGGGTCGGCTTGATCGTCAGATCCGCTTCCACACCGCGGATGTGGTTGGTGCCCTGAGCGTTGATCGCCTCCTCGAGGTGGCTGGCGTAGGTCGGGCTGGTCGGATCGGTGTCGTAGAGATCGAAGTCGAACTGCGTGTTCTTGCGGTTCTCGATATAGCCCGCGAGGTTGAGGCGTGCCTTGTGGTCGAAGAAGTCCATCTTCGCGCCGATCTCGTAGGAGCGCACCGATTCAGGCCCGAACGAGTCGAACTTCTGCGAGCGGTCGTCGGCGCCGCCGGCGCGGAAGCCGGTGGAATATTTGGCGTAGAGATGGACGTCCTGGGTGGCGTCGAACGCGACATTGACCATCGGGTCGAAGCGGTTGGCGTTCTCCTTGAACAGGAAGGCGCCGTTGGTGATCGGGTTCGGCGTGGTGTCGCCGTTGACGATGAACAGCGAGCCGTGGCGATCGTCCTTGGTCCAGCGACCACCGGCGGTGATGTGGAGCGCGTCGAAGCCGTCGGGGGTGTAGGTCGCCTGGCCGAACAGCGAGTAGTTGTGATCGTGCGCCTGGCTGTCGCGGGTGATGAACTGCGAGCCGGGCTGATAGCCCGAATTCGCGCTCGACAGCGTGCCGGTGACGAACGGATTGCGGATCGTATAGGCGGTCCCGTCGGCATTCCACAGGTTGCTCAGCGGGGTCGCCGCATATTCGGTGGCATGCTCGGTGTAATAATAGGCGCCGACGACGTAATCGAGCTGGTGGACGCTGCCCACCGCCTGGAATTCCTGGCTGAACTGGTTCTGCCGCAGGAACGACAGGCTGTAGCGGCTGAAGTTGCTGTTGGGCGCGAAGGCCGAGCGCTCGGGCCCGCCCGAATTGTCCCACTGATCGGTGCTGACGCCGCGCCAGGCGGTGATCGAGCGCAGCTCGATCCAGGGCGCCGCCTCATATTTCAGGTTGATCGAGGTGCCATGGGTGAGATCGGTGCTCTCCTGCTGCGGCACGCCGACGTCGGCCACCGACTGGCGATCGGGATGAACGCCGACCAGCGGCGCCTTGGGGGCGACGCAGGCAACGCGGCCGGCCGTCGCCTGGGCGGCGGTGATGGTGCCGCCGCACGCGGTGTTGGTGCCCGGCAGATACAGCGTCGTCCCGGTCACGCCGGCGGCGTTGGTGTAGGAGCCGACGGTGTAGTTGTTGGGGTTGTAGTTGAGCAGCTGGCTGTACATCGGCGTGTTGTCGTCACGCGCCTGATCATAAGCGATGTCGGCGGTGAAGCCTTCCACCGGCTGCCAGCGCGCCTGCACCCGGCCGCCCTTGCGATCGTAGTAATTCCAGCCCTTCGAGCCTTTGAGCGGATCCTTCACGGTCGGATCCTGGTGCTGATAAACGCCGTCGAACTTGAGCGAGATGTTGTTCCACTCGGGCAGGTCGATATGCGCCTCGGCATTCTTGCTGCCGTAATTGCCGATACCGGCGGTGACGCGGCCGTCGAACTGACCGGTCGGTGCCTTGGAAACCAGCGACAGCGCGCCGCCCTCGGTATTGCGGCCAAACAGCGTGCCCTGCGGGCCCTTGAGCACTTCGATGCGCTCGATATCGAACAAGGCGGCGTTGAGGCCCTGGGTCTTCCCGAGCGCGACGCCGTCGATATAGACGCCGACACCGCCGTCGCGCGCCGTCTGGTTCTGATCATAGGGGACGATGCCGCGGATGCCGATGGTCAGCGCCGACTGGCGCGCCTCGAAGGTGGCGATGCGCAGCGACGGCACCGAACCGTCGGCGAGGTTGAGCAGGCTCTGCACATGGCGGTCGGCAAGGGCCTGGGTGTCGAGCACGCTGATCGAGATCGGCGTCTTCTGCAGGTTGGTCTCGCGGCGGGTCGCGGTGACGACGATATCGGCGAGGCCGTTCGGACCCTGCGTGGCGCTGCCGTTGGTGCTGGTCGCCTCGGCGGTGCCGGTCGAGGTGGTGCCGGCGGCGGCCGCGTCGGTGGTGGTGCCGGTCTGCACGTCCTGCGCGAACGCCGGGCTGGCGACCACGGCCAGCATGGCAGCGCCGGAGAGCAGCAGCGCGCGGCCGCCGAACTTAATCATCATCGTCATGGTCCCTAAAGGTGCGTTTGTGCGTTGCATGGAGCCTTAGGGGGGATGGGCGTCACATCTGTTGCACTTGTGTGAAAGGCGCCGCCTTCCTCACTTCATGTTGGCGTCATCTTTGACCAGCGCCAATCGTGGCTGCGATCGCCGGTGAATACGCTCAATAGTGTTGCGTCGACCCTGATAATGTGAGCCATCGCGAGCAGATGTCATCAAACGGCAGTGTTGCGCGATCAAGGATAGATCATGCGCAAGTACCCAATTGCTCTTGGCAGTGCCACGCTGATGTTGGTGCCGGCGCTTGCGCAGGCACAATCCTTGCCGGCGTCGCCCGCCTCCTCGACCGAAAAGCCCGGCAAGGAGGAAACTGCGCCGAAGGAGGATCAGCCCGGCCTGATCATCACCGCCTCGAGTCGCGCCCGCTTCGAGACCGTTGATGGTCGACCAAGGCCCGGCTATGCGACCTCCGAAGACGCCTTCCTGCTGCGCACCGGCGTCGCGATCGAATATGGCCCAGGGCCGCTATCGATCGGCGGCGAGCTGATCGATAGTCGCGCCTATGACATCGGCGGCAAAACCCAGATCGGCCGCGACGACGTCAACGCGGTCGAACTGCCCCAGGCCTATCTTAAGCTGCGTCTCGACGATGCGTTCGGCACCGGCAGCAAGCTCGCGCTGCAGGGCGGCCGCTTCCTGCTCAACCTCGGCTCCGGGCGGTTGGTGGCGACCGACGAATATCGCAACACCGTTAACGGCTTCACCGGTTTGCAAGTGGAGATCGATCCCACCCGCGCGACAGCGCTGACGCTGTTCTACGTGCTGCCGCAGGAGCGATTGCCCGACGACGCCGACGATATCCGCCACAACAAGGTGCGCTTCGATCGCGAGACGTTCGACGACGCGTTCTTCGGCGCCTATCTCCGCCACAAGAAGCTGGTCGGCCCGCTGCAGGGCGAACTCGCTTACTATCGGCTGGTCGAGCGCGATTCGCCGGGGCGTGACACCGCCGATCGCCACCTTAGCGTGGTCGATGCGCGCATCGACAATGACGCCAAGGCAGGCAGCGTCGATGTCGACGTGGAGGGTGTCTACGAATTCGGCCGCGCCAGCGACTCGACGATGGCGACTGCGACCAACGCCGCCGTCGCGGCGGGCTTCGTCCATGCCGCGGCCGGCTATACCTTCGCCGCGCCGTTCACGCCGCGGGTCGGCCTGTTCTACGACTATGCCAGCGGCGACAAGCCGGGCGGCAAGTTCGGCCGGTTCGACACGCTGTTCGGCAGCCGTCGCGATGATCTCGGGCCATCGGGTACTTATGGCGGGGTGGCGCGCGAGAACATCAGCGCGCCGGGTGTCCGGTTCGAGGCCAAGCCCGGCAAGCGGGTCGAAGTGCTCGCCGACTATCGCGCGATCTGGCTCGCGTCGCGCTATGATCGTTTCTACAACGTCGTCGACAAGACCGGCCGGTCGGGCGATTTTGCCGGCCAGCAGCTGTCCGGTCGCTTCCGTTACTGGCTGGTGCCGCAGCATCTGCGGCTAGAGAGCAACTATGCGTTGCTGTTCAAGGGCGCGTTCCTCAAGGACGCGCCCCAGGCGCTCGCCCGCGACCATGATCTGGTCCGCTTCCTTGAGATGAACGTCCAGGTCACCTTTTAGCGGATGATGACGTCACGTCGGCATGCTCCCTCAACCCCGTTCGCCCTGAGCTTGTCGAAGGGCCTTGGGTCTCACCGTGCTTCGACAGGCTCAGCACGAACGGATTAAGAGGCAGCTGGGCTTCCGGCATGCGCCGAACTTGGGCCCACCTTGCTGGGGAGCGATCGGATCGCAACGGCCGGCGCCATTTGCCAACCACGGACGCGCTACGCTAAGGCTGGTGCCGAACTGATCGCGCCGGTGCCCGCAAGGGCTTGAAGGGGAATGCGGTGCGGGGGCTCGTCCCCTCATGCCGCGGCTGTCCCTGCAACTGTAAGCGGTGAGCAACGTGCCCAACGCTCCTGTCGCCGGGAGCAGCCACTGGACCCCCTGGCCGCATCGGCCACGGACCGGGAAGGCCGGGTGCCGAGCTTCGACCCGCAAGCCAGGAAACCCGCCGGCGATGGGTCGCTCATGCCGTCATCCAGGGGATGGTGCCGGCACGGTTCTCCGTCTGAGCGACGAACCTGTGTGGCGGGGGCCGCATCGGTGCGTGGCAATGGGCGCCAGACCGCCCGTCCGTCGCTCGCGCACCGGCCGCCAAGGCGCTCCCCGCCGGTCGTGTCGTGGCGTCGCGAGAGCATGATGAGCCGGTATTGCTTGCCCCATCTCGATCGACGCTGCCGGACCGCGTTGCGCGGACGCCGCCGGTGAGCGCGTTCGCGGTCCGTGGCTGGTGCCCCGATGCCTGGCGGCCGATGCTGGCGGGTGACGGTCTGCTCGTCCGGATGCGGCCGCGGCTCGGGCGGCTGACCCGCGAGCAGGCGCTCGGCCTGTGCGCGGCGGCGCTGGCGTATGGCAATGGTGCGATCGACCTCACCAGCCGCGGCAACCTCCAGCTGCGCGGGATCACCGAGCGGCGATGGCAGGGGTTGATCGACCAACTGATCGCCCTTGACCTGATCGATGCCGATCCCGGCCTTGAGGCGCGCACCGCCATCCTCGTCGCGCCGGACTGGCGGGCAGGGGACGACACCCAGCGCATCGCCGCCGCCTTGCTGGCGCGGCGCGGCGATTGGCCCGATCTGCCCGGCAAGATCGGCGTGACGATCGATGCGGGGCCGGCGCCGGTGCTGCTCGCCGACCCCGGCGATTTCCGCATCGAGCGCGGTATGTCGGGCGGCCTGATCCTGCGCGCCGACGGCCATGCCGAGGGCGTGGCGCTGGCAGCCGGCACGGAGGTCGATCAGCTGATCGAGCTGGGGCGTTGGTACGTCGCCAGCGGCGGTCGCGAGGCCGGGCGGATGGCGCGGCATCGCGCGCCGCTGCCCGGCTGGGCGACGCCGGGCGAAGCGCCGGCGCCCGCCGCGGCGGCATGGCAACCGGGCCGTCATCCGCTCGGCAGCGTGCTCGGTGCGCCGTTCGGCCGGGTCGATGCGGCTGCGCTCGCCGCCTGCCTCGAGGCGAGCGCGGCGACCGCGCTGCGGATCACGCCATGGCGGCTGCTGATCCTCGAAGGCGCCACCATCGACACAGCCGCGGGCTTCGTCGCCGACCCGCATGCGCCGGCGATCACCGCCGATGCCTGTGTCGGTGCGCCGTCGTGCCCGCAAGGCTCGGTCACGACCCGCGATCTCGCCTTGCGCCTGGCGCCGCATATCGACGGGCGACTTCACGTCTCCGGCTGTGCCAAGGGCTGCGCGCGCAGCCGGCCGGCCGATGTCGTGCTGGTCGGACGTGACGGCCGCTTTGATCTCGTGCTCGCCGGCCGCGCCGGCGATCCTCCCTCCCGCACCGGTCTCGCCGCAGACCAATTGCTCGCCCTGTTCGGAACCCGCTGATGCCCTACACCTACGAAACCGACGGTGCCGCGATCTACCGCCAGTCGTTCGCGATCATCCGCGCCGAGGCCGATCTCGCCGCCTTTGCCGGGGCGGAGGAGGCGGTCGCGGTGCGGATGATCCACGCCGCGGGCATGGTCGGTCTCGCCGACTATATCCGCTTTTCGCCGGGGTTCGCCGAAGCGGGGCGAACGGCGCTCGAGGCCGGCGCGCCGATCCTGTGCGATGCGCGGATGGTCAGCGAGGGTGTCACCCGCACCCGCTTGCCGGCCGACAACCAGGTGATCTGTACCCTGCAGGCGCCCGAGACGCCGGGCCTCGCCCAGGCGATGGCCAACACCCGCTCGGCGGCGGCGCTCGAATTGTGGCGGCCGCATCTCGCCGGCGCTTTGGTCGCGATCGGCAACGCGCCAACCGCGCTGTTCCACCTGCTCAACATGCTCGAGGATCCCGCTTGCCCGCGCCCGGCGGCGATCATCGGCTGCCCGGTCGGCTTTGTCGGCGCCGCCGAATCCAAGGCGGCGCTGTGGGCGGCGCAGCCGTTGCCCTGTGCGATCGTCGAGGGGCGGCTCGGCGGCAGCGCGATCACGGTCGCCGCGATCAACGCGCTGGCGAGCCGCGCCGAATGAGCATCGGCACCATCCATGGCGTCGGCCTCGGGCCCGGCGCGGCCGATCTGATGAGCGTCCGCGCCGACCGGCTGGTGCGAAGCGCGCGCCACGTCGCCTATTTCCGCAAGGCGGGCAAACCCGGCCAGGCGCGGCGCATCGTCGACGGGCTGCTGCGCGCCGACGTCGTCGAGCTGCCGATGGAATATCCGGTAACCACCGAGATCGCGGTGTCCGATCCCGCCTATAACGATTGCCTCGCCGCCTTTTACGCCGCCTGCGTCGAGCGGCTCGCCGCGCTGGCGGCAGCGGGCGAGGAGGTGGTGGTGCTGTGCGAGGGCGATCCGTTCTTCTACGGCTCGTTCATGCATCTCTACACCCGGCTCGACGGGCGGGTGCCGGTGCGCGTGGTGCCCGGCATCACCGGCATGTCCGGTGCCTGGACGGCGAGCGGCGCGCCGATCACCTGGGGTGACGACGTACTGACCGTGCTGATGGCGACGCTGCCCGAGAAGGATCTGGTCCGCCGCATCCGCGACACCGATGCGCTGGTGGTGATGAAGATCGGCCGTCACCTCGACAAGCTGCGCCGCGCGGTGACCCTCGCGGGGCGCGACGACGCCGCCTGGCTGGTCGAATATGCCGCCATGGCCGAGCAGCGCGTCACCCGGCTGGCCGATGTCGGCCCGGTCACCCCTTATTTCTCGATCCTGCTGATCCACGGCCAAGGGCGCCGGCCATGACCGGCTGGCTCGCGGTCGCCGGGCTCGGCCCCGGCAATGAGGCGCTGGTCACGCCCGAGGTGTCCGCGGCGCTCGCCGACGCCACCGACGTGATCGGCTACATTCCCTATGTCGCCCGTGTCGCCCCCCGCCAGGGGCTGACCCTCCACGCCAGCGACAACCGCGTCGAGCTCGATCGCGCCCGGCTCGCGCTCGAGCTGGCGGCGGCGGGCCATCGCGTGGTGGTGGTCTCCTCCGGCGACCCGGGCGTGTTCGCGATGGCGGCGGCGGTGTTCGAGGCGCTCGAGGCCGGTCCCGAGGCCTGGCGGTCGCTCGCGATCAGCGTGCTGCCGGGGATCACCGCCATGCTCGCCGCCAGCGCCCGCGCCGGCGCGCCGCTCGGTCATGATTTCTGCGCGATCAACCTCTCGGACAACCTCAAGCCCTGGCCGCTGATCGAGCGCCGCGTCCGGCTCGCCGCTGAGGCCGATTTCGCGATCGCTTTCTACAACCCGCGCTCGCGCGCACGCCCCGACGCGCTCGACCGGATCTTCGCGGTGCTCCGCGACGCCTGCGCCGACGACCGGCCGGTGCTGTTCGCCCGCGCCGTCTCCACTCCAGAGGAGAGCCTGCGCGTCGTGCCGCTGCCGCAGGCGCTTGGGGAGATGGCGGACATGCGCACCATGGTGATCGTCGGCTCCAGCCTCACCCGCACGATTGCGCGGCCGGCGGGCGACCTGCTCTACACGCCGCGGTCGGCACCATGATCGAGCCACGCCAGCACTGCGCGCGGATTGTGGACTTCGGTGCGCGGCGGCAGCGCCGGCCGGTCGATCATGATCACCGGCAGCCCGAGCGCGCGCGCGGCGCCGAGCTTGGCGGCCGCGCCGCTGCCCCCGGCGTTCTTGCACACCACCAGATCGATGCGATGCTCGCGCATCAGCCGGGTGTCGCCGGCGACGTCGAACGGGCCGCGGTCGATCACCAGATCGTGGGGGGGCAGGGGCACGGCATCGCCGCCGCCGTCGACGAAGCGGAGCAGATAGTGATGCTGCGGCTGCGCGGCGAAGGCGTCGACGTGCATCCGGCCGAGCGCGAGCATCACGCGCCGCGGCGCGCCGTCGAGCGCCGCCACCGCCGCGTCGAGATCGGCGACATGGTGCCAGGCGTCGCCCGCCTGCGGCGTCCACGCCGGGCGGGTGAGCGCGATCAGCGCGATCCCGGTCTGCGCCGCGGCAGCGGCCGCATGTGCGCTCATCTGCGCGGCGAAGGGATGGGTCGCATCGACCAGATGGGTGATGCCGCGTTCGCGGATATAGCTCACCAGCCCGTCGATCCCGCCGAACCCGCCGACCCGGGTCGCGATCAACTGCGGCTTGGGGCTGGCCACCCGGCCGGCATAGCTCAACACCGCCGCGTCGCCGCGCGCGGCGAGCAGCGTCGCGAGCGCGCTCGCTTCGGTGGTACCGCCAAGGACGAGGATGGTCGGGATGGCTGAGGCTCCGTGGCTGACGATCGTCGGGATCGGCGAGGATGGCATCGCCGGCCTCACCGCCGCCAGCCGGGCCGCGCTCGCCGCGGCCGAGCTGGTCGCGGGGGCGCCGCGCCACCTCGCGCTGGTGCCCGCGCTTACGGCGCCGACCCTCGCCTGGCCAGTCCCGTTCGCCGCCGGCATTGCACCCCTGCTCGCGCAGCGCGGACGGCGGGTGGTGATGCTGGTCTCGGGCGACCCCTTCTGGTTCGGCGCCGGCACCGTGCTCGCCCGCCACATTGCGCCCGACGAATGGACGGCGCACCCGGCACCCTCCACCTTCGCGCTCGCCGCCGCCCGGCTCGGCTGGGCACTCGAGGACACGCTGTCCCTCGGCCTCCACGCCGCGCCGCTTACCCGATTGCGTCCGCACCTCGCGCCCGGCCGGCAGGCGCTGGTGCTGCTGCGCGACGGCGATGCGGTCGGGCAACTCGCCGGCTATCTCGCCGGCCTCGGCTTCGGCGCGTCGCGGCTCCACATCCTTGAGGCACTCGGCGGCCCGCGCGAGCGGATCCGCGAGACGACCGCCGCGACGATGACCCTGGCCGACATCGCTCACCCCGTCGCGGTCGGCCTCGTCGTCGCCGGCGACGGCGCGGTGCTGCCCCAGGCCAGCGGCCGCGCCGACGGCTGGTTCGACCATGACGGCCAGCTCACCAAGCGCCCCGCACGCGCGCTCACCCTGTCGGCGCTGGCGCCGCGCCCCGGCGAGACCTTGTGGGACATCGGCGCCGGCTCGGGCTCGATCGGCATCGAATGGCTGCTCGCCCACCCGACCACCCGGGCACTCGCGTTCGAGGCCGATCCCGTCCGCGCCGCCCGGGCTCGCGCCAACGCCGCCGCGCTCGGCGTCGATCGGCTTCAGGTGATCGACGGCCGCGCGCCCGCGGCGCTCGACGGCCAGCCCGCGCCCGATGCGGTGTTCGTCGGCGGCGGCCTGTCCGAGGCCTTGCTCGCCGCGCTCTCGGCCCGCCTCGCCCCCGGCACCCGGCTGGTCGCCAATGCGGTGACGCTCGAATCCGAAGCGTTGCTCGCCCACTGGCATGCCGAGCGCGGCGGCAGCCTGCTGCGCATCGAGCTTGCCGAGGCGGCGCCGATCGGCAACCGCCGCGGCTGGCGCGCGAGCTACCCGCTGGTGCAGTGGAGCGTCACCCTGTGATCGTTGCCGGCTTCGGCTGTCGCAGCGTCGCAGGCTTGCCGGCGTTGCGCGATGCGCTCGCCTCAGCGCAGCGTGGCCAGCCCGCGGTTACCGCACTCGCCGCGCCCGACGACAAGCTCGCGCAAGTCGCGCCGCTCGCCGCGGCGATGAGCCTGCCGCTGATCGCGGTGCCGGCGGCCGCGTTGCGCAGTCAGTATACCACCACGCAATCGCCTGCCAGTCTCCACGCCCGCGGCACCGGCAGCGTCGCCGAGGCCGCGGCGCTGGCGGGGGCGGGCGCCGGTGGCCGGCTGCTCGCCTCCCGCCACGTTTCGCCCGATCGCACCGCGACCTGCGCCATCGCCCAAGGAATGCCCGCATGACCGTTCATTTCATCGGTGCCGGCCCCGGCGCGCCCGACCTGCTGACGCTGCGCGGCCGCGACCTCATCGCCGCCGCGCCAGTCTGCCTCTACGCCGGCTCCTTGGTGCCCGAAGCGCTGCTCGGCCACTGCCCGCGGGGCGCCAGGATCGTCAACACCGCGCCGCTGTCGCTCGACGCGATCATCGCCGAGATAGAGGCCGCGCACGAGGCCGGCCACGATGTCGCGCGGCTGCATTCGGGCGACCTGTCGATCTGGTCGGCGCTCGGCGAGCAGCTGCGCCGCTTACGTGCGCTGGCGATCCCGTTCACGATCACGCCGGGCGTTCCCGCCTTCGCCGCCGCCGCCGCCGCGCTCGAGGTGGAGCTGACCCTGCCGGGCATCGCCCAGTCGGTGGTGCTGACCCGTACCCCGGGCCGCGCCAGCGCGATGCCCGCGGGCGAGACGCTCGCGGCGTTCGCGGCGACCGGCGCGACGCTCGCGATCCATCTCTCGATCCACAACCTTGAATCGACGCTCGCCGATCTGATCCCGACTTACGGTGCCGATTGCCCGGTCGCGATCGTCTGGCGCGCGAGCTGGCCCGACCAGCAGATCGTCCGCGCGACGCTCGCCACCGTTGCCGCCGAGGTCACCGGCAAGCCCGAACGCACCGCGCTGATCCTCGTCGGCCGGGTGCTTGTTCCAGCCGATTTCGCCGAGAGCAGCCTCTACGCCCCGGACTATGATCGCCGCTTCCGCCCGCAATCGGCCGAATCGCCCTTTGCTGAGGGCGCGGCATGATCGATCTCCACCTGATCGGCATCGGCACCGGCAACCCCGATCATCTCAGCCGCGCGGCGATGGCGGCGATGAACGCCGCCGACCTCATCCTGCTGCCGCGCAAGGGCGCGCGCGCCGCCGACCTCATCGAGCTGCGCCGCGACATCTGTGCCGCGGTGCTCACCGGCGCCACCAGGGTAGTTGAGTTCGACCTGCCCGAGCGCGATCCCGTCGCGCCTTATCTCGACGCGGTCGACGACTGGCACGACGCGATCGCCCGTGCCTGGGCGGCGCAGATCGCCGCGCATCTGCCCGATGGCGGCCGGCTGGCGTTGCTCGTCTGGGGGGACCCGTCGCTCTACGACAGCACCCTACGCATCGCCGCGCGGCTGCAGGCGGACGGCCTGGCGTTGCGGATCAGCGTCGTGCCGGGGATCACCAGCCTTCAGGCGCTCACCGCCGCCCACGCCATCCCGCTCAATACCCTCGCCGGCGCGGTCACGGTCACCACCGGCCGGCGGCTGCGCGAGGGTGGCTGGCCTGCAAGTACCGACACCGTCGCGGTGATGCTCGACAGCGGCGGCGCCTTCACCGCCCTCGATCCCGCCGGGGTGCGGATCTGGTGGGGCGCCTATCTCGGCATGCCGCAGCAGGCGCTGATCGCTGGTCTGCTCGTCGACGTCGGCCCCGCCATCCTCGCCAAACGCGCCGCGCTGCGCGCCGCGCATGGCTGGATCATGGACACCTATCTGCTGCGCCGCAATGCTTGATCGCGCGGCATGTCGCGCGTGACGCGGCGGCGCGTGATCGCCTGCGTGGCGACGTCACCGTCGACCATCCTTCCGTTCGCCCTGAGCTTGTCGAAGGGCATGAGACTCACCGTACTTCGACAGGCTTGGCACAAACGGATCGGCGTGGATTGTTTTGAGCTGGCGTTGCGGTGTGCCCTGCCTCAAGCTTGGCTATAGCATCTGCTCGTGGCGCCGCATCCCGCGCGCAACACCGCGTTCCACTGAAGGAGCTTGCCTTGCGTTCCATCCGATTTGCGCTCGGCGCCGCCCTGCTCGTGGTGCCGGCCTCGTCGATCCCCGCGCCGCTGCTCGCCGCCGATCGCCCGCAGCCTGCCGCCCCCGGCTTCGCGGCGCTGTCCGCCCGCTACATCGATGGGCTGGCCCGGCTCAACCCTTCGTCCGCCACCTCGCTCGGCGACCATCGCTTCGACGCGCAGGTGACCGACATGTCCGCGGCCGGCCGCGCCGCGCGGCTCGCCTTTTCGCGCGCGATGCTCGCCGATCTCCACCGGGTCGATCGCAGCCGCCTGCCGCGCGAGGAGCAGGTCGATGCCGCGCTGCTCGACAATGCGCTGCGCTACGACATTTGGGACAGCGAACAGCTCGGCGGCTGGGCATGGGATCCGCAAGTCTATAACGACATCGCGGGCGGCTCGCTCTATTCGCTGGCGGCGCGCGACTTTGCGCCATGGCGCCAGCGACTGCTCGCCGCAATCCCGCGGATGGAGGCGATCCCGACGCTGCTCGCCCAGGCCCGGGCCAACCTCGTGCCGGCGCGCGTCCCCGCGATCTACGCCACCACCGTCGCCAAGCAGAACAGCGGCGTCGTCGATATCGCCGTGTCGATGCTCGCCCCCCATCGCGCCGAGCTGTCGCCGGCGGACGCCAAGCGCTTCGACACTGCGCTGGCAACGCTCAAGGCCGGCGTCGCCACACACCAGGCCTGGCTCGATGGCACGCTGGTGCCCGCCGCCAAGGGCGATTTCCGGCTCGGGGCCGCTCGCTACGATCGCAAGCTCGCCTTCGCGCTGCAGTCCGATCTCACCCGGCCCGAGATCAAGCGCCGGGCCGAGGCCGCGATCGTCGATACCCGCGCCACCATGTATGGCCTCGCTCGCCAGGTGCTGGCCGGCAAGGCCGGTGCGCCGCCGCTGCCCGCGTCTCCCACTGAGGCGCAGCAGCAGGCCGCGATCGAGCAGGCGCTGGAGCTCACCTATGCCCGGCATCCGGCGCGCGACGGCGTGATCGCCGATGCCACCAAGGCGCTGGAGAATGCGACGCGCTTCGTCCGCGCCAAGGGGCTGGTCGGCGTGCCCGACAGCCCGGTGAAGATCATCACCATGCCCAAGTTCCAGCAGGGCGTCGCGGTCGCTTACTGCGATTCGCCCGGGCCGCTCGAGAAGAACCTTGGCACCTTCTTCGCGGTGTCGCCGATCCCCGACGATTGGACCGAGGCGCAGGCGACCTCATTCTTGCGCGAATATAACGGCTACATGATCCACGATCTGGCGGTGCACGAGGCGATGCCCGGCCATTATCTCCAGCTCGCCCATGCCAATGCCAATCAGTCGACATTGCGCGCGGTGCTCGGCTCGGGGCCGTTCGTCGAAGGCTGGGCGGTCTATGCCGAGGGGATGATGGCCGACGAGGGCTATCTCGACGCCGATCCGCTGTTCAAGCTCACCGTGCTCAAGATGCGGCTGCGCTCGATCAGCAACTCGCTGCTCGATATCGGCATCCACACCGAGGGCATGACGCGCGAGCAGGCGATGCAGCTGATGACCCACACCGCCTTCCAGCAGGAGCGCGAGGCCGCCGGCAAATGGGTCCGCGCCTCGCTGGGCTCCACCCAGCTGCTCAGCTATTTCACCGGTTATGCCGAGCATATGGCCTTGCGCGATGAAGTCCGCCGCCAGCAGGGCGCGGCGTTCGACCTGCGCCGCTACAATGACGCCGTCATCAACCACGGCTCGCCCCCGGTCCGCTACGTCCGCGAGCTGATGCTGGATCTGCCGATCACCTGAGGGGAGGGGGCAGGGCAGTCCTGCCGCTCCACCCCCCTCCGTCATGCCGAACCAGCTTCAGGATGACCGAGTGGGGGCAGCGTCAGGCCCGCTCCAAACCGTCATCCCAGCGAAAGCTGGGATCTCACGGAGGCCGGGCAGGAAAGGAGCCGCTCGATACCCCAGCCTTCGCTGGGGTGACGACCTTTCCCGCATCTGGTCACTCGCTCCATCGTGTTACCGCGCCGCGGTGAACGCTCCCACGCCCGCGATCGCCAGCTTGGCCGCCGGCACCGCGGTCTGCGCAAAGGTGAAGCGCAGGAAGCGCGCCTGATGCGGCGCCGCGAAGCTGATCCGCTGGGTCGACAGCGCATAGGCGATGTTGGAGAGCTCGCCCGCCGCCGCCGGCACCCAGCTCTTGCCGTCGGTGCTCACCGCGACATCATAACCTTTGGGCGGCGCGGACCCCGCGGCCACCGTGCGCGACGGCGTGATGCTGATCCCGGCGACCGACACGGCCGTGCCGAGATCGATCGTCACCCTCGCCGGCGCCCCTGGTGTCGGCGCGGGCACCCGCCAAGCCGTACCCGCGTCGTCGTCGAGCAGCGCCTCGGCGCCGGGGCCGGTCGCAGCGACGATCGCCCACCGCACACTCGAGAGCACGGTCGAATCCGCCGCCGCGGCGAGGATCACCGGCTTGGGCGCGCTCTGGCGGAACAGCGCCACCTCGCTGATCGCCGGGCATACCGGCGCCTCGAGAATGCGCAGCCGCATCCGCCGCGCCGCCACCGGCTGCGGCAGCCGGATCAACCGCTGGTTGCCGATGCCCTGATGCTCGGCGACCTGCTGCCATTCGCCGCCGACCTCGACGTCGACCGCGAACCGCGTCACCCGCACGCCGAGCGGCAGAAATTCGCGCAGGCGGATGAGATCGAAGCGGCGGCCCGGCGGCAGGTCGAGCGTCAGGCTCGGCGTGGTGACGCCGTCGGGCGCCGACCAATAGCTCGCCGGATCGCCGTCGAGCACCTTGGCGGCGGCGAAGCCGGGGCCGCGCACCGCGCTCGCCGAGGCGACCGCGCCCGCGGCGAGGTTGGTCGTATAGGTCGCGCGCTGGGCGTCGCCGAACGCGGTCAGGCTGGCAACGTCGCCATCGCCGAGCCGGCCGCGCCGGTCGGGCGGCAGGTTGAGGTTGAGGTTGGTGCCGCGACCGATCGATTCGTCGTATAGCCGCAGCAGCCGCTCGGGCGTCTTCACCTTGGCATTCTCGTCGGCATGGTAGAACCAGCCGGGGCGGATCGAGACATCGGTTTCGGCCGGCCACCATAGCTCGCCGCCGCGCACCCCGGCATTGCCCTCGGCCTGGACATAGGGATGGTTGGGCATCGTCGGCCAGCACGGATCGCCGGCGACGCCGTCCTCATTGCCTACCCAGCGCACATCGGCGCCGAGCGGGTCGAAGGTGCAGGCCATTGGCTGGTGCTGGTGGACCAGCGCGATGATCGAGGGCCAGTTGTAATAGCGCGGCGCATCGATCTTCCGCGTCTCGCGCGCGCCGCCATAATAGCCGTCGCCGCCATTGGCGCCGTCGAACCAGAATTCGAACAAGGTGCCGTAGCGGGTGCACAGCTCGACCACCTGCTTGCGATAGTAATCGACATAGGCGGGCCGGCCATAGTCGGCGTGGTTGCGGTCCCACGGCGACAGGTAGAGCCCGAAGTCGAGCCCCGCGCGCCGCGTCGCGCGCTCCATATCGCCGACCACGTCGCCCTTGCCCGCCTTATAGGGGCTGTTGCGGATGCAATGCTCGGTGAGCAGCGTCGGCCACAGGCAAAAGCCGTCATGGTGCTTGGCGGTGAGGATGATGCCTTTCATCCCGCCGGCCTTGGCGGCGGCGACGATCTGGTCGGGGGCGAAATCGGTCGGGTTGAACAGCGCCGGGCTCTCGTCGCCATAGCCCCATTCGCGGTCGGTGAAGGTGTTGATCGAGAAATGGACGAAGGCATATTGCTCGCGGGCATGCCAGGCGAGCTGGCGCGGCGACGGCGTCGCGCCCCATGGCCGCGGCGGCGCCGCGGCGGTGAGGGCTACAGCAGGGCTGGCGGCGGCACCGCCGGCGGCGAGGCCGGAAGCGATCAGCAGGCGGCGCGAAATCTCGGTCATGATCGTCTCCAGTTACTTCGGCAGGTCGACCGCAGTGCCGGTGACGGCGAGGTCGATCCACTGGCCCGGCGCATCGCCCGGCTGGCCGCCGCCGATGAACAGGCGATAGGCGCCCGGCACCACCCGGCGGCTGCCGTCGCGCGCCACCAGGCTCATCGCCCGCGCGTCGATGTCGAAGCTGACGGTGGCGGACGTGCCCGGCGTGAGGCTCACCCGGCGGAAGCCGGCGAGCTGACGCTGGAGCATCGGCGTCGTCAACCCGCCGGGCGGTCCGGGCGGCGGCACCAGATAGGCCTGCACCACCTCGTCGCCGGCGCGCGCGCCGGTGTTGCGCACCGTCGCGCGGACATTGAGCGTCTGCCCCGCGACCACACTCGCCGCCGCCGGCGCTGCGTAGCCGAAGCTGGTGTAGCTCAGCCCATGGCCGAACGGCCACAGCGGCGTGCCGGTGAAATAGCGGTAGGTCCGTTCCTTCATGCCATAGTCGACGAACCCGGGCAGGTCGGTGGTCGAGGCGTAGAAGGTCACCGGCAGCCGGCCCGAGGGGTTGTTCAGCCCCGCCAGCGTCTCGGCGATCGCGGTGCCGCCGGCCTCGCCCGGATACCAGGCGGTGAGGATCGCATCGGCGGACGCCGGATCGATCGCCACTGCGCTGCCGCTGGTGAGCACGATCACCAGCGGCTTGCCGGTCGCCTTGAGCGCCGCAAGCAGCCGCTGCTGGGCATGGGGGAGGGCGATGTCGGTGCGGTCGCCCCCGGCGAACCCGGGCACGCTCACCTTGAGCGCCTCGCCCTCGAGATCGGGCGACAGCCCGACCACCGCGACGATCACGTCCGCCTGCCGCGCCGCGTCGAGCGCCTGCGCGAGCAGCGGCTGTTCGGGCGGCAGCCACAACAGGCGGATGCCCTCGTCCTCGCTGACGTGATCAAGCTCGAGCCGGAACGCGACGGCGCGGCCATCGCTCGCGAACGGCAGCTCGGCGCGGCCGCCCTTCACCTCGCCGGCGAGCAGCGGCTTGCCATCGATCCACAGCCGCACCGCATCGTGGCGCGTGCAATCCTTCCAGCACGCCGGCACATCAACCGCGAGCCGATAGTCGCCCGCCCCCGGCGGCACCAACTGCCCGCTCCAGCGCACGCCGAAGCTCGCGCCCAGCCCGGCGGGGCTCGCCCGGTTGTAATCGGCATCGATCCGCGTCTCGCGGCGGGTAAAGGCAGGCGTGCCCTCGCCGGCGAGCCCGCGGAAATAGTCCGCGCGCAAGCCATCCGTCCCGAACGCCGTCTCCGGCACCACCACCGGCGCGCCATCGGCGAGCACCGAGCCTTGCGCATAGCGCACGTTGCCGGCGCCGAATTGCGCCCGGATCCCGGCGAGCGGCGTCACCGGCGCGACGGCGGTGCCGTGGTAATTGGCCTGGAGCACGCCGAGGTCGTCGGCATCGGCGCCGATCACCGCGATCCGGCTGCCCGCCTTGAGCGGCAGCCGCGCCGCATCGTTCTTGAGCAGCACGATCGCTTTCCGCGCCGCCTCGAGCGCCAGCGCGCGATGCGCCGGCGTGTCGACTTGGCTCGCCTTGATCTTGCCCCATGGGTTGGCCGCGTCGAACAGCGTGCCGAGCGCGCGCCGCGCCGCGAGGCTGCGGGCGAGCGAGACATCGAGCGTCGCCTCGTCGACCAGCCCCGCGCGCACCGCCGCCGGCAACCCCGCATAGGTGGTGCCGCAGTTGATGTCGGTGCCGGCCTTGATCGCCGCCGCCGCCGCGGCCGGTGCCTCGAGCCGGTAATGATGGAATTGGTAGATGTTGCCCACCGCATCGCAATCCGAGACGGTGAAGCCGGTGAACCCCCAGTCGCCGCGCAGCCGCTCGGTCATCAGCGGCGCCGAGGCGCAGGCCGGCGTGCCGTGGATCGAATTATAGGCGCACATCAGCGAGCGCGCCTTGCCCTCGGTGATCGCGGCGCGGAACGCCGGCAGGTAGGTCGCCTCCAAATCCTGCGGGCTCGGATCGACGTCGAAGCTGTCGCGCCCCGCCTCGGGGCCGCTGTGGACGACAAAATGCTTGGGCGTCGCGATCACCTTGGGATGCGCCGGATCAGGCCCCTGCAGCCCGGTGACGAACGCCACCCCGAGCCGCGCGGTGAGATAGGGATCCTCGCCATAGGTTTCCTGGCCGCGGCCCCAGCGCGGATCGCGGAAGATGTTGATGTTGGGCGACCAGATCGTCAGCCCCTGGTAGATCCGCCGATCGGCCGTGAGGGCACGCGCGTTGAACTTGGCGCGCGCCTCGGTGGAGACGACGTCGCCGATGCGGTGGACGAGGTCGATGTCCCAGGTTGCCGCCATGCCGATCGCCTGCGGGAAGACGGTGGCATGGCCATCGCGCGCCAGCCCGTGCAGGCCCTCGTTCCACCAGTCATAGGCCGGCAGCCCCGCCTTGGCGTCGGCGGGCGCGCTGCTCTGCAGCTGCGCGGCTTTCTGTTCGAGCGACATGGTCGCGATCGTCGCGGCGACGGGATCGGCCGCGGAGGCGAGCAACAGCCAGATCATCGTGCAAGCGTCCTCAGGGTCAGCGCCTTGGCGAGCGCGGCGGGCGAGGCCTTGGCGGCGACGTCGATCGTCAAGCTCTCGCCGGGCAGCAGGTCGAAGCCATTGTCGGGCGGCTGCGCCGCGACGCTGCCGAAATCGAGCATCACCGCGCGCGCCAGATGGCCGGCGGTGATCGTCACCTGGCGGCCGTGCCACCGGGCCGCGAGCTGCGGCGCCGGATAGGCCATGTCCTTGGGCAGCCGGCGCTCGACGAGCGTGCGGCTGGCGACCTTGCCGTCGATCACCAGCTCGGCGACGCCATAGCTCGCCGCGGCATCCGCGCCGGCGAACAGCGCGTCGTCGGCGACGCTCGCCACCTCGGTCGCGGTGAGCGGCGCCAGCGTCACCGCCTCGTCGCGGGTCGAGAGCTGGCGGCCGGTCATGTCATAGCCGGTCAGCCGCCAATGCGCCGCGGTCGGCGTGGTCGCGTCGGAGACGAGCACCACCCGTGTCGCCGCGCCGCGATGCTCGGCGACGATCGCCTCGGGGGCGAAGAAGCGCCGGGCGGCATAATGGAGCAGCTTCCACTGGCCGTTGTAATCGATGCTCGCCCAGCTGATCGACGGCCACACGTCATTGATCTGCCAGTAGAGCGAGCCCATCGTCACTGGCCGGCAGGCGCGATGATGCGAGGCACCGAGCGTGATCGCCTGCGCCTGGTTGACCTGGGTCAGATACACCATGTCGGCGAAGTCGCGCGCCGGCCGCAGCCGCTCGGCGAGATACATCTGCAATCGCTCGTTGCCCGCCCCGGCGAGGAACTTCTGGTGCGCCTTCATCACCGGGCTCTCCGCGGTGAGCGCGCCCGGCCCGGCGAAGCCGCGGATCGTCGACATGTTCGGCATCGACTGGAAGCCGAATTCGGACATGAAGCGCGGGCAGCTGTCGAGATAATTCTCCACCGGCTTCGAGCCGGACCAGACGTCCCAGAAATGCCGGTCGCCATTGGCGTCGGTATCGGTCGGCGCCTCGTAATTGGCGGAAGGGGATCCCGGCCAATAGGGCGTGCCCGGCGAGCGGGTCAGCACCGCATCGCGCAGCACCTGGTTGAACAGCACCGCCATGCCGGTGCCGATCCGCTCCTGCTCGTCGGGGCCCACCGCCTTCTTCCACGCCTTGCGGTCGGACCAGTTCTCCCAGCCGGACAGCACCTCGTTGTTGCCCGCCCACAGCACGATCGAGGGATGCGATTGCAATCGGCTCACCTGCTCGTCGGCCTCGATCCGCACGTTCTCGCGATAGGCTGCATCGGGCGGCGTCACCGAGCCGCCGAACATGAAGTCCTGCCACACCATCAGCCCCATCCGGTCGGCGAGATCGTAGAAGGCGTCGTCGAGATAATAGCCGCCGCCCCACACGCGGATCGTGTTCATGTTGGCGTCGCGCGCGCCCTGCAGGATCGAGCGCATCCGCTCCGGCGTCACCCGCGCCGGGAACATGTCGAACGGGATCAGGTTCGCGCCCTTGGCGAAGATCGGCGTGCCGTTGACGCGGAAGCCGAAGCCGCCGCCGTCGCGCATCAGCTCCACCGTGCGCAGCCCGATCGTGCGGCTCGCTTTATCGTCCGCGCCCAGCGCCGCGTCGACGCGGTACAGCGGCTGCGCGCCATAGCCCACCGGCTGCCAGCGCTGCGGATCGGCGATGGTCAGCGGGATCGAGACGGCATTGTGCCCGGCGGCGAGCGTCACCGCCTGCTCGACGGTGATCGCCTGCCCGGCCGGCGTCGTCACCGTGGCGCGAACGGTGGTGCGCACCGCGGCATCGGCGACCACGTCGAGCCTGGCGCTGAGCCGCGCCTCGGCCTGGTTGAGCGCGTCCTGCTCGACGCGGAAGCTGTCGATCCGCGCCTCGTCCCACGCTTCGAGCCGCACCGGCCGCCACAGCCCGCTGCTGACGATGCGGGGGCCCCAGTCCCAGCCATAATGGTATTTCGGCTTGCGGATATACGGCGAGGTCTGCTTGCCCTTGGGCTCGTCGCCGAAGAAGGATTCATATTCGCCGGGCAGCGGATTGGGGTTGTTGAGCACCAAGGGCTGCAGCGTGCGGATCGGCGAGGCGATCGTCACCACCAGCTCGTTGCGCCCGGCATGCAGCGCCGGCTTGGCCGCGATCCGCCAGCGGCGATGGGCATTGTCGGTCTTGAGCAGCAGCTGGCCGTTGAGGCTGACGGTGGCAAAGGTGTCGATGCCGTCGAACACCAGGTCGAGGTGATCGCGCGCCAGCATCGCCGGCGTCACCTCGATGGTGCGGCGATATTGCCAGCCGGCAAGCCCCGCCCATTGGATCGCGCCCTCGTTGGTGCCCTGATAGGGGTCGGGCACGCGCTTGGCGGCGATCAGGTCCTGCTGGACGCTGCCCGGCACGGTCGCGCGCAGCCATTGCGCCTCGCGGCGATGCGCGGCGATCGCGGTGCCGTCGGCGGGGTCGATCCGCACCTGCCAGCCATCGTTCAGCGGCAGGCTGGTCTTGGGGGCCGCCAGCGCCGGCATGGCGGCCGACAGCAGCAGCGGGGCAATCAGCCAGTGTCGCATCAATGGCGCTCCGTAAGCTGGACGCGTCCGACCGCGTAGAAGGGATCGGACAGGGGAGAGGTGAATTGCAGGCATAAGTCGTGATCGCCGGCGAGCGTGGGCAGCGTGCCGGTGAAGCGCAGCTGCGCCGGTGCGGTGGCGGGATCGGGCAATGGGAAGCTCGCGGCGATCACCGGCTTGGCCTGCGCGCCCGTGCCGACGGCGCCGCCGTTGCTCGCGGTGCAGCCGATCAGCACCAGCAGCTCGCCGTGCGGGGTGACGGGGTAATGGTCGCGCACCTGGCCGAAATCATGCGCCAGGCCCCAGTTGCGCGCCACCCGCGCCACGTCGATCGTGAAGCCGCCGGCGACGTCGAGCGGCGCCGCGGGATAGACCGAGCAGGTGTTGAACAGGTTGATGTTGTACACCGGCCCGTTGCCGGTCGCATCCGCGGTCACCGGCACCCGCAGCCCGAAGCCTTCGCCGGGGCAGGCGGCGAGCTCGGAGGTGCTTCGCGCCAGCAGCGCCGCGCGGCCGGTGTCGAACTGCCGCGGCGTCGCGGTGGCGAAGCCATCCTTGCCGAAGGCGGCGGCGTTGATCGTGGTGCCCGGCGTCACCGTCAGCGGCGCCGCATAAGCGGTGGAGCGCGCGGTCGGCGCCGTGCCGTCGAGCGTGTAGCGGATCGCGCCGTACGGCGCCTGGGTGGCGAGCGCCACCGTCATCTGGCCGGTGCGCAGCGCGTCGCCGCGGCTGCCCTGCACCGTATAGCCGACCGCGAAGGCGCTGTCGGCGACCTCGATGCCGGCGGTGCGCCAGCGCACGATCTGCGGCTGCAGCCGGTCGACGAAGCTTGAAAAGTCGCGCTTGTCCTTGCCGGACCAGGTGATCTCCGCGATCGCCGCGGCGCGCGGGAACAGCACATGCTGCATCTGATAGGGCATGACGATATATTCGCTCCACGCATTGCCCTGGGCGCCGAGCACATGGCCGGCCTTGGCGGGGTCGATCCCCGCCGGCATCGGCTCACAGGCATAGATGTTGGCGAGCGGCTGCAACCCGCCCAACCGCCCCGGCGGCTCGTCGCCGCGGTCGCTCTGCATGTTGTCGAGATACAGCAACGGGGCAGGGGAGAGGACGACGTCATGGCCGCTGTTGGCCGCGTCCACCGCGCCCTTCTCGCCGCGCCACGACATCACCGAGGCAGATGGCGGCAGGCCACCTTCGAGGATCTCGTCCCAGCCGATCAGCCGCCGGCCCTTGGCGGCAAGATAGCTGCCGAACTGGTCGATCATCCAGCTTTGCAGACCGTTCTCGTCCTTGAGGCCGAGCGACTTGATCTGCGCCTGCACCTCGGGGCTGCGCTCCCATTGGTCCTTCACCGCCTCGTCGCCACCGAGGTGGATGTAGGTGCCGGGAAACACCGCCATCAGCTCGTCGAGCACCTGCTTGACGAAGGCGATGCCTCCCGGGCCGGGGTTGAAGAGGTACGGGTTCACGCCCCAGTCGTGCGACACCGCCGGCGTGTCGCCGAGCACGCCAAGTTCGGGATAGGCGGCGACCAGCGCCTGGGCGTGGCCCGGCAGGTCGACCTCGGGAACGATGGTGATGCCGCGCGCCGCCGCATAGGCGACCAGCTCCTTCAGCGCCGCCTGCGTGTAGAAGCCGCCCACCTTTGCGCCCGGTGCGCCGCCGGTGGAAGGCGGTGTCCGCCATCCGCCCACCTCGGTGAGCTTGGGATAGCGCTTCACCTCGAACCGCCAGCCTTGGTCGTCAGTCAGATGGAGATGGAGCGTGTTGAGCTTCACCGCCGCCATCTGGTCGACGATCCGGTACAGCGACGGCAGCGGCTGGTAATGGCGCGCGGTGTCCACCATCAGCCCGCGCCAGGCGAAGCGCGGCGCATCGACGATGGTGGTCGCGGCGATCCGCACCGGCTTGCCGAATGCGCGGTCGGGGCTGATCAGCTGCGCCAGCGTCATCGCGCCATAGACCAGCCCGGCATCGCCCGACGCGGCGATGCGCACGCCATGGTTGTCGACGGTGAGCCGATAGGCTTCCGCGCCGGTGATCGCCGGATCGCGGATGAAGCGGATGGCGCCTTCACTCGTGTTCGCCGCCAGCGTCAGCCCACGCTCGACGTTGACGTGCTCGATCAGCAACTTGGCGGCGGTTGTTGCGCCCTGGTCTGCGCTGTCGGCGCTAACCTTGGTGCCGCTGGCGATGGTGAAGCTGCCAGCGGCGGGGGTTGCCGAGAGCGGCATCGGCACCAGCGGCAGCGGATCCGCCGTCGCCGTCGCCGCAGCCGGCAGCATCAGCCATGCCACCGCCGTCATCGCGCTTCGCCGCCGCATCATCCGCCCCATCACCAACTCCCTGCCGCAGCGCTTGCTGGAGTGTAACCAATATAGGTCCAGGCACAAGCAGGCCACGTGCTCTATGCGCGAGGTTAGTGAAGTTAGCCCGGGTTTGCCGCCGCCGGTGCAGACCAGTTGCCGATACAGATTGCTTTGGCTACCCTGTCGGGCCGTGTGCCCGGGAGGGGCAACGGAGCTAAGGAGAGACCATGGCGTTTTCCGATGACATCGGTCGCTTCCGTGACGGCAACCCATCCCCGCTCTATCTCCAGCTCCAGCAGCTGATCCGCGACGCCATCGGCAGCGACATCCTCACCCAGGGCAACGCCATCCCCGCCGAGCGTGATCTCGCGGTGGAGTATGACATCTCGCGGATCACGGTGCGCAAGGCGATCGGCGGGCTGGTCGAGGAAGGCCTGCTGACCCGCCGGCGTGGCGCCGGGACGTTCGTCGCCGGCCGGGTCGAGAAGAGCTTCTCCAAGCTGTCGTCCTTTTCCGAGGACATGGCGGCGCGCGGCCGCACGGCGAGCAGCAACTGGATTTCGCGCGCGGCCGGGCAGGTCAATCCGGAGGAGGCGATGTCGCTCGGTCTCTCGCCCGGTGCCCCGGTGTTCCGCTTCCAGCGCATCCGCTTCGCCGACGACGAGCCGATGGCGCTCGAATTCTCCACCATCGCCGGCTATTGCCTGCCCTCGGTCGAGGTGGTTGGGGACTCGCTCTACGCCGCGCTCGAAAAGGCCGGCAGCCGCCCGGCGCGGGCGCTGCAGCGGCTGCGCGCGGTGCCGTTCGGCAGCGAGCATGCGCGGATGCTCGGCGTCGACGCCGGCCACGCCGGGCTGCTGATCGAGCGCCGCGGCTTCCTGCGCGACGGTCGCGCCGCCGAGTTCACCCGTTCCTACTATCGCGGCGACGCCTATGACTTCGTCGCCGAGCTCGCGGACCTCTAGTCGCCCGTCAGCCCCCGTATCCCCTGGAGTACCAGCATGAACCGTCGCCAGCTTCTCCTGGGCAGCGCCAGCGCTGGCGCGCTGCTCGCGGTCGGCGAGCCGGCAGCGGCGGTGTCGCCCCGCCAGGACGGTGACGCCGGGGCGCTGCCGATGCCGCGCCCGGCGACGACGCTGCCGCCGCCGCTGCCGGTCCAAGATCCTTCACGGACGCTGATCGAGCGCGGCTGGCTGTTCCACGAGGGCGACATCGTCGCGCCGATGCCCGAGGGCCACAACGCCACCTACCTCAGCGTCAAGGCCGGCAACGCCCAGGGTGCGGCGGCAATGGCGTTCGACGATTCCGACTGGCAGCCGGTGCGGCTGCCGCACGATTGGGCCTCCGCGCAGCCGTTCGTGCAGACCGCCAATGTTTCGCAAGGCTATCGTCCGCGCGGCATCGGCTGGTATCGCCGCACGCTGCTGCTCGACCCTGCCGACCGCGGCAAGACCATCCTCCTCCAGTTCGACGGCATCGCCAGCAACGCGACGATCTGGGTCAACGGCAGCGCCGTTGCGCACAATTGGTCGGCCTATAACAGCGTCTCGGTGGACCTCACGCCTTTCGCCCGCTTCGGCGACGACGCCAATGTCATCGCGATCCGCGTCGACGCCAGCGTGATGGAAGGCTGGTGGTATGAGGGGGCCGGCCTGTACCGCCACGCCTGGCTGATCCGCCGCGCGCCGGTCGCGATCGTCACCGATGGGGTCCATTGCGATCCGCGGCGGGCGGGCGACGGCCGCTGGCAGGTGCCCGTCGCGGTGACGATTGGCAGCACCGATCACCAGCCGGCCAGCGTCACGCTCGAGGCGACGCTGCTCGACCCCGACGGCCGGACGGTGGCGAGCGGCCGGGCAACGGCCACGGTTGCCCCGCTCGAGCGAGCCGATGCAGCGCTGACGCTGGACCTGCCGCTTGCGCCGACGCGCTGGTCAGTCGACACGCCGACGCTCTACACGGTGGTGACGCGGCTGGTCCGCGACGGCGTCGCGGTGGATGAGCGGCGCATCCCGATCGGTTTTCGCACCCTCCGCTTTGACGCCAACCAGGGCTTCTTCCTCAACGACGAGCATGTGAAGCTGAAGGGCGTGTGCCTGCACCAGGATCATGCCGGCGTCGGCACCGCGATCCCCGATACGCTGATCGAATGGCGGCTGGAGCGGCTTAAGGCGATGGGCTGCAACGCGATCCGCTGTACGCACAACGCCCCGGCGGCGGAGTTCCTCGACCTGTGCGACCGGATGGGCTTCCTCGTCATGGACGAGAACCGCCTGTTTGATCCCGCGCCCGATTATATGGCCCAGCTCGACTGGATGGTCCGCCGCGATCGCAATCATCCGAGCGTGATCCTGTGGTCGGTGTTCAACGAAGAGCCGATGCAGGGCACCGAGGCCGGCGTCGAGATGCTCCGGCGCATGGCGCATACCGTCCACGCGCTCGACGACAGCCGTCCGGTCACCGGCGCGATGAACGGCGCCTTCTTCGATCCCGTCAACGTCTCGAGCGTGCTCGATGTGGTCGGCTTCAATTACTATCAGGGCGATTACGACCGCTTTCACGCGCTCAACCCCACCAAGCCGATGACCAGCTCGGAGGATACCAGCGCCTATGAGACCCGCGGCGTCTTCGCCGACGACGCCAAGGCGCACCGGCTCACCTCCTACGACACCGAGGCGGCAAGCTGGGGCGACACTCATCGCAAGAGCTGGAAGGCGATCGCCGATCGGCCGTTCGTCGCCGGCGGCTTCGTGTGGACCGGGTTCGATTATCACGGCGAGCCGACGCCCTTCAACGAGTGGCCGACGATCTCGAGCTTCTTCGGGATCATGGACCTGTGCGGCTTTCCCAAGACGGCGTTCGACATCCACCGCGCGCAATGGCTGGATAGCGAGCCGGTGGTGAGTCTAAACCCGCACTGGACCTGGCCCGGCCGCGAAGGTCAGCCGATCGAGATCCTGGTGATGAGCAACGCCGAGCGCGTCGTGCTCCGCCTCAACGGCAAGACGGTCGGCGAGCAGCCTGTCGATCGGTTGATGGGGAACAGCTGGCAGGTGCCTTATGCGCCGGGGCGGATCGAGGTGCTGGCGATGCACGGCGGCAAGGTGATCGCGCAGGCGGCCCATGACACCACCGGGCCGGCGGTGGCCCTGCGCCTAACCCCGTCGCGCACCGTCATGGCGGGGGACGACGAGGATGCGCAGCCGATCACGATCGACGCGATCGACGCCAGGGGGCGCCATGTTCCCACGGTCAATCTGATGACGCGCTTCAGTGTCGATGGCGCGACTATCATCGGCGTCGGCAATGGCGATCCCAACAGCCACGAGCCCGAGAAGGGCAACAGCCGCTCGCTGTTCAACGGACTCGCGCAGGTTATCGTCCAGGCGGGGACAGGCCGCGGACGCATCACCGTGCGTGCCGAGGCCGTCGGGTTGAAGCCGGCACGGCTGGTGATCGACCGCGCCGCGATCGCGCCGCGCGCGCAGGTCGCCGCGACGATGCCGACGATCGCGATCCGCGACTGGCGGCGGTCGCCGGCGCTGGCCGTTCGTCCCGCGCCGAGCCTGGCGCCAGCCGATGGCGACAACAACAGCTGGGCGTTCGTCCGCAGCGGCACGCTGGTGCAGCCCGACGCCGCCGGCGCCTGGCGGGTCTATCGCGCCAGCGTGACTCCGTGGCGGCGGATCGCGCAGCAAGGCGGTACCCTCCGCTTCGCCGGCATCGCCGGCCGTGCCGAGCTATGGATCGATGGCGCCCGGCTCGCGACCAAGGCCGAGGCGGCGACCGGGCCGCTCGAGGCGCGGCTACCCGCCGGCCCGGGTCCGCGCCGGGTGGTGCTGATCGTCGAGGCGGCGGCGGACGCCCCCTCCGGCATTGCCGGAGCGGTGTCGCTCACCGCCGACGGCTGAACGATCAGGCCGGGGCGAGCAGCCCGGTCTCATCGGCCGTCAGCAGGTGGACGACACCCGTCGCCGGCCGCGCCACCGCGGCGGCACCAGCCGTGCCCAGCGCGCGATCATCGACCTTGCCGCCATCGCGCAGTTCGATCCGCAGCCGCCCGGCAAGCCGACGCGCGCCCAGCACATTGCCGGCCCCGCCGAGTGCGGCGAGCACGGGGGCAGACAAGGTGACCTCCGACGTGTCGATGCTGGCCACGGGCGCCGGCGCCACGTCGCCCAACGCCAGCGCGTCGCGGATCTCGACCGCGACCACATCGGCGATCGGCCCGAGCACCACCTGCAGCGCCGCATCGGACGGACGGATCATGCCGCGCGCGCCGAGCGCCTTGAGCGCCGCATCGTCCACCGCCGCCTGATCGACCACGATCAGCCGCAGCCGCGTGGTACAGGCGCTGACGCTGGTGAGGTTGGCGGCGCCGCCGAGCGCCTGGGCGAAGGCAGCGCCGCGGCCACCCGCCGCGACCGCCTTCGGTGCCGCGACCGGTGCATCGGTCTCGCGACCCGGCGTCGGCAGGTCGTATTTGGCGATGAAGAAGCGGAACAGCCCGTAATAGACGAGGGCATAGACCGCGCCGACCGGCAGCAGCAGCAGCGGCCGGGTCGCCTTGCCGTAATTCAGCACGTAATCGAGCAAGCCCGCCGAAAAGCCGAAGCCGAGCTTGACGCCGAGCGCCGCCATCAGCGTCATGGACAGGCCGGTGAGCACCGCATGGACCGCATAGAGCAGCGGTGCCAGGAACATGAAGCTGAACTCGATCGGCTCGGTGACGCCGGTCAGCGCCGAGGTCAGCGCCAGGCTGAACAGCATGCCGCCGACCGCCTTGCGCCGCGCCGGCAGCGCCGCGTGGTACATCGCCAGGCAGGCAGCGGGCAGGCCGAACATCATCACTGGGAAGAAGCCGGCCATGAAGCTGCCCGCGGTGGGATCGCCGGCGAAGAAGCGGCGCAGATCGCCGGTGCTGCCGTGGTAATCGCCCTGCACGAACCAGGCGATGTTGTTGATCAGATGGTGCAGCCCGGTGACGAGCAGCAGCCGGTTGAGCAGCCCGAATACGAACAGACCGGCGCCGCCGGAACTGCTGATCGCGAAGCTCATGTCGTCGATCCCGGCGCTGAGCGCGCCAAAGCCGAGGCCGACGATCAAGGCCAGCGCCAGGCCGGCGAGACCGCTGACGATCGGCACGAACCGCCTGCCACCGAAGAAGGCGAGATACTCCGGCAGCTTGATCGCCGAGAACCGGTTGTAGAACAGCCCGCCAATCAGGCCGGAGAGAATGCCGATCGGCACGTCGAGCCGTGCCATCGCGCTGTTCTTCCATGCCGCGACCGCCAGATCGACGGCAGGGCCGGTGAACCCCGCGGTGGCATCCGGCGCGGCGGTGATCAGCACCTTGCCTGCTTCGGTCGTGACCAGGAAGCAGACCACGCCGGCGAGCGGCGCGGCGCCGTTGCCGTCACGCGCAAAGCCGGTGGCGACGCCGACCGCGAACAGCAGGCCGAGGTGCGAGAAGATCGCATCGCCTGCGGCGCTGATGAACGCGATGTTCAGCAGGTCGGCCTGGCCGAGCCGGAGCAGCAGCCCGGCGATCGGCAGCACCGCGATCGGCAGCATCAGCGCGCGGCCCAGCGGCTGCAGCGCTTCCAGGATCCTCTTCATCGGCGAAACTCCCGGGCGAGGGTTCGGACCTCGGCGGCCGATCGGCAGCCGAGTGCGGCGGCGGCATGCTGGCGGCATGCCTCCAGGGTAAGCGTGGCGACCAGCGCCTTGATCTCCGGCACCATCGCCGGTGCTGACGAGAGTTCAGTGACGCCGAGCCCGAGCAGGATCGGGATTGCCAGCGGATCGGAGGCGAGGCCGCCGCAGACGCCCACCCAGCGGTCATGCCGACCGGCGCCATCGCAGGTCTGCGCGATCAGCCGCAACACCGCCGGATGTAGCCCGTCGAGCGCGGCGGCGACCGCCGGATTGCCGCGGTCCATCGCCAGCGCATATTGGGTAAGGTCGTTGGTGCCGACCGACAGGAAATCCGCCTCGGCCGCGAGCAGATCGGCCGTGACCGCCGCCGCCGGCGTCTCCACCATCACGCCGAGCTGGACGGGTTCGGCGATCGCGAGTTCGGCGACAAGGCCATCGAGCAGCGTCCGGACCTGGCGCAGCTCGTCGACGCTGGCGATCATCGGCAGCATGATCCGGCACTGGCCGCGTGGGGTGACCGCCAGGATCGCGCGGAGCTGCTGCTCGAGCAGCGCCGGCTGGGCAAGGCCGACCCGGATCCCGCGCAGCCCGAGCGCTGGGTTCTCCTCGGCCGGGATCGGCAGATAGGCGACCGGCTTGTCGCCGCCGATGTCGAGCAGCCGGACGATCAGCGGGCGGCCTTCCAGCGCGTCGGCGATCGCCTGATATTCGGCGGTCTGTTCGGCGAGATCGGGCGCGTGCGCGCGCTCCAAGAACAGGAACTCGGTCCGCAGCAGCCCCGATCCCTCGGCGCCGCAGGCCACGGCCTGCCGGGCGTCCTCCACCGAGCCGAGGTTGGCGAACGCCTCGATCCGGGTGCCATCGGCCATGTGGCACAGTGCCGCGGCGCGCGCGAGCTGCTCGGCGCGACGATCGCGGGCCGCCGCGACGCGGGCGGCGGCGGTGGTCCAGGCGCCGTCGTCGGGGTCGACGTGGAGCAGGCCATCGTCGGCATCGAGGATCAGCCGAGTGCCCTCGGCAAGGGTGTGCAGGGTCGTGCCCATCGCGACCAGCGCGGGGAGGCCCATGCTCGCGGCGAGGATCGCGACGTGCGAGGTCGGGCCGCCGCGTTCGACGCAGAAACCAACGACGTTGCCGCGATCGAGCGACAGCAGATCGGAGGGCAGCAGATCCTCGGCGATCAGCACCGTGCCGGGCGGAAAAGCGAGGGGCATGGCCTCGATGCCCATGATCAGCGCGATCAGCTGGCGCTCGAGATCGAGCATGTCGTCGGCGCGCTCGGCGAGGCGCGGGTCGCCGAGGCGACGCAGCGCGTCTGCCTGGGGGCGGATCGCCTCGCGCCAGGCATGAGCGGCGCCATGGCCTTGGGCGATGCCGTGGCGCGCGGCGGTGAGCAGGGCAGGGTCGTCGAGCAGAGAAAGATGGGCGGCGAGGATGGACTGGGCGGCGCCGGTTGCGGCCAGCTGCCGGGTGGCGAGATCGGCGCGCAGGGTTGCGATCGCCTGCTCCAGCTGGGCTTCCTCGTCGGCGATCCCCTGGCCCTGCTCGGGCACGGCGAGATCGGTCGCACGGAACAGCCCGGCCTGGCCGATTGCCAGCCCCGCGGCGGCGGTGACGCCGGCGATGGCGCCCGAGGGCACGTCACGTGCGGCGGTGACGGGCGCGGCTGCAGCTACTGGCACCGCCGCGGCGGTTTCACCCATGCCGCTGACGATCAGATCGGCAACCGCCGCAAGCGCCGCCGCGGCATCGTCGCCGACGGCGGCGACCGTCACCTTGTCCTGATGGCCGATGCCGAGCGCGAGCAGCCCGATCGGGCTGCGGGCGCTGGCGCTCTGCCCATCCTTGATGATCGTCACCTCGGCGCGGAAGCGCTTGGCGGCTTCGCCGAGGCGGGCGGCAGGCCGGGCGTGAAGGCCGTGGGCCAGCGGCACGACGATGCTGCGGGTAAGCTGCTCACCCGACGCGACGGCCGATGCGACCGCACCGGTTTCCCGCGGTTCGAGCGTCATCAGCGCCGCGCCGACGGCGATCTCGCCCGCCGCCGTGCAGTCGACGATCGAAAAGCGCTCCATGTTGGTGACGACGATCGGCGTCACCACCGCCCGCGCCGCGCATACCAGTCGATCGAGATCGAACCGGATCAGCGGCGCACCGGCGGCGACGGTGTCGCCCGGCTGGACGCAGGGCTCGAAACCGCTGCCACCGAGCGCCACCGTGTCGAGCCCGATGTGGATCAGCAGCTCGACGCCGTCGGTGGTGACGAGGGTGATGGCATGGCCGGTCGGCTGGACGCCGATCACGGTGGCGGCGCAGGGCGCATAGAGGCAGTCACCGGTCGGGTCGATCGCCACCCCGTCGCCGAGCATGCGATCGGCGAATACCGCGTCGGGCACGTTCGCCAGCGGCGTGATCAGGCCTGCCAGGGGCGCAGTCAGGATGATGGAAGCCATGAACAGATCCTAGGTGCGCCAGTGGAGAATATCAGGAAAAGGCGGTGCCGCCGATCCAGGTGCCGGCCGGGTGCAGGTCCGCGGTCATTCGCACCCAATCGGCGCGGCGGCCGGGCGCCAGCGCGCCGCGCTCGCGGGTGAGGCCGAGGAACGCCGCTGGTGCCGCCGCCGCCATGATCGCGGCGTCGGCGGGCGTGACGCCGAGGCGCTCCACGGCGTGACGGACGGCGCCGGCCATGTCGAGATCGGACCCTGCCAACGTGCCGTCGGCACCGATCGCCCGCCCGTCGCGGACGCTGATCGGCCGGCCCTGCAGCACGAAGTCTTTCTCGCGCGCGCCGACGCAGGGCATCGCATCGCTGACGAGCATGAACCGATCGAGCGGCCGTGCCCGCAGCGCGATCCGCAGCGCTGCGTCATGGACGTGGAAGCCGTCGGCGATGATCCCGCAATAGACCGTCTGATCGTCGAGCGCGGCACCAACCACGCCCGGCGCGCGGTGCTGCAGCGGCGACATGGCGTTGAACAAATGGGTGACGCCGGTAATCCCTGCGGCAAAGCCGGCCACCATGGTGTCGTGATCGGCTTCGCTATGACCGACGCTGACGATCACACCGGCAGCGACGAGGCGGCGGATCTGATCTGCCGTGACGCGTTCGGGCGCGAGCGTGACCATCACCCGGCCGCGGCGCGGTGCGGTGAGCAGGTCGATCAATTCGTCGTCGAGATCACGGAACCGCGCGGGATCATGGATGCCCTTGCGGCTGACGCTGATCACCGGGCCTTCGACATGGATGCCGACCACGCCGGGTATCGTGGCGTCGATCGCGGCATCCACCGCGTCGAGTGCGCGGGCGATCACCGCCGGCGTGTCGCTGACCAGCGTCGGCAGAAAGCCGGTGGTGCCGAACGGACGATGCGCCGCGCCGATCGCGGCAATCGACGCGACCGACGGGTCGTCGTTGAACAGCACCCCGCCGCCGCCGTTCACCTGGGTGTCGATAAAGCCCGGCATCAGCCAGCCGCCATCGAGATCGACGATCTCGCCGCCCGCCCGGCCTTCGACCAGCGCGGTGATGATGCCGCCCTCCACCCCGATCGAGGCATCGGTGAGGATGCCACCCGCGGTGATCACCTGGCCGTTGATGAAACTGTAGGTGGTCATAGCGTGCGGGTAACTTTGCTCAGGTGCGACGGTGCGTCCGGGTTCAGCCCGCGGGTGAGCGCGAGCGTGTTCGCCATCCGGTAGAAACTCTGGATCATCAAGATTGGCTCGATCGCGGCCGCCGCCGCGAGCGCCGGCGGATCACCGGCACCGTCGAGCGCCGCATCGGCGAGGCTGACGCGGGCGCCGCGGCCGGCGAACTCGCTCGCCGCCTCGCGGACGCTGTCGCCGGCGCGATCGGAGGTGGCGAGCGCGAGCAGCGGGAAGCCCTGGTCGACGATCTGCATCGGGCCGTGGCGGACTTCCGCGGCGCTGAACGCCTCGGCGTGGAGCGCGCAGGTCTCCTTGAGCTTGAGCGCGGCTTCTTGGGCTATGCCCAGCCCGAGCCCGCGGCCGATCACGAACAGATTGTCCGCGGTGCTGAGCGACGCCGTCACTGACGACCAGTCGAGCGCCCAGGCGCGACGAAGCTGCACCGGCAGATCGGCGATCGCGGCCTGCAGCTCGTCATCCTGCGCCCAGGCGGCGGTCAACGCGGCGAGCGCCGCCAGTGCGGCAATATAGGATTTGGTTGCGGCAACCGATCGCTCCGGACCCGCCCGGAGGCGGATCAGCGTGTCCGCTGTCGCGGCCAGCGGCGACTCCTCGTCGTTGACCAACGCCACCACATGCGCACCGGCGCGCTGCTGGGCGTCCACCACGGCGAGCAGGTCCGGGCTGCGGCCGCTCTGCGAGATGGCGATGCACAGCGTCGCGTCGGCATGGGTGGGTGAGGCATAGACCGAGGCGGTCGAGGGTGCCGCCGAGGCGACCGGCACCCCGATCAGCGTCTCGATGAGGTATTTGCCGTAGGTGGCGGCGTGATCGGAAGAGCCGCGCGCGCAGGTAACCACCACCGCCGGCGGTGCCGCACGCAATCGTTCGCCGAGCGCGGCGAAGGCGTCGGCATTGGCGGCAAGCATCCGCTCCACCGCGGCAGCGGACTCGGCCGCCTCACGGAACATCAATGTGTCGCCGGCGTCCGCCAAGGCAGGTGGAACGTCGGACACGTTATCGATCATCGCAGGCACGCTCTGTTTCCCCCGGAATGCCGCTTGGAGCTCTCCCGCCCCGCAGCGTCAGCCGAACTAAGTCATAGATTGGTATTATTCAAGCACCGCTTTACGCCGCCTTTAGCATAGCTACGATCTTGGTAACCACGCCGACATCGGTGGCGGCCCAGGCGTCGGCGACGAAGCCGAACCGGCGTTCATCAACATCGTTCGGCAGGGCAATAGAGCTGCGGCACGAGGCGTGAACCTCGGTGACGCCGGTGCTCAGCACGAGCGGGAGAGTGGTTGGATTGATGCCACTCGCTGCGAGGATGATCACGCGGTCTGCCGCGCGCTCGTGCAAATGTCGCAGCATCGATGCACCATCCGCCGCCTTGGGTTGCCCGCCCGAGGTGAGAATGCGCTCGAAACCCAAGTCGATCGCGGTCTCGAGGGCCGCTGGCAGGTCGGGGCACAGGTCGAACGCCCGGTGCAGCGTCAGCGCCAGCGGACGGCCTCGCGCTTCACCCAGCGCGCGTGCATGGGCGATCAGGCGGGCGAGCGCTTCGGCGTCGAGCCGGCGGTCAGGCTGGAGCGCGCCGATCGCCACCCCCGCGAGGCCGGCCTCGGCGGCGGTGCGGATGTCCTCGGCGATCAGTGCCTGTTCGGCTGCGGCATAGCCAAAGCCGCCGGCCGTGGGGCGGGCGAGCAGATGCACCGGCACCGGCGCCGCAGCGGCGGCCCTGATCAGCGACAGGGCAGGGGTGAGGCCGCCGACCGCCAGCGCGGTGCACAGCTCCAGCCGATCCGCCCCGCCGCGCACCGCCGCGCCGATGCCGCCGACATCCTCTACGCAGACCTCGAGCTTCACCGGCCGATCACTCCCCGCCGCCGCGCTATCACCCACGTCACGCCGCGAACAACGACGCTGCCTTGAGCACGCGGGTGGTGCCCTGCTGATCGGTCACGGCATAGGTGAAGCCTGGCAATAGACAGAAGGCACCAATCCTGCCCTTGGTGTCCATCGCCAGAAAGCCGACCTGGACGCCGCGGATCGCATCGCCGCGCAGGGTGGCGATGTGACGCACGACCTCCTCGCACGCCTGCTGCGGCGTCGCGCCACCGCGCATCGACGCAATCACCCGCGCCGTGCCCGCAATCCGCGTCACCTCCTCACCAAGGCCAGTGGACGTCGCGCCTCCGACGCCGCGCTCGACATAGAGGCCGGAGCCGACCTGCGGCGAATCGCCAACCCGGCCGCGCATCTTGAACGCCATGCCCGAGGTGGTGCATGCACCGGCAAGCCGCCCGATGGCATCGCGCGCGAGCAGCCCGATGGTGTCATGGTCCAGCGCGCCGCCGGGCGTATGATAGGGGCGGTTCTCGCTATTGGCCTCCGGCCGGTACTGTGCAGTCTTCAGCCAGTCGCGCCAGGCCTTCTCGGCCTCAGGCGTCAGCAACTTGTCGCGCGGGAAGCCTTGGTCGCTCGCGAATCGGGTCGCGCCTTCGCCGACCAGCATGGTGTGCGGCGTTTTCTCCATCACCCGGCGGGCGACCGAGATGGCGTGAATCGTGTCCTCCAGCGCGGCCACCGCGCCGACCCCGCCTGCATCGTCCATGATCACCGCGTCGAGCGTGACATGGCCGTCGCGGTCCGGATAGCCGCCATAGCCGACGGAGTGATTGGTCGGGTCAGCCTCCGGCACCATCGCCCCGGCTTCCACTGCGTCGATCAGCGTGCCTCCGGCGCGCAGTTTTGCAAAGGCAGCCGCGTTGGCAGCGGCGCCGAAATCCCAGGTCGACAGCACTGTTGCGCCTGCTGCCGGAGCGGCAGTGCGCGCCGCCGCCTCGCTTGCAAATGGCAGCACACCGCCGACGGCGCCGATCATGGCCAACAATGATCTGCGGTTGTTCATCGCGTCCCCCTGTGGGCCCGTCCAGACAGTGGAACCCTGGAACATCCGTAACGCAGCTGCTTGTCCGGCGCCAGTGGTATGGTCTAATCGCAACATTAGGTCATCATCCATGACCAAAGGTAACATAAAGGTATTGACGAGTGTAAAAATATAGCGAACCTTACCTTTTGAGCCCGAACAAGCGTCATGGCGTAGCGGGCCAGGGGGTATTCATCATGATCTTCAATCAATCGGTTTCCCGAATAGCACTCATGTGCGCGTTCACGGTGGCGGCAGTCCCGGCGGCAGCGCAGCAGACGTCCAGCGCTCCTGCCGATGTGGCTGCAGCGCCCGCCGATGCCGGGCAGGGGCTTGACGTGGCCGATGGCGCCGATCAACGCGCGGCGGCGATCACCGGCCAGCAGTCGGATGACCGCTCGGGCAGCGAGATCATCGTCACCGGCACTCGAATCGTGCGCCCCAACATCGCCTCGGCCGCGCCGATCACCTCGGTGACCTCGTCGGACATCAAGGCGCAGGCGCCGAACAACATCGAGGAAGTGCTCAACCGGCTGCCGCAGATCGCGCCCGACAGTCAGCAGAACTACCAGGATTCAGACGGACGCCAGCGCATCAAGCTGCGCAGCCTCGGCTTTGAGCGCACGCTGGTGCTAGTCGATGGGAAGCGGCTGGGCACGCAGAATGGCGAGGATGCCGGTATCATCCCGGTATCGTTGATCGATCGCGTGGACGTGCTGACTGGTGGTGCGTCGTCGGTGTACGGATCAGACGCCGTCGCCGGTGTGGTCAATTTCGTGCTGAAGCCCAATTTCAGCGGCATCCGCCTTGATACCAATTACAATTTTTACAACCACGCGAACAAGGCCAACATTGTTACCGCGCAAGCAGCGGCGTCCGGCTTTCCGATCAACACCGGCACCGTCAACGACGGCGGTCGCGCCGACATCACGCTGACTGCGGGTACCGGCCTGTTCGGTGACAAGCTCAACATCTCGGGCTTCGTCAACTACAAGCATGCTGATCTCATCCCGTATGACGCCCGATCAACGGCGGCGTGCCAGCTCGTCCAGAGCGTAAAGGACGGCCCGCTCAACTGCTCGCTGTCGAGCTATTCGAAGAGCGGCTACATTTCGCCCACCTCGGGCCCGAATGCCGGCGCTGCCTATATCAACAACCCGGATGGAACGCGGACCTTCGTGCCCTACGGCCCCGGCCCGAACAATGCCGCCAATCCTTACGACAATTACTCGTTCCAGCGGGCTGATTCCCGCGTGAACGCCGGCGGCTTTGCAACGCTCAAGCTGTCGCCGGAATATGAGGTTTATGGCTCGGCGATCTGGTTCCGCGACAAATCCACCAACAACGTGCCCTCGCGCGTGTTCAGCTACACTGCGTACGGATCCACGCCCTATCAGGTGAACTGCAACAACCCGTTCCTGTCGACATCGCAGGCAACGGCTCTGTGCGGCGGGGTGGCCGGCACTGGTGCGCTGGTGCCGCTCGAGATCCGTTATCGCCTCAACGCGCCCGATCTCGTCGACACCTACATCAACACCGGTATTCGTGCGGTCGGCGGCATCCGCGGCAAGGTGGGCGACGCCTGGAGCTATGACGTCGGCGCCGTCTATGCGCGCAACCAGCAGGACTGGATGCCCGCGACGCTGCCGAGCTTTTCGCGGATCAACGACACGCTTAATGTGGTCAACGTCAACGGTACGCCGACCTGCGTGAGCGGCAATGCCGGCTGCGTGCCCTTCGATGCGTTCAGCGCCGGCAACGGCGATCCAGCGCTGGTCAATTACATCTCCGGCGGCGTTGATCCGGAGAAGCAGCGGACGGTCGGCATTCTGTGGGACGTGACCGCCAACATCACCGGCGATCTCGGCAAGTACGGCATCACCTCGCCGTTCGCCGAGGATGGCCTCGCCTTTGCACTTGGCGCCGAATATCGCTCAGATCGGCAATTCTCGGCGGCTAATGCGGCCTTCCGAGCGGATTACGGCGGCTCGGACGCCGACCTGCGCGAGAGCGTCTATGAGAGCAATATCGAGATCCAGGCGCCGCTCGTCCAGCACAAGCGGTTCATCGACGAGCTGCAGGTAAATGGCGGCTTCCGCCTGTCCAAATACGACATCAACCCCAGCAAGTTCACGACCTGGAAGATTGAGGGTCTATACGCGCCGATCCGCGACATCGTCCTGCGCGCATCGTTCAACAAGGCTCAGCGCGCACCGACGGTGCAGGAGGCGTATCAGGCTACCAACATCAGCTTCAGCAAGCAGGGCGGCTCGCAGAACGATTTCTGCGCGCCCGTGCCGCGGCAGATCGCCGATCCGGCGCACCCAGGCCAGACGATCACGATCACCACGCCGCTGGCGTCACGCGAAGTGTGCGCGGCGACCGGGCTGTCTGACGCATTGTACGGCAGCGCGGCTCTGCTGTGCCCGGACAATCAGTGCACCGTGCGCTCTGGCGGCTTCACCGCCGATCCAGAGACAGCCTACACGCAAACCTACGGGCTGGTGCTCAAACCGCGCTTCATCCGCGGTCTGGTGTTCTCGGTTGATCGCTACCGGATCAAGATCAACAACTCGCTCGGCTACAACGATGACAGCTATTACACCGATGGCTGCCTGCGTTCTAACGGCGATCCCTTCTTCTGCTCGGGCATCGTCCGTGCCGCCAACGGCACGCTATACGCCACCGCCAACACCAACCCGACCAGCGGCTTTATCCGCGCCGGTACCACCAACTATTATTTCTCCATCGCCCGTGGCTATGACTTCCAGTCGCAATATGTGCTGGGCTTGGGAGGCGCTGGTCGCCTGGACCTGAGCTTCAATGGCTCGCTGACCACCTTTGCGGGCGGGCAGGATTCACCAATCCAGCCGCTGCGCAATTGCGCGGGCTACTACGGCAACGGCTGCAGCCAGCTACTGCCGAAATGGTCGCACGGCCTGCGCACCACGTACACCACGCCTGACAGCTTCTTCAGCGCATCGCTGAACTGGCGCTATGTGGGTTCGCTGACGTCGGCGGACAATTCGGGGGACCCAGCGATCGGCGGCACCCCGGATCGGGCGCGCACCACCTTCTACCATATCGCGCCGGTGAACTACTTCGATCTCGCCTTCAGCTTCGCGATCGCTAAGCAGTTTTCGCTGCGCCTGATCGCGAACAACCTGCTCGACAAGGACCCGCCGATCCTGGCGAACTCGTACGACATCAGCCTGGCACGCAGCAACACTATCCCCGCGCGCTACGACTCCCTTGGCCGCAACATTGCGATCGGAACGACGATCAGCTTCTGATCAATCAAGGGGCTCGCCGAGAACAGGTGAGCCCCACTTGAAGGCGCCTCAGTTCACATCGCGCGCAAGCGGATGGTCTCTTCAGGCGACGGCGTGGCGGATTCCTGGTCGGCGAGCACGCCGGCAACCCAGTCTGCCACCTGATAAGCGGCAAAAGGCTTGATCAGCCGCGGCGTACCTGCCTCCGCCACGCCGGAGCGTAGGCTGGGATAGGGCAGCAACAGCAGATAGGGCACGCCGCGGCGCTGCAATGCGGCAGTGAGGGGTGCTGCAGCCGCCACCGAGGGCTGACCGATCACCGCGGCGGTCAGCTGAGGCTCGCTGTCGAGCGCCAGTTGTGCGGCAGTCAGCTCGGCAAAGGGACCGAGCACCTGCACCCCACGGGCGCCAAGCGTCGCCGAGACATAGCTTGCCTCGAACGCGTCCGCGTCCGCCACCATGACGACGGCGTCCATCTGTGGCACGTCGCTCACGCTCCCGACACTCAAGCGGCATCGCGATCGACCAGCGCTGCCGCTGGGGCGATCGACGACGAGGCCGGTGCAGGCTGTTCCTGCCAGCCGGCGGCAAGCCGGCGGTAGGTCGCCAGCGCTTGGCCCACCACCTGGTCCATATTGTAATATCGATAGGTCGCCAGACGGCCTACGAAGCTCACCCCGCTTTCCGCCATCGCGAGCGCCTCATAGCGCTTGTATAGCGCCTGGTTTTCGTCGCGCGGGATCGGGTAATAGGGATCGCCTTCCGCGCTCGGGAACTCATAGGTAACGCTCGTCTTCGCCGCCGTCTGCCCGGTGAGGTGCTTGTATTCGGTCACCCTCGTGTAGGGCACGGCCTCCTGGGGATAGTTGATCACGGCGACCGGCTGCAGCCATTCCTGGTCCAGCGTCTCATGCTGGAAGCGCAGCGAGCGGTAGGGCAGCTTGCCGTAGCGATGACCAAAATATTCGTCGATTGGTCCGGTGAACACGAGATGGTCGTGCGGATAGGCCTCGCGCACCTGATCATAGTCGACGCCGAGCAGCAGATCGATGTTGGGGTGATCGAGCATCCGCTGGAACATCCGGGTATAACCCTCGAGCGGCATCGCCTGGAAGCTATCGGTGAAATAGCGATCATCGGTGTTGGTGCGGGTCGGCACCCGCGCGGTGACCGACTTGTCGAGCTCTGACGGGTCCATGCCCCATTGCTTGCGGGTATAGCCCTGGAAGAAGGTCTCGTAGAGCTCGCGCCCGACCTTCGACACCACGACATCGGCCGAGGTGCGGATCGGCTCCACCGGCTCGGCACGGCTGGCGAGAAAGGCGTCGACCTCCGCGTCGGTGGTCAGATCCAGATCGTACAGCATGTTGAGCGTGGTGCGGTTGATCGGCATCGGCACCAGCTTGCCGTGGACGTCGGCGAGAACGCGATGCTCATAGGGCCGCCATTCGGTGAAGCGCGACAGATAGTCGACGATATCCTGCGAGTTGGTGTGGAAGATGTGCGGGCCATATTGGTGCATCAGCACGCCGGCTTCATCCAGGTGATCGAATGCGTTGCCGGCGATATGCGGGCGGCGGTCCACCACCAGCACGCGCTTGCCCGAATCGCGCGCCAGCCGTTCGGCCATCACCGCCCCGGCAAATCCTGCACCGACGACCATGACGTCGTACCGCTCGCGCTGTGCGGGCCAAGTGGTCGGCGACACCACCGCCTCGATCATGTCGCGGGCCACGACCTCGCTGTCGATCAGCGCCGCCATTTCGAGCGCGGTGCTGCGCCATGAGCCACGCGCGAGCATCGCGTCGGCCTCGTCACGCCATACGGTTCCGGCGGTGCGCATCGCCACTGCGGCCTCGCACGCCGCGACAAACGATGCGGCGGTATCGGCGATCTGCACGCCGGCAAGTTTGCCATAGTGACGAACGACATCGACGATCGGCGTCGAGACGACCGGGCAGCCGGCGGCAAGATATTCGGGCGTCTTGGTCGGGCTGATGAAGCGCGTCGCCTCGTTGATCGCGAAGGGCATCAGCGCGACGTCCCAGCCCGCCATATAGGCAGGGAGTTCGGTATAGGCCTTGCTGCCGAGATAATGGATATTGCCGCGGCGCGGCAGATCGGAGTCACTGATCTTCACCACCGGGCCGAGCACCACCAGCGACCATTCGGGATGGGCATCCGCGACGGCGGCAAGCAGATCGAGGTTCATGCGCTCGTCGATGACGCCGCAGAAGCCGAGCCGCGGGCCGACGATCGCGGCCTGATCGGCGGGGGTTTCCACTGCGCCGCGGGCATGGGCGAAATGCGGCACGTCGATGCTGGACGGGAAGGCGTGAACGTTGGAATGGCGATCGCGCTTGGCTTCATACAGGCTGGTGCCACCGGTGAACACAATGTCCGCGCGCTCCAGCAGCCGCTGCTCGCGTGCCAGCAGTTCCGGCGGTGCGTTCTTGAAAGCGGACAATTCGTCCATGCAATCATAGATGGTGCAATCGGCCGCGAGATGATCCGAGAAGGGCAGCATCATCGGGGTGTAATACCACCGGATCAGCGTGCCGGTGGTGCCTGCCAGCGCCGCGTCAAGCAGCTGCGAAAGCTGGCCATCGTCTGGGTCACGCCGCACGGCGTCGAGTTCCGGGGTCATGACGATGACGCCGCTGGTCGGGCAGATGCTCTGCTGGAGGCGCGCTTCGCCGAGGCCGTCGATGTAGATAGGCTCTTCCCAGAACATCACGCGATAGCTTGCGGCAAAACGCGTCATCAGGTGTTGCGGGCGCTGAAAGACGAATGCCCACCGCAGGTGGCTAAAGCAAATCAGGGTGGGCCGCCCATCAGATGGCGGGAACGAAGAATCATTGGAAACGCCGATGGGCGGAAGCTGCACGTTCACGGACACCCCTCACAGTCTGAATATTTGTTAAGCAACCGGCGTGGCAGGAGAAATGTTCCGCAAAGCGAACGACCGTAACCTGCATCAACACGATTTGGGGAACGATGCCGGGGCAGGAGCCGTTCGAGCAAGGCTGTAGGGGAGTCGGGCAATGACGCGGCTTGAACTGTGGGGCGGCCTTGAATGCACGGTAAACCGCACGCGTGACGGATACACCGACCAGTCGCTACTGAGCGGCCATCATGATCGCCCGGCGGATATCGATCTGTTCGCCGGGTTAGGTGTTCAGGCACTGCGTTATCCAGTGCTGTGGGAACGCGTTGCCCCCGGCGGAGCCGGCAGCGAGGATTGGCGATGGACCGACGAGCGGCTCGGCGCCTTGCGCACCCGCGGCATCCGCCCGATCGCCGGCCTGGTCCACCACGGCAGCGGTCCCGCCCATACCGATCTGCTCGACGACGCGTTCGCGCCGAAGCTTGCCGCGTTCGCAGGCCAGGTGGCGCAACGCTATCACTGGATCGAAGATTGGACTCCCGTCAACGAACCGCTGACCACCGCACGCTTCACCGGCCTGTACGGCCACTGGTATCCCCATCACCGCGACGAGGCGTCGTTCTGGCGTGCGCTGATCAACCAGATCGACGGTGTGCGGCTGGCGATGAAGGCGGTGCGGCAGGTCAACCCGCAGGCGCGGTTGATCCAGACCGACGATCTGGGCCGAGTCTATTCCACCGTGCGGCTCGCCGAACAGGCCGCGTTCGAGAACGTCCGGCGCTGGACCGGGTGGGACCTGTTGTTCGGCATGGTGACGCCGCATCACCCATTATGGGCGCGGATCGACCTTCACGGGCTGGGCGATCGCCTGCGGCGTATCGCGGACGATCCTTGTCCGCCGGATGTGATCGGGGTGAACCATTATCTGACTAGCGATCGCTTCCTCGATCACCGGCTGCAACGCTATGACGCTGTGACCCATGGCGGCAACGGTCGGCTCGCCTACGCCGATACCGAGGCGGTACGGGTGCTTGATCCAGCGCCCGAGGGGCTTGCCGGCGCGCTGCGGGCCGCATGGCAGCGCTACCGTGTGCCGATCGCGATCACCGAGGTGCACAATGGCTGCACGCGCGAGGAACAGATGCGCTGGGCGGCCGAAGCCTGGGACACCGCGACCGCGCTGAGGGCGGAGCAGGTCGACATCCAGGCGGTGACCGCCTGGTCGCTTCTGGGCAGCCAGGGCTGGAACACGCTACTGACCCGGCCCGGATTGTACGAGTCTGGGGTCTTTGACGTTTCGGGCGGCACTCCCCGGCCGACGGCACTGGCGGACTTGTGGAAGGGATTGCCGCAGGGTTCCCCCCGACATCCGGCGATGGCAGGGGAAGGCTGGTGGCGCCGGCCACAGCGGATCATCTATCCCGCGATCACCCGTCCTGCCGGGCTGCTTGCGGCGGCGGGCAACGAACAGGCGCAGCCGCTGCTGATTTGCGGCGCCACCGGCACCCTGGGCCAGGCTTTTGCGCGAGCCTGCGCGGCGCGGGGTATCGCCTGTGTGATCACGACCCGCGACCTGCTCGATCTCGAACGGCCCGCAAGCATCGCCGCCGCGCTGCACCGCTGGCGCCCGTGGGCGGTGGTCAATGCCGCGGGCTGGGTCCGGGTCGATGACGCCGAGCGCGAGGAGGCAGCGTGTAACCGCGCCAATGCCACTGGCGCGATCGCGCTGGCCGAGGCCTGCGCCACGCGCGGCATTGGCTACCTCGGCTTCTCCAGCGACCTTGTCTTCGACGGCACCGCGGACGCCCCCTATCGTGAAAGCGACGTGCCACGACCACTCAATGCCTATGGCCGCAGCAAGCTGGCGATGGAGCAAGGCTGCGCGGGGTTGCCAGGCGTGCTGATCGTCCGCACCGCGGCGTTCTTCTCGCCACACGATCAGCATAACATCGCGGTCGGGGTTGCGGACAGGCTGTCGGCAGGCGTACCGTTGGCGGCGGCCGAGGATCACATTATCAGCCCAACGTTCGTGCCCCATCTCGTTGATGGCGCACTGGATCTGCTGATCGACGAGGCCACCGGGCTATGGCATCTCAGCAACGGCGAAGCGGAAAGCTGGGCAGGGTTCGCCCGCCGCATCGCGATCGCCTGCGGGCTCGATCAGCGGTTGGTGAGGCCCGTGGCTGGCGCTTCGCTGGGCTGGGCCGCACCCCGGCCGATCGCGGTGCCGCTCGTCAGTGAGCGCGGGGCGCCGCTGCCGTCGCTCAGTCGCGCGATCGAGGCGTTCGCCGGCGACTATATGGCGGCGCGCGCGGTCCGTCGCTGTGCCTGAGCGTCGCGGTTAGACGCTGACCGCAGCGGCGACGCGTCCTTGCGCGCCGAAGATGCGCAGATAGCGGGCGATCTCGCTCGGCTCCCCAGTTGCCTTGGTCGGGTTGTCGGAGAGCTTCACTGCCGGTCGGCCGTTGGCGTGGGTCACCTTGGCCACTAGCGAGATCGGCTCGAGCCCAGCCGCGCCGTCCGGATCGCAGCCACGGAAATCATTGGTGAGATTGGTGCCCCAGCCGAAGCTCATCCGCACCCGGCCATCGAAGTGGCGGTAGGTTGCCTCGATCGTGTCGACATCCATCCCGTCGGAGAAGATCAGCAGCTTGGTGTGGGGATCGCGGCCCTGCGCCTGCCACCAGGCGATAATCTGCTCGCCCGCGTCGATCGGCGGAGCGCTGTCCGGGCGGAACCCGGTCCAGTCCGCCAGCCAGGCCGGCGCGTTGCGCAGGAACGCGGCCGTGCCGAACGCATCGGGCAGGACGATGCGCAAATTGCCGTCATAATGCGCCTGCCACTCCTCGAGCACGCGATAGGGCGCCGCGGCGACGCCGGCATCGTCGTCGGCCAGCGCGGCCAGCACCATCGGCAGTTCATGTGCATTGGTGCCGACCGCCTCCAGGTCGTTGTCCATCGCGAGCAGCACGTTGGACGTGCCGATGAAGCGGTCGCCGAGCCCCTCCTTGAGCGCTTCGACGCACCAGCGCTGCCACAGGAAGCTGTGCCGTCGCCGCGTGCCGAAATCCGACAGCCGCAGATCGGGCAGTTCGCGCAACCGCTCCACCTTTGTCCACAGCTTGGCCTTGGCGCGCGCATAGAGCACGTCGAGCGCGAACCGGCCCTTGGCGCGCAACGCCGCGCGGGCACGCAGCTCGTTGATGATCGCGAGGGCAGGGATCTCCCACATGGTGGTGTCGGTCCAAGGCCCGTCGAAGCGCAGGATGAACTGGCCATCGGCCCGGCTCAGTTCGTAAGGCGGCAACTGGAACTCGCCGAGCCAGGCGACGAACTCCGGGGAGAACATCCGCGCCTTGCCGTAGAAGCTGTTGCCGGCGAGCCAGATCAGCTCCTTCTTGGTAAAGCGCAGCGTGCGGGCGTGATCGAGCTGCTCGCGCAATTCGGCCTCCTCGATCACTTCGGCTAGCCGCACGCTGGCGGTGCGGTTGATCAGCGAGAATTCGGCGCGCACATCGTTATGCCCATGCCGGATCATCTGCAGCATTAGCAGCTTGTAGAAATCGGTGTCGAGCAGGCTGCGGACGATCGGATCAAGCCGCCAGCCATGGTTGTAGGTGCGGGTGGCGATGTCGGTGACGGCCATGGCGCTGTCCTTAGCGTCTGCGCGTCCGCCTGCAACCAGCAGTACCGAAACGGAACTCTGCCCGGCGTACCGCTTTGATGAGGCAGAGGAGAATGCGATCATGAGCGACGACAAGAGCAAGACCGGCGGTGCCGACCGCCGCACCGTGGCTGCCGGGGAAGGCTATGAGGTGGAGTATTTCGCCTCCAAGCACGACATTACCCCGGCGCAGGCGCGGGAGCTGATCGCCAATGTCGGCAACGATCGCGACAAGTTGGATGCGGCCGCTTACGGCCTCAAGCAGGGCCAGGGCTGATCTAGGCCTGCTACGGGAGCGGGCAGAGGCGGTGCCCGCCTCCTGCATTGCGCATCTCAGCGCCGAGGCAGCACGGCCCGCGTGTCGGTGAGCATCCCGGTAGTTCTCCGCACCAACGAAAAACCGCCGCCCGGCATCCCGGACGGCGGTTTTTTCTTGTCGGCGTTAGCCGATCGATCAGTCGTTCAGATACTCGCCGGCATCGGCGTCGGTGCCGGTGCCCGAGGTCACGACCTCGGCCAGCGGATCATCGCCGGTGCCGGCGCTGTCACGCACCGAGCGGGCATTCTCCGCCGCCCGCAGCTCGGCTGCGCTGGCAGGCGCGATCAGCACTTCGGCGAGCTTGCGCTGCTGGACCCGGAGCGCCGCATCGCGCGACGTCGCCGCAACCCGCAGGCGGTTCATGCCGGCGCCGGTACCTGCTGGGATCAGGCGGCCGACGATGACATTCTCCTTGAGGCCCATCAGCGTGTCCTGCTTGCCCTGGACCGCCGCCTCGGTGAGGACGCGGGTGGTCTCCTGGAACGACGCAGCCGAGATGAACGACCGGGTCTGCAGGCTCGCCTTGGTGATGCCGAGCAGGATCGGCTTGCCTTCGGCCCGGGTCTGGTTGGCCTCAAGCTTCTCGTTGATCGCGTCCATTTCCTCGCGATCGACCTGCTCGCCCGCCAGCAGCGTGGTGTCGCCACCGTTGGTGATCTCGACCTTCTGCAGCATCTGACGAACGATCGTCTCGATGTGCTTGTCGTTGATCTTCACGCCCTGCAGACGATACACTTCCTGGATTTCCGACACGAGATATTCCGCGAGCGGCTCAATGCCGAGCACCTCGAGAATGTCGTGCGGATCAGGCGAACCGCCGATCAGATTGTCGCCACGCTTGACGTAATCGCCTTCCTGGACGTCGATCACCTTCGACTTCGGCACCAGATACTCGACGACCTCGCCGCCATCCTCGGGCTGGATGCCGATCTTGCGCTTGGCCTTATAGTCCTTGCCGAACACGACACGGCCCGAGACCTTGGCGATGATCGCATTCTCCTTCGGCTTGCGGGCCTCGAAGAGCTCGGCGACGCGCGGCAGACCACCGGTGATATCGCGGGTCTTGGCGGCTTCGCGGCTGACACGCGCCAGCACGTCACCGGCCTGAACCTGGGCACCATCCTCGACCGACAGGGTCGCCCCCGACGCCAGCATGTAGCGGCCGGACTCACCCGAGGTGTCGTCGAGCAGGGTCAGGCGCGGACGCAGATCCTCCTTCGACTTGGTGGTGATGCGATATTCGGTGACGACACGCTGGGCGATACCGGTGGCTTCGTCGGTCTGCTCGGTGAGCGTCTTGCCCTCGATCAGATCCTGGAACTTCACGATGCCCGGGTTCTCGGTGATCACCGGCATGGTGAACGGATCCCATTCCGCCATGCGATCGCCCTTCGACAGCACATGGCCATCGTCGAACATCACATAGGCGCCGTAAGGGATGCGATGCACCGCCAGCTCGCGGCCGTCCATGTCGACGATCGCGATCTCGCCCGAGCGGCTGAGCACCACGCGACGACCACGCTGGTCGACGATGATGCGCAGATCACGATACTCCGCGGTGCCGTCGACCGGCGCCTCGAGGTTCGACTGCTCGTTGAGCTGCGCCGCGCCACCGATGTGGAAGGTACGCATGGTCAGCTGGGTGCCCGGCTCGCCGATCGACTGCGCCGCGATGACGCCGACCGCTTCGCCGATGTTCACCGGCGTACCGCGGGCGAGATCACGCCCGTAGCACTTGCCGCAGACGCCGATCTTGCTCTCGCAGACCAGCGGCGAGCGGATCTTCATCCCCTGAATGCCGATCTTCTCGATCTGCGTGATCATCGGCTCGTCGAGCAGCGTGCCCGTCGGGATGACGATCTCGCCGGTCTTGGCGTCGACCACGTCCTCGGCCGTGGTGCGGCCAAGGATGCGCTCGCCGAGCGACGCGATGGTGCTGCCACCCTGGACGATGGCCTTCATCTCGAGCGCGCGCTCAGTGCCGCAATCCTCTTCGATGATGACGCAATCCTGCGACACGTCGACGAGGCGGCGGGTGAGATAGCCCGAGTTGGCGGTCTTCAACGCCGTGTCCGCGAGGCCCTTACGAGCACCGTGGGTGGAGTTGAAGTACTCAAGGACGGTCAGACCTTCCTTGAAGTTCGAGATGATCGGCGTCTCGATGATCTCGCCCGACGGCTTGGCCATCAGGCCGCGCATGCCGGCGAGCTGCTTGATCTGCGCCTGCGAGCCACGGGCACCGGAGTGCGCCATCATGTAGATCGAGTTGATGTCCTTCTCGCGCCCGTTGGGGAGCTTCTTGACCGCCTTGATCTCGTTCATCATCGCGTTCGCCACCTGGTCGCCGCAGCGGCTCCAGGCGTCGATCACCTTGTTGTACTTCTCTTGCTGCGTGATCAGGCCGTCCTGATACTGCTGCTCATAGTCCTTCACCTGATCGCGCGTCTCGTCGACCAGCGCGATCTTCTCGCCCGGGATGATCATGTCGTCCTTGCCGAACGAGATGCCCGCCTTGAACGCGTGACGGAAGCCCAGTGCCATGATCGCGTCGGCGAACAGTACGGTCTCCTTCTGGCCGGTGTGACGATAGACCTCGTCGATCACGTCGCCCACGTCCTTCTTAGTGAGGAGGCGGTTGACGGTCTCGAACGGGACCTTCGACGACTTCGGGAGCGTCTCGCCGAGCAGCATGCGGCCCGGCGTCGTCTCGAAGCGCTTCATATACTGCTTACCGGCTTCGTCAGTCTGCGGCACGCGGCTGATGATCTTGGTGTGGAGCGTCACCGCCTTCGCCTCGAGCGCCTGATGCACTTCCGACATGTCGGAGATCAGCATGCCTTCGCCCGGCTCGCCTTCCTTCATCATCGACAGATAATACAGGCCCAGCACCATGTCCTGCGACGGCACGATGATCGGCTTGCCGTTGGCAGGCGACAGGATGTTGTTGGTCGACATCATCAGCACGCGTGCTTCGAGCTGGGCTTCCAGCGACAGCGGCACGTGGACGGCCATCTGATCGCCGTCGAAGTCGGCGTTGAACGCCGAGCAGACGAGCGGGTGCAGCTGGATCGCCTTGCCCTCGATCAGCACGGGCTCGAACGCCTGGATGCCCAGACGGTGAAGGGTAGGAGCGCGGTTCAGCATCACTGGATGCTCGCGGATCACCTCGTCGAGTATGTCCCAGACTTCCTTGCGCTCCTTCTCGACCCACTTCTTCGCCTGCTTCAGCGTCATGCTAAGGCCCTTGGCGTCGAGGCGCGCGTAGATGAACGGCTTGAACAGCTCGAGCGCCATCTTCTTGGGCAGGCCGCACTGATGCAGCTTCAGCTCAGGCCCGGTCACGATGACCGAACGACCCGAATAATCGACGCGCTTGCCGAGCAGGTTCTGGCGGAAGCGGCCCTGCTTGCCCTTGAGCATGTCGGACAGCGACTTGAGCGGACGCTTGTTGGCGCCGGTGATGGTGCGACCGCGGCGACCGTTGTCGAACAGCGCGTCGACGGCTTCCTGCAGCATGCGCTTCTCGTTGCGCACGATGATGTCTGGCGCGCGGAGCTCCATCAGGCGCTTGAGGCGGTTGTTGCGGTTGATCACGCGGCGATACAGGTCGTTCAGATCCGACGTCGCGAAGCGACCGCCGTCGAGCGGCACCAGCGGACGCAGCTCGGGCGGGATCACCGGCACGACCTCGAGGATCATCCACTCGGGGCGGTTGCCCGATTCCAGGAAGCTCTCGACGACCTTCAGCCGCTTGATGATCTTCTTGGGCTTCAGCTCGGACTTGGTGGTGGCCAGCTCTTCGAGCAGGTCACGCTTCTCGCCCTCGAGATCGAGGCTCTCGAGCATGATGCGCACGGCTTCGGCGCCGATGCCGGCCGAGAAGGCGTCCTCGCCATATTGGTCCTGCGCCTCGAGGAGCTCGTCCTCGGTGAGCAGCTGGAACTTCTCGAGCGGGGTCAGGCCCGGCTCGATCACGATATACGCCTCGAAGTACAGCACGCGCTCGAGCTGCTTGAGCTGCATGTCGAGCAGCAGGCCGATGCGCGACGGCAGCGACTTGAGGAACCAGATGTGCGCGACCGGGGCGGCGAGCTCGATATGGCCCATGCGCTCGCGGCGGACCTTCGAGACGGTAACCTCGACGCCGCACTTCTCGCAGACGATGCCTTTGTACTTCATGCGCTTGTACTTGCCGCACAGGCACTCGTAATCCTTGATCGGACCGAAGATGCGCGCGCAGAACAGGCCGTCACGCTCGGGCTTGAACGTGCGATAGTTGATGGTCTCTGGCTTCTTGATCTCGCCGAACGACCACGAACGGATCTTGTCCGGGGAGGCGATGCCGATCTGGATCTGGTCGAACGTCTCGGCCTTGGCGACCGGATTGGCGAAATTGGTCAGTTCGTTCATGAACCTGTCCTCTTAGAAATCTGAACTCCCCTCCCAATGGGAGAGGAAAGGCCCCGCCGGCGTCAGCCGGTGGGAAGGTGAGGGCAGCACATTGCGCCGTCCTCACCCTGCCGCGCCTTCGGCGCTTCCTCCCTCTCCCGCGCGGAGAGCGAGGAAGAGCGCTTACTCCGCGGCGATGGCCACCCCGTCGGCATCGAGCTCGTTGCTCTTCAGGTCGACGTTGAGACCCAGGCTGCGCATTTCCTTGACGAGCACGTTGAAGCTCTCGGGGATGCCGGCCTCGAACGTGTCGTCGCCCTTGACGATCGCCTCATAGACCTTGGTACGGCCGACCACGTCGTCGGACTTCACCGTCAACATCTCCTGGAGCGTGTACGCCGCGCCATAAGCCTGCAGCGCCCAGACCTCCATCTCGCCGAAGCGCTGGCCGCCGAACTGCGCCTTACCACCCAGCGGCTGCTGGGTGACCAACGAGTACGGCCCAATCGACCGCGCGTGGATCTTGTCGTCCACCAGATGGTGCAGCTTGAGCATGTAGATGATGCCCACGGTCACCTTGCGATCGAACATGTCGCCCGTGCGCCCGTCGAACAGCTCCGACTGACCCGAGGTGTCGAGACCCGCGAGCTCCAGCATCGCCGACACGTCGCTTTCGCGGGCGCCGTCGAACACGGGCGTGCCCATCGGGATGCCGGTGCGGATATTGTGTACCAGCTCGGCGATCTCCTCGGGCTCGCGGCTCTGGATGTCCTCGGCATAATGATCGCCGTAGACTTCCACGAGGCGCGACCTGACCGCGTCGGGCATCTCGCCCGCCTTGGCGTCAGGGTTTGCCTCGCGCCAATCCTCGAGCGCGCTCGCGACCTGCATGCCGAGATTACGGGCAGCCCAGCCGAGATGCGTCTCAAAGATCTGCCCGACGTTCATCCGCGACGGCACGCCGAGCGGGTTGAGCACCAGATCGACCGGGGTACCATCCGCGAGGAATGGCATGTCTTCCTGCGGCAGGATCCGCGAGATGACGCCCTTGTTGCCGTGACGGCCGGCCATCTTGTCGCCCGGCTGCAGCTTGCGCTTCACCGCGACGAACACCTTGACCATCTTGAGCACGCCCGGCGGCAGCTCGTCGCCACGCTCCAGCTTCTCGCGGCGATCGTGGAACTTGTCGGTGATCAGCTTGGCGGCATCGTCATACTGCTGCTTCACCGCTTCCAGATTGGCCTGGACCTTGTCGTCCTGCACCGCGAACTTCCACCACTCGTGGCGGTCGACGCTGTCCAGCAGGTCCATGTCGATAGTCGCTCCCTTCTTCAGGCCCTTCGGCACCGCCGTCGCGACCTGATCGAGCAGCATCTCGCGCAGGCGGCTCCAGGTCGCCCGGTTGAGGATGGTGCGCTCGTCGTCCGAGTCCTTCTTCAGGCGCTCGATCTCCTCGCGCTCGATCGCCATCGCGCGCTCGTCCTTGTCGATGCCGTGGCGATTGAAGACGCGCACGTCGACGATCGTGCCGGCAACGCCCGGGGGCAGACGCAGCGAGGTATCGCGCACGTCCGAGGCCTTCTCGCCGAAGATGGCGCGAAGGAGTTTTTCCTCCGGCGTCATCGGCGATTCACCCTTGGGCGTGATCTTACCGACCAGGATGTCACCCGGCTCCACTTCGGCGCCGACATAGACGATGCCCGCCTCGTCGAGGTTGCGCAGGGCTTCCTCGCCGACGTTGGGGATGTCGCGGGTGATGTCCTCCGGCCCGAGCTTGGTGTCGCGGGCCATGACCTCGAACTCGTCGATGTGGATCGACGTGAACACGTCGTCCTTCACGATCCGCTCGGAGATGAGGATCGAATCCTCATAGTTGTAACCGTTCCAGGGCATGAACGCGACGAGCGCGTTGCGGCCGAGCGCGAGCTCGCCGAACTCGGTCGACGGGCCGTCGGCGATCACGTCGCCGGCGTTGACCACGTCGCCCACCTTCACCAGCGGACGCTGGTTGATGCAGGTGGACTGGTTAGAGCGCTGGAACTTCATCAGCGTGTAGATGTCGACGCCCGACTTGCCGGCATCGACCTCGCCGGTCGCGCGCACGACGATACGTGCCGCATCGACCTGGTCGATGATGCCTGCGCGGCGTGCCGAAATGGCGGCGCCAGAGTCGCGGGCGACGGTCTCTTCCATGCCAGTGCCGACGAAGGGCGCTTCCGCCTTCACGAGCGGCACGGCCTGGCGCTGCATGTTCGAGCCCATCAGCGCGCGGTTCGCGTCATCGTTTTCCAGGAACGGAATGAGCGATGCCGCGACCGAGACGAGCTGCTTGGGGCTGACGTCCATCAGCGTGATCGTCTCGGGGAGCGCCATCAGGAACTCGCCGGCCTGACGTGCCGACACCAGCTCCTCGGCGAACGAGCCGTTCTCGCTGAGTTCTGCCGACGCCTGCGCGATCGTGTGCTTGGCCTCTTCCATCGCCGACAAATAGACAACCTCGTCGGTCACCTTGCCGTCGATGATCTTGCGGTACGGCGTCTCGATGAAGCCGTACTTGTTGACGCGGCTGAAACTCGCGAGCGAGTTGATCAGGCCGATGTTCGGGCCTTCCGGCGTCTCGATCGGGCAGATGCGGCCATAGTGCGTCGGGTGAACGTCGCGGACTTCAAAGCCAGCGCGTTCACGCGTCAGACCGCCCGGCCCGAGCGCCGACACGCGACGCTTGTGCGTCACTTCGGAGAGCGGGTTGGTCTGATCCATGAACTGCGACAGCTGCGACGAGCCGAAGAACTCGCGGACGGCAGCCACGGCGGGCTTGGCGTTGATCAGATCGTTCGGCATCACGGTCGAGACGTCGACCGAGCTCATGCGCTCCTTCACGGCGCGCTCCATGCGCAGCAGGCCGACGCGATACTGATTCTCGAGCAGCTCGCCCACCGAGCGCACGCGGCGATTGCCGAGATTGTCGATGTCGTCGATCTCGCCCTTGCCGTCCTTGAGGCCGACCAGGGTCTTGATCACGGCGAGGATGTCCTCGCTGCGCAGCGTCGTCACCGTGTCCTTGGCGTCGAGGTCGAGGCGCATGTTGAGCTTGACGCGGCCGACGGCCGACAGGTCGTAGCGGTCCGGATCGAAGAACAGACCGGCAAACAGCGATTCAGCGGTCTCGAGCGTCGGCGGCTCGCCGGGGCGCATCACGCGATAGATGTCGGAGAGGGCCTGCTCGCGCTCTTCGGCCTTGTCGGCCTTGAGCGTGTTGCGGATCCACGCGCCAGTCGAGACATGGTCGATGTCGAGCAGCTCGATGGTGTCGACGCCGGCCTTGTCGAGCAGTTCGAGGTTTTCGGCACCGATCTCGTCGCCCGCCTCGACGTAGATCTGGCCGGTGCTCTCGTTGATCAGATCATAGGCCGAATAGCGCCCGTAGATCTCTTCGGTCGGGATCAGCAGCTCGGTGAGGCCGTCCTTGGCTGCCTTGTTGGCGGCACGCGGGCTGATCTTCTGCTGGGCGGCGAACACCACCTCGCCCGACGACGCATCGACGATGTCGAACAGCGGCTTGACGCCGCGCCAGTTCTCAGCGGCGAACGGGATGATCCAGCCGCCCTGGCCGCGCACATAGGTGACGCGGTTGTAGAAGTGGTTGAGGATGTCCTCGCTGGTCATGCCGAGCGCGTAGAGCAGCGCCGTCACCGGCAGCTTGCGCTTGCGATCGATGCGGACGTTGACGATGTCCTTGGCATCGAATTCGAAGTCGAGCCAGGAGCCGCGATACGGGATGACGCGCGCGGCAAAGAGGTACTTGCCGCTGGCGTGGGTCTTGCCGCGGTCATGATCGAACAGCACGCCCGGCGAGCGGTGCATCTGCGAGACGATGACGCGCTCGGTGCCGTTGATGAAGAAGGTGCCGTTCTCGGTCATGAGCGGCATGTCGCCCATGTAGACGTCCTGCTCCTTGATATCGATGACCGACTTGGCCTCGGTATCTGGATCGACCTCGAACGCGGTGAGGCGCAAGGTGACGCGCATCGGTGCGGCATAGGTGATGCCGCGCTGGCGGCATTCCTCGACGTCGAACTTCGGCGGCTCGAGCACGTAATCGTCGAAGTCGAGATAGGCGGTGCCGGCGAAATCCTGGATCGGGAACACGCTGCGCAGCGTCTTCTCGAGACCCGAGACGTGACCGATCGACTTGTCCGAACGCAGGAACTGCTCATAGCTCTCGCGCTGAACCTCGATCAGGTTCGGCATCTGGATGACTTCGTGGATGTCCCCGAAGATCTTGCGGATGCGCCGCTTGGCGGTGCTGCCCTGGATCGCCTTGGTTGCCATGGGTGTTATATGCCCTCGATCATGTTCGCCGGCGCAGGGCCGGAAATGCGTGCCCCGGATGATCCCCGGGGCGGGACGCGAGCAAAGACGCCGAAAGGCCGATCGCAACTCGGTGCGTCGGCTTTCAGCGTCTGGAACCAATAGCCCTCTATTCGTACGAAGCGCTGCGCGACGGCGCGACATGTCCCGAAAGCTGTGGTGATGGAGCGGATGTAGGAGCGCGGGCCTAACTTGTCAAACATCACGCATAGGATCCAACAGCGGCTCGGCTCGTCGTCGGAACGGGGCGACTGGTCGCAGCGGCGGTCGCGGTCGTGCGCTGTTCACTAAGGGCGGTTCACCATTATTCGGGTGAGATCGATTTCCATGACGCTCCTGGCACGCGCGCGCCTTGCCGCGACGGCCTCCCTGCTGACCCTGGCGCTGCACGCGCCGGCGACGGCCCAGACCCAGCCGCAGACCGCGCCGCAGACCATCCCCGGGCTCGACAATTACAGCCTGCCCTCAAGCCAGCCGACCACGACGCCGGCACCGCCGCCTGCCGAGGTCGCGCCGGTGCCGGTGCCTACTGCCGCGCCGCCGCTCCGCCCAGCGGCTCGGCCGACTCCGCGACCGACGCCAACTCCGCGACCGACGCCGACGCCGACGCCGACGCCGACGCCGACGCCGGTGGCCATTCCAACGGCTACGCCTACGGCCGTCTCGACGCCTGCCGCCACGGGCACGCCGACGCCTGATCCCAGCGCTTCACCCAGCCCGACCGCGACGCCGACGCCGATCGTGGCGGAGACGGGGCAGGGGGCGGGTTGGCCCTGGGGGCTGGCGGGGCGGCTCGTGCTCGGGCTGGCGGCCGGTGCGGCGGTGTGGTGGCGGCGGCGCGGCGCCGTGCAGCAGTTGAGCTACGAACCCGAGGCAATCGTCGACGAGCCGCTAGGCGATGCTGTCGCGGCACCGGCGGCACAGGCTGCTGCGCCGGCGATGCTCGCCCGCCGCAGCGCGCCGGTTGCGGCGCCCGCGCCGGCAGGCGAGCAGGCATCGTTGGCGCTGTCGCTGCGGCCGGCGCGCGCGGGACTCAACCTGCTGAGCGCAACGGTGGATGCGGAGCTGACGGTGACCAACCAGGGCGCGATCGCGCTCGCGGAGATCCGGATCGGCGCGACACTTCTCAGCGCCCATGCCGGGCAAGAGGCCGATCTCGCGGGTATTTTCGCCCAGCCGGTGGCGCGGCCGGCGACGCCGCCGTTCGCGCTCCAGCCCGGGGAAAGCCGGACCGTCCGCGTCGTCACCGCCTTGCCCCGGGCGTCGATCCAGTCACTCACCGCGGCGGGGCGGCCGATGTTTGTGCCGCTGGTGGCGATCAACTGTCTCTACCAGACGCCGGCAGGGGCAGGGCAAACCGGCCAGGCATTCGTCGTCGGGGTGGAGCGGGTCGATTCGCCCAAGCTCGCGCCGTTCTGGCTGGATCAGCCGCCGCGCACCCACGACCAGGTAGCGGCGCGGCCGCATGGGTCGGCGGTGTCGGGCTAAGATGCCCTGACGCGAGGCGATCGGCTGGTGTCCTGCACGGGCAGGGGCACCGCCGATCCCCATCGCATCGGGCCATGGCGCCCCCGCCCGGCGCGGCGCAGGCCTTTACCGCAGCCGATAGGCGGTAAGCGCGCGTGGGTAACCATAATCGGGCGTCTGCCCGGTCACGATCAGCGTGCCGTCGCCAGTCAGCGCCATCTCGCCGCCCCCGGCGGCGCTCCACACCGGCGTGTGCGTGCTGCCCTGCGTGGGAATGGCGTAGATCGCCTTGTCGGTGCTGACGAACACCAGGGTGTTGGTGAGGATGGTGTTGCCGATCATCCGCTCGCCCAGCGGCGGCGCCCAGCCCCACAGGACCTTGCCGGTGGCTTCATCCAGCGCGTCGAGTTCGCCAGGATCGGCATGCGAGAGATAGACCAGCCCGTTTCCGACCGCCGGCGCGGTGGAGTAGGTGGCGGCGCTACGCCAGACATAGGCCTTGGTGGCGGTCGACCAGTTGACCAGGATCGAGGGCGTCGACGCGCTACGCTGGCTCGAATAGGCCATCACGTTGCCCATCGTGCCGAGGATGGGCGCACCATAATAGCTGTAGAAGCTGTTCTGGAAGAACGGGTCGGTCAGGCTCGCCTTGGAGGTGCCGGTCTTTCGATCGATCATCTCCAGCGCATTGCCCGAATAATAATAGACCGTGTCCTCGTCGACGGCGGGGGTTTCGCCATCCCAGATGCTGCCGTTGACCTGGGTACCCCAGCCGTTAGAAGCGGTATAGTCGAAGCCGTAGACGACGCTGCCATAATAGCCCGCCGACATGTACAGGCCGTCCTTGTAGGGCGTGGGCTGCAGGAAGGTGGACCATTGCGCTGAGAACAGCGCGCGGGGTGGCTTGAACTCCCCGGTCAGCGCATCCACCGACAATATCGGATTCTGGTCCGACGACGTCGTCATCGTGGTGACGAAGACCCGGCCGTTGCCGACCGCGGGCGGGCTGAAATAGGTGGTCGCCCCGATCGCATAGGCCCAACGCTGTTCGCCGGTGCCGGTGGCAAGGGCGTGGAGCACGGCGGTGCCGTCACGCTCCTGCGTCGTGACATAGGCAAGGCCATTGGCCGCAGCGATCCCGCTCACCCGGGTGCTCGTGGCCGGCGCCCAATCCCACGCCTTGGCGAAGACTGCGGGATCGAAGGTGGCATGAACATAGCCGGTGTGCGCGGCATTGCGCTGGTAGGTCGTCCAGTCGGCCACCTGAAGAGTGAGATTGTAGGTGAAGCTCTGCGTCGATCCCGGATAGATCGTGCCACATGCGGTGTCGCGGCACAGCCGGAACGTGACCGTCCCGCTATAGCTGCCCAAGGCCAGGGTGCTGACCGGCTTGAACCGCACCGAATAACTGCCGTCGCTCGCACGGACGACATCGCCATCGAGCATCAGGCGAGCGTGGTCATATTGCAGATCGGCGATCACGGTGTCGGCGGTGGTGCCGCTGACGGTGGCGGTGAAGCCCAACGGTGTGCCCGAGCCGTCATCGCCGATCGCCGTCGTCTGCGACGTGGCCGAAAGGTTGACGGCCAAGGTCGCCGCCGTAGGGGTCGGGGTGGGTGCCGGGCTGACCGTGCCGCCATCGCTCCCGCCGCAGCCGCCAACCATCAGCGCCACCAGCACGGTGGCGGTCTTCTTCGCAGTCATCGTTATTCCCCCCTTGCCCGCCTTCAGCGGGCCCCGCCGCCCTGTGCCGACAATAGATGTTCCTGTCACGAACAGTTTCGGGCCGGTAATCTCGGGTTATCATCGGGAGAGGAAGCAGCCGGCTCGTTACCCAGGATGATCTTGCGCGTCGGGCTTGTTCCGGCGCCATCTACGTCGAATCACACAGAGCTTTGGCGGCAGCGCGCTAGCCACAATCCATCGCGCCTCACCGGCGTTGTTCCGAAAGTCTGTTCAGGCGCAACGAATAGCCCGGGCCCTCTTGCCTGACGCTTGGCTAGCTTCTGGCTGCTGGAACACGTCCGACGTGACGAAGATGCGGCCGGCGCTTGGTTGGGATCTGTTCGTGCCCTAGGTCGTGAACATGCTTGCACGTGGCGGCGCTGTTCCTCGCGTCGCTTGACACAAAGGTGTGGCGAGCCCGGGATAGGGCACAACGCAAAAAGGGCGGCCCTGTGAGGGGCCGCCCTTTCCGTATCGCCCGAGGGCGATGAAGCCGTAAGGCTTACTTGAGGTCGACGGTCGCGCCGGCGGCCTCGAGCTGTGCCTTGACCTTGGTGGCCTCATCCTTCGACACGCCTTCCTTGACGGCCTTGGGAGCGCCCTCGACCAGAGCCTTGGCTTCGGTCAGGCCCAGGCCGGTGATGGCGCGGACTTCCTTGATGACGTTGATCTTCTTGCCACCGTCGCCGGTGAGGATCACGTCGAACTCGGTCTGCTCTTCAGCAGCCGGGGCAGCAGCAGCGCCGCCAGCGGCAGGAGCCGCAACGGCAGCGGCGGCGGACACGCCCCACTTCTCTTCGAGCAGCTTCGAGAGCTCGGCGGCCTCGAGGACGGTCAGTTCGCTCAGCTGGTCAACCAGCGCGTTCAGGTCTGCCATGTGTATTCTCCGTTGGGGGCGCGAGTTGGCGTAACTTGGGCCCCAAAGTGTCAGTTCGAAATTACCAGATCAGGAAGCTCAGGCGGCTTCCTTGTCCTTCTCGGCGTAGGCCGACAGCACGCGCGCGATCTGCGCCGCGGGAGCCTGGGTGATGGTCGCAAGCTTCGTTGCCGGAGCAACGAGGAGGCCGACGATCTTCGCCCGGAGTTCATCCAGCGAGGGCAGGGTAGCGAGCGCTTGCACGCCAGCGACGTCGAGAGGGGTCGCGCCCATCGCCCCGCCCACGATTTCGAACTTGTCGTTCGTCTTCGCGAAGTCGACCACTACCTTGGCAGCGGCGACCGGGTCGATCGAGGTGGCGAGACCGACCGGACCCGTGAGCATGTCGCCCAGCGAGAGATAGTCGGTGCCGTCGAGCGCGATCTTGGCAAGCTTGTTCTTCGAGACCTTGTAGGTCGCGCCGGCGTCCCGCATCCGGTTGCGCAGCGTCGTCGACTGCGCGACCGTCATGCCGAGATTGCGGGTGACAACCACCACGCCGACCTCGGCAAAGTTACGGTTCAACTCGGCAACGGCCGCGGCCTTTTGAGCACGATCCATGCCATTCTCCACGTTTTGAACGGATCGCCGAAGCAATCCGCCCGGTTACAAACCGGTGGGGAAAACCCCGCCGGGGTTGTCCATCGATGGGGAAGGCACCCGGCTAACGGGCGGCAGACCGGGCGCGCTGATGCGCAGCCGGCATGAATTCCTGTCCCCGTCTCGGCAGGACATTAAGCCGCGGCAAATCCCGTGGCACCTGCTGTCTTGGACGGTTGCACGAAGGGCGAGCCCACCGGCAAGCGCGGGCCTATAGCGGAATTCGCGGGCAGGTCAACTGACCGGCGTGCGTCGGGCTGACCAAAGCGGTCAGCGCTGTTGCCCTATGTTACGTAAAATTAACTCAGGTGAGTCATGTCAGGGTTAATGGTCCCTGATCATGCCTCGCCGTATCGTGTCCGCGCCGCCGTGGCTGCGCATCGCCATGGCGGCCGGCCATGAAGAATCGTGAACCCCGCCGCAGGGTGATGGTGCGGGCGCGGATGCGTACCGGCGCTGACTGGGGCGACGTGGTGATCCACAACATGTCGTCGCGCGGCCTGCTCGCCACCGCCGAGCGACCGTGCAAGCCCGGCACCGTGATCGAGATCCGCCGCGTCCACCATATCGTCATCGGCCGGGTGGTGTGGGTGAAGGACCAGTATTTCGGCGTGCGTACGCAGGACAGGATCGACATCGACGCGATCCTGGAGGCCAAGCCGCCGGCGCATCGACCCGGCGCGGCACCGTGCGAGAAGCAGGCGGATGCCGATCGGCGGGCGACCGCGCGCAAGATCGGCCATGCGCATATCGCCGACCAGGCCGAACGCAGCCGGCTGTTCGCCTCCGTCTTCCAATCATGCGCGATCGGCGCGGCGGTGATCGCCGCCTCGCTGCTGATCGCGCAGGAGGTCGGCGGCTTGCTGTCGCGACCGATGGCGACGGTGGGCGCGTATCTCGAAGGTGGCCCACGGTCGGTGGCGTCGACGAAATAGCCGTGAAGCGGCGCGGGGAATCTGCCCGGGAGGAACACTCCTAGGCCCGCCGGTTCCCGCCTGGCGCGCGGTGCCCCCGGAACAAGCCCGGCGTGACGAACAGGATGGGGCCAGGATGAGGCGGCGCCGTTGCGCTGAACGGGCGAAGGGCTGAACCCGCCGGCGCTCCGCTGCGTTGTGCGTGCCTGTTCTGCCTGCCGAAAGATCCCTTCATGACCCTTCCCGCCTCGCCCGTCTGGTTCATCACCGGCTGTTCCACCGGCTTCGGCCGCGATCTTGCCAAGCTCGTGCTCGATCGGGGGTGGCGGGCTGTGATCACCGCGCGGGGCAAGGAGCGGGTGGCCGATCTTGCCCAGGGCATCGAGGATCGCGCGCTGGCGCTCGATCTCGACGTTACCGACCAGGCGCAGATCGACGCCGCGGTGAAGGCCGCGATCGCGCAATTCGGGCAGATCGACGTGCTCGTGAACAACGCCGGCTATGGCTATCAGGCGACCGCGGAAGAGGGCGAGGAGGACGCGATCCGTGCCCAGTTCGACACCAATGTGTTCGGGCTGTTCGCGCTGACCCGCGCGGTGCTGCCGCAGATGCGCGCGCAGGGCAGCGGCCATGTGATCAATTTCACCTCGGTGGCGGGGCTCGTCGGCTTTCCGGGCTCGGGCTATTATGCCGCGTCGAAACATGCGGTGGAAGGATGGTCCGACGCCTTGCTCGCCGAGGTGGGGCCCCTCGGCATCGAGGTGACCTGCGTCGAGCCGGGGCCGTTCCGCACCGACTGGGCGGGGCGCTCGCTGCAGCAGACGCCGAGCCGGATCGAAGCCTATGCCGACACCGCGGCGGCGCGGATGACGAGCACCAAGGGCTATAGCGGCACCCAGGCCGGTGATCCGGTCCGCGCCGGCGAGGCGATCATCGCCGCGGCGGAAGGGGCCAAGGCGCCGCGACACCTGGTGCTGGGCAAGTTCGGCTATGACGCGGTGACGGCCAAGCTCAAGGAGCGGCTGGCGGAGATCGAATCGTTGCGGGAGGTGGCGCTGGGCGCGGATTTCCCCGACGCGGGGTGAGATGTGGCCGCGGTTGGCCAAGCGAGATCCGTCACCCCAGCATAGGCTGGGGTCTCTCGCGGCTTGTGCCAGGCGCCGTTGCCGAAGATCTCAGCTTTCGCTGGGATGACGGTTGTCGAGGGCGGCTGGGGGCGAGCCTCAGCAGGTCGCGGCGGTGGTGCCGTTGACCGCGGTGGGGGCGACGCCGACGACGCGCTGGTCGCGGACCGCCATCGATGCGGTCTCGTCGAAGGTGGTCGAGGGCAGCACCACCTTGGTGAACAGCGGCTTGTAGACGTAATAGACTTCGACAAACATCGTCGCGCTCTTGGGCTGCGGCGTGACCTTGTTGGTGCCGCCCATGCCGAGCGTGCTGGTCTGGCCCTGCAACCCGTAGATCGAGGCATGGCTGGTCTTGGTGCCATAGCAACGCTGCCAGCGGATGATGTAGTTGGTCGGCGTCGCCGCGGTGACGTCGGTCGGTTCGGCCGATGACAGGATGACACGGCCGTTGGCGCCGAGCTTCAACGCCGCCGACTGGAGCTCGCCGCCGGCGAAGGTCTCGGTGATGTTCGATTCGTACACCGTCTTGCCCGAGGCGCCGGCGACGCCCATTCGCGAGGCGTTGTCGGCGATCTGCAGCGCGATCTGGCTGACCTGCATCTTGGTGATCACCCAATTGGCATATTCGGTGCCGGTGAGGCCGATCACCAGGATCAGCGGCGACACCAGGGCGAATTCGAGCAGCGCGAGCCCGCGCCGGTCGCGGCGCAGCCGCGCCAGCGGGGAGAAGGGGGCGAGCATCGGCGTGCGCCGGGGCAGGGCAGCAGTCAGGGCTGGCATCCTCATGTGCAGTGCAGCGTCTGGGGCGTGGCGCTGTAGCTCGACTGATCGGAATAGGGCTGGTTGGCGAGCACCGCGGTGGCGCTCAGCGACACGGTGTTCGAGGTGCCGATGAACTTCCATATCGGGAACAGGTGCGGATAGCTGACCTTGACGGTGTAGATGGTGCGGTCCTGCGCGCCGCCGCCGGGCGTCGACGAGGTCGAGCCGCCATCGCCGCCGTCCGCGTCCCACACCCCGTTGCCGTTGGTGTCGGTGAAGGATTCGTTGTTGTCGCACACCTTGTCGCCATTGGTGTCGTTCCAGCTTTCCGGCACCTTGGCGGCGGCGTCATTGTAGTTGCGGTAGAAGCGGCGCGTTGGGGTGACGGTGGCGTTCTTGGCGAGCGCCTTCACCTGGCGGGTGATGTTGGCGTCGAGCGTCGCCTCGCCGGCGGCGGTGCTCATGTCCTGCAGCGTCGAATCGCGCGCCGCCTTCTGGAGCAGGCCGTTGAGCTGCGCCTTCATGTACAGCGTGTGCGCGGTATCGAAGAAGCCGAGCAGCATCACGATCAGCACCGGGGCGACGATCGCGAACTCGATGATGGTGGCGCCGGCGCGCGACTGCCGCAGGCGGGCGAGCAGGTGCGGGCGGCATTGGGGGCGGCGGCTCATTCCTCGAGCCTCAGCTGGGCGATGCGCGAGGCGATGGTCTGGAAGGCGCTGCTGAGCGCGGTGGCATCGGTGGCGTCGAAGAAATGGTCGCTGTCGCTGGCACAGGCCTTGAGATCGTTCTTGGTGCTCGTGGCGATCCCGGTGCCGCCGAAGGAGATTACCCACAGCAAGGTGTTGGGCTCGTTCTTCACCGAGGTGCACAGCGCCTTGAGGCGGGTGGTGACGGCGGCCGTCAGCGTGCCGTCCCTTGCCGTGGTGCAGGCGTCGCTCGGCGTGTCGCCGGTGCGCATGTCCCAGAAGGCGACGCCATAAGCGGTATAGTCGCAGCCGCCGGCCTGGGGATCGCCATCGGTCATGAAGATGACGTGCCGCTGGATGACGCCGCCCTGGGTGGTGGTCTTGTTCTCCGACGCGAACATGCCTTCCGGCGAGATCAGGCGGCCGCCCCACAGCATACCGATGTCGTGGTAGGTGTTGCCGACCGGCGTCAGCGTGTTGACGTAGGAGTCGAACGTCGTCGGCGTCCACACGCTGGTCGTCTGCAGCTTCTCCGCCGGCGTTGGGCAGAAGTAGCGGTAGTTGCGCATGCCGTTGTAATAGTTGCCGGTGTAAACCGAGGTGGCGGTGGTCAGCGATGCATTATCGGGATCGCCGCTGTCGGCTGCCGTCGAGCGCCGCAGGTACAGCGCGTCTGGCAGCGACGGCGCATAGAGGGTGGCGGGCTTGGACGGGTCCGGCACTTGGTTGATGTTGCTGGTGGGCGCGGCCTCCTCGACGCAGCCATCCCACAGAACCTGACGGTCCGCGTAATTGCTGCCGATCCCCTTCATGGTGATGTTGACCGCGGTCGGCGGGTTGGGGACCGTGGCGGACGCGAACGACGACAGCGCTGCGCTGACGTTCATTGGGAAGGTCGTTTTCGCGTAGAGCCACGCCGTGGTGTAGGTGCTCGACTGCACCACGCACGAATTGCCCGAGGTCACGGTCTGATACTTCGTTGTCGTGGTATTCGCCGGCTTGTTGTTGCAGCTGTTGCTGGTGTTCGCCCAGTCGGTCCAGTCGGTCGTCTTGCTGCGCGACTGATAGGTCCAGTTGGCTGCGAAGTATGAGGCGGGCAGGTTGAGCTGGCTGATGTCGACGTTGGTCGAATAGGGCACAAAGCCGAACCTGAGCTGCGAGCCCGAGTTGATCCCCTGATAGCTGTTGGTCGCGCAACCGGTACCGTCGGTCTTGGCCTGGGCGTGCGCCTCGTAGAAGCACTTTACCGCATTCTTGAGGACGTTGATCTTGGAGCCGGTGCGGACGTTGCCGCCGCACGACGATTCGCTCGGTAGGCAGGCCATCGAGCCGGTGACGTCGAGCACGAACATGACATCGGTGTTGGGCAATTGCATCGCCGTCTCGCAGGTGACGGTGAGCGTCTTGGGGCCGAACTTGAAGACCTGCATCACCGTCATCGGCACGCTGGTGGTGACGCTGCCCTGGACGTTGGAGCCGGAAGAGGTGAAGGTCGGCGTGGTGGTACCGCTGCCGTAAGCGCCGGCGGTGAAATTGCCCCAGAAATATTGCAGCGCGCTGGCCTGCGCCGAGGCGTCCCACGAGCCGCCGCCCATGTCCTTGCGCCCGGCGAGTGCGCCGGCGTCGCAGGCGTGCTGGAGGCGAACCTTGGTCATGTACAAGCGGCTGAGATCGAGCGCGCCGCCGACCATGCCGAGCAGTGGCAGCATCGCCGCCGCCGCAATCGCCAGGGTGTTGCCGGCGACGTTGCGGCGCAGCCTGGTTAACACGCCGATGATCCGCCCTGCCGCTCTCGTACCCACGCCGTTCTCGCTCCTGCCCCCGCAAGCTGCGGGCTTGCAGTGGTCAATAGCGCGCTAAAGGTATGATAAAGTGGAACAACCTGGTTAACGAAAGCTTGCGGCCTGGCGAGTGGGCGAGGACGATGGTGGCGATTGCTACGCCGACGTTAACCATAGTCGGTTACGATCAGTCCGAAATCGACATAATTGCAAGGGGCGGACATACAAGCGGGCCGGTCCCACACGCTCCCGGCCCGCGATGATACAATCCGGCAAGCGCGGACTTATTGCGACGGCGCGAGCCGCGTGTTGAGCACCCAGCCGACGTTGTCGTTCTCGTCGGCGACCTCCCACCACAGGCCTTCCTTCTTGCCGGTAGGATAGACGATCGATCCCGGTGGCAGGGTCCGGATTGCGGCGCCGCCGGCCGCGGCGGTCTTGCGCATCGCCACCGCGCCGATCGCGGTGAAGGTCTTGGCGGGCGCTGCCTCGGCGGTGCCGCCGCTGCCCGGGCGCACCAGGTTGAGCGATTCCACCAGCCTCGAATAGGCCTGGATGAACGACAGGGTGACGATGCGACCGATATCGGTGTTCTCGTAACCACCGCCGACCGCGCCCGCGGCGCCGCCGAAAAAGCCGAGCCCGCCGCCCGCGGCAAAGCCGAGATCGTTCTTGGCGGCATAGCCGTCTTCGGTGGCGATCGTCTCGGTGGTGCGGACGTTGGTGACCGAGACGATCGTGTTCGCCTCCATCTTGCGGCTGCGCAGGCCGCCGAGCACGCCACCCAGCCGGCCGCCGATCAGCCCGCCGGCGGCGCCGCCGATCGCGCTGCCGCTGGCGTTGCTGTTGGCGCCCTGGATCTCGGCGACGAGCACGTAATCGGCGGCCTTGATCTGGCCCTGGCCGACGTTCGAGCCGCGCTGCAGCCCGAGGTTGCCGCCGATCGCGCGTTCGCGCTCGGCGGCGTTGAGGCCGGTACCGCGATCGACCAGGTTGAAGCAGCCCGAGCGCTGGATCATCACCTTGAGCAGCTTGGAGGGCGGCGCGAGCTGCCACTGCGTCCAGCGATAGGGATCGTCGCCATCGGCGACCGAGATGGTGCCGAGCTTGCGCGCGCAGCGCGGCACATCGGCCATCGTCGCCTGCTGGAGCTTCTGGCCGCTGGTCGGCTTGGCGAGTTGCTGCGCCGGCGCAGGCGCCGCGGTGGCGATCAGCATCGCAGCTGTCGCCAGACTTCCCATCACTTTCATTATGTTCCCCCGGTTTATGACCCGGGCAGCGTATCGCGAGCTTGTTGCACTGCCAATACGGTTGCGCGGGGCAAGTGTGACGTGGGAGCGATGTTGTTGTTCCTCATCGCTATTCGTCGGAGGCAAGGCCAAAATACAGCGGCGGCGTTGCTTTTCACGCTGGAACAACAACTTGTTGCCTAGCTCCTGCGTCATGCCGGGCTTGACCCCGTGATCCAAAGCGTCAGGGGAACGCTCGTGGCTCTAGATCCCGGGTCAGGCCCGGATGACGACGGAATGAGGTGCCGCACGAAAAAGGGCCGGGATTGCTCCCGACCCTTTTCGTTCAAACCAGTCGCCCGGACCGGCGGGTGCGTTAAGCGCCCGCGATCTCGGCGGTGTCGACCTTGATGCCGGTGCCCATCGTCGAGGACACGGCGACCTTGCGGACATACTTGCCCTTGGCGCCCGACGGCTTGGCCTTGACCACCGCATCGACCAGCGCGTCGAAGTTGCGGCGCAGGTCCTCGGCGGCGAAGCTCGCCTTGCCGATGCCCGAATGGATGATGCCGGCTTTCTCGACGCGATACTCGACCTGACCGCCCTTGGCGGCCTTGACCGCCTCGGCGACGTTCATGGTCACGGTGCCGAGCTTCGGGTTCGGCATCAGGCCCTTGGGACCCAGCACCTTACCGAGGCGACCGACGATGCCCATCATGTCAGGCGTGGCGATGCAGCGATCGAAATCGATCGTGCCACCCTGAATGGTCTCCATCAGATCCTCGGCACCGACGACGTCGGCGCCTGCAGCCAGGGCTTCCTCGGCCTTGGCGCCGCGGGCGAACACGCCAACGCGGACGGTCTTGCCGGTGCCGGCGGGGAGAGTGACGACGCCGCGGACCATCTGGTCGGCGTGGCGCGGATCGACGCCGAGGTTCAGCGCGACCTCGATGGTCTCGTCGAACTTGGAGGTCGCACCCGAACGGGCGAGGGCGATCGCCTCGTCGATGGCGTGCAGCTTCTCGCGATCGATGGTGATCGCCTTATGCTTCTTGGTCAGCTTGGCCATGATCTCAGCCCTCCGTCACTTCGAGGCCCATCGCGCGGGCGGAGCCTTCGATGATCTTGGTCGCCGCCTCGATATCGTTGGCGTTCAGATCCTTCATCTTGGTCTGGGCGATTTCGGCGAGCTTGGAGCGCGCGATCGAACCCGCGGAGACCTTGCCCGGCTCCTTCGAGCCCGACTTGAGACCGGCGGCCTTCTTGATCAGGAACGACGCCGGCGGGGTCTTCACCTCGAAGGAGAAGCTGCGATCCGCATAGACGGTGATCTTGGTGGGCAGCGGGGTGCCCTTTTCCATGTCGGTCGTCGAGGCGTTGAACGCCTTGCAGAACTCCATGATGTTGACGCCGCGCTGACCCAGCGCCGGCCCGATCGGCGGGGCGGGCTTAGCATCGCCTGCAGGAACCTGCAGGTTGATATAACCTGTGATCTTCTTTGCCATGTCACTCTCGTTTCAAGTTTAGCGGTGTAGCGGGTACCCGGAGGCGCCCTCCCGCAAGCATCCAGCCGCTGGCGCAAGCCGGCGGTGTGGAAGCGCGGGCGCATAGCGGAGCTTGAGCGATATGGCAACGGGCGCGATGTCGTGGCGTGGCTATCCAGTCCGGCCGCCCGGCAATACGCCCTGCGCCATCAGCTCTGCCGCGGCGATCGCCCGCAACTGGTGGGCGACGTCGGGATGGAGGCCAAGATCGTCGGCGGCCTGTTCCCTGCCGTCCAGAATGCGCGGATCGGCCCTGGTGACGGTGCCAAACACCATCAGCGCCTCGAGGTAATAGCCTTCGGCGGTGGCGTGATACTGGTCCCACGACCACAGGCTGACCTTGCCGAAGGCGATGCCGTCATAGGGATTTGGGTCGGCCAGTCCCTCCGCCATGGCGCGGTTCCAGGCGGGACCGACCGCGACAACGGCGTTCACCGCGGACGGGCCGGCGAGCGCCTGCCGGCTTGCCGCCATAAGGTCGTCGGCCATGCGGGTGATCGGCTTGCCGAACCAGTGACCGGTGGGCTTGTAGGTCTGGTCGGCACGCGACCAGGTGGAGACGAGATCCACCTCGGCCCGAGGGTTGCGGGTGCGCATCAGCGCGGCGAGCGCGCGGGCGGCGGCGATGTGGCGGGTGGGATCGCCCGGGTGTTCGGCATCCAGCGTGCTGTAGCCCTGGAGGATCACGACATCCCACGGCCGTCCGATCACGGCGCGCTTGTTGGCAAGATGATAGGCGAGGTCCTTGCCCGACGACGTCTCCAGGCTGACCGTCCAATCAAGCCCTGCTTCCGCCGCAAAGGTGGCAAACAGCGCCGGCACGCCGCCGACACCCTCGCCGTTGAGATCCTCCACGCGATCGGGCCGATACCGCTGGACCGGCGAGGCGGCGCCGAAGGTGAAGCTGTTGCCGACGAAGAGGATGCTGCGCGCCGGCGCGGGGGCCGCGGCCACCAGCATCATGGCCGAGGCTGAGGCGATCAGCGCGACGCGCCGGGAAAAGGAGATGCTCACCATAAGCGATCAATCTGCTGGCAATGGCGGCAAGGAGCAACCACCATGGCGGCGGCAATGGTGAGCCGAAGCTCCTCGATTGCCGCCGCACAGCCTTCACCGGCGCCCTTGCGGACGTCCTAGCTGGATCAGAACCCCTTGCGCAGCGACACGAACCACTGGCGCGGGGCGCCCGGCAGCAGGGTCTGGCTGTCGCCGCTGGCGGTGAAGCCGTTCGAGCCGACGGTGGCGATATACTTCTTGTCGGTAAGGTTGGTCACGCTGCCCTCGATCGAGACGCCGTCGAGGAAGCCCGGGCCGTGGATCCGGTAGCCGATGCTGGCGTCGACCAGCGCGCGTGCGCCTACCGACTGGTCGTTGGGGTAGGTGAAGTAGCGCTTCGACATCCAGTCGACGCCGGCGCGGGCGAGGAAGGTGTTGTCGTCGTAGACGATCTCGCCCTTGGCCATGTGATCGGGGTTGTCGACGATCTTGCGGCCCTTGCTGGCAACCAGCACGGTACCGGCGGCGCTCAGCACGTCGTCCTGATAGGTCGAGTGGTTGTACGAATAGCTGGCGAGCGCCGAGAGCGCGCCGAACAGGCGATAGTTGACGGTCGCCTCGCCGCCATAGCTGTGGACGCTGCCGACGTTGTTGAGCGTCGCCGGGTTGCCGATGATGCCGGCGCCGTTGGCGAAGGCGAGCAGGCGGTTGGAGAAATCGACGTAATAGCCCGCTGCCGACATCTGCAGCCCGCCGGCGTGGAAGCGGATGCCGCCCTCCGCGGTCTTCGAGCGCTCGGGCTTCAGCGTGGTGCGGATCGCGTCGAACCCGGCCTGGGTGGTCGAGAACGGCCCGGTGGTCGCCGAGGAGACGAAGGCGCGCATGTTCTCGGTATAGCTCGCGAACAGTTCGGCGCCGCCGCCGACGCGGAACAGGATGCCGGCCTGGGGCAGGAACCAGTCGCGCGATTCGATCTTGCCCGCGGCTAGTGTGCCGGTCTCGAGCGTCGACTGGTTCTTGACCTGGACGCCCTTCCAGCCGCCGTTGATCACGACGCGATCGTCGGCGAGCTTGAGCGTGTCCTGCACATAATATTGCAGGGTCTCGGTGTCGTACTTGCCGTCCCACTGGGTGAAGAACGGATTGTCCTGATATTGCAGCGTCTCGCGGTTGGGCTCGGTGCCCATCGCCATGCCGTAGAAGCGGCGCGCCTGGCGGAAGGTGTTGCTCTCGTACCAGCCGCCGACCTCGAAGCGGTTGACGCCGACGTCATAGGCCAGGCGGCTGACGTTGCCGGCGCGATGGATGCTGTATTCGGTGGTGCGATAGGCGAGCGGCGCGGGGTTGGTGATCGGATTGCCGTCCTGATCAGGCGCGCCGACCGGGGTCGCCGTATAAGGCGTGATCCAGGAGCCCTGGCCCTTGTTGTTGTGGTAATAAGTGGTCGAGCGCAGGTTGAGCTCGGGGGTGAGATTGGCATCGACGGTGACGCCGCCGAGATAGTCGCGGCGCAGGCCGCCGGCGTCAAAATAGGCGTCGTCCACCGTCGAGTAAGGCGCCGGGAAGGCGAGGCCGGCGGTGGGATAGGGCAGGGCGGCGGTGGCGCTGCCGGCGCGGGTGGTCTGGTTGGCGTAGACCTCGGCGAGCTGGATCGCGAGCGCGTAATTGTTGCCGATATTGTCGTCGCGGGTGCCGAGCCGACGGATCATGTCGAGGCTGAGATCCTGATAGTCGGTCTCGCGGCGATCGGAGAAATCAAGGAAGGCGGTGATGCTGCCCTGGTTGCCGAGCTCCTTGACGACCTTGGCGTCGGCCTGGTGCTGGCGCTGGTCGCCATAGCCCTTCCACTTGTCGGTCTGCAGGAAGCCGTAGCTGAGATAGCCCTTGAGGCCGCCGCCGATGTCGCCGCTATCGAGGCGGACGAACGCGCGATAGGTGTCGTCGCTGCCATAGGTGCCCGAGGCCTGGATGCCGGCAATGTCGGACGGCGCGCGGCTGGTGAACTGGATGGTGCCGCCGAGATTGCTGGTCGAGGCAGTACCGAGCGAGCCGGCGCCCTGGGCGACGGTGGTGGCGCCGATATCCTCGGAGATGATCGCGCGGCTGATGTGGAGGCCGTTGACGTTGCCGTAGCTCATGTCGCCGAGCGGCACGCCATCGAGGGTGAAGCCGAGCTGGTTCTGGTTGAACCCGCGCAGGCTGATGCGGGTCGACCATTCGTAGGCGCCGAATGCGTCGGCCGACTGGAAGTTGACGCCGGGGAGCTTCGAAATCGCCTTGAGCGGCGAGGTGCCGGGGGTGAGCCGGGCCATGTCGGCGGCGGTGACCGACTGGACCTGGCGGCTCTCGCCGAAGCCGAGGACGACGATGTCGTCTTCCGGGGCGGGGGCTGCCGCCTGGTCGGTCAGAGCGGCGGCGGCTTGTTCCTGAGCGGCGGCGGGCGCGGCGATCAGCACGGCAGGCGCGACGCCCGCGAGCAACAGATATTTGGCAATCATGTAAGTGTCCCCAACCGATAGCGGCCTGATGAGGCTGGGTGGCGACGCACCGTTACGGCGCCGTGACGATGATGCGACAGATCGATGAAGTGGGCGGTTGTGCCGCGGGTGGGCGGCAAGGTGCGGCTAAAGCGCCACACAGGCGTTCAGCCGCGATGACAGTGATGGACAATCCGGTGTTGGGCCGGACGATCGGCGACCATGGCGTGATCGGCAATCTGGAAACGGCGGCGCTGGTCGCGCGCGATGGCGCGATCGATTATTGCTGCTGGCCCGCGCTCGACAGCCCGACCATCTTCGCCGCGCTGCTCGATCCTGCGCAGGGCGGGGCGTTTACCATCACCCCGGCGCTCGACGATGCGCGCACCAGCCAATCCTATATTCCCGACAGCAACGTGCTGGTAACCGGCTGGATGAGCGAGGCGGGCAGCGTTGAGGTCACCGATCTGATGCCGCATCCGCAGGCGTGCCGCGACGACGCCGACCAGGGGACACGTTGCATCATCCGTCGGGTGACGGCGACGCGTGGCCCGGTGACGCTGGCGGTGCGCTGCCGGCCGATGTTCGATTATGCGCGCGAGACGCCGGTCGCAAGCGCGGTGGCCGACGGCCGCGGGGTGCTATTCACCGGCCACGACATCGCGCTGCGGCTGATCGCCTCGGTGTCGCTGACGCCGGGGGAGGGCGAGGCGACTGCCGAGGTGACGCTGGCGGCGGGCGAGACGGCGTGGTTCGTGCTCGACGATCCGGCGGCGCCGGTGCCAGAGGACGGCGACATCGAGGCGCTGCTCGCCGGGACGGTGACGGCGTGGCGTGGCTGGACGGGGCGATCGACCTATCACGGGCGGTGGCGCGAAGCGGTGACCCGCTCGGCGCTCGCGCTCAAGTTGCTGACCTCGGCCCGCCACGGCTCGATCGCGGCGGCGGCCACCTTCGGCTTGCCCGAAGCGACCGGCGCAGGCCGCAACTGGGACTATCGCGCGACCTGGATCCGCGACGCCTCATTCACCGTCTACGCCTTCATGCGGCTCGGCTATGTCGAGGAGGCCGAGCGATTTCGTGGCTGGGTCGCCGACCGGGTCGAGCATGCCGACGCCGAGCACCCGATCCGGATCATGTATGCGATCGACGGGTCGGAGGCGGCGGACGAGCAGGAGCTGGCGCATCTCGCCGGTTATGCCGGCAGCCAGCCGGTACGGATCGGCAATGGCGCACACCACCAGACCCAGCTCGACATCTTCGGCGAGCTGCTCGACAGTGTTTATCTCTCGAACAAATACGGCGCCGCGATCAGCCATGACGGCTGGGCCCATGTGTGCGGCATGGTCGATTATGTGCTCGCGCACTGGCGCGAGCCCGATGCCGGGATCTGGGAGCTGCGCGACGAGCCGCGCGCGTTCCTCCATTCACGGCTGATGTGCTGGGTGGCGCTCGATCGCGCGATCCGGCTGGCGCAGAAGCGCTCGCTGGCGGCGCCGCTGGTCGACTGGTCGGCGGGGCGCGACGCCATCGCCCGGGAGATCTGGGACCATTACCGCCACCCCGACCACGGCTATTTCGTCCAGACCCGCGGCGGCAAGGATCTCGATGCGGCGCTGCTGATGATGCCGCTGGTCCGCTTCGTCTCGGCGACCGACCCGGTGTGGCTGAAGACGCTCGACGCGATCGGTGCCGAGCTCAGCGACAATGCGATGATCTACCGCTACCGCAACCAGGACGGGCTGGACGGCGGCGATGGCGCCTTCACCACCTGCACCTTCTGGTACATCGAATGCCTCGCGCGCGCCGGGCGGCTCGACGAGGCGCAGATCATGATGGCCAAGGGGCTGGACTATGCCAACCACCTCGGCCTGTTCGCCGAGGAACTCGATCGCCGGGCGTTGCCGCTCGGCAACTTTCCCCAGGCGCTGACCCATCTCGCCTTCATCAGCGCGGCGTTCTTCCTTGACCGGCGTCTGGCGAACGACCGGGCCGAGGTGTGGCAGCCGTGACGACAGACGAGGTCGCTGATCGAGCGACCTCGCTGGCGCCTCAGCACTTGCGGGCGAACCAGATCACGTGGCGCGGGCCCTTGCCGTTGCTCCGGGCGCGGACCACCACCTCGTCGGTGTCGAAGCCGGCCTGGACGAGGCGACGGGCGAACGCCTGGTCGGGGGCGGCGGACCAGACGGCAAGGATGCCGCCGGGGCGCAGCGCAACGCGCGCGGCGTCGAGCCCGCGCGCGGAATAGAGCCGGTCGTTGGCGTTGCGGGTGAGGCCGTCGGGGCCGTTGTCGACGTCGAGCAGGATCGCGTCATAACTGCTCGGTGCCGCTGCGATCACCGCGGCGACATCATCCTCGACCAGCTCGACCCGGGGATCGTCGAGGCAGCCGGCCATCAGCGTCGCCATCGGTCCGCGCGCCCAGGCGATGATCTCGGGCACCAGTTCGGCGACGGTGACGCGCGCGTTCGCGCCCAGCGCCGCGAGCGCGGTGCGCAGCGTGAAGCCCATGCCATAGCCGCCGATCAGCAGGTGCGCTGAGGGCTTGGCGAGCCGCTCGCAGGTCATCGTCGCCAGCGCCTCTTCGGAGCCGCTCATCCGGCTGTTCATCAGCTCGTTGCGATCGAGCACGATCATGAAATCGTCGCCGCGGCGGAACAGCCCCAATTCCTCGCCGCCGGGCACCAGCGCCGTGCCGATCAGTTCGCGAGGGGTCATGCGCAAGGCTCCAAGGGGGACGTCAGAAGAAGCGGATCAGCATCAGCAGCAGGCCGAGGATCGAAGCCAACCAGCTCAGGCTGCGGATGTAGCGGATCCCGAACAGATAGAGCGGGATATAAACCAGCCGCGCGGCGAACCACAGCCCGGCGCCGATCGCGCCGACGCCGCCGGTGTGGCCGGTGACCGCCAGCCCGAGCGCCAGCGCGACGAACGCCGGATAGGTTTCCTGGAAGTTGGCGAGCGCGCGGGCGGCGCGACCCGCATAGGTGCCGAGCGGTCGCGTCTCGTCGTCGCGCGGTCCCGCGTTCCAGTCGAGCCCGCGCTCGCGCGTCGCCAATTGTCCCTGGAGCATGATGTGGACGAACAGCAGCACGGTCGACGCGCCGAGGAGGATCAGTTCAACGGGCATCATCATTCGTCCTCGGCCACGATCATGCGGCCGCCACCCGGCGGCCGCTCCACGATCAATGCGCGAAGAGCCGCGTCAGTTCATACGCGCCGGCACCGATCAACCCGGCGGCGGGCAGCGTGACCACCCAGGCAATGACGATGCGGCTGGCGATGTTCCAGCGCACCGCCGACAGCCGCCGCGCCGAGCCGACACCGACGATGGCGCCGGTGATGGTGTGGGTGGAGGAGACGGGGATGCCCCCCATGGTCGCCATGAACAGCGTGATCGCGCCACCAGTTTCGGCGCAGAAACCCTGCGCCGGGGTGAGGCGGGTGATCTTGGAGCCCATGGTGTGGACGATCTTCCACCCGCCCGACATGGTGCCGAGCGCCATCGCCGCCTGGCAGGCGAGCACCACCCAGAAGGGGACATGGAACTCGCCGCCGAGCAGCCCCTGCGAGTAAAGCAGCACCGCGATGATCCCCATCGTCTTCTGCGCATCGTTGCCGCCATGACCGAGCGAGTACATCGCCGCGGAGATCAGCTGCAATTTACGGTAGCGCTTGTCGACGCCCATCGGGGTGAGCTTGATGCTCGTCCAGGCGACCACCAGGACCAGCACCAGCGCGAGCACCAGGCCGACGGCGGGCGAGACGAAGATGCCGGCGACGGTGTTGCGGACGCCGGTCCACACCACCGCGGACATGCCGACCTTGGCAATGCCGGCGCCGAGCAGGCCGCCGATCAGCGCATGGCTGGAGCTCGACGGGATGCCGTAGCGCCAGGTGATGATGTTCCAGGCGATCGCGCCGGAAAGCGCACCGAAGATCACCTGCGCATCGATCACCTGGGCGTCGACGATGCCCTTGCCGACGGTCTGCGCGACATGGAGGCCGAACACGGCAAAGGCGATGAAGTTGAAGAACGCCGCCCAGATGACGGCGTGGTGCGGCTTGAGCACCCGGGTGGAGACCACCGTGGCGATCGAATTGGCGGCGTCGTGAAGGCCGTTGAGGAAATCGAACAGCAGGGCCACGCCGATCAGCGCGACCAGGACCGGCATGGAGACCAGCATCTCAGGCGTGATCGATCACGAGACCCTGGATCTCGTTGGCGATGTCCTCGAAACGGTCCGCGATCCGCTCCAGATGGCTGTAGATCTCGCGGTGGACGATGAATTTCATCGGCTGGTCGTTGCCGCACGCCTTGAACAGCGATTTCAGCCCCTGGGCATGGAATTCGTCGGCCTGGCCCTCGAGCTCCACCAATCGCGCGGTGAGCGAGTGCAGCCGCGCCGCGTTGCTCTCGAGCTTGCGGAGCAGCGGGATCGCCTCGGCGGTGACCCGCGCGGCTTCAACGGCGAGGCGAGCCATATCGCGCATCTCGGGGGCGAATTCGGTCACCTCGTAGAGGCCGATGGTGGTCGCCGTCTGGTTCATCTGGTCGATCGAATCGTCCATCACCCCGATCAGATCGGTTATCGCCGAGCGATCGAACGGCGTCACGAACACGCGGCGCACGTCCTGGAGCACCTCGCGGGTGATATCGTCCGCATCGTGCTCGCGATCGACGATGGTGGCGATATGCGCCGCAATCTCGCCGTCGCCGCTGAACAGCTTCTGCAGTGCATCGGCACCGGCGACCAGCGTGGCGGCGTGCGCCTCGAACTGATCGAAGAACCGCCCCTGCTTGGGCATCAGCGCCTGGAACCAGGCTACCATGGGAGACCTTTCAATGATGGCGCGGCGCGCATGGGGCCGACCGGGGGGGCGGCGCAAGCCGAAAGTGGTGTCGCGGCGATCCCGCGGCCGGTCATGCCACCTGGGTTGCCGCGCTTATGGGAGTGAATGGTTGCTGAAGCATGTCGACCTCGCGGGGCCTAGCCGGGGAACAAGTCAGATCCGTGACATAGCCGGATTGGCGTGGCCGGGCGCTGCCTCGACAGCGGCGGCGCGGCGGGGCAATTGGGGCCATGTCGTTCATCAAGCAGCTTCGCGCCGAGACCGCCGCCGATCATGACCGGGTGGATATGCTCTACGGCCGGTTCGCCCTCGACCGTGCTGCCGACTACCGGAATATACTGATCGCGCATGCGGCGGCGCTGCCGGCGGTCGAGGCGGCGCTCGGTGTGGCTGACGACCTGCCGGCGTGGCGGCCGCGCACTGCGCTGATCGCGCAGGACCTCGCCGCGTTGGGCGTGGCGATGCCGGTGCCGGCGGCGTTCGCGGCGCCCGACGACGCGAGCCGCTGGGGGGCGCTGTACGTGATCGAGGGATCGCGGCTCGGCGGTACGCTGCTGGCGCGATCGGTACCTGCCGGGCTGCCGTCGGCCTATCTGGCCGCCAGCCATCAACCCGGCGAGTGGCGCGCGCTACTGGCGGCGCTGGAAGCGCGGGCCGCCGTCGCGGGCGAGGCATGGAGGCAGCGCGTGCTGGCGGGGGCACGGGCGTGTTTCGGCCTCTATGCGGCGGTCGTGGGGCGTGAGGATCGACCCGACGCGTAACCGCGGCCGTGGAACCACGACAACCGCGCGCTACCTCGATCAGTCTCATGGTGACGTCATGATGGCACAAGTAATTGCAGCGGCTTCGCGGTCCTTTGGTGACTTGGCGCCGGTGGCTATGCACAAGCGCTCATTATGAACCCGATTCTGACGTCGCTCAGTCCTCGCCAGCACGAATGCCTCCGCCTGTCGTGGGAGCGGCTGACGTCGAAGGAGATCGCGCTGCGGCTCGGGCTCAGCCCGCGCACGGTGGACAGCTATATCGCCGAGGCGGTTGAGGCGCTCGGCGCCGCCGACCGGCGCGAGGCGGCGCGGATGGTGTTCGGCGCCAGCCCGCCGGCCGCGGCGGCTGCCGCTGCGGACCCCCGTAATGATTACGGGGGGGAGCCCGCCCGGGTGGCAGCCGCCGCTCCAACCGATCACGAAGAGCCAGCAACGACCGGGCAGGCGGTCGCAGGACCGCCGGAGACGGCGCCGCTCCCGCAAGGATCGGCGGCGTCTCCAGCCTCCTTCGGCCGCCCGTTCGCCACCAGGGAGCACCCGCGCAACACGCTGACGCCAGCGGCCACATGCTTGTGGATCGGCATCATCGCGATCGCCTCGCTCGTCATGCTCGCGTTGACCACGTCGATCGGATTCGGGCTCGCATCGATCGTCGCGGACTGGCGCGGAGGACATCAGACGCATCATTGACGCCGTGGCCCCTCGCCGCGGCGAGGGGAGAGTAACATGCGCAACGAACGTCTTGCCATCGCCCGCCGGATCGCCGCGCTGCTGATCCCGCACGAGCAGGAGATCGACGACGCCATCATCCGCAACGCGCGGCTGACCATGGCGATGGTGGAGGGCCGCCGCGCCGCCAAGGCGCCGCTGACGCTGGGCCAGCAAAGCCTGGAGCTGATCGCGCGCGCCAATGCCAGCCTGCTCGAGGCGCGCAGCCAAGTCGCCAACGCCCATCTTGAGCTGCGCGATGCGCAATTCGCGCTCGGCCTCGGCGCGGTGTCCTACGGCGACTATGGCGAAACGCCCACCGAGCCGGCGGCGCGCGCGCCGTTGAGCGTGGTCCAGGCCGCATAAGCGTTGACGGGGAATTCGCACGGTGGTTCGGCGTTCGCGTGAACACCTTCCTGCTCTTCGTGATCCTGCTCGGGTCGTGCGCGGGCTATGCCCTGCTGTTCGGCGGAGCGTGCGAGGCGTGGGCGGCGGGGCTGCAGCTGGCAGCATTCGCGGCGGGCTGGGCGATCAAGGCCGGACTGTCGCTGGCACTGCCCTCGCACCATGTCGCGACCGGGTTGTTCGCGATCGACCTCGCGCTGCTGAGCGCGCTGGTGCTGCTGGCGATCCGGGCGACGCGGTTCTGGCCGCTGTGGATCGCCGGCTTCCACTGCGCCTCGGTCGTCGCGCATGTCGCCAAGTTGCTCAATCCAGGGATGGTCGGTTACGCCGTGCAGATCCAGCTGTGGGGCTATCCGATGCTGCTGGTGATGGCGTTCGGCACCTGGCGGCATCGCCAGCGGCTGGCGCAGTTCGGCAGCGATCCGTCATGGAAGCCGCGCCGCGGGCAGGCAGCCGATGACCGGCTGGCAGAGCCAGGGCTGCTGGGCGGCTGACCGCGCCGGCGGCGGGCCGACCGCGGCCGCCACCCCGTTCAATCATCTATTCACGAGCTTGCGCGGGGCGAGGGCGGGGAGGCTCTCCGTCTCGTGCAGGGGCATCGGGACGGTCGCGCGTCATGCGCGATCCGGCGGCCGCGGGAACGGCAGCCGACCGGTGTGACGGTGTGAGGGTCCTGCGCGCCATCTCCGTTTGCTCCGGGCGGCGGGCGGGGCCCTCATTATCCTGACGACGTCAGTCGACCGCGAGCCGCTGCGGCTCGCCGATCGGTGCGGTCATGATCACCCGGAGGCCCGGCGCGTTGTCGCCGAAGTCGATCTCGCCATCCAGCCGCTGCACCATCGCCGCCATCATCCGGCCGCCAAACCCTTCGCCATCGCCCTTGCCGCCGCCCTCGTCGGCGACGATCAGGCGCAGCCGGGTGCGATGCTGTTCCAGCGCAATCGAGATCGGGCCGGCGGCGCCGCCATAGGCATATTTGGTGGCGTTGATCACCAGCTCGGTGAGGATCAGCCCGATGTTGACGGCGCGGTCAGTCGGCACCAGCACCGGGGCGAGATCGAGCCGCATCTGCGCCGCCCAGTCGGCACCGAGCGAGGTCTTCATGTCGGCGACCAGCTCGTCGATGTAGCGCGACAGATCGACGCTCTCGACCTGGTCGTCGCGGTAGAGCCGGCGATGGACCAGCGCCACCGCGGCGAGCCGCGCCTGCGCCTCGGCGAGATGCTCGCCGACTGCGGGCTCGGTGCTGCTCTTGGCCTGGAGGCGGAGAAAGGAGGCGACCAGCTGCAGGCTGTTCTGCACGCGGTGGTTGACCTCCTTCATCAGGACGTCCTTCTGCGCGAGCAGCGCATCCTTCTCCGCCAGCGACTTGCCGAGCTCGCGGTTGAGCCGGCGCACTTCCTGGAACTGGCGCGCCTCGTGGAAGCGTCGGCGCAGGCGATGCGCGGCCTCGACCTCCTCGAGCGTCCAGCGCCGCGAGCGGCCGCGCACCGTCTCGGTCCAGCTATCGAACGAGGCGCGCGGACTAAGCGGCTTGCCGGGCTCGGCGTTGACCGCCTTGTGCGGGTTGCCGGCCCATTCCATCTCCTCGATCTGCTCGGTCCGGAACCAGATCAGTACCGCATCCTCGTCGATCAGCGGCACCGCGATGACGCCGCTGGCCGCGGCGACACCGATCGCGGCGGGGTAGGTGGCGCCGAGCTCGTGCACGGCGAGCGGCTCGCCGCCGCGCGCCTGCACCCAATCGGCAAGGTCGGCGACGAAGCCGTCGGGCGGACAGTGGCTGCTGGTGGCGACGGTGCCGCGATCGACCAGCGCGAACCCGTCGGCGCCCATCATCGCCTGCAGATCGCCCTTCACCGCCTGGACGGCGCGGCGCAGCGGTTCCTCGCGGTTGAGCCGCGGCACCACCAGATCCTCGGCCGCGCGTAGCCGCAGCCGCTCACGGTAGGCGAGCGCCTCTTCCTTGGCGTGGATCTGGCGGGCGAGGCCGCTGGCGAGCGTCGCGCCGGCGCTGCGGATGTCGGGCGGCAGCTGGCGCGGCGCACAATGATGGCAGGCGACCAGCCCCCACAGCAGCCCGTCCTTGACGATCGAGATCGATGCCGAGGCGGCAACGCCCATATTGTGGAGATATTGCAGGTGGATCGGCGAGACGCTGCGCAGCGCAACATCACTGAGATCGGCACCGGCATAGGCGGCGGGGCGAACCGGCGCCGGCACGTAATCGACCGTCGGGATCGCCCGAGTCCGGTTGCGCACGTAGAGCGCACGCGCCTGGCGGGGGATGTCCGAGGCAGGAAAATGGTGGTTGAGGAAGCTGTCGAGCTCGGGGATCTTGTCTTCGGCGACGACGCGGCCGGCGTCGTCGTCGAGGAACTGGTAGATCATCACCCGGTCGAAGCCGGTCAACGCGCGGAACGCCACGGCGGCACGCTCGCACAGCAACGGCACGGTGCTGGCGCGCTCGAAACCGGTGGCGACCGCGTCCAGCCAGGCGAGCGTGGCTGCGGCGGTCATCGGTGCGTCCGGCAGCGGCTCGAGCTCGACCATCAATTGCTTGCCGGCGCGGTGGACCGACGCCGAGAAGCTGCCGGCGAGGCCCGTGACCGGCCGAGGCGCGACCGCCTGCAGCGACCCGGTAGACGCACCGAGCAGCCCGCTGACATCCTGGCCGATCAGATCCGCGAGCGGCATGCCGAGCCAGTCGGGGGCGAGCAGCCCCTCGATGTCGCCGGCGCCGGCGACGACGGGATGATCGCCGGCGGCGCCCGCGATCAGCAGCAGGCCATGCGGTTGGATGGCGCCAGGAATGTGGATCGGCTCGCGATCGCAGTCGGTCAGGTCGAGCCCTTGCTCGCCGGGCATGGTCGTTGCCATTTTCGTCTCCAGAGCGGGGCTGCATGGCGGGATCGCGGGCGTGACACAATGCCGGGCGAGTTGATCGAAGTTAATTACGGCGGGGTGCGGAACGCGCTGATCGCCAGCGGGTTGATCTAACTTAATAAAAGGAGCGCCGCCGATGCTTGCCAATCACCCCGTCCGATACAGCCCCGCCGTCGAGCGGGTGCAGCCCGACGAGGCGGAGACGATCGACCAGCTCACGGCAGCGTTCAAGGAGATCCTCGAGACCACGTCGCAGGATTATGGCCATGCGGTGCGCGCGGTCCATGCCAAGGCGCATGGCATCGCGCGCGGCACGCTGACGGTGCATGACGGGCTGCCCGAGCAACTCGCCCAGGGCATGTTCGCGACGCCGGGCAGCCATGAGGCGGTGATCCGCATCTCGACCAACCCCGGCGACATCCTCGACGATTCGATCGCGCTGCCGCGCGGCCTCGCGCTCAAGGTGCTCGGGGTCGAGGGCGAGCGGCTGCCAGGTTCGACGGGCGACACGGTGCAGGATTTCATCATGGTCAACGGGCCGGTGTTCTCGGCGCCCGATGCCAAGGCGTTCCTCAAGAACCTCAAGCTGCTCGCCAAGACCACCGATAGGGCCGAGGGCGCGAAGAAGGCGCTGTCCGGCGTGCTGCGCACCGTCGAGGCAGGGCTCGAAGCGGTCGGGCTCGAATCCGCGACGCTGCAGCAGCTTGGCGGCGCGCCGCAGGTGCATCCGCTCGGCGAGACCTACTACAGCCAGACGCCGTTCCGCTATGGCGACTATCTCGCGAAGATCGCGCTGTTCCCGGTGTCGCCGGCGCTGACCCAGCTTACCGGCGACACGATCAACGCGCACAACCGCCCCGACGCGATCCGCGAGGCGGTGCGCGAGGTGATGATCGAGCAGGGCGGTCGCTGGGAGCTGCGGGTGCAGCTCAACACCAACCTCGACGAGATGCCGGTGGAGGATCCCACCGTCGAGTGGAGCCAGGAGGCGAGCCCGTTCGTCACCGTCGCTACGCTCGAGGTGCCGCCGCAGCTCAGCTGGCAGCATGGCGAGACCGAGCATACCGACGACGCGCTGTCGTACAGCATCTGGCACGGCATCACCGCGCACCAGCCGCTCGGCGGCGTCAACCGGGCGCGGCGCGAGACCTATGACTATTCGGCCGGATTCCGCTCGAAGTTCAACGGCTGCCCGATCCACCAGCCGCAGAAGCTGGCGGAGCTGGTCTGAGCCCGCGGGCGCGCGCTGCATTGCCGTGCGCGCCCGGCAATGCTGGCCTATTCACGCCGCTGCCGGCTAGAACCGCCGCCGTTATGCGGCGAAGCTTCCGGCCGCATCGTGCGTTCGAGGGACCATGATCAAGCTCTTCCACGTCAGTGATGTTCATTTCGGCGCCGAGGACCCCGCCGCGATCCGCTGGTTCGCCGAGCGGGTCGCCGAGGAGAAGCCCGACGCGGTGATCATGACCGGCGATCTAACCATGCGCGCGACCCGGCGCGAGTTCGAGCAGGGCGGCGCGTGGCTGAAGAGCCTGGGCGTGCCGGTGACGGTGGAGGTCGGCAACCACGACATCCCTTATTATTGGGATCCGTTCCGGCGCCTGCTCGCGCCCTACCAGCGCTATGCCGCGGTGGAAAAGATGATCGAGCAGCCCCTCGAGATCAACGGCATCACCGTGGTGCCGCTCAAGACCACCGCGCGCGCGCAATGGCGGTGGAACTGGTCAAAGGGCCGGGTGGGCGCGAGCGCGCTGCGCCGCGCGCTGGCGCTGATCGCCGAGGCGCCGGAGGGCAACCTCATCTTCGTCGCGGCGCATCACCCGCTGATCGAGGGCGGCACCAAGGGCACCGCCAAGACCCGCCACGGCGATGCGGCGCTGACTGCGCTGGCGGCGGCCGGCGCACATGCGGTGCTGTCGGGCCACGTCCACGATCCGTTCGACGTGCCGGTCGAGCGCAACGGCTGGACGGTGCGGATGATCGGCGCGGGCACGCTCTCGAAGCGGGTGCGCAACTCGCCGCCGGCGTTCAACGAGATCCGGGTTGAGGGCACGCGCTTCGAGACGCTGGCGCGGACCATGTCGCCGGCGCCGAAGGCGGTGCTGACCGAGGACCGCCGATCCGGCGTGACCGCAGGATAATCGCCGCTGCGACGGCGCACGTCGGCGCCTCTACCTATCCAACGGGGTGTCGACGCGTCGACACCCCGCATCCACTCAGTTCGGGCAGACCGCGCCGGCAGGATCGGTGGCGAGGCGGAGGTCGGCGACCGCGACGGTGAACGGGCCGGTCGCGGCGAGCGAGAAGGGCGAGCTGACCTTGGTCATGTCGGCGCCATGCTCACGGAAGCATTTGAGCGGCACCCGCACCGTCTTCCACTCTCCGCCGGCGGCGAACAGTGACGCGGCGTTGACCGTTCCACCGCCGAGCGCGAGGCTGACCGCGCCGGCCGGTGCCCGCTCGACCCGATAGGTCATCTGCAGCATCAGATCGGCGTTGGTTTCGCGGGTGAGATCCAGCGTCGGGCCGCCGATGCGCACGGTGGCCTGGCGCCCGGCCGGCCAGCTGAGCTGGATCGCGCCTTCCTGCGTCTGCGGGCCGTCCACCGCCTTGCGGGTCACGGCGCTGTCGGTGGCGAAGGAGAAGGGCTTGGGGACGCTGCCGCGGCTGAAGAACAGGCTGGTGTTGGCCAGGCTGGCGTCGACGCCCGAGACCTCGCTGAGCGCCGGCAGGGTGACGCGCTGGGCATAGCTGCCCCCGGTGCCGAGCGCGAACAGCGGGTCATAGCCAGGGGTGCCCTGGTTGAGAGTGAACTGGCCGGCGGATTTGGGCCAGCTGAACGACAGGCGGCCCGTGAAATCCTTGCGCGGGCGACCCGCCGCATCGCCGATCAGCACGTCGGCGACGCCGCCGCCCTCGCTGCCCGGAAACCAGGCGGCGACGAACGCATCGGAGGCGTTGAGCTCGGGGTTCACCCACATCGGCCGGCCGGACAGGAACACCGACACGACAGGCACACCCTGGGCCTTGAGCTTCTTGAGCAGCGCCAGCGCCTGCTTGTCGCCGGGCTGGAATTCGAGCGTGCGCAGGTCGCCGCGCATCTCGGCATAGGGCATCTCGCCAAAAACGACGATCGCGGCGTCGGGCTTCTTGGTGAAGCGGCCATCGGCGCTCAGCGTCGCGCTGCCGCCGCCGGCCTTCATCGTCTCGGCGATGCCGGCGTAGATCGACTGGGCGTTGGGGAAATCGGCATTGGTGTTGCCGTCACCCTGCCAGCTCAGCGTCCAGCCGCCGGCCTGACGGCCGATGTCGTCCGCGGCATCGCCGGCGACCATGATGTTGGCATTCGCCTTGATCGGCAGCACGCCATTGTTCTTGAGCAGCACCAGCGTCTTGGCGACCGCCTCGCGGGCGAGCGCGCGATGCGCCGAGCTGCCGACCAGATCGGGCTGGCCCTCAAAGGGGCGCGCGGGATCGAACAGGCCGAGCTTGGCTTTCACGCGCAGGATGCGGCGCACCGCGTCGTCGATCCGGCTCATCGGGATCGTGCCGTTCTTCGCTGCCGCCAGCGTGGTGTCGAACATGCCCTTCCAGCTGTCCGGCGCCATCGCCATGTCGAGCCCGGCGTTGAACGTGGCGGGGCAATCGTCATTGGTGCAGCCGGGGATCTGGCCGTGGCCGTTCCAGTCACCGACGATGAAGCCATCGAAGCCCATCCGGCCCTTGAGCACGTCGGTGAGCAGCGACTTGTTGCCGTGCATCTTCTGGCCGTTCCAGCTCGAGAAGGAGGCCATCACGGTCAGCGTGCCGGCATCGATCGCGGGCGGGTAGCCGGCCGAGTGGATGCGGATCAGCGTGTCTTCGGAAACCTGCGCGTCGCCCTGGTCGACTCCGCTCTTGGTGCCGCCATCACCCAGGAAATGCTTGGCGCTGGCGGCGACATGGCCGTTCTGGATGGTGCCGGTGCCGGGCTTGCCCTGTAGCCCCTCGATCATCGCACCGGCATAGGACCGGACTACCGCCGGGTCCTCGGAATAGCCCTCGTACGCGCGGCCCCAGCGATCGTCCTGCGGCACCGCAAGGGTGGGGCCGAACGCCCAGTCGACCCCGGTGGCGGCGGTTTCCTCGGCGGTGGCGGCACCGATACGGCGGATCAGGTCGGGATCATGCGCGGCGCCGAGCGCGCTGTTGTGCGGAAACAGCGTCGCGCCGACGATATTGTTGTTGCCGTGGACCGCATCGATGCCGAACATCAGCGGGATGGCGACATGACCGGCGCGCTTCTCCATCGCCACCGCGGCAAAGGCGCGGGAAGTGGCGAGCCACGGCCCGACCGGCGAACGCTCGGGCGCGCCGATCGGCGGGGCGCTGCCGCCGGCGAGCACGCTGCCGAGTGGATAGCGGCGCAGATCCTCGGGCTTGATCGAGGCGATATCGGCCTGGATCATCTGGCCGACCTTCTCCTCGAGCGTCATGCCCGCCATCAGCTTGGTGACGAAGGCCTCGGTCTTGGCGTCGATCAGGCCCGGGCTCTTCGCCTGCGGCCACAGCGCCGGATGGGCGACGCTGCTCGCGGGCGCAGGGGTGGTGGTGGTCTGCTGGGCGGCAAGCGGGGCGGCGACGCTCAGCGCGGTGGCGAGCATCATCAAGGTCTTGGTGCGCATCGGGGCCTCTCCTGGATCGTTTCGATTTGCCGCGTTCATAGCAAATTCGCCTGCGAGCGCTACCATCCTCACGTCGCCGATTTGGGGCAGTGGTGCGCTCCTATTTTGCTGCGGTGCAGGAATGAGGCTTCTCGCCGGCCGCACCGCTGCTACAGTCCGTTCTATGGCCACCCACCTCCGCAAGCCCCGCGCCGCCAAGCGCCAGAGCGGTGCGCCGACGATCTCCGACGTCGCGCTGCTCGCCGGCGTATCGCCGATGACGGTGTCGCGCGTGATCAACGCCGATGCCAATGTTCGCGACACCACCCGTGAGGCGGTCAACGCCGCGATCGCGCAGCTGAGCTATGCGCCCAATCCGGCGGCGCGCAGCCTTGCCGGCGCGGCGCAGCTCCGCATCGCCTTGCTCTATTCGAACCCGAGCGCGAGCTACCTCAGCGAATTCCTGGTCGGCAGCCTCGATTCCGCCGGACGCAGCGACATCCAGCTGATCGTCGAGAAATGCGAGATCGGCGATCACGAGATCGAGGTCGCCGAGCGGCTGGTGCGCAGCGGCATCGACGGCGTGGTGCTGCCGCCGCCGCTGTGCGATTCGCGCGGGGTGCTCGACGTGCTGCTCGGTGCCGAGATCCCGACCGTGGTGGTCGCTACCGGCCGCGCGCCGGAACAGGCGGCCTCGGTGAGCATCGACGATTTCGCCGCGGCCAAGGCGATGACCGAGCATCTGCTCAGCCTTGGCCATGCGCGGGTCGGCTTCATCGTCGGCAACCCCAACCAGACCGCGAGCGCCGAGCGGCTCGCCGGCTATCGCGCGGCGCTTGCCGAGCGCGGCATTGCCGCCGACGATGCGCTGGTCGCGGCCGGGCTGTTCACTTACCGGTCGGGGCTCGATGCCGCCGAGCAACTGCTCGACGTTGCCGACCCGCCGTCGGCGATTTTCGCCAGCAACGACGACATGGCCGCAGCGACGGTGGCGGTGGCGCATCGCCGCGGGCTCGACGTGCCGGGCGATCTTACCGTCTGCGGGTTCGACGACAGCGCGCTCGCGACCACCATCTGGCCCGAGCTCACCACCATCCACCAGCCGATCGCCGACATGTCGCGCGCCGCGGTGGAACTGCTTGTCGGCATCGTTCGCGCCGCGCGCAGCGGCAAGGCCGACGAGACCCGGCACATGCTGCTCGATTACACGCTGATCCGCCGGCAGTCCGATGCAGCGCCGCGGCGACGGCCACCGGTGCGGAGCCGGGGCTGAGGCCGAAGTAGCGGCGTGAACTCGCTCAGGCCATCCGTCACACCAGCGTAGGTAGCGGTCTTGTGCGCGGGGCGAGGCAGGAGCCGCATGAGACCCCAGCTTTCGCTGGGGTGACGGGTTGGAGGTGGCTGTTCAGCCCGCCGCCGTCACCGACATCGCGATCGTCCTGCTCTCGCCGGGTGCGAGCAGCACCGGCGCGGCGCGGTTGAGGCCGTCGGGCATCGCGGTCACCGGCTCGACGCAGAAGAAGTCCTCGCCCGGTGGCATGAACAAATGGAGGAAGGGCGTGCCCCCGCCGGCGAGGCGCAGGTCGCCATCGGCGCGGCCAATGATCGCCTCGCCCGACCAGCCGGTATAGCTGTTGTCGATCAGCGTCGCGCGATCGGGCGTATCGCCCCCGGCCCAGTCGCCGAGGCGATCCGCGGCGACCTGCTCGGTCGGCAGCAGCCCGGCATCGACCAGCCACAGCCCGTCGGCGGCGAAGCGGACGGTGGTGACCGGCCCGCGCATGAAATAAGGGTGGAAGCCGAGCGACACCGGCATCGCTCGCGCGTCGTGGTTGGTGACCGACAGGGTGACGCGCAGGCCGTCGTCATCGAGCATGAAGGATTGTGTTGCGGCATAGGCCCAGGGCCAATGCACATCGCCGGCATGGTCGTGGCGCAGCGTCGCGTGGCGATCGTTGGCCTCGTCGATCGTCCAGGGCACCAGCCAGCCGACCCCGTGGAGCGGGTGATCCTGACCCTCGACGTTGCGCGGCAGCGCGTAATGCTCGCCATCGACCGCGAAGCGGCCGTCGGCGATGCGGTTGGCATAAGGGACCAGCGGGAAGCAGGCGGTGAGCAGCGGATGGTCGGCGCCGGGCGCGGTGGGGCGGAAGATATCCGCCCCGCCGCGCCGCAACGCTGCCACCGCGCCGCCGAGCGCCGGCAGGAGATCGACGTCCCAGCCGGCGTAGGTGAGGCTGATCATCAGCCCACCATGTCCTCAAGCTCGCGCCCGCGGGTCTCGGTGACCATGGCGCGCACGAAGAAGAAGGAGACCAGCGCCGCGATCGCATAGCCCATGTAGGTGATGGCGAGGCCGGGCGAGACCACCAGCGAGGGGAAGCTCACCGAGATCACCGCATTGGCGATCCACTGCGCGAACCCCGACACCGCGAGCGCCGAGCCGCGGATCTGGTTGGGGAACATCTCGCCGAGCATCACCCACATCACCGGGCCCCAGCTGACGTTGAAGAAGATGACGTAGAGATTGGCCGCGACCAGCGCGATCAGCCCGATATGGCCGGGCAGGGTGACGCCGCCGCCTGCCGAGGGGATGGCGTTGGAAAAGGCCCAGGCAACCACGCCGAGCGTCACCGTCATGCCTGCCGAGCCGACCAGCAGCAGCGGCTTGCGGCCGATCTTGTCGATCAGCGCGATGGTGAGCAGGCAGGCGCCGATCGAGAGCACGCCCGAGAGGATGTTGATCTGAAGGGCGTTGTCCTCGGTGAAGCCGACCGCTTCCCACAGCGTCGCGCCGTAGTAGAAGACGACGTTGATGCCGACGAGCTGCTGGAACACGGCAAGGCCGATGCCGGCCCATAGGATCGGGCGGATCTTGCCGGTGCGCTTGTCGACGAGGTCAGACAGCTTGGGCTTGTGGTGGTCGACCGCGAGCGAGGCGCGGATCTCGGCGACCTTGCGGCGCGCCTCGCCGGCGCCGAGCAGGCGGGTGAGCACGCCCTCGGCCTCGGCATCGCGGCCGCGCACCACCAGATAGCGCGGGCTTTCCGGGATGAAGAACAAGGCGACGAGGTAAAGCGCGGCGGGGATCACCTGCAGCCAGAACATCCAGCGCCAGGCCTGATAGCCGCCCCAGAACTCGGCGGTGGAGCCGCCCGCGACCCGGGCCAAGGCGAAATTGGCGACGAACGCACCGGTCAGGCCGGAGATGATCATCACCTGCTGGATGCTGGTCAGCCGCCCGCGGATGTTGGCGGGCACCACCTCGGAAATGTACACCGGCGAGGTGACGCTGGCGGCGCCGACGCCGAAGCCGCCGATGATCCGGGCGATGATGAACACGATCGACGAACCGGCGGCGCCGGCGCCCAGCGCGCTGATGATGAACAGCGCCGCGGCGAGCATCATGGTGTTGCGGCGACCGATCATGTCGGCGAGCCGGCCGGCGCCGAACGCGCCGATCGACGAGCCGACGAGGATCGCGCCGACGTTGACGCCGATGCCGAAGCGGCCGAGGTCGAACGCCGCCTCGATCCCCTTCTGGGTGCCATTGATCACGCCCGAATCATAGCCGAACATGAAGCCGCCGACGGTGGCGACCGCGACGATCATGGCGATCAGCGCGCCGTTGACGCGGCCCGCGTCGGGAGCGGGTATAGTTGTGCCGTTCACTTGGCTTCCTTCCACATGATGCGCTCTCGCGGCGCTTTTACGATTCCGCCCGGACCGGCGCGACGGGGACACCCGGCACGTCGACCCGGAAGGTGAAGATATTGCCGGCGAGCGGCTGAGCGGCGAGTTCCTCGGCCGACAGTCCCTGTCGCGCGGTGCTGGCGAAGGCGGTGAGCCCGTCCTCGCCGCCGAGCGCGATCTTGGTGACATTGGCGACCGGGAAGCGGACCTCGGCGGTCTGGGTGCCGTCCGGCGCGAACCGCCGGGCCGCCCAGCCGCCGTAGAAGCCGACCCAGACGCCACCCTCGGCATCGCAGATCGCGCCATCAGGATGGCCCTTGGCGGGATCGCAGGTGAGGAAGCGGCGGCCCTCGCCGACATGGCCAGCCTCGTCGACCGGATGGGCGTCGATCGCGAGCCCCAGCGTGTCGACCAGGTAGAGCGTGCGGCCATCGGGCGCGACCGCCGGGCCGTTGGTGATCACGATCGGCGCGACCGCGGCCTTGGTCACCGCGCCGCGATGCCAGTGGTAGACGTGACCGGTGGCGTTGGCCTCGTCATTGTCCATGGTGCCGAACCAGATCCGCCCGGCGCTGTCGACCGCGGCGTCGTTGAGCCGGTTGCTGGGGGCATCGCCCTCGACCTCGGCGAGCAGGGTGAAGCTGCCGTCGGCGGGATCGAAGCGGTGGACGCCATTGGCGAGCCCGGCGATCCAGCTGCCGTCATCGGCGGGCAGCACCCAGCCGACATGCGCCGGCGCGTCCCAGCGATCGAGCTGCTGCGTCGCCGGGGTGTAGCGATAGACGCAGGGCGCCTTGATATCGACGAACCACAAGGCCGAATCGCGCGGCGACCAGACCGGGCCTTCGGCGAGCTCGGCGCCGACCGCCACCAGCGGGAGGGCTTCGCTATCCATGGCTCAGCGCCACCCTGCGTCGATGAAATAATCGTGACCGGTGCACATCTTGGCGTCATCCGAAGCAAGAAACAGGACAAGCGCTGCAACGTCGGAGGGCTGGATCCGGCCGTCGAGGCACTGCGCGGCGACGATCTCCGCCTCGCCCTCGGGCGTGTACCACTTCTCCTGGCGCGGCGTCTGCACATTGCCGGGGACGATGGTGTTGACGCGAATGTTGCTGCGGCCGAGATCGCGCGCCAGCGCGCGGGTCAGGCCTTCGATCGCGGCCTTGCAGGTCTGGTAGAGCACCAGATCGGGCAGCGCGAGGTGCCAGCTGATCGAGCCGAAGTTGAGGATCGCGCCGCCGCCCGCGCGCTTGATCGCCGGCGCCGCCGCCTGGGCGGCGAAGAACTGGTGGCGCAGATTGACGTTGAGCCGCTGGTCCCAATAGTCCGGCGTCACCTCGTCGATGGTATGGCGATCGTCGTTGCCGGCATTGTTGACCAGGATGTCGAAGCCGCCGAGTGCCGTCTCAAGATCGGCGAACACGCGCTTGAGGTCGTCGAGATCGGTGAGATCGCAGTGCCGGTAGAGCGGGGCGTGGACGGCGCCGGCCGACAGCCGCTCGACCAAGGCATGGCTCGCCGCATCGGCGATGTCGACGAACGCGACCTGGCAGCCCTGGGCGACGAACGCCTCGACCAGGCCCTCGCCGATCCCCGATCCGCCACCGGTGACGACGACGCGCTTGCCATGCAGGCTGGGGTAGATCGCCCGGCCGCCGGCTACGCTGGTTTGTTGCAACACTGATTCATTCTCCGTCTCGTCGGTGGCGGACGGTAGGCGTCCGCCACCCGATGTCATGCGCCGAGCAGCCCGCGGCTCGCTAGGTTGGTCATCAGCCCACCGATGCCGAGCGTCCACGCCGGCGCATCGCGCGAGGTGGTGACGCGGTTGGTCAGCAGGCCGAGCCGCGGATTGGCGATCGTCACCACGTCGCCGAGCTTGTGGGTGAAGCCGCGGCCGGGCTCGTCGCGATCCTGGGTCGGCGCGAACAGCGTGCCGAGGAACAGCACGAAGCCGTCGGGGTAATGATGCTCGCTCATCGCCTGGGCGACGAGATCCTCGGGATCGCGGCTGATCTCGCTCATCTGGCTGTGGCCGTCGAGCGTGTAGCCATCCTCGCCCTCGATGCGCAGCGTCACTTCGCTGGCGCGGACGTCGTCGAGGCTGAAGCCGTCGTCGAACAGGCGGATGAACGGCCCGATCGAGCAGGAGGCGTTATTGTCCTTGGCCTTGCTCAGCAGCAGCGCCGAGCGGCCCTCGAAATCGCGCAGATTGACGTCGTTGCCGAGCGTCGCGCCGACCACCTTGCCGCCTGCGGTGACGAGCAGCACGACCTCCGGCTCGGGGTTGTTCCAGGTCGAATCCGAGCGGATGCCGATCGGCGCGCCCCAGCCGACCGTCGACAGCGTCGGGCTCTTGGTGAAGATCTCCGCATCCGGGCCGATCGCGACCTCAAGATATTGCGACCACATGCCGTCGTCGATCAGCGCCTGCTTGAGCGCGGCGGCCTCGGGCGACCCGGGCACCACCGAGCGGATGTCGCCGCCCATCCGCTGCTCGAGCCCGGCGCGGACTTCGGCGGCCTTGGTATAGTCGCCGCGCGCGCGCTCCTCGATGACGCGCTCGACGGCCGACACCGCGAAGGTGACGCCGGCGGCCTTGACGCATTGCAGATCGATCGGGCTAAGCAGCCGGGCCGGGGCATCGAACGCGGCGGACAGGCCGAGCGCCTCGAGCTTGCCGAGCGGCACGCCGGCAGCGGCATCGAACGAGCCTTGCGCGACCAGCGCCGACACGGTGGGGGCGACGCGCGCCATGTCATAGACCTGGCCCTGCTTGATCAGGATCGGGGTGGGGCCCTCACCGAGATCGAAGCGGCCGAGCAGCAGCGCGCTGTGCCAGTCGGCGGGCAGGGCCGACTCTAGCGACGCGGCGATATGCGACATGAAAATCCTCTCTGGTCTTGTTACCGCTATCGTACCGGGCCATAACCCCTCGTCAAGTGACCGGGACCTTCAGCGAGGCGTCCCGGGTATCCAGAGCAAGCTGGACACGTCTGAGGGGATGATGATGATTCGATTGGCCACCCTGCTCGCGAGCACGCTGCTCGCCGCCGGCAGCGTTTCGCCCGCATACGCCCAGTCTGCCCCCGCACCGTCAACCGGCGCAGCGACGGCGGTGCCCCATATCGAGACGAGGAACGGCCGTCACGCGTTGATCGTGGACGGGGCCCCGTTCCTGGTGCTCGGCGCGCAGGTCAACAATTCGAGCAACTATGCCTCGGCGCTGCCGCAAGTCTGGCCGACGCTCGACCGGCTCCACGCCAACAGCGTCGAAATTCCGGTCGCCTGGCAGCAGATCGAGCCAAAGGAGGGCCAGTTCGACTTCTCCTTCGTCCAGACGCTGCTCGATGAGGCGCGCAGCCACGACAAGCGGCTGATCCTGCTGTGGTTCGGCACCTGGAAGAATACCGCGCCGGGCTACACCCCCGATTGGGTCAAGCTCGACAACAAGCGCTTCCCGCGGATGAAGGACAAGGCGGGCAAGGACCATTATGTCCACACCCCGCTCGCCCGCACCACGCTGGAGGCCGACAAGAAGGCGTTCGTGGCGTTGATCGGCTATCTCAAGGCGCACGACCCGCAGAACACCGTGATCCTCGTCCAGCCCGAGAATGAAGTGGGCAGCTATCGCTCGCCGCGTGATTACAGCCCAGCCGCCAACACGCTGTTCGCCCAGGCCATTCCCGCCGAGCTGGCGCGCAAGGTGGGCAAGAAGGGGACGTGGGCACAAGCCTTCGGCGCCCAGGCGGATCGCGCCTTCAACACCTGGTACACGGCGCGCTATGTCGGCGAGATCGCCGCGGCGGGCAAGGCGGTGAAGCCGATCCCGATGTACGTCAACGCCGCGCTCGCCGGCCCCTCGAACGTCCCCGATCCGACCGGCGTCGCCAGCGGCGGGCCGCAGCAGGACGTGCTCGACATCTGGAAGGCTGCGGCGCCGGCGCTCGATTTCGCCGCGCCCGACATCTACGACAAGGTCAGCGCCAACGTCGTCCAGTATCTCGACAAGTACAATCGGCCCGACAATGCGCTGATGGTGCCCGAGATCGGCAACGCCCGTGAGTTTGCGCGCTTCTTCTATGGCGCGATGGGGCGCGGCGCGATCGGCTATTCGCCGTTCGGGATGGATGACACCGGCTTCTACAATTACCCGCTCGGCGCCCGCGACCTCAGCGACGACACGATCGGCGGGCTTGCCAAATCCTATGCCGTGTTCGCCGGCATGGATCGTGCCTGGGCAAAGATCGCCTTCGAGCATCCCACCTGGGGTGCGTTCAAGCCCGACGACGGCGCACCGCAATCGACCGTGATGGGTGATTGGACGATCACCGCCAACTGGGGCGAATGGCAGTTCGGCCAGAAGGACTGGACCTGGCTCAAGTCCGATCCGGCGCCTTGGGCGAGCCAGCCGGTCGGCGGCGTCACCGTCGCGCAGCTATCGGCCAACGAATTCCTGTTCACCGGCGATCACGTTCGCGTCGCGTTCGGCACTCGGGACGGCGGCCCCGCCAACGGCATGGTGCTGCGCGTCGAGGAAGGCCATTTCACCGATGGGCGCTGGGTGATGGACCGCATCTGGAACGGCGACCAGACCGACTATGGGATCAACCTGATCGATCGGCCGGTGCTGCTCAAGGTGACGATGGGAGCGTATCGCTAGCGCTGGCGCATGGATCCGGGACGCGGCCGGCCAAACAATGCCGTGAACGCTGCGCCCTTGTAGTGCGGTTGTGCGGAACGCCGCCCCCGGCAGCGTTGCAGAGATGCAACACTGGTCAACTGTCGTGTTTCAGGATGCCTTGTCGGACAAATAGTCTCTTCACAGTAGCGCCTATTTTGGTAGGGAAGCCGCAAGGCTTGTTAGCGCTATCTACGCAACGGCCGAGTAAGGCCTGACGCGCCGCAAGCGCTTCTGAGCGAAAGTTTAAGGCAGATTGGCTGCCGAAAGAAAGGTGCTGGCCCGGGCGTCCAAACGTCTGGCGATCGGCGCGCTGGAGAGGAACTGAGATGACCGCACGTTTGCCGCAGGGCACCGTCTTGACCCGTATGATGGCCGGATCGTCGGCGATGGTGTTGGCGCTAACCGCGATGCCTGCGTTTGCGCAGACGACCGATGCTCCGCAGACCAGCGGCACAACTGCACCAAGCGGCGACCAAGGTCAGCCTAGCACGGTTCCCACCGCCTCCGATCCCGTCGCCGATGGTGCCGCAAGCAATGCCGCGCCGGCCACCGGCGCCGACATCGTCGTCACCGGCGTACGCGCCAGCTTGCTGTCTGCGCAGGCGCGCAAGCGCGACGCCGACCAGATCGTCGACTCGATCGTTGCCGAAGACATCGGCAAGCTGCCCGACCGCAACGTCGCCGAGGCGCTGCAGCGCATCTCAGGCATCCAGGTTACCCGCAATTACGGCGAAGGCAGCGCGGTTGCGATCCGCGGCCTGACCCAGGTTCGTACCGAACTCAACGGCCGCGACATCTTCACGGCCAGCAATTCCGGCGCGTCGCTGAGCCTTGAGGACGTGCCCTCCGAGCTGCTCGGCGGCATCGACGTCTACAAGAATCCGTCGGCCGATCTGATCGAGGATCAGTTGAGCGGCACAATCAATTTCCGTACCCGCAAGCCGTTCGACTTCGACGGCTTCAAGATCTCGGGCTCGGTGTCGAACACCTATTACGACCTGATCGGCGAGAGCAAGCCATCGGCATCGCTGCTTGTCAGCGACCGCTGGAACACCGGTATCGGCGAGATCGGCGTGCTGGTCAGCGCATCCTATCAGCGGACCGCGTTCCGCCAGGACACCATCTCCACCGAGCCGTTCAACACGCTCGACCAGTCGATCAACGCGACCACCGGTCTGCCCAACACGCCTGCCGATTACGCCGCGGCAGTGGCACTGGGCCGGCTGGGTCAAACGACGACCGTGTCCAAGGGTACCGGTATCGGCGAAGTGTTCGGCAACCGTCGCCGCTTCGGCCTCGACGCCTCGGTGCAGTGGCGGCCGACCGACACGCTCGAGATCACGGGCGAGGTGTTCCGCAACGACTACAAGTTCCGCTACGACGATTTCAGCTATTTCGCCGAGCCCAATGGAGCCCAGGCAGCGCCGGTTCCCGGTGCGGCAGCGGTGTTCGCGCCCAACGGTGATCTCCAGTCTGGGACGTTCCAGAACATCGCAGTGGCGGCCAACACCAGCCTCGAAACCCGCCATTCAACGACCACTGATTACTCGCTCAATGCCAAATGGAAGCCGACTCCCAACCTGACCATCACGGCCGATGGCCAGTATGTCGATTCGAAAACGCGTGACGTGCGCTCGATCGTCGGGCTGAACGGTGTGGGTGACGGCACGCTGGTGCAGGATATCACGGGCGATATTCCGTCGTTCCAGATCACCACGCCGGAGGGGCTGACCAATCCGGCGTCGTACAAGCAGTCGTTCTACCTCGACGATCTCAATCACTCGGAAGGCAAGGACAAGACCTTCCGGCTTGATGCCGAATATAAGTTCGACGACAGCATCCTTTCGTCGATCAAGATCGGCGGCCGTTACGCGGATCGTAGCAACAGCTACAGCGACACCGGTTATCGCTACACCGGCTTCTCCACGGTTCCGAGCCAGCTTGAGGTGGGCAGCTTCAGCGACTTCTTCCGCGGCGATGCCGATCTGTTCGGCGACGCGCTGTTCTTCTCGCGTGACATCACCGCGAACTACGATGCGACGCGCGCTGCGCTGGGCGTGACGACCGAGCCGGCCTATCTGCCGAGCAGCACCAACACGCAGTCGCAGAAGACCTACACCGGTTATGCGGCGGCGTTCTTCAAGATGCCCGACTGGGTGGTGCCGGTGGACGGCAACATCGGCGTGCGCGTGATCCGCACCGATCAGTCGGTCAGCGGCTATTACCAGCAGACCGACCTGGTCCCGGGCGCCGGCGGTGCGCAGGTTACCGGCCCGACCACGTCCAGTCTGACGACCGTATCCAATGGCTATACGTCGGTTCTGCCGAGCCTCAATCTGCGCGTGCATCTCACCGATAAGTTGCAGCTGCGCTATGCCGCATCCGAGAACATCTCGCGGCCGACGTTCGATCAGCTCAATCCCAGCCTCAACATCACCGAGCCGGGCACTGCGCAGATCTTCCAGCAGCATCTCGCCACCGGCGGCAATGCCAATCTGAAGCCGATGAAGTCGAAGAACCTGGACGTCTCGGGTGAGTGGTATTTCTCGCGCACCGGGTCGTTCACCGTCGCCGGCTTCTACAAGAGCATCTCGGATTACATCCAGACCGGCATCGCCAATCGCAACATTACCTTCACCGACGGGGTCACCGCGCTCTATCAGGTCACGACTCCCAGCAACGTCAGCAACGCCAAGGTGAAGGGCGCCGAAGTCGCCTATCAGCAGTTCTTCGACTTCCTGCCGGGGCCGCTCGGTGGCTTGGGTCTGCAGGCGAACTTCACTTATGTCGACTCCTCGGCGCCAAGCCCGGCGACCGAAGGTCCGGTCACTCAGGTGCCGCTGGAAGGGTTGTCCAAGTACAATTACAACGTAATCGGCATCTACGAGCGCGGTCTGCTGTCGGCGCGCGTCGCCTATAATTGGCGTAGCCAGTATCTGGTGACGACCTCGGGCAATGGATCGGGTAACCTGCCTGTGTTCCAGAAGCCGTCGGGCCAGCTGGATGCCTCCGTTACCGTCAACGTGACGCCGCACTTCTCGCTAACGCTGAACGGCGTCAACCTAACCAACACGGTGCGTTCGACTTATTACGGCATCGAGACCCGTCCGCGGGATTCGATCATGAGCGATCGCCAGGTCACCGGTGTGGCGCGTATCACCTTCTGATCCGGCGGCGGCGCTTCCAGCGCCGCTCGCCCCCAAGTTCCTCCCCTGATCGCCTCGGATGATCGGCTTCGGCCGGTGATCCGGGGCGACTTTTTGTTTATTGCGGCGCAAGCTGGTCTTGTGAGGCCAGAGCGGGGCAGGAGCCGTGAAAGGTCCCAGCTTGCGCTGGGATGACGGCGTGATCGTAGACGATGGAGAAAAATGAGGGGGCGAGACTTACCGGCGTGGCCGCGCTCGTGCCCCACCCGCTCAGACGAGCCCGCGGCCCTCGATCTTGAGCACCGGCACGAAGCCGGACGCCGTCGTGCCCGGCATCGCGACATGCAGCGCCGCGCCGTCGCGGCGGTGCGGTAGCGTGCCGCCGCCGAGCAGCGTCACCCGCTCGATCCCTGCGTCCTTGAGGCGATCATGGCCCAGCGTCTTGATCGCGACATCGCCGTGCGGCGGGCTGAGGAAGAAGGCGTAGAGCGCGCCCTTGTTGGTGGTGAAGCGCACGTCCTGCGCGGTGAAGGCACCGGCCGTCTGCTCGTTCTGCATGCCGACCTGGAGCTTGGTCGGCCCCTCGCCATAGGCGCGCCATGGCCGCGAGCCGAACACGGCCTCGTCGTTGATTGCCATCCAGGCGGTCATGCCGTCGAGGATCTTTTCCTCCTCGCTGTCGATCGCGCCGTCGCCGGGCTGCGGCACCGAGAGCAGCAGATTGCCGTTCTTGCTGATCACGTCGGCAAGCCGCTGGATCACCTGCTCGGCGGTCTTGTAGCTTTTGTCGTTGAGCCGGGCGACGTTGTAGAACCAGTCGCCAAGGCAGGTGTCGGTCTGCCACGGCTCGTCCCACAGATGATCGGTGAAGCCGCGCTCGACATCCTGGACGATGCCGAAGCGCTGGTTGGGCTTCAGCTGCTTGCCGGTGAGTACGACATCGATCTTGCCGTGCCACTGGATCGAGCGGTTGTAGTAATCCGCCGCGGCCTGCAGACCGACCGGGCCGAACGGCAGGCCGTAATCGTCGAAATAGCAGATGTCGGGCTTGTACTTCTCCATCAGGTCGATCTGGCGGAGCAGCCATTTGGTGACATAGCCGGGGTCGTTGGGCGGCGGTGTCTCCACCCATTGGCCGTCGTTGGCGTCATGCCATTTGTTCATGCCGGCGATGCTGTCGATGCCGTTCGGCATCACCGCATGGCCGCCGGTGTAGAGTTGCTGCGGGTCCAGCCCCTCCCACCATTGGCCCTTGCCGTCGGCCTTGCGCAGCCGGAACGCGTCGTAGCGCTGGCCCTTGTGTTCGCCGACCGGGTCATAGCCATAAGCCGGCTGGTACCAATGCCAGCTGTGCGCGGCATGATTGGACACGCCAAACTTGAGCCCCGCGCGCCGCGCGGCCTGTTCCCAGGTGCCGACGATGTCCTTCTTGGGGCCGACGCGCAGCGAGTTCCAGGCGTGGTAGCGGCTGTCGTAGCAATCGAGATTGTCGTGGTGGCAGGCGAGCGACATGAAATATTTGGCGCCGGCCTTCTGGTAGCGCGCGATCAGCGCGTCCGGGTCCCAGCGCGCCGCGGTCCAGCGGTTCTGGACCTCCATCATCCCCGACACGGTCGGATGTCCGTAGGTCTTGAGGTGATGCTCGTACATCGGGTGGCCCTGCATGTACATGAAGCGGCCGTACCAGTCGCCCTGCTCGGGCACCGACTGCGGCCCCCAATGCGACCACAGGCCGAGCTTGGCATCGCGGAACCACTCGGGGTAGCGATAGTGATCGACCAGCGATTCCCAGGTCGGCTGCACGGGCCCGGCAGCGAAGCCCATCGGGCTTTGCGCCAGCGCGCGGCTGGCGACGCCGGTCGCGGCGATGCCGGCGAGCAGCGAGCGGCGGTTGACGTCCATGGTCACTTGGCTCCCAGGGTTTGACGGATCGCGGCAAGCGCCAGCGGCTTCATGATCGCATAGCCGGCGGCGGTCGGGTGGACCCCGTCGCTCGACAGGCCGGGCTTCATGCCGCCCTCAGGCGTCGCCAGCGCGGCATGATAGTCGACGAAGGTAAAGTGGTTCTGCGTGGCATAGTGGCGCAGCCAGCCGTTGAGCGCGACGATCTGCGGGCTCGGCTGCTTGCCGGGGCTCCACGGGAAGGCGGCGGCCGGCGGCGTGGAGGCGATGATGACCTTGATGCCATGGGCACGGGCGAGCTCGGCCATGGTCGCGATGTTGCCCTCGACGATCTCCATCGTCGAGGCACCGGTGTTGCCGGCGACATCGTTGGTCGCGGCCATGATGTGGAGCGCCTTGGGCTTAAGCGCGAGCACGTCCTCGCGGAAGCGGACCAGCATCTGCGGCGTGGTCTGGCCGCTGATGCCGCGATCAACCAGCCCGCCGACGAACATGGTCTTGTCGAGGTTGATCCAATTGTCGGTGATCGAGTCGCCCATGAACACCACCCGCACCGGTTCGCCCGATGCCCTGAGCTGCTGGTTCAGCGCGTGGTAGCGGCAGATCTGGCCAAAATCGCGGGTCAGCATGTGGAGGTTCCACGCCTGCCAGCCGGGGCCATCGGTGGGCGACGGATGGGCGGGGCAGGGATCGGCGACGATGCCGACCGGGTCGCTCACATGCGGGTCGCCCGGCACGTTGGTCTGGGCGGCGGCCCCCGTAGCGGCGGTCATCGCGCCGAGCAGCAGCGTCGTGGCCAGGGCAATGCGGTTCATCGGGCAATCTCTCCTGCTGGGCGGCGTACCTGTGGAGCCCCGACACAAGAGCCGCCCGGTAACGCTAACAACCCGTGTCTATCGCGCCCGCCGGCTTGCGCAAGCGCTCAGCGCGACGAGGCGACGGTGACGATCGCCCCCGGCGCGTCACGCAACGATATCGAGAGGCCGCTGCCGCCAGGTCGCGGCACCGCCAACGAGGAGCCGGTGAAGCCCTGGGGCACCTCCACCCGCGCCGCGGGGCTCGCCGCGTTGCTCACCGCGGCGGCGAGGAACAGCCGGGTGCCGCTAAGCGTGCAGGGCTTGTCGCCGCCGGGGCAGGCGAGGCCGTCGATCACCGGCAGCCGCACCAGCGTCGCTAGCGGCTGCCAGTCGCCGCTCGTGCCGTTCTGGATCACCCGCCAGCGCAGTGGGCCATAGGCCGCCGGGCCCAGCGCGGTGCCCGGAGAGATGGTGGCAACGACCACATGCGGGTCCTGCAGCGCCACGCCGTCTGCGATGGTGAGCAGCTTGCCGGCGCTACCATCCTCCGTCGCGACCTCCACCTGGGTCGCGGCGGAGAAGCTGGTCGGATCGGCCGCGCGCAGCGAGAAGGACAGGCGCGCATCGGCCGCCACGTAGCTGTCGCCGACCAGGCGCAGGCGGATCGGCCCGCTGCGCGGCGGCACTTCCGCGCTATGCCCGATCAGCGTCGCTACGGGGCGCGGCGCATCGATCGTTACCTTGACCGCCGCGGTGCGGCCATCGGCGAAGCTCAGCTTGCCGGTGACCGCCTGGCCGGGTTGCCAGTTGCCCGCGGCGGTGGCCGTCAGCATCAGGTGATCGCCGTCGCCGCCATGGGTGAGCGCGCCGGGGCGAAAGGCGGTGCCGTCCACCATCAGCCCCGTGACCTGGTCGAGACGCGCGCCAGTCAGCTCGCCGCCGGCGTCGCCGGCGTGGAGCGCAAAGCCGTCGACCCGGCTGGCCTCGGCATAGCTGCGCAACGTTACGTTGGTCGGCTGCGCGGCGCCGGCCTGGCTGATCTGCAGCGTCACCTCACCGGGGCGGGCCTTGGCGAGCGGCAGCGTCACGGTCAGCCGGCCGTTCTGGCGCTGGAACGCCACCGGCTGCGGGGTGCCGCTGCTGCCGAGGCGCATCGTGACGCCGTCGACGCAAGACGGCGCGGCGCCCTCAAGCGCGACGGCATTGTCGCGGCCGATCACCAGCGTCGCTGGATCGTCACCGGCAGTCCGCCACGTCGCGTCCGAGGCGCTCTCGAGGCGAAACTTGGGGCCGTCGAACGGTTGGAAGCCCCAGGCACCGTGGAGCGTGCCGTCCGCCACCCCGGCGAGACGGAGCTTGTCGATTGCCCCCGGTGCGGCGACATAGCCACCCTGTTCGGGATCGGCAGTGAGCGCGATCTCGGCATCAGGGCCGTCCTTGGTGGCGACGCGCAGCGCCATCGTCCGCGCAAAGCCGGTCGAATAGATCAGCGGCGCGCCCTCCACCGGCAGGGTGAAGCCGGGGCGGCTGACGCACACCGCGGCATTGCCGTCGGTCGGCTTGAGCGGTGGCAGGTGCGGCGGCTCGACTGGCGGCAGCGCGGTGACGAGCACCGACTGCGGCTTGCGGAACGATGGCGCCGCGTTGAGCAGCAGCGCCAGCGCGTCGCCGCGGTACAATGCCAGCGCCGGGATATATTGGAGCTGCGCGCTCTGGAAGGCGCCGAGCAGCCGCGCGACATCGCGAACCACGCCGATATAGGGGCTGTAATAGCCATAGCCGCCCTGCGGCGTGGCGCTGAGCTGCAGCGCAATGTCGGTCGGCGTGCCCGCCAGCGTCTCGGCGATCGACGAGCTGTGGCTGTCGGCGAGCACCAGCGCATCATGGTTCTGGGTGAGGCACGCGGCCTGAAGGTCGGTCGGCTTGAGCAGGCAGCTCTGGTCGATCTTGATCCGGAGGCTGCGCGCGAGCAGCGGCGACACCCGCTCGAGCTGCGTCGGGTCACTCGCCTCGCGACGATGGATGCCGTCGAGGAAGGCATCCAGCCGGGAGCGATCGAGCGCCGCCTGGGTGAGATCCTGCGAGGCGCGCACGAAGGTGCCGGGCTTGCCGCGTACCGCGCCGATCACCGCATCCACCCCGCCGCCGGTGTCCGGCACGAGGAACACGATCGCCTGCTGGGCGCCGTCGGGCACGGTGAGGCTCAGCGTGTTGCGCTTCTTCTTCCAGGTCTCGGCCTTGAAGAACCAGTTCTTGGGCGGCGGATTGGTGGCGCCGCGCATGAACGCGGTGACCAGCACGTAATGAGCGGCCTGGTCGGGCGGCAGCGCCGCGGCGATCTGCAGCTTGTCGCCGCTCGCGAGGTTGGGCACCGCCGAGATCGGCAGCGTCGCGCTGCCGCGGGTGACGCTGATCTTGAGGCTGGGGCCGGTGAGATCGAACGGCGCCGGATCGGCGGCGGCGGCAGCGGGTAGCAGCACGGCGCCAAGGGCGCAGGCGCGAAGCAATCGGTTGGTCATCGGCAGGCGCAACTCTCCAGCGTCGGCGCCTGTTGCACATGGCAGGCGGCCGCCGTCAATTGCGGGAGGCCGTCATGCCGGTGTCATACGGGTGCAAGCTTCCCTCTTCCGCACGCTGGGGTGACGAACTCCCCCCCGTCATCCCAGCGAAAGCTGGGACCTCCCTGAGGCGCGCTGCCCGCCCGCCAACCGCGAGGCCCCAGCTTTCGCTGGGGTGACGGGACGGGGGCAGGTGAACCAGAGGTGCCGCGAAGCGACCGATCACCCCGCGGCCGGCGCCCCTACTTCGCGCCCGTCACCCGCACCAGCCCGCCGGCGTCCTGGCCGGTCGGCAGCTTGCCGGAGGCGGTGAGGCGACCGGCGCGGTCGTCCCAGTGCAGCACCGCCTTGGTGCCGTTTTTGGCGGTCTTGTAGCCATTGGTGACGCCGTCGTCGTCATACAGCGTGAAGCTCGCATCGGCGCCGGGATAGACGCGGATGCTCTCGAGCGCCTGCCGGGTCGCGGTGCTCGGCACCTGCACGCCCATCGGGATGATCGATCCGGCGCGGACAAACAGCGGGATCTTGTCGATCGGCGCGGCGGCGGTGACGGTCTGGCCGCCGGTGTAGCGCTGGTTGGTCCAGTAATCGTACCAGTCGGCGCCGGCGGGGAGGTAGACCGGGCGGCTGGTCTGGCCCTGCTCGGTGACCGGCGCGACCAGGAAGGCCGGGCCGAACATGTACTCGTCGCCGAGCGTCGCCGCCTTGGGATCGTTCGGGAAGTCCATGAACAATGCGCGCATGAACGGTGCGCCGCTCTCATAGGTATGCCGCCCGAGCGAGTAGATATAGGGCATCAGCGAGTAGCGGAGCTTGAGGAAGTTCGCGAGCACGGGCTCCGCTGCGGTGCCATATTGCCACAGCGCGGTGCCGGGGCGCTGGCCGTGGATGCGCAGCGTCGGCGTGAACACGCTGTAGCCGAACCAGCGGGTGAACAACTCGGGATAATCCGCATAGTCCGGCGCCATCGCGGTCGCGCCGGCGGGATCGAGCAGCAGCGGCTTGGTGGCCTTGGGGCCATGCGGCCACTGCCAGCCGCCGATATCGCTGCCCCAATAGGCCATGCCGGTGGCGGTGAAGCCGAGCCCGGTCGGGATCTGGCGGCGATAGGCTTCCCAGGTCGACTGGATGTCCGACGACCAGAACAAGGCGCCGTTGCGCTGCACGCCGAGATAGGCGGCGCGCGACAGGATCAGGTTGCGCATCGTCGGCCGGTCCTTGGCCGATCCTTCCGCGACGCTGTCAGTGTGGAGCAACGGGAAGACGTTGTGGAAGCGGTCACCCGAGCCGATCGAATAGAAGCTGCCGTCGGGCACCAGATCCGGCTCGGTCTCGTCGAGCCAGAACCAGTCGAAGCCTTCGCTGGCGATGTTGTCGCGGATATGATCCCAGAACCAGTGGCGGGCATCGGGATTGGTGCTGTCGATCAGCGCGCCGGCCCGATCGGAGCGGATCGGCAGGCCGTCGACGACATTGCCGTCCTTGTCCTTGAGCAGCCAGCCCTTGCTCGCCAGCGTGTCGAAGTAGCGCGATTCCTTCTCGAACCGCGGCCAAACGCTGATGATCGAGTGCATGCCCATGCCGTGGAGCTTGTCGTTCATGCCCTTGGGATCGGGGAAGTAGGTGCGATCGATGTCGAGCTGGCCCATCCGGCTCCAGTAGAACCAGTCGAGCACCATCACGTCGAGCGGCAGGCCGCGGCTGCGATAGCCGTCGGCGATGTCGAGCAGCTCCTTCTGCGTCTCGTAGCGCGCCTTGCTCTGGATGAGGCCGAACGCCGCCTTGGGGGGCAGCGGGGTGGTGCCGGTTAACCGCGCATAGCCGGCATAGAGATCGTCGGTGGTCTTGCCGGTGATGACGAAGAACGACACGCGCTCGCCGACATTGGACTGCCAATGGGTCGAATTGTGCAGGCCCGGCGAAACCGTGGTCGCCGAGGCATTGTCCCAGACGATGCCATAGCCCTTGTTGGTGACCATGAACGGCACGCACACGGTTTCACCGGCGGGCGCATCGTAATTGTGGCGGCAATCGATGGTGCGGCCCTTGAGGTCGAGCACGCCCTCCTGGTTCTGGCCGAGCCCGAAATAATGCTCGTCCGGCTGCACCGCGAAGCTGGCGCCGACGCGGAAGGTGTTCTCGCCGTTGACGACGTGCGGTGCCATTTCCCACCCGGTCATCTCGGCAATCGGCTTGCCCGCCGCATCGGCGACGCTCAGCGACACCGGCGGCAGCGACGGCGCGAAGTAACGCTCCATCTGCGTCGGCGCCTTGGGCCAGGGCTGGGCGTTGACGGTGAGGGTCAGGCCCGAGGAGGCGAACACGTCGCCTGTGGCATCGGTGCGATGGGTCCAGCCGGTCGCGTCCGGCTTGGCGTTGGGGCCTTCGCCGGGGGGCGCATCGACCTGCTTGCGATCGACCGCAATGGTGACGCGGACGATGTTGGGCGCATAGGGCTCGACCGAGACGAGGCTGCCGTTGCGGTTGAGCGTGGCGAGCGGATCGGCCTGTGCGGCGCCCGCAAAGGCGACCAGCGAGACGCCGGCGGCCAGCGTGTGCAGCAGCGGGGCAAAGCGGGATCGAACGGTCATGCAGGCTCCTCTTGGTCGGCGCGCGACGGGGCGGAGGCGCAAGGCGCTGTGCATCGTTTCTCTCCCCTGAGGCGGCTCTGTTCTTACGATACCGCTACCATAGCGGCGGGAGGGCGGGTCGGCTAGCGTCGTTATGTTGCTGGTCTGCCGGACCGCTTCAACGCCGGCTGAGACTGCAGCGCCCGCTCGATCGCGGCCTCGGCCACCGGGGCCATTCGGGCGTAGCCGGCGGCGAGCGGGTGGACGCCGTCGTCGCTGAGCCCGCGTTCGAGCAGCCCCGATCCATCCACCAGCCGCGCGTAATAATCGGCATAGGCATAGCCGCGGCGGGCGCAGAACGCCCGCAGCCAGGCATTGAGCGCGCGCAGCTCGGCGGGCTTGCGTTCGACGAGCACGTCCTTGGCCTTGTCGGTGTAATTGTTGACCGGGAGCAGCGAGGCGAACACCACCCCGATGCCGTGGCGATCGGCCAGATCGGCCATCGCCTCCCAGTTGGTCTCGATCTGCTCGGGCGTTTCCTGCTGCAGGAAACCCTGGACGTCGTTGATCCCGGCGAGGATCACCACCGCGTTCGGCTGCAGCGCGACGACATCCTGGTGGAAGCGCAGCACCATCTGCGCGGTGACCTGGCTGCCGATGCCGCGGTTGACGTAGGGCTTGCCGGGGAAGCTCGCCGCCAGGTCCCAGCGGTCGGTGATCGAATCGCCGAGGAAGACGACACGGCGTTCGCCGGGGCGGGGCGGCGGCAATGCCCGATCCGCCTCGGCATAGATGTAGCGCTCGCCGAAATCCTGCATCAGGCTCGGCACCAGCTTGGCGCGAAATGGGCCGAGCCACGGGCCCCAATCCTTGTCCTGTACCACCCGCCGCTCGGGCGAGCTCTGGTAGACGGCCGGCGCTGGCGTGTTCGCCGCGTGCTGGGCACCGGCGGCGCTGCCGGCGCCAAGCAGCACCGCCAGCAGCGCGTGCTTCATGCGAACACGCCCTTGCGCACGCCATAGGCATGGAACAGGTCGGGCCAGGCGGAGGTGGTCACGCTCTTGGGCGGGCGGACGCCGAAGCCATGGCCGCTCTCGTCGAACACGTGCAGCGCCGCCGGGCGCTGGGCGGCGAGCAGAGCGGTGTACAGCGCGATGCTGTTGGCCACCGGCACCAGCCCGTCGTCGCCCGAGTGGACCAGGAAGGTGGGGGGCGTCGCCGCCGTGACCCGCGTCTCCACCGACGCCGCCTGGCGCAACGCCGCCGGTGCGTTGTCGCCGAGCAGCATGTCGCGCGAGCCGCCATGGGTGAAGGGCGCGGCCATGCTCACGACCGGATAGATCAGCCCGGCAAGGTCGGGACGCGCCGACAAGCTGTCGGCCTTGTCCACCGGCGCATAAACCGGTTCGGCGAACCGCGTCGCCAGCGATCCGGCGAGATGGCCCCCCGCCGAGAAGCCGAGGATCGCGACCCGCGCCGAATCGACACCGAACTGGCCGGCGCGCGCGCGGATCACCCGCATCGCCCGCTGCGCGTCCTGCAGCGGCACCAGCTCGCGCTTGTCCCAGCCCTCGCCCGGCAGGCGATACAGCAGGATGAACGCGGTAACGCCGCGGGCGTTGAGCCAGGCGGCCTGGTCGATCCCCTCATTGTCATAGCTGAGGAAGCTGTAGCCGCCGCCGGGCATGATCAGCACCGCCGCGCCATTGGGGCGGGCAGGGCGCTTCACCACCAGCATCGGCTGCGCGATGCCGGTGACGAACCGATCGTGGCGGGCCGGATCGTGCGACTGATCGTCGGCCTTGCGGACGATCCTGGCGTGGCGATCGCCCGGGATCGCGCCCGGCCACAGCGGCACCGTCTCGTCCGCCGGCCCGACCTGCGCAGCGGCGGTCGTGCCGAGCAGGGTCAACGAGGCCGTCGCCCCGGCGATCAACGATCGCCGACTGATATCGATAGTGTCCACCCGCTGCTCCTGCGATCCGCTCCCGAGCGCGAGGCTGTGGCACAGCAGGCGGCGGTGCGACAAGCCGCGCCGATCGCACCGGCGCTTCGGCTCAGAAGCGGAAACTCACCCAGCCGGCGAGAAAGTCCGAGCTCGCATAGCCGGCATGGGTCAGCGACGGGCCGGCGGCGAGATGCTCGTAGCGGCCGGTGAACGACAGGCGCGGGCTGTACGAATAGACCAGTTGCAGCCGCGCGACATCGGCGATCTTGCTCGCAGAAACGTTCTGCGTGCCGGCGAATGCCGATCCGTTCGCCCGGTACACCGCGTCGCGAACGTCGTCGCGCCAGGCGAGCTGATATTCGCCGGTGATGCGCAATTTCTTGTGCGGCGAAAAGGTGACGTTCGGCGCCAGCGCGATCAGGTTGGTCGGGGTGAGGAACAGCGCATAGCTGTAATAGATGTTGTTGCCGAATGGCGCGAAGCTGTTGCGCAACGTGCCGCCGGTATAGCTGCCGCCGCCGCTCGCGTAATCGGCGTGGAAGCCGATCCGCGGTGCAGTGCTCTTGGCGCCGAGCCGCCAGGTCTGCGCCATCAGCACCTGCCAGGCATCGATCTTCTGGCCGTTGAAGGTGCCGCCCTGGTGATTGACCGTCCAGTCGAGCGTCACCCGGTCGACATCGCCCCACAGCCGCGCGCCGTAATAATCGCGCACCTCGCGGCCGCTCGTCGCGCCCCACACCGTGTTGGTCGAGCGCAGCCGCCACACGAACGGGTCGAGGTAGAGCTTCGATGTGCCGAACCAGTCCGTCGGCACCACCACGCCGGCGGTGACGCCGGAAAAGCGGTGGCCGTGATCGGTGACATCGTCGCCCGGACCACCGGTGCCGAAGGTGGTATATTTGAGATCGAACACGTCGGCGCGCAGCGTCTTGCCGCGCGCCCAGCCGCGCAGGCCGTTGAGCACGAAGCGGATGGTGTTGTTGTCGCGCTGCGAGGTGAGCAGGTTGGAGCCGTCGGTGAACTCCTGCCGGCCGTAGCGCGCGCCGAACTCGACGCCCGCGACCGTCGCGTCGCCTTCGACGAACGCCTGCTGGATGACCAGCCCGTTCTCGAGATTCGCCGCAGGCGTGCCGATGTTCTGGCCCGAGATGCCGGCATGGGCGACCTCGCCATAGGCCCGAAGATGCGGCCCGACGTGGAGGTCGGCACCGGCGACGAGGCGGTTGATGTCCTGGCGCTGCGCCTCGCCGCTGCGCAAGTTGGGGTTGGTGACCTCGTTGACGCGCAGCCGCAGCTCGCCCGACAACGTCAGATACACGTCGCCGTCGTTGTCGAGGGGGAGGAACTTCAGTCGATCGAGCGGATCGTCGCGCTTGGCGGGATCGGCATAGCGGCGCCAGTCTTCCGCCCAGCGCGACAGATTGTAGCCGCCGGTGCCGGTGCCGTCGCCGGCGGCGGCAGACGGGTAGGCGCTGACGGTCGGCTCGGCCGGGTTTCGGCTCTGGCCGGATTCGGCCGGCGACGGGTTGGTCGGTAGCGTCGTCTGCGCGCTGGCGGGCGCCGCGAACAGAGCGAGCGACAGGGTGGCGACGCCGGCGGCGCGCAACAGATCGGTCATGAGGTGCCTCCTGGCAGCAGGGCGGTGGCGCGCGGTGGCGCCACCGGTCAGATCATTCGGCGGGAATGGCCTCGGCGCGCATCTGATCGACCCGCGGCATCTCGCCGCGCATCGCCGCGTTGAACCGGTCCTGGTCGAGCGCGCCTTCCCAGCGCGACACCACGACCGTGGCGACGGCGTTGCCGATGAAATTGGTAAGGCTACGGCACTCGCTCATGAAGCGGTCGACGCCGAGGATCAGCGCCATGCCCGCGACCGGTACCGAGGGGACGATCGACAGCGTCGCCGCCAGGGTGATGAAGCCGGCGCCGGTAACCCCCGCCGCGCCCTTGGAGGAGAGCATGGCAACGCCGAGCAGCAGCAATTGCTGGCCGAGCGTGAGGTCGACGTTGCCCGCCTGGGCGATGAACAGCGCCGCCAGCGTCATGTAGATGTTGGTACCGTCGAGGTTGAACGAATAACCGGTCGGCACGACCAGCCCGACGATCGACTTGGGGCAGCCGGCGCGCTCCATCTTCTCGATCAGCGAAGGCAGCGCGCTTTCCGACGACGAGGTGCCGAGCACCAGCAGCAGCTCGGTCTTGAGATAGCGGATCAGCGCCAGGATCGAGAAGCCGCTGAGCTTGGCGACCACGCCGAGCACCACCAGCACGAAGATCAGCGACGTGAGGTAGAAGGTGCCGACCAGCGCGGCGAGATTGGCCAGAGTGCCGACGCCGTACTTGCCGATGGTAAAGGCCATCGCGCCGAACGCGCCAACGGGGGCTACCTTCATCACGATCGCGACCAGCTTGAAGAAGGCGGTGGACGCCTGCTCGAGCAGGTCAAGCACGCCCTGGCCGCGCTCGCCGACCAGCGCCAGGCTGACGCCAAACAGGATCGCGACGAACAGCGTCTGGAGGATGTTACCCGCGGTCAGCGCCGACAGGAAGGTGTCGGGAATGATCCCCGTGAGGAAGCCGGTCAGTGTGGTCTCATGCGCCTTCTCGGCGAACTCGGCGACCTTGGAGGTGTCGAGCGATGCCGGGTCGATGTTGAGCCCGGCGCCGGGCCGGATCACATTGGCGACGATAAGGCCGACGATCAGCGCCAGTGTCGAGAAGAAGAAGAAATAGATGAACGCCTTGCCGGCGACGCGGCCCACCGAGCCGAGATCGCGCATGCCGGCGATGCCAGTGACGATGGTGAGGAAGATCACCGGCGCGATCACCATCTTGACGAGCTTGATGAAGGCATCGCCGATCGGCTTCATCGCCTCCCCGGTAGCGGGGTAGAAATGGCCGAGCAGCACGCCGGCGACGATCGCCACCAGCACCTGGGCGTAGAGATGGCGATACCAGGGCGGCGACACGGGCGTCGGCTGGTCGCTGGCGGGCACGGCGATGGTCATCCTGGGCCTTTCATCCTCGATCACGGCACAGTGCGTTCTTGATGACGGTATGTGCAGGAGTGATGGTGTCGTCTGTTACGGCTTTCCACGCAAGCAATCTCAAGGCCATATAAAAACATCGTAATAACAACATTATAGAGGCGGGAATTCGTACCGTGTCTTGATGACCAAGAAGCTCAAGCATCAGTGAACGTGCAAGAACTTGCACAGGGTGACGATGCCGGGTAGCGGCTTGGGTATGCAGAGCGGGTGGGTCAGGCGGTGGTGGCGAGAGGCTGTGCTGGCGCTGCTGCTTGCGGGAATCGCCGCGGCGCTTGCCGGCAGGATCGCCGAGCAGCGCGCGCTCAGCCGGTTCGAGGCGGCAGTCCGTGTGGATGCCCGGTTGCGTGAGGCGCTGCTGACCAGCGAGGTCGCGCGGTTCAGGCTGTTGCCACTAGCGCTCGCCGCCGACCGCGATCTGGATGGCGCCCTGGCCGGCGCCGTGCCGGCGCGGCGCGCGCTCAACCAGCGGCTGGAAACGCTGGCGAGCACCACCGGCGCCGCCGCCATCTATGTGATCGGTGCCGACGGCCACGCGATCGCCGCGAGCAACTGGCGGACGGCGCACAGCTTCGTCGGTATGGATTACCGCTTCCGGCGCTATTTCCGCGAGGCGACGCTCGATGCGCTGGCGACCCAGTTCGCGATGGGCACGGTCAGCCACAAGCCCGGGCTCTATCTCAGCCGCCGCACCGCCCGCGGCGGCGTGATCGTGGTCAAGCTCGAGTTCGACCAGGTCGAGCGGCAGTGGCGCGGCGCCGGCGGCATCACCTTCGCCGACGACGATCACGGCGTAATACTGGTGACGAGCCGGCCCGACTGGCGGTTCCGCGTCACCCGGCCGCTCGGCCCAACAGCGTCGGCGCGGTTCCGCGCCGAGATCCAGTCGGGCGAGGAGTCGCTCGCGATCCTGCCGTGGGCGGCCGCCCCGCGCGCGACGGGAGAGGCGCGGGTGACGGTGCCCGGCCAGGCGGGACGCCTGCTCTGGGTGCGATTGCCGCCGTCGCCGAGCGGCTGGCGGCTCAACCTGCTACGCAGCAGCACCACCGCGGTGGACGATGTGGTGCGGCTTGCCGCGCTCGGCGCCGCGCTCGCCATGCTCGCCCTTTATGGCACGACGCTGGCGCTACGCGCGCGCGGTCGCCGCCTTGCCGCGCGCACCCACGAACTCGAGGCGGCGGTAGCCACCCGCACCGCCGAGCTGCGCCGCGAGATCGACGAACGCATCGCCTCCGATGCCCGCGCCGACCTGCTGCGCGAAGGATTGCGCCAGGCCAACCGGCTGGCGACGCTAGGCCAAGTGACGGCGAGTGTCGCGCACGAGACCGCGCAGCCGGTCGCCGCGATCCGCACCTATGCCGCCAACGGCGAGCGGCTGCTCGAGCGTGGCGATGCCGAGCAGGTCCGCGGCAATCTCCAGGCGATCGGCCGGCTGGCCAGCCGCATCGGCGAGGTGACCGCTGCGCTGCGGGGGTTCGCGCGCAAGGGCACCGGTGCGATCGGCCCGATGCCGCTGGCCGAAGCGGTGGACGGGGCGCGGCTGATCCTCAAGGAGCGGCTGTCGAGCGTCGCCTTCACTGCCTCGGCGATCCCGCCGGACCTGCTGGCGCTCGCCGGCAAGGTGCGGCTGGAGCAGGTGCTGGTCAATCTGCTGCAGAATGCGATCGAGGCGTTGGAGGGGCATGCCGAGCCGCAGCTGGCGCTGACGCTCGACATCGACGAAGACACCGTTCGCGTCGACATCGTCGACAATGGTCCGGGGGTCGATCCGGGGATCGCAGCGCGGATCTTTACGCCGTTCGTCACCAGCCGCGCCACCGGACTCGGGCTCGGGCTGGTGATCGCGCTCGACATCATGACCGACATGGGCGGCACGCTGCGGCTGGTGCCGACGGCGGTAGGCGCACGCTTCCAGATTGAATTGCAGAGAGCCGGATGAGCGAGACACCGCCGATGGTCGCCCTGGTGGACGACGACCCCGACATCCGCGGTTCGATCGCGCAGATGCTCGGCCTCGCCGGATATAGGGTGATCGACCATGCCGACGCCGCTTCGGCGCTGGCCGCGATCGACAAGGGCTTCGCCGGCGTGGTGGTCAGCGACGTCGCGATGCCTGGCATGTCCGGCGTCGAGCTGTTTCGGCGGCTCCATGCCCGGGATGCCGATCTGCCGGTGCTGCTCATTACCGGCCATGGCGACGTCGCGATGGCGGTGGATGCGCTGAAGGCCGGCGCCTGGGATTTCCTCACCAAGCCGTTCGACCCGGACGCGCTGCTCGCCGCGGTCGGCCGCGCCAGCGCGCATCGTGCTCTGGTGATGGACAACCGCCGGTTGCGCGCGCTGGCGGCGGCACCGGACGGCTCGCCATTGGTCGGCCGGTCGCCCGCGATCGTCCAGTTGCGCGATACGGTGGCGCTGCTCGCCGATGCCGATATTGATGTGCTGATCGAGGGAGAATCCGGCACCGGCAAGGAGCTGCTGGCGCGGCTGATCCACCGCGGCGGCGCGCGCGCACGGCATCGCTTCGCCACCGTCGCCTGCGCCGCGATGCCCGACGCGCTGATCGAACCCGAACTGATCGGTGGCACGATCGCGGCGGCGGCGCGCGGCACCCTGTTCCTCGACGACGTCGATCGTGCTTCGCCGGCGCTGCAGGCGCGGCTCGCGCAATTCGCCGAGGAACGCACGGTGCCCGGTCTCGCCGCGGGTGGCGACCCGTCGCCGATCGACGTGCGCCTCGTCGCCACCGCCGCCGAGAACGCCGACGCGACGATGGACCCGGCGCTTTACTATCGGCTGTCGGCGGTGCGGCTGCGGGTACCGCCCTTGCGCGAGCGGCTGGACGATGTGCCGCTATTGTTTGCGCATTTGCTCGATCTCGCCGCGTCGCGGCTGCGCCGTCCGCTGCCCGATCTCACCCCCGCGGTGCGCCGGCGGCTGATCGAGCATCGCTGGCCCGGCAACGTTCGCGAACTTGCCCATTTTGCCGATCAGGTGATGATCGGCCTCGCCCCCGAGCCCGGTGGCGAGCAGGAAGCGGAGACGCTGCCCGATCGGGTCGCCGCGTTCGAGCGCCAGGCGATCGTCGAGGCGGTGCTGGCCGCCAAGGGCGACGCCGGCGCGGCGATGCAGGCGCTCGGGCTGCCGCGCAAGACCTTCTATTACAAGGTCCAGCGCCACGGCATCGATCTCACCGGACTGCGCCGGGCGGGAGCGGAACGCATGGACGGGGCCGGCTAGGCTGGAACCCTGATGGGTGGCCGCGGTTCACTCCGCCTCCAGATCCCATTGCTCGGCGACCTGCTCCACCGCGCGGCGGCAGATGTCGTCCAGTCCTTCGGGGCAGAAGGCCTGGACGTCCCAATTGTGATCGAACGCTTCGGCGGGATCGGCGAGGGTGGGGAGCATGAAGTCGATCCGTGCGCCCTCGCTGTCCAGCGACAGGCGCAGCGCAGCCTGGTTGAGTTCATCACGAAGCCGTTCGGCGGAGAGCAGCGGACGGTCCATACCGGTCCTAACAGCTCGCGGATCGGCAATGTTCCGTGCTGGCGCCATGCATGATCACGATGTGATGTACGGGCCGCCAGTCGGGTTAACAGCCTGGTACATATAGGTCACGCAGCGACGCAAATCGCCGGGGTGCGGTTGCGGATCACCGCTTTGCTGATCATGGGGGCCCGATGAAGCCGTCTCTGTTCGCCGCCGCCTCGCTGGTCGCCACTGCCATCATCGGCTGCCCGATCGCATCCGCGCAGACCGTCACCGCTACCGGCGATGCCACCGGCCTCGATATCGTCGTCACCGGCCGCGGCCTCTCGACGCCCGGCGATCGGGCGTTCGACGTCGTCACCATCGATCGCGACCGGCTCGAGGCCAATGCCAGCGACCGGCTCGAAAGCGTGCTTGCCGACGTTGCCGGGCTCCAGCAGTTCCGCCGCTCCGACTCGCGCTCCGCCAACCCGACCAGCCAGGGCATCACCCTGCGCGGGATCGGCGGCAATGCCTCCAGCCGCGCGCTGCTGATCCTCGATGGCGTGCCGCAGACCGATCCGTTCGGCGGCTGGGTGGCGTTCCCGGCCTATGCGACCGACCGGCTCGGCCAGGTCCGCGTCACCCGCGGCGGTGGCAGTGGCTATTATGGCGCCGGGGCGCTCGCCGGCACCGTGGAGCTCGACAGCGCCACGCCCGATCAGCTGTCGCCGCTCGCCGCCAGCCTGGCTTATGGCAGCCGCGATTCGGTCGATGCGCAAGGGTCGGCGTCGCTGGTGCGGGGCAACGGCTTTGCGACCATCTCGGGCGCTTATGCGCGCGGCGATGGCTTCATCCCCACCGTGGCCGAGGATCGCGGCGCGGTCGATCATGCAGCGCCCTACGAGCAGGCGTCGGGCGCAATTCGCGCCGTGATCGGCATCGCGCCGTCGACCGAGTTGCAGGCTAATCTCAGCGCCTTCACCGATCGTCGCAACCGCGGCACTGACTTTACCAACAACAAGTCCGAGGGCGCCGACGCCAGCCTCCGGCTGGTCGGCCACGGCCATTGGGGCTGGTCGGTGCTGGGCTATCTCCAGACCCGCGCCTTTGCCTCGCAATTCGCCTCGGTCAGCGCCGACCGCGCCACCGTCACCCAATCGCTCGACCAATATAGCGTGCCCGCCACCGGACTCGGCGCGCGGGTCGAGATCCAGCCGCCAATTGGTGCTGGGATCGACCTGCGGCTCGGTGCCGACATCCGCGATGTCACCGGCAAGACCCAGGAATTGTACCTGTTCCAGAATGCGGTGCCGACCCGCCGCCGCGAGGCCGGCGGATCGAACCAGAACAAGGGCCTGTTCGCCGACGCCAGCACCGATCTCGGCGATCTCACCGTCACGCTCGGCGGCCGGGTGGACTTCTGGAACATCGACGATGGCTCGCTCACCGAGCGGCCGCTCGCCGGCGGCGCGGCGCTCACCAACAACCAGTTCCCGGATCGCGACGGCAGCGAGTTTAGCGGTCGGGCAGGGCTCGCCTATCGCGTCGCCAGCCTCGTCACCTTCCGCGCCGCGGCCTATCGCGGCTGGCGGCTGCCGACCCTCAACGAGCTCTACCGCCCGTTCCGCGTCGGCAACGACACCACCGCCGCCAATGCCGCGCTCAGCCCCGAGCGGCTGACCGGCTATGAGGGCGGCGTGACGCTGACCCCGCTTGCCGGCGTCAGCCTCGCCGCCACCGTGTTCCACAACCGGCTGAAGGATGCGATCGCCAACGTCACCTTGTCGCGCACCGCGACCAGCAGCTCGCTGATCCGGCAGAATCTCGATGCGATCACCTCCACCGGCCTCGAGGTCGATGCGAGCTACACGCTCGGCCACCTCACTGCGCTCGCCTCGTGGAGCCATGTCGACGCCGAGGTCCATGCCTCGGGCATCGCTGCCGCGCTGGATGGCCTGCGGCCGGCGCAGACCCCCAAGGATCAGGTGTCGGGCACGCTCGGCTGGCGCCGCGGCGGCCTCGCCGCCTCCGCCACGGTGCGCCACATCGGTCGCCAGTTCGACGACGACGTCAATATCGACAGCCTCGATCCCGCGACGACGCTGGATGCCTATCTGTCGCTGCCGGTGACCCACGGTCTGGCGATCGAAGCGCGTGGCGAGAACCTGTTCGACAAGCGGATCGAGACTGGCATCAGCGGCGACGACATCGTCGAGCGGGCCAACCCGCGGACGCTGTGGATCGGCTTCAAATACGCGATGAAGTAGGTCCGCTGGCGATCGTCGGTGGCATGCAGCCATCGACGCCCGCGTCGGCCCGGCTTATGCGACGGGGGTGACCGCTCCTCTTCGCCTCCGCCTCGATCCCGCCGCGCTTGTCGCCAATTGGCAGCACATGGACCGCCTCAGTGGTGCCGCGGCATGCGGCGCCGCGGTCAAGGCCGATGGCTATGGCCTCGGCGCGAGCGACGTGGCCAGGCGCCTTGCCGCAGCGGGCTGCCGCGATTTCTTCGTCGCGACGTGGCGCGAGGCCGAAGCCTTGGCCCCGCTCGGGCTGATGGTATCGGTGCTCCACGGTTTGCGTGCCGACGACATGGCGCTGGCGACGAGCGGCATCGCCCGTCCCGTGCTCAGCACCGACGCGCAGGTCGCCCGTTGGCGCAATGCCGGGGGCGGTGCCTGCGATGTCATGGTCGACACCGGGATGAACCGGCTCGGCGTATCGAGCGCTGCGGTGCGCGACGGGCTGCTCGCGGGCCTTCGGATCGAGACGCTGGTCAGCCATCTCGCCTGCGCCGACGAGGATTCACCGATGAACGAGCGCCAGCGGGCGCTGTTCGCCAGCTTGGCCGGCGTCACCGATGCGCGGCGGATGAGCCTCGCCAATTCGGCAGGCGTCGCGCTCGGGAGCGGCTTCCACTTCGATCTCGTCCGCCCCGGCCTCGCGCTCTACGGTGGCGTCGCCCGGCCCGAACTGGCGGCCATCCGCCAGGTTGCGGTGCCCGAGGCACAGATCCTGCAGCGACGGCTGGTCCCCGCCGGCGAAACGGTGGGCTATAATGCGACCTGGACGGCGCGCGCGGCCACTGAGGTGGCGATCCTCAACATCGGCTATGCCGACGGCTATTTCCGCGGCTTTTCCGACCGCGGCGCCGCCGGCGACCTGCCGGTGATCGGCCGCGTGTCGATGGACCTCACCGCGATCGACGTCTCGGCACAACCCGAGCTGGCCGAAGGCGACTGGGTCGCGCTCGATTTCGCGCTGCCACAGGCGGCGGCGCAATCGGGCATGTCGCAATATGAGCTGCTCACCAGCCTTGGCGCTCGGTTCGACCGGATGTGGATGTAGAGCATCTGTGCCCTCCGTCCGCTGGTCGTCCGTTAACGAGACCACCAGCGCAGATCGACGGGGATGTCGTTCCTCCAACTTCTTGAGCAGTTGAAAAAAAGGGGCCGGTGGAAACCACCGACCCCTTTCTGGCAGTTGATCAGAGTAGATCAGAACCTCGCCTGGATACCTGCGTAGAACTTGCGGCCGATCGGCTCGAAGATCGCGCTGCCGGCGCCGATGCCCGTGGCGCCGAGCGGCGGGAGGCGGTCGGTGACGTTGTCGATGCCGAAGTAGAAGTTCGACGACTTGTCGATGTTCACCCCGAACTTCAGATCCATGTAGAACACGTCCGGATAGAAGGGGATGTCGTAATCGTCGAGGTTCTGGGCTTCACGACCCTGGAACGCCTCGTGGTTCTCGATGGCGCCGACCGCCTGCTTGGTGATGTAGCGGGTCTGGATGTTGGCGAAGAAGTTGCCGAAGTCGGCGCCGAGATTCCAGTTAATCTGGTCCTTCGGCGACCCGACTTCACCCACCACCGTGTCGGCGAAGCCGGGCTGCGTCGGATCGGTGAACGAATCGTTCTGGAAGGTGTGCGTGTAGATCACGTGGCTGCTCAGGTTCACGTTGCCGAAGCGATGCTGGTAGCCCAGATCGACGTCGATGCCGCGGACCTGCAGCTTGGCGTAGTTCAGCAGGGTCTGCTGAAGGCTGCCCTCGACAACGCGGAAAGGTTCCTCACCGTTCGGGCCAGTCGCACCAGCGGCCACACGGGTGAACAGCGAACAGAATTGGTTGTTCGTCGTTGGCGAGTCATAGCAGCTGTTGATGATGCCCTGCGCGGTTGGCGCCGTGATGACATTGTTCACCTTGATGTTGTAATAGTCGACCGACACGCTCAGGCCCGGCGTCCAGCGAGGCTGGATAACGACGCCATAGGTGTAGGAGTCCGACTTCTCGACATCGAGATTCGGGTTGCCGCCGCTGACGATTTCCAGCGTCTGTGCATAAACATAGTCATAGGAGGCAGGGATGCCTGCTGCAGCGCAGTTGGCCGCCCGATACTGGGTGCCGCCGGCGAGGTTCCGTGCCGAGCAAGGATCAGCGACGGTCGCGAAGTTCTGCGACTGCGGCGAGTACAGATCAGACAGGTTAGGCGCGCGAACCGAACGCGAATAGTTGCCGCGGAAGCGGATGTCCTGCACCGGTGCCCAGGTCACGTTACCGCTGTAGGCGTATACCGTGCCGGCCGAGCCCTTATAGTCGGATACGCGGGCGCCGCCGCTGACGGTCAGTTCCTTGATGAGCGGAAGATCCTTGAGCAGCGGGATGTTGATCTCGCCATAGGCCTCCTTCACCTCAAATGCGGTCGGATTGAATTCTGCAATCGCGTTGTAGAAGGTGTATCCCGCCGATACGAGCGGGTCCTGCTTGTAGAACGCCGTCTCGCGACGGTACTCGCCGCCGAACGAGAAGCCGATATCGCCACCCGGCAAGGTGAACAGCTGGCTTAGATCGCCCGACACATAAGCGGTGATGTCAAGCTGGGTGATCTTACCCTGCGATACGGTGTCCTGAAGGACATAATTCTTGGCGGCATCGGAGACGCTGCCAACGCCGAACGGATTGAGCGGCTGGCAGGCGGCGATGTCGGAAGCGAGCGTCGCAGCATTTCCGCCGAAGTCGTCATAGGCGCGCGAAGCATCAAGCTGTGCACCGCAGACGATCTGGCCGGACGGGCTCCTGACTGCGTCGAGCGCCAGGAGCGCGCGCTGGACGTTCAGGTTGCCCCGAACCTTGGTGCGCTCGTCGAACTCACCGTAGTTCGCCGACACTTCATAACGCCAGTCGTCGTTGAAGGTACCGCGTACGCCGCCGACAATACGATAGGTTTCACGACGAGCCTCCTCGGTGCGGACGCCGAGGTCGGTCAGGTTCTTACGCAGGATGAACCGGAACGAACCATTGTTGATAGCCGCGATGTTGGCGGCAGTCAGCGGCGCACTGGTGTTCGGGTTAATCCCGCTGGCCAGGATCGCATTGGCAAGCTGGGCGCGGCTGGTCGCGTCGAGATAGGGATTGTCGAGGCGCGGACGCTCATAGAGCCCATCAAGCGTACTGCCCGTGAAGAACGCCGGGCCCGAGCTGCCCTGGCCAACCGAGTCGGTGCGCGAGTACTTCGCTTCGATGAAGGGGACGAACGCGTCTGACACGTCGAAATGGCCGATCAGATTGGCCGAGTAGCGGTCGAGTTGCGGCAGGATCTGCAGCAGCTGGCCTTCGCGACGGGTGTCGCCGTTGCCACCCAGATACGACCCGGTCGGCGTAGCGCTGGCACCGCCCGTGGCGGTTGCTGTGCCGAGACCGACACGCTGCCCGTTTTCGAGAACAATGCCACCACCCGGCTGGAACAAATAGTTGCAGCTGTACGGTCGACCACCCGGGAAAGCGGCCGTGGGCGTGTTATCACGGCCGCATGCGCCGCTGGGGCTCGCGATAGACACGAGACCGCCGGCAGAGAAGGTGGCGACGCGGATGTCACGGAAGAACTCCGCATCAGGAATGCCATCATAATTGATGAACTTCTGGCCCGCTGCACGACCGGCCGTGTCAGAATCCACTGTCACGAAGCTGTTGTTTTGGCGCAGATAGTCGCGATCCGAGGCATACAGATCATTCTGCCGCGAATATTCCAAGTCGACGGTGATGTTGCCGCGGCCATCGGCGAAGTTTTTGCCGGCCAGCACGCTGGCGAAGTAGGACCCTGCGTCCTTGCGGGAGCTGATGCCACCCTGAGCGCGCATCTGCACGCCGTCGTAATGGTCCTTGAGCTTGAAGTTGACCACGCCCGCCAGCGCATCCGAACCGTATACAGCCGAGTTACCACCCGTGACGATATCGACGCTCTCGATCAGATCGGTCGGGATCGTGTTCGTATCGACAGAGACGGCATTGTTAAGAATGTCGGAGCCGACGTGGCGGCGACCGTTGACCAGCACGAGCGTGCGCTGCGTGCCGAGGCCGCGAAGGTCGAGCAGGTTGAGGCCAGCGGTGCCCAGGAAGCGAGTCGAGTTCGCTTGGCTGAACGTGCTCTGCAGCTGCGGCAGATCGTTGAGTACGTCGCCGATCGAGGTCCGCGCCGTGACCCCCAGCTCAGCCGCGGTGACCGTGCTGATCGGGATCGGCGAGTCATCGTTCGGGCGCGCGATACGCGATCCCGTGATCAGGATTTCGGCGCGACCATCTTCATTGGTGCTCTTGTTGGTCGCCGCATCGGTATTGCTCTGCTCAGTCGAGACGATATCGCCACTGCTAGGCGAGGTCTGTGCGAACGCCGATGACGAGATCGCCAGCGAGCCGGCGAGCGCGGTTGCGCCCAATAAGACCGTAAGTTTCATGGAGTCCCCTTTTTCCAGCCTTTTTGGCTGCCAGGGACCATAATGAGCTCATTTTCGTGTCACGCCGCAACAGGTAAATTACGCCATATTGCGTATGTTGCCATTTTCCAGAAGTTCTGTTGCATGAATGTTACATGAAGATTGGTGGGGATACGGCATTGAAATCACATGGATTAGGCGAGCGCGGCATTGGCCGTGCGTCGGACCCATTCCGCTAGCGGGCTCCACAACCTCGCGGGTGCGGCGCCTCCGACGATCATTCCGACATGGCCGAGCGGCAGCTCATGCCGTAGCTTGAATCGGGCAGCGGTGGCTGGGGGAACAATACGGTCGGTGGTGGAGACGAACTCAAGCGTCGGCATGCTCAGGCGTGACAGGCTGACCTCTTGGCCCGCTACGTGCCACTGCTCATTGCCTGGAAGATCGGCACCAACAAATGCCCCAAAGAGGTCATGACCTACACCATAGGTAAGTGGAGCGCCGGTGTTGGCCCAATCCTCAAGGCGCACGAAATCGCTTGCCGCGGCGCTGCCGGGGTCAAGCCGGCCGAATGCACCGTATTTCGCCACGGTGGCGGCCGGGTCGAGCTGCCAGAAGCCCGCCTGCAGTATCTCCATCGGTACCAGGCCAAGCCGTTCGCACCAGGGCTGGGCGCCTTGCCACATCTCAAGCATCGACGCCCGCGCATCGCCATAGCCGGCGAACCGCCACGGCGCGGCGAGGGTCGCCAGCCCGGCCACCGGCGTGCGCGCCGCCGCGGCGATCGCCAGCGTGCCGCCGAGGCAATAGCCGACGAGCACCGGCGGCTGCTCCAGGCGCTGGATCAGCGGGATCAGCAGGCGCTCGACATGATCCGCGAGCCCTAGCGTGCGATCGGCAGGCCCCGGTGTGCCCCAGTCGACCAGCCACACGTGCAATCCCTGGGATGCCATCCAGCGCAGCAGCGATCGCTCGCCGAGGTCGAGGATCCCCGGCGGGTTGATCAGCGACGGCACGAACACAACCGGCGGACCGACGCCACCATAGTCACGCAGGCATACCCGGCCTTCAAAAAAACGCGGAGGCATCGGCACGGGCGCGGGCGGCCGTGGTGCCTGCTGATAGGCGGCAAGGCCACGCAGCGCGGCGGCGCGGGCGTCGGGTATGCCTGCGGTTTCGCTGCGCAGCATGGCGAGAAACAGAGGGAGAGGACGCGGCCCGTGTTGCGGTGCGGCAAGCATCGGCGTATCGTCCGCCTCAATCACGGATGGAGAGCCGGATGAAAAAACAGAACGCGGGGGACGGCACGGTCATTATCAAGAAGTACGCCAACCGGCGTCTCTATAATACCGAAACCTCTTCCTACATCACATTGGACCACCTCGCGACAATGACCCGCGAGGGTCGCGACTTCAAGGTGATCGACGCCAAGACCGAGGAGGACATCACCCACAGCGTCCTCACCCAGATCATCATGGACGAGGAAAACCGCGGCCAGGCGATGCTGCCGGTCGGCTTCCTGCGCCAGCTGATCGCGATGTACGGCGATTCGATGCAGGCACTGGTGCCGGGTTACCTCGATGCGTCGATGGAGAATTTTCGCCGCAACCAGGCGCAGTTCAAGTCCGCCGTCGAGGGCGCGTTCGCGCATTCCCCGTTTGCCGAGATCGCCAAGCGCAACATGGCGATGTTCGAGGCGGCGGCCGAGGCGTTCAAGCCGGTGATGCCGGCGGCGGCCGCTGCCGCGGCGGCTAACGGGACGCATGGCGCTGGCCCGGGCGCCACCAAGGACGACGAGATCGCCGCGTTGCGCGCCGAACTGTCGCGGTTGCAGGAAAAGGTCGAGAAGCTCGGTTGAGATGATGTGGGGCGTGGGGGCTGGCGCCGCGGTGCTGCTCGCGATCGCGGCCGGGATGGGCGATCGACGCCGGTGGCTGCGGCGGGATCTCGACCGGGTCGGTGTGGTCGACTGGCGCGCGGTGCAGATGGCGGCGCTGCTCGCGGCGATGATCATGGCCGGGCTCGGCTTCCACGCCGCCTGATGCGGCTGCCGCGGCCTCAATAGAAGCTTTTCAGCGTCAGCGACCGGACCTCGCCGGTGCACAGGCCGAGCGTCACCACAGTGCCCGGCGCGCCGATCGACCAGGTGGCGATTGGGTCGCCGGCGTAATCCGCGGGGATCGGTGCGCCGTTGATCCGGCAGATGCGATCGCCGTCGCGCCAGCCGGCCGCTTCCGCCGGGCCGCCGCGCATCACATGGAACACGCGCAGCCGGTCCGGCTCGATCCCCACCAGCAGCCCGCTGGTGGAGCGCAGCGGCGGCTGGTCGGCGGTCGGGCCGGGCTGCAGCACCATCCGCCCCGCCGCCGGGTCGAGCAGCACGCGATAGCGCTGCAGGAACCCCGAGCCGATCCGTCCGGCGACGCCGATCGTCTGCGAAAAGCCGCCGGCGGGCTCCACCCGCACCTCCACCTGCCGCGCCATCTGGGTGCCGAGCGCCACCGCCGGGGCGATCGCCAGCGTGCTCACTGCGGGGCCGGCGAGGCCGAACGAAATTGTGGTGGTGTTGGGCAGGCTGGCGAGCCCCGCGCGCTGCCAGGCCGCCGCCGACAGGGTGATCGCCGAGCCGTCGCCGGTGTCGACCACCATCGGCGCGAGGCGGCGGCCGGCAACGGTGAGCGCGCTCTCATACACCCGCCGCGCGGCGGAAATGGCGAGCGGCGCGGTCGCGCCGGTGAACGGCAGGCGGCCGGTGGGGATCAGGCGGAAGCGGCGATGTTCATAGTCGATGTCGAGTGCCTGGCCGCCGGTGATGTCGCGGCCGACCAGCATGTCGACCGGCGTCGCACCGCCAGTGGCGAGCGCCGGCAGGTCGGCGACCGAGACGCCGCCGCCGCGCCGGGTCAGGCCGCCGATGGTGATGGTGCCGGTCGGCAGCCAGCCGGTGGCGACCGCGCCACCGATCGCGGTTGCCTGTCCGCCGCTCGTCAACCGCGCTGGATCCACCACGGCCGACGCGCGCGCCAGCACCGAGAACGACACCCCAGTGTCGAGCACCGCGGTGATCGGCCGCGAGTCGAGATGCATCGCAAAGCGGATCTGGTTGCCCGGGGTGAGATCGAACGGCACCCATTGCGCCTCGGCATCGGCGGCCAGCGTGGTGACGCCATCCTCCGGGCCCGCTGGTGGGGCAGGGGCGGCGGCGAGCAGCAGCGCGACGAATGTGAGCTGAAGAATGATTGGAAACTGGAGGCGGCGCATCATCGCTGCTTATAGGGGCGACGCCCTCGGCGGATCGATAGCCTTTATGGTAACAGCAGCGATAGGTCGATCGACCACCGCGACAACCGCGATACCATCGAGCTGCAGTTGGTAGGGGGCGGCCGCTGCAGGTAGGGGCGTCCCCGGAGCCGTCACGTACAACCGGCCCGGGACGAGCTCGCCCCGATCGAACGCCGCTCGTTCCGCACGGAGGCGTTGGATCGTCGCCCGACCCGTTCGTGCGGCATAGACGTTGCTCGTCGGACGCCCGGCATTGACGGCGCGCCAAGCGACTTCCTGAAACACCGCCAGGTTGCGGGTCACATCTGCTGGCATGAAAGCAACAGATCGCGATTGCCCGATCAGCTTGTCCCAGCGCGGGTCGAGCGTTTGGATAAAGAGTTGGTGCTTGTCCGCCTGCTCGCTTTGCGCGCGGATGTCCCCGGCCATCCCCGTAAGATCGATGGTCTGAACTGCTATCATCCCGATCAATGCGAGCGCAGCGCGGCTGGCGGACAGGCGAAAGACGGCGAGTACCGCACCCAAGATCAGTACATAGCCCACCGGCCAGAACATCCGGCCCGATGCCCGCACCGGATCGAGCAAGATTCGCACGGTTTGCGGAAGATGCGTCGGCAGGATCGCCAGAATGCCGAGCACGATCAGCGCCGGCGCTAACTGGCGAAGCCGATGTCGCGCGTCTTGTTCGGCGGCGGTGGCGGGAAGACGGCAGGCGATGACGATCGCCGTTGCGACCAGCAACAAACCACCGGCTCCAAGATATTGGAACCCTTCGAAGTCGTGGTTGGGCACGGTTTCATGCGCAGGCAGGAGGTTGGTGAAATGGCCGAGCGCAGGGTTCCACAAGGCGTCCAGCGGCATCGAGAACGCGCCGATATTCCCGGCAGCCTCCTGATCGCTCACCCCGAGCCACCACGCCAGCAAGGCAACCATCCCAACGACGATCAGTCCCTCCAAGACGATCATCGGCCGCGCGCGGCCTCGGCAGCGCGTAAAGCGCGCCATCATCGTTGACGCCCAGATGGCGCCCACCATGATCAGCAGATAGCTATGGATAAGGGCGGTGATCGCAATGAGCGGCGCCCACCATCGCAACCGCTCGCCACGTCGCTCGTCGAGGAACAGGCATAAGGCGGCAAGAATGGTCCAGTGCGCCATCAGATTGACGTGGACAAAGCGGTTCGCGAGTGTCGGAGGGAAGGCGAGCATCATCACGCCGCCCCACAGTGCAACCCGACCAGGCGCGTAACGGCGGAGCAGCAGCCAGGCGAACAGGGCTTGCAGGATCAGGCTCAGCAGGATGAATACGCCGACAAACTGCGCATCGTTCGGCAGCAGACCGGCGAACGGCTTGACGATGAGGGTCAGCAGGGGATTGCTGTCCGTGTATAGCACCGACACGCCATCGGGCGCGTTGAGCAAGCCGGTCTTGAGCGAAGCCCCGGCAGCCGGATCATGCCAATAGGCATGAGCGCCCAATGCATTCTCGCCATTGTCGGTGCCGCGGATGAGCCAGCCGGCATTGTCGATCAGTAGCGTCGCGGGATGGAAGAAGGCACAGAACAGGCTCAGCGGCAGCAGCAGCAGCAGTGCGGCCGTGATCAAGCGATGGCGCATCTCAACCGTGCCGCGGCGACGCAGCTGAGAAGGGACAGGCCGCGCGCCCGTGTCGAAACGGCTGCGATCTATGTCGGCGGCGGGAGTCATGATCAAGCGTTCCATTCAGGCGCCGCGAGGTGGTCGTTCGCTACAGGCACGCCTCGAGGAATGCCTGGTCGAAGCCGAACTGCTTGGCCTTGTCTAGCGTGTAGGGCCTGAGACCCATCGAGCGATATTCGCCGATGATCTTGCCGTCGGCGCTCTCGTCGAGATACTCGAACTTGAACAATTCCTGGGTCACGATCACCGGGCCTTCCATGCCGATCACCTCGGTGACGTTGGTCACCCGGCGGGAACCGTCGCGCAGGCGCTTCACCTGGATGATCAGCTCCACCGAATCGGCAATCTGGCGGCTGATCGCTTCCTTGGGCACCTTGATGTCGCTCATCATCACCATGTTCTCCATGCGGGCGAGCGCCTCGCGCGGGGAGTTGGCGTGGAGGGTACACATCGAGCCGTCGTGGCCGGTGTTCATCGCCGCGAGCATGTCGAAACACTCGCTGCCGCGAATTTCGCCGAGGATGATGCGGTCCGGGCGCATACGCAGCGCGTTCTTGACGAGATCGCGGATGCTGATCTCGCCCTGGCCCTCGAGGTTGGCGGGGCGGGTTTCGAGCGGCAGCCAGTGCGGCTGCTGCAGCCGGAGCTCGGCCGCGTCCTCGATGGTCAGCACGCGCTCGCCCGGGTCGATCATCTTGGAGAGCGCATTGAGCATGGTCGTCTTGCCCGAGCCGGTACCGCCCGAGATCACCACGTTGAACCGGCTCGCGCCCGCGATCTTGAGCGCGGTCGCCATCTTGCTGCTCATCGAGCCGCCGTTCGCCATCATGTCGAGCGTGATCGGCTTGGCGGAAAATTTACGGATCGAGATCGCGGTGCCGCGCAAGCTCAGCGGCGGCACGATGACGTTGACGCGGCTGCCGTCCTTGAGGCGGGCGTCGGCCAGCGGCGTGGTCTGATCGACACGGCGGCCGACCGAGTTGCAGATCCGCTGCGCGATCTGGAACAGATGCTCCTCGTCGCGGAACTGGATCTGGGCGAGCACTAGCTTGCCCTTCTGCTCGATGTAGGTCTGCTCGGGGCCGTTGACCATGATGTCGGTGATCGTCGGATCCGCGAGCAGCTCCTCGAGCGGCCCGAGCCCGAGCAGCTCGTCGACCAGCACCTTTTCGAGCGCGAACTGCTCGCGGCGATTGAGGGTGAGCTTCAGCTCGGCGAGCACCTCGCCGATGATCGGGCGAAATTCCTCGGCGAGCTCGTCCTTGCCGAGCGTCGCGGCCGCCTCGGGATCGACGCGCTCGAGCAGGCGCGGCAGCACCTGTTCCTTGATCTTGTGGATCGACGCCTCGAAGCCTTCGCCGCGGCTGTTGCCGGCATCGCCGCTCGCATTCTGGCGATCGGTGAGGCGCTGCATCGCATCGCTCATCTGGTCCGGCAGGACGCCATAGCCGTCCTCGCCGGGTAGCGGCAGCGTGTCGATCGGTGGGAATTGGCTGCCGCCGCCGAGCGCTTCCTGCTCGGGCCGCGGCGTGCCGCCGCCCTGCATCGGTCGCGCCACCCCGAATGCAGGCCGTGACGGCTGCCCGCCGCCCATTCCGCTCCGCCGTCCGAACGCACTCATTGCCATACCCTCATGCTCTGGCGTGATCGGTAGGCGCCAAGGTTTGAGATATTCCTAACCAAATTAGATCGCTGCCCGCAGCATCGGCCGGATTGCCGCCGGTGAGTGCCGGAAGCAGGCGGGGAGCGGCGCTTGACAGCGGCGCCCCGGTGCCGTTCCAGAGGCGCCGTGATCCGCTGGCTCCTGCTTCTTCTCGCCGCGCTCGGCTGGGCCGTGCCCGCCGCCGCCGACGACATTGCCGCCACCGGGCGTGGGGTGGTGCGCGTCGTCACCATCGCGGTGGTCGATGGCCAGGTGGTCGGCTTCGGCCATGGCAGCGGCGTCGCGATCGCGCCCAACCGCATCGTCACCAACGCCCATGTCATGGAGCTCGCCGACCGCTACCCCGACAATGTCGTGATCGGCATCGTCCCCTCCGAAGGCGACAAATCATACCAGGGCAAGGTGATCGCCTATGATTCCAAGCGCGATCTGGCGCTGATCGAGTTCACCGGTGCCTCGCTGCCGCCAGCCGCGCTGTATACCGGCCCAGTCACCGAGGGCGATCCGGTGGTGGCGCTGGGCTACCCCGGCAATGTCGATCTCGCCACCGCGCAATCGGCCGCCGATTATATCCGGCCGACCTCGCCGGTGCGCTCGGAAGGGGTGTTCTCCGGTCGACGCAGTCTGACGGGGATCGAGGTGCTGCTCCACACCGCCAGCATCGCCCGCGGCAATTCCGGCGGTCCGCTGCTCGATCGTTGCGGCCGGCTGATCGGCGTCAATTCGGCGATCACCCGCGGCGAGGAGGGGGATTCCTCGTTCGGCTTTGCGATCGCCGACACCGAGCTGGCAAGCTTCCTCCACGATGCGGATCAGCCCTTCGCCACGGTCGGCACGCCCTGCACCTCGATGGAGGAGCGGCTGCGCCAGGACGCCGAGGCGGAGGCCCATGCCCAGGCCGAGGCAGCGACCGCGCGACGCGAGGCCAGCACCCAGGCCGAGATGAACCGCGAGGAAGCGCTCGCCACCGCGCGCAATGCCGCCGAGCGCCACCGCGAAAATGTCATGGCGATCGCCGGGCTGCTGCTGGTGGCGGGAGCGCTGATGATCGGCGGGGCCGGGCTGCTCGAGATCCGCGACCAGCGGCGCCACGCGATCTGGGCCGCCGTCGCCGGCGCGCTTGCCATGCTCACCGCGGTGACCGTGTTCGTGCTGCGGCCGTCCGCCGATATCGAGCTGCCCGCGCCGGCCGCGCTCACCGTCGCCAGCAGCCGCAACGCGCCGCTCGGTAAGCTGGTCTGCACCATCCAGCCCGAGCGCAGCCGGGTGACGATGGCGTCGACCGCGGACGTGGCGCTCGACTGGGGGCGCAACGGCTGCATGAACGGCCACACCCAATATGTCGCAAGCGCCAGCCGGTGGGAGCGGGTGCTGGTGCCGGATGCCGAACAGACGCTGTCGGTGCTCGGCTTCGATCCGGCGACACGCACCTATACCAACACCCGCTACTTCCTCTCCGCCACCGCCATGGCGGCAGCGCGCAAGCTGCGCGTGCAGACCAGCCCCAAATCCTGCACCATCGAACCCGCGGCGACCGAGGCGCTGGTCCAGCAGCAGGCCGCGATCCGCGCCGCGCTGCCGCCGCTGCCCAACGAAAAGCTGGTCTATGCCTGCAAAACCGCGGGCTGACAGGGTGATCCGCCGGCGATAGGATCACCCGACAAGGGGCAGGGGGATGCGACGATGACGGGTGTTGGTTGGCGCTGGCGGATGGCGGCGGCGGCGTTGGCGATGGCTGGGGTGCAACAGCCCGCCCGCGCCGAATGGCTGGAAGCGACGTCGTCGCACTTCATCGTCTATGCCGACAACAACGCCGCCGAGATCAAGCGCCAGGCCGAACAGCTTGAACGCTTCGACCAGGTCCTGCGCTATTTTCACCACGTCCCCTCCAACCCGGAGGATGAGGCCAACAAGGTCACTGTCTATGTCGTCGCCGATGACGATGCGGTGAAGCGGCTGTGCGGCGCCGGCAACGGATGCCGCAACGTCGCCGGCTTCTACGAACCACGGGTGACCGGCTCGGTGGCGTTCACGCCCAAGGGCGGATTCGACACCGGCAACGCGCTCGATCTGCAGCCGCGAATCGTGCTGTTCCACGAATATGCCCACCACTTCCTGCTCGGCAATTATGCCGCCGCTTATCCGGCGTGGTTTTCGGAAGGCTATGCCGAGTTCGCGTCGACCGCGCAGGTAACCGAGGATTATGTCCAGATCGGCGGCGCCGCCAATCATCGGGCGTACAGCCTGTTCATGGGCAAGTCGCTGTCGGTCGAGCAGTTGTTCACGCCGCGCACCAAGCCGATGAACGACGAAGAGACCGAGTCGCTCTACGCGCGCGGCTGGTTGCTGACCCACTACATCATGTTCAACACCGATCGGCGCAAGCAGTTCGCCGCCTATCTCGATGCGCTCAACAAGGGGACGCCGAGCCTTGACGCGGCGCGGCAAGCGTTCGGCGACCTCAAGGCGATGAACCGCGCAATCAATGCCTATCTGGCGGCGGCAACCCTCCCGGCAACGCGGATCCCGATCGACAAGCTGCCCGCGGTAACCGTGTCGGTGCGCCCGCTGGCGCCGGGCGAGAAGGCGATGATCGGCTTGCGCATGCAATCCGACCGCGGCGTCAACCGGACGACCGCGCAGCCACTGTTCGCGCGCGCGACCGTCATCGCGGCGAACTATCCGCGCGATCCGGTGGTGCAGGGCTGGCTCGCCGAGATGGCCTTTGATGCCGGTCGTGACGATCTCGCCGATGCTGCCGCCGATCGCGCGCTGGCGGCCGATCCAAAGTCCGAACAGGCGCTGGTCTATAAGGCGCAGATCGCACTGCGCCGCGCACATGACGCCAAGGCAAAGGATGCCGCGGTGTGGCGGGCGGCGCGGAGCTGGATCGTCAAGGCCAACCACCTCGATCCGAATGACGCGCAGGCGCTGCTGCTGTTCTACGAAAGCTTCGAGCTTGCCGATCAGCCGCCCACCGCCAGCGCAATCCAGGCGCTGGATCGCGCGCTCGAACTGGTGCCGCAGGATCCCGGCCTCCGCTTCGCCGTCGCCCGCCAGGCGATCGTCGATGGCAAGATCGACGATGCGCGCCACACGCTGCAGCCGCTGGCGTACGATGCCCATGCCGGCCCCAACAACCCGGCCGCGCAGCTCGTCGCGCTGCTCGACGCCGGCCTCAAGGGCAAGGCCGCGCTCGAAGCGGCCGACAAGGCCGACGGCGAGAAGGCCGCCACCGCCACGGCATCGGGCAGCGCTGGAGGCAGCGCGCCGTAATCTCTGACGAGGCGAGCTGCCTCTCGCACTCCGTTCGCCCTGAGCTTGTCCAAGGGCAGTGAAACCCATGGGCCTCGACAGGCTCAGCACGAATGGGATCAGACTGATCCTCCACCAGCACCCCGTCCGGGAGCAGGATCGTCCGGGACGCCGGCCGCCGTGTCGGCAGCGGCTAACCTCGCTCGCGGTCCAGCAGCGCCCGTTTGCGTTCCATCCCATAGGCATAGCCGCCGGCGCTGCCGTCGCCCCGCAGCACGCGATGGCAGGGCACCACCACCGCCAGCGGGTTGGCACCGCACGCGCTGCCCGCCGCCCGTGTCGCGCCGGGGGCGCCGGCCGCGGCGGCCAGCTGTGCGTAGCTGCGGGTTTCGCCAGCCGGAATGGTCTGGAGGACCTGCCACACCGCCTCCTGAAAGGCGGTGCCGCGCACGTCGAGCGGCAGGTCGTGGTCGCGCTCGGGCGATTCCACCTGTGCCACCACCCGTGCCGCCAGATCGGCGAGCGCGTCGTCGCCGGCGATCACCGTTGCCCGCGGGAAGCGCGCAACCAGCGCCACATCATCCTCGTCGAACGCGATCCGGCAAAGCCCCTTGTCGGTGGCGGCGATCAGCAGCGGGCCGAGGCTGGTGGCGGCGATCGTCCAGCGGATCGTCGCGCTGGCGCCCCCGCGCGCCCAGGCGCTCGGCGCCATCCCCAGCCGCGGTGCCGCCTCGTCATAGAAACGGCTCGGCGCCGAATAGCCCGCCTCGTAGATCGCATCCGTCACCCGATCCTCGTCGCGCAGCGCGTCGGCGGCCCGGCCGGCGCGCAGGCCGCGGGCATAGGCCGAGGGCGTCACCCCGGTCGCGCGCTTGAACAGCCTGTGAAAATGGTGCGGCGCATAGCCGACCGCGGCGGCGAGCGGGCCGAGCGTGATCGGCGCCTCGGCGGTTTCGATCAGCCGTACCGCCTCGGCGACCGCGACCCGGTCGCGCCCGACCGCGTCGGGCAGGCAGCGCCGGCAGGCGCGGAAACCGGCGGCCTGCGCGGCAGCCGGATCAGCATGGAAGGAGACGTTCTCGCGCCGCGGGTGGCGCGCCGGGCAACTCGGCTTGCAATAGATGCCGGTGGTCTTCACCCCGATCACGAACCACCCGTCGTGGCTCCGGTCGCGGGCGGCGAAGGCGGCCCAGGCGGCCTCCTGATCGATTGCGGGGTCGATGATCGTGCTCATGATCCCGTATGTAGCGTGGCGGCGGGACGTCTCCATCCCGCCGCTTGCGCCCAAACACGGGTTTGGGCGTCAGCCGCCGTTGGCGTGGAACAGGTCGAGCGTGCGCTGCTTGGCGAGCGTCGCCGAAGCCTCGTCATATTGCGCGCGGCGATCCGAGTTGAAGCCATGATCGGCGTCATAGGTGTAGACGGTGGCGTTGGGCCAATCCTTGGCGGCGATGGTCTCGACATCCGCCATCGAGATATGCGCGTCGAGCTTGCCGAAGTGGAGGATCACCGGCACCTTGGGCTCCTCGTCGGCGGCCGCGGCGATCATGCCGCCGTAATAGCCGCTCGCCGCCGTCACATGGTGCATCCGCGTCGCCGCGAACCAGGCGACCGAACCGCCATAGCAATAGCCGACCACGAACACCGGGCCCTTGGCCGCCAGCGCATCGATGCAGGTCTGGGTGTCGGCGAGGGTGAGATCGAACGGATGGAGTTCGCGGGCGAGCTTCACGCCGTCGTCAAACCGGGTGTAGTCGATCTCGAAGCCCGGCGCCTCGCGATCGAACACCGCCGGGGCGAGCACCTCATAGCCGAGCGCGGCATAATCGTCGCACAGCGAGCGGATATGCTCGGTGACTCCGAAGATTTCCTGGATCAGCACCAGCCCGCCACGCCGCGCGCCGCTCGGCTGGGCATGATAGACGCCGATCTCGGCGCCGTCGCTCATCGTCATCCGTTCCATCGTGCCTGCGCTCATCGTCTCGATCCTATCTGCCCGAAAGGGGCCCGGCGGTGCCTTTGCGCCGCGACCCCGCGGTTGCGCAACACCCTGACAAAAACCGTTCACGCAACTGTCATGCAGCCGCCCAGCTTGCTTGCATCATCGCCACCCTCATGCTAGCCGCCCGGCATCCCATGGCAGGCGCGGTTTCGCGCCCATATCCTTATGGGTCTAACCGTTGATAACGAGGATTTCGATCGCGTGGAGACATCCGGCGGTATTCAGGCAAGCTTAGGTGGTCGCTATGCGATCGCGCTGTTCGAGCTCGCGCGTGATTCCAAGACGATCGACACCGTCGAGCAGAGCCTCGCGACCATTCGCGACGCGCTCGCCCAGTCGGCCGATTTCAAGGCGCTTACCCTCAGCCCGCTGGTCGCCCGCGGCGCCGCGGTGAAGGCGGTGCTCGCTACCGCCGACACGCTCGGGCTCGACGCGACCACCAAGAACTTCCTCGGCGTGCTCGCCGAGAACCGCCGGCTCGCCAAGCTGCCCGCGATCACCCGCGCGTTTCGCGAGCTCGCCGCCCGCCGCCGCGGCGAGGTCAGCGCCGAGGTCGCCAGCGCCTATCCGCTCACCGAAGAGCAGGTCGTCGAACTCAAGCAGCAGCTGCGGGCCCGCGTCGGCCGCGAGGTCGCGGTCGACCTGTCGGTCGATCCGGCGCTGCTCGGCGGGCTCGTCGTCCGCATTGGCTCACAGATGATCGATTCGTCGATCCGCACCCGTTTGAACACGCTCGCGCACGCGATGAAAGGCTAAGTGATGGATATCCGCGCCGCAGAAATCTCCAAGGTCATCAAGGACCAGATCGCCAATTTCGGTGCCGAGGCCGAGGTCTCGGAGACCGGCCAGGTGCTCAGCGTCGGTGACGGCATCGCGCGCATCTACGGGCTCGACAACGTCCAGGCGGGCGAGATGGTCGAATTCTCGAACGGCGTGCAGGGCATGGCGCTCAACCTCGAGGCCGACAATGTCGGCGTCGTGATCTTCGGCTCGGATGCCCAGATCAAGGAAGGTGACGTCGTCAAGCGCACCGGCACGATCGTCGACGTGCCCGTCGGCAAGGGCCTGCTCGGCCGCGTTGTCGATGGCCTCGGCAACCCGATCGACGGCAAGGGCCCGATCGTCTCCGACCAGCGCAGCCGCGTCGAGGTCAAGGCGCCAGGCATCATCCCGCGCCAGTCGGTCAGCGAGCCGATGCAGTCGGGCCTCAAGGCGATTGACGCGCTGGTGCCGGTCGGCCGCGGCCAGCGCGAGCTGATCATCGGCGATCGTCAGACCGGCAAGTCCGCCGTCGCGATCGACGCCTTCATCAACCAGAAGACGGCGAACGCCGGCACCGACGAGAAGAAGAAGCTTTACTGCGTCTATGTCGCGGTCGGGCAGAAGCGCTCCACCGTGGCGCAGCTGGTCAAGACGCTCGAAGAGAATGGCGCGATGGATTATTCCATCGTCGTCGCCGCAACTGCATCGGACCCTGCGCCGATGCAGTTCCTCGCGCCCTATACCGGCACCGCGATGGGCGAGTATTTCCGCGACAACGCCATGCACGCGCTGATCGTGTTCGACGATCTCTCCAAGCAGGCCGTCGCCTACCGCCAGATGTCGCTGCTGCTGCGCCGCCCGCCGGGCCGCGAAGCCTATCCCGGCGACGTCTTCTATCTCCACAGCCGCCTGCTCGAGCGCGCCGCCAAGATGAGCGACGCCAACGGCGGCGGCTCGCTCACCGCGCTGCCGATCATCGAGACCCAGGCCGGTGACGTCTCGGCGTACATCCCGACCAACGTGATCTCGATCACCGACGGCCAGATCTTCCTTGAGACCGATCTGTTCTTCGCGGGCATCCGCCCGGCGATCAACGTCGGCCTGTCGGTCAGCCGCGTCGGCTCCGCCGCGCAGACCAAGGCGATGAAGAAGGTGTCGGGCTCGATCAAGCTCGAGCTCGCCCAGTATCGCGAGATGGCGGCGTTCGCGCAGTTCGGCTCGGACCTTGACGCCTCGACGCAGAAGCTGCTCGCCCGCGGCGCCCGACTCACCGAGCTGCTCAAGCAGAAGCAGTTCGCGCCGATGCCGTTCGAGGAGCAGACCGCGTCGATCTTCGCCGGCACCAACGGCTATGTCGACAAGGTCGCGGTGAACGACGTCGTCCGCTACGAGGCGGCGATGCTCCAGGACCTGCGCGCCAACCATGCGGACGTGCTCGCCAAGATCCGCGACACCCGCGATCTCGGCGACGAGGCCAAGGCAGGGCTCAAGGCCGCGCTCGATCAGTTCGCGAAGACCTTCGCATAAGCACAGTCGTCACCCCAGCGCAGGCTGGGGTCTCACACCGCGTGCGAGCGGCGTGAGACACGAGATCCCGGCGATCGCCGGGACGACGGGGTAAGGAAAGAATGGCGTCACTCAAGGCCCTCAAGATCCGCATCGGCTCGGTGAAGTCGACGCAGAAGATCACCAAGGCGATGAAGATGGTCGCCGCCGCCAAGCTGCGCCGCGCGCAGGAGGCGGCGATGGCCGGCCGTCCCTATGCCGAGCGGCTCGAGGGCGTGGTCGCGAGCCTGGCCGGCCGTATCGGCGGCGGCATCGGCGTCTCGCCGCTGCTCGCGGGCACCGGCAAGGACCAGGTCCAGCTGATCGTGATCGCCACCTCCGAGCGCGGCCTCGCCGGCGCGTTCAACAGCAACATCGTCCGCGCGGCACGCCGCAAGGCCGAGGAGCTGGAGAAGGCGGGCAAGACCGTACGCTTCTACATCGCCGGCAAGAAGGGGCGGGTGATCCGCCGCTTCTATCCCGACCAGATCCTTGCCGATCACGATCTCGCCGGGATCAAGAACGTCGCCTTCGCCGATGCCAAGGGGATCGCCGACGATCTCATCGCGCGCTACGCCAAGGGCGAGTTCGACGTCGCTCATCTGTTCTACGCCAAGTTCGTCTCGGCGCTGGTGCAGGAGCCGACCGGCCAGCAGATCATCCCGGTGTCGGTACCGGCTCCGGCCGCCGCCAAGGGTACGGTCGCCGCGGCCGAGGCGGTGACGGAGTATGAGCCGGACGAGGAGACCATCCTTGCCGATCTGCTGCCGCGCAACGTCGCGATCCAGCTGTTCCGCGCGCTGCTGGAAAATGCCGCCTCGGAACAGGGCAGCCGCATGAACGCGATGGAAAACGCGACCAAGAACGCAGGCGACATGATCAATCGCCTGTCGATCGAATATAACCGCACCCGTCAGGCCGCGATCACCACCGAGCTGGTGGAAATCATCTCGGGCGCCGAAGCGCTCTAAAGTTTCGCAGTAGGAAGCAGACCCATGGCAACCCTCGCCGAAGACATCCGCCCCAACCATCAGGGCCAGACCAACAACGTGGGCACCATCGCCCAGGTGATCGGCGCCGTCGTCGACGTGCACTTCCCCGAGAACCTGCCGTCGATCCTGTCCGCGCTGGAGACCGACAACAACGGCAACCGCCTGGTGCTCGAGGTCGCCCAGCATCTTGGCGAGAACACCGTGCGCACGATCGCCATGGACTCCACCGAGGGCCTGACCCGCGGCCAGAACGTCCGCGACACCGGCAGCCAGATTTCGGTGCCGGTCGGCCCGGCGACGCTCGGCCGCATCCTCAACGTGATCGGCGAGCCGATCGACGAGCGTGGCCCGGTGCAGACCGATCTGCGCAGCCCGATCCATGCCGAGGCGCCGCTGTTCGTCGACCAGTCGACCGAGAATGCGATCCTCGTCACCGGCATCAAGGTGATCGATCTGCTCGCGCCTTATGCCAAGGGCGGCAAGATCGGCCTGTTCGGCGGCGCCGGCGTCGGCAAGACCGTGCTGATCCAGGAGCTGATCAACAACATCGCCAAGGGTCATGGCGGCACCTCGGTGTTCGCCGGCGTCGGCGAGCGCACCCGCGAGGGCAACGACCTGTATCACGAGTTCCTCGACGCCGGCGTCATCGCCAAGGATGCCGAGGGCAATCCGATCAGCGAGGGCTCGAAGGTCGCGCTGGTGTTCGGCCAGATGAACGAGCCGCCGGGCGCGCGTGCCCGCGTCGCGCTGTCGGGCTTGACCATCGCCGAATATTTCCGCGACGTCGAAGGCCAGGACGTGCTGTTCTTCGTCGACAACATCTTCCGCTTCACCCAGGCGGGCGCCGAAGTGTCGGCACTGCTCGGCCGCATCCCGTCGGCGGTGGGCTATCAGCCTACCCTGTCGACCGACATGGGCGCGCTGCAGGAGCGCATCACCTCGACCAACAAGGGGTCGATCACCTCGGTGCAGGCCGTCTACGTCCCCGCCGACGATTTGACCGATCCGGCGCCGGCCACCTCCTTCGCCCATTTGGACGCGACCACGGTGCTCAACCGCGCGATCTCGGAGCTCGGTATCTATCCGGCGGTCGATCCGCTGGATTCGACCAGCCGCGTGCTCGAGCCGCGCGTCGTCGGCCAGGAGCATTACGACACCGCGCGTGCGGTCCAGTCGCTGCTCCAGCGCTACAAGTCGCTGCAGGACATCATCGCCATCCTCGGCATGGACGAGCTGTCCGAAGAGGATAAGCTCACGGTGACCCGCGCGCGCAAGATCCAGCGCTTCCTCAGCCAGCCGTTCCACGTCGCCGAGGTGTTCACCGGCATCTCGGGCAAGTTCGTGCAGATCGAGGACACGATCCGCTCGTTCAAGGCCGTGGTCGACGGCGAATATGATCACCTGCCGGAAGCTGCCTTCTACATGGTCGGCGGCATCGACGAGGTCGTCGCCAAGGCCGAGAAGATGGCCAAGGAGGCGTAAGCTTCCGCCCCTCCCGATCGCGGGAGGGTCTGTAGTGCCCCTCCCGTGATCGGGAGGGGCTGGGGGAGGGTTTTGTTGACGCCCTGTCCCACCATGGCCTCCCCCGACCCCTCCCGCATGGGAGGGGGGAGAAGAACAGATGCTGCACTTCGAACTCGTCACGCCTGAGAAGCTGGTCCGTTCCGAGGACGTCTACATGGTGGTCGTGCCCGGCACCGAGGGCGACTTCGGCGTGCTCGAAGGCCATGCGCCGCTGATGTCCACCGTCCGCGACGGCGCGCTGTCGGTTTACCGCACCCAGGGCGGCACCGCCGAGACCATCGCGATCCAGGGCGGATTCGCCGAGGTCAACGCCAAGGGTCTCACCGTGCTCGCCGAGCGCGCGGGCTGAGCTAGCCCGCGCGGCGGTTCCCTTTTCCTGGTGGTTGGGGCGCAGCCAAGGCACACTGGCGCCCGGCTGTCCTACACGATCCGATTATGCCAGCGTCGAAAGCCGGAGTCGTTTTGGCTCCCCGCTCTTTCTGACGTCGATCAAAACGACTGCCACGCCTATCCCCGCGTGAAGCGCGGAGAGGCACAAGCGGTCACCCCACCACCACTGGCATCGTGAACTTGTTTCAGGATCCGTGGCCCGGAAGTGGCCGGCGGACAGCGCCGGCCGTGAGTGCTGAAACGAGTTCAGCATGACGAATAAGGTGGACGTGAGCCACCTGGCAGCCGCCACCAGGTGAGACTTTCGTGAGACTTTCGGCGGAATTCCGCCATTTCCCACATCGTGGCGCTTACAGGAAACTGTACGGATCCACATCCACCGTCACCCGCGCCTTGGCCGGCCAGTCGAGCGCGCCGAGCCAATCGCGGATCACGTCCTGCACGTCGAGCGCGCGGCGGGCGTGGACCAGCAGGCGGTAGCGGTGTCGCCCGCGCAGCATCGCCAGCGGGGCAGGGGCGGGGCCGTAGACTGCCATGCCCTCGACCTGCGGCGCCGAGCGCCCGACCAGCAGCGCCGTCTCATGGGCACAGGCGCGATCCTCCGAGGAGACCACGATCGCCGCATAGCGCCCGAACGGCGGTGCGCCGGCATCGCGCCGTGCCTCGGTCTCGGCCTCGTAGAACGCCTCGGCATCGCCGGTGACCAGCGCCTGCATCACCTGCGCCTTGGGGCTGTGGGTCTGGATGAACACATGCCCGGGCTTTTCGCCGCGGCCGGCACGGCCCGACACCTGGCGGATCTGCTGGAAGGTCCGCTCCGCCGCGCGCAGGTCGCCGCCCTCGAGGCCGAGGTCGGCATCGACCACGCCGACCAGGGTCAGGTTGGGGAAATGATAGCCCTTGGTGACGAGCTGGGTGCCGACGACGATGTCGATGTCGCCTGCCTCCATTCGGCCGACAAACTCCGCCGCCTTGGCGGGCGACCAGATCGTGTCGGAGGTCACCACCGCTGTTTTTGCCTCGGGGAACAGCGCAGTCACCTCGTCGGCGATCCGCTCCACCCCCGGCCCGCAGGCGACCAGCGTGTCCTCTTCCTTGCACTCGGGGCACAGCCGCGGGATCGGCTCGACATGGCCGCAATGGTGGCAGGCGAGCCGGCGGGTGAGGCGATGTTCCACCATCCAGGCGGTGCAATTGGGGCATTGGAAGCGGTGCCCGCAGGTCCGGCACAAGGTGAGCGGCGCATAGCCGCGGCGATTGAGGAACAACAGCGACTGCTCGCCCTTGGCCAGCGTGTCCGCCATCGCCGAAACGAGCTGCGGCGCCAGCCAGCGGCCGCGCTCGGGCGGGTGCTCGATGAGGTCGATCGGCTCGATTGTCGGCATCTCGGCGGGGCCGTAGCGACCGGGCAGCTTGAGCTCGGCATAGCGGCCGATCTCCACCTGCTGGCGGGTCTCGATCGCCGGCGTCGCCGAGGCGAGGATCACCGGGCAGCCCTCGAACTTGCCGCGCATCACCGCGACGTCGCGGGCGTGGTAATGCACGCCCTCTTCCTGCTTGAAGCTGCTTTCATGCGCCTCGTCGACGATGATCAGCCCGAGGTTGCGATAGGGCAGGAACAGCGCCGAGCGTGCGCCGACGGTGACCAGCGCCTCGCCGCTGGCGATCGCCCGCCAGGCGCGGCGCCGCTGGGTGGAGCGCAGGCCCGAATGCCAGGGCACGGGCTCGCAGCCGAAACGGTCGTGGAAGCGCTTGAGGAACGGTTCGGTGAGCGCGATCTCGGGGAGCAGCACCAGCGTCTGCCGGCCGAGCCGGATCGCCTCGGCGACTGCTTCGAAATAGACCTCGGTCTTGCCCGATCCGGTGACGCCGTCGAGCAGCGTGGGGCGGAAGTCATGGTCGCGCACGCCCGCCGTCAGCACCTCGGCGGCGGCGCGCTGCTGGTCGGAGAGCACGGGCGGGCCGAAACCGGGATCGGGCACCGGATACGGGCTATCAATGCTGACCTCGACCGCCTCCAACGCGCCGCATTTGACGAGGCCGCGGATCACCGCGTCCGAGACCTCGGCGAGCGTGGCGAGCTCGCGGATCAGCCCCTGGCGGTCACCGATTCGCTCGAGCGCCTGCTCGCGCTGCGGGGTGAGCCGCGGCGGCACCTCGCCGGTGGCGCGATATTCGGTTGCGGTGCGCGCACCTTCCAGTGCCGAGGTGGAGGCGAGCGCCATCCGCACCACCGCGGCGGGCGGCGCAAGGTAATAAGCGGCGGTCCATTCGATCAGCCGGCGCAGCGGCGCGCGCAGCGCCGGCGCATCGACCACGCCGAGCAGATTGCGCAGGCGGTTGTCGCCGACCTCGGCGTCCGATGGCAGTCGTTCGGGCTCCCAGGCGACGCCGAGCAGCTGGCGTGGCCCGAGCGGCGCGATCACGATCGATCCGGGCTCCACGGCCATGCCGGCGGGCACCCGATAATCGAGTGGGCCGAGGGCGGAGTTGAGGACGAGGACACGGGCACGGGACGACATCGGCCCTCATATGGGGCCTCGGCGGGGTGGCGTGAAGCGGGTCGTTCGGCGGCGGCCCGGCTCAGCCGGCGGCGCGGTAGCGATCCATCCGCCGGCGCTCGCCGGTGCGGCTGCGCTTGGCGGCATAAAGGATGGTGTCGGCGCGGTGGGTAAAGTCGCGAGCGCTGTGGCAATCCTCGCCGAGCGCGGCGACGCCCACGGTGCCGGCGCTGACCAGGATGATGCCCTTGGCGGCGACCTGCCATTGCAGTGCCTCTTCCAGCCGCCTCGCCAGCTGGTCGGGTGCGTGGACCAGCAGCGAATCCTCGACGATCAGCGCGAACTCGTCGCCGCCGATCCGGGCCGGGGTGCAGCCGGCGAGCCATGGCGCGGTCAGCACCTGGCCCACCCGGCGCAGCACGTCGTCGCCGGCGCTGTGGCCGAGCGTGTCGTTGATCGCCTTGAAGCCGTCGAGGTCGATCAGCGCGAGCAGCAGCGGGCGCTCCTCGCTGCAGGCCCGCTCCATGGCACGGGCCAGCTGCCGGTCGAACGCGGCGCGATTGGCGATGCCGGTCAGCGCGTCGGTATCGGCCGAGTGGCGCAGCGCCAATTCGAGCGCATGGCGTTCGGTGATATCCTGGAACACGCCAACCATCGCCACGGTGCGGCCCTCGACCACATCGGCTTCGGCCATGCTGCGCACCTTGCGCGGCTGGCCGGGCCGGGCGCAGAAATCCACCTCGATGTCGAACGAGCTGCCAGTGGCGATCGCCCGCTCGAACTCGGCCTGGACCACCTCGCGAGCCTCCGGCGGAAACGGCGCCATCGCCTCCTCCAGCGACGGCGTCGCGCCGATCGGCCGTTCGTAGATGGCGAACACGCCATCCGACCAGTCGAGCCGGGCGTCGTTGATCGAGTAGCGCCACGAGCCGATCCGCGCCATCCGCTCGGCCTGGCGGAAGATCCGATCGTGCCGCACGAGATCGGTGGAAAGCTGCTGGCTGGCGGTGGCGAGCCGCACCGCCTCCAGCGCGGTCTGCCGCGCCGCGATCAGCGCCTCGGCAAGGGAAGCAAGGTGCAGCAGCGCGGCGCGGCCGGCGGCGTTCAGCGACCGGGGCGCGGTGTCGGTGACGCACAGCGCCCCGATCGGCTGCCGCTGCCCGTCGCCGTCGATCGCATGGATCGGCATGCCGGCATAGAAGCGGACGGTGTCGGAACGGGTCAGCGGATTGGCGGCGAAGCGCGCGTCTGCAGCGGCGTCGTCGATCACCATCGGCGTCGATCCACGGATGGTGTGGTCGCAGAACGCCATGTCGCGGGGCAGGTTCTGGATATCGTTGGGCGTGCCGGCCTTGATCCACTGGCGGTCGCGATCGATCAGCGTGAGCAGTGCCATCGGGCAGCCGAGCATCTGCGCCGCCAGCGCCACCAGCGCGTCGAACTCCTGTTCCGGCGCGGTGTCGAGCAGGTCGAGCGAGTGGAGGGTGGCCAGGCGCTGCTCGTCTTGCACGGGCGAGATCGGAGGGACGGCAGCGGACATCGTAGCTTGCTCTGCCACGAACCGAGTTAATATTGTTTGCAGTAGAAACCTCATGGGGCTCATGCAGCGCCATGGTTGAGGATATTCCTGTCTCGCTGACGCTGGCCTGGAGCGAGCATCTCGGTCGCGACCGCCGTCGCTCGGTGCACACCGTGCGGGCGTACGAGGCGACTGCGGTGCGGCTGGTCGCCTTCCTCAGCGAGCATTGGGGCGGCGAAATGAGCCGTGAGCGGCTGACGCAGCTCGAGGCGGCGGACCTGCGGGCCTTCCTGGCGCAGCGGCGCGCGGAGGGGCTGGGCAATGCATCGGCGGCGCGCGAGCTGTCGGCGGTGCGGGGCTTCCTCGCCTGGGCCAACCCCGATGCCGCGGCGCCGCGCCTCAAGGGGCCGCGGGTCAAGAAGGGATTGCCGCGCCCGATCTCGCCCGCCGAGGCGATCGCACTTGCCGAGGAGGTCGCCGACGATGCCGCCGAGCCGTGGATGGGCTTTCGCGACTGGGCGGTGCTGATGCTGCTCTACGGCGCGGGCCTTCGCATCGGCGAAGCGATCGGCTTGCCGGCCGGGGTGATGCCGCTCGGTGCCACCCTCAGCGTCACCGGCAAGCGGGACAAGACGCGGCTGGTGCCGCTGCTGCCCCAGGTCCGCGAGGCGGTGGAGCGCTATGCGGCGGCGGTGCCTTGGCCGCTGGTGCGGACCGAACCGCTGTTCCGCGGCGCCAAGGGCGGCCCGTTGTCACCGGCGGTGGTGCGCCGAGCAGTTCGCGGCGCGCGGGCGCGGTTGGGCTTGAGCGAACGGACCACGCCGCACGCGCTACGCCACAGCTTCGCCACCCATCTGCTCGGCCGTGGCGCGGATCTGCGGGCGCTGCAGGAGCTGCTCGGCCACGCCAGCCTAAGCTCGACGCAGATCTACACTCAGGTGGATGCGGCGCATCTGCTCGACGTCTACCGCAACGCCCATCCGCGGGCGTAGCCGCCGAGCGGCCTAAGCCGCTCGCGCGGCGACCTTGCGTTCGATCGCATCCCAGATCAGCCCGGCGACATCGGTGCCGTCGAACCGCTCGATCGCGACGATGCCGGTCGGCGAGGTGACGTTGATCTCGGTCAGCCACTCGCCGCCGATCACGTCGATGCCGACGAACAGCAGTCCGCGACCCTTGAGCTCCGGCCCGAGCACCGCGCAGATCTCGCGCTCCTTGTCCGTCAGCTCGGTCTTCACCGCGGAGCCGCCGACCGCGAGGTTGGAGCGGATCTCGCCTTCGCCCGGCAGGCGGTTGATCGCGCCGGCAACCTCGCCATCGACCAGCACGATGCGCTTGTCGCCCTTGGCGACCGCGGGAAGGAACGCCTGCACCATGTGCGGCTCGCGCCAGGTTTGGTTGAACACCTCGATCAGCGCCGACAGGTTGGCGCCGTCGCTGCCGACCTTGAAGATCGCCTTGCCGCCGTTGCCGTGGAGCGGCTTGATCACGATCTCGCCATGCTCGGCGAGGAACGCGCGGGCCTCGTCGAGGCTGCGGGTGATCAGCGTCGGCGGCATGAACTGCGCGTAATCGAGCACGAACACCTTCTCGGGCGCGTTGCGGACGCTGACGGGATCGTTGACCACCAGGGTGCGGCCGGCGATCCGCTCGAGCAGATGGGTGGCGGTGATATAGCCGAGGTCGAACGGCGGATCCTGGCGCATCAGCACGACATCGGCCTCGGCCCCAAGATCGAGGCTCACCGGATCGCCTGCCGCAAAATGATCGCCGACCACGCGCTGTACCTTCACCGGCCGCGCTGCTGCCCACACCCGGCCGGCCGCATAATTGAGATCCTCAGCGGCATAATGAAACAGCCGGTGCCCGCGCGCCTGCGCCGACAGCATCAGCGCGAAGCTCGAATCGCCCGCGATGTTGATGCTTTCCAGCGGATCCATCTGGACGGCGACGGTAAGGCTCATGCGGCAACTCCTGCAGGGACGTGCGGGCATGTAGGCGCGGGATGCAGCGAAGTCACCGGGCTGTGGCGCTCACCCGATCCAGGCGTTCTCGATGTGTCGGGGCCGTGCCCCCGGCGCGAGCAGGATCACGTCGACACGGATGTCGTCGCCGGCGCGGGCGTAGCGCGCCATCAGCACCTCGGCCGCCGCGGCGACCCGGGCCAGCCGGCGCTCGTCGATGGCATGATCGAGCTCGGCGACCGACTTGCGGGTCTTGACCTCGACGAACGCCACCAGATTGCCGCGCCGCGCGACCAGATCCACCTCGCCGGCAGGCGTCCTCACCCGGCGGTCCAGGATCTGCCAGCCCTTTAGGCGCAGCCACCAGCCCGCCAGCCGCTCGCCGCGCCGACCGGCAGCCTCGGCGACGCGGCGGTCCCTCATTGCGGCGCCGTGTCCTTCATCGCCAGCGCTCGGGCGTAGAGCTTCTTGCGGTCCAGCCCCAGCCGCTTGGCGACCTCGCCCGCTGCCTTGGCGATCGGCAGCCTCGTCAACGCCTCGGCAAGCGCAGCGTCGGCGTCTTGCTCGGTCGCCGGCGGTGCGTCGCCCGGCGGCGCCACCACCACCACGATCTCGCCCCTCGGCGGGGCGTCGGCGTAGCGCACGGCGAGGCTGGCGAGGGTGCCGGTGACTGCCTCCTCGAATCGTTTGGTGATCTCGCGCGTCACCGCCGCCTCGCGATCGCCGAGTACGGCGGCGAGCGTCGCCAGGCAGGCGCCGAGGCGGGGCCCCGACTCGTAGAGCACCAGCGTCGCGCGGACGCCGGCCACCTCGGCAATCGCATCGGCGCGCGCCTTCTCCTTGGGCGGCAGGAAACCAAGGAAGAGGAAGCGGTCGGTCGGCAAGCCGGCGAGCGTCAGCGCCGCCACCGCCGCGCACGGGCCGGGGATGGTGACGACGAGGTGTCCGGCAGCGCGCGCGTCGCGCACCAATTTGTAGCCCGGATCGGAAATCAGCGGCGTACCGGCATCGGAAACGAGCGCTACCGCCTCGCGCGCCATTCGCGCGATCAGCCCGGGGCGGACGCCCTCGGCGTTGTGGTCGTGATAGGGCATCATCGGCCGCTTGACGCCAATGTGGCGCAGCAGCCCGGCGGTCACGCGGCTGTCCTCCACCGCGACCACGTCGGCGCGGGCGAGGATGTCGGCCGCGCGCGGCGATAGGTCACCGAGATTGCCGATCGGGGTTGCAACGATGTAGAGCCCGGGATCGAGAGCCGTTGGTTCGGGCGGGTTCGTCTTCAAAGCAGTCACAAGGATCGTCATGGCAGAGGCAGCTACACTTGCACAGCCACGTGCAGCGTTACCGGCGGGGCCGCTGAGCGTGGAGGCCATGTGGCGGCCGGCGCGCTGGCTGGCGATTGCCGCCGCGGGCCTGCTCGGCGCCTGCTCGACGGTGGTGCCGCGCGGCCCGGTCGAGGCGCCGCAGCAGCGCCCGGCCAATCGGCCGGCGGCGACCCGCCCCGACACCGTGGAGCAGGGCCTGCCGCGCGACGCCCAGCGTAACCGGGTGGCACTGCTGGTGCCGCTGTCGGGTAGCAACGCCGGGGTCGGCCGCTCGATCGCCAACGCCACCATGCTCGCGGTGCTCGACACCGGCACCGACAAGGTGCGCATCACCAATTACGACACCGCCGGTGGCGCCGCCGCCGCGGCACGACGTGCCATCGCCGAGGGCGCGCAGCTGATCCTCGGGCCATTGCTGTCGGACGACGTTCGCGCGGTCGCGCCGATCGCCCATGCCGCGGGCGTGCCGGTGCTTGGCTTCTCCAACGATGCCAGCGTCGCCGGCGCCGGCACCTATCTGATGGGCTATGCACCTGCCCAGTCGATCGACCGGGTGGTCGGTTATGCGCGCAGCCGGGGTGTCACCAGCTTTGCCGGGCTGGTGCCCAACGGCCTGTATGGCGAGCGCGCCTCGACGGCCTTCCTGCGCACCGTTGAAGCCGCGGGCGGCCAGGTCGTGTCGCTGCAGACCTATACCCGCGCGCCCGGCGGGATCAGCGCCGCGGTCACCCGCCTCAACACCAAGGCGCCGTTCGGCGCGGTGCTGGTCGCCGACGGCGCGACCTCGGCTGCGGCGGCGGCGCCGCTGGTCAAGCGTGGCAGCGGTGCCTCCACACGCATCCTCGGCACCGAATTGTGGAATTCGGAAAACGGGCTCGGCGCCAAGCCAGGGCTCGCCGGCGCCTGGTTCGCGAGCGTCGCCGATGGGCTCTACCGCCAATATGCTGCCAAATACCGCGCCCGCTACGGTGCCGCGCCGTACCGCCTGTCGAGCCTCGGCTATGACGCGGTGCTGCTGACGGTGAAGATCGCGCGCGACTGGCCGGTCGGGCGGCCGTTCCCCGAGAACAAGCTCAGCGACAGCGGCGGCTTTGCCGGCATCGATGGCGCGTTCCGCTTCGGCCGTGACGGCGTCGCCGAGCGCGCGCTCGAGGTGCAGGAGATCCAGAACGGCACCACAGTGACGGTGTCACCGGCGCCGGGCGGCTTCAGCCGCTGACGCGATCGAGAACCAGCGCGGGCAGGATCGCGTCGAGCAGTAGCGCGCCTGCCTCCGTGACGGCGAGGCGATCGCCGTCACGGCTGATCAGACCCTGATCGCTCATCCGTGCGGCCGCGGCGTCGTCGATCGGCGCGCGGCCGCCGGCAAGCGCGGCGACGCGGGCGAGATCGACGCCTTCGCGCAGCCGCAGGCCCATCACCAGGACCTCGGTGGCGCGGTCATGGGGATCGAGCAGCTCCTCCAGCTCCATGCCATGGCCGTTGCGCGCCACCGCTGCCAGCCAGTTCTCGGGCTTCTTGCGCCTCGCGGTCGCAAGGCCGCCGCGTCGGCCATGCGCGCCGGGGCCGACCCCGGCGTAATCGCCGTAACGCCAATAAGTGAGATTGTGCCGGCTCTCCGCGCCTAGCCGGGCATGGTTGGAGGTCTCATAGGCGGGCAGGCCGGCCGCGGCGGTCATCGCCCTCGTCGCCTCGAACAGATCGGCGGCGCTGTCGCCATCGGGGATGGTCAGCCGGCCCTGCGCCGCCTCGGTGGCGAACCGGGTGCCGGGCTCGATGGTGAGTTGATAGAGCGAGAGATGCTCGGTGCCGAACGACAGCGCCCGGGTGAGCTCGGCCTGCCAGGCCGCCATGCCCTGCCCGGGCAGCGCGTAGATCAGGTCGAAGCTGACCCGTGGAAACACCGCCTGCGCCACGTCGAGCGCTGCCAGCCCTTCGTCGACGCCATGCGCGCGGCCCAGGAAGCGCAGCGCCTCGTCGTCGAGCGATTGCAGCCCTAGCGAGGCGCGGTTGACGCCGGCGGCGGCGAGATCGGCGAAGCGCGAGGCTTCCACCGAAGATGGGTTTGCCTCCAGCGTGATCTCGATCCCCGGCGCGAATCCCCAGGCGCGCTCGGCGGCATCGAGGATCGCGGCGACGGTGGCCGGCGGCATCAGCGAAGGCGTGCCGCCGCCAAAGAAGATCGAGCCCAGCTGCCGCCCCGGCAGTTCGGCGACCTCATGAGCAAGGTCGGCGAGCAAGGCGGTGCGCCACGCGTCCTGGTCGACCGCATCGCGGACATGGCTGTTGAAATCGCAATAAGGACATTTGGAGACGCAGAACGGCCAATGGACGTAGAGGGCGAGCGGCGCTTGTGTCTTGTCGGGGTTCATCTTGGCGCCGATATGGACCTCGCCATGCTCAAACGCCACCTTCTCGCCGCGATGCTGCTGCTCACCGCCTGCGCACAGGTGCCCGGACGCGTCGTCGAGCCGCGCACCAGCGATCAGCCGGCGCCGCGTGGGGCGGGGTTGCTCCGCCAGGCGATGCTGGCCGGGCAGAATGCCGCGCGCGCCGAGGTGGGCGTGCCGCCGCTGGTGTGGGACGAGCGGCTGGCGGATTCGGCACGAGCCTATGCGCAGACGATGGCACGAACCGGCAAGTTCGAGCACGCCAAGCAGCCGATCGACATGAGCCGGCAGGGCGAGAACCTATGGACCGGCACGCGCTACGCTTATGGCTATGACGAAATGGTCGGCCACTGGGTGGCCGAGAAGAAGGATTTCGTGAACCTGCCGACGCCCAACTTCAGCCGCAGCGGGCGCTGGGAGGATGTCGCCCATTACACTCAGATCGTCTGGCGCGGCTCGACCGCGATGGGCTGCGCGATGGCGAGCAGCCCGACCGATGATTATCTGGTCTGTCGCTACTCGCCGCCGGGCAATGTCTGGGGCCACGCGGCGTTCTGAAGCCGCCGTGCGTGCGCCGGTTCAGAAGATTGCTGCGACCATCTGCTTGAACGCCGCGGCGCGGTGGCTGATCGCCTGCTTCTCCTCGGGTGCCAGTTCGGCGAACGTCCGCGTCTCGCCGTGCGGCACGAACACCGGGTCGTAGCCGAAGCCGACGGTGCCGCGCGGCGGCCAGGTCAGCGCGCCCTCGGCGCGGCCCTCGAACCATTCGACATGGCCGTCGGGCCAGGCAAGCGCGAGCACCGAGACAAAATGCGCGTCGCGACCGGCATCCGGCCCCTTGGCGGCGAGCGCGTCTTCCACCTTGCGCATTGCCAGGTTCCAGTCGCGCCCGCTCGGCGTCTCCGCCCAATTGGCGGTGTACACCCCCGGGTCACCGTTCAGCGCATCGACGCACAGCCCGCTGTCGTCCGCCAGCGCCGGCAAACCCGACAGATCGGCGGCGCTGCGGGCTTTTAGTTCGGCGTTGGCGAAGAAGGTGGTGCCGGTCTCCTCGGGCTCGGGAAGATCGAGCGCCGCTGCCAACACCGTTTCGATGCCATAAGGCCGCAACAGCGCCTCGATCTCCCGGACCTTGCCGGCATTGTGGCTGGCGATCACCAGCTTGCCCGGCTGGAGCTTGCGGATGGCCTGGCGACCGGTGTCGGCGGCGTTGGTCATGCGGTTGCCCGTTCCTGCGCGGCGAAGATGTCGGTGCAGCCGATCCGCGCCAGCCGCAGCAGGCGCAGCAGCGCCTCCTCGTCATAGGTCGCATGCTCGGCCGTGGCCTGCGCCTCGGCGATATGGCCGTTCTCGAGCAGCACGAAATTGGCGTCGGCGTCGGCGTTCGAATCCTCGTCATAGTCGAGGTCGAGCACCGGCGTGCCCTGGTAGATGCCGCAGGAGACGGCGGCGACCTTCTGCTTGATCGGATCGGCCGACAGCTTGCCCTCGACGAGCAGCTTGTTGACCGCGAGCCGCATCGCAACCCAGGCGCCGGAGATCGACGCGGTGCGCGTGCCGCCATCGGCCTGGATCACGTCGCAATCGAGCACGATCTGGCGCTCGCCGAGCAGCTTCATGTCCATCACCGAGCGCAGGCTGCGGCCGATCAGCCGCTGGATCTCCTGGGTACGGCCTGATTGCTTGCCCTTGGCCGCCTCGCGGTTGGAGCGGGTGTGGGTGGCGCGCGGCAGCATGCCATATTCCGCCGTCACCCAGCCTTCGCCCTTGCCGCGCATGAACGGCGGCACCCGCTCCTCGATCGAGGCGGTGACGAGCACGCGCGTGTCGCCGAAGCCGATCAGCACCGACCCTTCCGCATGGCGGGTGAAATGGGGCTGGATGGTGATGGCACGCATCTGGTCTGGCGTGCGGCCGCTGGGGCGCATGAAATGAGTCTCCTGTCGTTCAGGTGCGGAGCCCTAGACGGCGGTGGGCTGCGGCGCCAGTAGCCGCGCTTCCGGGAGAGACAGATGATCAAGACCATGACCGCGGGCCTGTGCGCGCCGATCGCCCTCTTGGCGCTGGCGGGGTGCGCGACGCCAGGCCAGGTGCCGGTCACCACCGCGGCGCCAGCTGGGGGGATCGAAACGATCCGCTATGCCACCACCGCCTGCCATGGCTTCTGCCCGGTCTATACGGTGACGGTATCGTCGGACGGCGTCGGCGTGTTCGAGGGCGAGCAGCACGTCGCCGCGACCGGTGCGCACCGCTTCACGGTGACGCCCGCCCAGTTCCTCGGCTTCAAGCAGCGGCTCGCGCCGTTCCGGCCCGCCGGCGAGGCCGTCTACCAGCCCGACCAGCCGCTGTGCGGCCCGGCCGTGACCGATCTGCCGGGGGTCGACATCCGCTGGCAGCAGCCGGGGACGGCATCGAGCCATCTCGATTTCTACTACGGCTGCGGCGGCGAACCGGCGCGGACGATGCGCGACGGCCTGCGCGCCGCGCCCGAGGCGCTGCCGATCGCCGATCTGATCGGCAAGCGTTGAGTCGTTGAGCGTGGGGCGAAGCCCGCCTACATGTCGCTGATGGTCGCACCCCCCGTGTCCGAACTGACCGATCGCGCCCGCGACATCTTTCGCGCGGTGGTGGACGGCTATGTCGACAGCGGCATGCCGATGGGATCGAAGAGCATCGCGCTCGCCTCCGGGCTCAACCTGTCGCCGGCGTCGATCCGCAACGTCATGCAGGAGCTGGAGGAACTGGGGCTGCTCGCCAGCCCGCACACCAGCGCCGGGCGGATCCCCACCGAGCGCGGTCTGCGATTGTTTGTCGACGGCATGATGCAGGCGCTTGAGCCGAGCGCGGAAGAACGCGCCGCGATCGAGGCGCGGGCCGGGGTGGGTGGTCCGGTGGAGGAGGCGCTGGCGGCGACCACCGCGGCGCTCTCCGGCCTGTCGGCCTGCGCGGGGCTGGTGATGGTCCCCAAGCGCGAGCTGGCGCTGCGATCGATCGGTTTCGTCGCGCTGTCGCCGACGCAGGGCATGGCGGTGCTGGTCAGCGAGGATGGCTCGGTGGAGAACCGAGTGATCCAGCTGCCGGCGGGGATGACCTCCTCGGCGCTGGCCGAGGCGGGCAATTACATGACGGCGACGCTGTCCGGGCTGACGCTGGCCGAAGCGCGTAGCCGGGTAGAGCGCGAACTGGCGGAAGGGCAGGCGGCGCTCGACGGCGCCGCGCGCTCGCTGGTCGAGCAGGGCCTCGCGGTGTGGAGCGAGGACGGTAACCGCCGCCCGGTGCTGATCGTGCGCGGGCAGGGACGGCTGATCGACACCGCCGCGGCCGCCGACCTCGAACGGGTCCGCGACCTGCTCGACGATCTCGAGGGCAAGCAGGAGATCGCCCATCTGCTGGACAGCGCCCGTGCCGGCGATTCCACCCGCATCTTCATCGGCGCGGAGAACAAATTGTTCGCGCTGTCGGGCTCGTCGGTGATCGCGCGGCCGTTCCGTGGCCCCGGCGGGCGGGTGGTCGGCGTGGTGGGCGTGATCGGGCCGACGCGGTTGAACTATGCCCGCGTCGTGCCCATGGTGGATTTCACAGCGGCGACCATCGCCCGATTGATGGCCTGAACAGGGAATAGAATGACCGACAACACCACCACCGACACCGACAATCTGCGCCAGGAAACCGCCGAAGCCGCGCCCGAAGTTGCCGAGCACGACCAGGGCCAGGCGCGGATCGCGGAGCTGGAGGATCAGCTCGCCGAGGCCAAGCAGCAGGTGCTTTATGCCCAGGCCGAGATCCAGAACGTCCGTCGCCGCGCCGAAAAGGAAGCGCAGGACGCCCGCAATTATGCCTCGACCAATTTCGCGCGCGACATCCTCTCGGTCGCGGACAATCTGTCTCGCGCGCTCACCGCGATCCCGGGCGACCTGCGCAATGACGAGAAGATGAAGAGCCTCGTGGTCGGCCTGGAAGCGACCGGCCGCGAGCTCGACAGCGTGTTCAGCCGCAACGGCATCACCAAGGTGGAGGCGATGGGCGCCGCGCTCGATCCCAACAAGCACCAGGCGATGATGGAAGTGCCGAGCGACGCAGAGCCCGGCACGATCGTCCAGGAAATGCAGGCGGGTTACATGATCAAGGACCGGCTGCTGCGCCCGGCGCTGGTCGGCGTCGCCCGCAAGCCGGACTGAGCCTGGCGCCAGCCCAACCGGTCATCCCTTGTCGTCCCGGTGCACCCGAGGTGGCATGAGAATGACCGGTAACTAGCGGCGCTAGACTTGGGCAGCTTTGAGCGCCGCGTTGATCCGCGCCTGCCAGCCGCGGCCGGTAGCGCGGAACTTCGCCAATACCTCGGGATCGAGACGCAGCGTCACCTGTTGCTTGGTCGGCGCTCGCTGCACGCCGCGCATCCGAACCTGTCGTTCGACCAGCGCCTGCTGCAACGCTGCTTCGCTGACGCTGAAATCGTCAGGATCATCCGGATCCGCCGGGATGGCGATGGTATCCTCGGGCCTCGGCATCGTTGCTCTTCCTCACTGAAATAAAGCGGACGGTTTCTTCCCGGCGCACATAGACGGCGGTCCACAGCCGGTCCTCGACCATGCCGATCACCTTGAAGCGATCCTCCCCATCCTCAGGCCGCGCCGCGCTGATGACGAGGGCAGCAGCATCGGTGAAAAGCTGCTCGCCAAACTCCAGCGAGACACCGTGTTTGGCGAGGTTGATCGCGTCCTTGGCGGGGTCGAATGCGATCCGCATGTCTTATTGTAACTACAATCAGACTCGTTATCAAGTGGACTTCGTCGCCACCGAGCCGCTACACCAATATCATGAACGCCAATCTCACCGCCGATCGCGCCACCTTCGTCACCCACCTCGAATGCTCGCTGACCGGCGAGCGCTATGAGGCGGACCAGCTTCACGGCCTGTCCGCGGCGGGCAAGCCGCTGCTGGTGCGCTACGACCTCGACGCGGTGAAGGCCAACCTGCCGCGGCCGCTGCTCGAGGCGCGGCCGACCGACTTGTGGCGCTGGCGCGAATTGCTGCCCGTGCGCCACACCGCCGACATCGTCAGCCTTGGCGAAATCGAGACGCCGCTGGTGCCGATCGGCAAGTCCGGCGGCCCCAACGTGCTGGTCAAGGACGAGGGGCGGCTGCCCACCGGTTCGTTCAAGGCGCGCGGGCTGGTGATGGCGGTGGCGATGGCCAAGGAACTCGGTGTCACCAGGATCGCGATGCCGACCAACGGCAATGCCGGCGCCGCGCTTGCGGCTTATGCCAGCCGCTGCGGGATCGAGACGATCGTGTTCTGCCCCGAGGACACGCCCGAGGTGAACGTCCGCGAGATCGCGATGCAGGGCGCGCGGGTGTGGCGGGTCAACGGGTTGATCGACGATTGCGGTGCGATCGTCGGCAAGGGCGCCGCAGAGGGGCGCTGGTTCGATTTCTCGACGCTGAAAGAGCCCTATCGGATCGAGGGCAAGAAGACGATGGGGCTGGAGCTCGCCGCGCAGCTCGGCTGGAAGCTGCCGGATGCGATCTTCTACCCCACCGGTGGCGGCACCGGTCTGATCGGCATGTGGAAGGCGTTCGACGAGCTGGAAAAGCTCGGCTGGATCGGGCCCGAGCGCCCGCGGATGTATGCGGTCCAGGCCTCGGGCTGCGCGCCGATCGTGCGCGCGTTCGAGGAAGGCGTGGAACATGCCGAGCGCTGGGAGGATGCCTCCACCGTGGCGATGGGCATCCGCGTGCCGAAGGCGATCGGCGATTTCCTGATCCTGCGCGCGGTGCGCGAGAGCGGCGGCAAGGCGCTCGGCGTCGGCGATCCCGCGATCCTCAAGGCGGTGGACGATTGCGCGCGCCGCGACGGCCTGCTGCTCTGCCCCGAAGGCGGCGCGACGCTGGCGGCGTATAAGGAGGCGCTGCGCTCCGGCGAGGTGGACGAGGACGAGCAGGTGGTGCTGTTCAATTGCGCGACCGGGCTGAAATATCCGATGCCCGAGGCACCGCAGGCGCTGGATCGCCACCAGCCGATAGATTTCGATGCGCTGTAGGAAGTTGGCCGCCGGTACGCTTTTCGCCGGCCGCCAGCATTGCTGCCTTCTTCGTCATCCTGAACGTGGTTCAGGGCCCATCACCGGCGGCGTCCATGAGCGGAGCGGCCTGGCCATGGATGCTAAAACGAGTTCAGCATGACGGCGGGGAACTAGGGGCGAGCTGCCCGCTCAATCCTTCGGGAAGAAGCGCTCGATCACATTGGCCGCGAGCCGCGCCGGCCGGTGCGTCGTCGCATCCAGGCAGCACCAGCTCGATTTGACCTCGGCGAGCACTTCCTCGCCGCGCTTGATCACCGTCTCGTAGAATGCCCGCGCACCCTGAACCTTCTCCAGCAGCACGGTGGCGATCACCTCGTCGTCGAGGAAGGTCGGCTTGCGATAGGTGATCTCATGCTTGAGCGCGACCCACAGGTGCGTCGCGACCGCATCGGGCGGCGCGAGACGCTGCCAATGGCTGATCACCGCCTCCTGTACCCACTTGAGATAGCTGGCGTTGTTGACATGACCCATGAAGTCGATGTCGGCCGGATCGATGCCGATCGGATAGCTGTGGGGGATCGCGGTGGACACGATAATTCGTGTACCACCAAAAGCTTACCCAAGCGATGACAGATTGGGCCGCGGCGGCATGTTTATCGCTAATGCCGATTAGCGGATCGAGCGGATCAGCCGCCGCGGAACGGCAGCAGCGTGTCATATTGGCCGAGCGGCGGCGCACCGGGCACGCGGGCGCCGTGGCGGAGCAGAAAGGCGTGGCGGACGATCTCGCCTTGCTGCTCGATGCCATAGCGGTGGAGCGGCTGGCCGGGCTTCAGCGCATAATCGTAGCGGCACCACGGGTGGCGGGCGAGCGGCAGAAAGATGCCGCGCTGGTGCTGCCAGACGTGGACCATCTCATGGATGAACAGGCCCTGGTCGGTAAGCGCGGCGGCGGCGAAATCGTCGCGATAGCCGGTGCCATGGGGGTGAAAATGGATGCAGCCGCGCGGCGCCATCACCGTGTCGCGCGGCTGGAAGAAGGCCCATTTGCGCCGCACGATCCGTACCGGGGCATAATCGATCGCGTCGCCGAACACCGATCCCGCCAGCGCGATCTCGCCGGCCGTCAGCGCGCGCCCCGACATCGTATTGGCGTCGGCCATCGCGATCAGGCGTCGGGCATCGGCTGGCCTGGGCCGACCACGATGGCGGTGGTCACCAGCCGCTGGCCATCGGCGAAGCTCAGCGTGACCACCGGCCGCCGGCCGCCGGGCTTGATCCCGGGATTGACGTCGAACAGCATCACGTGGCGGCCGCCCGGCGCGAAGACGATGTCGGCGCGCGCCGGGACGGCCAGCCGCGCGAGCGGCGCCATCGTCGTCATCCCGCGCTTGGCCATGCTCTCGTGCATCTCGCTGCTCACCGTCACGTCGGTGGTAACGCCGATCAGCGTCACCGGCAGCGGGCCGCCATGGAGGGTAAAATAGAGCGCCGAAGGCCGGCTCGGCACCGCGGCGAGCCGCACCCAGGCCTGCTCCACGGTCGGCGTGTCGGGGCTGGTGCACCCGGTCGTCACCGCCGCGCCGAGCGCCAGCGCCATCACCGTTCGCATGCCGTCCCTCCCGTACCGATCTCCCGGTTCGGGAAATCTCCGATGCGCTCTAGGTTCCGCGCCTTCTTGCGGCAAGCGGGCGCCCCCCTATATCCGGCCTAGCAACGGGAAATTGCGCAGCCGTAACGGGGCGTCGTTTCCCATGGTTTTTTTGTTCGTGAGGGGCTGAAGAGCACACATGGCTAAAGTTATCGGTATCGATCTCGGCACTACCAACAGCTGCGTCGCAGTGATGGAAGCCGGCAAGCCCAAGGTCATCGAGAATGTCGAGGGCGCGCGCACCACGCCGTCGATTGTCGCCTTCGCCAAGGATGGCGAGCGACTGGTCGGCCAGCCGGCCAAGCGCCAGGCGGTCACCAACGGCGACAACACCATCTTCGCGGTGAAGCGCCTGATCGGCCGCCGCTTCGACGACCCGATCACCAAGAAGGACACCGAGCTGGTGCCGTACAAGATCGCGCGCGGCCCGAACGGCGACGCGTGGGTCTCGGCCGGCGGCAAGGATTATTCGCCGTCGCAGATCTCGGCGTTCACGCTGCAGAAGATGAAGGAGACCGCGGAGTCGTATCTCGGCGAGACGGTCACGCAGGCGGTCATCACCGTGCCGGCCTATTTTAACGACGCCCAGCGCCAGGCAACCAAGGATGCCGGCCAGATCGCCGGCCTCGAGGTGCTGCGCATCATCAACGAGCCGACCGCGGCGGCGCTCGCCTACGGCCTCGAGAAGCAGGACGGCAAGACGATCGCGGTTTACGATCTCGGCGGCGGCACGTTCGACGTCTCGATCCTCGAGATCGGCGACGGCGTGTTCGAGGTGAAGGCCACCAACGGCGACACCTTCCTGGGTGGTGAGGATTTCGACAACAAGCTGGTCGAATATCTCGCCGAGGGCTTCAAGAAGGACGAGGGCATCGACCTCGCCAAGGACAAGCTCGCGCTGCAGCGGCTCAAGGAAGCCGCGGAGAAGGCCAAGATCGAGCTGAGCTCGGCGGCGTCGACCGAGGTCAACCTGCCGTTCATCACCGCCGACCAGAACGGCCCCAAGCATCTCGTGCGCACCATCACCCGCACCGATCTCGAAAAGCTGGTCGATGATCTGATCAAGCGCACCATCGAGCCGATGAAGAAGGCGCTCGCCGATGCCGGCGTGAAGACCGACGACATCAGCGAAGTGGTGCTGGTCGGCGGCATGACGCGCATGCCCAAGGTGCGCGAAGCGGTGAAGAACTTCTTCGGCAAGGAGCCGCACACCGGCGTCAACCCGGACGAGGTCGTCGCGATGGGCGCCGCGATCCAGGCCGGCGTGCTGCAGGGCGACGTCAAGGACGTGCTGCTGCTCGACGTGACGCCGTTGTCGCTCGGCATCGAGACGCTGGGTGGCGTCTTCACCCGGATGATCGATCGCAACACGACGATCCCGACCAAGAAGAGCCAGACCTATTCGACCGCGGACGACAACCAGGGCGCGGTGACGATCCGCGTGTTCCAGGGCGAGCGCGAGATGGCCGCGGACAACAAGATCCTCGGCCAGTTCGACCTGGTCGGCATCCCGCCGGCGCCGCGCGGCGTGCCGCAGATCGAGGTCACCTTCGACATCGACGCCAACGGCCTCGTCAACGTCTCGGCCAAGGACAAGGGCACCGGCAAGGAGCAGCAGATCCGCATCCAGGCGTCGGGCGGCCTCAGCGACAACGACATCGAGCAGATGGTGCGCGATGCCGAGCAGTTCGCCGAGGAGGACAAGAAGCGTCGTGCCGGCGCCGAGGCGAAGAATAACGCCGAATCGCTGATCCACACTACCGAGCGCCAGCTCGCGGACAATGGCGACAAGGTCGACGACGCCTTGAAGTCGGAGATCCAGGGCGCGATCGACACCGCCAAGGCGGCGGTCGAAAGCGGCGATGCCGATCGCATGACCGAGACGAGCCAGGCGCTTGCCCAGGTCGCGATGAAGCTCGGCCAGGCGATCTACGAGAAGCAGGCCCAGGCCGATGCGTCGCCGCATGGTGGTGCCGATGAGGCGCCCAAGGACGATGTGGTCGATGCCGAATTCTCGGAAGTCGACGACCACAAGGCGTAAGCGGGATGAATACCCCCCGTCATGCCGGCGAAAGCTGGCATCTCGTGCCGCAGGGGCTTTCCTTAGCGGCGCGAGACCCCAGCCTGCGCTGGGGTGACGGCGGGGAATTCGGGGGCCAAGTATGAGTACCGAGATCGACTATTACGAGCTGCTCGAATGCGAGCGGACCGCGGATGCGGGGACGATCAAGTCGTCCTACCGCAAGCTCGCGATGAAATATCACCCCGACAAGAATGCGGGGTGCAAGGACAGCGAAGCCAAGTTCAAGGCGGTCAGCGAGGCGTATGACGTCCTCAAGGACCCGCAGAAGCGCGCGGCCTATGATCGCTTCGGCCATGCCGCCTTCCAGAACGGCGGCGGCGGCGGCGGCGGTGGTGGCGCGCAGGATTTCAGCGGCTTCTCCGACATCTTCGAATCGGTGTTTGGCGAGTTCATGGGCGGGCGCGGCGGTGGCGGGCGTGCCCAGCCGCGTCGCGGTGCCGATCTGCGCTACGACATGGAGGTCACCCTCGAGGAGGCGTTCCACGGCAAGTCGACCGAGATCACGGTCGACGTCTCGGCGCAGTGCGACACCTGCCACGGCTCGGGCGCCAAGCCCGGCACGCATGCCTCCACCTGCCGCCAGTGCAACGGCCACGGCAAGGTGCGCGCGCAGCAGGGCTTCTTCGTGGTCGAGCGTGCCTGCCCGGTGTGCCAGGGGTCGGGCGAGGTGATCGCCGACCCGTGCCCGGATTGCCGCGGCGACGGCCGGATCGAACAGACCAAGACGCTTGCCGTCAACGTCCCCCCCGGGGTGGACGAAGGCACCCGTATCCGCCTGTCGGGCGAAGGCGAGGCGGGCCCGCGCGGCGCGCCGGCGGGCGATCTGTACATCTTCCTCCACGTCAAGCGGCACACGCTGTTCGAGCGCGAGGGCACGACGCTGTTCGCGCGCGCGCCGATCAGCTTCACCACCGCCTCTCTTGGCGGTTCGCTATCGATCCCAGGGCTCGACGGGCAGACCCATGAGGTCAAGATCCCGGCCGGAATCCAGTCCGGCAAGCAATTGCGCCAGCGCGGCGCCGGCATGCCGGTGCTGCAGGGCAGGGGGCATGGCGACCTGGTGATCCAGATCGACGTCGAGACCCCGACCAAGCTGTCGACGCGCCAGCGCGAATTGCTCGAGCTGTTCCGCGAAACCGAGACGGGCGACGAATGCCCGGCGACGCAGGGCTTCTTCGCCAAACTGAAGGGCGTATTCGCCGGAGAATGAACGGCGCCGTCACGGTGCCGCGAAAGGGGAACCGATGACGGTGATCGTGTTGACGTGGTTGGCATGCTGGCTGGTGATGGCGATCGCGCCGGGCGTGCCGGCCAGCCGGGCGCTGCAACGCTGGCTGGTCGAGGCGCCCGCAGCCCGGCTGCTCGTGCTCAGCCGCGGCGATGTCGCCGTGATGATCATTCTTGGGATGGCAGCGGCGATCATGCTCACCGTCGGTGAGACAGATGGCGTGCGGCTGGTGACCTTCGCGCTGCCCGACCTGGCCATGTGGCTGACCAGCCTCGAGCTGTCCGCCCTGGTCGACGTCGCGGTGGCGTTGGTCACGGCTGTGTCCGCGGTCCGAGGCAGTGGCTTGGCCGGTCGCATCGGGACGGCGAGGCTGCCGCGCGTAGGCCGGCATGGCCGATCGCGCCGTTCGCGGCGTTTGCTGGCGAGCAACGATGATAATGACGAGCGAGCGGTCCGGTCGCTGGTCGCGTGACCGATCCCGCCCGAGCCACGCCCCCTTGCCGGGGGCGGGCGGGCAGATGATCAGAAGGAGGTAACTACCACCCCGACCACCAGCGCCTGGGCCGCGATTGCCAGCATGGTGCTGGTCACGGTTTCGAACATACGCATGGGTTGGTCTCCGATGCCGGAAAAATATCCGGCAAGCGCGAGATGGTGATAGTTGCCGGCGCGCGCAATATAATTACGTGCAATCGTGATTGCGTCCGACGCAATCGCCCGTCACTCCAGCGCAGCTCCGGAGCAACGGGCAGAGCGGTCAGCCGCCAAACACCCGTGCGAAGATCGTGTCGACGTGCTTGAGATGGTAGCCGAGATCGAACTTCTCCTCGAGCTGAGCAGGCGACAGCGCCGTGGTGACCTCCGGATCCGCCTTGAGCAGCTCGAGCAGCGACAGCGCGCCATCCGATTCCCACACCTTCATCGCGTTGCGCTGGACGAGGCGATAGGAATCCTCGCGGCTCACGCCCGCCTGGGTCAGCGCCAGCAGCACCCGCTGCGAATGGACGAGGCCGCCCATCTTGTTGAGGTTCTTCTCCATCCGCTCGGGATAGACGAGCAACTTGTCGACGACGCCGGTGAGGCGGGCGAGGGCAAAATCGAGGGTGATGGTCGCGTCGGGGCCGATGTAGCGCTCCACCGACGAATGGCTGATGTCGCGCTCATGCCACAAGGCGACATTCTCCAGCGCCGGCGTCACATAGCCACGCACCATGCGGGCCAGGCCGGTGAGGTTCTCGGTGAGCACCGGGTTGCGCTTGTGCGGCATCGCCGACGAGCCCTTCTGGCCGGGGGAGAAATATTCCTCGGCCTCCAGCACCTCGGTTCGCTGGAGGTGACGGACCTCGATCGCGAGCCGCTCGATCGAGCTCGCGATCACGCCGAGCGTCGCGAAATACATCGCGTGGCGGTCGCGCGGGATCACCTGGGTGGAGACCGGCTCGGGGGTCAGCCCCATCTTGGCGGCGACATGCTCCTCGACCATCGGATCGATGTTGGCGAAGGTGCCGACGGCGCCCGAGATCGCGCAGGTGGCGATATCGGCTCGGGCGGCGATCAGCCGGGTGCGGCAGCGGTCGAACTCGGCATAGGCCTGGGCGAGCTTGAGGCCGAAGGTGACCGGCTCGGCATGAATGCCATGGCTGCGGCCGATCGTGGGCGTCATCTTGTGCTCGATCGCGCGGCGCTTGAGGACGTCGAGCAGCTTGTCGAGATCGGCGAGCAGCAGGTCGCTGGCCTGGGCGAGTTGGACCGCGAGGCAGGTGTCTAGCACGTCCGACGAGGTCATGCCCTGGTGCATGAACCGCGCCTCGTCGCCGACATTCTCGGCGACCCAGGTGAGGAAGGCGATCACGTCATGCTTGGTGACGGCCTCGATCGCGTCGATCGCGGCGACGTCGATCGCTGGGTTGGTCGCCCACCAGTCCCACAGCGCCTTGGCGGCGGCCTTGGGCACCACGCCGAGCTCGGCCAGCGCATCGGTGGCATGCGCCTCGATCTCGAACCAGATCTTGAAGCGCGCTTCCGGCGTCCAGATCGCGACCATCTCGGGGCGGGAATAACGGGGGATCATGGGCGGTCCTTGTGGCGCTGAGGAAGAGTCGCCCGGGCCCCTAGCAGAGCGGGCCGGCAAGATCAGCCCCGCGGACAGCGGCCAGCGGAACGTCGCCGCCAGAGAGCGACGCTAGATCAGTCCCTGGGCGCGCAGGCTGACATGGCCGTTCAGCCCCATGATCAAGTGATCGGACCGCGATCCCCAGCCGCTTGCCGGCCTCGGCGATCGCGCGGGTGATCTCGATGTCGGCGCGGCTCGGCGACGGATCACCCGAGGGATGGTTGTGGACGAGGATGATCGCTGCTGAGCCGAGATCGATCGCGCGGCGGATCACCTCGCGGACGTGGACCGCGGTCTGGTCGATCGAGCCTTCACTCATCACCTCGTCGCGGATCAGCATGTTGCGGGTGTTGAGGTGGAGCACGCGGAATCGCTCGATCGCGTGGTGGACCATGTCGGCGCGCAGATAATCCATCAGCGCCTGCCAATTGGCGAGCACCGGCCGATCGGCGACCGGCGCCTGGAGCAGGCGCAGCGCGGCGGCCTGGACGATCTTGATCGCCGCCGCCGATCGCTCGCCCATTCCCGACACCCGGGTCAGCGCCTCGGCATCGGCGGTGAGCAGGCCCGCGATGCCGCCGAACTCGCGCAGCAGCGCCTTGGCGAGCGGTTTGGTGTCGATACGCGGGATGGCGAGGGTGAGCAGATATTCGATCAGCTCATGATCGAGCAGCGCCTCGCCGCCGCCGGCGAGCAGCCGCTGGCGCAGGCGATCGCGGTGTCCGGCAGTGTCGCTGGGCGGAGCGGCCATGCCCCAGCCTAGGTCGGCGCAGCGACCCGCGCAATTGCATCCACGGCGGTGCCCCGCTTATGGAAGCAGCGATGGGAGAGGGCGTGGACGATCTGACCGAAGCGCCTGAGCGACGCCCCCGCCGTGCGGCGTTCGGGGCGGTCGGGCCGGTGCTCGGGGTCCTCGGCCTGCTGCTGCTCGCCGCGCTGGTCGCTGTGTGGCTCGAGCGGCGGCCGATCGCGAGCCACTTCATCGATCGCGAATTCGCCAAGCGCGGCGTGCCCGCCCGTTACCGCCTCACCGATCTCGGATTCGGCCGCCAGCGGCTCACCGATGTGGTGATCGGCGACCCGGCGGCGCCGGATCTGGTTGCCGACTGGATCGAGACCGACACCCGGCTGGGCCTGTCCGGCGCGTCGCTCGAGGGCGTGCGGGCAGGGCATGTCCGCGCGCGGGGACGGCTAGTTGACGGGCGAGTGTCGCTCGGCGTGCTCGACCGTCTGATGCCAGCGCCGTCGGGCAAGCCGTTCGCGCTGCCGGCGCTGCGCCTCGACCTCGCGGATGGCCGGCTGCGGCTGGACACCGCGGCGGGCGTGCTCGGGTTGAAGCTCAGCGGCGAGGGGCGGCTCGACGACGGCTTCAGCGGTAGCGTGGCGGCGGCGGGCGAGCGGCTGCAGGCCGGCGCCTGCGTGCTCGATCGCCCCGAGGCGGTGCTGCGGATCGTCACCCGGCGGGGGGCGCCGTCGCTGACCGGGCCGGTGCGGATTGCGCGCTCGACCTGCCCCGGTGTGGAACTCGCCGGCGCCGGGATCGACATCACCGCGACGCTGACTCCCTCGTTTGACCGCTGGCAGGGCAGCGCGCGCATCGCCACCGCCGCGCTGCAGGGCGGCGGCGTCCGCGTCGAGCGCGCTCGCGGGTCGCTCGACTTTGCCGGTGGCGGGTCCGGCACCGCCGGCACGCTCGACGTGGCCGCCGCGGGCGTGGCGGGCACCGCCGGTACCGCCGGCGGGTTGGCGATCAAGGGCCGCTACCGATGGGCCGAGACTGCCGGGTTCGACGGCACGGTCCAGCTCGCCGATGCTGCCGTCGCCCGCCGCTGGCGCGCGCAGCTCGAGGCGCTGGACAGCGCGGGCACCACCCCGCTGGCGCCGATCGCCCGCGCCCTGCGCCGGCATGGCGAGGCTGCGCTGCGCCGCTTCGATGGCAGCCTCGCCGTTGCGACCCAGTTGGCGCCGTGCTCGGCCTCGACGGGCCGCTGCGTATGGGCGCAGCTGCGCCAGGCCACCGTGTCCTCCGCAAGCGGTGCCCGCGTCGGGCTCGCCGGCGGCACCGGGCTGAGCTGGCGGGGAGGGGCCGGATTGCGCGTCGATTCGACCCTGGCCCTCGCCGGGGGCGGCCTGCCGACGATGCGCGTCACGCTCGCCCAGGCGCAGCCCGGCGCCGCGATCCGCGGTCGAGCGCTCGTGAGCCCTTATGTGGCGGATGGCGGACGATTGGCGCTGGCGCCGGTGCTGTTCACCGCGACACCCGGCGGCGCGACCCGGATCGCGACCCGCGTCACCCTGTCGGGCCCGCTCGGCGATGGCCGGGTCGACGAGCTGGCGCTGCCGCTCGATGTGCGTTGGGATGGCCGCGCCCCGCTGGCGATCAATCCCGGCTGCGCGGCGCTGTCGTTCCGCCGGCTTGCCGTGGCGGGCCTCGCACTCAACGCGGCGAGCGTGCCGCTCTGCGCGACCGGCCCCGCCTTGCTGACGATGACGCGCGGCCAGCTGACGGGCGGCGCACGGCTCGGCGCGGTGCGGCTCGGCGGTCGCCTCGGCACCACGCCGCTCGCGCTGGCGGCGGCCGGTGCCGAGCTGCGGCTGGCGGACCGTGGCTTCACGCTGCGCGGGATCGAGGCGCGGCTCGGTCCTGCCGAGCGGCTGACCAGCCTCGCCATCGCCGAGCTCGGCGGCACGCTTACCGGTGCCAACCTCGCCGGCCGCTTCACGGGCGCTGCCGGGCAGATCGCCAACGTGCCGTTGCTGCTCGGCGGCGCGGCGGGCGACTGGCAGGTCCGCGGGGGTGCGCTGGCGCTGACCGGCGCGCTGACGGTGAGCGATGCCGCCGCCGACCGGCGCTTCACGCCGCTTGCCGCGCGCACCGTCAGCCTCGCCCTCGCCGGCGGCAGGATCACCGCGCAGGGCGTGCTCTACGAGCCGACCGCAAACCAAAAGATCGCCGACGTGCGGATCGAGCACGCGCTCGGCGACGGGCGCGGGGGTGCGACGCTGGCGGTGCCGGGGATCACCTTTACCAAGGATTTCCAGCCCGACCGGCTCACCCGGCTGACGCTCGGCGTGATCGCCGAGGTGCGCGGCACGGTGACGGGGGAGGGGCATATCGGCTGGAGCGCCGCTGGGGTCACCTCGGGCGGGCGGTTCGCCACCGCCGGTACCGATCTCGCCGCCGCGTTCGGGCCGGTCAGCGGTATCGCCGGCACGATCGTCTTCACCGATCTGCTCGCGCTCGAAAGCGCGCCGGGGCAGGTCGCCACCGTCAAGTCGATCAATCCCGGTATCGAGGTCACCGACGGCACGATCCGCTATCGCACGCTGGCGGGCAGCCGCATCCAGCTCGACGGCGCGCGCTGGCCGTTCGCGGGCGGCGCGCTGACGCTCGATCCGAGCCTGCTCGACTTTTCGGCGCCGCAGGCGCGGCGACTGACCTTCCACGTCGCCGGTGCCGCCGCCGACCAGTTCCTTCAGCAGTTCGACTTCCAGAACCTCGACGCCACCGGCATCTTCGACGGCGAGCTGCCGATGATCTTCGATGTCGACGGCGGGCGGATCGAGGGCGGAAAGCTCTCGGTGCGCGAGGGTGGCGGCGGCATCGCCTATGTCGGCGCGATCACCCAGAAGGATGTCGGCTTCTGGGGCAATCTCGCCTTCCAGGCGCTGAAATCGCTGCGCTACCGCAACCTCACCATCGCCATGAACGGCCCGCTCGCGGGCGAGATGATCACCGAGGTCCGCTTCGCCGGGGTCAGCCAGGGCAAGGGCGCCAAGTCCAACTTCCTGATCCGCCGGCTGCAGCGGCTGCCGTTCGTGTTCAACGTCCGCATCAAGGCGCCCTTCCGTGGGCTCGTCGATACCGCGCAATCCTTCTACGATCCCAAGCGCCTGATCAGCCGCAACCTGCCGCAACTGCTCGACGAGCAGAACAAGCGCGCCGCGCCGCCCTCCACCCAGCCAGCCATTCAGCCTCCTGCAAGCGAGACCGTGCCATGAGCGTAACAGGATTGACGAAACCGATGCGGATCACGACCTATCAACTGGCACGGACGGCGATGAAAAGCATGATCTTGATCGGCTTGGCCCTGAGCAGCATGGGATGCGTCAACATCTCGGCGCCGGACAAGCCGATCCAGATCAACCTCAACATCTCCGTCACGCAGGAAGTGGTGTATCGGCTGGACGGCGAGGCCAAATCGCTGATCCAGCAAAATCCGGGGATCTTCTGATGAACAGGTACATGGGCATGATGGTCGCCGGGGCGGCAGCGCTGGCCGGCCTGTCGTCCGCCGCGAGCGCGCAGCGCGACCCCGCCTACGCCGCCGCGCGCGAGGCCAAGCAGGTCGGCGAACAGCCCGACGGGTATCTAGGCGTGGTCGGCGCCGGCACGCCGGCGCTGCAGGCGATGGTCCGCGACATCAACATCAAGCGCAAGGCAGCCTATACCGCGAGCGCGCAGGCCAGCGGCGCGACGGTGGAGCAATTCGCCTTCACCAGCGGCTGCAACCTCGTCGCCAAGGTCGGCGCGGGCGAGATGTACAAGACGCCGTCGGGGCAGTGGAAGCAGAACAGCGGCACGCCGGAGCTCGACGGCCGCTGCAAGTAAGCGGGGGCGGCGCGCCGACACCGGCGCTGGCCGGGCGTGCGATATTGCCGGATGGTTGCTCGGGCCCAACCCGGTTGACACAAAACCGCCTCCCACCTAAACGGACCGGGCCTTGGCGGGGTCGCTCGCTGCCTGTGCGCTATCTCCTCCGGTTTGTACGAAATCAGGCGAGGATGGCGCGTGGCGGAAAGCGGACCCGGACAAGACTTCCACGACGCGGAGGATCCGCGGCTCTCCTCGCTCGATGAGCGATTGAAGGAGGCCCGGCATCAGGAAGCGCTGAGGACGGGGAGTGTGGCGCCGACGGCCGATGCGGGATATTCGCTCGGCAATCGCGTGCTCGCCGCCCTGATCGGAAGTCTCGTCGGCAGCGCGCTGATCGGCTGGTGTATCGACCGCTGGTTCAATACCGCGCCCTGGGCACTGATCGTGATGCTGTTCCTTGGAATTGCCGTCGCGTTCAGGCAGATCATCAAGATTGCAGGCGAGCGCCCGGCGTAATCCGGGCGTTTGTCGTATTTGGGAGCGAGCGGGCCACGTGGCGGTAGAATCGGGCAGCAAGATCGATCCGATGCACCAGTTCCTGATCGAACCTCTGTTCGGTCGGCACTGGATGGTGGGCGGCTATGATCTGTCGTTCACCAATTCCGCGTTGTGGATGGTGATCACCCTCGCCAGCCTGTGGCTGTTCATGCTCGGCGGGATGAAGCGCGAGCTCGTCCCCGGCCGCTGGCAGGCCGCGGTGGAAGGCTTCACCGGCTTCGTCTCCCACATGCTGACCTCGAACATTGGCCCCGAAGGCAAGCGCTTCGTGCCCTATGTCTTCTCGCTGTTCATGTTCATCCTGTTCGCCAACATCTGGGGCCTGACCCCGGTCGGCGTGGTGCCGGGCTGGCATCCGTTCACGATCACCAGCCACTTCACCGTTACCGGCGTGCTCGCGATCATCAGCTTCGCCATCGTGCTGATCGTCGGCTTCGGCCGGCACGGCTTCCACTTCTTCGCGCTGTTCGTGCCCAAGGGCACGCCGATGCTGATGATCCCGCTGATCTTCGTCGTCGAGCTGATGAGCTTCCTGGTGCGGCCGTTCAGCCTCGGGCTGCGACTGTTCGTGGCGATGACCGCCGGGCACATCCTCTTGAAGGTGCTTGCGGCGTTCGTGATCAACGGGCTCAACCTCGGCGTCGGCTACGGCCTGCTCGTGTCGCTGCCCAGCTTCGTGCTGATGATCGGCATTACGTTGCTCGAGCTGCTGGTTGCCGCGATCCAGGCCTATGTCTTTGCGCTGCTGACGAGCGTCTATCTGAACGACGCCGTCAACCTGCACTGAGTTTTTTAGTTTAACCACCTAACCTTATTGAACGGGAGTTTTTGAAATGGACGCAGAAGCCGCCAAGATGATCGGTGCGGGCCTCGCCGCGATCGGCATGGGCCTCGCCTCGCTCGGCGTGGGCAACGTGTTCGCCAAGTTCCTCGAGGGCGCGCTGCGCAATCCGGGCGCCGCGGACAGCCAGCAGGGCCGCCTGTTCATCGGTTTCGCGGGCGCCGAGCTGCTTGGCCTGCTCGCCTTCGTGACGATGATCATCCTGCTGTTCGTCGCGTAACAACGACTGTCCCGCCGGGCCCTCGCGCCCGGCAGGCTTGAGAGCGCCATGCCACAGATTTCCCAGATCGCCGCCACTTACGCATCGCAGATCTTCTGGCTGCTCGTCACTTTCGGTCTCCTGTACTTCGGGATCGGGCGTGGCATGCTGCCCAAGGTGATCGCGACCGTCGACGCGCGTGAAGCGCGGATCGCGGCCGATCTGGCGGCGGCCGAGGCAGCACGCCTCGCCGCCGACAAGACCGAAGCAGCATGGCGCGCCAGCATGGATGCGGCGCGGGCCACCGCGCTCGCGGCGACCACCGCCGCCAAGGCGCAGGCGACCAAGACCGCCGAGGTCCAGATCCACGCCACCGATGCGGATCTCGCCGAGCGGCTGGCGCATCACGATCTCGCCGTCGCCAACGCCAAGGTGAGCGCGATGGCCAATATCCAGACCGTTGCGGCCGAGGCCGCGCAGGAGCTGGTCGCCAAGCTGTCGGGGGTCCAGGTCAGCCTGGACGCGGCGGCGGAAGCGGTGCGAAGGAATAGTGCGCATGGCTAAGGACACTGCAGGCGCGACCGTCGCGGCGAACCTCGCCGACGCCGCAACCAACCAGGGCATGACCCATCGCGACGTCCGCGATGCCAGCGCGCTGACCGCGAACGTCTCGGCGCCCGGTGGCGCGGAGCATGTCCAGGAGCCGACCGCGCTCGGTTTGAACACCACCGGCTGGGTCGGCATCGTCGCGCTGGTCGTGGTGATCGGCATGATCTGGCGCAAGGTGCCGGCCATGGTCGCCAAGATGCTCGACCAGCGCATCGCCGCGGTGCGCGATCAGCTCGCCGAGGCGACCAAGCTGCGTGCCGATGCCGAGGCGCTGCGCGCCGATTACGAGGCCAAGGCCAAGGCTGCCGAGGCCGATGCCGAGACCATCCGCGTCCATGCCCAGCATGAAGCCAATGCGATCATCGCCAAGGCCAAGCAGGATGCCGAAGAGCTGATGGAGCGCCGCGCCCGCCGCGCCGAGGACAAGATCGCCGCCGCCGAGCGCGCCGCGATCGCCGAGGTTCGCGCGCTCGCCGCCGACACTGCCGCCAAGGCCGCGGCGACGCTGCTCGCCGAGCATCATGATGCCTCGGCCGACCAGGCGATGATCAACCGCTCGATCGCGGGGCTCGGCCGGCTCAACTGATCCTCCGTCATCCCCGGCGCGGTCGGGGATGACGGGACCTCGATCCCCCACCACCCGCACCGTCTCTTCCCGGTTTTCCGGCGGCGCGCCTTGGACCTGAGCCCGTACAGGAGCATCCTCCATGTCATGGGTCATCCTTGCCGTCGCCGTCGTTACCGAGATCTGCTGGGCGCTCAGCCTCAAATGGGCGGCCACCCATGCCAGCTGGCAGGCGTCCAGCGTCCCGATCGTCCTCTCGTTCGTCAACATGGGCCTGCTCGCGCTGGCGATGCGCGGGCTGCCGGCCGGCACCGCTTATGCGGTGTGGACCGGGCTCGGCGCGGTTGGCGTGATCATCGGCGGGGTGTTCCTGTTCGGTGACCGGGTGAGCACGATCCAGGCCGGCTTCATGGCGCTGACCGTGATCGGCGTGGTCGGCACCAAGCTGTTCGCGCAGGGGTGAACCTGCCGGGCTTGACCCGTCTTCCGCTGCGCCGCCGACCTGTTAGGAAGGCGGCTGGTCAAGTCGAGGTGCCCGTCGTGTCGATCCGCCCGTTGCTGCCGCTGATGCTCCTGCTGCCCACCGCCGCCTGGGCGCAGCAAGCCCCGTCGACCGCCGCCAGCGCCGCCGACAAATTCTCGCTCGACATCCCCGCCGACGACGCCGTGACCGCGCCCGCCGCTGCGGCTCCGGTGACGACGCCAACGGCGGCTCCGGCGGCCTTCTCGCTCGACACGCCGATCGCCGCGCTGATCGCCGATCCCGCCGCCAAGGCGGTGCTCGATCGCAACCTGCCCGATCTCAGCACCGACCCCAACATCGACAAGTTCAAGGCGCTGTCGCTGCGCAAGCTCGCCCCGCTCAGTGGCGGTCAGCTCACCGCCGCGCTGCTCGCCAGCACCGAACGCGATCTCGCCGCCGTGACCCCGTTCCGGCCGGCAAAAGCGCCCCCGCGATCGCTGCCGATCGGTCGCTAAACCCTTATCAACCCTAGTCGCGTGAGCCCGCGACTCCTACATGGCGTGACATGTCCGGCTACGGCCCCCCCGATCGATTCAACGAAGAACGCGCCACCTTCGCGGTGCGCGGCAGCGACACGCCCGACCTTGATGCGGGCGTAGCGGCGATCCGTAACGTCCTGCAAACATTGCCAACCCGCTCCGGCGTCTACCGGATGCAGGATGCCAAGGGCGATGTCCTCTACGTCGGCAAGGCGCGCTCGCTGAAGCAGCGAGTGGCGAATTATACCCAGGTGAAGGGCCTGTCGAAGCGGCTGCAGCGGATGATCGCGCAGACCCGCTCGATGACGATCGTCACCACCAACAACGAGGCCGAGGCGCTGCTGCTCGAGGCGCAGCTGATCAAGCGCTACAGACCCGCCTATAACGTGCTGCTGCGCGACGATAAGTCGTTCCCGTTCATCCTGCTGCGCGGCGATCATGATTTCCCGCGCGTCCAGAAGCACCGCGGCGCCCGCCGCGCGCAAGGCAATTACTACGGCCCGTTCGCCAGCGCCGGCAGCGTCAACAACACGCTCAATGCCCTGCAGAAGCTGTTCCTGCTGCGCTCCTGCACCGATGGCTTCTTCAAGACGCGCGACCGCCCGTGCCTGCTCTACCAGATCAAGCGCTGCTCGGCGCCATGCGTCGGCCGCATCGACAAGCAGGGGTATCAGGAACTGGTCGACGATTGCCGCGACTTCCTCGGCGGCAAGTCCACCAAGGTCCAGGCCAAGCTCGGCGCGCAGATGCAGGCCGCGGCGGAGACCATGGATTTCGAGCTGGCCGCGCTGCTGCGCGACCGGCTGAAGGCGTTGACCTTCGTCCAGGGCACCCAGGCGATCAACGCCGAGGGCGTCGGCGATGCCGATGTGTTCGCGCTCGCCTGCCAGGATGGCGTGATCGGTATCCAGGCCTTCTTCATCCGCGGCGGCCAGAATTGGGGCCATCGCAGCTTCTTCCCCCAGCATACCAACGAGGTGCCGGAGGAAGAGGTGATGACCAGCTTCCTGATGCAATTCTACGAGGAGCTGCCGCCGCCCAAGACGGTGCTGCTCGATCGCGAGCTGAGCGAGGGCGAGCTGCTCGGCGAGGCGCTCGGCGAGCGCGCCGGCTACAAGGTATCACTGTCGGTGCCGCAGCGCGGTGACCGGCGCCGGCTGATGGACCAGGCCAAGCGCAACGCCGTCGAGGCGCTCGAGCGCCGCTTGGCGGAAAGCACCACCCAGGCACGGCTGCTGCGCGAGGTCGCCGACATGTTCGAACTGGAAGGGCCGCCCGACCGGATCGAGGTCTATGACAACAGCCATATCCAGGGCACCAGCGCGGTTGGCGCGATGATCGTCGCGGGCCCCGAGGGCTTCCGCAAGGGCCAGTATCGCAAGTTCAACATCAAGAACAAGGACACGGCGCCGGGCGACGATTTCGGCATGATGCGCGAGGTGCTCACCCGCCGCTTCAGCCGTGCCCAGGCCGAGGATCCCGATCGCGACGGCGGCGAATGGCCGAGCCTGGTGCTGCTCGATGGCGGCCGCGGCCAGCTCAACGCCGCCAAGGCGGTGCTCGAGGATCTCGGCATCGAGGACGTGCCGCTGGTCGGCGTCGCCAAGGGCCCGCATCACGGCCGCGACGGTCGCGAGGTGTTTCACATGATGGATGGCCGCGAGCTGATGCTCCCGGTCAACGCGCCGTTGCTGTTCTACCTCCAGCGGCTGCGCGACGAGGTCCACCGCTTCGCGATCGGCGCTCACCGCGACAAGCGCTCCAAGGCGATCGGCACCAGCCCGCTCGACGAGGTCCCGGGCATCGGCCCGGCGCGCAAGAAGGCGCTGCTGATGCACTTCGGCACCGGCCGCGCGGTGCGCAACGCCAGCCTCGAGGATCTTCAAAAGGCCCCGGGCGTCTCCGCCGGCGTCGCCCAGCAGGTCTACGACTTCTACCACGCGCGCTAAGGACGCGGCGGCGGGCATCTTCACGATCTTTCCCCATTGCTGCGGCGCCGGCCCTGGCTAGACTGGCCGCCGTTTTAGGGGGGACATCAAAGACAATGCGACGGCTGGTCATTCTGGCTCTACTCGGCGCGTCCAGCGCCGGCGCCCAAGCGGCGGACAAGGTGCTTTTTCAGCCGGCGCCCGATTGGGTGAAGCCGGCTCCGGCGATCGACACGGCGGCCGTCACCGATGCCTCGCCGGTGGTGCTGCTGCTCGACAATCAGCAGCGGCTCCAGGGGGGCGAGGTGTGGACCTATGCCGATGTCGCCACCCGCGTCGCCACCAGCGAGATGCTCGGCCAGGCGGGCACCGTCAGCCTGCCGTGGCAGCCTGCGGGCGGCGACCTGATCGTTCATCGCGCCGAGATCATCCGCGGCACCGAGCACATCGATCTGCTCAAGAGCGGCAAGGGCTTTTCGGTCATCCGCCGCGAGCAGCAGCTGGAACAGCGCCAACTCGATGGCATGCTTACCGCGACCATGCCGGTCGAAGGGCTGCGCGTCGGCGACATCGTCCATCTCACCTTCTCGATCACCCGCCGCGATGCCGTGCTGAAGGGGCAGATGCAGGGCTTCACCGGGCTGCAGACGCTGCCGTTGCGGCTCGGCTATGCCCGGGCGCGGCTGTTGTGGCCCAAGGCGGACCAGGTCCATTGGAAGGTCTCCGCCGACGGCGCGGCGCCGGTCGAGGCCGATGTCGGCGGCTATCACGAGCTGACGCTCGCCTTGCCGCTGCCCAAGCTGGCCGAGCTGCCCGCCGATGCGCCGATGCGCTTTCGCAAGCTGTCGCTGCTCGAAGCGTCGAGCTTTCCGGACTGGGCGAGCGTCGCGGCGGTGATGGCGCCGCTCTACGCGACCGACGGCCTGATCGCCCCCGGCAGCCCGCTCGCCGCCGAAGTGACACGGATCAAGACCGCGGAGAGCGATCCGCTCAAGCGAACCGCCCTCGCGCTGCGGCTCGTCCAGGAACAGGTGCGCTACCTGTTCAACGGCATGGATCAGGGCAATTACGTCCCGCAGACCCCGGCGCAGACCTGGTCGCTGCGCTACGGCGATTGCAAGGCGAAGACGGTGCTGCTGCTCGCGCTGCTGCATGCGATGGCGATCGACGCCGAGCCGGTGCTGGCGAGCAGCCAGCTGGGCGATCTGCTGCCGACGCGGTTGCCGGCTCCCGGCGCGTTTGATCACGTCCTGGTCAAGGCGACGGTCGCAGGCGATACCTTGTGGCTCGACGGGACCGACAATGGCGCCCGCCTGGCCGATCTCCACGACACCCCGCCGTTTCGCTACGTGCTGCCGGTGCGCGCCGTCGGCGCGGCGCTGATGCCGATCGCGATGCGGCCCAATGGCCGGCCCGACCTCGACATGGCAATCGAGCTCGACGAGAGCGCCGGGGTCAATCTGCCGGCGCCGATGACCGCGACGGTGACGCTGCGCGGGCGGCTCGCCGAGACGATTCACGCCGCCCAGGCGCAGGCCAGCAAGCAGGACATCGAGGGGCTGGCCGAAAAGCTGGTCGGCTCGTCCAAGATCGTCACCAGCGCGATCAGCTATGACGAGCCCACCGGAACCGCGATCGTCAAGGCAACCGGCATCGCCTATCCCGACTGGAACCGCGTCGACAGCCGCTATCGTACCACCATCGACCGCGCGGTGAGCAATCTCACCTTCGATCCCGATCGCTCGCGCACGACCTGGAAGGCGATACCGGCGGCGACCGGCGCGCCCGGCTATTTCCACGCGACCACCCGGATCAAGCTGCCCGACGGCGGCGCCGGTTACACCGTGGATGGCGACCAGCAGTTCGCAGCGCCGATCGCCGGCACCACCATCACCCGCTCGATCAAGCACGACGGCGGCTGGCTGGTGGTCGACGAGAGCAGCACCGGCAGCGGTGCCGAGGTCGCGCCCGGCGACATTGCCGCGACCCGCGCGGGGCTAGCCGGCGCCAAGAGCCGGTTGCTCAGCCTGGTCGCGCCCTCGTCGCTGCCGTCGCTCTACCAGCGGGTCGCCGCCGGCAAGCGCGCGCATGCCTTCGACAAGACGATCGCGCTGTACGATCAGGCGGCGAAGGACGAACCGGACGAGGCCTATTCCTACACCGGCCGGGCGTGGTTCCAGGAGCGGATCTACGAGCGCGGCAAGGCGATCGCCGATCTTGGCCATGCCATCGCGATCAAGCCTGACGCGGAGACCTATCGGTGGCGCGCGCGGCTGTTCCAGGAGACCGGCAACAAGGACGAGGCGTTGGCGGATCTCGTCGCCGCGCAGAAGCTCGATCCGTCATCGGAAGACACCGTCGATCAACTCGCCCGGCTCGAGATGGACCATGGCGACAAGGATGCCGCGCTGGCGCTGGTGCAAGAGCGCATCGACGCCGGCGGCAAGGGCAAGCCGACGATGCTGGAGCTGAAGGCCGAGCTTCTCGCTCGCGGCGGCGACAAGGATGCCGCCCTGGCGACGATCGATCAGGCGATTGCGGCCAGCCCGGGCAATGCCAATCTGCTCAACGGCCGCTGCTGGATCAAGGGAACGCTCAACATCGCGCTCGATACCGCGCTGAAGGACTGCACCCGGTCGATCGAGCTCAGCGAATCCACCACGGCGGCGCTCGACAGCCGGGCGATGGTCTATTTTCGGATGAACCGGATGGACGATGCGCTCGCTGATCTCGCCGCGGTGCTCGATGTCGCGCCTGAGCAGGCGGCCAGCCTATTCATGCGTGGGGTCATCCTTGGCAAGCAGGGCAAGGCCGAGGCCAAATCCGATCTGATCGCGGCGCGCACCATCGAGCCGACCGTTGACGAAACCTACAAGCGCTTCGGGATCATGCCCTGATCGACGCCGGGAATTGCTGCGTAACCCGGCTTTGCCATTTGTTCACGGGCAGGCGATAGGCAGGCATCATGCCGACGCCCGTGTTCCTGACGATCGACACCGAGTTCACCTGGCGGCACCATGCCGCCGGGCTGGACCTGGAGACGATCTACCAGCGGTCGCTGGAGCCCGCCGGGGTGGGGCTCAGCTACCAGCTCGCGCTGCTCGAACGCCACGGGCTGAAGGCCTGCTTCTTCGTCGATCCGATGCCGGCGCTGGTGTTCGGTCTCGATCCGGTGCGGCGAATGGTGGAAACCGTGCTCGCCGCCGGGCAGGAGGTGCAGCTTCACCTCCATCCTAACTGGGCAGGCGCGCGGGAAGGGGATCGCGGCGCGAGCTATGCCCGCTTCCAGATGCACGAATATGATCTGGACGAGCAGCGCGCGCTGATCGCGGGCGCGCGCGATCTGCTGGTTGCGGCCGGCGCGCCATCGCCAATCGCGTTTCGTGCGGGCAGTTATGCCGCCAATGACGATACGCTGCGCGCGCTGGCGTCGCTCGGCTTCGTCTACGACAGCAGCCACAATGGCGGCGATCCCGTCGACAGTCAGATCGGGCTCGCCCAGCGCCAGATCGCGCCGCTCAAGGCGCGGGTGATCGAGGTGCCGGTGACGGTGGTGGAAGACAGTCCCGGCTGCTGGCGGCCGTTCCAGCTGTGCGCGCTATCGAGCGCCGAGGCCGCCGCCGCGCTCGACCACGCCGCGGCGCACGACCATGCCGCGCTGACGATCGTCAGCCACGGCTTCGAGCTCGCCAACCGGCTCGGCACCGGCGCCAATGTCGTCCATGTCCGCCGCTTCGAGAAACTGTGCCAGCTGCTCGACGAGCGGCGCGAGTCGCTGCCGACCATGCATTACGCCGACCGGCCCGACCTGCCGCTCGGCCGCGATGACGTGCCGCTGCGCGCCAATGCGCTGCGCCGTCGCTGGCGCCAGGCCGAGCAATTGTGGTCCAATCTGGTGGCCGAGCGCGCGGCGTGAGCGCGGTGGCCTTGCCGTTCCAGCTCGGCGCGCGAACGCTGGCGACCGTTACCCGCGATCTGGTTCTGCTGCGCTTGTCGCTTGACGAGGTGCTGGCCGGCACGCCGCCGCGGCTCCCCGACCTCGACGGCGACGGCTATCTGATCACCTCGCTGCCCGCGGCGGCGCTGCCCGCGCTGCAGACAGGGGGGCTCACGGCCAAGGTTCGCCAGCGCTACGTGCGCCATTACACCGATCTCGGCATCGGCCACGAATCGTGGCTGGCAAGCCTCTCCGCCAGCGCCCGGTCGACGCTGAGGCGCAAGACCAAGAAGGCCGCGGCGCACGGCATGGCGGTGCGCGCCTATCGCACCCCGGCCGAGTTCGCGACCTTCTACCCGCTCGCCCGCGCCATTTCGGCGCGGACCTATCAGGAGCGACTGCTCGACGCCGGTCTGCCGGTCGACGCGCCGTCGGTGGCGTATCTCCAGGCCGCCGCCGCGGCAGACAAGCTGCGCGCGTGGCTGCTGCTGATCGGTGGCGAGCCGGTCGCCTATCTGTGCGGCACCGCGCAGGGCAGCGCGCTGCGCTATGATCACGTCGGCCACGATCCGGCGCTCGCGCATCTGTCGCCGGGAACGCTGCTCCAGGCCGCGGCGATCGAGGCCTTGTTCGCCGACCGGTTCGCGTTGTTCGATTTCCTCGAGGGCGACGGCCAGCACAAGCGGCTGTTCGCTTCCGCCGGGGTCGCCTGCGTCGATCTGCTGCTGCTGCGCCCGACGCTCGCCAACCGCGCCGCCGCGGGCGCGCTGACCGCATTCGACGGCGCCGCGGCGCTCGCCAAGCGCGCCGGCGGCCATCCGGCGCTGGCGGGGCTGGCGGCCAGGGTTCGCCGCTAGCAAACCAGTCCTGCCCAATCGCCGCGCATCGGGCTATAGCGCCGCCATGCACCTGCGCGCGCCCGCCATCGTCATCGCCGTTCGCGGCCACGGCGAGCATGGCGCGATCGTCCGCGCGCTGACCCGCGATCACGGTGTCCAGCCCGGCTATGTCCGCGGCGGCCGCTCGCGCCAGATGCGCCCGATCCTGCAGCCCGCCAACACGATCCTCGGCGAATGGCGCGCGCGCACCGGCGAGCAGCTCGCCGCGCTTACCGCCGAGCTGGTGCACAGCCGGGCCGCGCTCCACGGCGAGCCGCTCCCCGCCGCCGCGCTCGAATGGACCACCGCGCTCACCGCCACCGTTCTCCCCGAGGCGCAGCCCTATCCGCGGCTCTTTGACGGGCTCGGCGGCGTGCTCGACGCGATCGAGGCGGCGCCGGCGGCGCGCGGCTGGGCGGCGGCGCTGGTCCGCTACGAGCTGCTGGTGCTCGCCGAATTGGGCTTCGGCCTCGATCTCGCGCGCTGCACCGCGACCGGCGCCACCGACGACCTCGGCTATGTCAGCCCGCGCAGCGGCGGCGCGGTGAGCCACGACGCGGCGCGCGGTTACGAAGCCAAGCTGTTCGCGCTGCCGCCGTTCCTGCGCGACGGCGGCGCCGCCGACTGGCCCGACATCCTCGCCGGCGCCCGCGTCACCGGCCACTTCCTCGCCCGTGACCTGCTCACCGATCGCCGTGCTGAGCCGCTGGTCGCGCGCGAGCGGCTGGTCGAGCGGCTCAAAAGGGCGGTTGCGTGAGCGCGGCGGGCGCGGCAAGGGCGGCGGCATGGCAGCCCTGATCGCACTCCTCGCCGGCGACGGCATCGGCCCCGAAGTCACCGCCGAGGCGCGCCGCGTGCTCGACACGCTCGGCCTCGACCTCACCTATGAGGAGGCGCCGGTCGGCGGCGCCGCCTATCACGCCCATGGCCACCCGCTGCCCCCGGAAACGCTCGCGCTCGCCCGCCGCGCCGCGGCGGTGCTGTTCGGCGCGGTCGGCGACCCGCGCTGCGACACGCTCGAGCGCGCGCTCCGCCCCGAACAGGCGATCCTCGGCCTGCGTAAGGAGCTCGGCCTGTTCGCCAATCTCCGCCCCGCCACGCTGTTCAAGGGCCTCGAGGACGCCTCGGCGCTCCGCCCCGAGGTCGCCGGCGCGATCGACCTCGTCATCGTCCGCGAGACCAACGGCGACGTCTATTTCGGCGACAAGGGCATGCGCACCACCGCCGCCGGCCGCCGCGAGGGCTATGACCTGATGTCCTATGACGAGGACGAGGTCGCCCGCATCGCCCGCGTCGGCTTCGAGACCGCGCGTGGCCGCCGCGGCAAGCTCTGCTCGATCGACAAGGCCAATGTCCTCGAAACCTCGCAGCTCTGGCGCGACGTGGTGATCGAGACCGCGGTCGACTATCCCGATGTCGAGCTCAGCCACATGTATGTCGACAATGCCGCGATGCAGCTGGTGCGCAACCCCGGCCAGTTCGACGTCATCGTCACCGGCAATCTGTTCGGCGACATCCTCTCCGATCAGGCGAGCATGTGCGCGGGCTCGATCGGCATGCTGCCTTCGGCGACGCTCAACACTACCGGCCAGGGCCTGTATGAGCCGATCCACGGCTCGGCGCCCGACATCGCCGGCCAGGGCAAGGCCAACCCGTGCGCCGCGATCCTCTCGGCGGCGATGATGCTGCGCCACTCGCTGGCTATGCCCGAGGCCGCCGACCGGATCGACGCCGCGGTCGCCGCCGCGATCCTCGGCGGCGCGCGCACCCCCGATCTCGGCGGCAGCCTCTCGACCGGCGCGATGGGCGATGCGGTGATCGCGCACCTGTGAGCGACCTGCTCGAGATCGCCGTCGTCATCCCGACCTTCAACGAGCGCGCCAATGTGCCGACGTTGATCGCCCGGCTCGACGCGGCGCTCGCCGGGCGCCGCTGGGAAGCGATCGTCGTCGACGACGACAGCCCGGACGGCACCGCCGACGCCGCGCGCGAGCTCGGCCGCGCCGACCCTCGGGTGCGGGTGATCCAGCGCTTCGGCCGGCGCGGCCTGTCGTCGGCGTGTATCGAGGGGATGTGCGCGACCGCGGCGCCGGTGGTCGCGGTGATCGACGGCGACCTCCAGCATGACGAGACGCTGCTGCCGGCGATGCTCGACCTGCTCCAGCGCGACGAAGCGCTCGACCTCGTCGTCGGCTCGCGCTTTGTCGACGGCGGCGGCACCGGCGAGTGGGACCGCGACCGCGTCGCCAAGTCCGCGCTCGCCACCCGCCTGTCGCGCCGCGTGCTCAAGGGCGACCTGTCCGATCCGATGAGCGGCTTCTTTGCGATCCGCACCATCCATGCCCGCCGCCTCGCGCCCGAGCTGTCGGCGATCGGCTTCAAGATCCTGCTCGATCTGATGACCACCAGCGCCGAGCCGCTGCGCTTCGCCGAGCTGCCCTACACCTTCCGGGTGCGCACCGAGGGCGAGTCCAAGCTCGATCACGTGGTGGCGATGGAATATCTGATCGCGCTCTACGACCGGATGTTCGGCCATCTCGTCCCCGTGCGCTTCGCGATGTTTTCCGGCATCGGCGTGATGGGGGTGGGGGTGCACATGAGCGTGCTCGGCCTCGCCATGCTCGCCGGCGCCGATTTCATCGCCGCGCAATTGCTCGGCGCGCTCGCGGCGATGACCTTCAACTTCGTCCTCAACAACACGCTCACCTACCGCGACCGCCGCCTCAAGGGCTGGCGCCAGCTGCTCGACGGCTGGGTATCGTTCTGCGCGGTCTGCTCGGTGGGGCTGGTCGCCAACGTCGGCATCGCCGCCTTCGTCCACGACGCCCGCAGCGGCGGCATCGCCGCCTCGGCGCTGATCGGCGTGCTGGTCGGCGCGGTGTGGAATTACGCGCTATCGTCGCGGTTTGTGTGGGGAAGGTACTGAGCGGAAGGCAGATTGTGGTGGTTTGCCGAAGGGCAGCTATTCGACGCCCGATCTCGCCAAAGAAGCGCTAGCCTACGCGTTTCATTTCGCCGTATCGTGTATATTCCAGGCTTGCTCGGCTTCTAAAATATGAACCGCGGCGATCTTGTGATCGCCTGCCAGATCGTAACGAACAGCAACCGCCCAACCGCAGCCATGATAAACCGTATTCGGGTCAGGATGTTCAGGGATACAGCCGCGTACCGATTGCATCGTTAAGATCTGCGATCCTTGCGCCCATGACAAGGTGGAGACGTACAGGTTACGCTTAAATTCCGCTTTGATCCGCTCGAGATACAAAGGTCGCCCACTTGCGACAAGTAATCCATCAACAAAGACTCTCACGTCTTCCCGGAACAAATTACCATAGGCGATAATGTCCTGCTTGTTATATGCGTCATCAAGTAAGTGAACGTAGTCCGGAAAACCGGGAGGCGGGGGAGGAGGAAGTTGCGCTGATACATTGTGAGTGAAAAGGAATATGGCCGACACGGTTGAGGCGGATGCTAGTATTGCCTTGCGCATTATGGCTTCCTAAAAGGCCAGCCTACCGCCTGATCGGGAGCGGTCAATGTTTGTTACCGGCGGTCCGACCTGTCACGGGCAATGTCCGCATATGGGCGACTGCGGAACGGCAGCTTTCCCGTTAGGGTTGCTGTTTCGGGAATGGCCGGATTTGATGGATTGCGGAAGGACCATCCGGATCGATCGCTTGGCCAAGCCGTTCTGGATAGACAATCTTGCAGAGTCACCTATTCTGTTGCTTGCCTTACCAGGAGCTTTGAGATGCGAACCGCTGGTGCAACATTAAGCTTGGCCCTTGCAACCTTGGTCAGCCCGATAGTCGTTCAAGCGCAACAGTTTGAGTCCGACTACAGATACGGCCTGTGTTCGGCTTCTGCGCAATGTATCTATGGGATCAATGCGGGTCACAAACGTACGCTGCTATCGATCAGAAAAGCTGCGCTGGAGCAACAGCGCGAGGATGGCGGAACGTTGACGTCAGTTCACCTTGCCAACTTTCAAAATCAGCTTGATGCAGCAAATCGAATCTACCTGCATAAGCTAGAGGTTGAGGGCGGTGTTGACCTTCGATCGCTCGAACAGACGCCGATCGGGCGGAATTAACGAGAGGCTGCGATATCCGTGCTCCACAGGATGTTGGTATCACATAGCTGAGTGTCCGCAATTCGGCGTTACCGGACCCCAGCCCGCGCAAGCTCCCGCCCCATCCGCCCGCTCACCCAACAGCCATACATCACGAAATCAGCCGCCAGGCTCCACAACGGGTATTGAAACGTCGCCGGCCGGTTCCGCTCGATCGCGAAATGCGCGATCCAGGCGAACAGATAGCCGCACACCGGCATCAGCACGAACAATCGCCAATGCCCGGTGACGATCCCGGCGACCAGGCAGGCGAGCACCAGCGTCGTGCCGGCATAATGCAGCGCGCGGGTGGCGGGCTTGCTGTGCTCGCGCAGGTAATAAGGCCAGAAGTCGGCGAAGCTGGCGATGCGGCTCATCTCTCGTCCGTTCGGCTGGGGTTGCGGCAGGGGGATCATGCCGCGCGGCCGCTGCGCCCGCAATCGGGAACCGCACCGCCGTCCGCCGTCGTCGGCGCGGCAACGCCGCCGACAATCCGCTGTCCTACACGCCCCGGTCTTGATACCTTGCCCGCAACCTATTCCCGCTCTTTCTCATGGTCGCATGAACGGAAACGATCGCGCCGGATCATCCCCGCGCATGATCTCAACTTCCTCAACTTCGCCCGCGGGATCGCGCTCTCGCGCAGGTGTGACTTTCGTGAGACCTTCGGCGGATTTCCGCCGTTTTCTGCGTCTCGTCAGACCCAGCTCTTGAGCCACATCCAGCGGTGGAACGACCCCGGCGCGGCGAGCGGCGTGGCGGCGATGATCGGGTAGAAGTGGACGAACAGCACCGCCGCGGCGAGCAGCACCGCCTCGTCCCAGTCGCCGAGGCGCGCGCGCCAGTGATCGAGCGCCACCGCGATGACGATGCCGAGCCAGATGCTCGACAGATAGTAATAATAGAAGAAGCCGAGCGACTTGGGGATGATCGCCCACATCGCCAGGCTGGCGATCCACAGCGCCGCCGCCGCGCCGCTCGCGGTCGCCGTCGTTGGCGTCCGCCGGGCGCGCACCCAGTTTGTCAGGCACAGCAGCACCGCGACCAGCCCGCCCCAGATCACCACCGGGTTGCCGAGCATCAGGATGCCGCGCTGCGCGCCGTCGGCGGGCTCGTAGAGATACCAGATCGGCCTGAGGTCGAGCGGCCAGCTCCACCAGCTCGACTGATAGGTGTGCGGCGGCAGCACCTGGGTCTGCTGAGCGTACATGACCGCCTGGAACGGCAGCAGGGTCGCGAGCGTCAGCGGCTCGGTGCGGTAGAGAAAGGCCGGCCAGAAGGTCAGGAAATAGGTGAGGATGCTGACGAGGCCGAGCGCCGCCAGCGCGGGCAGCGGCGCCAGCCCCGGCCAGCGATCGGGCCGGCTGCGGCGCAGCAGCAGGAAGGCGAGCGCGGCAAAGGCCACATAGGGCGCGGCGGTCCATTTGACGCCGACAGCGAGGCCGAGCAGCACGGCGGCGAGCAGCCAGCGCCGCCAGACCTGGCTGCTGCTGCCGCCGCGCATCGACCACAGCATCGCCGCGAGCGCGAGCACGACAAAGGCCGCCATGAAGCCGTCGAGCATCGCGATCCGCGCCTGGATGAACACGGTGAAGTTGAGAATTGTCAGGGTGGCGCCGATCACCGCCGGGCGCAGGCGCTGTAGGCCGAGCCACAGGATCGCGAACACGCCGACCACCACCGCGGTGCCGGCGAGCGTCGACAGCGCCCGCCAGCCGAGCGGATTGTCGCCGAACAGCGTGATGCCGAGCGCGATCAGCGTCTTGCCCAACAAGGGGTGCTCGATGTTGACCGGTCCGGCGAGGCTGCGCAGCGTCTGCGCGGCGGGGACGTAATGGACCTCGTCGAACACCAGCTTGTGCGGCACGGTCAGCCGCCACGCGAACAGCAGCTCGGCGATCAGGCCGAGCCCGAGCGCGGCGGGGAGGGGGCGGCGGAGCGGGGCGAGCACGCGCCCTTGTTCCCGTTGGCGGGCGTGCTGGCAAGTCGCGTACTTGCGGCTTTGGCCGGTTAGCGGCAAAGCGGCGGCCATGAAGCGCAAGGCAGGCCAGGACCGATCGATCACCGCCAACTGGCGCCCCGCGACGCTCGCGATCCGCGGCGGCACCGCGCGCAGCGAATGGGGCGAGACGTCGGAGGCGTTGTTCCTCACCTCGGGCTACAGCTACGACAAGGCGGGCGACGCCGCGGCGCGCTTTGCCGGCGAGCAGGAGGGGATGACCTATTCCCGGCTGCAGAACCCGACGGTGGAGATGCTCGAGAAGCGCATCGCGCTGTTGGAGGGCGCAGAGGCGTGCCGCTCGATGGCGACCGGCATGGCGGCGATGACCGCGGTGCTGCTCTGCCAGCTGCAGGCGGGCGATCATCTGGTCGGCGGCCGCGCCGCGTTCGGCTCGTGCCGCTGGCTGACCGATACCCTGCTTCCCAAGTTCGGGATCGAGACCACGGTCGTCGATGCCCGCGATCCGCAGCAATTTGAGGATGCGATCCGGCCCAATACCAAGGTGTTCTTCTTCGAGACCCCGGCCAACCCGACGATGGATGTCGTCGACCTGCGCGCGGTCTGCGCCATCGCCCGCCGCCACGGCATCACCTCGGTGGTCGATAATGCCTTCGCCACCCCGGCCTTGCAGCGGCCGATGGAGTTCGGCGCCGACGTTACCGCTTATTCGGCGACCAAGATGATGGACGGGCAGGGCCGGGTGCTCGCCGGCGCGGTGTGCGGCACCGAGGATTTCATCACCAACACGCTGCTGCCCTTCACCCGCAACACCGGCCCCAATCTGTCGCCGTTCAACGCCTGGGTGGTGCTGAAGGGGCTGGAGACGCTGGACCTGCGCATCCGCCGCCAGTCCGAGAATGCGGTGCGGGTCGGCCGGTTCGTCGAGAGCCGGGTGCCGCGCATCCTCCACCCCGGGCTGCCGAGCCACCCGCAGCATGCGCTGGCGATGAGCCAGATGGACGCGACCGGCCCGATCTTCGCCTTCGAGGTCGCGGACCGCACCCAGGCCCACGCCCTGCTCGACGCGCTCACCCTGATCGATATCTCGAACAACATCGGCGACTCGCGCTCGCTGATGACCCACCCCGCCTCCACCACCCACGCCAGCGTCGCCGAGGACAAAAGGCTTGAGATGGGCGTGACCGAGGGCATGCTCCGCCTCAACGTCGGGCTCGAGGATCCGCAGGATCTGATCGACGACCTCGACCAGGCGCTCCGCCAGGCCGGGCTGTGAAGCAGTTCTTCCCCCACGCCCAGACCACCCATGGCGTCACCGTCCGGGTGTCGGTGAGCTATCTGCCCGAACAGTCCGAGCCGGCGCGCGGCCGCTGGTTCTGGGCCTATCACATCCGCCTCGAAAATGAGGGCGATGCCACCGTCCAGTTGCTCGCCCGGCAATGGGTGATCACCGACGGCCGCGGCGCCCGCCATTCGGTGGAGGGTGAGGGTGTGGTCGGCGAGCAGCCGCTGATCGAGCCGGGCGCGAGCTACGATTACGTCTCCGGCTGCCCGTTGGCGACGCCGACCGGGGCGATGGAGGGCAGCTACCGGATGATCTCGGAAGACGGCGCGCACTTCGACGTCGCGATCCCCCGGTTCAGCCTGCTGGCGCCGGCGGTGTCGTCGTGAAGCGCACCCATCTTCCCCTCAATGGCCTGCGCGTCCTCGACGCTGCGGCGCGTCACCTGTCGTTCACTCGCGCCGCCGACGAACTCGCGGTGACGCCGGCCGCGGTCGGCCAGCAGATCCGGGCGCTTGAGGACACGCTCGGCGTGGTGCTGTTCCGCCGCACCACCCGCGGGCTCGAGCTCACCGCCGAGGCCGAGGCGGGCCTTGGTGCCTTGCGCGGTGGTTTCCTCCAGTTCGAGGAGGCGGTGCGGGCGATGCAGGCGGGGCAGTCCTCCAAGTCGCTGACCATCGCCGCCCCGCGCGACCTGACGGTGAAATGGCTGATGCCGCGGCTCGCCGAGGTCGCCGCCGGCGACGGCGATCTCCGCTTCGTGCTGATCGCAGCCGACGACGCGGTGGACTTCACCGAGGCCAATCTCGATCTCGCGATCCGCTGGGGCGAGGGGCCCGGCGAGCATGAGGGAGAGGCGCTCGAATCGGAAGGCATGGTAACGATCGTCGCGCCCGGCGGCGGCGACGCCACGATCGGCTGGCACGGCGCGCCGAGCAGCGGCGGCACCGCGTTGGTCCAGGTCGCCGATGCCGGGCTCGCGATCGACGCGGTGTCCGCCGGGCTCGGCCGGGCGACGGTACCCGAAATGCTGGCGTCGGCAGACATTGCCGCTGGGCGCGTCACGGTAATCGGCGATCCGCAGCCGTCGCGGTTCGGCTACTGGCTAGTCGCGCCGCTGCCGCAATGGCGCCAGGCCAAGGTCAAGGCGCTGGTTGCGGCGTTGACCGCCTGAGCCGATCGGTCAGCGCGCAGCGACCAGCGCCAGCACCCGCGACATCAGCCCGAGGAACTTCACCTCGTCGATCTGTCCGTCGGTGCGGTGCCAATTGCCGGCAATTGCATACCAGCGGCCGTCTTTCGCCTGGGCAAGGAAGTTCAGCGTGAGCACGCCGGGTTCCGAGCCGCCCTTGAACCCGAGATAGCCAAGCCGCGCGGCGGTGCCGGGGTCGGCGCCGTGGTTGACCGCGAGGATCGCCCGCACCGTGTCGCTGCCGTGGCGCAGCTGGTCGAACAGCCCGGCGATGGCGCGTGGGCTCGCGAACCATTCGACGCTGTCGATGGCGAGTGGATCGCCGGCGAAGATGGTTGGATCGAGCGGCGCGGCGCCGATCGCTGACTTCTGGCGGTCGAGCAACGCCCGCCGCCCGGCGGCATCAGCCGCCTGCCACTGCCCGCGCAGCGCGGCATCGGTCTTGAGCACGAAGGCTTCGCGGGTGGTCAGCACCGGTGTGCTGCCGCCATTCGCCGCGGCCAACGCATCGATCCGGTCGCGGCCGAGCAGCGTCACCAGCGTGTCGGTCGCGGTGTTGTCGCTGATCGAGATCATCAGCGTCGCCAGCGCCTGCAACGTCATCGGCGTCGCCGGCGGCCACAATTGCAGGATACCCGACGGCAGCGACGGCGCGCCGAGTGGCACCACGTCGCCCCAATGCCGTTCGCCGGACGCTACCTGACGCGCGGCCTCGGCGAGAACCCAGAGCTTGAACGCGGAGCCGAGCGGCGCCGCCGCCTGCGCGTTGATCGCGAGCACCGGCGTCGGCGATCCGTCAGTCAGTGCGTAAAGGCCGAGCCCAGCGCTGCCGGGAAGCGCCTTGATCTCGGCTTCGATCCGGCCGAGGCTGTCATCCTGCGCCGCGGTGCCGGTGATCAGCAATCCGCTCACCGCATGTGGCGCCGCCGGCTCGACGGCCAGCCGCATGGTCGCGGTGCCACGGGTATAGCGCACCACCAGCATCGCACTCCACCGACCCTCGGGGGTGAGCGTCTCGATCTCTTTCGGCTCGCCGAGCGTGGCGCGCAGCTGCGCGAGCAGCGGGTCGAGCCGGCTGCGCGGCACCGCATCGCGGAAGCTCGTCGCGAAGTAACGGTCATAGCCGCCGTGGCCGGCGAGCACGGCAATCAGTGCCTCGGCCTGTATGCGTACGGCGGCATCCGCCGGCTGGGCAGTCGGCGCCGCTGTCGTGGCTTGACCGGCGGGAGCGGCCACGAGCATCAGCGCAGCGATCGCCGCGGCAGCCATCAGTTCTTGAGCTTCCAGCCGCGCTTCAGCAGCGTGAAGCACAGGGCCGCGAGTGCGATGTCGATGCCCAAGATGATGATGCTGCCGAGCATCACCGGCGAATCGGCGGTACCGAGGAAGCCGTAGCGAAAGCCGGAGATGATGTAGAAGAACGGATTGGCGTGGCTGAACGCGCGGAACGCGGGGGCGAGCTTGTCGACCGAGTAGAAGGTGCCCGAGAGCAGCGACAGCGGTGCGATCACGAAATTGGTCACCGCTGCGGCATGGTCGAACTTCTCCGCCCAGATCGAGGTGAGCACGCCGAGGAACGACAGGAACGCCGCGCCGAGGAAGCCGAACCACAGTACCGCGAGCGGATGCGACGGGGTGACATGCACGTCGGGCCACAGGGCCATCGCGCACCAGCAGATGAAGCCGACGATGAACGCCCGGGTCATCGCCCCGCCCACCAATGCGCTGAGCAGCTCAAGCGTCGACAACGGCGGCTGCAGATAATCGACGATCGTGCCCTGGATCTTGCCGACCAGCAGCGAGAAGCTCGCATTGGCGAACGCCGGGCCCATCATCCCCTGGCTGATGATCAGCCCGGGCGCGATGAAATCGGCAAAGGGGATGGTGACGCCGCCCACCAGCACCGGCCGTTTTGCGCCGGTGGCGATGGTGAATACCACCAGAAACAGCAGCGTTGTGATCGCCGGCGCCCACACCGTCTGGAGGTGGACCTTGAAGAACCGGCGGACCTCCTTGATATAGAGGGTCTTCAGGCCGCCCCAATTGACGTTCCGGATGACCGGTACGCCTGGTTCGGCCCGGATCGCCGAACGAATTTCGCCGATGGGGGGATGGCTGCTCATGGCTTGTGCGGGTAACCGCAGCCGCAGTCGCCCGCAACCCGGCGCCGAACGAGGAAGCAAGAATGTCGTGGACTGACGAGCGGATCGAAACGCTCAGGACGATGTGGGAGGGCGGCCAGACCGCCAGCCAGATCGCCGAAGCGCTGGGCGGCGTCAGCCGCAACGCGGTGATCGGCAAGGCTCATCGCCTGGGGCTGCAATCACGTCCGTCGCCGGTGAAGGCGAACGAGACGGACGGCAAGCCCGCCGCGGAGCCCGATGTCGTCGCCGCTGCGGCGCCTGCACCCGCGCCGGTCGAGCCGGTGCCGCAGCCGGCCACGCCGGTGCCGCCGCCCTTCGACCTCAACGACGATGAGGAAGAGGATGATGCCGAGGCGGAGCGCGAAGCGGCTCCCGCGCCGGCACCCGTCAAGCGCGACGAGCCGGTGATGCGCTCGGTCGGCCCAGGTGGCTTTGTCCGCCAGTCGCCCGGCGAGCAGCAGCCGCCGGCAACCCCGGCGCCGCCGCGTCGCCTGGTTCCCGCCAAGCCATCGGCGGATATGGCCGGCAAGACCAGCCTGCTCGATCTCAACGATCGCATCTGCAAATGGCCGCTCGGCCATCCGGGCGAGCCGGACTTCCACTTCTGCGGCGACAAGGTGAACCCGGGGTTCCCCTATTGCGTCGCGCATTGCGGCCACGCTTACCAGGCGCAGCTGCCGCGCCGCGATCGTCGTCCGCCGCCGCCGCTGCCGTTCGGTGGTCCGCGGGTCCGCTGATTGGCCGGCCGACAGCGTTAGGCCGCCGGCACGTCGATCGTAGCGGGCGCCTGCCCGGCACGTCCGAACAACAGAAGGCCCGGCCGTCGTTGCGACGGCCGGGCCTCTTGCTGCATGATCAGAAGCGGAACGCGGCCGTGGCGCGTAGCGAGTGCCATCGGAACGTGTCGTCCGAGCGCTTGAAATCGGTGCCTGCCGTATTGGGAGCGAGGATGAACGGATTGGTCGCCGGTGCGGTGCCCGCGGTCGCGCGAACGCGATAATCGTCGTCCTGATATTGATGGAACATATATTCCATCCCGATCGAGAAATGCTCGCCGAGCTTCTGCTCGATCCCGCCACCACCCGTGATGCCGAACTGGTTGCGCCGGCCGCTCTGGCTGAAGGCGTTGGCGGTGTTGGTGGTGGTGAAGCTGCGGTCGATCCTGGCATAGCCGGGACCAAAGGTGCCGTAGAACAGGGTGGTATTGGCGGCATAGCCGATGCGACCACGCGCCGATGCCTCCCAGCCGACGCTGCGCGTCATGACGTAATTGGCCGGCGTGGTGGAAAAGCCGGTCACGCTGTCGCTGATCTCGCTCTTGCCGAACTCGCCGACCAGGCCGACCACGATGTTGCCGCGCTGCGCGTCCGCGCCGACCCGGCCGTAATAAGCCCAGCCATCCTTGTCGTTGCGGCAGCCGCCGAGCGCCGGCTGCGCGCCACGGCCGGCGCCGTTGCAGAAGCCGGGCGAAAAGGCGTTGGCGCCAGCGGCGGTGGTCACCGTATCGCCGAATGCGCCATCGAGGTTGCGGTCGAACAGGATCGAGGAGCCGACATCGTTGGGCTGTACGTCATAGCCTCCCGCCGCACCGACGTAGAGGCCGCTGAACGGCGCATCGTCGGAAACTTGCTGGGCAGCAGCTGGCATGGCCACGGCGGTGGCGGCGAGCAGGATCGGCAGGCCGGCGGTGAAGGTACGCATCGAATTCTCCCTGGCATTGATGCGACAGGAACGAGCCCGGGTGGCGCGGGTATGCAGCGGTCGGCGCCGCGCAATCATTCCTTACAGCCAGGCATCATCGCCGCCACGCAAGGGGCGATCGGCGGTTGCAATGCCCGAGGCGCTTGGCACGAACCGCGAACACTGCCTATATCATTGGCTGATGCCTGAAGATCTGTTCGCTTCGTCCGCCAAGGCGGCTCCCGTTTATGATGCTTCTTCAATCGAGGTGCTGGAAGGGCTCGAACCCGTCCGCCGCCGCCCGGGCATGTATGTCGGCGGCACCGATGAGCGCGCGCTGCATCATCTCGCCGCCGAGGTGCTCGACAATGCGATGGACGAAGCGGTGGCGGGCCACGCCACGCGCATCGACATCACGCTAGAGCCGGGCAATCGGCTGACCATCGTCGACAACGGTCGCGGCATGCCGGTAGACCCGCACCCAAAGTTTCCCGACAAGTCGGCGCTGGAGGTGATCCTCACCACGCTCCACTCGGGCGGCAAGTTTTCGGGCAAGGCCTATGCGACCAGCGGCGGTCTCCACGGCGTCGGCGCCTCGGTGGTCAACGCCTTGTCGTCGGATACGGTGGTGGAGGTCGCGCGCGATCGGCAGCTCTATCGCCAGCGGTTCGCCAAGGGCCTGGCACTCGCGCCGCTCGAGCATGTCGGCGCCGCGCCCAACCGCCGCGGCACCTCCGTGGCCTTCACACCCGATACCGAGATCTTCGGACCGGAGCTCAGCTTCAAGCCCAAGCGGCTGTACACGTTGGCCCGCTCCAAGGCCTATCTGTTCGCCGGTGTCGAAATCCGCTGGAAGTGCGCGCCCGAGCTGGTCGGCGACGACGTGCCGGCCGAGGCGGTGTTCCAGTTTCCCGGCGGCCTGGCCGATCATCTCAAGGAGCAGGTTGCCGGGCGCGAATGCGCCACCGCCGACTTCTTTGCGGGCCAGCAGGCCTTTCCGGGCGAGGACCAGGGCCGGGTCGAGTGGGCGGTCGCCTGGCCGCTTTGGAGCGACGGCAGCTACAGCTGGTATTGCAACACCGTTCCGACGCCCGATGGCGGCACCCATGAGCAGGGCCTGCGCCAGGCGCTGGTCCGCGGGCTCCGCGCATTCGGTGAACTGGTCAACCAGAAGAAGGCCAAGGAGATCACCGCCGACGACGTGATGGTCGGCAGCGAGCTGATGCTGTCGGTGTTCATCCGCGATCCGCAATTTCAGAGCCAGACCAAGGACCGGCTGACCTCGCCCGAGGCGGCGGGGCTGGTCGAGAAGGCGGTGCGCGATCATTTCGATCATTGGCTCGGCCACAATATGGAGCGCGGCAAGGCGCTGCTCGGCTATGTGCTCGAGCGGCTTGATGATCGTCTGCGTCGCAAGCAGGAGCGCGAGGTCAAGCGCAAGACCGCGACCAGCGCGCGCAAGCTGCGCCTGCCGGGCAAGCTCACCGATTGCTCGGCGGACAACCCTGCCGGCACCGAGCTGTTCATCGTCGAGGGCGACAGCGCCGGCGGCTCGGCCAAGCAAGCACGCGATCGCAAGACCCAGGCGATCCTGCCGATCCGCGGCAAGATCCTCAACGTCGCCAGCGCGACCAGCGCCAAGATACTCGCTAATCAGGAGATCGCGGATCTGATCCAGGCGCTGGGCTGCGGTACCCGCAAGGAGTGCGACGCCAGTCAGCTGCGCTACGAGCGCATTGTGATCATGACCGACGCCGACGTCGACGGCGCCCATATCGCGACGCTGCTGATGACCTTCTTCTTCCAGGAAATGCCAGATCTGGTCCGCCGCGGTCATCTCCACCTTGCCCAGCCGCCCCTGTACCGGATCACCGCCGGCGCCAAATCCATGTACGCCCGCGACGACGCCCATCGCGCCGCGATCGAGGCGGGGCCGTTCAAGGGCAAGAAGGTGGAAGTCTCGCGCTTCAAGGGCCTCGGCGAGATGAACCCCGGGCAGCTGCGCGAGACCACGATGGATCCCGCCACCCGCGGCATGATCCGCATCACCCTGCCGCAGGAATATGAGGAGCGGGCAGGGGTGAAAGACCTGGTCGACCGTCTGATGGGCAACAATCCCGCCCATCGCTTTGCGTTCATCCAGGAGAATGCCGGGCGGCTCGACGAGGAAGCTATCGACGCCTGATCATCCGTTCAGCTAGATGCGAATGCCCGCGTGTCACACCGCGCCACACCGACGCATACCTGATTTAAAATGAAATCCAGCCTACCGCCAGCCGTACCGAGTTCCTGAACACTTGCGGTGGGACCGTGGCGTGCAGCGGCTGCGTACGCGCTGCGGCTGAGCCCGACACACCTTCGATCAGGCTCGCTGCCGATGCGGCGGTAATGACGCGGCGATCATGGCGTGTACGCCTCATACGTGATCCTTCGTTGGTCTCGTGGCGCGGCTCAGTCGCGCATTGCTCCGCCAAAAATTGAAAGTCGCCAGGTGTCAGCTAACATCGCCTTGCCGACGCTTAGCCAAGCAGATGACAGAAGGAGGGTAGCATCTTTAGTTTTGTTTCCACTGGACCTTTCATTTGCTTGCGACTTCTTTACGTTGCATAATCAGCTGGTAGTAGATCGTGTCGGGAGAGTTAACCATGGCAACGCTGGCGATGATGTTGATGCTGCAGACCGGAGCAGCGGTAATGCCACCTATGGTTCAGACGGCTACCGCCTTGGTTGGAAAGGTTGATGCTAAGTCAGGCGATCCTGACGACACGATCGTCATCACGGCGCAGCGGCCCGAAGCAAGTGCTGCGGCGCTTGCGGCTTGTCTCGCTCGGCATTGCTCGCCGAAGGAGGATATTGCTGCCTCGCTGACGCATGCTGAAAATCAGTTTGTTGCCGGCGATTATCAAGGAAGCCGAACGACCTTACTTGCGGCACGGCATCGCAACAGTAAATATGCTGCGGAGCTACCGGTCGAAGTGTCAGATCTCCATCGCGCAAACGCTCGGCTAGCATCCGTCAGTGGATTAATAGATCCGGCTCGGATTGGATCCATCGATGCCGTGGATGCCCTAAAGAAGGGACTATCGGGGGATGATGTGCGAGTGTTCGCGCAGCGGCTGGAGGTGGGCGACGCAATGGCAAAGGAAGGCCGGCTCGATGGCGCGCTTCTCCACTATCGCTGGGTTGCGACCAAAGCCCGTCGGGCGCATCTTCCAGCTGTCGAGGGAATGGCGCTGTTTCGCAGCGCTGTACTGCTCTCCGCCGTGGCAAGTGTAGCACCGAGAGCGCGGCCAGACGCCCAACGCGCCATCGAGCGGATCGAAAACAATCCTGATCCTGCCTTTGCTCCCTATCGGAATGGCGTTCGGTTGATGAGGGTGCGACTGGCCAATGCCAAGGACAAGGACATTGCGCTGCAGAAGGCGATCGCGCAAATGGAGCCTGAGGATAGCGATCAGCCGACGCTGGCTTATGCCCCGGCGATCGACATGCAGGATGCCGTCTATGGAGCTGCCGTTGGCGACGACACGCCGCAATGGGCGGATGTCAGCTTCTGGATCGCGCCCGATGGAACGGTCAAGGACATCGATACGGTCCGTCAGTCGGATCACCTAAACGGACAGTGGCTTGAGGTGGCAACACGCGCGCTGCGCCAGCGCCGTTACCTTCCGCTCAAGGGGGCGGCCGATGCGCCGGGTGTGATGCGGGTCGAACGCTATTTGTTTGTGAGCGATAAGCAGAGCCCGACCGGATCGCGCATGACGTTCCGTGCCAATAAACGGCGTGTCGACATCGTCGATCTTACGCCTGTCGCCAAGGTGCAAGCCAAATCATCATAGCGTTAGCAGGACGCCGGTGTTGACCCGGCCGTCTTACCCCCAGTATTAGACCGCTCCGGGCGGCCCACGACGGGCCGCCCTTTCTCGTTTTCGAGAGGAGAAGGCCCGTGTCTACACCTGCGCTCATGCCCGTTTACCCACGGTGCGGGGTGCGTCCGGTGCGAGGCGAGGGGGTCTATCTGTTCGGCGAGGACGGCACCCGCTATCTCGATTTCGCGGCCGGGATCGCGGTCAACGCGCTCGGCCACGGCCATCCGAAGCTGGTCGAGGCGATCGCCACCCAGGCGGCGACGCTGATGCACGTTTCCAATCTCTACGGCTCGCCGCAGGGCGAGGCGTTCGCGCAGAAGCTGGTCGACACCACCTTCGCCGACACGGTGTTCTTCACCAACTCGGGCGCCGAAGCGGTGGAATGCGCGATCAAGACCGCACGCCGCTATCACTTCGCCAACGGCAATCCGCAGCGCCACACGCTGATCACCTTCCACAACGCCTTCCACGGGCGCACGCTCGGCGCGATCAGCGCGACCAACCAAGCCAAGATGCGCGACGGGTTCGAGCCGCTGCTGCCGGGTTTCGCCTACTCGCCATTCGACGATCTCGATGCGGCACTGGCGCTGATCGACGACACTACCGCCGGCTTCCTGGTCGAGCCGATCCAGGGCGAAGGCGGGTTGCGCCCCGCAAGCCCGGCCTTCCTCCAGGGCTTGCGCAAGGCATGCGACGAGCATGGCCTGCTGCTGGTGCTCGACGAGGTCCAGTGCGGCTATGGGCGCACCGGCAAGTTCTTCGCGCACGAACTATACGGCGTCACGCCCGATATCATGGCGGTAGCCAAGGGCATCGGCGGCGGCTTCCCGCTCGGCGCGTGCCTGGCGACTGAACAGGCCGCCAAGGGCATGGTGTTCGGCACCCATGGCTCCACCTATGGCGGCAACCCGCTGGCGATGGCCGCGGGCGAGGCAGTGTTCGAGGTGCTCCACGAGCCGGGCTTCCTCGAGCATGTCGAGCAGATGGGCCAACGGCTGCGCCAGGCGCTCGAACAGATGATCCCTAATCACGATCATCTGTTCGAGGAGGTCCGCGGCCACGGGCTGATGCTTGGCCTCAAGCTCAAGAGCGACGCACGCGCCTTCGTCGGCTTCCTGCGCGACGAGCATCAGCTGCTCACCGTCTCGGCGGGTGAGAACGTCGTGCGCCTGGTGCCGCCGCTCGTGATCGATGAAAGTCACATCGCCGAGGCGATCGAGAAACTGAGCAATGCCGCCCGGGTCTACGTTCCCGCCAGCGACGATTGAGCGATCTTCCCTCTCCCGGTGGAAGAGGGGTTTAGGGTAAATATCATGCGCCACTTCCTCAACCTCACCGATGCCGGTGCCGACGGCATTGCCGCGATGCTGGCCGATGCGATCGATCGAAAGGCCGCGCGCGCGGGTTGGCCCAAGGGCAAGGTCGATGCCGATGCCCCACTTGCCGGGCACGCGCTGGCGATGGTGTTCGAGAAAAATTCCACCCGCACCCGCGTCAGCTTCGACATGGCAATCCGCCAGCTCGGTGGCAGCTCAATCGTGATGGATGCCGGTACCATGCAGCTCGGCCGCGGCGAGAGCGTGGCCGATACCGCGCGCGTGCTGTCAGGCTATGCCGATGCGATCATGATCCGCACCGACGATCACGCCAAGGTGGAGGAGATGGCGCATTACGCCTCCGTGCCGGTGATCAACGGTCTCACCGATGCCTCGCATCCATGCCAGATCATGGCCGATCTGCTGACGATCATCGAGAGCGGCAAGGCGCTGCCCGGGCTCAAGGTGGCGTGGCTGGGCGACGGCAACAACGTGCTCGCATCGATCGTCGAGGCCTCGGCGCTGATGCAGTTCGACGTCGTTGCGGCCTGCCCGCAGGGGTTCCAGCTGGAGGAGCAGGCGATCGCCCGGGCGTCCGGCCGCGCGCGGGTGGTCGCCTCGCCGCAGGAAGCGGTGGAGGGCGCGGATATCGTCGTCACCGATACCTGGATCTCGATGGGCCAGGCGCATGCCGAGACCAAGCTCGCCGCGCTCGCGCCCTATCAGGTCGATGCGGCGCTGATGGCGCGCGCCAAGCCGGATGCGAAGTTCCTCCACTGCCTCCCCGCGCACCGCGGCGAGGAGGTCACCCCCGAGGTGATCGATGGCCCGCAATCGCTGATCTGGGCCGAGGCGGAGAACCGCTTGCACGCGCAGAAGGCCGTGCTGCGCTGGGTGTTTGGCCAGATCGGCTGACGCGGCGCGGCCGCCCCGAGCTGGTCGCCTTGACCCTGTTGATCCTGCGAGCATCGGTTCCCATTTGGGCGACATGCAAGAAACCACCATCGATCTGGATCGCGCGCTCGGCTTCGCGATCCCCTCTCGCAGCGCGCGTGGTCGTGTTGTTCGCCTCGGGCCGACGCTCGACGCGGTGCTCGCCGCCCATGCCTATCCCCCTGCGATCGAGGCGCTGCTCGCCGAGGCGCTGACGCTGGCCGCGCTGATCGGCTCGACACTCAAGGATCCCGCGGGCCAGCTGACCATGCAGACCCGCAGCGACAGCGGCGTCGTCCAGCTGCTGGTGTGCGACTATCGTGGCGGCGAGCTGCGCGGTTATATCCAATATGATGCCGAGAAGCTCGCCCAGGCGCCGGAGAAGCCGACGCTGTTCGCGCTGTTCGGCCAGGGCTATCTCGCCATCACCTTCGATCTCGCGACCAGCGGCGAGCGGTATCAGGGCATCGTTCCGCTCGACGGTGATACGCTCGCCGAGGCGGCGGAGAGCTATTTCATCCAGTCGGAGCAGATCCCGAGCCTGGTCCGTGTCGGTATCACCCGTGATGCCGACGGCCATACGATCGATGGCGGGCTGTTTCTCCAGCATCTACCCGAGGGAGAGGTCGGCCGCGAGCGGCTGCATACCCGGCTGGATCATCCCGAATGGGAGCATGTCGCTGCCCTCGGTGGCACCATGGGAGTGGACGAGCTCGCCGATCCGGCACTGCCGCTGGAAACGCTGGTGTGGCGATTGTTCAACGAGGAGCCGGAGGTGCGCGCTCTCGCCTCGACGCCGCTCAGCCGTGGCTGCCGCTGCAACGCCGAATATATTGCCGGGGTGCTCGCCAAATTCTCGGCCGAGGAGCGGCGCGAGATGGCGGACGAGCACGGCTTGATCCAGGTCGATTGCGCTTTCTGCTCGACCAAGTTTCCCGTTCCTGCAGAGGCGGTTGCGGCCGCATGACTCGATCCGTCCCGCTGCGCTCACCGGCTGCCGTTCCAGCTTGTTTCGGCGGGAACGGCGGGCGTTAACGCGCTTTTCACCTGCAGCCCTTAAGCGGGGTGAGTGCTTTCTTTCGGCACGCTTTTCTCCCTAAAGAGCTTTGCTCTTCCCTAAGGGCCGCGGACCACCGCGGCCCTTTCTTTTTGCGCGCGCTTGGCCTAGCGCCGCGCGGATCATGGCAACTCAACCTCAGGCCGCACCGCTGGCTGTCGTGCTCGTCTCCGGCGGGCTCGACTCGATGATCTCCGCCGCCAGCGCCTGTGAGGCCGGCTATCGGCTGCTCGCGCTGTCGATCGACTATAACCAGCGTCACCGCATCGAGCTCGCCGCCGCCGCCCGTGTCGCCGCCGCGCTCGGCGCCGAGCGCCACATCGTGCTGCCGCTCGATCTCTCCGCCTTTGGCGGCTCGGCACTGACCGACGATATCGACGTGCCCAAGGACGGCGTCGGCGCGGACGGCGGGGGGGGCATCCCGGTAACCTATGTGCCCGCGCGCAACACCATCTTCCTCAGCCTCGCGCTCGGCTGGGCCGAGGCGGCGGGCGCGCGCGACCTGTTCATCGGCGTCAACGCGCTCGATTATTCCGGTTATCCCGACTGCCGTCCCGAATTCATCGCCGCGTTCGAAGAGTTGGCGGAGATTGCCACCAAGGCGGGCGTCGAGGGCGAGCCGTTCAAGATCCACGCGCCGCTCCAGCACATGACCAAGGCGGACATCGTTCGAGAGGGTGCGCGGCTTGGGCTCGACATGGGGCTGAGCTGGTCGTGCTACGACCCCACGCCGGCGGGCGAGCATTGCGGGCTGTGCGACAGCTGCCGGCTGCGCGCCAAGGGCTTCGAGGAGGCAGGCGTCGCTGATCCCACGGTGTATGCCGTCAGGCCATGAGCTATGCCGTCAAGGAGATGTTCCTGACCCTGCAGGGCGAGGGGGTGAACGCCGGCGCCCGCGCGGTCTTCGTGCGCTTTGCCGGGTGCAATCTGTGGAGCGGCCGCGAGGCTGATCGGGCGACGGCGGTATGCCGCTTCTGCGACACCGACTTCGTTGGCACCGACGGGCTGGGCGGCGGCAAGTTCGCCGATGCCGCGGCACTGGTCGCGGCGGTGACGGGGTTCTGGGGTGAGGGCGCGGAAAACCGCTTTGTCGTTCTCACCGGCGGCGAGCCGATGCTGCAGATCGATGATGCCCTGGTGGGGGCGCTGCACGATGCCGGCTTCAGGATCGCGGTGGAGAGCAACGGCACGCTCGCGGCGCATCCGGGGCTTGATTGGATCTGCGTCAGCCCCAAGGCGGGCAGCACCGTCGTCCAGCGCACCGGCGACGAGCTCAAGCTGGTCTGGCCGCAGACCGGCAGCGATATCGACGAGATGGAAGGCTGGGCTTTCACCCACCGGCTTCTGCAGCCGCTCGACGATGCCAATCATGCCGCCAACACCGAGGCGGCGATCGCGGTGGTGATGGCGCGGCCGCACTGGCGCCTGACGCTGCAGACCCACAAGTTCCTGGGATTGCGCTAAGCGCTTCCCCGGAGGCCCTCGTCATCCCGGGCCACGCCCAGGATGACGATGATCAACGCCGCGAGACGATCAGCGAGCCGCAGTGGCGATGCCCGAGGGCGGCCAGCTGCTGACACCGCACTTCTTGGCCACCCAGCTGCCCTTCTTGTCCCAGCATTTGGGGTCGAGCACCGGCAGTGACGCGTAATCGCGGCGCAGATAGGTGGAGAAATGCTGCTCGCCATAGGGCACCAGGCTGTTGCGCAGTTCACGGATCCGCTCATGTGCGATCACGTTGAAGCTGCCGCGCGGGACGAACACCGCGTCGCGGCCGATCACGCTGGCGGTCTGGCAGAACCCATATTGTGCCGCGACCGTGGCATAGCCCGAATAGGTGCGGGTGCCGAACTGGTCGAGCGCCACCTGGCCCAGCGCCTTGGTCTTGGCGACGCGGTTGAAATATTTGGTGAGGGTGTCGAACGAGGCCTTGAGCTCGGCCTCATGATCCTTGATCACCGCATTGTAATTCGGGACGGTGAGCAGCGTCGGTTCGAACTGGCATTGCAGCGCCGCCACGTTCAGCGCGGCGCGCATGCTCCACATCACTGCGGCACGCCGTTCCGCCTCGGTCGACCCCGGTAGCGCCTGGCCGAGCCCTTCTTCGTCGCCGCGCACCACATCGCCGCGGAAATCGTGCGAGCGCAGGAAGAACTGCGCCGAGGCCGGCGCGGCTGCTGCCAGGCTCAAGGCCATGCCGCCGACGGCAAAGGCGCTACGCAACATCGTCATCTCAATCGATCCTCACCCGAAGTATTCGCCAGCGATTCTAGAGCCATTTGCCCGCTGACCCAATCCCCCATTAACGACAATCGCCGATCAGTCGACGCAGGCGCGCGCCAGGCCGCGGAACAAAGAAAAAGCCGCCCGGTTGCCCGGACGGCCGTTTCATCAACGTATTAATTCCCGAGTGGGAATTACATCGCGTTGGTGGTCGTGGTCGTGTTGGTGGTCATCATGGTGTCGTTACCCATGGCGCCCGTGTCGTTGGCCATCGCGCCACCGTTCATCGAACCGTCGACCGCGGTCATGTTGTCGGACATGGTGCCCATGTCGTCGGTCGTGTTCATGTCAGTGACCATGGTGTTCTCGGTCGTGGTCTCGGTCTTCGGACCGCAAGCCGAAACGGCCAGCGCGGCGCCGGCGATCAGCGAACCGGTCAGAACCTTGGAGATGAGTGCACGCATTGGAAGCTCCCTAGAAAGAGGATTTGGAGGCTTGCTGGCCCTTTTAATACCCAAATCGTGGTGGACATTAATTCGATAAGCCCACGCCCTCAAGCCCCGTTTTCAAGGTCGCAAGAAAGAGTATCGAGGAAAGGCTCGGCGGTGAACGCCAGCGCGGCGTCGAAAGTTGCAAGATCGGTGTCGTTTCCGAGCGCTTTGAGGCTGGTGACGGCGAAATCCGGCAGCCCGCATGGCACGATCCCGCCGAAATGGCCGAGGTCAGGGGCGACGTTGACCGAGAAGCCGTGCAGCGTGACCCAGCGCCGTACCCGCACCCCGATCGCCCCGATCTTGGCTTCCTCGCCGCCGTCGCGCGTCCAGATGCCCACGCGGCCTTCGGCGCGAAACGCGTCGACGCCAACCCGCGCCAGCGCCGCGATCACCCAGCCTTCGACGCCATGGACGAAGCAGCGCACATCGCGACCACGCTTGTTGAGATCGAGCACGAGATAGCCGATCCGCTGGCCGGGACCATGGTAGGTATATTTGCCGCCTCGCCCGGTGGCGATCACTGGAAAGCGCGGGTCGATCAGGTCGGCGGCATCGGCGCTGGTACCCGCGGTGTAGACCGGCGGATGCTCGAGCAGCCAGATCAGTTCGCGCGCCTCGCCCGCCAGCACCGCAGCGGCGCGCGCCTCCATCGCGGCGAGCGCCTCCTCGTAAGGGGTCAGCCCCGGCGTCACCCGCCATTCGATCCCGTCGAGCCCGGGTATGTCCGTCGTCGTCACCCGGCCCATCTGGGCCACGGGCACCGCGCTTGCAAGCGATGGCCAAGCGACGGCGCTTGGGCTAATCGCACCGCGGGAAGGCACTGGGCAGACGGGGGTAGCCAATGGTCAAGATGGGCAATGTATGGGATCGCACCAGCGAGGTGCTGAGCGGCCGGGCAGGAATGCTCGCCGGCATCGCCGTGCCCACGCTGCTGGTGCCGACGATCGTGCGTGATGCCTATGTTGCCTACGCGACGCCGGGCACGGTGAGCTTCGCGCTGGTCGGCGGTCTGCTGTCGATCGTGGTGCTGGTGGTCATGCTGTGGGGGGAGCTGGCGATCATCGCCGCTGCGAGCCATCCGACCACCGGCCGCACCGAGGCGCAGGCGCTGGCGAGCAAGCGGCTGCTGCCGCTGATCGGCGTATCGTTGGTGCTTGGCCTGATCATCACCTTGCTGTTCGTGCCGGCACTCGTCGCTCTTGGCGCCTCGGGGATGGATTGGCGAGCGATGGCTGCCGGTGCGATGCCAGCGGCCGCCCGGCCCGGGGCGCTGGCGTTCGCCGGCCTCTACAGCTTCGTGGCAGGCATCATCGCCTTCTTCGTGTTCGCTCGCCTCGCCGTGCTGAATGCGGTGGTGCTCCACGAGCAGCGCGGGCTCGGCGCGTTGCGCCGCAGCTGGCAGCTGACGCGGGGCCACACTTGGCGCATCGTCGGCGTCCTGATCCTGTTCAGCATCGTCTTCGGCATTGCCGTGATGGCGGCGAGCTCGGTGTCCGGCCTGATCTTCCGCCTGATCCTCGGCAGCGACGCCACCGCCACCGTGACCTTCCTTGCAGGCGTCGTCGGCTCGATCGTCAGCACCATCTTCACGACCATCGCGCTGGCATTCGTCGCCCAGCTCTACGTCGCCTTTGTAGCCAGGCAGCCATTACCCGCATGAAGATCACCTTTGCCGGCGTGCTCGCCGATGCCTGGGCGCTGCTGCGCCGCGACGCGGGGCTGCTGCTGCGGGTGGTGCCGCCGTTTCTGTTCCTGCCGGCCTATGCGCTCACCTTGTTCGTGCCGCCGATGCCGATGCCCGAGCAGGCGATCGCCGATGCACAGACGCGCGCCGAAACCTGGACCAATGCGGTCTCGGTGTGGGTGCAGGGCTATGGCCTCGGCTTCTTCCTGGCTTATGCGCTCGCCTATTACGGGCTTGCCGTGATCATGATGCTTTACGTCGATCCGACGCGGCCCGCGGTCGGCACCGCGATGAAGCGTGCGCTCGTTCTTTATCCGCGCTTCTTCCTGGCGATGATGCTGGTCTCGATACCGGCAGGCTTGGGCATGTGGGTGCTGGTGATCCCGGGGCTGTACGTGCTCGGGCGGACGATGCTCACCGCGCCGGTACTGGTCGCCGAGCAGCCGATCGGCGCCTGGCAGGCGATCCGCCGCTCGCTGTCGCTCACCCGCGGGCAGGGGCTGTCGCTGATGGGGTTGGCGGCATTCGGTTATCTGGTCGGGCTGCTCGCCGGCCAGCCGTTCCTGCTTGCTGACACGGCTTTGCGGGAAGGCGGCGGGGGCAATCCGATTGCGGTGGCGCTAGTCGATGCAGCCGCGGCTGCGGTGGCGATGGCGACCCAGCTCGGTCTCGCGCTGATCGCGATCTGCGCCTATCGCCGGCTGGCGCGTTAGCCGAGCAGCGGGATCTGCGGCGCGGCTTCGCGCGGCAGCAGCCCAAGCAGGCGCGGATCGGGAAATGTCTCGATCGTCCGCCTGACCGCGGTAAAACCCTGTGCGCGGTAGAAGTTGAGCGCCGACGGGTGATCGAGCGTACAGGTATTTACCGTCAGCCGCGTCGTCCCCGGCAACCAGGCGCGCATCAGCGCCTCGGCCATCAGCCACCGGCCAATGCCCTTGCCGGCCAGCTCCGGGACCAGACCGAAATAGGTGAGGTCGCACGACCCCGGCAGGCGATGATCGAGCTCGAGCAGGCCGACCTCGATACCGGCGCGATCGACCACCGCATGGACGCCGATCGCCGGATGATGGATGATCGCCGCCAGCGCGTCATCGGCCATCGCCAGCCGCGAGTACCACAGCCACGGCCCGCCCACCCGGCGGAACAGCGTGCGGTAATGGTCGAGTTCCGGCTTTGCCCAGGTCACCAGCCGCAGCGGGGCGGCGGGCAGGGGGCGCAGCGGCGGTCGCCGAGTCATCTCCAGCGTGGTCACCACCGTCGCCAGCTCGCCGGCAGTGACCGCGATCAATCCCATGTCGCCACCGGTGGCAGGCTCATCAGGATCGCGTCGATATTGCCACCGGTCTTGAGCCCGAACAGCGTGCCGCGATCATACACCAGGTTGAATTCGGCATAGCGGCCGCGCCACGCCAGTTGCGCGGCGATGTCGTCGGTCGTGAACGGCAGCCCCATCCGGCGGCGGACGATGCGCGGATAGGCATCCAGGAACGCCTCGCCGACATCGCGGGTGAAGGCGAAGTTGGCGTCGAAATCGCCTTCGAGATGATCGTAGAAGATGCCGCCGACGCCGCGGTGGACCTGGCGGTGGGGGATGTAGAAATACTCGTCCGCCCAATCCTTGAACCGCGGATAGTGGGCCGGGTCGTGCGCATCGCACGCCGCCTTCAGCGTCGCGTGGAAATCGTCGGTATCCTCGGGGATCGGCAGCGGCGGGTTGAGATCGGCGCCGCCGCCGAACCAGCGTTTGGTGGTGACCAGGAAGCGTGTGTTCATGTGCACCGCGGGCACGTACGGATTGGCCATGTGCGCGACCAGGCTGATCCCGGTCGCGAAGAAGCGCGGATCCTCGCCGGCACCATGGATGGTGCGGCCGAACTCGCCCTCGAAGGTGCCGCCGACGGTGGAGACGTTGACCCCCACCTTCTCGAACACCTTGCCCTTCATCAATCCGCGGGTGCCACCGCCACCCGGCTCGCCGCTGGGATCGATCCGGTCCCAGGGCGTATAGGCGAACGATGCGTCGGAGCCGGCCTCGCGCTCGATCGCCTCGAAGGTGGCGCAGATGCGGGTGCGCAGACCCTCGAACCAGCTACGGGCGGCGGACTGTTCGTGATCGAGGTGCAGCATCGCGGCGCCATAGCGGGATGCGCCGGACAAAGTCGAGTTGCGCCGCCGCCGGCCGACTCACCGTCGGCCAGACGACGCTGGCGCCTCAGGCGGTGCGCAGGCGCAGCGGGGTGCGTGTGACGGTGCCCGTCAGGATGTTCTTGCCGAACGCGGTACGCATGGTTTCGGCGGCATCGCCGTTCATCAGCACCACGCGGGTCCCGCCGGACGGGAGGGACTCGATCGCGCTGATCGTGACGTCGTGCTTGCGGCACAGGGCAACGACCTGCTGTTCGGTAGACTTGACGTTGATGGCGCGGGACATGCAGCTTCCTCGACTTGAGCGGGAGCGCGACATTATCTCTCAGTCAGGCCGTGCTCAACGAGGGGACCCAATGGCGTCGTTATGCGCCATCGAGCGCCAAAACACAAGGACTTACCCTTGCTGCAAGGGCTGCTCGTCGGGCCATCCGCCGGTCTGGCGCAGCGCCTCGGCGGCGATGATCGCGGCCGAGGCGGCGACGTTGAGCGAGCGCAGGCCGGGGCGCATCGGCACCCGCACGCGCAGATCGGCGCGGTCGTGTACCGCCTGCGGCACGCCTGCGCTCTCCGATCCGAACAGCAACACGTCGCTCGCGGCGAACGTCGTCTGCGGCAGCGGCTGCGCGCCCGCGGTGGTCGCAAGCACGATCCGGCCGTCGACGGTGGCCAGAAACGCCTCCCAGTCGACATGACGGCTCACCGTGATCGCCGCCGCATAGTCCATCCCGGCACGCGCGAGTCCGCGATCACCCCAAGGAAAGCCGGTCGGTTCGATCACGTCCACCGCCACCCCGAAGCAGGCCGCGGTGCGCAGAATGGTGCCGAGATTGCCGGCGATGTCGGGTTGGTACAGAGCGATCCTCATTGCTCGTGCCACTACAGCGTCGCACCCCGCCTCGCAAAATGAAGTTGGCAAAGGCGATTGCTGCCGTCTATCACTTCGCCATCCTGACGTGGGGACGGCAGGGTCGGCGGGGGCCTGGACCGTTAACGGCAAGGCTCTCGACCTCATAAAGATAATAAAGGCTGAGGCTTATGGTGAGTGAGAGCACGGTCCCACCCGGTGAATCGCCGGAACCGTTCGACGAACATGCATCTGATCCTCGCCGTCGTGATTTCATCAACATCGCTGCCGTATCCTTTGCCGGGGTCGGCGTGATCGCGATCGTGCTGCCACTCATCAACCAGATGAACCCGTCGGCCGACGTGCTGGCGCAATCGACCACCGAGGTCGACATTTCCAAGATCGCGCCCGGCCAGGCGATCAAGGCGAGCTTCCGCAAGCAGCCGCTGTTCGTCCGCAACCTCACCCCGGCCGAGATCGCTGAAGCCAACAAGGTAGACATCGCCAGCCTGCGCGACCCGCAGACGCTCGCCCAGCGAACCAAGCCGGGCAAGGAGAATTGGCTGATCACGCTCGGCGTCTGCACCCACCTTGGCTGCGTGCCGCTCGGCGCCGGCGAGGGCGAGAACAAGGGACCGTTCGGCGGCTATTTCTGCCCCTGCCATGGTTCCGCCTACGACACTGCGGCGCGGATCCGCCAGGGGCCGGCGCCCAAGAACCTTGCGGTGCCCGATTACACGTTTAATTCCGACACGCTCGTGACGGTTGGTTGAGGTAGCGACAGATGAGCTTTCCCTGGGCCAAACACTATCAACCCAAGCAGCCGCTGATGCGGTGGCTCGATGAGAAGCTGCCGATGCCGCGGCTCGTCTACAATGCCGTCGGCGCGGGTTATCCGGTGCCACGCAACCTCAACTATTTCTGGAACTTCGGGGTGCTCTCGGGCGCGGCGCTGGCGATCCAGATCGTCACCGGCATCGTGCTGGCGATGCATTTCGCCGCCAATTCCGGCGTCGCCTTCGGCTCGATCGAGAGCATCATGCGCGATGTCAACGCCGGCTGGTTCCTGCGCTACGCCCATGCCAACGGTGCCTCGATGTTCCTGTTCGTGGTCTATGTGCACATCGGCCGCGGCCTCTATTACGGCTCGTACAAGGCGCCGCGCGAGATGGTGTGGCTGCTGGGCGTCGTCATCTTCCTGCTGATCATGGCCACCGCGTTCATGGGCTATGTGCTGCCCTGGGGGCAGATGAGCTTCTGGGGCGCGCAGGTGATTACCGGCTTCTTCTCGGCAATACCGCTGGTCGGCGACAGCATCCGCATCTGGCTGCTCGGCGGCTTCGCGCCGGATAATGCCACGCTCAACCGCTTCTTCTCGCTCCACTATCTCCTGCCGTTCGTGATCGCTGGCGTGATCGTGCTCCACATCTGGGCGCTCCATATCCCCGGCTCGAACAACCCGACCGGCGTCGAGGTCAAGGGCGAGCAGGATACCGTGCCGTTCCATCCCTATTACACTGCCAAGGATGCGGTGGGGCTTGGCGTGTTCATGCTCGTGTTCGCGGCGCTGATCTTCTTCAGTCCGAACCTGCTCGGCCACCCGGACAATTACATCGAGGCCAATCCGCTCTCGACGCCGGCGCACATCGTGCCCGAATGGTATTTCCTGCCCTTCTACGCAATCCTCAAGAGCTTCACCGCCAATTTCATCCTGCCCGCCAAGCTGTGGGGCGTGCTGGCGATGTTCGGCTCGATCCTGCTGCTGTTCTTCCTGCCGTGGCTGGATAGCTCGCCAGTGCGCTCGGCCAATTACCGGCCCGTGTATCGCGTGTTCCTGATCATCCTGCTCATCGACATTTTGGTGCTCGGTTATGTCGGCGGCGCCGAGGCGACCGCGAAGAACGTCATGCTCGGCCAGGTCGCGGCGGCTTATTATTTTGCCCACTTCCTGATCATCCTGCCCTGGGTGGCGCGCGCCGAGCGGCCACGGCCGTTGCCCTTCTCGATCACCGAAGCGGTGCTGGCAAAGCAGGGCGGCACCAGCCCGGCCAAAAGCGCGGCGCAAGCCTGAACCGACTGGGGGATCAACCACTCATGCCTCGCATCATCGCCTCGCTGATCGGCGTAGTCTTCGTGTTCGTGCTCGGACTCGCGCTGTTCGGCACGATCAGGACCGCTATCACCGAGCCGGCACCGGAAACCGCCGAGCACGTCTTCCACCTGCATCCCCAGTCGATCGGGCTGTCGTCCGACGGTTTCTTCGGCAAGTTCGACCGGCGCCAGGTGCAGCGCGGCTTCCAGGTGTACAAGGAGGTCTGCTCGGCCTGCCACAGCCTCAAGTTCGTGTCGTTCCGCGACCTCACCAAGATCGGCTATTCCGAGGCTGAGGTGAAGGCGATCGCCAATCAGTGGGTGATCGAGCAGCCGACGATCAACCCCGACACCGGCGAGGCGACGACGCGCAAGAACGTGCCGAGCGATCGGTTCCCGTCGCCCTTCGCCAATGAGGTCGCCGCCCGCGCCGCCAACAACAATGCACTGCCGCCCGACCTGTCGCTGATGGCCAAGGCACGCGAGGATGGCCCCAACTACATCCACGCGCTGATCACCGGCTATCGTGCCCAGCCGGCGGCGCTGCTCAAGGAGTTCCCCGGCGCCAAGACCCCGCAGGGCCTTCACTACAACCCGTATTTCGCCAATCTCAACATCGCCATGCCGCCACCGCTGACCGCCGACAACCAGGTCGCCTATGCCGATGGCACCAAGGCAAGCGTCGACCAGATGGCACGCGACGTGTCGGCATTCCTGACCTGGACGGCCGAACCCAACCTGGAGTCGCGCCACGCCGCCGGCTTCGGGGCGATCATCTTCCTGGTGATCTTCTGCTTCCTCGCCTGGGGCGCCTATCAGAACGTCTGGCGCGACGTGAAGCATTGAGGGCAGCGCCGTCATCCCGGCTACGCCCGGGATTGCGCGCAGCGGGCGGCGAGGGTCTTTCCCTCGCCGCCCGTCGCACGCTAGGGAGGTGGTCATGAACGATGACCTCGCGGCACTGATCCGCACCATCCCGGACTTCCCCAAGCCCGGTATCCAGTTCCGCGACATCACCACGCTGTTGCTCGACAAGGCCGGGTTTGCCGCCACGATCGAGCGGATGGCGGCGGCGACCCGCGGGCCGGTGGACCTGGTTGCCGGCATCGAGGCGCGGGGCTTCATCTTCGCCGCGGCACTGGCGGTGCCGCTCGATGCCGGCGTGCTGCTGATCCGCAAGGACGGCAAGCTCCCCGGGGCGACGATCGGCGAAGATTATGCGCTTGAATATGGCGAGGACCGGATCGTGATGCACGAGGATGCGCTGGTTCCCGGCCAGCGCGTGCTGCTGGTCGACGATTTGATCGCGACCGGGGGCACCGCGCGTGCCGCGGTGCGGCTGCTGCGCAAGGCGGGTGCGGTGCTCGAGCAGGCTCAATTCGTTATCGATCTGCCAGAACTCGGAGGCGCCGAGGCCTTGCGCGGCGACGGCATCGCAGTGGATTCGCTGATCGCCTTTGCCGGTCATTAACGGTTCAGGCGGAACCTGCGATAGACCGCCCTCGTTGAACGACGATCGGCGCGTATCCAGCCTGCCTAGCGAGCTTTTGCCAAGCCAGCCCGCCACGCGCCTCTCATGTGTTTGGGAGAGCACCATGTTTTTGAAGCGTTTAGGGCTTGCTGCCCTGATCATTGGTGCCGGCATCGGTACCGCCGGCTGCACCGACGGCTATGGCTATAGCGGCGTCGGCGTCGGCTATGGGCCGGCAGGCTATGCCGACGGCTATTATGACGGTGGCTACGGCGGTTATGGCGGCGGCTTTGGCGACGGTTATTATGGCGGCGACCCCTATTATGGGGGCTATGGCTCGTCCTATTTCGGCTGGTACGGCGACTATTATTATCCCGGCACCGGCATCTACGTCTATGATCAGTATCGTCGGCCGTTCCGCTGGAATGATGGCCAGCGGCGCTACTGGCAGGGGCGCCGTGGCGCCGGCGGTCGCGGCAATGGCGGATTCCAGAACAACTGGAACGGCTTCAACCGCGGCGATCGTGGCCCCGGCGGCCCGGGATTCCAGGGCAATCGCGGTCCCGGTTTCCAGGGCAACCGCGGACCTGGCGGCTTCCAGGGCCGTCCGCGCGGTGACGGTGGCCGTGGCGGCTTCAATCGTGGCAACGGTGCTGCTGCGGTGACGCAGGGCGCGGACGCGACGCCGCAGGCGGTGGCGCCTGCGGCAGCGCCGCAGGCCCGGGGCAATGGTGGGTTCCGTGGCGGCGGTGGTGGCTATCGCGGCGGCCCCCGCGGCGGCGGCCGCGGCAGCCGCCGCTAGGGTCTACGGGCGGCCGTTGAGCTGGATCGGTGGGCCGTCACCCAACACGTTCGGGGTGACGGCTCATCCAGACGCGGCTCGAGCCTCAGGCCGGTCGTGTCGCCACCATCAGGTTCGATACGAAGGTCATCACCGCCACGTCGTCCTGATTGAACACGGTCATCCGGCTCTTCAGCAGCCCCATTTCGGGCCGGCTTGCCGATCGTCGTGCGTCGAGCACCTCCGTTTCGCAGCGCAAGGTATCGCCCGGATATACCGGTCGCAGCCATCTCAGCTCGTCGAGCCCAGGCGAGCCGAGACCTGCGTGGCCGATCGCGGTCGAATGCTCCACCAGCATCGCCATGGTCATCGCACAGGTGTGCCAGCCGCTCGCCGACAGCCTGCCGAAATGGGTCGCAGCCGCGGCTTGGTCGGAGAGGTGGAAGGGTTGCGGATCGTAGCGTTCAGCGAACGCGATCACCTCCTCGCGGGTCACGGCATAACGGCCGAAGCTCGCCGTGTCGCCGACGGCGATATCCTCGAAATATTGCATGCCGTGCTCTCCAAGTCTCCGCGAGGCTACACCCTTCTTTGGCAAAGGTGCAGCCCCGCCGAACGCGTCATCGGCGGAGCACGCCCCTGAACGGCGCATCGTCGCCGTCGAGCCGATCGCCCGCCGGCAGGCCCAGCAGGTCGCGCAGCAGCGGCGCAATATCGGTGTTGTCGAAGCTCGCCAGCGTCTTGCCCCGCGCGAACGCCGGGCCGTTGGCGAGGAACAATGCCGCCATGTCGGGCGCCCGATTGTCATAGCCGTGCATGCCGCCGCTGCCGGCCGTGGTCGGCGCGGTCTTCAGCACCATCCAGCCGGGTTCGGCGAGGCAGATATAGGGCGGGATGCGCGGATTGGTGCCATAGCGCAGCCGTGCCGGCACTTCGCTTTTGCGCCAGCAGGTCAGATGGGCGTGCGGGCGCAGCAGTGCCTTTGCCACCGCGGCGTCGCGGCCGGGCATGGGGAACAGCGTCGCATAGGGTCCGGTCTCCACCAGCCGGTAATCGGCGGGATCCTCCAGCTGGTCCATGGCGATGGTCCGGTCACTGCTGGTCGCCGCCATGCCGTGATCGGCGACGATCACCAGATTGGCCGGCTGGCCGAGCCCGGCGAGGCCCTGCACCAGCCGCCCGATCTGCGCGTCCACCCCGGCCACGGCCTCGGTAGTTTCCGGCGCCTGCGGGCCATGGGCATGGCCGGCGCTGTCGACCGTGTCGAAATAGAGCGTGATGAACCGCGGGCGGGTGGCGGCCGGCCGGCGCAGCCAATCGATCACCGCATCCACCCGCTGTGCGCCGGTCACCGCTTGGTTGAACTGCTGCCAATCCTCGGGCCGGGTCGCACCGGCGATCGCGCCATGGCTGTTGGGGATCGGCGTGCCGCCCCAGCCGACATTGGCGCCCGGCCAGAACATTGTCGCGGTGCGGATACCGGCCTTCTCGGCGCTGACCCAGATCGGCTCGGCGGCATTCCACCAGAACGGATCGTCGGTCGCCATGGTGAAGGTCTCGCCGGGGCGTGACGGATCCTCCATCTTGTTGCCGACGATGCCATGGTGATCGGGCACCTTGCCGGTGACCAGCGTCCAATGGTTGGGGAAGGTGACGGAGGGGAAGGATGGGCGCATCGACGCCGAGACGCCGGCGGCGGCGAGAGCGTTGAGGTTCGGGGTCACGCCGCGGTTGCGATAATCGGGGCGGAAGCCGTCAATCGAGACCAGGATCGTCACCGGCGCACGAGCCTCGGCAGGCGCCGCGGCGGTGGCGACATAGGGTGCCGGCTGGGTGACGGGGCCCAGCGCGGGGGGCGTATAGGGATAGGCGCAGGCGCCGAGCGACAGGGCGAGGGCGAGCAGGGGCAGGTTCTTCACTGGACAGCGTCCCGATCAGGGGTGGGGGCGCCCGCCCTCTAGGCGCGCGGCGAGGGCGGGGGAAGGGCTTGCTGGCCTTGTCAGATCCCCAGCGCGAACTTGGCGAACAAGGTCCAGCTGACGGGATCGCCATAGGCCGTGTCCAGCGCCGCCGGCTTGGCATAGCCTGCCACCGTGCCGCCGAGCGCGACCCCCAGCGGCCCGCTGATCCGCAATCGATAGGCGTAGCCCGCCTCCACCTTCGTCACCCGGAACTTGGCATCGTGGAGCGGGCTCGCCTCGTCCGGGAACAGCTCGTCGTTGGCGACATTCTCCACCCGGCCGAAGATCACATGGTGGCGGTCGATCTCCCAGCTGGCCTCGCCGAGCCACGCGCTCAGCGCCCGGCCGGGCAGCCGGTCCTTCAGCGCATAGGCAACCGTCGTGGCCAGCCCGCCGGTGGCATATTGCACGCTGGCGGTGGTCCGCGCCTCGTCCTCGCCCGGATGCTGTTCCTCCGGGCTGTCGAGCCGGCCGTGGCTGACCTGCACCGCCCAATGCGGCGAGGGCGTCCAACTGCCGCGCACGCTCCACGAATCGAGCGCCGGCGTCTCGATGTCCCAGCGATGCTCGTCGGGTTCGCGGCCGCGGAATGCCGAGGCTTCGAGCTGGAAGGCCGACGCCGCATAGCCGGCGGTCACCACGCCATAGGTGATATGCGTCGAATCGAACCAGTGATGGCTGATCGGCGACATCGGCAAGTAGCGCGCCGAGCCGCGGTGCATGAACGCGCTCGGCCCCAGCGCCGGCTCGCCGACCGGGGCTGCATAGACGAACAGGCTGTCGCCGCTGCCCAGCCGATAATCGACCCGCGCCGACAGCTCCATCATCAGGTCGTGCGGGTGCTGGCGATCGACCAAGGGCGCGCCATCGGCGACCTCGCCGGTTGCGAACAGATTGGGAAAACCGCGCTGGCCCATCGCTGGCTCAAGGCTCGCCATGCCGCGCAATTGAAGGTGGAGGCGATCGCTTAGGTCGGTGTCGCCCATCAACATCGCCATCGACTCGATAAACGCCGCCGACGCGCCGCGCGGGCCGCCCTGGTCGGTCGCGACGCCCCAGGCATAACCGTGCGCCATCAGCATCCAGTTGCCGGCGTAGATCATCTTGCCTCGCATGGCGCCTTCGTCGGCGGGCAGCCGCGCGGTGCCCGACCCTTGCACATAGGCGCCGCTGCCGATCATGGCCGCCATGCCGCCGAGGTCGTCGGCCATCCCGGCCATCGGCGTTTGATGCGCCATGCCGCCCATCGCCGGCATCGGCATGGCCATGCCCTCCTGATGCTCGTGGTCCTGCGCCGCCGCCATCGTCGGCAACAGCGCGGCGGCGGCTACGGCCGCCAGCCATCGTGTCTTGATCATCAAAAACTCCGCTCGAATGAGGAACGCCCCCGGGGGCGGGTCATTCAGGCGAAGCGGGGTGGGCGCCGTGCGGGCAGCGTGTCGCCGCCGAGATCGAGCCGCACCGGCACCGCGTGCGGGATCAGCGTCGGCACGAGCAGCGGCGGCAGGATGCGCGCGGCCAGCCAGTCTGACGGCGGAATGCAGCCGATGCAGCCGTGCGCCGGGATCGCCCTGGGGTGACCGTCACCCGGCATCGGCATCGCATGATAGCTCGTCGCCGCCAGCGCCGCGTCGTGGCAGGCCGCAGGCGCCGCGGTCGGCACCGCAAAAATCGCCAGCATCAGGGCAAGGATCAGGCGCATTACCACGCCCCGGAGAATAGCCCGCGCGGGGCGGCGGGACAAGCGGCGTCACTCAGGCGCTTGCCCCAGGCCTGCGGCAGCGAGTGTGGAGACCGTCGGCGCCAGGCAGCCAACGTTCCCCACGCCAGCCGGATCACACGTTGAAGCGGAACAGCATCACGTCGCCGTCATGGACGACATATTCCTTGCCTTCCTGGCGCAGCTTGCCGGCGTCGCGCGCGCCGGTTTCGCCGTTACAGGCGATGTAATCGTCATAGGCGATCGTCTCGGCGCGGATGAAGCCGCGCTCGAAATCGGTGTGGATCTCGCCCGCGGCCTGCGGCGCCTTGGCGCCGGCATGCACCGTCCAGGCGCGTGCCTCCTTGGGGCCGACGGTGAAGAAGGTGAGCAGCTGGAGCAACTTGTAGCCTGCGGTGATCACCCGCGCGAGCCCGGTCTCCTCCAGCCCGAGCTCGGCGAGGAAGTCGCCGCGATCCTCGGCTGGCATTGTCGCGATCTCGGCTTCGATCGCCGCCGAGACGACCACCGCCTCGGCACCCTCGGCCTTTGCCTTCTCGAATACCTTGGCCGACAGAGCATTGCCCTTGGCGGCATCGCCCTCGTCGACGTTGCACACATAGAGCACCGGTTTGGCGGTGATCAGCTGCGCCTGCGCAAACACGCGCTCTTCCTCGACATCCTTGGGCTTGGTCAGCCGCGCCGGCTTGCCCTCGCGGAGCAGTTCGAGCGCCTGGCCGAGCACCGCCGCGCCGATCTTGGCTTCCTTGTCGCCCTGCTGGCCCTTCTTGATCAGATTGGGGACGCGCTTCTCGAGGCTCTCGAGGTCGGAGAGCATCAGCTCGGTCTCGACCGTCTCGGCATCGGCGATCGGATCGACCTTGCCCTCGACATGGGTGACGTCGGTCTCGGTAAAGCAACGCAGCACGTGGACGATCGCGTCCACTTCGCGGATGTTGCCGAGGAACTGGTTGCCGAGGCCCTCGCCCTTGGAGGCACCGCGCACCAGCCCGGCGATGTCGACGAAGGCGAGCTGCGTCTCGATGATCTTGGCCGAACCGGCGATGGCGGCGAGCTTGTTGAGCCGCTCGTCCGGCACCGCGACGTTGCCGACGTTGGGCTCGATCGTGCAGAACGGATAATTGGCGGCCTGTGCCGCCGCCGTTTCGGTGAGCGCGTTGAAGAGAGTGGACTTGCCGACATTTGGCAGGCCCACGATGCCGCAGCGGAAACCCATGGCTTGGCCTTCGATTGATCTGAAAGCGGGCGCCTTACCGGGCGGGGCCGCCGTTGGCCAGCCGTTCCCGGTCGCCCGAGGCAGGCTGATGCCACTCGCAACGGCTCGTCGCTGAGCGGGAACGTCTTGTCGCAATGTTGCAAGCCCGTAACCAACCTCCATGGGTTGGCCACCAAAGCCATGTTACGCGGGTAGCCGGACCGATGGGGATCGGACCAGCGCCGCTGATGCCGGAGAGCATATGCGATTTATCGGGGACGTTGCCATTGTTGTAGCCTGTGTCGCGGCGGTACCCGCGGCTGCGCAACATGGTCCACGCCCGTTCGACGATCACCAGCCGCTCGATCCGGCGCGCGAGGCAGCCCGCGCGCCAAACACGCTGACCCTGGCGCGGTCAAGCGAGACCTCGTCAGCCATCGCGGCACGATTTCGGGTCCGCACCAATGTCGCCACCGTGCCGCAGGGACCGCTCGGCGCGCGGGACCGCGTTCACCAGCGGCTTGCCGGCTCGATGATCGATTTCTACCCGGTGGACGGCAAGGGCTTCCGGGTCTCCGCGGGCAGCCGCTTCTACGATGTCCGGGGCGCCTCCAGCGGTGGCGCGATCGCGGGCCCCGACGCCAGCGCGCGGGCGCTGCTCGCGGTGCCGCGGACGGCGACCGCGCCCACCGCCAAGGCCGGGCTCAAGCGCTCCACCCCGGCGCTGACCATGGGCTATGCCGGCACCGTGGGCGCTTCCACCAACGTCGGGCTCGAACTCGGCGCGATGAAAGGCAGGGCCTATGCCGGCACCGCCGATCAAGGCGCGCACGACGGCGATGGCAGCAAGGTCAATCCGGTTGTCAGTCTGGTCATCGGCCGCCACTTCTGACGTTCCGGCTGTAGCTTCCCGGCGTGAGCCGCGAGCATGAGGGCGGCCGAGAGACAGCCCTAATGCCCCCGGACGCCGATCTCACGCCGCCGCCGACCGGTGCTTGCCCAGCGCGTTAGCCGCATCCGCCAGGTGATAGGCCACCCCGGCGAGCACGTCGTCAAGCGCGCCCTGCGCGAGCCCTCCGAACACGCTGTCGCGCGGGCTGAACTTCTTGGGCGGCCAGGGGAAGGGGAAGGGCAGGTCGGTCCACGGCGGACCGTCGGACTCGGCATTGCTGATTACCTCGTCGGCACCACGGCGGATCAGGTTGATGGCAAGATCCCGGACATCGGTTTGCAGTCGCTCGGCACGAATATGCAAGGCGAGATCGCGAATGACCTCGCCGGCGATCACCTTGGTGATGTCGCCCGACAGAAGCGGGCCGGGCTGGCCAGGGCCGCCGTCGACATAATATCCCTTGATGATCTGGTAGAGCGTCTCCGCTCGCGACAATATGGCAGAGGGGGTATGGTTGGACATGACCGAGTCTCCGTCGTTTGTTGATGGATGCCGATGGGCTACCATCAATGCGGGTGTTCGCGCGGTGAGATAGGTCCAGTTTGACCCAAGCACTGGTCGTCGATTGACCTGGCAAGCGGCACCCGCCAGCCATTCCCCCGGGCGGCATCCCCGCTTAAGCTCGCGCCGATGATCCCTCCCGTGTCCCTGCTCCCGTCCTTTGCGCCCTGGCTCGATGTGGCCGGTCTGGCGGTATTTGCCGCCTCTGGTGCGCTCGCTGCGGCCAAGCGCGGACAGACCGCGGTGACGCTCGCCTTCTTTGCGCTGATCACCGGCGTCGGCGGCGGCACCGTGCGCGATCTGCTGATCGGCGCGCCGGTGTTCTGGGTGCACGATCCGCGCGCCGCCACCGTCTGCCTGATCATGGCCGCGGTGATATGGGTAACGCCGGAACGCTGGTGGAAGGACAGCGCGCTCGGCTGGTTCGACGCGGTCGGGCTCGCGGCCTATGCCGTCTACGGCGTCACCAAGGCGCGCGGCTATGGCATTCCGCCCGTGCCCGCCGCACTGATGGGCGTCGTCACCGGCTGCGTCGGCGGCATCATCCGCGACGTGCTGGCCGGCGAGCCGTCGATCCTGATGCGCCCGGAGCTCTACGTCACCGCTGCGGCGCTCGCCTCGGCATTGTACATGGGGCTGGTGCTGCTCGGCGTGCCGGCGGCGGTCGCCGCGGTGATCGGCGCCGGCGCCGGCTTCGCGCTGCGCGCGGCGGCGATCCGCTGGCGGCTGGCGTTGCCCGCTTATGGCGAGAAACGATAGGCGCCGGTCGTCCCGCCCAACCGCGGAGCCGTCCGCTGCGACCTAGCCGCGCACCACGCCGATGTCGGCGAATCGCCGCGGCTCGGCGGGCGGCGACGCGGCCTCGGCGAGTTCGCACTGCCAGTAGCCGACGTCGATCCACTGGCCGTGCTTGTAGCCGATCTCGCGGAACACGCCGGCGCGGCGGAAGCCGACCGCCTCGTGCAGGCTGATCGAGCCCGGATTGGGGAGGGCGATGCGGCCGATCGCCTGGGTGAAGCCCTGCGCCCGCACCGTGTCGATCAACGCCTCGTAGAGCAGCCGCCCGAGCCCTTGGCGCTGTGCGACGTCGGCGACATAGATCGTCGTCTCAAGCGTCCAGCGATACGCCTCGCGCGCCGAGAATTCGGTGGCATAGGCATAGCCGAGCACGCCGCCGTCGGCCCCGCCGCGGCCTTGGTCGGTGACGGTGGCGACGATCCACGGGTACAGCCCGTCCGATGCCGCCATGCGGTGACGCATGGTCCGCGCGTCTGGCGCGTCCGTCTCGAACGACACAGTGCCGGCGAGCACGTGCGGCGCATAGATCGCCGCAATTGCCGCGGCATCCTCTGGCCGGGCGGGGCGCAGCGCGATCACAGGCAGGTCCTCATAGCCCGAGCTTCGCCATCACCAGATCGAGCAGCCGGGTGTCGGCAACGGCGCTGCTGCTCGGCCCGAACCCGCCGCATTCGAGGCAGCGGGCCTGCACCGAGCCGGCCGACGCCAGCCGCCGCACGTCGCCGAGCACCTGGGCAAGCATGCCGCGACGATCGGCGGCGATCCGGGAGAACACGTCGCCCCCGGTCGCGTCGTCGTCGTCGTCCTTGTTGATCGACGCGGCGAGCTGCGCGGCGAGGCCGGGCTTCTTCTCGAGATATTCGGCGTGGACCTTGGCGGGGTCGAGCTTGGCGCGGCGTGCCGCCTCGGCGATCGCATCGTCGAGGTTGCCGAACCGGTCGATCAGCTTGAGCTGATGCGCCGAGCCACCGTCCCACACCCGGCCCTGGGCGATTTCGTTGACATGCTCGGGGGTCATGTGGCGCGACTGGGCGACGCGGGCGATGAACTGGCGATAGCCGTTCTCGATGCCTGCCTGCAGGATCGCATCGAGCGTCGGGTTGGTGCCGCCGAACACATCAGGCTGGCCCGAAAGCGCGGTGGTCTTCACGCCATCGGTGGTGACGCCGATCTTGGCGAGCGTGTTCTCGAAGGTCGGGATGATCCCGAAGATGCCGATCGAGCCGGTGATCGTCGACGGCTCGGCGAAGATCAAGTCGCCCGGGGTCGACACCCAATAGCCGCCCGAGGCGGCGAGCCCGCCCATCGAGGTAACGACCGGCAGACCCTTCTTCTTGGCCTCGAGGATCGCGAGGCGGATCCGCTCCGATGCCATCACCGATCCACCCGGCGAGTCGACCCGCACCACCAGCGCCTTGAGGTTCTTGGTGGCGAGGCCATTGAGGATCGCCTTGGCGATGGTGTCGCCATGCGCCTCGCCGGGGCCGCCCTCGCCATCGACGATGTCGCCGGCGATCGTGACCACGCCGATGCCGTCGCCGGCCTTGCTGAGCGGATGCGCGTCGACCCAGTTCTGATAGGGGATGGTGTTGAAGTTGCCGGCCGACTTGTTGGCGTCGGTGCCCGCGATCGCGGCGACGCGGCGACCAAAGGCGGTGCGATCGCCGAGCTTGTCGACGAGGCCGGCGGCGAGATTGGCCTTGGCGATGTCGCCATTGGCGGCGAGCACCAGCTTGTCGGGTTGGCTGAGGAACTGCTTCACCTGCGCCTGTGGCCGCGCCTTGGCGATCGCCTCCTGCCACTGGCCTTCGAGCGCGCCATACAGCTGCTGGCTGGCGGCGCGCGCCTCGGGGCTCTGGTCGGCGCGGGTGTAGGGCTCGACAAAGCTCTTGAACTTGCCGACGCGGTAGACGTGGGTGTTGACGCCGAGCTTGTCGATCAGGCCCTTGTAATAGAGCTGGTTGCCGCCCGGACCGGTGAACAGCGTGCCACCGAGCGGGTTGACCCAGATCTCGCTGGCGTTGGCGGCGAGGCGGTAGCCGGCGTCGGTATAGGCGGTGGCATAGGCCAGCACCGGCTTCTTGGTATCGCGGAAGCGGCGGATCGCCTCGGCGACCTCGTTGATCGTCGCCGGATAACCGCCGCCGAAGCGGTCGAGATCGAGCACCAGCGCCTTGACGCGATCATCGCTGCGGGCGGTGTCGATCGCGCGCAGCAGGTCGCGGGCGCGGAACTGCTGCGGTGCCTTGCTGCCGGACAGCGCCGCCATCGCGGTGATGTCTTCGGGCTGTTCGACGATGGTGCCGTCGAGATCGAGCACCAGCGCGCCGTTCTTGATCGGCTTCGATCCCGGCCGCGCGTTTAGCGCCGCAAACAGCAACCCGAAGAACAGCAGCATCGCGATCAGGACCAACCCGTCCTTGATCGCGACCAGCAGCTTCCATGCGCCCCGAACCAGCTTCACGTCACGCTCCTTGCTTCAATGATCCTGCGCTAGAGCAGGAGCGGGCAGGGTGCAACGGCCCGTCTTAGCCAAGCAACACAGAAGCAGGGCTCGGGCCGTCGCGGCACGGTCCCATTGCGTCCATTTTTGCGCCACCGCTCCCTTGACGTGCCTGATGAGCGGGCACATATCCCGGTCGTTGGCACTCGCACATCGCGAGTGCCAGAAATCTGTAACACTCACTGTAAAGAGGGACTCAGCAATGAACTTTCGTCCGTTGCACGATCGCGTCCTCGTCCGCCGCGTTGAGGCGGAAGAGAAGACGGCAGGCGGGATCATCATCCCCGACACCGCCAAGGAAAAGCCCCAGGAGGGCGAGGTCGTCGCTGCCGGTACCGGCGCGCGCGCCGAGAATGGCACGATCACCCCGCTCGACGTCAAGGCTGGCGACAAGATCCTGTTCGGCAAGTGGTCGGGCACTGAGGTCAAGGTCGACGGCGAAGACCTGCTGATCATGAAGGAATCCGACATCCTGGGGATCGTCGGCTGATCTTTCCCGTCACCCCGGCAGCGCGCCGGGGTTTCCCATTACCGCAAGGCTCCGGCAATCGCCGGAGTGACGCACATCTGAAAGGGTAGCCATCATGGCAGCCAAGGACGTAAAATTCGGCCGCGACGCGCGTGAGCGCATCCTCCGCGGCGTCGACATCCTCGCCGATGCCGTTAAGGTCACGCTGGGGCCGAAGGGCCGCAATGTCGTGATCGACAAGAGCTTCGGCGCGCCGCGCATCACCAAGGACGGCGTCACCGTCGCCAAGGAGATCGAGCTCAAGGACAAGTTCGAGAACATGGGCGCGCAGATGGTGCGCGAAGTGGCCTCGAAGACTAACGACATTGCCGGCGACGGCACCACCACCGCGACCGTGCTCGCCCAGGCGATCGTCCGCGAGGGCATGAAGTCGGTGGCCGCCGGGATGAACCCGATGGATCTGAAGCGCGGCATCGATATCGCCGTGATCAAGGTCGTCGAGGACATCAAGGCGCGTTCCAAGCCCGTCTCGGGTTCGGCCGAAGTCGCCCAGGTCGGCATCATCTCCGCCAATGGCGATCGTGAAGTCGGCGAGAAGATCGCTGAAGCGATGGAGAAGGTCGGCAAGGAAGGCGTGATCACCGTAGAGGAAGCGAAGGGTCTCGATTTCGAGCTCGACGTCGTCGAGGGCATGCAGTTCGACCGCGGCTATCTGTCGCCTTACTTCATCACCAACCCGGAGAAGATGACGGTCGAGCTCAACGACCCGTACATCCTGATCCATGAGAAGAAGCTCTCGAACCTGCAGGCGATGCTCCCGATCCTGGAAGCCGTCGTTCAGTCGGGTCGTCCGCTGCTGATCATCGCCGAGGACATCGAGGGTGAGGCTCTGGCCACGCTGGTCGTCAACAAGCTGCGCGGCGGCCTCAAGGTCGCAGCGGTCAAGGCACCGGGCTTCGGCGATCGCCGCAAGGCGATGCTCGAGGACATCGCGATCCTGACCAAGGGCGAGATGATCTCGGAAGACCTGGGCATCAAGCTCGAGAACGTCACGGTCGGCATGCTCGGCACCGCCAAGCGCGTCACCATCGACAAGGACAACACCACCATCATCGATGGTGCTGGCGATGCCGACTCGATCAAGGGCCGTACCGAAGCGATCCGTGCGCAGATCGAGAACACCACCAGCGACTACGACCGTGAGAAGCTCCAGGAGCGTCTTGCCAAGCTCGCCGGCGGCGTGGCCGTGATCAAGGTCGGTGGTTCGACCGAGGTTGAGGTCAAGGAGCGCAAGGACCGCGTCGACGACGCACTGCACGCAACCCGCGCAGCCGTCGAAGAGGGCATCGTCCCCGGTGGCGGCACCGCGCTGCTCTATGCGACCAAGGCGCTCGAAGGCGTCAGCGGCATCAACGACGACCAGACGCGCGGCGTCGACATCGTTCGCAAGTCGCTGACCGCCCTGGTCCGCCAGATCGCGCAGAACGCCGGTCATGACGGTGCCGTGGTATCGGGCAAGCTGCTCGACCAGTCGGACACGTCGTTCGGCTTCAACGCCTCGACCGACACCTACGAGAACCTGGTCCAGGCCGGCGTGATCGATCCGACCAAGGTTGTCCGCACCGCGCTGCAGAACGCAGCCTCGGTTGCCGGCCTGCTCATCACCACGGAAGCTACCGTGTCCGAGCTGCCGGAAGACAAGGCACCGGCGATGCCGGGCGGCGGCGGCATGGGCGGCATGGGCGGCATGGACTTCTAAGTCCCTGCCGCTCGGCCACCAGGCTGAAGCAACATAGAAGGGCCGGGGGGAAACTCCCGGCCCTTTTTGCGTGCGCGCCGCAGTCCCGGAAATACTGCCGACACGTCGCCCCTGACCGATGCTGCCGTAGCGGATGCATCCTGCGCAGCTTCACCCGTTATGGTGCGGGTACTATTAACCATCCCGGGCCAAAGCGGCCAAAGGTGCGCTCCGGCGGCCGATAGGCCCGGGATGGAGAGGGATGCCAGGTGGCGGGCAATGTCGGACTTCACGACCTGATCGGATCGGTGGCCGGCGCCATCGTCGATGCACAGGGCGTGGTCGAACGCCACTTCCTCGATCTGGTGGGCCGCTATTTTGACAGCAACGGCCGGCCGATCAGCTTCGACATCAAGCTTCCCAAGCCTCAAAGTGTCGCTGCTTCATCGTCGCAGGCCGATGAAGCCCTGCCGTCTCCCGGCGGCGATGATTACGTCCAGCTCGGCGTGCCGCTGCTGTCGCTGGTCGAGAGCAATCTGCTCGCGATCAAAGAGATGACGGTCGATCTCGATGTCGAGCTTGGCGATATCATCACCAGCGGGCCGGATGCCGCCAGCGCGCCAGGGGCGCCAGGCGGCGCGCCGCGCGACGTGCCGGCGATGTCGCTCGACGGCGATCCGGCGCCCGGCGCCGAACGCTCGCCGCTGGCCGCGTCGGCGCTGCTGCGGCCGCGACCGGCGATGGGGCTCAGCGTCGGCATCGGTGGCCGCACCGACGCCAGCGGCCCAACCGCCCGCATCTCGATCAAGGTGGAAGCCAAGCCCGTCAGCGAAGGGCTGCTCCGCCTGCTTACCCAGCTCAACAAGGTGGTTTGACCAAGGAGAAAGCGCATGCCGATCAATATGGGTGACCAGTTTCGTGGGCTGCCGATGGGGGATCTTATCGGCGGACCGCTGATGGCGGCCTGCGACGCGCAGGTGCGCCTCGCCAACGCCACGGCGCAGTTCATCCAGCAGGTGGGCTTCATGCCCAAGCAGGGAACGGTGCCCGGGCCCGACGGGCAGATCGTGTTCGACCCCAAGTCGTTCGACGTGCGCACCGTGGAGTTCCGGTTCAACCGACCCGCCGCCGGGGCCGCGGCGGACGCCAACGGCATCGTGCCCACCGAGACGGTGTCGCTGGAAGTGCCGCTGCTCGCGATCGTCAAGGTACCCGCGCTAGGCATCGATACGGTCGACATCAGCTTCGACATGGAGGTGAAGAACTCCGAATCCTCGAAGGACAGCGAGGACAAGTCCGGCAAATTCTCAGCCGATGCCAGCGTCGGCTGGGGCCCGTTCAGCCTCAAGGTCCATGTCGAAGGCTCGGTCGCCACCCACAAGGAGAACACCCGCTCGACCGACCAGACCGCGAAATATCACGTCCAGGTGCGCGCGATGGACAAGGGCATGCCCGAGGGGCTCGCCCGCGTGCTCGACATGATGAACACCGCCATCGCCCCCAAGACAATCACGCCGACGACGGCCACGCCGGCGACGGGCAACACGCCAATCGCAGCCGGCGACACGCTCGAGGCGAAGGACCGGGTGCTGGATCATGAGCCGACGCCGATCGATCTCGAGCCCGGCCATACCTACCGCGTTCGCGAGATGGCCGACGCCTGATCTGCGCCGCCGCGATGTTCGACATGACCGACGTGGGCTTCGTGAAGCGGGTCACGCTGGGCAGCACCCATCACGAAGCCCTGCACCATCAGGAGGATCTCGATGTCCAGGCGGACCTGCTCAATCGCTGCCTTAACGATTATCCCCGGGGCAAGATCATCGGAATCGAGAAGTCGTTCAAGCTGCTCAACATCGGTGAGCATCCCGTGGTGCTGCAGTGGATTTGCTACCACATCGGCTTCCCGAGGAAGCCGGATTGGCTGAGGGACTGATCCGGATGCGCGATCTGGCGGCCTCGCTGATCGCCGCGGGCAACACGCCGGTGGTCGAGGGCGCGCAGGTTGCCGCGGTGCGGATGGAACTGCTCGCCTTCACCGGGCAGGTCCGCTTCGGCCAGCGCTTCTGGGACATGCAGTTGCGCCGGACCACGGCGCCACGCCGCGCCTGGTTCGTCCGCCTGCCCTGGATCGCCCGGTTTCGCCGCGCCCGCCGGCAGCGGGCCGGCTGGTCGGCCCACCGCATCATCCTGAGCTGGACGCCCAGCCGGCTCGCCGCCTCGATCGATGGCTATCCCGTCGCCACCATCCTTCTCACCCCGGAAAGGACGTCTCATGCCTAGCCCTGCAAAGACCGCCGCTGGCGCTGCACCGATCGCCTGCACCCCCAAGCATCTGGACCATGATCTGCTGACCGAGTCCGCCCGGGTGGCGCGCACTGAAAATCCGGTGAACCACCCGGCCGCCATTCACCGACTGCTCGCAAATAATCCCGATTTTGCCATCAGCAGCGAAAATATCGCGGTGCTGACCACCAAATACTGGCGCGGCGGCGGCTGCACGCTCACCGTCGGCTTCCTCGACAACCCGCCGGTCGATTTGCGCCGAAAGATCCTCCAGCACATGAACGCCTGGAACGCATCGGCGAACGTCACCTTCACCGAAAGCAACGTCGATCCCAAGGTGCGGATCTCGCGCGAGCCGGGCGGCTATTGGTCGTATCTCGGCACCGATATCCTGCTGATCGACAAGGCCAAGCAGACCATGAACCTGGAAGGGTTCACCATGGCGACGCCCGATTCCGAATTCCATCGTGTCGTCCGCCACGAGACCGGCCACACGCTGGGCTGCCCGCACGAGCACATGCGCGCCGAGCTGATCGCCAGGATCGATCGCGCCAAGGCGATCGATTATTATCGGCAGACCCAGGGCTGGAGCGAGGATCAGGTGATCCGGCAGGTGTTGACCCCGCTGGAGGATGGATCGCTCTGGGGTACGCCGCGGCCCGATATGGATTCGATCATGTGCTATCAGATTCCCGGCGGCTTGACGACGGATGGCCGAGGCATTCCCGGTGGCCGCGACATCGATCCGAGCGATTATGCATTCATGGCGCAGGTCTATCCCAAGCCCCGCGCCGCGCCGGTCGCGGCCGGCGCTCCCGAAGCCGCCGCCGCCGTGGCGAGCCGGCGCCGTGCATGTCCCGATTGCGTCGAGGTCGAACTCGCCGGTGGCACCCGGGTCAGCGTTCATCCCGAAGCGTCTGAAGAGCAGGTCCGCCGCGTGTTCGCTGCCTTGGCCTCGTAACGTTCGGGTGCGGCAACGGGGCGGGAGGCGCAACGGGTAGAGGCGGGGAGTTGGCGTCGTCGTCATCGCCATAGGCCTGGACGCGATTAGCGAGGCGTTGTCGGAACCCGTCGGCTCAACAAGGTGACCGTCGCGGTAGCCACGAATGCGTGCAACCAGCCTCGCGCTCCGCACGTTGGCCGGCCATGAACGATCGTCCGACTACCGCCACCCCCACCGACGGCATCATCCTTGGCTATGGGCCGATGATCCCGCTGGTGGTGGCAGCGCTCGGCGCCTGGATCTTGCCGGACCTCTACGCCTATTTCGCGGTCCAGGCCGGGATCATCTGGGGCGCGCTGATCCTCGCCTTCATCGCCGGGGTACGCCGTGGCTACGGGTTCGGCAGCCCGGGCGCGTCGACCGCCGTGTCGATCGCCACCAGCATCGGCTACTTCGTGCTCGCTGGGCTCGGCCTGGCGATCGGGCGCCCCAGCCACGCGCTGCTGCCGTTGATCCTTGGGTATGTCCTGGCGGCCATGCTCGATCGACGCGCCGCGCTCGCTGGCGACGCACCCCCGTTTTTCGCGACGCTTCGCCCGATCCAGCTGCTGATCGGCGCAGCGGGGCTCGCCGGGCTGTGGGCGTGGACGATCGGCCGCTGATCGGCATCAGGAGAAAATCAGTGAAGCTTTACTACAGCCCAGGCGCGTGCAGCCTCGCCGACCATATCGCGCTCCACGAGGCGGGGCTCGCCTTTGAACATGAGCGCGTCGACCTGCGCAGCAAGAAGACAGAGCACGATGGCGACTACGCCGCGATCAACCCCAAGGGCTATGTGCCGGCGCTGACCATCGACAGCGGCGAGACGCTCACCGAGAATGTCGCCATCCTCTACTGGATCGCCGAGCAGGCGCCGCATCTCCGCCCCGCCGGCCATATGGGCTGCACCCATCTGGTCGAGGCGCTCGGTTATATCGGCAGCGAGATCCACAAGGGGTTCAAGCCGCTGATGAGTGGCGCCGACGATGTCGCTAGGCAGCAGGCGAAGGGCGTCATCGCCGCGCGGCTGCGTTATCTGTCCGACACCATGGTCGGCGATTATCTGTTCGGCCCGGAGCTGAGCGTCGCCGACTGCTATCTGTTCGTGATGCTGCTGTGGGCGCGGCGCTTTGAGATCGAGGTGCCGGACTATCTCGGCGAGTTCCAGGAGCGGATGATGGGCCGCGAGGCGGTGCGCAAGGCGATGGCGCATGAGGGGCTGCTTTAGGGCAGTCACTGGTCGTCACCATTTACCGTCACCCCGGTGAACGCTGGGGTGACGGTGTGGAGGTGAAGCCCCTTTACTTCTTCATCGCCTCGATCAGTTTCTTGACCTCCTGGCTGCGCCCGCGCGGCAGGATGAGCACGTCGTTGCCGCTCGCCACCACGATGAGGTCGCTGACGCCGACCAGCGCGACGCGCACGCCGTCCGAGCGCACCAGGCAGTTCTCGGTTTCGATCGCCAGCACTTCGCCGCTGCCGGTGCTGCCATGGGCATTGCCGTCGACGTCCAGATCGCTGATCGCATGCAGCGCGTCCCAGCTGCCGACGTCGCTCCAGCCCATCGCCACCGGCACCACCGCGACCCGCTCGGCCTTTTCCATCACCGCATAGTCGATCGAATCCGACGGCGAGGTCGCGAAGGACTCGGCATCGGGATAGATGCGCGTGCCGTCGCGCCGCGCCTTGGCAAGCGAATCGGTCACCGCGGTGACGATGCCCGGCGCGTGCGCGGCGAGCTCGCCGAGGAAGATGTCGGCACGGAACAGGAAGATGCCGCCGTTCCAGGCATGGTCGCCCGAGGCGAGCATCTCTTCCGCGCGATCGAGCGGCGGCTTTTCGACGAACCGCTCGACGCGGTGGACGCCGCCGCTGATCTCGTCGCCGATCTTGATCCAGCCATAGCCGGTCTCGGGAGCATCCGGGCTGATGCCGAAGGTGACCATCCAGCCCTCGGCGACCAGCGGCATCGCCGCCTGGATCGAGGTGTGGAAGGCGTTGAGATCGGTGATGACGTGATCGGACGGCATCACCAGCAGCGCATTCTCGCCACCGGCGGCAAGCGCCGCCAGCGCGATTGCCGGCGCGGTGTTGCGACCTGCGGGCTCGAGGATCACCGCCTGGGCGTTGGCGCCGACCGCGGCGAGCTGCTCGTCGATCAGATCGGCATGGCGGGCATTGGCGACGATGATCGGTGCCGCGAAGCCCTCGCCATGCGCGCGCCGCGCAGTGAGCTGGAGCATCGTCTCCTCGGCGGTCAGCGCGAGCATCTGCTTGGGCATCTCGGGGCGGGACATCGGCCAGAGCCGGGTGCCCGATCCGCCGGACAGGATCACGGGAACGATCGTCATGTGGGGTGAAAACTCCTGATTTCCGGGGGACCCTATCGCGTCGGCGGCCGAACCGGAATGGCTATCTGTGTCCCACGTTCAGCCTTTATTTGTCTTTTGCTGCGACAGGCTGATGACATGTCGGGAATGTTTACACCCGCCCTGTAGCGGAGGCGACGCGGTGATACGGCTGTTCAAGCATTACATCCCGCACGCGGTGCTGCTGCTCGGGCTCGTCGATGCGCTGCTGCTGTTCACTGCGGCCGAGATGGGCTGGGTGATCCGCGCGCACCAGATCGGCATGGCGGTGGAATCGATCACCACCCGCATCCCGCAGTTGCTGAGCTTCGTCGCCGCGCTGCAGATCTCGCTGGTCGCGGTCGGCGCCTATGGCGTCGCTTCGTTCCTGTCGCTGCGCTTCGCCGCGGCGCGGCTGGCGGTGGCGATCGCGCTCGGCGTCACCTTTCTCGCGCTGATCTTCTTCCTGGTGCCGGCGCTCACCTTCTGGCGATCGAACCTGCTCTATTCGATGGTCATCGCCTCGGTGCTGCTGGTCGCGGTGCGCGCGCTGCTCAACCGTTCGCTGGGCGGTGACACCTTCAAGCGGCGGATCGTCGTGCTCGGTGCCGGCGCGCGCGCGGCGCGGATCGGCGCGCTCGCCGACCTGCCCGGGGTGAACGTCGTGGTCGCGGGCTATGTCGCGATGGCCGAGGCGAACCCGGTGGTCGCCGATGCGGTGCCGCGCGAGCAGATCCCCAACCTTGCCGCGCATGTGGTCGATCTCAACGCCAGCGAAGTGGTGCTGGCACTCGAGGAGCGCCGCAACGCCCTGCCGCTCAAGGACCTGCTGCGCGTCAAGACGACCGGCGTGATGGTCAGCGAGATCTCGAGCTTCCTCGAGCGCGAAACCGGGCGAATTGATCTCAACAGCGTCAACCCGTCCTGGCTGATCTTCTCCGACGGCTTCGCCTCGGGCCGCATGCTCTCGAGCGTGTTCAAGCGGGCGTTCGATATCGTCGCCAGCCTGCTGCTGCTGGTGTTGACGTTGCCGGTGATCCTCGTCACCGCGGTGGCGATCAAGCTCGAATCGCGTGGGCCGGCTTTCTACCGCCAGCGCCGCGTCGGCCTGTACAATCAGGGCTTCGACATCGTGAAGCTGCGCTCGATGCGGCAGGATGCCGAGGTCGCCGGCAAGGCGGTGTGGGCGGCGGAGGACGACCCGCGCATCACCCGCATCGGCCGCTTCATCCGCAAGGTGCGGATCGACGAGCTGCCGCAGACCTGGACGGTGCTGAAGGGCGAGATGAGTTTCGTCGGCCCGCGTCCCGAGCGACCGCAGTTCGTCGAGCAGCTGGAGCAGCATCTGCCTTTCTACGCCGAGCGCCACATGGTGAAGCCGGGGATCACCGGCTGGGCGCAGATCAACTACCCTTATGGCGCCTCGATCGAGGATTCGCGGCACAAGCTCGAATATGACCTCTATTACGCCAAGAACTATTCGCCCTTCCTCGATCTGCTGATCCTGCTGCAGACGCTGCGCGTCGTGCTCTGGCCGTCGGGCGCGCGATGACCGTGTCGCTGATCCTGTGGGGCCATGCGCTCGCCGCGCTGATGTTCGGCGTGCTCGCGCTCGCGGTGATGCGCCGCGCGCGGCTCGACGCCACGGATCGGGCGCTGGCGCTGGCGCTGTTCGTCACCGCCTTGTGGGCGCTGGCGGTGGCGGGGATTGATTCGCGTGACGTCGCCACCAGCCTCGCGCTGGCGGTGCGCAACATCGCCTGGCTCGGGCTGATGGCGCTGCTCGTCCGCCGCGCGCGCACCGGCGGCTATGCGCTGCTCGCGGTATATCTGGTGGCGATCGGCATGGCGCTGCTGACCGCGATTCTCGCCATCCTCCAGACGCTGCCGTTCGACGGCGAGGGCGCGGCGGCACTGTATGGCGCGTCGCTCGTCTGCCGGATGATGAGCGCGGTCGCCGGGCTGGTGCTGGTCCATCATCTCGCCATCACCCTGCTGCCGCAGCACAAGGCGCGGCTGATCCCGATCGCGATCACCGTTGCGACGATGTGGAGCATGGATCTCGCCACCGCCGCGCTCGGCTATGCCCTTGGCGCCTGGCCCGACGCGCTGATCGCGGTGTACGGCTTCGCCATGGCAGGCGCGGCGCTGGTCCTCGGCCTGGCCCAGCGCCGCGGTGACCGCGGGCTGATGGTGTCGCGCGCCGCGGCGTTGCGCTCGCTGTCGATCGCCGGGGCGATGGCCTATGCCGCGCTCACCGTCGGCCTCACCAGCGCCGCGGCGAGCTGGGCCGGCGACAATGTCCGGCTGGTGCAGACCGCGATCATCTTCGGTGCCACCGCGGCGCTGATGACGCTGATGTCGACGCCGTGGTTGCGCGCCTGGCTCAAGGTCAAGGTCGCCAAGCACCTGTTCCGCCACCGCTACGACTATCGCGCCGAATGGCAGCGCTTCACCGACCGGCTCGGCCGCCCGGGCGACGCTGCCGATCCGCTCGACCTGCGCATCGTCAAAGCGATGGCCGATCTCACCGACGCTCCCGCCGCGATGCTGCTGGTCGCGGATGGCGCGGCGCTGATCGCCGGCGCCAGCTGGGCATGGTCGCTGGCCGGCGAGGGCAGCGCCGATCTCGGCCAGCACCTCGCCGCCTCGGGCCGCATCGTCGAGCTCGACGCAGTCCGCCGCGGTGCCGCGCCGGCGGTGGAGACGGCGGCGATCCCCGGCTGGATGCTCGACCAGCCCGACGCCTGGGCGCTGGTGCCGCTGATCCACGGCACCAGCCTGATCGGCGCGATCCTGCTCGCGCGCCCGCCGGTCGATCGCCCGCTCGACTGGGAGGACCTCGATCTGCTCCGCGTCGCCGGGCGCCAGGCGGCGAGCTACCTCGCCGAGGATCGCGCCCATGCCGCGCTCGCCGATGCCGCGCGGTTCGACGAGTTCAACCGCCGCTTCGCCTTCATCATTCATGATCTCAAGAATTTGGTCAGCGGGCTGACCCTGGTCGCGCGCAACGCCGAGCGCCACGCCGACAATCCCGATTTCCGCGCCGACATGGTCGCCACCCTCAAGGACTCTGCCACCCGCATGAACGCGCTGCTCGCCCGCCTGTCGCAGCATCACCAGGCTGCCGACGAACCGGTCCAGCCGGTCGACGCCGGCGAGCTGGCGCAGCGCCTCGCCGCCGGCCGCCGTGCCCAGCACCCGATCGACGCCGCCGGCGCGGGGGTCGCGCTCGCGCAGCCGGGCCGGCTCGAGCAATTGCTTGGCCATCTGCTCCAGAATGCGGTGGAGGCGAGCCCCGCCGGCGCGCCGATCACGGTGGCGGTCGGCCGCCACGATGCCGGTATCGCCATCGACGTGATCGATCGCGGGGTCGGCATGAGCCCGGCTTTCGTCCGCGATCGCCTGTTCCGCCCGTTCGTCTCCTCCAAGCCCGGCGGGTTCGGGATCGGCGCCTATGAGGCGCGCCAGCTCGCCACCGCGATGGGCGGCACGCTTGAGGTCGCCAGCCGCGAGGGCGAGGGCACGCGCTTCCGCCTGATCCTGCCGCCAGCCCCGGCGCTGGAGGCGGCGGCATGAGCGACGCGCCGGGCCCACGGCCAGTCCTGCTCATCGTCGAGGACGATCTCGCGCTGCAGCGCCAGTTGCGCTGGGCCTATGAGGGCTATGAGATTGTCACCGCCGCCACCCGCGGCGAGGCGATCGAGGCGTTGCGCGCGCATGAGCCTGCGGTGGTCACGCTCGATCTCGGCCTGCCACCCGATCCCGACGGGACCACCGAGGGATTCGCCACCCTCGCCGAGATCCTGTCGCTGAAACCCCATACCAAGGTGATCGTCGCCTCGGGCCATGGCGCACGCGAAAGCGCGCTCCAGGCGATCGCCCAGGGCGCCTGGGATTTCTACGCCAAGCCGATCGACATCGACGCGCTCGGCCTGATCGTCGCGCGCGCCTTCCACGTCCACGCCATCGAGGCCGAGAACCGGCGGCTGGCGGCGCGGGTGGAAGGATCCGGCTTTGGCGGCCTGATCTATGCCTCGGACGAGATGAGCCGGGTGGTGCGCACCATCGAGCGCGTCGCTGCCGCCGACGTCTCGGTGATGCTGCTCGGCGCCAGCGGCACCGGCAAGGAACTGCTCGCCCGCGGCGTCCATGACAGCTCGCCACGCCGCAAGGGCGCTTTTGTCGCGATCAACTGCGCCGCAATTCCCGAGACGCTGCTCGAAAGCGAGCTGTTCGGCCACGAAAAGGGCGCGTTCACCGGCGCGGTCAAGACCACCGAGGGCAAGATCGAGCTCGCCCAGGGCGGCACGCTGTTTCTCGACGAGATCGGCGACGTGCCGCTGCCGCTTCAGGTCAAGCTGCTGCGCTTCCTCCAGGAGCGCGTGATCGAGCGGATCGGCGGCCGCAAGGCGATCCCCGTCGACACCCGCATTGTCTGCGCCACCCACCAGAACCTCGACACGATGGTGGCCGAGGGCCGCTTCCGTGAGGACCTCTACTATCGCCTCGCCGAAATCGTGGTGCGGATCCCCGGCCTCAGCGAGCGGCCCGGCGACGCCAGCCTGCTCGCGCGCGCCTTCGTCCACAAGCATGCCGGGGCAATGAAGCTCCCCGTCACCGGCCTCGCCCCCGACGCGCTCGCCGCGATCGATGCCTGGAGCTGGCCCGGCAACGTCCGCGAGCTGGAAAACCAGATCAAGCGCGCGGTGATCATGGCCGATGGCAAGCTCGTCACCGCCGCCGACCTCGATCTCGACGACAGTAATCGCGACGAGGTGCCGCTCAACCTGCGCGCGGTGCGCGAGATCGCCGATCGTCGCGCGATCCGCCATGCGCTTGCCCGCTCGGACGGCAACATCTCTGGCGCCTCGCGGCTGCTCGGGGTCAGCCGGCCGACGCTGTACGATCTGCTGAAGAGCTACGACCTGCATGGCTGAGGCCGCTTATCCGTTGCTCAAGCCGCGCCGCCGCGCCCGCCGTACCGGCGCGCCGCGACTGCCCCGGCTGGTCGGCGCGCGGCTGGTTGCCGCGGGCATCCTGCTGCTGCTCGCCGCCGCGGCGGTGCTGCTGGCGTGGCGCTCGCCGGCGGCGGTGGACCCGCGCCGCGCGCTTGCCGATGCCGACCAGGCGTTTGCCCGCGGCAACTACAGCGCCGCGCGCAACCATGCGCTGGCCTCGCTGAAGGTGGTGCCGGGCTCCGCACCGGCGCATCTGCTGCTCGCCCGCGCCTATCTGCAACTGGGGGACGGCGTCGCCGCGGAGGGCGAGCTGACCCGCGCCGGTGATGCCGGCGTCCCCGCCGCTCGGCTCGATCCCTACCGCGCCCGGGCGCGCTTTCTCCAGGGCGACTATGACGGCGCGATCAGCGACGCCGCGACGACCCCGGCCGACCCGGTCGCGATCCGCGCCCGTGCCCGTGCGCTGGCAATGCAGGGCGACGGCGCCGCGGCCGGCGAGGCGCTCGACGCGCTGCTCGCCCGATCACCCAATGACGGCGCCGCCTGGGCCGATCTCGGCCGTATCCGGCTCAATGCCGGCGATCTTGGTGGCGCGGCTGCGGCCGCCGCGCGCGCGGTTCGCCTGCTGCCGGGCGATCCAGTCGCGCTGACGCTGCAGGGGGAGGTGGTCCGCAGCCGCTTTGGCCTCACCGCCGCCTTGCCCTGGTTCCGGGCGGCGCTGCAGCGCGACGCCTTCTATCATCCGGCGCTGATCGAATATGCCGCGACGCTTGGCGAGACCGGTCGCTACACGCAAATGCTCGCCGCCACCCGCGACGCGCTCGCCGCCCGGCCTGGCCGCCCGCAGGCGCTGTACCTCCAGGCCGTGCTCGCCGTCCGCGCCGGCCACCGCGCGCTTGCCCGCGATCTGCTCCAAAAGGCCGGCGATACGCTGTCGGACCTGCCGGCCGCGATGCTGCTCAGCGGCAGCCTCGATTATGCCGACGGCAAATATGAGCAGGCGATCGACACCTGGCGCCAGCTGGTCGCGGATCAGCCGGTCAACGTGCTTGCCCGCCGCCTGCTCGGCGCGGCCCTGCTCCGCTCGGGCGATGCCGCTGGCGCGCTCGATGCCCTTCGCCCGGTCGCCGAGCGCGACGACGCGGATCCCTATGCGCTGCTGCTGGTCGCGCGGGCATTCGAGGCGAGCGGCGATCGGGCATCGGCGGCGACCTTCCTTGATCGCGCCGCGGCCGCACGGGTCGGCACCGCTGCCGTCTTTGCGACGGACGATGCCGTCGGCGCGGTGCTCGCCGATGCCGCGGACGCGCCCAGTGATCCCAATTACGTGGTCGGTGCGATCCGCGCGCAGGTGAACGGTGGCGACATTTCCGGCGCCATCGCCCGCGCACGCAGCCTCGTCGCGGCCAGCCCGGGTGCGCCTGCGGCGCGGCTTGCGCTCGGCGACGCGCTCGCCGCGGCCAGCCATTGGGCCGATGCGGCGAGCGCCTATGCCGCCGCCGCCGATCTTGCCTTCGACGAACCCACCATGTTGCGGCTAGTCGATGCGCTGGGCCGCGCCGATCGGCCGCGCGATGCCGCCGCGGCGCTGTCGCTCTACCTCGGGCAGAACCCGCAGAGCGTGCCCGCGCTGCGCCTGCTCGGCGACCTGCAACTCGCGGGCGGAGACAGCGCGGCAGCGATCGAGACCCTCGAAAGTCTGCGCCGGATGATCGGCAACCGCGATGCCGCGCTGCTTGCCAGGCTCGCCCGCGCCTATGCCGCCGCCGACGAAAGCGCGGTCGCGCGCCGCTATGCGCGTGCCGCTTATGCGCTGGCACCGATGAACCCTGGCGTCGCCGATGCCTATGGCGTCGCGCTCGCCGCCGACGGCGATCTGGGCGCCGCCCGCCAGTTGATGGCCGAGGCGGTCGCTCTGGCCCCGGCCGACCCGCAGATCGCCGCCCACGCGCGCCAGATCGCCCGCTGACCGCATACCAACGGCTCGTCGCCGCGCCGGCCACCTTGCCTAGTCCGGTCTCGCCAGCCATGGCCGCTCCATCGCACACCCACAGGGACACCGTAGAAGCATGGCAGACCCGCTGGAGCGCATCGCCGCCGCGCTCGAACGCCTTTCCCCGCCGCCGCCCGCCGCCGCAGATGCCGCCGCCCACCCGGCTTATGTCTGGCGCGAGCGCACCCTGGTCGCAGCGCGTGCCTTTGCGCCGTTGCCGCTCGAGCTGCTGATCGGCATCGACCGGCAGAAGGCGGCGCTGCTCGCCAATCTGCGCCGCTTCGCCGCCGGCGCCGCGGCGCAGGACGTGCTGCTGTGGGGGGCGCGCGGCACCGGCAAGTCGGCGCTGGTCAAGAGCGCCGCCGCCGCGGTGCAGGGCGAGGGCGGGGACCTTGCCCTGGTCGAGGTCGCCGCGCTCGCGACGCTGCCCGCCTTGTTCGCCGGGCTCGCCGGCGTGCCCCGCGCCTTTGTGATCTTCATCGACGATCTCGGCGTCGACGACCCCGCCGAGGCGCGCCACCTGCGCTCGCTGCTCGAGGGCGGGGCCGAGGCGCGCCCCGCCAATGTCCGCCTGCTGGTTACCGCCAACCGCCGCCACCTGATGCCGCGCGACATCGCCGAGCAATCGAGCGCGATCAACCCGCGCGATGCGGTCGACGATCATCTCGCGCTTGCCGATCGCTTCGGGCTCAGCCTCGGCTTCCATGCGCTCGATCAGGAGGGCTATCTGGCGATGGTCGCGGCCTATGCGGCGCGCCACGGCCTCACTGCCGATCCCGCCGACGCGCTCGAATGGGCGACGCGGCGCGGCAGCCGCTCGGGGCGGGTCGCCTGGCAATATATCGTCGATCTCGCCGGGCGTGCCGGCGTATCGCTGGCGCCGATCGCGCCCGGCTTGACGTGAGGCCGGCGACCGGCTCCGTTGCGGGCATGTCTCGCCTGGGCGAACTCGACCTGCCGGACCGGCTCTCGCCCACCGTCACCCCCTGGGTGACGCAGCTTGGCGTCGGGCTGCTGTGCACCAGCAGCGCCATCCTGATCCGCGCGATCTTCGATGCGCTGGCGACCGCAGGCGCGCCGTTCGCCTTGGTGTTCCCCGCGGTGATGCTCGCGACGCTGTTCGCGCGCTGGCCGGCCGGGGCGGTCACCGCGGTCACCACCATCGGCTATTCCTATGCCTATACCTCGCGCCAGCCCGGCTTCCGCTTCGCCAACGCCGGCGCCAATGCGACCTTGGTCTTCATCATCCTCGGCACGATCCTGACCATCGCCTGCGCCGAGCTGTTCCGCCGGGCCGCCCGCCGCGCCACGCAGGAGCGTGATCGCGAGATCGCCGATCGCGATCTGCTGCTCGCCGAGATCGATCATCGCATGAAGAACAATTTCGCGCTGGTGACGAGCATCCTCGATATCCAGCGTCGCCGCGCCGACGGCGATGCCGCCGATGCGCTCGGCAGTGCGCTGCGCCGGGTAGAGAGCATCGCCCGCGCCCACCGCCATCTTTACCGCGGCGACGGCCAGTCGGGCACGGTGCAGATGCAGGCCTATCTCGGCGATCTCTGCTCGGCGCTCGCCGACGCGCTGTCGCTGCGCGGCGGCATCACCCTGATCTGCGACTGCGACGAAGCCGCGGTGCCGCGCGACCGCGCCGTCTCTATAGGGCTCGTCGCCAACGAACTGGTCACCAATGCCGCCAAGCACGCTTTCACCGGGCGCGACAGCGGCACCATCGCGGTCTGCTTCCGCGCCCGTCCACAGGGCTGGGCGCTGATCGTGTCCGATGACGGCGTCGGCATGAACACCGCTGCGCCGAAGCCACAGGGCAATGACCACGGCCTCGGCTCGCGTCTGATCCCCGCCTTCGCGCGCCAGGCCGGCGGTGTCATCACCACCGCCAGCGGCGCCGACGGCACCGAGGTCACGCTCGAGCTGATCGCCTAGAACGGCACGCCGTCAGCGCTGGCTGCTCACCCCAGCGCTTCGACCTGCTCGGCAAGCTCCAGCCATCGCATCTCGGCCGCGTCCTTCTCCTCGCGAGCCGTCTCCACCGCCTTGCTGAGGCTGGTGAACCTGGCGAAATCGCGCGTGTACAGGTTGGGATCGGCGAGCAGCTTCTCGTCGCGGGCGATCCCCTTCTCGATTTCCTCGATCCGCTTGGGCAGCAGATCATAGTCGCGCTGGTCCTTGTAGGTGAGCTTGGTCCTGGCTGGCGACGGGGCGGGGGCATCCACCTTGGCGGTGGTCTTCTTCGGCTCCGCCTTGGCCTTGCGGCGCCGTTCCCAATCCTCATAGCCGCCGGCGACCACATCGACCGTGCCCGAGCCATCAAGGCCCAGCGTCACCGTCACAGTACGATCGAGGAAGTCGCGATCGTGGCTGACGATCAGCACCGTGCCGTCGTAATCGGCGATCACCTCTTGGAGCAGATCGAGCGTCTCGAGGTCGAGGTCGTTGGTCGGCTCGTCGAGCACCAGCAGATTGGAGCGCCGCGCGAATTCGCGTGCGAGCAGCAGCCGCGAGCGCTCACCGCCTGACAGCGTGCCGATCTTCGCCTCGGTCAGGCTCGGATCGAACAGGAATTCCTTGAGATAGCCGTGGATGTGCTTGCGCACGCCGAGCACGTCGATCCAGTCGCCGCCGTCGGCGAGCACCTCGCGCACCGTCTTTTCCGGCGCCATCAGACTGCGCTGCTGGTCGATCACCACGCCGTCCAGCGTCTTGGCGAGCTTCACCGTGCCGCTGTCGGGCTGGATCTCGCCGGTGAGCAGCTTGAGCAGGGTCGATTTGCCCGCGCCGTTCTGGCCGACGATGCCGATCCGGTCGCCGCGAGTCACGCGCAGGTTGAGATCGTTGATGATCGTGCGCGGGCCGAAGCTCTTGGTGACATGAGTGGCGTCGATCACCACCTTGGTCTTGTTGTCGTCAGAACTGGTGACGAGATTGGCAGCGCCCTGCGGCCCCATCATCGCCGCGCGCTCGGCCCGCATGTCCTTGAGCTTGCTCAACCGACCCTGGTTGCGCCGCCGCCGCCCGGTGACGCCGCGCTGCAGCCAATGCTCCTCGATCTTGAGGCGCGCATCGAGCTTCTCGGCCTGGCGCTGTTCCTCGGCATAGACCGTCTCGGTCCACGCCTCGAACCCGCCGAAGCCGATCTCGGCGCGGCGGATCGTGCCGCGGTCCAGCCACAGCGTCTGCTTGGTGAGCCGGGTGAGGAAGGTGCGATCATGGCTGATCACCACGAACGCGCCGGTGAACCGCCCCAGCCATTGCTCGAGCCAGTCGATCGCGCCGATGTCGAGGTGGTTGGTCGGCTCGTCGAGCAGCAGCACGTCCGGGTCCTGCGCCAGCGCGCGGACGATCGCCGCCCGCCGCCGCTCGCCGCCCGACGCCGAGCCGCTCTCGCGCGACAGGTCGATGCCGAGCTGGTCGGCGATCGCATCCGCCTCATGCCGCTCGGGGGCATCGTCGCCCGCCATCACGTAATCCGCCAGCGTCGCGAAGCCGGCGAGGTTCGGATCCTGCTCGAGCAGCACCACCCGCGTGCCCGGCACCACCACGCGGCGGCCTTCGTCGGAATCGATCGTGCCGGCGATCAGCTTGAGCAGCGTCGTCTTGCCGGCGCCGTTGCGGCCGATCAGCGCGAGCCGGTCGCGCGGCCCCACCTGGAGGTTGAGATTGCGGAACAACCAGCCTGATCCTTGGATCAGGCCGAGGTCTTCATAAGCGAGGATCGGGGCGGCCATGGCCCGGGCAGGTAGGGAACCCGCGCCCGTCCGGCAAGTTGCACGGCGTGATGAGGATCAGGCGCGGGGCCATTCACAGGATGTTCAATGCCGGCGCGCTAGGGCGCCGCGCATGAAGGCTGCCGTGTCCCTGTTGCTCCTGCTCGCTGCACCGGCGCTCGCCGCGCCGCTCGATCAGCACCGCACCGATCAGGAACGCGCCTATGACGCGCGCCGCCAAGGCCGCATCCTCTCGCCCAAGGCGATCGAGGCGCGGGTGGTGCCGACCATGAAGGGATATGAGTATCTTGGCTTCGATCTCGATTTCGGCAGCGCGGTTTACACGCTCAAGTTCCTGCGCGATGGAATGGTCGTCTGGGTCGACGTGGACGGCCGCTCGGGGCAGATCATCGGCCGCACCGGCCGCTAACCCGCAAGTAAACAAGGGGATATCATGCGCGTTCTGATCGTGGAGGACGAGCCTAATCTCGGCCAGCAATTGAAGAACACGCTGGAGGGGGCGGGCTATGCCATCGATCTCGCCACCGACGGCGAGGAGGGGCATTTCCTTGGCTCCACCGAGAATTACGATGCCATCGTGCTCGATCTCGGCCTGCCCGAGGTCGACGGCCTCACCGTGCTCGATCGCTGGCGCAAGGAAGGCCGCACCGCGCCGGTGCTGGTGCTCACCGCGCGCGACAGCTGGTCGGACAAGGTCGCGGGGCTCGACGCCGGTGCCGACGATTATGTCGCCAAGCCCTTCCAGACCGAGGAACTGATCGCCCGCCTGCGCGCGCTGATCCGCCGCGCCAGCGGCAACGCCAGTTCGGAACTCACCGCCGGCGACGTCCGCCTCGACACCCGCTCGGGTAAGGTCACGCGCGCCGGCGAGCCGGTCAAGCTTACCGCGCAGGAATATAAGCTGCTGAGCTATCTGCTCCATCACAAGGGCAAGGTGGTCAGCCGCACCGAGCTGATCGAGCATATCTACGATCAGGACTTCGATCGCGATTCCAACACCATCGAGGTGTTCGTCACCCGCATCCGCAAGAAGCTCGGCCAGGACGTGATCACCACCATCCGCGGGCTCGGCTACAGCCTCGAAGATCCGGACGCGTAGGCGATATCGGCCTGTCCTCACCCGTCGTCGGTGACGGGGGCGACAGGACGAGTGCTCTAGCCGCAGCCAGCCATGGAAGCCGTCACGCCCACCCTCGAGCCCAGCGTCCCCGCCCGCGCCAAAGGCTCATTGTCGCGCCGGATGATCCTGGTCGCGGCGTGCTGGATCGCGCTGCTGCTCGCCGGCGGCGGCTTTGCGCTCGATCGCGTGCTCGTCACCGCGGTCACCCGCAACTTCGACGACCAGCTCGAATATGTCCTGCGCTCGCTGCTCGTCTCCGCGGAGATCGGCCCTGATGGTGAGGTGATCCTCAGCCGTGACGCGACCGCCGACCAGCGATTCCTCGAGCCCAATTCCGGTCTTTACTGGCAGATATCCGCCCCCGGTGTTGACGTCTTCCCCTCCCGATCCTTGTGGGATCGCCACCTCGCTTACGGCAGCCAGCACAACGACCGCGACGCGCATTTCTATACCAGCACGCAATTTCCCGACGAGAAGCTGCGCATCGTCGAGCGCGATGCGATGCTGCCAGGTTCCAAGGTGCGCTGGCGTTTCCAGGTCGCGCAGAGCCGCGCCGGGCTCGACGGCCAGATCGAAGTGCTCCGCCGCACCCTGATCCGCAGTTTCGCGCTTCTCGCGCTCGGCCTGATTGTCATGGCGGCACTGCAGACCCTCTATGGCCTTTGGCCGCTGCGCAAGGTCCAGGCCGAGATCGCCCGGATGCGCGCCGGCCAGTCGAGCCGGGTCAGCCAGGCGATGCCGATCGAGGTCGCACCGATGGTCGAGGAACTGAACGCGCTGATCGAGCATAACGAGCGCCAGGCGGAGGAAGCGCGCCGCCATGCCGGCAATCTCGCCCATGCGCTGAAAACCCCGCTGACGGTGATCATGAACGCCGCCACCGCGCAATCGGACGATCTCGCCGACACCGTGATCCGCGAGGCGCGCACCATGCGCCGCCAGGTCGATCACCATCTCGCCCGGGCGCGCGCGGTAGGCCGTCGCGGCTCGGCGCACAGCCGCGCCGAGGTGTGGCCGAGCCTCGAATCGGTCGAGCGCGCGGTCGCCCGGCTCTACCGCCACGTCCGCATCGACGTCACTGGGCCGCGCGACCTCCAGGTCCATGTCGAGCGCCAGGATCTCGACGAGATGCTCGGCAACCTCATCGAGAATGCCGCCAAATACGGCGGCGGCAGCGTGTTCGTCACCGTCGGCGTCCAGGCCGGCTTCGTCGAATTCCTGATCGAGGACGATGGCACCGGTATCCCCGAGGAAGACCGGCTGCGCATCTTCGACCGCGGCGTCCGCCTCGACAGCGGCAAGCCCGGCACCGGGCTCGGCATGGCGATCGTCCGCGACGTTGCGGAAATCTACGGCGGCACCGTCAGCCTCGAGGAGAGCGAGGACTTGGGCGGGCTGCTGGTGCGGTTGCGGCTGCCGGCGGCGGGGTAGGGCCGTCCCCGGGGTTCGGACAGCGGCTCAGTAGAGCGAGGTCAGCAGCACGCCACCGATCACCGCGATTCCGGCGAGAATCTGCCGACCGCTCAGTGTCTCGCGAAACAGCCGGTGTCCCGCCAGCGCCGCGATCGGTGCCTCGATGATCCCGAGTGCCCTGACCGGTGCGGCGGGCGACAGCGCCAGCGCGACGAACCATCCCGCCGAGGCGCAGGCGCCGCACAGCCCGGCGCCGAGCGAGGGTCGCCACCGGCGCAGCACCGCGACCAGCGCCGCAGGGTCGCGGCACAGCAGATAGCTGGTCAGCGCCGCCGCCTGCATCGCCTGCACCACCGCCACGCTGATGATCGCACCGACCACCGGATGCGGCGCATCGAGCGCCAGCGCGGCATGGCGGAAGGCATTGAGAGAAAAGCCGAAGCACAGGCCCGAAATCAGCCCGAACACCGCGCCGCTCAGCGACGCCTGGCGCTGCTGCGGCGCCGGCCAGCTCAGCGCCGCGAGCCCGGCGGTGGTGACCGCCACCCCCACAGCCAGCCGATCGCGCTCAGCTGGTCATGGTAGATCACCAGCCCGAGCAGCGCCGCCAGCGGCAGCGAACTTTGCTGGAGCGCGGTGCCGACGGCGAAGCCGGCGCGGTGCATCGCGGTCAGCAGCGCGGCGGTCGCCAGCACCTGGCTGGCGGCACCAGCGATCGCCGAGAGCCAGAAGGCCGCCACCCAGTGCGGGTCGGCATGCGGCACCAACAGCAGCGCGATCCCGACGAACGCGATCGAAAACGGCAACCCGAACAGAAAGCGCACCAGCGTCGCACCCCAGGGGCCGGAGTCCGCCATGACCCCGCGCTGCAGGGCGTTGCGCCCAACCTGAAACACCGATGCCGCGATGGTCGCGGGAACCCACAGCAGATTGGCCATGCGCCCCGTCTAGCCGGGTGAAGTGCCGCCGTCTTGGATTTTGGCTGCTGCTCGAAGCATCGGCATGGCTGGGCGTCGTTGCTGTCCTACAGGTCGCAGCGGTGATAAGCTTCATGCATTGATCACCAGCCGTGCGCGTCCTCACGCGGAGGCTGGTGCGTGACGCTGCTCTTTCTCACCAGTGAAGACTGTACCGATAGCTCGTGCATGGAAACGATGCTCCAGCACCGTTTCCACCGTGTCTCTCAACTTCCTCAACTTGTCACCCGGGCAGGCGGCGGCTCCCGCTGCCACGAGCTATGGACGTCAGCGCTGCCGACGTCGTGCACTGCGCCGCTGTTGCAGGTGTGACTTTACCGTGACCTTCGGCAGATTTCCGCCGTTTTGTCCGGCGCTGCCGCCGGCCTACGCCGCGACGGTCAGCCCGCTCATCACCTCCGCGGTGATCTCCAGGCTGCGCTTGCGGGCGGCGTGATCGTAGATCGCGCTGACCACCATCAGCTCGTCCACCCCGGTGCGCTCGATGAACGCCGCCGTCTGGCGCGCGACCGTCTCCGGCGAGCCGATCGCCGAGCAGGACAGCACATGGTCGAGGATCCCGGCGCCCTGCGCGCCGAGGCTGGCGCGATAGCCTTCCACCGGCGCCGGCAGCTGGCGCGGCTGGCCGGTGCGCAGCGCAACGAAGCTCTGCTGCTGCGAGCTGGCGATCAGTTCGCCCTCCGCATCGCTGTCGGCGGCGAAGATGTTGAAGCCGGCCACCGCATAAGGCTTGGCGAGCTGCGCCGAGGGGCGGAAGTCGCGCCGGTAGATCGCCAGCGCCTGGTCGAGCGCGTCGGGCGCGAAGTGCGAGGCAAAGGCATAGGGCAGGCCGAGCGCGGCGGCGAGCTGGGCGCCGAACGTGCTCGAGCCGAGGATCCACAGCGGCACATCGGCGCCCGCGCCCGGCGTGGCGCTGATCCCGGTGCGGCCGTCGTCGGCGAAATAGCTCTGCAGCTCCATCACGTCCTGCGGGAAGGCGTTGGCATCGGTCTCCAGCGTCCGCCGCATGGCGCGAGCGACGCGCTGGTCCGATCCCGGTGCGCGGCCGAGGCCAAGGTCGATGCGACCGGGAAACAGCGCATCGAGCGTGCCGAACTGCTCGGCGATGGTCAGCGGCGCATGATTGGGGAGCATGATCCCGCCGGCACCGACGCGGATCCGGCTGGTCGCGGCGGCAACGTGGCCGATCACCACTGCGGTCGCCGCGCTGGCGATCCCCTTCATGCCGTGATGCTCGGCGACCCAGTAACGGGTGAAACCCAGCGTCTCGGCATGACGGGCAAGGTCCGCGGCCTGGGCCAGCGATTGGGAAACGGTGCCACCTTCGACGACGGGCACCAGATCGAGCAGCGAGTAACGGGTCATGGGCATAAGATGGGCGCTGCCCCCGCCGCCCGCAATCGGCGGCGGCATGGTTCCTGTTGGCAGGGGCGCAGTTAGGCTTGGTTGACGGCGGATCCGTCGACGCTGAGCGTTCTCAGAACCCCATCGAATAGCGCATCGCCATGCCGACATCGGCGGGGATGGTGGCGAAATTGCCCGGATCGTGCCGCCAGAACAGATTGGTTTGCAGGCTGCCTGGCCCCGCGACGACGCTGTAGCGCGCTTCGGCCACCAGCTCGCGCCCCGTCGGCGCAAGGTTGAGCCGCTGGACGGTCCATTCCGTCACCTGCAAGGTGGAGTAGTCGTAGTTGGTCGGCAATGCATAATCGATCCCGCCGCGCGACACCCGCAGCGGCTGGGCGAAGCGGAAGCCGAGACTGTCGTTCCCGAACACGCCATCCTTGCCGACATCGGCGGCAAAGCTCTCGGTGCGGAGCCGGCCGCTGCCGGCCATGCCGCCGCGCAGGTCCGCGGTGGTCCAGCCCTGGCGCCACGCGCCGCCCATGGTCCAGCCGGCACCCATCTGCCAGCGGGCGCCAGCGTCGACGAACCAGCTCGTCGCCCGCGCCGCGCCAAGGCCGCCGTCGAACCGCGCGCCGAGCAGCGTGTCGCGCTCGGCAAGGTTGGTGGCGGAGAGGGTGGTGGTCAGGCCGCCGAAGGCCTTGTCGAGCATCAGCGTGGTACGTTGATAGCCCGACCGACGATAACCATCGAGCCCGGTGATCAACGGATCGCGCCGGCTGAGTACGTTGCCGTTCTCGATCGCCGCGGTAACGCCAACGCCGCGCACCTCCTGCCGGATTGCGGTGGCCGAGCGCGCGACGCTGTCGAAGCCGAGGCCGCTCTGGCCGGCGACCAGGAAGGCAGGCTCGGCCTGGCCGACCATCTGCGCGGTCAGCGAGCCCGAGCTCTGCGAAAAGGCGAAGCCGAACGAGGTTTTTGCGCCGAGCCGTTGAGTGACGGAGCCAGCGATGGCACGGGCCTGTTCGGCCTGGCCGTTGCTGAGCGACGAGCGGTACAGCACGACATCGCCGGTCGCGCGCGGCGCGATGGTCATCGACACGGCGGTGCCGCCCATGCCGATCGCCATGCTGCGCTGCCGGCTCTGGAGCACGCCCGCCAGCGTGCGCTGCGGCCCGGTACGCTGGATGGTGCGGGCAAGGTCGATCGCAAAGGCGCGATTGTAGCTGTCGAGGATCACCGCGCCGAGTCCGGCACTGGTCGCATCGCCCATCGGCGCCGACAGCGTCGCATTGCTGGTGATCGACACCGGCACCGTGGATCCGGCGACCGAGGTGGTGCCGACCGGCTGGAACGCCTTGGTGAGATCGAGCACGCCATTGCCGTAGACGGTGTCGACCCCTGCGGCGCCGGCATCGCGGGCGGTGCGGAACAGCAGATCGACCAGCTGCGCGCCGGTGAGGTTGGGGAACGCCTGTGCAAGCAGCGCGATCGCCCCGGAGATCTGCGGGGCGGCAAAGGAGGTCCCGCTCCACAGGCACACCGAGGTGTTCTCGCATGGCGCCCGAACCTGCTCGCCGACCGCCGCGAGAAAGTGCGCGGCGCCGATGCCGGCCTTGTCGCTGAAGGTGGAGAGCGCATCGCTGCTGTTCACCGAACCGGCGACGATCACGAGGTTGCGCGCCACTGCGCTGGAAGCGACAGTGGTGAAGGGGTCGGGGTTATCGGTGCCGTCATTGCCTGCGGCAATCACGACGATGATGCCCTGCGCGGTCGCCCGGCCGATCGCGTCGATCAGGCTCTGCGGCATCGTCGACCCGCCAAGCGACATGTTGATCACCTTGGCGCCTGCGACCCGTGCCGCGTCGACGCCTTTGGTGATGGCGTCGGTGCCGAACTTGCACCCGGTGTCGTCGCCGGTCTGCCCCTCGGTGGCGCAAGATCCGGGGCGATCGGCGCGCAGGATCACCAGCGTGGAATCGAAGGCGACGCCCTGCGTGCCGGTGCCGTTACGCTGCCCCGCCGCGGTGAAGGCAACGGCGGTGCCGTGGCCGCTCTCGTCGTCGGTGGAGGTGTTGCCGGCGACGTCTTGGGAAGCCGTGGAAATGCGGCTGCCGAAGTCGGTGGTGCCGGCATCGATGCCGCTGTCGATGATGCCGACGGTGACGCCGGCGCCGGTCGCGCCCTTCTGATAGGCCGCGAGCGCGTTCATCGACACCGCGC
>NZ_JALNUP010000020.1 GCF_026540855.1 Sphingomonas sp. GC_Shp_5
TCGCATTTACTATCGGCCTGCTGGTCAACCCGGTTGCCCAGCCGCTGGTCAAGACGCTCGCCCCGCTCGTGGTCGAGTACATCGCCAACCTGTTCCGGGCTCTCATCGGAGGTGCAAAATGACCATCTCGAACTCCCTCGTTGCAGGGATCTCGCTGGTGCTGGCAGGCGGATGCGGTCTCGTCCGTCACTTCCTGCTCGAACCCAAGGTCGCCAACTATCCCCAGGCTCCCCGCTGGTTGCTGACGGTGTTCTTCTGCTTCGCCTCGGTGCTGATCTTCCTCGGCAGCCGCTTTCTGCTCGCCTGGCACCTTGACGAGGCATCCCCACCGGGCGCGACCGCGGCCGGCGCTGCGCTCGGCCTGGCGCTGCTGATCTACAAGGGCTCGCTGCTGGTCAACGTCCTGCATCAGCGGCTGCCCGCCAGGGTCTGGCGGAAGCTCAACCGCATCACCGCGATGGCGCGCTGCGCGCCGCGGCGACGCTGAATCCGGCTGGAACGCGCCCCGCCAGCGTTTGGGATGACGGGGCGCCGAGGCGCTCACCCTGCGTGAGCGCCCTGGCTGCCGCCTAACAGATCAACCGAGGATGTCATTACCATGATCGACGTTGCCAAGCCGCCCCGGCCGGGCGCGGCGCCGAACCCGCGCGTCCCGTCCGGCTCCGCCGTCGCTGGGGGCAGCGCTGCCGCCGCGATCGCCGCGGCCCTCGCCCTGGCTGTCGCGGGTCTGAAGCCGGACGAAGGCAAGCGCAACGTCGACTACCTCGACATGGTGAAGGTGCCGACCGCTTGTTACGGGCACACTGGACCCGACGTGAAGGTCGGGACGCGCCGCACCGACGCCCAATGCGAGACGCTGCTGACGAAGGATGCTCAGGAGCATTTGAACGGCGTGCTGCGGTGCACGCCGGTGCTCGCCACTCATCCCAACCAGCTCGCCGCGGCAACGCGCATCACCTTCAACATCGGTGTCGGCGGCTATTGCGGCTCGAGCATCGCGGATCGCTTCAACCGCGGCGATTGGCAGCGCGCCTGCGACCGCTTCCTCGTCTGGAACAAGGCGGGCGGCAAAGTCGTGCCCGGCCTCACCGCCCGAAGGCAGCGCGAGCGCGCGCAGTGCCTGATCCAGCTCCCCGCCTGACACCCTTCCCAACGGAGAACACTCATGAAATTCCTCGGCTTCACCATCACCCGTAAGGCGGTCATCGCCGTCGCCGCAACGGCTCTCACCCGCGCGGTCGCCGCGGTCGCGGAGGCGGGCAATCCGATCGGCGATGCCGCGATCGCCGCGGTGAACGCGATCGAGAGCACCACCCTCACCGGCGCCGAGAAGAAGGCGCAGGTGATCGCCACCTTGGTGCCGGTCATCAAGGACGAGGTCGCCAAGGGCGGGCTCGCCGCGGTCGTCGCCGATGTCGAGCAGTTCGCCGGCATGGTCGTCGAGGAGGTGGTCGCTCAGGTGAAGCAGACCTCGCTGCTGACGATCGCGACAGCGCTGCTCAAGCTGCTGGGGTTCAAATAGTGGGCTGGCTCGCCCGCCTGGTGGGCAAGCAACCTCCGCGCGTGCCCTTCGGTGGCCGAGCCTTTGTGTCGCTTGACGGAAAGCGATGGTCGGTTCGCGTGCAAATGCCGGGCGAAGAACCGACGTCCGCTCGCCGCAGGATTAGCCCCAAGTTTGACCTGCAAACTACCGCCTATGCCTTCCTCGAAACGGTCGAGGGCAAGGGCGACTTCCACTACCCAGAAGGAGACGCCTGATGGTCGCATTCACGAAGTTCAACATCTTCCCGCAGGCGCTCGCCCACAAGCAGCACAACCTGCAGTCCGACACCCTGCGGATCATGCTCACCAACACAAAGCCGCTCGTCACCAACGCGGTGAAGGCGGACATCACCGAGATCGCGGCCGGCAACGGCTATGTCGCCGGCGGTCCGCAGGCGACGGTCTCTTCCTCCGGCCAGACCGACGGCACCTACAAGCTGGTGACCGCCGACACCGTGATCACCTCCAGCGGCGGTGCGGTCGGCCCGTTCGAATGGGCAGTGCTCTACAACGCCACCTCGGGCGGCCTGATCGGCTTCTGGGATTATGGCTCGCCGATCACGCTCGGCGCCAGCGGCGAGACGCTCACCATCGACTTCAACGAAACCACCGGCGTGCTGACGCTGGCGTAACAGGAGCATGCCCATGGACCTCTCCCCTCCGGCGCTGCGCGCCCGCTTCGCCGAGCTGGGCGCGCAGCGCGCCAGCATCATCGCCGTGTCCGGCCCGCTGCGCGAAGAGCGCGACGCGATCGCGCGCCAGGCCGACGAACAGCTCTCTGCCAAGGCGGCCGAGATTAACGAGGTCGAAGCTGATCTGCTCGCGATCGACCAGGAAGCGGCGATGATCTCGCGCGCACTCGGCGGCAAGACCGGCGAGCCCACCGAGGATGCCACGGACGCCTGATCGGCGTTCGTGATCGCTCACCGACCAGCTGGGAGCTGATATGGCACGTCCCTGGATACCGGCCGACGCAACGTCGGCTCAGCTGGTCGGGTGGTTCACGATCGACGATGCCGGCACGCTGAGCCTGATCAGCGGCGCGATCGACCGCTGGAATGCCAAAGTCGGCGGGACATACGCGCAGGCGGAAACGGCCGCGCAGCGGCTGACGTACAACGCCAGCTCGACGATCAACGGCAAGCCCGAGGCGCGCAACACCGGCACCCAGCGCCTCAAGATCTCTAGCGATGCGACCTTCCCCTCGGGCAGCGCCGCCTTCACCATGGCTGCTGTGGCGGCACCCACCAGCGGCAACGACCAGGGCGTGTCGTTCGGCTGGGGTGACGACTATTCCGCCTGCCACCAGATCCAGTTCAAGAACGACCGGATCATCGGCAATTTCGCCGGCACCGAGATCCACAGCGAGTTCGCGACTCTCGACCGATACCGGGTAGCGATAGCCGTTGGCGCCGGCGCCGCGGCGGGGCAGCCGCAGATCGTCACCATGAAGAACGTGGGGATCGCGGAGAAGAGCGCGACCGTCACGATCTCCGCCAACACCGCTCAGCAGTGCAATCTGTTCGCCCGGCCCAAGTTCAACGACCGCAACCTGGTCGGCGCGGCACGCGAGTTCGTCATCTATGCCGGCGCGCTGAGCGTCGCCGACGTCCAGAACCTCCAGGGCTATCTTGCCTGGGGTGCAGGCGTGCAGGGCGACCTGGCGGCCGACCACCCGAGCAAGAGCGGTCCGCCCATGGTGGCGGGCGGCCCGACGCTCAGCGCCGGCACTGGGGCGATGGCGATCAGTGGCAAGCCCGCGGCGTTGCTCCATGGCTTCACCATGCCGGCGGACGCCGGCCGGCTGGCGATCGCCGGCCGCGATGTCGCATTGCGCGACGGTCGACGCCTGGTCGTAGAGAAGGGCGCGCTGGTGCTCGCCGGCGTGCCGGTGATCCTGCGGCCATCGCGGGTGCTCGGCGCTGGCGCCGGCAGCTTCAGCTTCGCCGGGGGCGGTAGCCAGGCGATCTATGCGCGCCGCCTCGCGGCCGACGCCGGCAGCCTCCACCTGGTCGGCACCGACGCGAGCTTCACCAAGATCGGCAAGCGCTCCTGGATGGCCGAGACCGGCCAGCTGATCCTGGCCGGCCAGGGAACGGAGCTGGTCACCCGCCGGCGCCTGGTCGCCGATGGCGCAGCGCTGGCGCTCACCAGCTCACCGGTGACGCTACGCGCGCACCGGCGCTTCCGCCTCGAGGCGGAAGCGTTCGCGATCGCCGGCAGCGAGATCGGCGCGGTCGGCCGCCAGCTCCATGCTGAGGCCGGGACCCTCGCGATCATCGCTGCGCCGATCGCGCTGCGCGTCCACCGCCGCCTGGTGGCGCGGCCGGGGAGATTCGCCCTCACGCCCCAATCGGCGACGCTCTCCTGTGCTGGCGTGCCGGTGGTCGTTGCGCCGTTCAACTACTTTGTTGTCCCTGCGCAGCAGCGCGCCTTCACCGTTCCGGTACGTCAGCGGCATTTCACCATCTGTAAAGGCACCATCATGTCGATCATCAAACCACCTGCGGCGGAACGCCGGTATGACGCGGACTGGCGTCAGGATCTAGCTGGGCAGGAGATCGTGGGAGAGATCGAAGCGACCAGCACCGATCCCTTGCTGGTCGTCGATCGTATCGAGCACAAGGACGGCGTCATGTCGTTCTGGCTCAAGGGCGGGACCCCGCGCGGGGTGGCGGCGATCGAGTTCATCGCTCCTACGTCAGGCGGAGAGCACCTGACGTGGCGGGTCGCAGTTGCGAGCTAAGGGGGCACGATAATGACCCTATACAAGCAGGACGTGCTAGATCTCGCCGCGCTCGAGACGCAGATGGCAGACAAGATCTATGCCCAGGCCAAGGGCTCGATGATCCAGCTCCACCCGGCGCTCTATTATGCGATGCGCACCTGCTCCGCCCGGGCTCTGGCGATGGCCACCATCGCCGACACGTTGCCGGAGGCACCGACCTCGGGGACGGGCACCCCGACGCCTTCTCCCACGCCGACGCCGACCCCCACCCCGTCGGGTCCTGACACGACGACGATCATGCCGGCGCCACAGCCGAACGGCAGTTGGGTGGCGACCGGCCGGGTGATCAAGATCGACTTTGAGCAAGATCCGCCGGGCAACTCCACGCCGAGCTGGAACCAGCGGTTCCACAGCGACCAGACGACAGAAAGCCTGGGGCTCTTCGACGATCAGTCGCCGCAGTCGACAAGCTCCGCGCGCACCCCGTTCTATCTCAAAGCCCGCACCGGCAACACCGCGGACGCGAACGGCTACGGCACGATGTCGAACCCGTCGAACAGCGGCAACCTGCCGGACAACGTCAACATCTCCAACCACACCAACTATGCGGGCTATCCGATCAATGATGCGATCGCCGGCGCCGTTGTCGGCTACGCCTATGACGTTGAGTTCTACGGCAGCCGGCAGGAGGCGGGCAGCATCACGGCCTTCGACGTCGGGGATCCTGGTCACGTGGTGCTGCCGTTGACGCTCGACATCAGCTTCAACACCAGCCGGAAGGCGGTCGCGTCGAAGGTGCTGCCCGCCCCTAACGGCCAGCTCTATTGGACCTGGTACACCGCGCCATCGAATACCTCGGAGAGCGGCAAGTGCGCCATGGGCGCGTTGATCCTCAGAGAATATCGGCCGGCATAGCCTTTCGCCGGCGCGGCCGGCGTGGCATTACCGCGTCGCCTGGCTGAGCTTAGCCGCGACGTCGGGCCCGCGCGCGCGGAACAGTAGGCTACCGGTTCGCCGGGTGGCCTGCGAAATGAAAGACCTTCGGGGAATACGCAGGGCGCAGTTGCCTACTGCTGCGCGGCTAACCGCCCGGTCCGCCCGGGTGGAGGTTGGGCCTCTCGCCAGCGTATCTCCGAAGGCCACCCAGATCCGGCGCCTCGAGCGCCTCACCTCATCCCGCGGCCGATGGCCGGGGCTCCGCCGATCGCGTCGATCGGCGGCCATCATGGCGCGCGTAGCCCGTGCCTCGTCATGAAGGCCAACTCCAAGCATGCACCCTGCACCCGTATCCCGCCCCGTCGCCCCGTATATGGGCGGCAAGCGGAACCTGGCCGCGCGTCTCTGCGCGATCATCGATGAGATACCGCACAAATCCTACATCGAGCCCTTCGTGGGCATGGGCGGCGTCTTCCTGCGCCGATCGCGCCAGCCGAGCGTCGAGGTGATCAACGACCTGTCCGGCGACGTCGCGAACCTGTTCCGCGTCGTGCGCCGGCATTACGAGCCGTTCGTCGACGAGCTGCGCTGGCTCAGCGCCAGCCGCGAGGAGTTCGACCGCCAGAAGCGCGTGGATCCGACCACGCTCACCGATATCGAGCGGGCGGTCCGTTTCCTCTATCTCCAGCGCCTGACCTTCGGCGGCAAGGTGATCGGCCGGACCTATGGAGTGAGCGCCGGCGTGCCGTCGCGCTTCAACCTCGCCAAGCTGCGCGGGGAGCTGAAGCTGCTCAGTCGCCGCCTCGAGCCGGTCCAGATCGAGCAGCTGCCCTATGCCGAGGTGATCCGCCGCTACGATCGCGCCGGCGCGCTGTTCTACCTCGATCCGCCTTATGACGAGACCACTGGCTATGGCGTCGAGTTCGGCCGAGCCGATTACCTGGCGATGGCCGAGCAGCTCGCCGTGATCGCCGGCGACTTCATCATCTCGATCAACGACACGCCGTTCGTGCGCGAGGCGTTTGCCCGGTTCGACATCCAGGAGGTCGAGACCACCTGGACGATCGGCACCAAGGCGACCGGCGCCGGCGCGAAGGTCACCGAGCTGATCATCCGCAACAAGGCGCGCTGAGCAGGGGTATCGGCCGGGGTATCGCGCCCCGGCCAGAGGCCCAAACGGCGCAGTTTTCCGTGTGTTCGCGCGGATCAGGGCGGAGGGCATCTCCGCCATCATTGGCGGGTGGGCCCGGCTATTCGCAAGGCGGCCGGGCCAGGCGCCAAGGCTCAATCCCTACTGATCACCGATTTATGACCCGTTACTTCGACGTATTCGTCGGCTGAAATAGCGCCAATTTCCATCATGCTGCGCCAGAACTCCTCGGGAGACGAGCGGGCGGGGAGTGCCTCGCAACCGATTTTGATCAGCCTGATCAGCGCCTTAGCTTGGCCGGCTGTCCAGCGTCTCCCCAGCAAGGCTCGTTCCGCGTCGCGGAAGTGCCGTCGACTCTCTTCCTCCCTGACCATCGTTGCACCTTATGCTTAGATCCGCGGCGATCAAAGCCGTGGTCGCATGCGCGCCCGCGCGACGGGGGATGTCTCCGCCGCAAGCCGCTGAATGTCCGACTTTGGTGGTGAGCGGAACGGCTGCTTTGATGTCACCGTGCGCATTAGCGGACGTTAACTCTCTACCGCTATGATCTTGACGAACGGAGCGCTGGTGCATGCAAGATGCCGAACTCACAAATGGTGCTCACCAAGCCTTATCGCGTTACTTCCGGGTCATTGCTGTGGCGGCCGTTAGTCTAATCGCTGCAAATATGGCCTGGACGCTACTGGCCTGCTCAGAATTAATCACGCCGACTCCAGACACGCTTCGCTTCGGCTTCGCAGCTGCAGGTGGGTCGCTAAGTGCGACGGCGGGAGTCCGGTTGGTCCGTGCGGCCAACAACGGTCTTGTTGGCCGTCTCTTGGCTCTGTCAGTCGTTTTGGCTTTTGGATGCTTGTTAGCGCTGCTCGCGGAGCCGTGGGCTTCACGTGCGGCGGGCTTTGTTGATTTCGCCGGGACGAATTCACCTTGGCACCCGTTACTTTATCGCCTCCAAAACGAAGGAGTTTACTCGGCTCGGGGCAGGCCAAGGGCCTACATCAATCCCTACGACGGCGGAAAGACGGCTGTCGCGATAAGCACCATAGAAGCGAGCCGCCTTGAGGCGGCGTATCGAGGAGGTGACATCGCCAGCTATTGTGTTGTATTGCTGACGCAGCAGGCCGGAGAAGCTGTCCGTGTTCAGCCGCCGCGTCACTTGAAAGCGTTTGCTTCGGTTGTACGCTGCTCTCGTGGTGCTAACGCGCGGCTAAGTTGACAGCAAAGGTGATCAAGGCCCGGGCAGACACAATGATCAAAGCGAATGGCGAGCAACGAGATACCGACAGTGTCGAATTGAAAATTGGTGAGGAATTTGTCGCCATTAATGGGCATCAGATCCACCTTACGCGGACGGAGCGGGCAATCCTGGACAGGTTGGCCGGAGGCGTTGATCGGCGCATTAGGACCGCAGACTTGGCGAAACACCTCGGCATTGATGTGGAGGACTCGTCAATTCAGACCACAAAGTCGCACGTCTCGAATCTGCGCAAAAAGCTTAGGGGGCTTCCGCTACCACGCCTGAACATCGTTTTTGAACGACGTAGTCTCACCTACAGGCTGGCGGTGGAAGTGGACCGGAGTAGCCTCTAGAGAGGCTTCCGTTAGGTCGGAACGCTGCTGTTGAAAAGCTTGCAGTCCGATCGACCGGTGCCAGACAATGCGCCGTCGTTTCGCACAACATAGTCGGTTCTCTGACGAACGTTGAAGGCCTGCAGTCGGCGGATGGTCCATCCCTTGAACAGGCCGATCGGGGTTACTGGTTGGTAGGTGTATGCTACCTCGGCAACCATGACGGCGGTTCCGGTGGAAGCAGCGATCATGTTAGTGGATGACCCCATGCCGAGGATGAGGGACTTGGTCTCCACGGCACCGTGGTCGGTGTTAGTGCTATCATCCAGATTGGTCACGGCCGTACCACTGCTGTTCAGAGGCACCCCGTAGGAGGACGTGACGTTGAGCGCGCCTGCGCAGCGCTGCCATCGTATCCACTGGCGATATCCGTTCGGATTGTCAGTCGTGACCGTGGTCGCGCCACCAGTCACGTTGGTCCTCTGTTCCAGATCCGAAAGGATGATCCGACCACTCGTTGAAAATGATATTGGCTCGCCAATCTTCTTAGCGCCGACCATCAACTCGTTGATGTCGGCCTCATCGATAGAGGTGCGGACTCGGCCCGCGTTGTCGGCTACGGTCATGGCGATCTGAGAGAGCCGAAGACTGGCGGACATGAAGTGAGCGGTCTCGATGCCGCCAAGGCCGAGGATCAGGAGTAGCGGCAGAGCGAACGCAAATTCGACAAGCGCCAAGCCGGAGCGGTTAGCAGCACCGTCAGCGACCACAGCCATCAATCTCGCTTTGCGACAAGCGATGAGCGTCTGGCAATTTAGCTGCATACGATCGCTGGCTCTGATTGCGAGGCGTACGGCTGGTTCTTCATCATCGTTGTGCCGCTCACCGTTGTGGTTGCCGGGAAGCCTAAAAGGCGTTTAACCGGCAGTGGATCTGCATAGGTCAATGTCGCGGTGTAGTAGACGATGTCGTCAGATCCACCGGTCCCCGACGAGCCAGCGTCCGCGTCCCATGTGCCGTTGCCGTTCAGATCCTGGAAGCAATCACCCGTGTTGTACGTGCCCAGTGGAGCCGTGTCGGTCGTGATTGGCTCGGGCTTTCCGACGTGGGCGAAGTCGTAGTAGCTGGTCGGCACGACGGTCACCGACGCCCTTGGCATAATGCGGTTTACCTGCGCCTTGACCGAGGCCGTCACCATCGCGGTGGTAGTGGTGGTCCCCACGGTGACCTGTCGTGCAGCCTGCTCCAGCGCTCCTTGCAGCTGGATACCTATGTAAGCCCGAAGACCTAGGCTCAGAAGGCCCATCATGATGAGCATCAGGCATGGCGCAACAATCGCAAACTCGACGATTGTGACGCCGCGGTTCTCCCTCAGCAGCCGACTGGACCAGCCTCTCACTGGGTCAACCTCAGAGCGCCGATATTCTTGCCGATCTCGACGAACTTGGAAAGCAAGGCGGCCGAGTCGGCCGAGGTCGAGGCTTGGCTTGCGCTGCTGGCACAATTGGTCAGGCTGGCGTCGAGCGTGGTTGCGAACCCAATAACCCAGACGGAATATCCCATGGTCTTGGCTTTGGAGCACAGCAAATTGAACCGCTGCTTGTGACGAGCAAGCTGGTCCGTCTCGTTTGACGACGAGCCGCCAGGAGTCACCCGCGCGTCGAGTTGTTCCACGCCGTACCCGGAGTATAGGGTCGAGTAGCCGGTATCGAACAGACCATCCGTCATGAAGATGATGTACTTCTTGACCGGCATGCTGTTGTACGTCGAGGGGTTGTTGGCGGAGAAGATGCCATTCGATGAGGCCCAACGTGCTCCCCACATCATGCCGAAGTCGTGGTACGTTCCGCCATCCGGGTTCAGGCCGTCCAGGTATGTCGATAGCGTAGTGCGGGACCATGCCTTCATCGGCGCGGCCGCCGTGGGACAGGCGTACTGCGGCTTCATGAGATCGGCGGAGTAAATGTTACTTCGGTAGGACGTGAACTCCACCTCCGGCCAGTACGGCCGCCATTTTTGATCATCCGTTGCAGGGATCAGATCGATGTTGAGATCATTAGCGCCATCCGGAATGCTGGTGGCGGTCGCCGACATCACAACCGTCACAGGCTCTTCAGTGCAACCGCCCCACGTCGTTTTATTTGCGACCTGATTAGTTGGGGTGAGGCCATATAGCTGCGAGCGCCCGGAGCTGTAATAAGTCGATGTTCCGATGAACGGCGCGACATCGACTGATGATCCAGCTACGAACTTGCTAGTGTCGTACGAGTACTGGTTATAAATGAAATACGTGCAGACACGTGAATTGCTGTTATAGCTGCCGTAAACTCCATCGCATGCGGACGAGCTGGAGGTAGCGGTGGCCACGCGGCGAGATTGGTATTTAGCTGTTTGAGCAAGATAGCTGGCGTTCACCGCACTTATCGCGGATCCGACGTTTACCGTACTGGCGTATGGCACAATGCCGTAGCGAAGTCGCATTCCGGACGCTTCGAGGTTGGTCTGAACCGTCGCGAGCTGATCATAGAGCGCCAGCACTGCCTTGCGCAGAGCGACGATCTTGGTGCTGGTATCCGTACTGGACGCCTTGTCAGCCATGGAGCCGGTGGTATCAAGTACCAGTACGACATCCGTGTTGACGAAGTCCTGCTTGGCATTGCACGTCACGTTCAGTGGGATCGACGAAAAGCCGAAAAACTTCATGACGGTAGTCGGAGACGTCGTGGCCGCCGTGATTACAACCGTCTGCGTCGATCCCGATAGGCTCGATACGCTGGGCGTGAATGTCGACGTACCAAACGCGCGCTGCGGAAAGTTGAAGTTGAAGAACTTCAACGCTTCGGCCTTTACCGTGTCATCCACGGTGCTCGTGGTCATGGCGCGACGACCAGCAAGCGAGGCTGCATCGCATGCATGCTGCAGGCGAGTGCGGGTGGCGTGGGCCCGTCCGAGGTCGATAGCGGACCCAACGACCGCCAACAGCACGATGACGAATACCGCCGTCAGCATGGTCACGTTTCCGCGAACGTCGCGAGCAAGGTTCCTGCTCAGCAGCTTCAAACGGCAAACTAGATCGCGGCACATCGAACGGCTCTCGCAACGCAACAACGCTGAGGCTTCAGAAACCTCATCGTGCGAGCGGTAGGGCGCGCCTCTTAACTTCCGATAAATGCGAAGCGTTTTTCCACACGTTGACGGCCTTTCGATCGAAACACTTGGCCGCAAAGCTGATGTCGAGCGCCTCTCTCGGACCCGGCTTGGCGACCGGTAGCGCCTGCGCTTCGAACAGTCTCCGGAACGTCCGCTTTCAAGATCTGAAGATCCGCGAGCTAAGTCCGGCTTTGGGCGCTTTCAGCCTGGCAGGTTTCGGGGTCCGCTTTTCGGCCCACGAATGTCGCGATCTGGTGGTTAGCTGACGTTCCGTTGTTGGGTTATAGGGCCGCATGGCTGACCGCACGATGCTCCAATTCGACTATAAGGACGTTCACGGGCGAACGGTGAGCGGGGTCGTGGGACGCAGAGATGGGCATGCCGGTTGGGGTTCCATTGCCTTTGTGATCGATAATCGTGCCGTCGTGCTTCGGGTTGATCCCAACACCGATGAAGTCGTCGTCACCTTGGAAGATGCCTCCGATCTTGCAAGCGACTGGATTGAAGTCGCGGAGATTGCCAACGCCATTGGTTCTGCCCTCGGATGGTGCTGGATAGGCCGGAACTACCGTGGCTACCTCGACATGTTCACGTTGTCATTTTCCGGCATCGATCCGCAAATCTGCTTTCTTGGCGAGGCCTCCACGCTCACGATCAAGCACATCATCGGGAGCCGCTGAAGGCGGCTTTTGGAGCGGAAAGACCGATAGCAGTCGTTCCCATAGACACCTGCGAGGCGTCTCGCTAAACCGTTCCAATGCTCAAAAGCATGACGCCGCTTCATATCGCGAAAGTCGCCGCCAGTCTTTGTGCCTGCGGGGTAGTGTTGCTTTCATTTGGCGCGATGCAAGTTGCTGGTTCAATGGGAGCGCATCCACTTGGCCAGCCTAGCTGGATTTTCGCGATTGTCGTAATCCCGATCTTTGCGATCAGCATGACCATCTGGGCAAGTTTACATGAAAGCCGCCTGCGGGTGCTCGCTATCGCGGCTTATTTTAGCGTCATAGCAAGCCCGATCCTTTGGATTGCAGTCACCCGCTCGTGATGCAGAGTGGCTGCTTTTGGAATGGATCGTTACCACTCTGAACGACCGACTTTGGGCGCTTTCGGCCTGTCAGGTTCGGGATCCGCTTTTCGGTCCACGAATGTCGCGATCTGGTGGTGAACGGTCCGGCTGCTTTCGGGACAACGGAAGGCAAAGCGGACGCTACCCGACTAGCATTTCTACCCGCTCGTCCTCTGTACAGAGCGCGATGGTCGCCAGCGTATGTTGACCTTTGGCATGGGCAACGACGGCCAGAGCGCCCCTGACGACAAGATCGTCCTGTGCTTCTCCAAGGTGTCGTAATGCTATCGGGAGTATAGCAGCCCACGCGTTTTCGTAATCCTGCTCGAGTTCGGGCGGGACCGGTGGGTTTCCCTGGGCCAAACGACCGTTCTCAATTGACGCCACCAACGAGTAAGCGTTCCAATCTGGCTCCGCTTGCTCCTGCATCATCAAGACAATCTCGCCGACGGCCGCATACGAGGCCGAATTGACGGTCCCTTGGTGGTAGAGTTTATCCCATAGTTCCTGCGCGGCATCCTCGGCCTGTCCGGCACGCCAAGCCTCTATCGCGGGCCGGGGGTCGTAAGGTTCACCAAATGCGCTTAGCCACGGATCCTTGGGCACATCTCGCTCCATCTACGAACGTCCGGTTCTAGCGCCGGAGCGTAAGCTTCGGAACAGATGAGATTGGGCGCAAGCCGACCGATCGCTTTCGGCGCCCGCTTTCCCGGTCGCGAATGTCTCGACCTGGTGGCAAGCGGAAAGGCGGCTTTTCGAAGCGGGATAAGTGCTAGCTGGCGTTCCGAAGGTAGCGCCGTTGTGGCCGTAATCGGCGCATTCCACAGCAACGTGCATCGGCATTATGCATAGTGGAAGCGGCCCGATTGCTGCGGTTGCCAGCATGACGCAGAACCTATGATCTTTGCATCAACCCCATCCAGGCATCCGGGTACTCCGAGCGAGCCAGTCTTTAGCGAGGTGCTTCGCTCTTTTTACGTCCGAGAGCCATAACGGCAAGCAAACCCGTCGCTGCACCAACAGCCGCAGGCGAGACGGCAACGCCCATCGCCGTCAATATACCAAGCGTTGCCAAACCTACGACACCGACCGCAGCAAAGCGCACCATTCTAACGTTCCTCAGTTTCCGCCTTACCGCTTTCTAGGCGGTATCGCGGTCGCTGGTCGAGGCCTGTTAGCGATGTGGTCAAAAACATCAGCGCAGATCTAATCTTTTGAATTTACATCATCTATGGCTCATAGCTTGAACCGACAGGCGTGAATGATTGGCTTTGGTGAGTTTCCGTCTAGCGGCCTTCGGCGGCCAAATGCATGGAAGCTGCCGCACAATGAGGAACGCCGGGTGATCACTCTAGCTTTTCTACTGGCGCAAGCCACTGATACCGTCTCGCTAGCGCAAATCCGAGCGATGCCGCCCGTCGTGGCCGGCGACGTCATTCTGCGCGATCAGCAGCATGGTCCGATCGAGGCGTTCGAGTCGCCAACTGGCGGAATGAACGCTCCAGGCATGATAGACGGGCAGCTGGTAGAGCGGCCTACTGCAACCGGTCCGGGGTGTGTCCGAACGCGTTGGACCGTGAAGTTCCAGGCGGCACCAGGCGCAGACATCAGCGCCGCTACGGTAATTGGCACTTACCCCACGCGTGAGATTTCTTGGATCCTGGGAAATGTCTGCCCGTCAGGAGAGTACGTGCATCTGAACCCTGGCATCAGTGTAGATCAAGGGTGGGAGGCACTCACAGGTTTCAGACAAGTAAGCGCTGTAGCAAGTCGGACGAAGTATAAATGTGCTGACACGACATCGTCCGGCCTGTGCAAAGGCAACAAAGCCATCAGTGCAGCTCTACGCACGTTGGCGCCTTGGGCAATCACCCAAGATGCCGACGAAGTTAGAATTTGGTTGGGTGTGCCGGGCGACGTTGTCACCGAAGTGCGCTTTGATTTGAAGCATTTATCGCAGGTGGTCGTCACGCGCAAAGTACCAGCGCCCTTCTGATATTGCGTCTGCTTTCAGGACGCAACCTGCGGCCGCTCAATGGCTGAATGTGGGCGTTAGCGGACATCGCTCTGGCTGCGGGTACTGACTGAGCCAGCTGCGGGTATCATCTGCTCAAAAACGGCTGAAATGCGTGGGTGCGGCGGAGGAGTTCGCAGCCGCGATCACGTCTGTATCTTGCATCCCAGGGACCGGAAAATCTCTGGGACATCCTTCCGAACGCGGTGCTCAAAGAGCATCACACGCTGCAGCTGAGCGCAGATTGCATCCGCTTTTCTATGCTCCCACCATGCGCTTCCTACAGTTATCAATACAGAGATAAACGCCGCCACAACGATCAGGCCTGCAACTTCCTCGTCACGGTCACTCATTTGCCCAACGACAAAGGAGCGCACGAAAACCACGAGTAACATCGCGGTTAGCACGCCTGTGATCAACAGAGCTATCGGGTCGGCAATCGCCACAACCGGCTGAAGCGTGAACCCGAGGACTGCGGCACTTGGGATGCCGAAGAGAGCTAACCTCTCGAATTCCGTTGGCTGAACGCCTCTCGCTCCAATCAATTGTCGACCCTCCCTTTGCAGGTATTATATATGCTGACCAACGCCGCGGTTAAAGCCGCGCGGCCGCGCGCGGCCGCCTATAAGCTTGCCGATTTCGGCGGCCTCCACCTCTATGTCGCGCCAAACGGCCGCAAGTCGTTCCGCATGCGCTTCCGGTGGCAGAGTAAGGAGCAGCTGCTCACCTTCGGCACCGTTCCCGAAGTGTCGTTGGACGCCGCCCGGGCGCGGTGCGACGAGGCGCGCGAGCGGCTCGATCGCGGCGAGGATCCGCGCGAGGCGCCAGTTTGCGAAATTGCGCAAGCTCGATTTGACGCGATTGCCGGGCGCTGGCACTCCCACATGCGCCGGCGCTGGACCGCGGTGCACGCCGGCGACGTCCTCGCCAGCCTCGAGCGCGATATCTTCCCGGCGATCGGCGCCATGCCGATCAAGGCGATCACCGTGCCGGTGGTGCTGAGCGCGCTGCGCGTTATCGAGGAGCGCGGCAGCCTCGAGACGGCGCGCCGCGTCCGCCAGCGGATCTCGGCCGTGTTCGGCTTCGCGATGGCCGAGGACCTGGTCGACCAGGATCCTGCCGCGATCGTCGGCCGAGCGCTGATGCCGCCGGCGCCGGCGCGCCACCATCCAGCGCTGCTCGAGATCGAAGGCGCGCGCGAGCTGCTCGCCGCGGCCGAGCTGGTCGACGCCGCGCCGGCGGTGAACCTCGCCTCGCGCTTTCTGGCGCTGACCGCGGTGCGCCTGGCGGCCGTCCGCGGCGCGCGGTGGGAGGAGATTGAAGATCTCGACGGCGAGGCGCCGCTGTGGCGGATCCCGGCCGCCCGCATGAAGCTCGCCGCCGCGAAGAAGCTCGAGGCCCGCAACGATCACCTGGTGCCGCTGTCGCGCCAGGCGGTGGAGCTGCTGCGCGTCGCGCGAAATATGCATCGAACGGATGCAAATTTGCACAGGCTGATCTTCCCCGGTCGCGCCGGCGGCCAGATTGGCGAGGCGGCGATCGGCGCCCTCTACGATCGCGCGGGCTTCGCCGGCCGGCACGTGCCGCACGGCTGGCGCGCGACGTTTGCGACGATCCTCAACGAGCGCTGCCCGGGCGATCACACCGCCATCGATCGCGCTCTCGCCCACGCGCCGAAGGACAAGGTGGCTGCAGCCTATGACCGCAGCGAGCAGCTCGCCCGCCGCGCCCAGCTGTTCCAGGCCTGGGCGGACGAGCTGGTCCCGGCGCCGGCGGCGCCGGCGGCCGCAGCCTGACTGGGCGGGGGGTCGAAACTCGGCGGCCGACCCGGCCGGACACCGCGTAGTGGGTCCGTGTGCGCCGCGAGGTGTTTGGCAGTAAAAAGATCAAGCGCCTGTCGAGCCGAGCAATAGCAGCGGTAAGGCGTCGTGTTCTGGTGTAGGGATACGCCGTTGTCCGGTCTGCTCCGGAGAACCGGAGTGTGGCACCATGCCTGAGAACAAGCACAACGACAGCCGCCCTGAGCCCCGGCTAAAGGACTCAGCTCACCTCACGATGAGCGAAATGCTGTCAAATCTGCACCACTCTATCGAGGATGTCGGGAGCGCCATCGTCACCTCGCCTAGAGAAAAGCGGGCTCAATCAAGCACGAGCCAAGGCCAGGCGCCGTCACACCCCGAACCTTGAGGGAGTGTGGCACGCTTCGTGCTCCTCCCCCACTAGGCAGCCGCGGGGCGGCGCAAGCCGCCACGTTCCGACAGCCGGGTCTTGGCTATCGGGTGCTTGGGGCTCGCCGTTTCGGCGTGGGGGAGTGCGAATTCACGCATGGGATCGCTTCAGCGATCCCATTCCTTTCATCCTTTAACCCCTGAGGCCTGATAGAGAGCGTTCGGTGAACTCGCGTTATCGACCAACGCGCGAACCCTCTCGAGGACGGCCGCCAGGGCAGGATCTTGGGCAGTGGCAGGCTCAGTCGCTGCCAGGGCAGCTGGGGCGGCCTGGGCGCGCTCCGTGTCGCGTCGACGCCGGCGGGCGTTGATCAGGTCACGCAGCCGCTGGCGCACCGCCTTGTTCATCGCCTTCAGGTCGAAATAGTAGGCGTTGCTGGCCTGCTCGCGCTGCGGGCCGAGCTCGCCCTCCTTGCCGGTCTTCTGCGAACGCCGGACCCAGCTCAGGAAGCCGTGCTCCTTCAGCTTTGCCAGCGCGCGAACGATAGTGCCCCGCGCGAAGCCGGTCACCCGCTGTAGCGTGTCGAGAGCGGGATCCAGGCGTCCTGACTTGAAGTCTATCCCGATGGTGCCGCGCCGGCCGAGCAGCGCCTCGAGCACGGTTATGACGAACGGGCCGCCGAGCCCGCCGCCGCGCTGGCCGGGCTTCTTGTGCATGCGATCGTACTCGCGCGCCGTCTTCATCAGCGCGTCGATCCAGTCCAGGGCACCGGTCACCGTGCCGTCGCCGATCGGCCGCCACGGCTTCGCGCGGTTGTCATCGACGTCGTAGCTATTGCGGCGCACCGCGCCGTCGGCGCCGCGCTTCTTGCCGCTGAGTGAGGCAGCGGCGCCCTTGAGAACAGACTTAACCTGGCGCGCGTTCGGTGCGGCAGCAGGTGAACGGGTAAACGACATCGTTCGGCCCCCAGCAGGGAAGTCGATGGGCGCACGAAAGCGTCGGCTGAATCGGTGTCGACAGCCGCGCGCTTACGTGATGTGGAGGCGTGCGGGACGCCTAGATGTTGCTGGGGGCGTTCGGCGCGAGTTCGGCGTTGGCCGATCTCACGCACGGTTTTCCGCGGGTTTTTGCGGGGTCAACGGAGGCGGTGAAAGTCAGAAAACGGCGGGAAACCGGACTATCGCCTTCGTTGACATCGCAGGGGTCGCAAGTTCAATCCTTGCCACGCCCACCAGAGTAGAAAGGCTCGCTAACTCCTAGAGTTAGCGGGCTTTTTTTATTGCCTGCGTGCGCCGGCGGTGGATATGGTGCGAACACCGGCCGCTCGGCGACGCAGGGGCGCACCAGCTCATCCGCGCCGGAGATATCTCGTCTTAAATCAACATCATAGCTGATCTGCGTCAACTTCCGCGCCGTTGAGCCATTCATCGGCATGCTGGCGCCGATCGCCGATGAACCAACCCAGTGTGCGGCTGTTTGCATCGCATGCAATTGGGCGGGAGCATCATGACAGGTTCGGTGACGGCGAAGAGCAAGGACGGCCAAGACGCCCAAGCCAAACAGGGCGGGGCCCTGCGCGCGCTCGGTACCGGCATCATCACCGGCGCCGCCGACGACGATCCCTCAGCGATCGGCACCTATGCCAGCGCCGGCGCCAAGTTCGGGCTCGGCTTCCTGTGGATCGCCCCGGTGCTGCTGCCGATGATGTTCGTCGTCACCTATCTCGCGGCGAAGCTCGGGCGGGTCTATGGCAAGGGTCTGTTCGCCGCGGTGCGCGATCGCTACCCGCGCTGGCTGCTCTATCCGCTGATGCTCGGCGCCTTCACCGGCAATGTCATCGAGGCCTCCGCCAACCTCGGCGGGGTCGGCGCGGCGATCAACCTGCTGGTGCCGATCCCCGTGCCGCTGATCGTGGTGCTGGTCGCGATCGGGGTAATGCTGTTCCAGTTCTTCGGCAGCTATGAGATGCTGCGCAAGGTGTTCCGCTGGCTTACCCTGGCGCTGTTCGCCTATGTGATCGCCGCGGTGCTCGCCAAGCCGGACTGGATCAAGGTGGTGCGCGCCACCGTCTCGCCCAACATCACCTTCTCCTCCGATTTCCTGGCGATGGTGGTCGCCTGCATCGGCACCTCGCTGTCCGCTTACGTCTATACCTGGCAGTCCAACCAGGAAGTGGAGGAGCAGATCGACGAGGGCAAGGAAACCGCCCGCCAGCGGCGCGGGGCGAGCCGCGGCGAGCTCGCGCGGACCCGGCGCGACGTGATGACGGGGATGATCTTCGCCAACATCATCCTGTATTTCATCATCCTCTCCACCGCGACCACGCTTCACCCGCAGGGGATCACCCAGATCGACAGCGCGGCACAGGCAGCCCAGGCGCTCGAGCCGCTCGCCGGCGCGGGTGCGAAATGGCTGTTCGCGCTCGGCGTGGTCGGCGTCGGCTTCCTCGCGGTCCCCGTGATGACCACCGGCGCGGCCTATGATCTGGTCCAGGGCATCGGCAGGGACGGTACGCTCCACCACAGGGTGAGCGAGGCCAAGCTGTTCTATGCGGTGATCCTGGTGGTGACGGTGATCGCGGCCGGGCTGAACTTTCTCGGCTTCAACCCGATGCGCGCGCTGGTGATCTCCGGCATCGTCCAGGGCTTCTCGGTGCCGCCGCTGCTGCTGATGATGATGCTGATGACCAATGATCGCGGGATGATGGGGGAGCGGCGCAACGGCCGCTTGCTCAACGTGGTCGGCTGGGCGACCACCGCCGCGACCTTTGCGGCGACCGCTTGCCTGGTCGCAAGCTGGTTCTGGTAGCGCGGCGGCGCTAGAGCAGCGGGCGACCGAGCAGCGATGGCCCGGCGAGAGGATGGACGTTGATGAAGAACAAGGTGGTGGAGACGCCCGCGGCGGCGCTGGACGGGCTGCTGTTCGATGGGATGACGATCATGGCCGGCGGGTTCGGCCTGTCGGGCAACCCCGAAAGCCTGATCGCCGAGGTGCGCGCGCGTGGCGTCAGCGGGCTGACGGTGATTTCGAACAATGCCGGTGCCGATGGCTTCGGATTGTGGATGCTGCTCGAAAGCCGGCAGATCGCGAAGATGATCTCCTCCTATGTCGGCGAGAACAAATTGTTCGAACAGCAATATCTGTCGGGCGAGCTCGAGCTCGAATTAACGCCCCAGGGCACGCTCGCCGAGCGCATCCGCGCCGGCGGGGCGGGGATCCCGGCGTTTTTCACCAAGACCGGGGTGGGCACGGTGGTCGCCGAGGGCAAGCCGGTGGAGCAATTCGACGGCGAGGATTATGTTCGCGAAAGCTGGCTGCGCGCCGACCTGTCGATCATCAAGGCGTGGCGGGCCGATCCGGCGGGCAATCTGATGTTTCGTAAGACCGCGCGCAACTTCAACCCGGTGATGGCGACCGCGGGCAAGATCACCGTCGCCGAGGTGGAGGAGATCGTCGATGCGGGGAGCTTTGACCCCGATTGCATCCACACCCCCGGTATCTACGTCGACCGCGTCGTGCTGAGCACCGTCAACGAGAAGCGGATCGAGAAGCTGACCGTCCGCCAGCGGGAGACTGTGTGATGAGCTGGACCCGCGAGCAGATGGCGCAGCGCGCGGCGCGCGAGCTGCAGGACGGCTTCTACGTCAACCTCGGCATCGGCATCCCGACGCTGGTCGCCAATTACATCCCCGCCGGCGTCGACGTCACCTTGCAGTCGGAGAACGGCATGCTCGGCATGGGACCGTTCCCGTACGAGGGCGAGGCCGATCCCGACCTGATCAATGCCGGCAAGCAGACCATCACCGCGCTGCCGACCTCGAGCTTCTTCTCGAGCGCGGACAGTTTCGCGATGATCCGCGGCGGTCATATCGACCTCACTGTGCTCGGCGCGATGGAGGTGAGCGTGGCCGGCGACATCGCCAATTGGACGATCCCCGGCAAGATGGTGAAGGGCATGGGCGGGGCGATGGACCTCGTCGCCGGCGTCAAGCGCGTTGTGGTGGTGATGGACCATGCCAACAAGGCCGGCGAGCCTAAGATCCTGGAGCATTGCAGCCTGCCGCTGACCGGCAGGGGGTGCGTCGACCTGATCATCACCGATCTGTGCGTGCTGGCGTGCGACAAGCCCGGCCTCAGGCTGGTCGAACTGGCGCCGGGAGTCACTGTCGACGAGGTGCGGGCCAGAACCGGTACCGCCTTCGTCGAGGATTTGCACGGCTGACGGCCGGGTCGGACCAACGAGCGCTGGTGGTAAGTCCGCGATCGCGCACTAACTGGGCAGATCATCCGATACGGAAGGGCTATCCATGGAATTGCATCTTGAGGACAAGACGGCGCTGGTCACCGGTGCCACCGCGGGCATCGGCCTTGCCATCGCGGAGCGGCTGGCGGCGGAAGGCGCGCAGGTGATCATCTGCGGACGCAGTGCCGACAAGCTGGCGGCAGCGGCGGCGCGGATCGGCGACGCCGCCCGGGTGCGGACGGTGCTGGCCGACCCGGCGACGGCGGCGGGCGCGGCGCAACTGATCGAGGCGGTGCCGACCGTCGATATCCTCGTCAACAATCTCGGCATCTATGAAGCCAAGGCGTTCGAGGACATCGCCGACGCCGATTGGCATCATCTGTTTGAGGTCAACGTCGTCAGCGGGGCGCGGCTGGCGCGGCACTATTTCCCGCAGATGCTGGCAAGCGGCAGCGGGCGGATCATCTTCGTCGCCAGCGAGAGCGGGCTGCTGCCCCCCCGCCGACATGATTCATTACGGCATGACCAAGACCGCGCAGCTGGCGATCGCGCGCGGCCTTGCCGAACGCACCCGCGGCACCGGCGTTACCGTCAATTCGGTGCTGCCCGGGCCGACCCAGTCGGAAGGCATCGGCGACTTCATCCGCTCGGTGGTCACCGATGAGGGCATGGACGATGCGGCGCGCGAACAGGCGTTCTTCGCACGACACCGGCCGCTGTCGCTGCTCGGCCGCCTGATCGATCCTGCCGAGGTCGCCGCCCAGGTTGCGCTGCTCGCCAGCCCGTTTGGTGCGGTGACCAACGGCGCCGCGATCAGGGTCGAGGGTGGGATGATCCCGACCATCGCCTGATCAGTCCGGCCGATGACGGGCAGGGGGCGGCGCCAAGCCGTCTCCTGCCTGGTCGGGCTCGTGCCAGGATCACCATCTGGGTTCCAGCAAACAGTCTTGGTCGCCCATGTCACCGGGGTGGCAAGCTGCTGATCAATAAGCCCACATTCTCCAATCTTGAGAGGCTATTGCTCCCACGGGCAGCCCGCCGTCGGTCTCTCAGTAAAGCATCCATAGCAAATCTGCGTCACCAAATCGGTGACATCTAGACGCGCGCTTCACGATCGTTCAGCTTCGGCATGGATCAGGAGGTGCCAGCGGATGAGGTTTAGAGTAGCGCTGGCTATCATGTTCTCCACACCGCTGCTGGCGCAGGTGTCCCCGTCAACTAAACGGGTGGACGCCGCTATGGAGGCGTACAACAAGGGCCGCTATTTCGAGGCGACACATAGGCTATCGGCCGCGGCGTTCGATAAGGACGGTAAGGCCACCGACGATTACGCCTTTCAGATGTGGGAACAGGTCAGCTCGACAGTTACCAATGAACTTGATCTTGCGACGCTCGACAAAGCCCGCCCGCCAGGAGTCGCCGACAGCAGCTGGGACAAGGCAATCGCAGGTTCGGTTTCGCGCGACGCGATCACAGAAATTGTTCGCCGCGCAGCCTATACCGGCATTGTGATCCTCAACGAAGCGCATAGCAGCCCACGCGACCGTGACTTCGCATGGCGGGTCGCCCAGGCGCTGCGTCCGCTGGGTTATTCGGTGCTCGCGGCAGAGACGTTCGACAACGAGCCTTCCTATGGCGGTAAGCCGACTGTCGTGGAGCGGCTCGCCCGCGATCGCCTGGTGCGGATTAGCACCGGCTTCTACACTCGCGACCCGGTGTACGCGGCGTTCCTGCGCAACGCGCTGGTGATCGGGTATCAACCTGTATCCTATGAACAGAACAGTCAGCAACGACCCAAGGGCGATCTGGGGCGTCGGCAGAGCATCGAAGCGCGGGAACAGGCAGAGGCGGACAATCTCGTCGCGATCCACCGCCGCCTGCCCACGGCCAAGCTTCTGATTTATGTCGGCTACAGCCATGTCGCGGAGGCTGCGCTCAAGGAGGAAGACGGTGGCAAGATCGAATGGATGGCCGCGCGGCTAAAGCGGATGACGGGCATCGATCCGCTAACAATCGATCAGACGACCGTAACCGAATTTCCCGCAGCTACCCGCAAGTCTTACTATCTCGCGGTTGCCCGGGTGAATAACCAAGACGGCATCTTGTTCGAGGGAGATAAGCCGCTGGTGCTCGGCCAATATGCTGGAGCGGTTGACCTCCAAGTCGTGCACCCACGACGCGAGTATCGCTACGGCCGACCAGCATGGCTAGCTGACCTCGGCGGCAAACCGCTGCCAGTGCCCAAGCAGCTTCTGCCGACTGCCGGACGCCATCTTGTCCAGGTGTTTCCTGCGACGGCGCCGCTCGATGCGATCCCGTTGGATCAGGTCGTAGTTGAAGCCGGATCGCCGTCCGCCATGCTGATCGCGCCTCAGGAGCCCTTACGCTTTGCTACTCAGCCGTGACATCGGCTCGATGAGCGGTCGCATGAAGGCGTGATCTTGGCGATCTCACCTCGTCGCTAGAATTGCTTGCGCACGCCGAGCCGGACCGATCGCCCGAGCGGGTCTTGATAGGCCGACTGAAAGCGGTTGGGCGTGGCGCCGGTACGGTCGCGCACATCGACCCGATCGTTGAGCAGGTTCTCGATCGTGAAGAACAGCGTCATGTTGCGCGCCCATGGTCGATCGACGAGCTTTCCGGCGTCGAGCGAGCTATAGGGGATCAGCCAGATTCTCCCTGAGAAGAACAGGTCTGACTGAGCAAGGTCACTGCGAATGCGTGTCGGACCCTGCAGTCTGCCGTATAGGCCGAGGCTCAGCGGCCCGGCCGTTCCCCGAAAATCGATTTCAGTCTCCCATCGCGGCTTGCCGCCAACGCCTGTCAGCGTCGCTCCACCGAGCAGATCAAGCGGCACCGATCCCGGCTGCAGGGTCAGCCGGTCGTCGAGGCGTACCGTCGAGGTCACGGTCGCGCTTACCGTCGGGCGCGGCTTTGGCGGCTTTGGCGGCGGTGTCGTGGCAGGTGCTGCACCAGGGACCGGCGCAGGTGGAGGCGCTCGCCCGATCGGCGTGGAGAGATTGAACGCCAGCCTGATGCGGCGTTCATGCTCGCTGTCGATGTTGACGGGCCTGAGGTCGACGCTGACGAGCTGATTCGAGGCGTCGCGGACGAACGCACCGGGGAAGGCGGTCTGGAAGGCCGTGGTCGCGCTGCCAAGCGTCGCCGTCTGATTGGCAAGGCGGGTGTCGATATAGTCGGCGCTGAGGCGCAGCTCCTTGCCCTTGATCGGTGTCAGCGCAACGCCGAACTGAGAGCGACGGCGGCGCTCGGGCAGCAACGCGGCGCGGCCGCCCATCAGCGTGGTGACGAGCACGCTTGATCCTGTGGTGAAATCGAAGAACGGTGTGTTGGGCGTGGTCACGACGGGGCTGGTGAGTAGCGTGATATCGGGTGGCGTCAGGGCATCGCTGATCGTTGCGGAGAACTGGATCAGGCGCCCCGGTGTCCAGGTCGCGCCATAGCTCGAGCTCGTCAGGCGGCCATAGCCGGACACATCGGCCACGCCGACCATGCCGTTTAGCGCCAGATGGCCGAGGAAGGGCAGGACGTCTTGATCGGAGGACGCGACCGGCAGGCTGGCGCTGACGCTGGCCGTCTTCGTCGTGCGCACGAAGTCGAAGGGCTCGGCAGGAACGAACGATTGCTCGCCGGTGCTGCTCGACCGGGCGTAATCCGCCGACACGGTCATCTGCGCGTCGCCTGCCGGCAGCCGCAGCAACGGACCGGTGGCAACCGCCTTGGTGACGAACGTGCCGGTGACGGTGCTGCTCCGATCGACCAGTCGGTTGCCGGCGCCGATCGCGCCGAGCGGCGTCAGCGGATCGGCCCCGGCGTCGACGGCTGCTTGCAGGCCATCGAGCGTGACGCCCTGATCCGATCGGCTGTTGCTCCGCAGGCGATCGTAGCTGCCCGTCACGTTCCACGCCCAGCGGCGGATGCCCCCTTGCAGCGTGCCGCCAACGTGAAGATTGAGGCTGGCACTGCGCTGACGCAGCACCGCATTGGGCAGATAGCGGTACACCAGCACGTCGTCGGCAAATGGCAAATTGCCGCTGCCACCCGGCACCTGCAGAACGGCCGGGGCGAGGCCGTTCACGCCCGAGCTTCCCTGCGCCTCCATGGAAACATTGAGCGATCCGTCCAGTGACTTGCCGATCGGTGATGCCAGGGTGGCGCTCACGTCGACGGTGTCGGACCGCTGCTGCAGCGATCGATACGCGCCGATGTCGCTGACGGCCGCCGTGTTTGGGCTGGTCAGGTAGCTGGCCAAGCTACGTCGGGCCGCGGCGCTGTCGGGCAATAGGGAGACGGTGACCGGGTGACCGGCCAAGGCATCGAGCCCCGGATCGATGCTGCCACCGTTGATGCCCGTGACGGTGCCGCCAACAGCGTAGAGCGCGTCCGGATCGGGAGCGATACTTCGCTGTGACTGCAAAATCGGGCTTAGTCGCAAATGCGACAGGCTGACCGACAGCCTGCGCGGACCATTGATACGGGTCGAGTTGACCTCCACATAGTCTGTTCCACCGCCGCCTTCCGTCGTCGTGCCGGCGACCTGCTGCACCGTTACCGCGCGGAAATGCTTCTTGGTGATGAAATTGGAGACCCGCACGGTAGGCGGGAAGCCAAACCTCGACGCCTCGCTTTCCGGCAGCACCTCGGTCCGCTCGATCGCCTCGGGTGGCAGATTGTCCAGTTCCGACAAACCCGACACTCTGCGGCCGTTCAGCAGGTAGACTGGTTCGCTGCCGTCGGTCGACGTGGTCAGCGGTTTCAGGCGCTCGATCAGTGCTTTGAGGCTGGTTGCCCCGATCGAGCGGATCGCGTCTTGGTCCAGCACGGCGATCGGCTCGACATCGCCGATTGCGGATCCAGGGACACGCCGCCCGACGACGACGATATCACCATCACCAGCGAGCTGTTCTCCGGCCGTGTCAGTGACCGTGTGCTGGTCAGCACTCCCGGTGTCCATCCCTTGAGCGATGGCGCCACATGGCAGAAGCACAATCCCCGCCAAGCATGAAAAGGAGCGTCGAAATCTATCCACGCAAGTGATCAAGGATCAACGTTCGACAATCCCTTTTGCGAGCCACACGATGGCATCGTCAACGCCTTGGACATGGGTGAGTTTGTACCAGAGATCATGTTGTAATTAAGGCAGAGATTGTACAAACGCGCTGGTGGTAAGGGATGGATCGACGGCCATGCAGGCCTGATCGCCAGTTACCTTGTTCAACGCTGCTCATCCCGTGAGGCTGTTTCGAAGCCACTTCCAAGTTCGGACACCGTGGAACCCGGTTCTGCGGAACGGAAACGTGCTCCAGAGATGCCGGCATTTGCCACATGCCTTCCGCTAGATGGACAGTCCGCGGTTCACAGGATTTGACACATGCGAGCGGGAAGCCGAACCGCAACAGCGGTGACATTGCCAAGATTGACGAGCGTCCGAAATCCGGCAGCGGTAACGAGTCTCTGATGTCCGACCCAGCCCCAAACCTGTGCTTTGGCCGGGCCAGCATGCTAGAACCACCTATATGTCGAAATCCCAGAACAACGGCGGCACCATCAATGTAGATGGCGCCCTATATGATTGGCACCTGCAGCGTGAACCACATCAGACAGATGACGAAGGTTGGAAGGGCATGACGATTGCCTTGCTCCAGCGCGATGCCAAACGCGAAGCATGGGTGCAATTCCCGCCGCCTAGGCGGCTCCTGAAGGGCTTGCCGCGCGGCCGTCTCCAACTCGATGACGCAACGATCTCGCGGTGCGTGCGCGCCGCTTTGTCGGCCGGCTGGGAGCCAATGTCCCGGGGCAAGCCGGTGGTGTTCACCGTCGATGCCGAGGGCAATTGAAACGGCCGATGTGCCGAAAGCCGAAGTCTGTTTGGGCATGCGTTGAAGGCTGTTGCCCGACCTGAATGCTTTGGTCGCCTCGCGCTCCGCAGCACGTATAAAGATAGATCCCCAAAAATTTTGAGTTGCAATGAATTATCGCCATTCCTTCCATGCCGGCAATAGCGCCGATGTCGTAAAGCACAGCCTGTTGATCGCGCTCGTGCGGGCTTTGCAGCAAAAACAGAGTGCGCTGACCCTGATCGACACTCACGCCGGCTGCGGGCTGTACGACCTTCGCGGCGAGGAAGCCCAACGCACCGGCGAGGCCACACAGGGCGTGCTGCGCGCCTTTGCCGACCCCGACCCTTTACTGAACGACTATTGCGCCGCCGTACAGGCGGTGAACCTCGGGGCCGAGCCGCACTTCTACCCTGGTTCGCCGCGGATCCTGGCGCAGCTTCTGCGTCCACAGGATCTGCTGATCCTGAACGAAAAGCATCCCGCGGACGCCTATACCCTGCGCGGCGTGATGCGCGACACATCCGCTGCCGTGCATGAGCGTGACGCCTACGAATTCTGGCTGGCGATGCTGCCGCCCCGAACCCCGCGCGGCGTGGTGGTGGTCGACCCGCCGTACGAACAACTCGACGAGCGCGCCCGGATCACAGCCACGCTCGCCGCCGCTCACCGCAAATGGGCGCATGGCGTGACGGTGATCTGGTTTCCGCTGAAAGACCGCGCCACGCACTGGCGGTGGCAGGAAGAGTTGCGCAAGCTCGGCATGCCGAAACTGCTGCAGGTGGAGCATTGGTTATATGATGACGATCAGCCCGGCATCTATAATGGCGCAGGCCTTTATATCGTCAATCCACCCTACGCCTTCACCCAGGCGCTGCCGCCTCTGCTCGAAGCCCTGCGCGCCGTGCTGGCGCCGGACGGGCATAGGGGCGAGATCACAACCGATTGGTCGGGCGATTAAGGTAAATTCTCCTCGTCCCCTTCGCTCGAATAGGGAATTGCCGCGCTACGGTTTCGACTACGAAGGTGCTGGGAACGGTAGTTAAGTCTCACTCCTTGTCTTCCAAGGCTGCTCGTCGAGGCATCGAGCGGACGTGAACGAATGTGCGACGTCGAGAGCGCGCAACATGGTTAACTGTCGGATCAAACGCGACGGCGAAGAGAACAACGGCCGTCTTGGGGCCGCCAATAGCTGATCTACGGGTCGCCAGGGCGGTTCTTGCACGTTACCGTGCAATGTGAGAAATCTGTCTGTTTGTCACAGAAGTTCCACAGACCGCGGCTAACCGCCCGGTGGTGGCGCGGCACCTCGCGCTGCCGGTGACATCTTCATGGGGGGCTTCCATGCCTCGTTCCACGCGACTTTCGGCGCGCGCTGCCGCGCGCCTGCTGCTGATGCTCAGCTCGACCGCCGCCGTGTCTGTCGTGCTGGCAGCCGCGCCGGCCAGCGCGCAAGACTATACCAACATCGCCGCGTCGGGCCGCGTGACAGCGCAGGACGGTCAGGGAATCGCCGATGCCGAGGTGAAGATCACCTCGTCCGACAAGGGCGTCAGCCGCACGGTGACGACCAACGCTGCCGGCGCTTATACCATCCCGCAGCTCGCGCCGGGCAATTACGACGTCACCATCACCGCGGCGGGCTTTGCGCCTTATATTGAGGCCGGCATCGCCCTCACCCGCGAGACCGGCGGCGCCAACAGCTTCCGCTTGGCGCCGGCGTCACAGGCGACCGATATCGTCGTCAAGGGCTCACGCCAGCGCGTTGCCGACTTCCAGGACACCACCGTTGGCAGCACGATCAATCTGGCGTCGCTGACCCAGCGGGTGCCGATCGGGCAGTCGCTGCGCGACGTGATGCTGCTCACGCCCGGAACGGTGCAGGGATCGTCGCCGTCGAACGGCGGCTTCGCCAGCCAGGTGTCGATCGCTGGCGCTGCCTTCACTGAGAACGCCTTCTACATCAACGGCCTCAACGTCACCGACTTCGTCTCGGGCGGCCAGCCGACCGAGGTGCCGTTCGACTTCTACGAGACGGTCGAGGTCAAGACGGGCGGCGCCCCCGCCGAATTCGGCCGCGCTACCGGCGGCTATGTCGTCGCCACCACTAAATCGGGCTCCAACGAATATCATGCGAGCGTCACCGGCATCTGGGAGCCGGACGCGCTGCGCGATAGCTCGCCCTCGACGCGCACCACTGACTATCGCCACGCGACGGCGAGCCGCCAGGAGGCGATCTTCCAGGCTAGCGGCCCGATCATCAGAGACCATCTGTTCGTCTACGGCCTCTACAATCTGCGCGATATCGAGACGCTGACGCCCTCGGCGAACCAGGACAATGCCACCGGATCGACCAACGCCAGCCCATTCTGGGGCGGCAAGATCGACGGCTACATCACCGGCGATCATCACTTCGAATTCACCTATTTCGACACGACCAACGACACGCGCAACCGCAGCTATGATTGGGATCGCACCACCGCCACGCTCGGTGCCAAGACCGGCGGCACCAACGCGCGTGCCGGCGGCGTCAATTACGTCGGCCGCTACACCGGCACCTTTACGCCGTGGCTCACCCTGTCGGGCGCCTATGGCGTCAACAAGCTGCGCTCGGGCAACGTGCCGCTCGACACCGTCAATCCCCAGGTTCTCGATTACCGCACCGATCCGGCGGGGATCCAGATCGGCCTCAACAAGGTGACCGACGCCTTCAGCCAGACTGACGACGAACGCGAATTCTATCGCGGCGATGCGGATCTCCAGTTCCACCTGCTCGGCTCCCATCACGTCCGCATCGGCTATGATCACGAGAAGGACACCCAGTCGCAGACCTACCAGACGATCGGTGACGGCGCGTACAAGATCTATGCCGTCACCGCCGATTCAGCAGCGCGGCTCGGCCTGCCGGTCGGCACGCAATATTATACCACCCGCGTCTATGCGCAGAACGGCATCGCCCATGTCCGCAACGAGGCCTTTTACGTGCAGGATCAATGGTCGCTGCTCGGCGACCGCCTGCGGCTGGACATCGGCGTGCGCAACGATCGCTTCAGCAACCAGGGCGTGAACGGCAAGTCTTTCTTCGAATCGGGCAACCAATGGGCGCCGCGCGTCGGCGCCTCGTTCGATCCGCTCGGCGACGGCCGCACCAAGATCTTCGGCTCCTATTCGCAATATTATCTGCCGATGGCGGGAGACATCAACCTCAACGTCGCCGGCAGCCTGGTGACCTACACCCGCTACAATCTGTTCACCGGGGTGAACGGCGCGGGCAACATCCCGGTCGCGGGAACGCCGATCCTGTCGGTGGTCAACACCACGGCCTGCCCCGACACCGGGGTGCGCAACTGCGAGGTGTCGGCGGACGGTTCGGCGTTCAATCCGGCCGGCGCGATCGCCACCAACATCAAGCCGCAGTCGGACAATGAGTTCATCATCAGCGGCGAGCATCAGTTCGGCGACCATGTGCGGATCGGTGTCTCTTTCACCCACCGCGAGCTGAAGAACATCATCGAGGACATGTCGATCGATGGGGGCGCCCGGGCCTATTGTGTCACCGCGGGCTTCACCGCGGCTGCGTGTCAGGCGGCCTATCCGGGCGGGAGCCAGTTCGTCATCGCCAATCCGGGCAAGGACGTGACGGTGCAGATCAACAAGCTGCCCGACGGCACCACCCCGACGGTGACGCTCAAGGCAGCCGACCTCGGCTACCCCAAGCCGGGCCGCAACTATAACGCGCTGACGCTGACCTTCGATCGCACCTTCGACAAGCGGTGGAGCCTGTCGGGCTCGTACACGCTGGCGTTCGATAAGGGCAATTACGAGGGCGGTGTCCGCTCGGAGAACGGCCAGCTGGCGATCAACCGCACCGCCGATTTCGACTCACCGGGCTTCGAGAACGGCGCCTATGGCTATCTACCCAACGATCGACGCCACAGCTTCAAGGCCTATGGCAGCTATCGCGTGTTCGAGGCGCTCGACCTCGGCGCCAATGCGGTGCTGCAATCGCCCGAACATTACAGCTGCATCGGCGCGGTGCCGGTCAGCGTCGATGCCTATGCCAACACCTATCATGGCTATGGCTATTATTGTCAGGGTCAGCTGATCCCGCGGGGCACGGCGTTCACCGGCGACTGGCTGACGCAGGTCGATCTCAGCGCCACCGTACACCTGCCGGTGCGTGGCCTGCTCGACACCTCGATCCGCCTCGACGTGTTCAACGTTTTCAACAGCGGCGCGGTGACATCGTACAACAATTTCGGTGAGTTGAGCGATGGCTCGGTCAATTCCGATTACCGTTCGCCGGTCAATTACCAGCAACCGCGCTCGATGCGGCTGACCGCCCGGATGGGCTTCTGACCCTGTGTTGTCGGGGCCGGCCTTGCGGGCTGGCCCCGGCGCATCCTGCCTGCAATAAACCCGTGCGCCGGCGCGACACGGCTGAAACGCACAACCAAGGAGGGCACCATCGAGAAGCGATCACACCGCCAGCGCGAGATCATGACCCGGCTGCGCAGCGGGCGATCGCTGTCGGTGACGGCGCTGGCAACCGATCTCGACGTCTCCGACGAGACCATCCGCCGCGAGCTCCGCGCGCTGGAGGAGCAGGGCGTGATCATCCGCGAGCATGGTGGCGCGCGCATGGTGGCGCCGGTGCACGAAGGGCCGCTTCACCAACGGATGGAGGAGAATGCCGACGCCAAGCTCAGCATCGCCCGCGCCGCGGCCGAGCTGGTGCCCGACGGCGCGATTCTCTTCATCGATTCCGGCACCACGAGCTGCTTCATCGCCCGGGAGCTGCTCGAGCGACGCTCGCTGACCGTGATCACCAATTCGATGCGCGTCGCCGGCGATCTCGGCGGCATCAACAACAACCGCCTGTTTCTCGCCGGGGGGCAGATGGATTATGATTATCGCGCCTTTTCCGATCATGTCGCCCAGGACTATGTCCGCGGCTTCACCCCCCATCTCGCAATCCTCTCGGTCGGCGGAATCAGCCTCGAGCGCGGTTTGATGGATTTTCATCCTGGCGAGGCCGCGATGAGCCGCATCGCTTATGCCACCGCCAAGCAGGTGCTACTCTGTGCCGATGCCTCCAAGTTCGGCCGCTACGCGCTGGTCCAGACCGCAACGCTGGACGAAGTCGACATCCTTGTCACAGATCAGCCGCTGGAGGACGATTACGCGCGGGCGTTCGCTCACGCCAAGGTCGTGATCGCCTGACGCTCTCGGGTGCGCATCAGCGGCATGCCCGCGACCAGCGCCAGCGATGCGCCGGCGCCGGCGACACCGGCGTGGAGCAGCCAGAAATCCGGTGTTGCCATCCGATCGACATACATGCCGCTGAAGCCCGCCCACAGGTTCGCGACGAAGCCGTGAAGGTAGAATAACCCCATCCACAGGCCAAGCTGCCGGCGCGGGGCGACGCCGGCGATCAGGCTAAGGCCGGCGGGCCAGATCAGCACGATCGCGGCGTCGACCAGCAGCAGATAGCTGAGCGCCCATGGTAGCGGCAGCGGCGATGATCCAGCGGTGGCGCTGCCGACCGCCAGCACCAGATAGCCGGCTGCACACAGCATTCCACCCAGCGTGATCTGCGTCATCGGCCTGAGCACCATGCCGCGGCGCTCGAGCGCCTGCGTCGCCCATTGGGATATTGCGATCAGCGACAGCGTCATCACTCCGTCGAGCGACAGGAACCAGCCGACCGGCATCGTCCATCCGGCGAGCTGCAGGTCGACCCTGGTGCGCGCCCATATCAGGAAGACGTTGCCGAGCTGCTCATAGGCGGCGAAGCATAGATAGACGGCGGTCAGCGCGACGACGAGAACGGTGGTGCTGGCGGCTGGGCTGTCCGGGAGATCGACACTTGGCAGGCCTGCAGCCGGCCCGGGAGTGGCGTCCTCGGTATCGCCCAGCCTGTAGATCGTCAGCCCCGCAGCGACCGCAGCCGCGGCGGCGGCGATCGCGCTGATCGGGCCGACGAGCGTCGCCAGCACGCCGCACGCCAGCGGGCCGCCGATCACGCCGGCGTTGAGAAAGCCGAGGTAGATCGTATAGCCCCGGCGGCGCTGCGCCTCGTCATGGAACAGCAGCCCTAGCTGGGCGGAGAGATTGCCCTTGAGCACCCCCGTGCCGACCGCGAAGGGGATCAGCCCGATGAGGAAGCTGCGATCGCTCAGCATCATCGCCAAGCCGAGCAACATGCCGATCGCGCCGCCCGTCACCAGCGCCCGGCGGTCGCCGATGCGGTCGCCGATCCAGCCGCCGGCCGGGATGGCAAGATAGATCAGCGCATTGGCATAGCCGTAGAGCTGCGAGGCCAGCGCCGCGCGCGAGATCGAGCCGAACATCGCTGCGCTGGCATCGCGCAAGGCCGTCGCACCGATCACCTGCGTAAGATCGCTCGCCAGCACCCGATCGACCAGGCTGAGCACCAGCAGCGATTTGACGCCATACATGGCGAAGCGCTCCCAGAATTCCATGCCGGCAAGCGCCAGAAACCGCCGATCCACTATCTTGACGCCTGCTACCGCGCCGTCCCTCGATGCCATGTCGCCCGTCCCCGCTGAGCGGGGCCTGTAGGCACGCTCGGCAACAAGTTGATGACAGTGGCTATGAGGCGGTCAGGCGGGGTGGGGAAAAGCCGGGGCGGGTTCGCTGACGGCCGGCCGGCCGGTCTCGACATGACCGGCAAGGCGGATCTGCACCGCACCCGGCGCGCTCAGCAGCCAATCGTACCAGCCGTGGTCCGCCGCCATCACCGGGCGCTGCGTCTCGGCGCCCGCGACGAGCGTCAACTGCTCGCGGGTGCCGCGATGGGCGCAATGCATCTCCAGCGCGGCCGCTCGATCGCCGCGATTGGCGAGGTGCAGCGTGCCCGCCGTGCCATCCTCGCGCCACGCCACCGCGGCTTCGATGCTGGGCACGCCGCCGCCGCCGCGGAAGTCGCGGTAGAAGCCGTTGGGGCCACGCACCACGATTGCGTGGGGCCGGTCGCGCGGGAACAGCCAGGCTTCCTCCAGCCGCGATTGGGCGGCGACGGTGAAATAGCGCCAGTCGGGAAACGCCACTTCATCCTGCACGCCGAGCACGATCCCGACCGGGCCATCGTTGACGAAGCGCAAGCTCAGGCCAGCGTCCGACCAGCGCGGCTCGACCGCGAAGCGATAAAGCAGCGGCCGCGCCGGGCGGGTACCGGGCTCCTGGGCGGGCACGCCGATGCTCTTGGCGATCGGCGGTGGCGGTGCGCTGGCGCACAGCTGCTCGGTCTCGGCGATATAGCCAGCGACCGACGGCAAGGAGGCCGCCCAGCTTGTGTCGAGCCGCGCCTTCGGCGGCACCGCAAAATCAAACATCGAGGTGAGATCGCCGCACACCGAGCGTCGCCACGGCGAGATGTTAGGCTCCATCACGCCGAAGCGTTTCTCGAGGAAGCGGATCACCGACGTGTGGTCGAACAGCTGGGAATTGACCCAGCCGCCCCGCGTCCACGGCGAAATCACCATCATCGGCACGCGCGGGCCAAGGCCGACGGGCTCGCCCTCATAGGTTTCGCTGCGCACGTCGACGTTGCTGGCGCCATAGCGCGGCGCGATCCCCGGTACGGGGGCGGGGACATGATCGAAGAAGCCGTCATTCTCGTCATAGTTGAGAATGAACGCGGTCTTCGCCCACACTTTGGGATGCGCCGCGAGCGCGGCGACGAGGCTGCTAATCAGCACCTCGCCGAACGGAACCGGCGCGTCGGGATGCTCGCTCATCGCCATCGGCGGCACGATCCACGACACCGACGGCAGCCGATCCGCGGCGACGTCGGCCGCGAACGCCGCGATGAGATGGCGCGCCTGGGTCTTTCCAGGATCCGCGGGCGCCACCCCGCCGATCCAATCGACATAGGCCCGGCCGCGGCGGTAGCGCGACGAGGCGGGGTCAAGCTTGCGGAATTCCTTGAAATAGCCGAGCGGATTGTCGGAATAATTGTCGAGTTCCTGGTACAGTTTCCAGCTGATCCCGGCCTCTTCCAGCCGCCCCGCATAAGTGCGCCACGGCAGCCCTTCGCTGCTATCGTCCTTTGCCATGTCGGCACCAGGATTGGCATCGGTGCCGCCGTTGGTGACGCAATAGACGCCCTCCTGGCCGACGCTGAGGCCGTTGGTGCCGGTGAAATGATAGAGGCGGTTGGGGCCGGTAGGGCCTTGCAGCGAGCAATGATAGCTGTCGCAGAGGGTGAACTGGTCGGCCAGCGCGTAATAGAAGGGGATATCGGCGCGGGTGAGATGCGCCATCGTCAGCGCGCCCTTCTGGTCCGCCCACACGTCCCAGTTTCGCCAGCGCGCCTGGCTGTCCTTCCAGCTGTGATCGAGCCCGGTGAAGCAGCGCGCGTTGCTGCTGGTGTAATCGAGCCGGAACGGCCAGGCGATCTGCCCGCCGTCGCGATCGGCGCGGCGCTGCGCCCACACCGGCTTGCCGCCCGGTAAGGTGACGGGTCGCGGATCGGCAAAACCGCGCACCCCACGCAGGCATCCGAAATAATGGTCGAACGAGCGGTTCTCTTGCATCAGGATGACGACATGCTCGATATCGTCGATCCCGCCCCGTGCGGTCAGCCGCTGCAGCGCGCGCGCCGGTGCGCCCCCGGCCGCGGCCGCCCCGGAAGCGCTGCGAAGAAAGGTTCTGCGGTCGATCGGCACCATGGTCTCCTCGCCGCAGCGCGGCATGCTCGACTGAAGCTCTAGCTAAGTGATGTGCAAGGGATGTGACGAAAACCGCATGTGCGCAAATTCTGCTCGATCCAGTCACTTTACCGGCATCTTTGCTAGTGCCGTGGGCGCTTGCGCGTTTAAACCGAGGCACCAAGCCAAAGGTTGATAAGCGTTCGTTTCAGAACCCGGCTAAGCGGTTCTGAATATCGGCGCGCGAGACAATCAACGCGGGTTGCTGCAATGAAGCAACGGCGGGAAAAGACGTTATGCGGAGTTTGGCGGCTCCATAAGGAACGAGCGTGATCTTCTCAGTCGAGCCAGCGGTTGCAGCGGGGAAGGGCGGAGGCGGTGCTGCAAAGGCGCCTTGGGCCTGCCACTTCGGAACGTGCCGCGCCTCGGTGGTGAGCCACGCTGCTGGTGCGCTCCGGCCAAACGGGACCGGCGGTATGGGGGCCTCTCCACGCTGAAACACCGCGGCTTGTGGCAGGCCGTAGTTCCAGGAGGTCGTCGGTTCCGTGCGCCAGTCCGCTGATAGGCCGCGCTGCCGGAGCTTGGTCCAGCGTTCGCCGATCGGCAACACATAGAGCAACGGGCCGTCAGCGACGCTGAAGCTGCCGTTGTACCCCGCCACGGTCGTCGGCCGCTGCGCGATGATCAACTCGACCCGGTCGCCGGCATGCCAAACTCGCGTTATTGTGACAAAGCCGGCTTGCGGCACAGCATCCAGCGTGCGGCCGTTTACGCGCAATAGGTACCCCGTCGCCCAGTTCGGCACCCGCAGCTTGAGCGGGAAGGAGACCGGGCGCGCCGGCGCCATGTGGTAGGCGAGGGTGCCGCGGAACGGGTAATCGGTGCTAGTTTCTATCGTGATGGGCACCTCGCCCACGCTGGTCGACAGCCGGGCCGGTGCATGCACTACCGCGGCCAAGCCGCCATCGGCGGTCGCCATCCACGTACTGCCGAGCAGCTTGGGCCAGCCTTGGTGAAAGTTGGCGGTGCAGCAGCCAAAATGCGGCTCCAGGCCGAACATGTTCGCCTGATCGCCGTTGCTCGTCCAGGGACCGTGCTGGATGCCTGTGCGGATCTGATTGGGCTGCTGATCGTACTGATGCGACCACATGTCATCGGTAAAGGCGGCGGGCAGCGCGTTATAGGCGATGCGCTCGATCCGATCGGCGAGCGCACCATTTCCCGTGATCGCCAACGCCTGCTCAAGCGAGAACAAGGTCTCCACCACCGTACACAGTTCGACGCCCTGGCTTGGGTTGCGTCCGGCCAGATGCTCGTCGGCGGCGAACATACCGGTCGGCATGCCATGATAGCGGTCAAGCTCGGCCAATTGGTGAAACACTGCGTCGCGATCACCAGGGTCACCGGAAATTAGCGACCAGACCGGCGACGCCTTGATCCCCATCGCATTGTTGACGCCGTGGGCAGAAAGGGCGGGGTCGCCAGTACCGCCGATATCGCCCTCCGGTCGCAACACCAGCCCGATCTCCCGCGGCGTGACTTTGGCGGTGAACGGGAAGGCGGCGAACATCGCTTTCCAGTCCCAGCCTTGCCGCCGAAGCAGATGAGCAAGGTCGATCAGTCTGGGATCGCCTGTGCGATTATAGAGCCATATCATCGCGACAAGTTGGTCTTGCCAGCGGAACCGACCCCAATCCTTGAGCGGGCGTGTAGGCAAAGCGGCGAGTTGATGATGGAAGTAGGCGGTCATCAGCGGAACCACACGGGCATCGCCAGTCAGGTCGTGATATTGCATCAGCACCTTGAGCATGACCATGCGCGGCCACCAATCGTCGTTCGACGCGGGGCCAAACATGCCGTTCGACTGCCTGCTCGAAAGCGTCCAATCAATGAAACGCTGCGCCTTGGCCTTCAATATTGGATCATCGAGCGCCCAGGCGAGAGGCAGCAACCCATCAAGAAAGTAAGGACCGCGTTCCCAACTTTCGCCGCTGCCGCCGAGCCAACCGCTGTTCGGGCCCAGATCGGGCCAGAACTCATCAAGCCGTCCGCCCATGCCGCGCGCTTGGATCTCCAGCTGTCGCTTCAACCAGCCTGCCGGGCGGACGGAACCGGTCGGCAGGGGCAGGAAAGGCTGCGGTGCAAGAGGCAAACGGTTTTGCCCGGGCACAGCCGGCCGCGATACCGGAATTAGTGCTGCAGCCGGCGCGTCGGCGAGCAGCATGCCAAGCGTGCCACCGGAACTGGTCAGCAGGAGCTGGCGACGGCTGAGCGCAAGTGATCCATGCATGGTACCCCGTCTAGCGGGCTCTCAAGCTGGTGGCGAGATGATGCGGCGGGGTCAGGTTGCGCCAACATCAAGTTTTGGAAGTGGTGCCCGGGGACGGGGTCGAACCGCCGACACTGCGATTTTCAGTCGCATGCTCTACCAACTGAGCTACCCGGGCTTGCCGAACCGCGTTCGGAGGTGCGCCTTTAGGCGGCGCCATCGCGCCTGTCTAGCCCGTCTTCGTCGATCGCCGGCCCGGGGATACGATAACCCTCGCCGAGCCACTGCAGCAGGTCGCGGTCGCGGCAGCCGCGCGAGCAGAAGGGCGTGTGTTCGGCGGTCGCCGGCTTGTCGCAGAGGGGGCAGGGCTTGGTGGTCATGCGCTTTCCAATAGGGGAGCAACGCCAGTGCGGCGGGCGAGTGCCGCAAGCCAGGCGGGGCGGGCGTGCAGATAGGCGTAGACCGGCGCCGCTAGGCGGTGCTGGCGCGGCGCACCTACCGGGACCCGCTCCATCGTCCGCAGCGCGGCGCGTGCGGCGGCGCCGACCGGATCGGCGCGGAGCCCTTCGGGCAGCGACGCGCGGGGACGGGGACGGACGATCTGGAGGAAGCCGAAGCCGTTCACCGCGGTGCGCTCGAACGGCATTGGCAGATGCGTGTCGATCATGTCGGCGACCGCCAGGCGTGGCGCCTTGCCCGCAAGCGTCGGAAAATCGATCCCGATCGAGCCACCAACGGCGTGGCGACGGATCGCTTCGGCAACGGCGCGTGCCGCGGCGAGCGCGAGTGATTCGAGGGGCGGCGGGCCATCGACGTCGAACAAGGTCATCGCCGGCGTCGGGCTCATCCGCAGGCTGCCGAGCGGGAAGGCGATCTCCCCCGACGTTGCCTCGTCGAGCAGCTCGGACCAGCCCGCCGCTTCCAGCGCATCGGGCTGGTGGGCGAGCACGTGGCGCACGGGGTGGCCGGACGCGGTGAGGCGCGCGAGCAGATCTGGGCCGTCGGCCGGCGGCGTCGCGGGATCGACGGCCACCGCGCGGGGTGGCTTGGCGCGGCCGGCTTCGGGAAGCGCCTCGCGAACGATCTCGACGGTGAGGGTGGCGCCCTGGGTGATCCCCGCCGGCACGCGCGGCAGCAGCAGCTCGGTGCCGCCAAGGTCGAGCCGCCCCGATCGTCCGGGCAACACCTCGACCAGCTTGGCCCGGGCGACGGTGCCGAGCCGCAAGGCGCCGTCGAGCTCGATCGCCGCCTCGATGATGCGATCATCGTCGACCAGCGCGGCACGGGATTCTCCGATCCCCGCCTCGTACAGCCACTCAGGCAAGCGGCAGCCCGGCAGCCTTGAGCAGCGCGCGCGTCTCGAACAGCGGCAGGCCGATCACGCCGGAATGGCTGCCATGGAGGAAGCGCACGAACGCCTCGGCGCGCCCCTGAATGGCGTAACCCCCGGCCTTGCCAAGACCTTCGCCGCTGGCGACATAGGCGTCAATCTCGGCCTCGGCGAGCGGCTTGAAGGCGACCACGGTGTCGGCGAGCCGGGTGCGAGCCTTGCCGGCTGCATCGACCACGCACACCGCCGACAGCGCATGATGGCGCCGCCCGGAGAGCGCGCGGAGCAGGTCGCGTTGGATGTCCTCGGTCAGCGCCGGCGGCAGGATACGGCGGCCGAGCGCGATCGTGGTGTCCCCGGCGATGACGATCTCATGCGCGCCACGCTCCACCGCAGCGGCCTTCTCCACCGCCAGTCGCAGCGCGTAAACGCGGGGCAGTTCGCGAGGACGGGGATCTTCGTCGATGTCAGGCGCGGCGATGCGCGCCGGCTCCACGCCGAGGCGCGCGAGCAGGTCCCGGCGGCGCGGCGAGGTCGAGGCCAGCACCAGCGTGGCGGAGGGATCATCGGTCACGAGCAACAATCCGCGTCAGACCGGATTATCGGATCGGGCGTGATCAGGACGGTCCGGGACCGCCGCGACCGGGCATGAAGCGGTAGGTGATCCGCCCCTTGGTCAGGTCGTAGGGGGTGAGCTCGACCAGCACCTCGTCGCCGACCAGCACGCGGATGCGGTTCTTGCGCATCTTGCCGGCGGTATGACCAAGAATTTCATGGTCGTTTTCGAGCTGGACGCGGAACATCGCGTTGGGGAGAAGCTCCACCACACGCCCACGCATTTCGAGCAGTTCTTCCTTGGCCAAACAAAACCTCTTTTCGGATGTACGAAATCGGCGCGGGCCTTAGCGGACAAGGCCGCAAAAGGGAAGTCGCGCGCGGATTTCACCAGCAAGATGGGGAGTAGGATGCGCCGCCACAACCGCCGCGGCCACGATCCTTACCAGAATCGTCGGCCCGGCCGCTGCCACGGTGCGCCCGGCCGTAGCACAAGCGGGTCGGCAGCGGTGCAGAAGATCGCTAGGGCGCACCGATGCCGCTGATGCCTCACCTTGCCGATCTGGCCGAGCTCGCCGCGCGCGACCGGCGCCGTGCGTTGATGCCACGGGCCGGGATCGACTTCTCCTCCAACGATTATCTCGGCCTTGCCGGTTCGGCGCGGCTGCGCGACGCCGTCGCCGCGGCACTGGCGCGCGGCGTGCCGGTCGGCTCGGGCGGATCGCGGTTGCTGCGCGGCAACGACGACGAGCATGAGGCGCTGGAGGCGGAGGCGGCGGCCTTTTTCGGCAGCGAGGCGGCGCTGTTCTTCGCCAGTGGTTATGCCGCCAACACCGCGCTGTTCGCCACCCTGCCCCAGCGCGGCGACCTGGTGGTGTATGACGCCCTGATCCATGCCAGTGCGCACGAAGGCATGCGGCTGGGGCGGGCTAGCTGTGTCGCCGCGGCCCACAACGATGCCGACGCGGTGGCCGATGCGATCCGCGACTGGCGCAGGGCGGGGGGCACCGGCACGCCGTGGATCGCGGTCGAGAGCCTGTACAGCATGGATGGCGATCGCGCGCCGCTGGCCGATCTTCTCGCGGTCGCCGATGCGCATGACGGCATGCTGCTGATCGACGAGGCGCACGCCACCGGCGTGTTCGGCCCGGACGGGCGAGGTTTCGCCGCCGGGCTCGACGGCGGCGCCAACGTGATCAGCCTCCGCACCTGCGGCAAGGCGCTAGGCGCGGAAGGTGCGCTGCTGTGTGGCCCGGCAGCGATGCGCGAGTTCCTGATCAACCGCGGGCGTGGCTTCATCTTCTCGACCGCGCCATCGCCGCTGATGGCGAGCGCGGTGCGGGAAGCCTTGCGCATCCTGGCCGAGGAGCCGGAGCGGCGTGCGCGACTGGCCGGGCTGGTCACCTATGCCGAACAGGCGCTGAGCCGCTGCGGGGTGAGCGCCAGCGGGTCGCAGATCCTGCCGCTGGTACTGGGCGACGATTCCGCGACGATGCGGGCGGCGGCGGCGGTGCAAGCGGCGGGCTTCGACGTGCGCGGCATCCGGCCGCCGACGGTGCCGGCCGGCACCTCCCGGCTGCGGATTTCCCTTACCCTCAACATCGGCGAGGCGGAGATCGATGCGCTCGCCACCATTCTGGAGCGCGTGGTGTGAGCAATATCGTCGTCACCGGCACCGATACCGACATCGGCAAGACGGTATTCGCCGCCGCGCTGACCGTCGCGCTCGGCGCCTGTTACTGGAAGCCGATCCAGGCGGGCACTGACGACGGCGGCGACGCTGCGGGGGTGGAGCGGCTGGGCGTGCCCCGCTCGCGGATCATTCCCGAGGCCTATCGCCTGCGCACCCCTTGCTCGCCGCACCGGGCCGCGGCGATCGACGGCATCGTCATCGATCCTGCGCGGCTGGCGCTGCCCGCCGTCGACGGACCGCTGGTGGTGGAGGGTGCTGGCGGCGCGCTGGTGCCGGTGACGCCAGACCTGCTGTTCGCCGACCTGTTCGCCCGCTGGCAGCAGCCAGTGGTGCTGGTGGCGCGGACCGGCCTCGGCACGATCAACCACAGCCTGCTGTCGATCGAAGCGCTGCGCCGGCGCGGCATTCCGCTGCTCGGCGTCGCCTTCGTCGGCGAGGGCGTGGAGGACAGCGAGGCGACTATCGCGCGGCTCGGCGGGGTGCGCCGTCTGGGGCGGTTGCCGATGCTCGATCCGCTCGATTCCACCACGCTGGCACGGGCGTTCGCGGCCGGCTTCGACGTAGAGGATTTCCGATGACCTCGCCGGTGTGGCATCCATTCACCCAGCACGGCCTGGGAGAGCCGATCCCGCTGGTGACCCGAGCCGAGGGCGCCAGCCTGTTCACGGCCGACGGCCGCCGGATCGTCGATGCGATCTCGTCTTGGTGGGTCACCACCCATGGCCACAACCATCCCCGCATCGTCGCCGCAATCCGCGACCAGGCCGAGCGGCTCGACCAGATCATCTTCGCCGGCTGGACCCATGAACCGGCCGAGGCGCTGGCGCGGGGGCTGACCGCGATCATGCCGCCCGCCTTGTCCCGGGTGTTCTTCTCCGATTCGGGATCGACCAGCGTCGAGGTCGCGCTGAAGATGGCGCTTGGCTATTGGCTGGCGCGCGATGAGCCGCGGCACCGCATCCTCGTCATGGAGCATAGCTATCATGGCGACACGATCGGCGCGATGTCGGTCGGCGCACGTGGCGTGTACAACCAGGCCTATGCGCCGCTGCTGTTCGATGTCGGCACCATCCCCTATCCCGCGGCGGGGCGGGAGCAGGACACGCTCGATGCGCTCGAGCGCGCCTGCGCTGCCGGACCGGCGGCGTTCATCGTCGAGCCGCTGGTGCTCGGCGCCGGTGGCATGCTGTTCTACCCGGCCTGGGTGCTCGCCGAGATGCGAGCGATCTGCGCGGCGGCGGGCGTGTTGTTCATCGCCGACGAGGTGATGACCGGCTGGGGGCGGACCGGCACGCTGCTCGCCTGCGAGCAGGCCGGCGTGGTGCCGGACATCCTCTGCCTCTCCAAGGGGCTGACCGGCGGCGCGGTGCCGCTGGCGGTGACGATGGCGACCGAGCCGATCTTCGCGGCGCATTACAGCGACGACCGCGCCAGGATGTTCTTCCACTCGTCGAGCTACACCGCCAACCCCATCGCCTGCGCCGCCGCCACCGCCAATCTGGCGATCTGGCGCGACGAACCGGTGCTCGAGCGGGTCACCGACCTTGCCGGGTGCCAGGCGGCGGGGATCGCACGGCTTGCCAAGCTGCCCGGCGTGTCGGGCGCCCGCCGGCTCGGCACCATCGCCGCGCTCGAGATCGGCGGCGAGGAGGGGGCTTATCTGTCCGCGCTGGGCCCGCGGCTGCTCGCCTTCTTTCGCGAACGAGACCTGCTGCTGCGGCCGCTCGGCAACACGGTCTATGTGATGCCGCCCTATTGCATCGACGCGGGCGATCTCGACCGGGTCTACGATGCCATCGGCGAGGCTTGCGAGGCCATGGCCTAGCCGTGTCCCCCGGCCTCAGCCGGGGGAGAGCCGTCAGTGCGCCGCGAGCGCCGCGAGCAGCAGCAGGGCGACGATGTTGGTGATCTTGATCATCGGGTTCACCGCCGGGCCGGCGGTGTCCTTGTAGGGATCACCCACCGTGTCGCCGGTGACCGCCGCCTTGTGGGCGTCGGAGCCCTTGCCGCCGTGGTTGCCGTCCTCGATGAACTTCTTGGCATTGTCCCAGGCACCGCCGCCCGAGGTCATCGACAGCGCCACGAACAGCCCCGAGACGATCACGCCGAGCAGCATCGCGCCCAGAGCGGCGAAGCCCGAGGCCTGGCCCGCCACCGCGGTGATGATGAAATAAACCGCGATCGGGCTGAGCACCGGCAGCAGGCTCGGCACGATCATCTCGCGGATCGCGGCGCGGGTGACGAGATCGACGGTGCGGGCGTAATTGGGCCGGCTGGTGCCCTGCATGATCCCGGGATTGTCGCGGAACTGGCCGCGGACCTCCTCAACCACCGCCCCGGCGGCACGGCCGACCGCGGTCATCCCGAAGGCGCCGAACAGATAGGGCAGCAGCGCCCCGAGCAGCAGGCCGACGATGACATAGGGGTTGGACAGGCTGAAATCGACCGTGACGTCGGGGAAATAGGTAGCGAGATCATTAGTATAGGCGCCGAACAGCACCAGCGCCGCCAGCCCCGCCGAGCCGATTGCATAGCCCTTGGTGACCGCCTTGGTGGTGTTGCCGACCGCGTCGAGCGCATCGGTGCGGGCGCGGACGTCGTCGGGCAGCCCCGCCATCTCGGCGATGCCGCCGGCATTGTCGGTGACCGGGCCATAGGCATCTAGCGCGACGACCATGCCGGCCTGGGCGAGCATCGCGGTGGCGGCAAAGGCGATGCCGATGATGCCGGCGAGCTGGTAGGTGGCGACCACCGCGACCACGATCACCAGCGTCGGCAATGCGGTCGCCTCCAGGCTGATCGCCAGGCCCTGGATGACGTTGGTGCCATGGCCAGTCTCCGAGGCCTTGGCGATGCTGCGCACCGGGCGGTGGTTGGTGCCGGTGTAATATTCGGTGATCCAGACGATCAGGCCAGTGACGGCCAAGCCGATCAGCATGCACCAGAACAGATCCATGCCGGTGAAGCTCGCGAGCGTGCCCGCGGCGGTGGTGGTCGGCGCATCAAGGCTGGTGGTGAGATCGTCGCTCACCGCATCGAGGAAGCCGGCGCCGCCGATGGTGCGGTTGAGATCGCCGAGCACGTAGCGGCTGGCGAGGTAGATCGCCGGAATGGAGAGCAGCGCCGAGGTCCAGAACCCCTTGTAGAGCGCGCCCATGATGCTGCCCTTGCCGAGCCGGACCATGTAGGTGCCGATGATCGAGGTGATGATGCACACCCCGCCGACGAGCAGCGGCAGCGTCATCAGCCGGGTGAGCTCGGCGGCATCGGCGCGGATCAGCAGCGCGATCGAGATCATCGTCACGCCAAGGGTGACGACATAGGTTTCGAACAGATCGGCGGCCATGCCGGCGCAATCGCCGACATTGTCGCCGACATTGTCTGCGATCACCGCGGGGTTGCGGGGATCGTCTTCGGGGATGCCGGCCTCGACCTTGCCGACCAGATCGGCGCCGACGTCGGCCGCCTTGGTGAAGATGCCGCCGCCGAGCCGGGCAAAGATCGAGATCAGCGAGGCGCCGAACGCCAGCGCGGTGAGCGCCTCGACGATGATGCGATCGTTGGGCGCATGGCCGGCGGGGCCGGTGAGATACCAGAAGAAGCCGGTAATCGAGAGCAGGCCGAGGCCGGCGACGAGCATGCCGGTGACCGCGCCCGACCGGAACGCCATGGTCAGCCCGCCCTGCAGCGAGAAGCGCGCAGCCTCCGCGGTGCGGACGTTGGCGCGCACCGAGATGTTCATGCCAATGTAGCCGGCGAGCCCCGAGAGCAGTGCGCCGATCACGAAGCCGATGGTCGAGGTGACCCCCAGCGTCAGCAGCAGGATGGCGGCGACGACGACGCCGACGACCGCGATGGTGGTATATTGGCGGCCGAGATAGGCCTTGGCGCCTTCCTGGATAGCGCTGGCGATATCCTGCATCCGGGCGTCGCCCGGTGAGGCGCGCAGCACCTGCTGGCTGGTGATGAAGCCATAGACCACGGCGATCGCGCCGCAGAGGATGGCGATGGTGACCACGGTCATGCTCGCGTCCTTCTCCTGTTGGGCGCGGCCGACGTGTTCCCGGCTCGCGCGGAAGGTGAGGCTATGGCGCGTCGCGGGTGGGCGCAAGCCATTCGGACCGGGCGGGTCGCGCGGCGCGTGAAACCCGCGGAAAACCGCCGAAGGTCATACTAAAGTCTCACCTACGCGAGGGTGTTATTCAGGTCCCCATGGCGGGGAAAGAAAGAGCGCGGGTGGTTCACGACCCGCAGCGAGGCTGGCAGAGTCGGCGGCTGTAGGACAGCGGTAAAATCGGGATCAGTCCGGGCTGGCGCATTTCAGCGCTGGTGCTCGTAACCCAGGCGCACCGGCAGCGGCACTGGCTCGCCGGCCAGATGGAGGTGCAGGCCGTCGCCGCGCATGAACCGACCGAGGCGGGTAGCGGCGACCGGCGGGGGCGTGTTGGCGGGCATGGCGAACAGCAGTTCGTAATCGTCGCCGGACGAGGCCGCGGCCAGCCGTGCGTCCAGCGTATCCCCGGCATGGGCGCGATAGGCGTCGGACAGCGGCACCACGGCGAGGTCGAGCTCTACAGCCAGTCCACTTGCGGCGCCCATGCGAGCTGCGTCGATCAGCAATCCGTCCGACACGTCCATCATCGCATGGGCGATGCGGCCGAGAAGCCGGCCTTCGGTAAGTCGTGGCTGCGGGCGGCGGTAACGCTCGGCAAGCGCGGCGGGGCCTTCTCCGCCCTGCGCCACCGCGAGGCCGAGACCGGCGTCGCCGATCGTGCCGGTGACCCACAAGGCGTCATTCTCGCCGGCGCCGCCGCGCGGGGGCGCGGGCGTGTCGCTGCCGAAGGCGGTGACGGTGAGGAAGCGCGGCGCGCCGGCGGGAAGGGTGACGGTATCGCCGCCGAGCAGCGCGGTGCCGGTGGCGGCGAGCACCGTGGCGAGCCCCTCCAGAAAGGCGCGATCCCAGCCGTCGTCGGACAGCGGATAGTTGAGCAAGATGCCTTCGGGCTTGGCGCCCTTGGCGGCGAGATCCGACAGGTTGGTCGCGACCAGCTTCCAGGCGACGTCCTGCGGCGTGTCGTCGGTGAGGAAGTGGATCCCCTCGACCAGCGTGTCGGTGCTCACCACCAGCGGGCCACCGGCGAGCCGCGCGACATCGTCGCGCAGGCCGCGCGCGGCGGGGTGCAGCGGCAGCGCGCGCAAGGCGGCGAGGAAATCGGCTTCGGTCATGGCCCTGGTTGCCGGCGAGCGCAGGTCTAGCGGCCGACGTCCTTGGCGATGGCGTCGAGCAGGCCGTTGACGAAGCCCGCCTCGCGGCGCTCGTAGAAGGCGTGGGCGACATCGACATATTCGCTGATCGTCGCGCCGACCGGCACGTCGGGGCGCGCCATCAATTCATAGGTGCCGGCGCGCAAGATCGCCTTCATCGGCTTGTCGAGCCGGGCAAGCGTCCAGCCTTTGGCGAGCTTGCCCTCGATGGCGAGATCGATCTCGCCCGCGCGGGCGGTGGTGCCCTTCACCAGATCGTCGAAGAAATCGAGATCCGCCTCGGCATATTCGACCTCCTCGATGATCGCGCCGAGCCGGTGGTTGTGGAATTCGTGGAGCAGCGCGGGCACCGCAGTGCCTTCCATCTCATGCTGATAGAGCGCCTGGACGGCGGCAAGACGGGCGGCGGCGCGAGCCTGGGTGCGGGCGGTGGTACGGGACATCGGCGGGGCATGTAGGCTCAAGCGGCGGTTTCGTCACTCCCCTTTGCCTCAGGAGCCTTGCCTCAAGCAGCTCAGGCGCGAAATCAAGTCCAATGCGATTGGAACATCAATAGCTGCCATTCAGTTCCAAATCGCGTTGTCGCGCCCAGTAACCATTTTTCCACCCAGGCAACGTACCGGTCTCCTAATGTGGTCGCCGAGTTTTTCAGCTGAATCCCTAGTTCAGCCATCTGTGCTTCGTGCAAACCGGCGTCGCCTTTTCGATGCCATGGCGGTACCCGTATATGGAGCGTTGGCCTTAGCAGTGCTGATTGTAGCTCTGGCGCTGGCAAGCGGCCGGTTTGATATTGATCGCGGCCTTCTCGACGACGGCATAGCGTCGACAGTGTTCTTCCTGATGATTGCTTATGCGATGCGTTGGTTGGGATTTGAGCGCCTTGCGACCGGCGTGGAAATGATGATGCTGTCGGCAATTATACCGATTGCGATGGCTTTCTGTTCACTGGTGCTTGCCTCGTCCGCGTGGCCCATGCGTGACGCCGAGCTGGCCGCCATCGATGTCGGGTTACTGGGATTCGATCGCCAAGCTGTGGTTGCGACCGCGAGGCGTCTGCCTTGGTTAATGATGGTATCTGGGTGGGTTTACCGCAGCGCGGCGATGACACCTTACCTGCTGCTCGTCGCGATGATCGCTCGTCGCCAACTGCGATCGGCATGGGTCGTGATGTCTGCCTTGGTTAATGATGGTATCTGGGTGGGTTTACCGCAGCGCGGCGATGACACCTTACCTGCTGCTCGTCGCGATGATCGCTCGTCGCCAACTGCGATCGGCATGGGTCGTGATGTCTGCACTGACCGTGACGGCTGCGGTTGCAATTTTCATCATGGCCTTGGTTCCGGCGTTCGGTACCCCGCCTTATGCATATCGCTTTGTGGACATATTCATCGCGGTCAGAAGTGGTGAATTGCGCCATCTCGACGGAAGCGCGATTACCGGCCTTGTCACGTTCCCCAGTGTTCACGCCGCCGATGGCGTGATCCTAGCGTGGGGGTTTTCTCGCCTTGGTACCTGGGCGCTGCCGTTGGTGGCTGTGAATATACTGATGATCGAATCGGCATTGCTAAGCGGCGGGCACTATTTGATCGACCTGATAGCAGGGGTTGCGCTTGCAATCACGATGATCAAGTTGATGTCAAAGACAGTCGGCAGGTTGGATCGAGCGGAGCATCATCGCGGACAGCCTGCCCCAGCATCGGAAGGTGCATGAGCATCATGCGGCTGTTGATTAACTCGTGGCCCGGGTGCCTCACGTAGCTACCACCAGCGATGATCTTCGTCAGTGGTTGAGCCGCAGCCTCAGCGCCACCGAGCGGGCGTGGGCCGGGAGGCCTTCGGCGTTGGCGAGGGCGACCGTCGCCGGGCCGAGTTCGGCGAGCGCGGTTTCGTCGAGGGCGAGGAAGCTGGTGCGCTTCATGAAATCTAGCACCGACAGGCCGCTGGCGAAGCGGGCGCGGCGGCCGGTGGGGAGGACGTGGTTGGGACCGGCGACATAATCGCCGATCGCCTCGGGGGTGTGGCGGCCGAGGAACACGCTGCCGGCGTGGCGGACGCGGTCGAACAGCGCCTGGGGATCGTCGACGGCGAGCTGGAGATGCTCGGGCGCGAGGCGGTCGATCAGCGGGCAGGCGGCCTCGAGCGAGTCGACGAGGATGATCGCGCCATTGGCGTCCCACGCCTGGCGCGCGACCGCGGCGGTGGCGAGGCCGCCGAGCTCGGCGTCGACTGCGGCGGCAACACGATCGGCGAAATCGGCGTCGTCGGTGAACAGGATCGACTGGGTAGTGGTGTCATGCTCGGCCTGGCTGAGCAGGTCGGCGGCGATCCACTGCGGATCGTTCCTGGCATCGGCGACGACGACGATCTCGGACGGCCCCGCGACCATGTCGATCCCGACCACGCCGTACACCTGGCGCTTGGCCTCGGCGACCCAGGCGTTGCCGGGGCCGGTTATGACATCCACCGCGGCGACGCGGCCGGCGCCGTAGGCGAGCGCGGCAATCGCCTGGGCGCCGCCGATTCGCCACACCTCGTCGACCCCGGCGAGATGCGCGGCGGCGAGGACGAGGGGGTTGATCTGGCCGTCCGGCGTCGGCGTCACCATCACCAGCCGTTCGACGCCTGCGACCTTGGCAGGAATCGCGTTCATCAGCAGCGACGAGGGATAAGCGGCGCGGCCGCCGGGGACGTAGATGCCGGCGGCATCGACCGCACGCCAGCGCGCGCCGAGGCGGACGCCGGCGGCATCGACATAGTCGCTGTCGGTGGGCGTCTGGCGCTCGTGATAGGCGCGGATGCGGGTGGCGGCGAGATCGAGCGCGACGCGCAGGCCGGGTTCCAGCGCCTGATAAGCGGCGGCGCAGGCGGCGGGCTCGATGCGCCAGCCGGTCTCGCCGAGATCGTGGCGGTCGAGCTTGGCGGTGAACGCCTCGACCGCCGCCTCGCCCTCGTCGCGGACGGCGCGGATGATGGTGGCGACATCGCGGGTGACGTCGGTGGAGGCCTCGCGGCGATCCTCGACCAGTGCGGTGAAAGCCTGGGCAAAACCGGCGTCGCTGGTATCGAGGCGGATCATGCCGCGGCGGCCTGCGTCTGGGCGACGGCGCGGCGGAACGCCTCGACCAATGGCACGACGCGGTCGCGCGTCTTCATTGCCGCGCGGTTGACCACCAGGCGGCTGGTCACCTCGGTGATCACGTCGACTTCGACCAGGCCGTTCTCCTTGAGGGTGCGGCCCGAGGAGACGAGATCGACGATGCGCGGAGCGAGGCCGAGGGTGGGCGCGAGTTCCATCGCGCCGTTGAGCTTGACGCATTCCGCCTGGACGCCGCGCGCGGCGAAGTGCGCGGCGGTGACGTGCGGGTATTTGGTGGCGACGCGGACATGGCTCCAGCCGCGCGGATCATCGCCCGCGGCCATCGCCGCCGGCTCGGCGACCGACAGGCGGCAATGGCCGATGCCGAGGTCGACCGGCGCGTAGAGCTCAGAATAATCGAATTCGGCGAGCACGTCCGAGCCGACGATGCCGAGCTGCGCGGCGCCATGGGCGACGAAGGTGGCGACGTCGAAGGCGCGGACGCGGATCAGCTCGATGCCGGGATCGTCGGTGGCGAAGCGCAGCGCGCGGCTGTCCTCGTCGGAAAAGGCCGCCTCGGGGTGGATGCCGGCGCGGGCGAGCAGCGGCACCGCCTCGGCGAGGATGCGCCCCTTGGGCACCGCGATGATGATCGGATCGGCCATGGGGGCGCCTTAGTGGCCATGGCCGGGACCGGCAACCGATTGGGGCTAGCCAAGGCGCTATCCCTGCGGGATTGTGTCAAGATGACTGACATTGTGCTGCCACCGCCCGAGCTGTTCCTGCGCGATGACGTGATCCGCGGGGGCATGGACCTGATGTTCTTCGCCCACAGCCGCCACCTGCGCCATGTCGACGAGGAGCTCGCGACGCGCGGGCTGGGGCGGGCGCATCATCGCCTGCTCTATTTCGTCGGGCGCAAGCCGGGGGTGACGGTGGGGGAGCTGCTGGCGCTGCTCGGGGTTACCAAACAGTCGTTCGGGCGGGTCGCCAAGGATTTGATCGACCGCGGGTTGCTGATGCAGCGCGCCGGCGAACGCGACCGGCGGACGCGGCTGCTGAGCCTGACGCCCGAGGGCGAGGCGTTGGAGCGGGAATTGTTCGCCGATCTGCGCGCCAACATGGCGCAGGCTTATAGCGCTTCGGGCGGCGCCGCGGTGGCGGGCTATTGGACGGTGATGCAGAATCTGATGGGCGCCGAGGCGCGCGGGCACTTCCGCAGCCTGAGCGGGGTGGGGTTCTAGCCCCCAACCCGCCGGCGCAGCCTTTAGTAGAAGAAGCTGTTGTAGACCTGGACCGCGCGGCCCGAGCGGGTATCGATCAGCACCACATCGTTGCCGTAGCGGATCCAGCGCTGGCCATAGCCGGGGCGGCCGAGCCGGTAGGTGTAGGGATCGTTGATCCAGTAGCGCTGGCCGTAATATTCGGGCGCGAAGCGATAGCCGACGGTGACCGGGCGATAACGGTAGTTGCGCGGGCCGGCATAGGCCGGGCGGCGATAGACGTCGCGATGGCTGCGGCGATAGTCGCGCCAGTCCTCGCGGGCCTCCTGGCGATCCTCACGCAGCTCCTGGCGGGCGCGGCGGACGTCGCCGCGGTCACCGTTGCGGCGCTGATAAGCGAGATCCTGACGGTCGCGGTCGACCTCGCGCTGGTCGCGGGCGACCTCGCCATAGCTTTGCGCGGCAGCGACGGTCGGCGCGGCGACAGGGGCAAGGATGGTGGCGGCAAGCGCGGCGATGATGATCTTGCGCATGATGATTCTCCTTCGCATCGGTGCCGGGCTGCGGGCCCGACATGATCGAGTGCTAGGCGCCCGCCACTGAACGCCTCCCGAATGCGCCAGTCATCGTAGCGACAGGGTTCAAATGCCCCAGGCCCGCATCGCCGCGACCACCGCCTCGGGCTGCTGCCAGGTGACGAAATGGCCGGCATCGATCTTCGCCACCGTCAGCCGCGGCACCAACGGCCCGAGGCCGTCGACCAGCGGCGGCAGCAGCGCGTGGTCGCGCATGCCCCAGATCACCAGCGTGTCCTGCGTCACCGGCGGAAAGGGCGCATCGAGGAAGGCGGGGCGGGGTGGCTGCTCGCCGGGCGCGGGCACGATCACCGACGAGGCGCGATACCAGTTGAGCATCGCCGTCATCGCGCCCGGCTGGCCCCATTCATCGAGATAAGCGGCCTTGTCGGCGCCGAGGATGGCGGCGGCGGCGTGCTCGGCGAAGCTCGAGGCGAAGAAGCGTTCCAGCCCGGCGCCGACCAGCCCGGCGTCGAGGCCGGTGTCGCGGAAGCGGGTAATATATTGGCTGGCCTGGCGCTGGGCGGGATCGTCGAACAGCGCGCGCTGGAAGAGCAGGGGGTGCGGCGCATTGACGATCACCAGCCGCTCCACCCGGTCCGGCCGGGCAAGCGCCGCCATCCACGCGATCGCGCCGCCCCAATCGTGGCCGACCAGGGTGAACCGATCGATGCCGAGGTGATCGGCGAGCGCGATCAGATCGCCGAGGATCTTGTCGGGCGCATACGCCTCGACGCCCTCGGGCTTGGACGAGCGGGCGTAACCGCGCTGATCGGGGGCGATGACGTAATGGTCGCGGGCGAGATCGGGGACGATGCCGCGCCAGGTGCGGTGCGATTCGGGAAAGCCGTGGAGCAGGATCACCGGCGGCTGCGCGGGATCGCCGGCGAGCGCGACGTCGAGCTCGACGCCGGTGGCCAGGGCGATGCGGAGAAGGGGCTGCGTCATCGATCTTCCCTTTCTTTACGTCATCCGGGGGAGATCAGGGATAGCTTACCGTCTTGGGGATCTCGGGAATCGGGATCCATTCCTGGTCGTCGCCGGGAATGACCGGGAAATCGCCGGCCTTCCACGCGCGCTTGGCCTCGTTGATCCGCTCGCGGCTCGACGAGACGAAGTTCCACCACACGTGGCGCGGGGTGGCGAAGGCGTCGCCGCCGCACAGCATCGCCCGGCCGCCGGTCGCCGAGCGCAGCGTCGCGGCGATGCCGGGGCGCAGCACGTAGAGCACCATCGGCTCTAGTGGCACGCCCTCCAGCGTCGCCTCGCCCATCGCCAGATAGACGGCGCGTTCCTCGGCGGCGGCGTCGATCGGCACCGCGGCGCCGGGCTCGAGCACCAGATCGGCATAGATCGTGCCGGCGTAGGTGGTGGTTGGCGCGCGCTGGCCCCACAGCTCGCCCATGATGATCCGCGCCCGCGCGCCATGCGCGTCGAGCGTCGGCAGATCGGCCTTGGCGACATGCTCGAAGGCGGGATCGATCTCCTCCACCGCCTCGGGCATCGCCAGCCAGGTCTGGATCCCGGACAGCGCCGGGCCTGCCGCGCGCTCGTCGCCGGGCGAGCGTTCGGAATGGACGATGCCATGGCCCGCCGTCATCAGATTGACCGCGCCCGCCTCGATCCGCGCGTTGGTGCCGAGCGAATCGCGATGGTCGATCGCGCCGTCGAACAGATAGGTGACGGTTGACAGGTTGATGTGCGGGTGGGGGCGAACGTCGATGCCCTCGCCGACCCCGAGCTGCGCCGGGCCCATCTGGTCGAAGAACAGGAACGGCCCCACCATGGTGCGCGCCTTGCTCGGCAGGGTGCGGTGGACCTTGAACCCGCCGAGGTCGTGAGTGACGGGGAGGATGGTCTGGAGAACGAAATCGTCAAGCACGGCGGGGCTCCGTAGCGTCCAGAAGGGCGACAAGATCGGCAGGATAGATCACTTCGTGATGACCGACGATGTCGTTTCGGGAAAACCAGCGGTGCCCGACGAGCAGCTTGCGTTCGAGCTCGGTAAGCTGCCCGGCCTTGACCTCGCAGGCATCGACGTCGATCCGGAAATAGCGTTCGTCGGCGGTCACCTCGACGCCCTCGAAGGTGACGAAATCGATCGTGCGTTGCGCGACCTCGGGCCCGCAATCCATGTCGAGCCCCACTTCTTCCCACAATTCGCGCCGCGCCGCGGCGGCATAGCTCTCGCCGGGGTCGACAGCGCCGCCGGGGGTACACCACAAGGGCGGCCGATCCGACGGCACGAAGCGGAACAGCAGCACCCGGCCGGCGCCATCCACCAGCAGGATGCGCGCCGCCGGACGAGGCGCACGGGCGAGCACGGGGGCGGGTTCAGGCGCCATCGAGTTCGGGATAATGGCGGAAGATGCCCTGGGTGTTGAACGGGATCCGGCGATCGCTGGCGAGATAGGCCTTGATCCCCGGGAGCGCGGCGACCTTGTCGTGCAGCGCGACCAGTGCAGGATAGTCGGGTTCGAGCGTGCCCATCCGCTGCGGGAACATGTAGCGCAGTCCCTCGACGAGCTGGAACAGCGAGGTATCGCCATAGCTCCACCTGTCGCCGGTCAGCCAGTCGCCGCGATGGGCGGTGGCGGCAGCCTCGAAATGATCGAGGAATTTGGGCAGGCGCTGGTTGCGGAACTGCTCGGCGGCGCGATCGGCTTCGGGCTTCTGGTCTTCGTAATAGTCCATCATCGCCACCGGGTGATGGACGTTGTGCACCTCGGCGACCAGATCGGCGATCGTGAGCTGAAGCTGGTGGAGCCAGTAGCGCTCGGCCGGTGCCGCGGGCGCGAGGCCATGAGTGTCGCCGAGGAACAGGAGGATGTTGGCGACCTGCGCGATCGCCTGGTCGCCCTGCACCAGATAGGGCGGGGCGAACGGGCCGGTGCCGCTGCCGGCGCGCTGCTCGAGATCGTTCATCATCGCCTCGGCGCCGTCGATGCGCGCGCAATCGACGTAGTTTATGCCCGCAGCCTCGAGCGCGAGGCGGACGAACTCGCCGCGGCCCTGGATCTCGGGCCAATACCAGAGGCAATAGCTCATGACGCTTATTCTCCGGGAGCGCGGGCGCGGATGGCGAGCGCGTGAATCCGGCTGCTCAACAGATCGGCGAGCGCCTGGTTCACCAGCCGCTGGCGGGCGACCCTGGAAAGACCGACGAACACCGGTGCCTCGACGGTGACGGTAAAGTGCGATTCGCCGGTGCCGTCATCGCCCATGTGGCCGGCGTGATGGTGGCTGTCGTTGGTCACCTCGAGCGCGGTCGGCTGGAGCGCGGCGATCAGCCGTTGTTCGATGATGGTGGCGAGCGGCGGATGAGTAGCGGTGTCGATCATCGCGCCTATATAGCCCGTTTGCGTCGATTAGGGAGCGTCTGTGGCGCGCACGGAAGACAGGAAGGATCGGCCGAACGCCCGCTTTCACGGGCGGATGGACAATGGCGGCCAGCCGTGCGCCGAAGCCGGCTGCCCCGAGCCCGGTGAATTCCGCGCGCCGCCGCTCGAGGGCGCTGGCGACGGCAGCGGCCCGCCGCAGTTCCGCTGGATGTGCCTGGAACATGTTCGCGCGTTCAACAGCCGCTACAATTTCTTCGCCGGCATGACCGCCGACGAGATCCACCACGCGCAACGGCCGATGGCCGGGTGGGAGCGCGAGACGCGGGCGTTCGCGCGCGCCGGCACCGGCGATCAGGGCCCACGCTGGGCCGATTTCAGCGATCCGCTCGACGCGATCGGCGCGCGCTACCGCCGCGAGGTCGCGCCCGAGCGCACCGACGGCAAGCCGCTGTCGGGTCAGGACCGCAGCAGCCTCAAGGCGCTCGGGCTGGCGCCGGACGCCGACCGGCACGCCCTGCGCAAGCGCTACAGCGAGCTGGTGCGACGCTTTCACCCCGATCGCAACGGTGGCGACCGCAGCTTCGAAGGCGAGTTGCAGAAGGTGATCGCGGCCTATCAGCAACTGCGGCAGGCGCCGGCGTTCGCTTGATGAACGGCCTGCCAGGCTGAGCTAGGCCAGACGCTGGGCAACCGCTTCGAGCTGGCGCGCGACGATGCTCCAGCCGGGGTGAAAGCCCATCGCCTCATGCTGGCGCATCGCCTCCTCGCTCCAGTGGCGGGCACCGTGGCGATAGCGGGTATGGCCATCCTCCTCGGTCCATTCGAAGAAGCCGACCATGAACGGTGCCTGCGGGATCCACCCCGCGGTGAACGCATTGGTGAAGACGATCCGGCTGGGCGGGGTCACCTCGAGGAACACGCCCTCCATCGGCTCGGCCTCGCCGCCCGGTCCGTGCATGATCATCGCCGAGCGACCGCCGGCGCGAAGGTCGTTCTCGATCACCTCCACCGTCCAGGGCGCCGGGCACCACCATTCGGGCAGATGCTCGGTCCAGGCGCGCCACACCGCGGCGATCGGCGCCTCCAATATGCCGGTGACCGCGAGTTCGAAGCCGGGCCGGTCGGTCATGCAAGCTCACCTGGCCCGACTACGCCGAACATCACGCCTTCGGGATCGCTGGCGACGATGATCCGGTCACCGCCCGGCACTGTCATCGGCCCACGATGGACGGTGCCGCAGTGGTCGGTGACGGTCTCGGCGGCGCGCTCGATGTCCGGCGCGCGGAAATAGAACAGCCAGGCGGCGGGCGGCCCCTCGGCCGCGGCGGTCATGGTCGCGCCGATCGTGGTGCCCGCGGCCTCGACGAAGACATAATCGCCCATCGCCCCCATCGGCATCCGGTCGGGGTAGCGCCAGCCGAACACGCGCGCGTAGAAATGCTGCGCGGCGGGCTGATCGGTGGTGCTGAGTTCGTTCCAGTTGCACTGGCCGAGACCTGCGCGGTCGAACGCCGTGCTGCTCTCGTCGCTGGCGCCGCGCATCACGTAGAAGGGGATGCCCTGCGGATCGGCGACCAGCGCCATCCGGCCGACCTCGGGGATGCTCCACGGCGGCATGATGATCGTGCCGCCTTCGGCCGAGATCAGCTCGGCGGTGGCATCGACATCGTCGACGCCGACGTAGAACAGCCAGCGCGGGCTGGCACCATGCGCGGCCATGTCGTCGTCGAGCGTCATCACCCCGCCCACCATCCTGGCGCCGTCAGCGTCGCTGGTGGCGATCAGGCGGTAATCGAGCCCACCAGTCGGGTGGGGCTTGATCGACCAGCCGATTACGGCATCGTAGAACGTCTTGGCCGCGGCGGGATCGCGCGTCAGCAGTTCGTACCAGATCGGCATACCGTGCGGGTTGGCCATGGTCCTCTCCCCTGGCGACTCGGTGGCTCCGGCCCGAGTGTCCGGCAAAAGCGCGCCGGCGTCAAAACCCGTCTCGATCGGTCATCGACGCGCGGCCGGTTATGGTTGACGAACGGCCATTCCGTTTCCACTGCATGTCGTGACGTGCCGATCTCCTGCCTCGCGCGTTGAGGACGGCCTAGCCAACGGTAGTGCATGATGACGGATATTCCCAACACCCAGCCCGACAGCCGCGAGACCACCATTCTCGACGCCCCCGACAAGATGGCGAAGGTCCGCGACCTGTTCGGGCTCGACATCGACATGGAAGTGCCCGCGTTCAGCGAGGCCGACGAGCGCGTGCCGGATCTCGATCCCGCCTATGTGTTCGATCCCGACACCACGCTCGCGGTGCTGGCGGGTTTCGCGCACAACCGCCGCGTGATGGTCCAGGGCTATCACGGCACCGGCAAGTCGACCCACATCGAGCAGGTCGCCGCACGCCTCAACTGGCCGTGCATCCGCATCAACCTCGACGCGCACATCAGCCGCATCGATCTCGTCGGCCGCGACGCGATCGTGCTTAAGGATGGCCAGCAGGTCACCGAATTTCGCGAAGGCCTGTTGCCGTGGGCGCTACAGACGCCGACCGCTTTGGTGTTCGACGAATATGACGCCGGTCGCCCGGACGTGATGTTCGTGATCCAGCGCGTGCTCGAGACCGAGGGCAAATTGACCCTGCTCGATCAGAATCGCGTGATCCGGCCGTCGCCCTGGTTCCGGCTGTTCGCAACCGCCAACACGGTGGGCCTCGGCGACACCAGCGGGCTCTATCACGGCACCCAGCAGATCAACCAGGGCCAGATGGACCGCTGGAACATCGTGGTGACGCTGAACTATCTGCCGGCGGCGACCGAGGCGCAGATCGTGCTCGCCAAGTCCGGCGAATATGACAAGCCCGAGGGCAAGAAGACCGTCGAGAACATGGTCCGCGTCGCCGATCTCACCCGCAAGGGCTTCGTCAACGGCGATATCTCGACGGTGATGAGCCCGCGTACGGTGATCACCTGGGCGCAGAATGCGCTGATCTTCGGCGACGTCGGCTTCGCGTTCCGGCTGTCGTTCCTTAACAAGTGCGACGAGGCCGAGCGCAGCCTGGTGGCGGAATATTACCAGCGCGTGTTCGGCAAGGACCTGCCCGAGAGCGTGGTGGGCAAGGCCTGACATCGGCGTGGCCAACGACACCCCCCTCGACCGGTTCAAGGCCGTGCTGGCCGGCACCGCGCGCGCAATCGCGGGGGAGCCGGAGGTGGAGCTTGCCTTTACCGCCGACGCGCCGGCGCAATCGGGCAAGCACCTCAAGGTGCCGATGCCCGGCCGTCAGCTGCCGCCCGAGCAGGTCGCCGAGGCGCGCGGGTTCGCCGATGGCTTCGCGCTCAGGCTGAAGCACCACGATATCGCGCTGCACAGCCGCGGCGCGCCGGGCGATGCGGTGGCGCGGGCGGTGTATGATGCGGTGGAGAGCGCGCGCGTCGAGGCGCTAGGCAGCCGTGGCTATGCGGGGATCGCCGACAATCTCGCGCATTCGCTCGACGTGCGGCTGCGCTCCGACCCGCTGACCCGCGCGCGCAGCCAGGCCGAGGTGCCGCTGTCGAGCGCGCTCGGGCTGCTGGTGCGCGAGCGGCTGACGGGGATCGAGGCGCCGGCGATCGCCCAGCCAGGCCTCGCTTTGGTGCGCGAGTGGATCGAAGCGCGCACCGACCTTGGCGCGCTTGCCCTAGCGCTCGACGACCAGCGTGCGTTCCAGAGCCTGGCGATGAAGATGCTCGAGGAGCTCGAGCTGGTCGAGGGCGACCGCCTGCCCGAGGAGGCCGACGAGGGCGGCTCGGAGGACGAAGGCACCGACGAGCAGAGCCAGGACGAGAGCGAGGACGGCGAAGACGAGGCCGGCGGCGAGGGCCAGGGCGAGGTCGAGCAGCGCGGCGAGAGCCAGGAGGCCGAGAACAGCGACGGCGAGGGCCAGGAGATCGGCGACGACCCGATCGACGACATGGACGGCGAGCCCGGCGACGAGGGCGAGGAGGGGATGCAGCCGGTGCGCCCCAACCGCCCCGGGGCCGATCCGTCCGCGCAGTTCGACTATAAGCCGTGGACGACGCAGTTCGACGAGGTGGTCGCCGCCAACGACCTGTGCGACGCCGACGAGCTGATCCGCCTGCGCGGCTATCTCGACCAGCAATTGGTGCACCTGCAATCGGCGGTGTCCAAGCTCGCCAACCGGCTGCAGCGGCGGCTGATGGCGCAGCAATCGCGCTCCTGGGATTTCGACCAGGAAGAGGGCATGCTCGATGCCGCGCGGCTCGCCCGGGTGGTGGTCAACCCGACCCAGTCGCTGTCCTACAAGATCGAGCGCGAGACCGATTTCCGCGACACGGTGGTGACGCTGCTGATCGACAATTCGGGATCGATGCGCGGGCGGCCGATCTCGATCGCGGCGATCAGCGCCGACATCCTCGCACGCACGCTGGAGCGCTGCGGGGTCAAGACCGAGATCCTCGGCTTCACCACCCGCGCCTGGAAGGGCGGCCAGTCACGCGAGACCTGGCTCGCCGCGGGGCGGCCACCGCAGCCCGGCCGTCTCAACGACATCCGCCACATCGTCTACAAGAAGGCCGACGAGCCGTGGCGCCGGGCGCGGCCGAACCTCGGGCTGATGATGCGCGAGGGGCTGCTCAAGGAGAATATCGACGGCGAGGCGCTGCTGTGGGCGCACGGCCGGCTGATGGCGCGGCCCGAGGAGCGGCGCATCATGATGGTGATCAGCGACGGCGCGCCGGTGGACGATTCGACGCTGTCGGTGAACTCGGGCAGCTATCTCGAGCGCCACCTGCGCCAGGTGATCGGCTGGATCGAGGCCAAGTCGCCGGTCGAGCTGGTCGCGATCGGCATCGGCCATGACGTGACGCGTTATTATGCCCGCGCGGTGACGATCATGGACGCCGAGCAATTGGGCGGCACGATCATCGAGCAGCTGGCGGCGCTGTTCGACACACCGTGACGTGAGCATCACCGCGCCGCCCGAGGGGTTCGTCGGCCCGGTGAAGCGATCGATCACGATCGCGGGGCATCAGACCTCGATCAGCCTGGAGCCGTTGTTCTGGACGGCGCTGGAGAAGGCCGCGGTGGTGCGCGGGCTGCCGCTCAGTGCGCTGGTGGCGCAGATCGATGCGCTGCGGATCGAGGCGGATGCGCCGGCGAACCTGGCGAGCGCGCTTCGCAGCTGGTTGTTCGCCGAGGCGCGGGATCACGTCAGCCGGTAAGCCTGCTCAATAGGTCGTCACCCCAGCGCAAGCTGGGGTCTCAAGCGGCTCTTCCCCGCCCATGCGGCACGAGACCCCAGCTTGCGCTGGGGTGACGAATATGTTGGGCCTCTACCGCCCGAGCAGCACCCGTGCCTGACCGGCGATCTGCGCGAGCATCGCGGCGTTGGGCTGGGCGGCGTGGCGGGCGCGATCGATCACGGCCTTGAACTGGCCGATGCGCGCGGCATTGGCCACGAGCCAGGCCGCCACCGCGCCTTCGGGGTCGCCGCCGCCGCGGCGGGCGAGGAATTCGAGCCGCAACTGCTGGAAGTCGCGTGCCAGCCCTGCGAGCAGCAGCCGCTCCCAGGGGTCGCTGGAGACGATCCGCGCCGCGGTGCCCTGCGCCCAGTCGAGCCCCAGTGCCTGGCCGAGGCGGGTAAAGGCGCGGGCGAGCTCGATCTCGCCAAGGCCGAGCCGCTGGCCGAGTTCGGCAAGACCAACGACGCCGTCGAGCTCGAACAGGCGCACCACCTGGCGGGCCAGGGCCGCGGGTGCGCCGGCGGCTTCCAGCTGGCCGGCGATGCGCGCGCTCTGGGCGCTCGCCTCCTCGAGCAGCAAGGTGGCGGTCTGCGAATCGAGCCGGTCGATGCCGGCGCCGAGCCGCGCGATCATGCCCCCCGGCAGCGTGCCCGGCGCCGAAACGCGGAGCAGGTCTGCCATTTGCGAGCGGGTCGCGACCGCCACCTCGTTGAACAGCGCGATCCGCGCCGCCTCCGCCATCGGCGCGGTCTCGATGCCTGCCCACAGCGCATCGAGCCCGAACAGGCGCTCGGCGACCACGAACATCGCCGCGATGTCGCCCATCGCCGCGCCTTCCTCCTCGGCAAGCTCGAACGGGTAGAGCACGCCCAATCGGTTGACGATGCGGTTGGCGAGCTTGGTGGCGACGATCTCGCCGCGCAGCCGATGCTCGTCAATCGCCACCGCATAACCCTGGCGCATCGCCGCCGGGAAGGCGGCGTGAAGATCGGGCAGCAGCTCGGGCGCGGTGGCGACATCGCCCTGCTCGATCGCATCCTGCAGCGCGAGCTTGGCGGTGGCGAGCAGCACGGCGAGTTCGGGCCGGGCGAGGCCATGGCCCTCCTGGCCGCGACGCAGCAGATCGTCGTTGCCGGCGAGCCCCTCGACGGCACGATCGAGCCGGCCGCTGCTCTCGAAGATCTCGACCAGCCGCACGTAGCTCGGGATCGCCGGCGCGCCATCGGCCTCGGCGATCGACAGCGCTAGCGTCTGCAGGCGATTGTCCTCGAGCACCAGATGCGCGACATCGTCGGTCATGCTCGCGAGCAGCGCGTTGCGCTCGGCGAACGCCAGCCGGCCTTCGTTCATCTCGCGGTTGAGCGCGATCTTGATGTTCACCTCATTGTCCGAGCAATCGACGCCCGCCGAATTGTCGATGAAATCGGTGTTGATGCGGCCACCGCGCGCGGCAAAGGCGATCCGCGCCGCCTGGGTGACGCCGAGATTGGCGCCTTCGCCGATCGCGATGACGCGTAGCTCCTCGGCATTGACGCGCAGGCGATCGTTGGCGGGATCGCCGACCTGGACGTTGTTCTCCGCGGCGGCCTTCACATAGGTGCCGATGCCGCCGAACCAGAGGAGGTCGGCCGGCGCCTTGAGGATCGCGCTGATCAGCGCCGCCGGGTCCAGCTCGGCCGCGGTGAGGCCGAGCGCCGCCTGCGCCTCGGCGGAGAGCTTGATCGTCTTGGCGGTGCGCGGGAACACGCCGCCGCCGGTCGAGATCAGGCTGGCGTCGTAATCGGCCCAGCTCGAGCGTGGCAGCGCGAACATCCGCGCGCGCTCGTCCCAGCTCGCCGCGGGATCGGGATCGGGATCGATGAAGATGTGGCGGTGATCGAAGGCGGCGACGATCTTCAACGTCTTGCTGAGCAGCATGCCGTTGCCGAACACGTCGCCCGACATGTCGCCGCAGCCGACGACGTTGATCGGCTGCGTCTGCACGTCGATGCCGCGCTCGGCAAAGTGGCGCTGCACCGAGACCCAGGCACCCTTGGCGGTGATGCCCATCGCCTTGTGATCGTAGCCGTGGCTGCCGCCGCTGGCGAAGGCATCGCCGAGCCAGAAGCCGCGTTCGAGCGCCAGTGCGTTGGCGACGTCGCTGAAGGTCGCGGTCCCCTTGTCGGCGGCGACGACGAAATAGGGGTCTTCGCCATCGAGGATGGTGACGCCCTCGGGATGCACCACCGCGCCGTCGACGATATTGTCGGTGATCGACAGCAGGGTGCGGATGAACACCCGGTAGCTCTCGGTTCCCTCCGCGAGCCATGCCTCGCGATCGGTGGCGGGCGAGGGGAGCTGCTTGGGGTAGAAGCCGCCCTTGGCGCCGGTCGGCACGATCACCGCATTCTTGACCCGCTGGGCCTTCATCAGGCCGAGAATTTCGGTGCGGAAATCGTCGCGTCGGTCAGACCAGCGCAGGCCGCCGCGCGCGACCGGGCCGGCGCGGAGGTGGATGCCCTCTACCCGCGGGCTGTAGACCCAGATCTCGCGCCACGGCACCGGCGCGGGCAGGCCGGGGATGAGGTGGCTATCGAGCTTGAACGCCAGCGCTTCCGCCGCAGCGGGGGCAAAGGCGTTGGTGCGCAGCGTCGCCGCGACGAGGCTGCGGTAGGCGCGCAGGATGCGGTCGTCGTCGATCGCCGATACCGCGTCCAGCCCCTGCTCGATGATGGCATCGGCGGCGGCGACATCGCCCGGCGCGGACGGGTCGTGCGCGGTGGCGAAGCGGTCGATCAGCGCCGCGGCCACTGCCGGCGCGCGGCGCAGGGCATCGACCACGGTGGCGATGCCATAAGGCAGTCCCGCCTGGCGCAGGTAACGGAACCAGGCACGGAACAGCACCACCGCCGCGGGGCTCATCCCGGCATCGACGATCAGCCGGTTGAACGCGTCATTCTCGGCACGGCCCTCGAGCACCGCCGCAATCGCGCCTTCGAGCACCGCAGCATCGCAGCTCAGCGCGCCGCCGGCCTCGACCAGGAACTCGTGGATCGCGCTATGCGCCTCGTCGGTCAGCGCGGTCGGCAGCTCCTCGATCACGCGGAAGCCGAAATTCTCGAGCACCGGCACCGCATCCGACAGCGCCAGCGCGCCGCCCTGGCGGTAGATCTTGAGCCGGGTCGCGTCGCCGGCCCGGAACAGCCGCACGGCGCGGCTGCCGGGAGAATCGAGCGTCGCCAGCCGGAGGATGTCGGCCGCGGCCTCATCGGCGCCATTGGCGTTGCGGAACCCTTGCGGGAAGGTCCCGGCGTGGCGCAGCGACAGCCGGGCGGCGCGCGCCGAGCCGACGCTGGCGGCGAGCGCGGCCTCCACCGCGGGCACCCAGCCGCGGACCATGCGCTCGATCCGCTCCTCCAGCGGCGGCGTCGCAGGCATGGCCCCACCGCCGCGCAGGTCGATGGTGTAGCGCAATTGCGCGACCACGCCGTCGTCGAGCGCGATCGACCAGTTGAGCACGCTGCCGTTGGCGGCCTCGGCGAGCATCTGGCCGATGGCGACGCGGCGCGCGGTGGTGAGGTCGTCGCGCGGCAGCCAGGCGAAGGCGAACAGATGGCGGCCGAGCGGCGACTGGATCAGCACCAGCGCCGGCCGCGGCCGGTCGGCGAGGCTCATCGCGGTGAGCACCAGTTCCTCGAGCGCCGCGGGTGCGAAGGCGATCACCAGATCGTGGGGCAAGGCGGCGAGCGCGTGCATCAGCGCCTTGCCGGCATGGCCGCGCGGATCGAAGCCAAACTTCGCCTCGAGCGCCGCGAGCCGTGCGCGCAGCAGCGGGATCTCGCGCGGCGGCATGCCGAGCGCGGCGCTGGTCCACAGCCCGGCGTGGATCGACAGGCCGGTGATCTCGCCCGCTTCGACCACCGGCACCACCACCAGATCGAGCGGTACGGCGCGGTGGACGGAGGAGATCAGACTCGATTTAAGCAGCAGCGGGCCATCGTTGCCCGCCTCGAACCAGGCGATCGCCAGCGCGCGCGAGGCCTCGGCGAGCACGGGGGTGCGCTGCTGGTGGCGCGCGATCCCCAGCGCGTCGCCGGCGCTGCCGTCGCGCTGCCACAGCTGGTGGCCGAGCAGGGTGAAATGGCCATCGAGGAACCATTGCAGCAGCGCCGCGCCCTCGCCCTGCGGCAGCGCGGCCTCGTCCGCCGCCATCGCCCGCTGCAGCGCCGGCCAGTCGGCGACGGCGGCGCGGACGTTGGCAAGCACCGCGGTGAGCTCGTCGATCAGCTCGCGCCGGTCGCGCGCGTCGGCGCGCTCGAGCTCGATGTAGATCATCGATTCGGCCTTGCCGGCGCCACCGATGCCGGTGAGCGCGCCGTCGTCGTCGCGGCTGACGCGGACCACCGGGTGGATGATGCGATCGATGTCGAGATCCTGCGCCCCGATCGAGGCGGCGAGCGAATCGACCAGGAAGGGCATGTCGTCGTTGACGATCGCCAGCCGCATCCGCCGGCGGACATCATCGGAGGCGATCGGCTCAAGCGCGATCGCGGGCGCGCCCGCGACGCGCAGCGCGGCGGTGTCGGCGACGAACGCGGCCGCCGCGGCCCGCTCTATCTCGCCAAAACCCTTCAGCTCCCCCGGTAGCGCGCCCTTGGTCAACCGGGCGGCGAGCGCCTCGGCCATGCTCTGGTGTTGGTCGGCCATGGCCGCGGCTATGCTCCCGGTCGCGCGGCTTCTCAAGGCTTGCTGCGCTGCGAAAATACGCGGACGCGGCGGCGCCTTACCCCGCGGCGCGGCGGACCAGGCCCTCGACGAAGCCCTTGCTGCCATCGACGCGCTTGATCACCTGGACGGTGCCGTCGCTGGCGGCGCGCGCGAGCAGCACCACGAATTCCTCGCCCTCGACGCCGAGCGCCAGGCTGCAGAGCGCGGGCAGCGCGCGCAGCTCGGCGGCGGCGCGATCGTAGAGTTCGGCATGCTGACCGGGGCGCTTGGTCGCGCGCTCGGCAGCGACCACCGCCTTGATCCCGCCCTCGATGCCGTCGAGCAGCGCGGTGAGGCCGCCGGCGGCGACGCCGTGGCGGCGGGCATAGGCGAGCACCGCGGCGAATTCGGCGAGGCGCGTTTTGTCGTAATCTGCGCCGAACACGAGCTTGACCACGGGGGTGAGCGGCGCGCGCGGCTGGACGACGATCGCGGCGGCGGCGAGCAGCGCGGCATAGCCCGCCGCGTCCGCCTCGCAGGCGAGGCCGAAATCGTGGGCGCGGCCAAGTGCACGATAAAGGGCGGCGCGACCGCGGGTGTCGGCAGCGCGCACCGCGGCGGCGCTTTCGCGCGCCATCATCAGCTGGTTGCCGAGCGCGCCGGTCAGCGCCGGTGGCGATGCCGGGGTGAACGCGGGCGCGCCGATGTCGTCGCCGGCTGGCGACGCAAGGGCGAGCGGCAGCGGCTGGGTGTCCGGTTGCGGGATCGCCTCCGGGATCGGGTCGAGCGCGAAGCCGGCGTGGAGCTCGAGCACGGGATCGGGTTCGAAGCTTTGGGCTGCGGGGAGATCGGCGGCGATCTCCACCTCGGGCGCGGCGTCGAAGCCGTGACTCGGGCCATCGGCCCAGATTGCGGTGTCGATCGGCGGCTTGGGCGCGGCACGGACCGCAGCGTCGAGCTCGGCGGCGAGCGTCGCCTGGGTCTCGTCGTCGACCACTTCCTTCCAGTTGATCACGCCGTAGATGAAATCGATGGCCTCGCCGTCGGACGAGAAGGGCATCAGGATGCCGCGGTACAGCGTGGTGCGGCCCCGATTGCCGACGAACTCGGCCTCGAAGCCGATCGGCGCGCGATTGGCGATGATCTGCAGATAATGGTCGGTGAGGCGCGACAGCAAGGTGCGGCTCGGCACGTCGGCGATGCGGGTGATGCTGACCTCCAGCCCGCATTCCTCGCGCAGCGCGCGGCCGAGGAAGGCGATGGCGGGATCGTCGATGCCGACGCTGAAATCGATCAGGACGCTGTGCGGGCCAAAATCGGCGATGTTGCCGGGATCGAGGTCGTCGATCCGCGGATACGGACGGCCCTTCAGCAGCGACACCCAATAATTATAGGCGCGCACGTGCATGCGTCGCTCGTCGCCGCCGAGATCGAACATCGCGTCATCGACGCCGGTATCGTCCACCCCGCCGGCATCGAGCTCGGTTCCGGCGAGCGCGTCACCCGCCGCCTCGTCGATCCCGATTCGCTGCTGCTCGACCTCGCGCGCCGTATCCATACCCTGCAACCCTTCAGCGGGCGGCGTTCTCCGCCCGGTCCATCAGGGCTTGTGCACCAATGTGGTAAACGGGGCGTAAAACGCCGACGGCACACGCGACGGATCGGGCGCGATGAGGGACGCCGGGCAAATCGCTCGGCAAAGCGCCGGACGATGCTTGTCAGCCTGCGGCGGTCCTGTTAGATGCCCGCCCTCGCAGCGGCCCGCCGTTGCCACCAGGCCGCTTTAGCTCAGCTGGTAGAGCATCGCATTCGTAATGCGGGGGTCACAGGTTCGAGTCCTGTAAGCGGCACCAAATCTGCTAAGCGATTGATTTGCTTAGGGGATTCAGAATAATCGCTCGCTTGGTACGATTGGCTGCTACAAACGTAGCGAGGCAATTGGATGTGTACGCATCTGTACCGACGTGTTGGCGGCACCTACTATTTTCGTAGGGCTATACCCGCGCATCTCAGGCACACGTTCGACGGTAGGCGGGAGTGGATCGAGTCCTTGCGGACCAAGGATCGCAGGGAGGCGAAGCGGCTAGTCACGGCATGTGTATTGGCGTTTGACGATGCCATTGGCATCGCGGCGAAATCGCTAGTTGCCACCGGTCCATCGTCGAGGATCGCTGACACAGCCGCCATCCCGGTTCCAGCCAAATATGCTGCAAACCGAGGGTCGGGGCCGCTTAAGGCGGGCTCGCCTACTTTGCCATTGCTGGCTACCTTTGAAGCTTACGCTAAAGAGCAGGGGATTAAGCCCGCAACATCTGCGGAATGGCGATCAATGCTTAAGGCGCTCATAGCCTTCGTCGGACATGACAACGCCGCCGCTTTAACGCCGCACGATCTTGATAAATGGCGTGATTTTCTCCTCACCAATCCAGGTCGGAAGGGGCGCCTCCGCAAACCAGAGACTGTCAAGGATAAGTACCTGTGTTGTGTGCGGGCAACGCTCGCGTGGGCAGTTGAAAAGCGCTTGCTCCATGTAAATGTTGCCACCTCGGTTAAGGTTAGAGTTCCTAAGCAGGTCAAGGTGAGAGAGCGCGATTTTACGGATGACGAGGCAACTGCTATATTGTCGGCCAGTATGCGCACTGGGCTGATGGACTCCACCTACGAGGGCCGCGCTCGGCGTTGGGTTCCTTGGTTATGCGCCTATACCGGTGCCAGGGTGAACGAAGTCGGCCAGCTACGTGGCGCGGATATTAAGCAGGTGGACGGTATTTGGTGTATGTTGCTGACACCCGACGCTGGTACAATCAAGAACAACACGTTTCGACTAGTTCCGCTGCACCTTGATTTGATTGAACAGGGCTTTGTTGTAGTTGCCGCCGCCCACGGGGGGCGGCCCATATTCTACGACGCGAGCCGCATTCAAATGCCTGGCGCTTCCAATCGATATTACAAAAAGGTGGGAGAGCGACTTAGGGATTGGGTAAGAAACGAGGTCGGCATCGACGATCCAGCGGTCCAACCCAATCACGGGTGGCGACATACGTTCAAGACGCGTGCGATTGATGCTGGGGTCCCCGAGAGGGTTGCAGATGCAATCCAAGGGCACGCGCCGCGTAGCGTCGGACAGGGGTATGGAAGCGTATCCTTAGGCGCTAAAGCGAGAGCGATAAACTCGATGAGCCGGTTCATTGTGAATCCCTGAGGGCTGCTGTCGAGGTCACATGACCTAGAGGATTAACCGCCCTTCTCACTTCGTGTTTTTCAAGCACGCTTCGTAGGAGAAGGAGCTGCCACGTTGCCGTGAGGATCGCTCAAGTTAAGCGTCGCCGGCTGAGTGTATGCCGTTGGCAGCTATATAACAGCAATAAGCCCACTGAAGGACGGAAATCTCTAAAAAATTGTTAATATAAATAAACTTGAGTAAACTTGGGTAAACGAAGAACAAGTAAATTCAACTTTCGATCCGGCGTAGTCACCTTGGGTGATTTGAAGTCCTTTCTTCGCCTGTCTATCACCGGAGATGGTTTAGTATCCCTAATAGCTCCTAAAGAGTCTTGACCGACGAGCAAATATGCTCAAGAGGGTGCATGTCACCAGAAGGTGGTGATGATCCTATTAGAGTCTATATACAGGATTCTCACTACTTTTTAGAAAGGTGCATTCTAAAATAAACTAAATGTATATTAATGAAGAACTAAGAAAGAAAGTAATTACTTTAAAGATAAAGTCATCTACTATAAGCTTTTCATCTGAGGCTTATTATGATGACTTCAACCGGGCCTTGGATGGTAGGGCTCTCGGTAAAATTTATGTGATTCCAGCCGAGCCGGGCAGTGGGAAAAGCAGGGGTTTGCAGCAGTATTTGCGAAAATATCGTGATGGCGGGTTCAAGCCAGCCGATACCGGGGTTCTAATTGTCGTCACGCGCCTTGCCGAGATGAAAAACTATATCGGTGGAGCGGGGTTAGTGGGTGACGAGTTCGCCGTCATGACCGCCGATACTCCTGTCGCTAGTGCCTTTGAATTTGGAGGCTCTATCAATGCAGATAGGGCGCCAATCCTATTTGTAACTGCGCAGATGATCCAATCGCGGTGCAGGGGGCGCTTTGCTGATGCGTCTGAGTTCTATTACAAGGGAAAACCACGAAGGCTAAGAGTCTGGGACGAAGACTTTTTTGTGGCAGATGCCGTTATTATTAGCGGTGACGACTTCGGCGAATTAATGCGGCCGCTTCGTGGTTCATTCGATACGCTGGCGAATGAAATAGAACATTTAGAGGACCGACTAAGGAGAATGCCGCCTGGGAGCGAGGTCGTTGTTCCTCAATCTATATCGGCAGCGGCGTCTGCTGCCCTGATGAAGCTGGTGGGTTTGTCCGATTCTCAGAAGCGGGTCTTGGAAGCGCTGAGGTGCGTCGCGGGGCAAACATGCCGCGTTAGTGTGGTGTCCTATGGCGTTCCGGCCATAGTAGGGCAACGTAGTCGTTTGCCGGATGATATCGCGCCCTTATTTGTTCTCGACGCCTCAGCCCGGGTCAGTGAAACTTATCCAATTATGATGCGGGCCGGTGTGCCGATCGAGCTGATGCCTTACGCGCCGCTGAGCTATTCATCTGCCACGTTCTACCACCTTCGTAGAGGTGCGGGCAGAACGGCCATAGCCAACCCCGCAGTAAGAGCGTCGTTGATAGCCGAGGCTGCGGCGGTAATTAACGCCGCTCCTGGTGACGATCACTTGGTCGTCTATAACAGGGTGAATGGAGTAGACCTCCCGAAAGAGTTGAAGTTAGCTTGCAAGGGCGCCGGTGGGGTTGAATTTCTGTATTGGGGAGACCATCGTGCTAAAAACGATTACAGACATATCAGGCGCGTGGTCTGCGTTGGACTGCTTCGATTTCCTGAGGCTGGGTATGATGCTCAACATCTAAAAAGTGGTGGGGGGCTGGCGAATAGGCTTACTGACGTGACAGCCCTACGTGACTCAGAACTTTGTTCAGTTATGTTGCAGGCGTTCGCACGAAGCAACATGCGCAACCACGGCGACTTAGAGTGCGGTAACTGCGAGATATACATCATAGACAACGAGCGACGTCTGCCGTCGTTACTTGGACGGGCGTTTCCAGGCAGCGCAGTTCAAGAATGGAAGCCCCTGAACTCGAAACTTGCACCACGCCAATCGGAGATACTCGACCATCTGCTCTCGATCACCGCCGGGGACCTGAGCAAAGGAATCAATAAATCCTCTGTTTATAACCGGCTGGGCATAGAAAAGTCCAACTTCTCCAAGCTGATCAACGATGAACGTTTTAGGACGGCGGCGGCTAAGCAGGGGATAATTATAGAGCCTCGACGATTCGTCCGGCACTCTTCCTGATTGTTGACAAGGCGGCATGCAGCGGATGCCGAGATGTGTCAGCTAAGCGGAATGAGCTTTGCCGAGGGAGGATCTTCCGCGGCAAGGGGGGGCTACACAGGGTTTCCGAGGCCCTTTTACCGATCGGTTCCTGCGTTCGGATGTGTGAGGCTGCATCACGAACGGTCATCTGGCTGCATGGACCGGAATAGCGCGTCCGCATTTTCTCTAGGACTTCGCATTTTGGGGCAGGGAGATTGCTCAGTGAGAAGGATTGCGGCATCAACAGTCTGCGCCGTGGCATAATCTACGGCGTGAGGGCTGGTAATCCTCTTGGCAGCGTTGGCTGGTCACTCTTTTGTGGCCGGGCAGCGGGCGCGCATGTCCAAGGCTTCTAGCCCAAAGGCGTCCGCGCCTTTGCGCCAACGTGCAAGGATTACCATGCCCGGCTAATCGCCGGGTCGCCCTCTCACAAGAAAAGGGGGCAGGTTTTGAATCGGACGGAAGAACAGCAGCTAGCGGCGAAGAGCGCACCTAACGAGTGGCGTCCACCCTCTTCCCAGCCAGGGTGGCTAGAGCGCGCTTTCGGCATTACTAGCTTTGCTGGTCGTTTGGGCTGCTTAGCTTCTGCGGCTGCAATTACCGCAATACCGATAGCCGGCGTCAGCTACTGTTCGCATCAGGCAACAGAGAGAGCCCGGGTCGCAGCAGTCGTTAACGCGGCAGCCGATGAAGCCAGTTATCAGGAAACGGTTCGCACTGGCAAAGTTTGCGAGGACGGTCCCAACGGCATGAACACCGCTTTACAGCTCAAAGTGCTGAGTCAGCTAAAAGACCCTGATAGCTTTGAACATATGGGTACCGTGGTCAGCCCTTCCAAGGAGGGTGGCTATGATGCCTTGATGCGCTTCCGCTCGCGCAACGCTTTCGGCGGCTACGTAATAGGTACCGTGGTCGCCAAGCTATACGTTGCGGAGCGCGGGGTCTGTGAAGTCCGCAGCATGGAGGTAGAGAGCTGAAAGGGTGTAGGTGAGACACCGCCCCGTCAGGTCGTCGGCACGCTTCGACATTTAGGCAACAGCGCAATAGCGCTTGACCGTGGCAAGAGACAAACCGAACTGCGCCGCCGTCGCGGCGATGCTTGCTCCGTTACCCTTGCGCCAAGCCATCACCGCAGCCCTGTCCCCTGCCACCGGACGTCCAAGGCTCGCCTTGCCGCGATGCGTTTTGCCGGTAGCTGCAAGCGAGGCCTTAGCCGCCGCCCTACCAGCATCACAGCGCTCCTTAATCCGTGCGCGCTCCATGTCTGCCATCTGCGCTAGGACAGCGACGATAAGTTCGCCCACGCCCCGCCCAATCGGGCCGAGCCCTTTCACGTCCACCGTTACGCCCTTGTCGAGCAGCTTGCGAATAACGCCTTGTACATCAAGCGCGTCCCTGCCGATGCGGTCGATGGCATAGACATAGAGGGTGTCACCTTCGCGGATATACGAGAGCAGTTCAGCGAAGCCTCTACGATCCGCAGCTAAGGTTGTCCCGCTGATACCCTCATCGGCGAACTCACGGTCGAACGATCCGCCGAGCGCCTGCCGCTGCGCTTCTATCGATTGGTCGGATGTAGAGACGCGGTAGTAGGCAATGCGTGACATAGGGCTGGTTCCGAGTCGTTCAAAAGATAGGTCGTACTTATGCGCGTAGCGCAGACATGTGGAGTCCTATCTTTTGAGCCTATGCCGGTGTCTGCTGCCGTCGTGGCTCACAAGCTACAAGCTTCGCGCTAGCTTCTTGCGTGCCAGCGCTACCGGTTCTTAATTGACAGGAGTCCCTGACCACCTATTTTAAACTCGCTTACGCGATCAGACCGTTTTACGGTTGGTCCGGTGTTTCGCCGGATCGTACATTATTGGTCAAATCTGTGCGCCCCAGACGGACGAAGCATTCGACCGCCCAGGGGCCGCTCCGCTCGGTCGAACGCTTCGTCCGTCTGGGGCTTAGGTAAGCGGCCCGGATGCTGACTGCATTTCACGAACATGTGGATGTGAGCAGCGTCCGGGTTTACCCTCCGCGACGAGTCGTCCTGCTGTGCGGGGGCGAGGTCTCCAACGCATTTGCCAAATCTCCTAGGTCACTGCGCGACGCGTTCTTGCTTGGCGACGGCATATCGATGCGAAGCGGCGTAGAGTTTTTACAGGTCGAAGAAGTTCAGGAGTTTTTTGACAAAGACTCCCCTTATAAAGACCTTGTGAAGTTCGAGACTGATCTAGCGCAGGTTTGCGAGCTAGTAATACTATTTTCCGAAAGCCCCGGCAGCTTTGTTGAGTTGGGATCGTTTGCGGCTGTGGAGGAAATTTCCGAAAAGCTTCTTGTTATTATACAGAGCAAGTTTTTGGGAAAAAGTAGCTTTATTAGCAAAGGTCCGATATTAACTCTGCGGCGTGATTATCCAAACTCGGTGTTTACATTCGCCGATGCGTCCATTGGCATGGTAAATGGTCAGTTCGACGGGGTCGACTCTGCCGCTCTAGTTGCGAAGCTTGTCACCCCGTTCAACGTTAGGATTGACGAAGTAGGTAGCCGAACAACCTTTGATAAAACAAAGTTTAATCACATCTGTAAAATCTACGTAGGAATATTACGGGAAGCCTATGCTCTTAAGGATGACGAAATCTGCCTGCTATTCGGCGAGTTCGGCATTGATATGGATGAGCCCTTGTTGGATCGAGTAGCCTTTTGCTGCTCCGCCTTACGGTGGGCTTCGAGTACGCGATCCGGGTTCGATCGCGTGCATTTCGCATATCAGAACGAAAACGAGGCGACGAAGTTTACCTTTGCAGGCCCGCTAAAGGAGAAGCTTCGACGGAGGGCAGAATTCCGCAAGTTTTGGGAAGACTTTGACATGGATCGCGTAGCGGCAGTCGATCAGGTGATTTATGGGAAGTAAACTCATGGAACTGCTGGTAAAGGAACTACGAGTTAGCGAGCGTGAGATCGCGGCCTTAATCGCCAGTGCACCTGACCGCTATAAAACCTATTTTATTCCTAAGAGATCGGGCGGGAAACGGGAAATTGCACACCCCGCTTTTGAGTTAAAGATCGCGCAGCGGGCAATAATAAACGCTTATTTGAGAAAGCTCACTGTGCATCCATGCGCAACAGCATATCGAAAAGGCTCATCGATCCGCCAAAATGCAGAGCGCCATTGTCACAACAGGGCTATATTAAAGTATGACTTCAAAGATTTCTTTCCATCAATAACAGAACGCGCGTGGCTTTCGTACTGCGAACGTCACGAAGTGATGGAAAAGGTAGATGCAATAGCCGCAGGTAGGCTTCTTTTTAGAAGGCCAAAAGGAGGGCGCATTTTGCGTCTTTCCATTGGAGCGCCATCGTCTCCTATATTAAGTAATATATTACTTAACGACTTTGATCGTGAGGTAAACGAGCGCGTTTCCCGGCACAAGATCGTTTATACCCGCTACGCCGACGATATGACATTTTCCGCAGAGCGGACGTGGAATTTGCGCGAAGTAGATAAGATCCTGCGCTCGGTTATTAACTCCATAAACACACCGAGACTGACCATCAACTCGGCAAAGACCACTCTTGTAACTCCCAAATACCATCGTCAGATCACTGGGCTTGTCATAACTCTTGATGGGCGCGTGTCGCTGGGCCGGGACAGGAAGAGGCTTATTAGAGCCAAGGTTCACCATGCGCAGCACGGCAAGTTAACGAAGAAGGAGGTCGTTAATCTTGCTGGTGTTTTAGCATTCGCTAAAGATGTTGAACCAGAATTCTACACCCGACTCGAAAGAATCTACGGACGGGAAATCATGTCGCGCATTAAGTATAGCGTGCAGGGCTATGTGCGAGAATAGGCGAAAGATGGCGCACATGCTGGGTAAGGCGTGTTAGGAGGCGGCAATCCTTAAGCTTTCGGCTAACTTCAAAGGTTTAGTTGGCGCTCCGTTGCATCATTAGCGCGCCGAATGCGAGTGTGATTTTGTTAAATCC
>NZ_JALNUP010000021.1 GCF_026540855.1 Sphingomonas sp. GC_Shp_5
GGTGGCACCGTAACTTCCGGGAACGCAGGCAAATTTGGCGCTTCCGATGACCACCGACTTCAAGGCCAATCTTCGCAACTTCTCCGACGCCGAGTTGCTGGCGTGCTTCCGCCGGGCGCGGTGGGGGAGCCTGGAGGCGTCGACGATCGGGTGGGAGATCCACCGCCGGCGGAACCCGACGGTGCGCCTCACCCACTGACCCGTAGGCCGGATCACAGCACCTCGAACAACCCCGCCGCACCCATGCCGCCGCCGACGCACATCGTCACCACCACATAGCGGGCGCCGCGCCGCTTGCCCTCGATCAGCGCATGGCCGGTCATCCGGGCGCCCGACATGCCATAGGGATGGCCGATCGCGATCGCGCCGCCGTTGACGTTGAGCAGCTCGTTGGGGATGCCGAGCTTGTCGCGGCAGTAGAGCACTTGGACCGCGAACGCCTCGTTGAGTTCCCACAGGCCGATGTCGCCGATGCCGAGCCCGAACCGGTCGAGCAGCTTGGGGATCGCGACTACCGGGCCGATCCCCATCTCGTCGGGCTCCGTGCCGCCGACCGCCATGCCGACGTAGCGGCCGAGCGGCTCGAGCCCGCGCCGCTCGGCGAGCTTCTCCTCCATCAGCACGCTCGCCGAGGCGCCGTCGGACAATTGGCTGGCGTTGCCGGCGGTGATGGTGAGATCGGGGCCGAGCACGGGTTTGAGCGCATGCAGACCCTCGATCGTGGTGTCGGCCCGATTGCCCTCGTCCTTGGCGAGCGTCACTTCGCGGTGGCTGACCGCCTTGGTCTCCTTGTCGACCACCGCCATGGTCGCGGTGACGGGGACGATCTCGGCATCGAACCGGCCGGCGGCCTGCGCGGCGGCGGTGCGCTGCTGCGATTGCAGCGCATAGGCGTCCTGGGCATCGCGGCTGATGCCATAGCGCTTGGCGACGACCTCGGCGGTCTGCAGCATCGGCATGTAGATGTTCGCGTGCATCGCCAGCAGCGCAGGATCCGGCGCGACGTTCATCTTGGGCGTCTGCACCATGCTGATCGATTCGACGCCGCCGCCGATCGCGACGTCCATCCGATCGACGACGATCTGCTTGGCCGCGGTGGCGATCGCCATCAGCCCGGACGCACATTGGCGGTCGACCGACATGCCGGCGACGCTGGTCGGCAGCCCGGCGCGGAGCAACGAGGTACGGGCGATGTTGGTTGCCTGATAGCCCTGCTGGAGCGCGGCGCCGAGCACCACGTCCTGCACCTCGGCGGGATCGATCCCGGCGCGCTCGACCGCGGCGGTGATCGCATGGGCGGCGAGGCTGGGCGAGGGCAGATCGTTGAACGCGCCGCGATAGGCGCGGCCGATCGGGGTGCGGGCGGTGGCGACGATGACGGCGGAACGCATGGGGTGTCTCCTAGCGGGGCTGGACGATGACGAGGCTGATCCATTCGGCGACCAGCGCGGGGCTGGATTCGCCCTCGATCTCGACGGTGAATTCGGTGGTCTGCTGCCACTGACCGGGCTTCTTCTCGGCAAAGGCGAGCAGCCGGAAGCGGCCGCGGACGCGCGATCCGGCGCGCACCGGGGTGATGAAGCGCAACTTGTTGCCGCCGTAGTTGATGCCCATCGCCATGCCCTCGATCACCGGCGCATCGGCGACCATGCTCGACAGCAGCGGCATCAGCGACAAGGTGAGAAAGCCATGCGCCACCGTGCCGCCGAACGGGGTAGCGGCGGCGGCGACGGGATCGACGTGGATGAACTGGTGGTCGCCGGTCGCTGCCGCGAAGCGGTCGATCATCGCCTGGTCGACCAGCAGCCAGTCGGACAATTGCTCGGTACCGACCCGCTGCGCCATGGCATCGGCGGTGATGGTCCCTTGCGGGGCGGCAGGATTGGCCATTTCCGTTTACGTGCCTTTCGTCGCATAGGCGGGCGATCAGATAGGCGACCACGCGCTTCGCTGGCAAGCGCGCGACCCAACCGGATCTTCGACCATGACCATTGACGCTACGACTTCCCACCGCAAAACCCTGGCAGGCCTGTACCGGGCGAGCGAACCCGATGTTCTAAAGCCGCTGCTCGAGCGCGCCGCGCTGGCACCCGATTCGCGCGAGCGGGTGCTGGGCCATGCCGCCGGGCTGCTCGCCGACCTGCGCGCGGCGCAGTCGCGTGGCTGGGTGAACCAGTTCCTGCAGGAATATCGGCTCAACTCGTCAGAAGGCGTCGCGCTGCTCAGCCTGGCCGAGGCGTTCCTGCGCGTGCCCGATCCCGAGACCGCGGACCTGCTGATCGCCGACAAGCTCGGCGATGCCGACTGGCGCGCACACGCCGGCAAGTCGAACTCCAAGCTGGTCAATTCGGCAACCTGGGGGCTGGTGGTCGGCCGGGTGCTGGTCGGCGAGGGCGAGACGGGGCCGCTGCGGCGCCTGATCAGCCGCGCCGGCGAGCCGTTCGTGCGCCAGGCGGTGGGCGCGGCGATGAAGCGGATGGGTGAGATCTTCGTGATGGGGCGAACCATCGACGAGGCGATGCGGCGGATGCGGCGGCCCGAGAACAAGGGCTTCACCGCGAGCTTCGACATGCTCGGCGAGGCGGCACGGACCCAGGCCGATGCGCAGCGCTATTTCCAGGCCTATGTCGGCGCGATCGCCGCGGTGGGGAACGACCCGGCGGCGGGCCATTCGATATCGGTGAAGCTTTCGGCGCTGCACCCGCGCTACGAGGTGGCGCGGTGGAACGAGTGCGTGCCGGCGCTGACCGAGATGCTCGAGGCGCTCGCGGTGCAGGCCGCGGCCAAGGGCATCGCGCTGACCGTCGACGCCGAGGAATCCGAGCGGCTGGAGATGAGCCTCGACATCATCGGCAGCGTCGCCAGCCTGCCGAGCCTCGCCGGCTGGGAGGGCTTCGGCATGGCAGTGCAGGCCTATGGCAAGCGCGCGCGGCCGGTGGTCGCCTGGGCCAACGAGCTCGACCGGGTGATGAACGTCCGCCTCGTCAAGGGCGCCTATTGGGACAGCGAGATCAAACGCACCCAGGTGGAGGGCCTGGGCGACTATCCGCTGTTCACCCGCAAGGCGGCGACCGACGTCTCCTACCTCGCGGCGGCCAAGGACATGCTCGCGGCCCCCAACATCCGCCCCGCCTTCGCCAGCCACAATGCCCTGACCGTGGCGACGATCATGGAGTGGGCGGGCAACAGCCGCGACTTCGAGTTCCAGCGACTCCACGGCATGGGTGACGGGCTCTACGAGCGGCTGGTGCGCGAGAACGGCTATCACTGCCGGATCTATGCGCCGGTCGGCGGCCATCGCGACCTGCTCGCCTATCTGGTCCGCCGGCTGCTGGAAAATGGCGCCAATTCGAGCTTCGTCCACCAGCTCGCCGATGCGCGGCTGAGCGAGGGCGAGATCCTTGCCGATCCGGTGGCGAAGATCGCTGCGGTGGGCGGCGCGCGCCATCCGAGCATCCCGCTCCCCAAGGACCTGTTCGCGCCGGGGCACCGCAATTCGGGCGGGCTGGACCTTAGCGACGTGGCGACGCTGGCGGCGACGGTGACGGCGGTGAACGCGCCGATCAAGACCGCCGTGGCCAGCGACGTCTCGGTGGCGGACGCGGTGGCGCGCGCCCATGTCGCCTTTCCGGCTTGGTCGTCGACGCCGGTGGCACAGCGCGCCGCCTGCCTCGAGCGGCTCGCCGACCTGCTCGAAGAGCATCGCGACGAGCTGATGGCGATCTGCGTCCAGGAAGCGTTCAAGACCATCCCCGATGCGATCGGCGAGGTCCGCGAGGCCGCCGACTTCTGCCGCTATTATGCGGGCGAGGCGCGAGCGCGGCTGCAGCCGGTGGAACTCCCGGGGCCGACCGGCGAGCGCAACACCCTCCATATCGAGGGCCGCGGCGTATGGGCGACGATCGCGCCATGGAACTTCCCGCTGGCGATCTTCCTCGGCCAGACCGCCGCAGCGCTGGTCGCGGGCAACACGGTGGTCGCCAAGCCGGCGCCGCAGACGCCGGCGATCGCGGCGCGTGCGGTCGCGCTGGCGCACGAAGCGGGCGTGCCGACCGATGCGCTGGTGCTGGTGACCGGCGGCCCCGAGGTGGGCGCGGCGCTGACCGGCGACGTGCGTGTCGCGGGCGTCGCCTTCACCGGATCGACCGCTACCGCCAAGCGGATCGCGCGGACGCTGGTGGCGGACGACGAGCGGCCAATCGTGCCGCTGATCGCCGAAACCGGCGGGATCAATGCGATGATCGTCGATTCCACCGCGCTGCCCGAGCAGGTGGTGGCGGACGTGATCGCTTCGTCGTTCCGCTCGGCCGGGCAGCGCTGCTCGGCGCTGCGGCTGCTGCTGGTGCAGGAGGATGTCGCCGCCACGATCATCGACATGCTCAAAGGCGCGATGGAGACGCTTCGGCTGGGGCCGGCGGGCGATCCGGCGACCGATGTCGGCCCGGTGATCGACCGGGCGGCCTATGATCGGCTGATGGGCTATCGCGACAGCGTCCGCAGCCGCTGGGTGAAGACGCTCGATGCCCCCGCGGAGGGTCTGTTCGTGCCGCCGACGCTGATCGGGCTCGACCGGATCGAGGACCTCACCCAGGAATGGTTCGGGCCGATCCTCCACGTCGCGACCTGGCCGGCGGGGAAGCTCGCCGAGACGATCGCGCGAGTCAACGCCAAGGGCTATGGGCTGACGATGGGGCTGCACAGCCGCATCGCCCGCGCCGCCGAGGTGACCGAGGCGCTGGCCGCGGTCGGCAATCTCTACGTCAACCGCTCGATGATCGGCGCGGTGGTCGGCTCGCAGCCGTTCGGCGGCGAGGGCTTGTCCGGCACCGGACCCAAGGCGGGCGGACCGCATTATCTGTATCGCTTCTGCGCGGAGCGGGCGGTGTCGGTGGACACGACCTCGGCCGGGGGCAATGCGACCTTGCTGAGCTTGGATGAGGGCGGGATCTGACGGCTCGTTGATTATCCTGCGGGATTGGTGGGCGCTCGCGGCCGGGGTAGGGAAGGAGCCGGTCGAGACCCCAGCGTGCGCTGGGGTGACGGCGTGGGGTTTGGCACGACTGCGAGAGATTGGCTGGGCTTACCCTGCCACCGTCGCAATGGTATGATCCTCCATGACTCGGTCGCGTTGCCCTGTGTGGCTGCCCGTGGTGCCGCTTCTCCTTGGCGCGGCACAGGCGCCGCAGCGCGAGCCGCCGGTCACGCCGCCTACCGCAGTACCGCCGATCATGCCGGTTGCGCCGGTGGCGCCGGCGGTGCTCGACGATTCGCTCGATATCACCGGCGACAGTATCGAGGCCTGGCAGCTGCAGAACCGGATGACGGTACCGGTGATGGTCAACGACCGTGGGCCGTATCGCTTCATCGTCGACAGCGGCGCCGATCGCACCGCGATCGGGCTGCGCCTGGCGACGGTGCTGGGGCTGCCGGCAGCGGCACCGGTGGTGCTGCACGGCATGGCCGGGGCGAGCCGCACCGAGACCGTGCGGATCGACCGGCTACGGGTCGGCAGCAGCGCGGTGGAGGAGATCGTCGCGCCGGTGCTGCTCGAGCGCAACCTCGGCGCACAAGGGTTGCTCGGGATCGATGCGCTCGCCGGGCAGCGGCTGATGCTCGACTTCGAGCAGCATGCGATCGTGGTGGAGGATGCGCGGCGGCCGGCGCGGCACAGCGCCGACGACATCGTCGTCACCGCGCGGCGCTTCCATGGCCAGCTGATCCTCACCCAGGCGCGCGCGGGAGGCGTGCCGCTCAGTGCGGTGATCGACACCGGATCCGACATCACCATCGGCAATAGCGCGCTGCACCGCGCGCTGTTCCGGCGGGCACGGCCGGGGATGTTCACCCCGGTGACGATGATCAGCGTCACCGGACAGCCGGTGGTGGGGCAGCGCACCACGGTGCGCGAGATGCGGCTGGGCGGGATCGTGCTGCGCGATGTGCCGATCGCCTTTGCCGAGGTGCCGCCGTTCGCGCTGTTCGGGCTCGCCGATACGCCGGCGATGATGCTGGGATCCGACGTGATGGCGAGCTTTCGCCGCGTGTCGCTCGATTTCCGGGCGAAGAAGGTGCGTTTCCAGTTGCGGCGATGCCCACCGCGGCTGGCGGGTGCGGCAGGGTTCTCGATCGGGCGGACGCCGGGATGTTGAGGGCGGAGGTCGCCCTTATCGGGGATGGAGCCGTTTGAGACCCCATCTTGCGCTGGGGTGACGTAGATGGGTGGCCACGAACGACGGGTTAGGAGTGCGGGGCAGCGTCGGGGCCGCCCGCCGCCGGTGCCGTCGGGGCTCCGGCATAAGGCATGACCAGCGAGCCGTCGGGGGCGGCGGTGAAGGTGGTCTGGGTGGGATAGGGCAGGTTGATGCCCTCGGCGGCGAAGCGGCGCATGATCGAGACCATGATCCGGTCGCGGGTGGGATGGGCGGTGGCCCAATCGTCGCCGGGAATGTCGAACTGGAGCGCGAAATCGAGCGTGCTGGCGCCGAAATTCTCGAACCCCGAGCGCGCGACCTTGGCGTTCTCGGCTTCCACCAATTCCTTGAGCAGCGCCGGAATGCGCGCCAGCGTGTCGGGCGGGGTTTCATAGGCGACGCCGAGGGTGAAGTTGATGCGGATGTGATCGCGCACCGAGGTGTTCTGGATCTCCTTGTCGAGCAACTGCCGATTGGAGATGATCCGGAGCTCGCCGGTGAAGGCGCGGATGCGGGTGGATTTGAGGCCGATCGATTCGATCACGCCGCTGGTGGTGCCGTAGGAGATCTTATCGCCGCGGCGGAACGGGCGATCGAAGATGATCGCCAGCGCCGCGAACAGATCGGCGAAGATGCCCTGCGCCGCGAGGCCGATGGCGATGCCGCCGACGCCGAGGCCGGCGACCAGCCCGGTGACGTTGACGCCGAGGTTGGAGAGCACCACCACCAGCGCGATCGCGAACAAGGCGACGGTGACGAGCAGGCGGATCAGCCCTAGCGCGCTCAGCAGCGCCTCGCCCGAATAATGTTCGGAGCTGGTGCGATGCTCGATCGCGCCGAGGATCAGTTCGCGCGCCCAGATCGCGAACTGGAACACCGAGGCGACGGTCCACAGGAAGTTGACGGTGGTGTCGACCTGGCTCGGCGCGCCAGCGTAGCCGACCACCAATTTGCACGCGAGCATGATGATGAAGAAGTTGTTGGTGCGCGTCACCACCCGGCCGAGGATGGTGCCCCAGCCGCGCATGCTCTTGTCGCGGCTGCACAGGCGGTTGCCGAGGCGGCGCAGACCGTGAAGCACGATCACGATCAGCGCGCCGGCGCCAAAGGCGATCAGGATCTGCAGCCAATGGGTGTGCAGCCAGACCGCGCTGGCGTCGGCCAGTTCCTGGAACTGGCGGTCGACATCGATCTTGTTGATGATCGGCGGCTTGGGCGTGGCGCTGGCGGCTGGGGCGGATGAAGCGGGCATAGGAGCTCTTGTCGGGCGGGCCGTAGCGGCCGGTGGCGTCAGGCGGCCGCGATGGCCGGTGGCGTGCCTTTCTCCAGGAAGGCGATGAGGCCGCATTCCTCGCGGCTCAGATAGCGCTTGGCCCGGGGCAGGCGCAGCGCCTTGCGGAAGCTGTTCTGCCCCTTTTTCACGAGCGCGATGAGCGACGGATGAACGTAGCTCTTGCGCGCGATCGCCGGGGTGTTGCCGAGCTTTTCCACCACCGGCGCGAGCAGCAGCTTCAACGACAGGTCGGCCTCGGCGCTGGCGAGCGCCTCGAATGCGGTGACGCTGGCGCCCCAGGTACGGAAATGCTTGGCGGTGAAATCGCCGCGCGTTGCCTTTTTGATATAGTCGTTGACGTCGGACGAGGTGACCGGATGGGCTTCGCCCTCATCGTCCACCCACGCGAACAGATGCTGGTCGTCGAGATCCTGCATCTTCTTGACGGTGGCGGCGAGGCGCTTGTCGGTGACCGCCATGTCGCGCTCCTTGCCCGACTTGCCCTTGTAGCGCAGCTTGAGGGTGGCGCCGCGCACTTCGCCATGTTCCTTGCGCAAGGTGGTGGCGCCGTAGCTCTCGTTCGCCGCGGCATAGGCCTCGTTGCCGACGCGGATATGGCCGATGTCGAGCAAGCGGACGATCGCGGCGACGGCGCGGTCCTTGGTCAGCCCGCGCGACGCCAGGTCTTCCTCCACCTGCTTGCGCAGGCGCGGCAGGGCATGGCCGAATTCCGCACACCGCTCATATTTCGCTGCCTCCTGCGCCTCGCGGAAGCCGAGGTGGTAGCGATATTGCTTGCGGCCCTTCTCGTCCCAGCCGACCGCCTGGATATGGCCGTTGGGCTTGGGGTTAAACCAGGCATTGGCATAGGCCGGCGGCAGGCCGATCGCGTTGAGCCGGTCGATTTCGTCGCGATCGGTGATGCGCTCGCCGGCGGGGGTGAAATAGGCCCAGCCATTGCGGACCTTCTTGCGGGTGATGCCCGGCTTGGAGTCATCCGAATATACGATTCTGGCCGCCACTCGATGCTCCTACGAAACGATCCCTGCAAATGATCCGCGGCCCGCTTCGTTCCGGAACGGCGAGCCACTGCCGGGGGTTGGGCGTCCACGTTCTCAAGGAGTTTACCATGGCCGATACCGCCTCGTTGCTGGCGCAAGCCCGCGTGCTCATCCTCGCCACCGACGGTTTCGAGCAGGACGAGCTGTTCCTGCCGCGCCAGGCGCTGCTCGATGCGGGGGCGCAGGTGACGCTCGCTTCGATCACCACCGATCCCATCCAGGGCGTGCGCCACGACACCGAGAAGGGCGATACGATCACCCCCGACCTGACGCTCGAGGAGGTGGACACCGACGATTACGACGCGCTGGTGCTGCCGGGCGGCGTCGCCAATCCGGACAAGATGCGGCTGCAGGAGCGCGCGGTCGAGATCGTCACCGAGTTCATGGAAGACGACAAGATCGTCGCGGCGATCTGCCACGCGCCGTGGCTGCTGGTCGAGGCCGATGTGGTCGACGGGCGGCGGATGACGAGCTGGCCGTCGCTGCGCACCGATCTCGAGAATGCCGGCGCCGACGTGATCGACGAGGCGGTGGTGATCGACGCCAATCTGATCACCAGCCGCAAGCCCGACGACATCCCTCACTTCAACCAGGCGATCATCGACGCGCTGGAGGAGGAACTCGCCGACGAGCCGGCGTGACGCGCGGGTACGTCAGGCGCGCGCCGCGGTTCGCCGCGGCCAGCGCCAGGCGTTGACCCAGCGTTGCGCGGGGCGCTCAACCAGATGGTAGAGCGCCACCGAGGCGGCGAGGACGAGCAGCAGATAGGCCGTGATGAGCAGCGGCGGTACCGCGGTGGCGTCGCGTACAGCCGCGAGCTTGAACACCTTCCACAGCAGGAAATGGCTGAGATAGGTCGCATAGCTGATCTCGCCGAGATAATGGATCGCGCGGGTGGCGAGCGGGTTGCCGGGACGGTCCGAGGTCAGCGCGAGCGCGAGCAGCAGCGCGGCGAAGGTGGCGGGGATAGTGACCGTCTCCGCCGCGCCGAGCGCGCGGGCGAGCAGGCAGGCCACGCCCACGGCGAGGCACGGCCATAGCGGCGGCCGGCGCAGGTATAGCGCGGCGATGATCGTGCCGGTGGCAAACTCGGTGAGGCAGCGGGCAAGGCCGAAGCGCGGGATCGCGGCGCCGAGCCCCGGTTGACCGGCCATGATCGCGTGGAGCAGCAGCAGGATCGCGGCGGCGGTGGCGACCAGCGCCATCGTCGGGAGCCGCCGCCAGTCGACCGCGGCGATTAGCAGCGGGAACAACAGATAGGCGGCGAGCTCGCAGCTGATCGACCAGGCGGGGTCGTTCCAGCGCAGCGCGGTCGTGAAACCCCAATTCTGCAGCAGCAGGAGGTGGAGCGGCAGCTCGGCGAGCGGAAAAGCGGGGTCGGGCCGGCCGGTGGCGGCGAGCAGCAGCGCCAGCAAGACGGCGGCGGCGAGCATCACCAGATGGAGCGGCCAGATCCGCGCGACGCGCTTGTGGAGGAAGGCGGCGACGCCGGCCTCGCGGAGGCGCACATGCCAGCTCAGCCAGATCACGAACCCTGAGAGCAGGAAGAAGAAATCGACCGCGAGATAGCCCTTGGTCAGCACTGCGATGGCGGCGGGCGGGGCCCAGGCGAGCGCGCCGCGGATATGGTAGAACACCACGGCCCAGGCGGCGAGGCCGCGGGCGCCGGTAAGCGCGCGCAGCTCGCTCATGCGACGAGCGGGGCGGGCGCGGCGCGATTCATCGGCCGGAAGCTGCCCTCGCCGCGGCGGCGCGTGCAATAGGTGTCGAGCCCGATCTGCGCGCCGATCAGCATATAGATGAACGGCTGAAAGGCGATGGCGATGAAGGCGGCGCCGAGCAGATAGACGAGGTGCGCGGTCTGCAGCGCGGCGGCGAGGCTGCCCGCCCAGGCGAGCTCGCCGGCGGGATCGCGGTAGCGGCGGCGCAGCATCTCCATGCGGACGATGCCTATGAGGCTGATCGACAGCCACAAGGCGAGACCCGGATAGCCCTGTTCGCCGAGCATCTCGAAATAGGCGCTGTGATAGGCGCGGGCCTTGTCCTGGGTGAGCTTGTCCTGGACCCCGGCGCCGTTGCTTGTCTTGATGTCGTAGCGGATGTGGTTGCCGAGATAGGCGGCAAAACCGCCGCCGAACGGGTGGGTCTTGGCGTAGTCGATCGTCCATTGCCACACCGCGAGCCGGGTGGAGGCGGATTCGTCTGCCTGATAGGTCTTCACCGTGTTCATCCGATCGGTGAAGGCCGATGGCAGGAACGGCACGGCGACGATGCCGACGGTGGCGATCATCGCGAGGTAGAGCAGCTTGCGCTTGGCGTTGCGCAGCGACAGCAGCGCGACCAGGCCGATGCACAGCAGCCCGGTGCGGGTGGAGGTGCCGACCGGGATCAGCAGGCAGGCGAAGATCAGCGCCAGGCAGAAGCCGGTCACCTTCCAATCGGGCCGGAAGACCGTGCCATATTTCATGAACCAGACGATCAGCGGGATGATCGCGATCGCCACCGCTGAGATGGTGCTGCCTTCGTACAGCCCCGAATTGTTAGTGATCATCAGATCGAGCTGGCCATAGCCGCCGCCGCCCGCGACCGTCTTGATCCCGCCGACGATGATGATCGAGGCGGCGGAGAGGATCATGAACAGGAGCAGCGCCTCGATCCGCAGGCGGGTGCGCAGGGTGAGCGGGAGGAAGGCCGCGAAGGCGAGGCATTTCCACACCCAGCCCCATTTGTCCGCCGCCTCCAGCGGGTAATCGGCGGTGAGCGTGGTGGCCCAGCAGTAGAGCAGCAGCACCACGATCAGCGCCTGGCGCGGCGCGAAGCGGCTGTCCGCCTTGTTGTCGACGAGCAGCCAGCCGCCGACCGCGAGCACCACCGCAATCAGCGAGATCGGCACGGTGTTGAGCAGCAGATAGGTCAGCCGCTGCGGCGAGACGATGTCGATGTAGACATAGGCGAGCACCAGCAGGAACGGCCGGCGCAGCCCCATGCCGAACAGGGTGACGAGAAAGGCAACGAAGGCAAGATCACGCATCGGCTTGGTCGCGACCTGCATTGATCTCGACCGGCTGAACTCCGCCGGGCCGGCCTCCACCGCGCTCGCGCCAGTGACGTGGCGCCGGCACCTCGGAATCAAGATCGGGCCGCTTGAACAGATAGAAGGCCGCGAGCATCATCAGCCCATGGCTTATGCCGAGCGCGAGATTGTCGATCATCCTTTCGCGCTTCCTTGCTTCCCCGGCGTTGGGCCAGGCTTAGCGCCCGGTGAGTTGACGCGCCGTTAAGTGCATCGCGCGCAGTATCGCTGGCGATGCGTATCCTCCACATCCTCGACCACGGCCTGCCGCTGCAGAGCGGCTATACATTCCGTACCCGCGCGATTCTCAAGGCGCAGGAGGCGCGAGGCTGGGCCGTCGCCGCAGTGACCGGGCCACGCCACGGCGGCGACTACGACGGCGTCGAGCAGGTCGATGGGTTGAGCTTCCACCGCACTCGCGGTGCGCGACCCGGGGGCGTCGTCGGCGAACTCGCTCAGATCGCGGCCTTCGCCCGCCGGATCGGCCGCGCGGTCGACGCGTTTCGGCCCGACATCCTCCATGCCCATTCGCCGGTGCTCGACGCACTGGCCGGCCTCGTGGTGGCACGGCGCCGGAAGCTACCGCTGGTCTACGAGATACGCGCGTTCTGGGAGGATGCCGCGGTCGGCAACGGCACCGGGCGCGAAGGCTCGGCCAAATATCGTGCGACGCGGGCGCTGGAGACCTGGGCGGTGCATCGCGCCGATGCGGTGGCGGTGATCTGCGAGGGGCTGCGCGGCGATCTGGTGGCGCGCGGCGTCGCGGCGGACAAGATCGTGGTCTCGCCCAACGGCGTCGATCTCGCGCTGTTCGGCACGGTGCCACCGCGCGACGATGCGCTCGCCGCCTCGCTCGGGCTGGATGGCGCCGACGTGGTCGGCTTCATCGGCAGCTTCTACGATTATGAAGGACTCGACGACCTGATTGCGGCGATGCCGGCGCTGGTCGCGGCGCGGCCCGCGGCGCGGCTGCTGCTGGTCGGCGGCGGGCCGATGGAGGCGGCGCTGCGTGCCCAGGCCGCGGCGTCCGCGGTGGCGGCGGCGATCCACTTCGTCGGCCGCGTGCCGCACACCGAGGTGGAGCGCTATTACGGGCTGATCGACGTGCTCGCCTATCCGCGCAAGCACATGCGGCTGACCGACCTCGTCACCCCGCTCAAGCCGCTTGAGGCGATGGCGCAGGGGCGGCTGGTGGCGGCATCCGACGTCGGCGGCCATCGCGAGCTGATCCGCGACGGCGAGACCGGAACGCTGTTTCGGCCCGACGATCCCGGCGCGATCGCCGCGGCGCTGGCAGGGATGTTTGCGGATCGATCGGGGTGGGATACAAGACGTGCGGCTGGGCGCAGGTTCGTCGAGACGGATCGTAACTGGTCGTCAAATATTTGTCGTTACGAACCGGTTTACCAGCGGCTGGTCGGCGCCGCTTCAGTGGATTGATCATGGCAGCGTTCCCCCGCCTACCCCTCAACAACCCGGCGATCACCGACCGAGTCGCGCCGCTCGGCGGCGCGGCCGCCGGGCTTGCCGTCGCCGCGCTCGCGGTGCTGGTGCCACGCGGCGTGCTCGAGGATTGGGTGTGGCAGAGCGGGCTTGCCTCGCTGGTCAGCGTCGCCGCACCGCCGCTCGGCACCACCGCACGCGCGCTGCTCGCTCTGGGCGGCGGCGGGATCGCTGCCGCGGTGACCTGGTCGGCGCTGTTCCTGCTGTTCGGCAACGGCGGCCTGCTCGTGCCAAAGCGGGTGCGCGAGGATGGCGTGCCGGTGGTGCGCCGCGCCGATGCCCACCCCGATGCGCCGCCGCGGCGGCCGCTGTCAGCCAGCGATCTCGGCGTGCCGATGCCGCCCGAGGCGGCTGTGCCCGAGCCGGAAGTCCTGCCGGCGCTGGCGCTCGAGCCCGATGAGCAGGACATTCCTGCCGATCTCGACCTGCCGCTCGCGGCCTTTCATCCTGCGGCGGTACCCGCGGTCCCGCGCGAACCGGTGCGGCCGGTGCCGTCGTTGCGCGTACCGGTGGAACTGGCGGAAGGCGAGCGGATCGCTTCGGTCGAATTGCCGCGCGCGCCCAGTGAGGCAGGCGGGCCGCCGTCGATCGAGTCGCTGCTGCGGCGGCTGGAACAGAGCACCCGCGGGCGGCGGACGGCGGCGCAATAGCGCCTGCCGCCCCGCCTCAGCGGCGCGGGCTGCTTTCGAGCAGGTCGATCGCATGGGCAACAACGGCCGCGACCGCCTGTTCGCAACCGAGGTGGTCCAGCGCGTCCAACGCCTGCCTGAGCAGCTCCAAGGCTCTATGTCGCTCGCTGTGTGCCATCGCCAATCCGTTCGCAGTTGCACAAGAACCGGTTAACTGCGGCGAGGTTCCGTGCCGCTCGCGTGTCAGCGCCTAGGCTTGTTCGCGTCGCCCACTCCGGTTAGCCTCCCGAAAACGACCGGGAGAGGGTCAATGGGCGGAACGGCGGCGACGACTGCGCCGGAGACCTCGCGCTATGCGTGGTATGTCCTCGGCACGCTGTTTCTGGTGTATGTGCTCAACTTCGTCGATCGACAAGTGATCTCGATCCTCGCCGAGGATATCAAGCGCGACCTGCATCTCGCCGACGAGGATCTGGGCTTCCTCTACGGCACCGCCTTCGGGGTGTTCTATGCCCTGTTCGGCATTCCGCTCGGGCGCCTTGCGGATCATTGGCACCGGGTGCGGCTGATGACGATCGGCCTTGCGCTATGGTCGGCAATGACGGCGCTGTCCGGCCTGTCGCGCAGCGGCGGGCAATTGACGGCGGCGCGGGTCGGCGTGGGGATCGGCGAGGCGACTGCCAGCCCGTCGGCCTATTCGCTGATCTCGGACTATTTTCCCCGCCGGCTACGCGCGACCGCGCTGTCAATCTATTCGGCGGGGCTGTTCGTCGGCGGCGGCTGCTCGTTGTTCATCGGCGGGTTGATCGTGCAGAACTGGAACCGGGCCTATCCCGGCGGCGGGCCGCTCGGCCTGGCCGGCTGGCAGGCGGCGTTCCTCGGCGTCGGCCTGCCGGGGCTGGTGCTCGCCTTGTGGGTATCGACGCTGCGCGAGCCGATCCGCGGCCGGATCGAGGGATTGCCCGAGCCGGCGCCGCATCCGGCGCCGTTGCGGGCCTTCGCGGGTGAGCTGCTGACGATCGTGCCGCCGCTGACGCTGATCGGCGCCGCGCACGGCGGGCGCCCGGCGCTGGGCATCAACCTCGTCGCCTTGGCGGTCGTGGCCGGGCTGGTGGCGCTGCTTGTCAGCCTCGGCGAGCCGGTCCTGCAATGGGCGGCAATCGGTATCGGCGTTTATGCGGTATTTTCCTGGGCAGCCGCGCTCAGGCGGCGCGATCCGGCGACCTTCGCGCTGATCGTCGGTACGCCGGCGTTCCTGTGCACGGTGGTGACCTATGGGCTCAACGCGTTTCTGAGCTATGCCGCGAGCTTCTGGGCCGCGCCTTATGCGCTGCGGGTGCTCGGCGCCTCGCCGGCCGACACCGGGCTGCTCGCCGGCGGCTGCGGCGCGCTCGCCGGGTTTCTGGGGCTGACGATCGGCGGGGTCGCGGCGGATCGGCTGCGGCGGAGCAATCCGGCGGGGCGGCTGGTGCCGGTGATCCTCGGCGCGGTGATGCCGGCGCCGTTCCTGGTCGCGGCGTTCACCGCGGGATCGGCGTGGCTGTTCTACCCTTGCCTGTTCGTTGCCTTGCTGAGCGCGAGCTGTGCGCTCGGAGCGGCGGCGGCGACCACCCAGGATCTGGTGCTGCCCAGGATGCGCGGCACGGCGACCGCGACGTTCTTCATCGGCACGACACTGATCGGGCTGGCGCTGGGACCCTATCTCGCCGGGCGCGTGTCGACGCTGAGCGGCAGCCTGTCGGTGGGGATGCTGTCGCTACTGGTGGTGGTGCCGGTGGGGCTCGCAACGGCAATCGCGGCCTATCGGTTGGTGCCGGCGGCCGAGGCGAGCCGGGAGGATCGCGCGCGGGCGGCGGGTGAGGTGATCTAGGCCCGCGAGGAAGGAATTCCCCGGCTGTCGCCGGGGAACTGTCGTCGGCTCAGCTGGCGGCGAAGACGCCGCAGGCAATCCGGGCGCCGCTGTTGCCCGAGGGATCGGTCATCAGATCGTCGGCGGCGGCGTGGATCACGATCGCGGCGCCATCGGCATCGAGCATGCCGACGACCGTCGCACCGGGGATGGTGACCGCGACGGTGCCGCGGCCGTCGGCGCCGATCACCAGATTGGGCAGGTCGCCCTCGTGCGGCCCGGCCGGGTTCATCGCGCCATGCTTGGTGTTGCTCGGGTTCCAGTGCGAGCCCGCAGTGGTGAAGCCGGGCGCCTCGCACAGCCCGGTCATGTGGACGTGCGCGCCATGGGTGCCGGCGGGCAGGCCCTTGACGTCGAGCGTGTAGCGGACGCCGCCGGACACGTCGGTCGCGGTGGCGCGGCCGGCGTCGACGCCGGTGGCGGTGTGGAGGATAGCGACTGCCTTGGCGCCGCCGGCGAGCGGCGCGCCCGTCGCCATGTCCTTGTGGTCGCAGGCGGTCAGCCCGAGGGCGAGCAGGGCGGCGAAGGGCAGGGCGGTGCGCATCAGGGGTCTCCCGTTAAATCCTGCGCGCAGATATGGCCGACTAGGTCGCCAAGGGCCAGCGGGCAATCGGCTCGTAGCGCGCGCCCTCGCCGCCGAGATGGCTCTCGTACAGCAACAGATGCGCCATGGTGAACGGTTGGCTCGCCAGACCGGCGTGGACGGCGAGCCAGCCGTCGATCTCGGGGGCATGGCCGTGGCTGCGGGCGAGGCGAGCGAGGGTGATGTGCGGCGCATAGGCGCGGCGATCCGGGGCCAGCCCGGCACGGGCGGAGGCCTGCTCGACCTTGCGGTGGAGGTGGTGGAGCGCATCGGTGGGGGCGAGCCCTGCCCACAATGTATCGGTGCGGCCGCGGTGCTCGAATCGGCCGACGCCGGCGATCGACACCTGCGGCACGGGCGCATGGATCCCGGCGAGCGCGGCGGCGATGTCCTCGCCGAGCGGACGATCGACCGCGCCAATGAAGCGCAGGGTGAGGTGGAGCTGATCGTCGTCCTGCCACCGGGCGCCAGGCACACCGGCCATGACGCCGGCGAGCTGGCGGCGGATCTCTGGCGGTGGGCGGAGCGCGACGAACAGGCGGTGCATGGGCGAGCCGTGTAATGTTGTATTGCTGAAAGCCAGCGGCTTAGCCGGTTTCGCTTGAAAAGGGATCGGTCCGGGCCGATATTTCGAGGTAACCGGCATCGGGCCGGTTTGAAGGAGTTTGGTGTACCATGGCTAACTGGTCTGACCCCCGGCCGAGCGCCGCGCCGTTCGGGGCCACGCGCGCCGACACGACGCGCAGCGCCGGCTATGACGCGGGTCTGCGCTCGTACATGCTGTCGGTGTATAACTACATGTCGTCGGGCGTGCTGCTGACGGGCATCGTCGCGCTGCTGTTCGCCTGGGGCGGCGCCAATTCGCCGGCCGCGCAGGTGTTCCTGGGCGGCGGGCTGATGCGCTACGTGATCATGTTCGCGCCGCTCGCGATCGTGTTCGGGATGAGCATGGGCCAGGGTCGGATGAAGACCTCGACCATGCAGATGCTGTTCTGGGCGTTCGCGGTGCTGATGGGCCTGTCGCTCTCGACCATCTTCCTGGTCTATAGCGGCACCTCGATCGCAGGCGCGTTCTTCTCGACCGCGGCGGGCTTCGCCGGCCTCAGCCTTTATGGCTATACCACCAAGAAGGACCTGTCGGCGTTCGGCACCTTCCTGATCATCGGCGTGGTCGGCCTGATCGTCGCCAGTCTGATCAACCTGTTCCTGCACAACAGCGTGCTCGAGCTGGTGATCAGCGCCGTCGGCGTGCTGCTGTTCGCAGGGCTCACTGCCTATGACACGCAGCGCACCAAGAGCCTGTACTATCAGGTCGCGGGCACCGACATGGTCGGCAAGGTCGTGATCATGTCGGCGCTGTCGCTGTATCTCGACTTCATCAACATGTTCATGTTCGTGCTGCGCCTGTTCGGCTCGCAGCGCAGCTGAGCCGGCGCGGTCGCGGCGACGCGGCCGGCACCGCAGACGTTCAGGGCCCGGCGGGATGATCCGCCGGGCCCTTTCTTTGGGCGCAAGGGCCTGTGATGCGGCTTAATATCGAGGTGGAGCTGGATTATTGGCTGGGCAATGGCCCGGCCGACGTGTTGCTCCAGGTGGAGGTGGCGGCGATGGCCGACCAGCGCCTCGAGCATGAGGCGCTGACGGTGTGGAGCGACACGCCGATCGCTGCGGTGGCGGGCGAGGACGGGATCGGCCAGCGCTGCTGGATCCGCGGCAACGGGCAGGTCCGCGCCTCCTATCGCGCCACTGTCGCCATCGGTCGCACGACGGTGGCGCTCGATACGTTGCCAGCGACGCCGGTGCGGCTGCTCGGCGGCGCGCTGGTGCCCTATCTGCTGCCGAGCCGTTACTGCCAATCGGACCGCTTCGAGGGTTTTGTCCGCCGCGAATTCGCCGGGCTCGAGGGCGGGGCGCTAGCGGCGGCGCTGAGCGACTGGGTGAGAGGGTCTCTCGATTATCGCTGGAACGCGAGCAGCGGCACCACCACCGCGCTCGACACCTTCGCCAGCCGCGCTGGCGTGTGCCGCGACTATGCCCATCTGCTCGTCGCGCTGGCGCGGGCGGGCGAGATCCCTGCGCGCTGCGTCTCGGCCTATGCGCCGGGCGTCGATCCGCCCGATTTCCACGCGGTGGCCGAGCTGTGGCTCGACGGCGGCTGGCGGCTGGTGGACCCCACCGGCATGGCCGACCCGGCGGAGATCGCCCGGGTCAGCGTCGGTCGCGATGCCACCGATATCGCGTTCATGACGATCTTCGGCGTGGCGCAGATGGTCAATCAATTGGTGGTGGTGACCCGGGCCTGACGCGCCGGCAGGAACGTAAGCGGCTGGCCAGCCGTTCTACTCCCGAAACCAATCGAGGAGGGTGTCACCATGACTGCTATTGACGAACGGGCTCTCGACAGTCTCTCGGTCGCGCCGGCCGAGGGCGGCAGCAACCAGGAGCGCGATCCGCGCCAGGACGCCGGCCAGGACAAGTCGATCGCCAAGCGGCTGGAGAAGAATCCCGAGAGCAGCGACGCGCGGCTCGACAATGCGCTGGATGAATCGATGGATGCAAGCGATCCGCCCGCCACGACCCAGCCGGTGCACAACCATGGTCCGGCGCCCTCGTCGGGCTATGACGAGGAAGCCGAGCGCAAGCTTCAGCAGGACTGATCGGCTACCCAAGCTTGACCATCAACAAGGGCGGTTCCGCACCAGCGGGGCCGCCCTTCCCGCTTCGGCTCCGATAGCCACGGCCGCACCATGTTGCGTGAGAGCATCACTCCTGAGTCCGAAAAGACTATCATACATCGGTTCGTCGCAGTCATGTTGCGGCGCAGCGGGATATGTGATGCTTTCGTGAATGTCGGCAGACCAAGGCGTTAAGGGATCCGTTAACCATCCTGGCGCATGATCTGCCGGTTCCATTGCGGGGCGGGGTGACAGATCATGGGTGCCAAGATGAAGCCGGCCGAAGGTGCGATGACGTTGGCCGAGATGAAGGAGTTCGCGGGCTTTCCTGCAGCGACGCAGCGGTACATTCGTCGCAGCCTGGATATCGGCCTCGATCGCGACGATGCGATGGCGCGTTGGTCGCGCGACGTGGTGGAGGCTGCCAGCATCCGTGCCCAGGCGCGGCTTTATCGCGCATTGCCCGAATTGCGCGAGATGGTTCCCGACGATGCCGATCTCGGCGCGCTCGAGCCGTTCCTCGCGCCGGTGGTGACGCTGGCGGCGTTCGACCTCGGCCAGGGACGGCTGACGCATTTCTCGGCATTCCGCTTTCTCTACGAGCGGCTGCTCGGCGCCGAGGTGCGGCCATGGCTGCCGAGCGCGTTTTGCGCTGCAGCGTCGCTGCCGCATCTCCACCCAGAACTGCGCCGCAAGCTACTCCAGTCGATCAGCGAGGCCGCGGCGACCGCGTCGGGCTGGTCCAACCGGCGGCCGGCCTTCTACCCGCATTGGGTGGAGAAGGTGGACAGCGGCGCCGCGCTGCCGAACTGATCGAGGCGAGGGCGGGGCAACGCGCCCCGTCGTCACCTAGCTGCGTGGAGCACGACCGGGCATGGGGCTTGGCGTGTCTCGATACGCTCGGCGCGCACGGGATCGATCTGCCCTCCTTGCGTTTTGCCGCCCCGCGGGCTACACGCCCTCCCACGTTCGTTGTCGAACGCGATAGACACGCGCCCACGGGTGCACGCTGGCCGGCGAGGTTTCGCCCGCCGGCGCTTTTGCGTTTGGCGGCATTGATGAGGTGATGGCGCGATGTTCGACAGTCTGAGCGACCGGCTTGGTGGGGTGTTCGACCGCCTGCGCGGCCGTGGCGCGCTGACCGAAGCCGACGTCCGCACCGCCATGCGCGAGGTGCGCGTCGCGCTGCTCGAGGCGGACGTCGCCCTGCCGGTGGCTCGCTCGTTCGTCGACAAGGTCACCGAGCAAGCGGTCGGCCACAATGTGCTGCGCTCGGTCACGCCGGGGCAGCAGGTCGTCAAGATCGTCAACGATGCGCTGATCGAGATGCTCGGCGCCGATGCCTCGGAGCTGGAGCTTGGGGTGGCGCCGCCGGCGGTGGTTATGATGGTCGGCCTGCAGGGCTCGGGCAAGACCACGACCACCGCCAAGATCGCCAAGCGGCTTTCGACCCGCGATCGCAAGAAGGTGCTGATGGCGTCGCTCGACGTCAATCGCCCGAATGCGCAGGAACAGCTGGCGACGCTCGGCACCCAGATTGAGGTGGCGACGCTGCCGATCATCCCCGGCCAGCAGCCGGTGGATATCGCACGCCGCGCGCTCCAAGCCGCCAAGCTCCAGGGCTATGACGTGCTGATGCTCGACACCGCCGGCCGACTCCATGTCGACGCGGCGCTGATGGACGAAATGAAGGCGGTCGCCGAGATTGCGACGCCGCAGGAGATCCTGCTCGTCGTCGACTCGCTGACCGGCCAGGACGCGGTCAACGTCGCGCAGAACTTCTCCGATCAGGTGCCGCTCACCGGTGTGGTGCTGACCCGGATGGACGGCGACGCCCGCGGCGGCGCGGCGCTGTCGATGCGCGCTGTCACCGGCAAGCCGATCAAGTTCGCGGGCACTGGCGAGAAGCTGGATGCGCTCGAGGCGTTCCACCCGGAGCGGGTCGCCGGCCGCATCCTCGGCATGGGCGACGTCGTCAGCCTGGTCGAGCGCGCCGCGGAATCGATCCAGCAGGAAGACGCCGAGCGTATGGCGGGCCGGCTCGCCAAGGGCCAGTTTGACATGAACGACCTGCGCGGCCAGCTCGCGCAGATGCGCCGGATGGGCGGGCTCGGCGCGCTTGCCGGCATGATCCCGGGCATGAAGAAGGCCCAGGCGGCGATGGCCTCGGCGCCGGGCAGCGATAAGGTGCTGGTCCACATGGACGCGATGATCGGCTCGATGACGCTCAAGGAGCGCGCCAAGCCCGAGCTGATCACCGCCAAGCGCAAGATCCGTATTGCCAAGGGTTCGGGGACCACCGTCCAGGAGGTCAACAAGCTGCTCAAGATGCACCTCGAAATGTCCACCGCCATGAAGAAGATCAAGAAGATGGGCGGCTTGAAGGGCATGATGGCGATGCTCGGCAAGGGCGGGATGGGCGGCGGCATGGCTGGCCTCGGCAACGCGATCGGCGGCGCCCAGCTCGGCGACATGATGGACAAGGCCGGTGGCGGCCTGCCCAAGGGGCTCGCCGGTCTCGGCGGCGGCAACGGCATTCCCCAGCTGCCCCCGGGCTTCGAGAATCTGATCAAGAAGAAGTGATTACCCGCTCCTGACCGTCACCCCAGCGACAGCCGGGGTCTCAGGCGGCCAGGGCACGAACAACAACCACAAGACCCCAGCGTTCGCTGGGGTGACGACTTGAAAGAAGGACTGGTTACCATGGCACTCAGCATTCGTCTGTCGCGCGGCGGCTCCAAGAAGCGTCCCTATTACCGCATCGTCGTCGCCGATGCGCGCAGCCCGCGCGATGGCAAGTTCATCGAGAAGCTCGGCAACTACAACCCGCTGCTCGCCAAGGACAACGACCAGCGCGTTGTGCTCGACGCCGAGCGCGCCAAGTACTGGCTGTCGAATGGCGCGCAGCCGACCGACCGCGTCGCCCGCTTCCTCGACGTCGCCGGCGTGCGCGAGCGCGCTGCCCGCAGCAACCCCAACAAGGGCAAGCCCGGCGAGAAGGCTACCGAGCGCGCCGAGGAGCGTGCCGACAAGCTGAAGGCCGAGCAGGACGCCCGCGCCGAGGCCGAAGCCGTGATCGCCACCGAGGTGGAAGCCGCCACTGAGACGCCGACCGCGGAGTCCGAGCAGGTCGCCGACGCGACGTCCGAGCAGTAAGCATCCGGATGGGCCATGGTGCGTTACCCTCCTACCAACAGGAGACGACGCATCATGGCCATCGATCCCGATCCGCGTACCGCACCCGATGACGACGAAGACGCCACCAACCAGGGTGTCTCCAGCACCGATCCCGCAGAAGGGGAAGACGATGCCCCCGACGGCGGCAGTGGATCACCAAATTAAGGCCGTTCCCGCGCCGCCCGGCATCGAGCCGACGGTGACGCTGGCGGTCGTGATCGGCGCGCACGGCATTCATGGCCAGGTGCGTCTCAAGGTGTTTGCCGAGGACCTCGGGCCCTATCGCAGCTTCAACGGCGGCACGCTGACGTTGAAGAATGCGACCCCGGGCAACAACGGCACCATCGCCCGCTTCGCCGAGGTTGCGGACCGCACCGCCGCCGAGGCGATGCGGGGCACCGAACTCACCATTCCGCGCTCGGCGTTGCCGGCGTTGGCCGAGGGTGAATATTACCACGCCGATCTGATCGGGCTCGCGGCGGTATCGACCGACGGCGAGGCGCTCGGCACGGTGGTGCTGATCGAGAATTTTGGTGCCGGCGACGTGATCGAGATCGAGCGGCCGCCGGTTGACGGCAAGACCGGCAAGCGCTTCATGGTGCCGATGCGGCCCGAGGCGGTGCCCGAATGGAACGCTGAGCGGCTGGTGATCAGCCCGGATTTTATCGAGTAGCCGTGGGGGTGGGTTTGTCCCGCCCGGCTAGCTAGCCAAGAACATTTTCCCCTACCTCCTGATCGGTTGCCGTTCGCTGAGCAGGTTGCGGATCGTCGTCGCCGCAACGCCGGCTTCGCCCATCGCGTGGCTGATCTGGTCCAGACCCTTCACCACGTCCCCTGCGGCGAACAGGCCTGGCACGGTGGTGCGCTGGTGATCGTCCACCTCCAGGCAGCCCTCATCGCTGGCGCGCGCGCCGGCGGCGACCGCGAGGTGCGATCGGATCCGCGAGCCGAGCGCTGGATAGACGCTGTCGAACGCCATGCGCCCGCCGGCGGTGTCGAGTGCGAGCTGGTCGCCCTCGATGGCCCAATTGCCGCAAGGGCCATTGACGCGGACGATGCCGGCCTCGGCGAGCTTGGCGCCGCAGGCATCATCGAGCAGGTGTTCGGCCTCGGGGGCGATCAGCGTCACGTCGCGGGTGTAGCCCCGCAGAAACAGCGCCTCGCGCATACCATGATCTCCGGTGCCGATCACGCCGACGCGCTTGTCGGTGACCTCATAGCCGTCGCAGATTGGACAATAACGCAAGAGGCCGCGCTCGAGCGCCGGATCATGCACCTCGGGCAGGATATGAGGGCGGTGATTGACGACGCCGGTGGCGAGCAGCACCGTGCGCGCGGCGAACCGCCCTTCGTCGGTGACGACCACGAAATTGTCGCCGTCGGGCACGATCTCGGTGACCTTCTTCTCCTCGCGCCGCGCGCCGTATTTCTCCGCCTGCACGCGCATCAGCCGCAGCAGATCCTTGCCGCTGATCCCGTCGGGATAGCCGGCATGGTTGTGGGTGCACGGGATCATTGCCGCGCGGCTCGAGTTGCTGTCGAACAGCCGGATCGAGAGATGGAAGCGGGTGAGGTAGATGGCCGCGGTAAGCCCCGCAGGTCCGGCGCCGATGATGATGCAATCGTCCATGGTGGCGCAATCCCCCGCACCGAGCGTGGTTCCTTGGGCGTGGTTCCTTGGGCGTGGTTCCTTGCCGCAGCAGCGCCCGGCGTATATACATCCGGTATATACGGAGTCAGTGACGATGGGCGCGCTTCCTACGAGAACTTTCAAGTCAGGCAATTCGGTCGCGCTGCGCTTGCCGAAAGGCTTGGGCATCGAGGAAGGCGTGGAGATGAGCATCCGCGAGGAGCAGGGGCGGTTCATCTTAGAGCGGGTCGGCCAGCCCAAGCGCAAGTTCGATATCGCAGGAATCTGGGGCATCGGTCGTCACCTTGGCCTCAAGCCGATTGCGCCGGAGGATCGCGTCTTTGAGGACCGACCTCTGCTGTGGCCCGATATCGACGCCGACGAGCCATTGGTCCCGCCAACGTCGTGAAATATCTGCTCGATAGCAACATCATCATCGTTGCCATGCTTGGCGCATCGGACCCGCTGCGTGACCGGATGGCGGCATGTGATGAAGATGATCTGGTCACCTCCGCCATTGCTTATGCGGAGGTTGCCCATGGCTCGCATCACGGCACACCGCTGCCGATCGCGCTGCTTGACCGCTTCCTGTGGGCCGTTCCTGTGTTGCCGTTCGACGCTGCCGCCGCGAACGCCTATGCGGCACTGCCGTTCGTGCAGGCCAGCTACGATCGCTTGATTGCGGCGCACGCCCTCTCGCTGGGCGTGACGGTCGTCACCGGCAACGAGCGTGATTTCGCCGATGTGCCGGGCCTCTCCGTGGAAAACTGGACGCTGTGACCTTCGCTGCCACTATCCTCACGCTCTACCCCGAGATGTTCCCCGGACCGCTCGGCGCCAGCCTGGCGGGCCGCGCACTGCGCGAGGGGGGCTGGTCGTGCGACGCGGTGCAAATCCGCGACTTTGCCACCGACCGGCATCGCTCGGTCGACGATACCCCGGCAGGCGGCGGCGCGGGGATGGTGCTGCGCGCGGACGTGCTCGCGGCGGCGATCGACAGCGTGGCCGATGACCGGCCGGTGCTGGCGATGACACCGCGCGGGCGGCCGCTCGAGCAGGAGCGGGTGAGGGCGCTCGCGGCGGGGCCGGGGGTAACGATCCTGTGCGGCCGGTTCGAGGGGTTCGACGAGCGCATCTTCGCGGCGCGCGCCATCGAGGAGGTGTCGATCGGCGACTATATCCTCTCGGGTGGCGAGATGGGCGCGCTGGTGCTGCTCGACGCTTGCATTCGGCTGCTGCCCGGCGTAATGGGCGCCCCTTCCAGCGGTGTGGACGAGAGCTTCGAAACGGGGCTGCTCGAATATCCGCAATATACCCGACCTCAGCAATGGGAAGGGCGCACGATCCCCGAAGTGCTGCGATCGGGGGATCATGCGAGGATCGCGGCCTGGCGAAAGCACATGGCCGAGACCGACACACGGCTACGGCGGCCGGACCTTTGGGAGCGCCACGAGGGCGCTCGGGTCCAGTCGCCCTCTGGCGCGCGGCGAATGAAGGACGAATGAGATGAACCTCATCCAGACGCTCGAAGCCGAGCAGATTGCCAAGTTCCACGAGACCAAGTCGATTCCCGAGTTCCGCCCCGGCGATACGCTCAAGGTCGGCGTCAAGGTCGTCGAAGGCGAGCGCACCCGCGTGCAGAACTATGAGGGCGTGTGCATCGCGCGCTCGAACCGCGGCATGGGCTCGAGCTTCACCGTGCGCAAGATGAGCTTCGGCGAGGGCGTCGAGCGCGTCTTCCCGCTCTATTCGCCCAACGTCGATTCGATCGAGGTGGTCCGCAAGGGCGCGGTGCGTCGCGCCAAGCTCTATTATCTGCGTGGCCGCACCGGCAAGTCGGCGCGTATCGCCGAGCGCCGCGACGTCCGCCCGGCCAAGGGCACGGCCGCGGAGTGATCCACCGCGGCGGCTGACCGCCGGTGGGTTGCACAAGAAAACAGGGCGCGGTGGCTTCGGCTGCCGCGCCTTTTTTCTTGGTTCGACGGCTGGCCAACCCGCTCCACCGTGCTACCTCTTGGCCTCCTGTGGAGGATCGTTGCGGCAGCTGCGCCGTTATGATGCTGATAACAGTGGAAAAGAGAGGCGAGATGCGGCGAGCGATGGGCGCGTGGAGTTATCCGATGGCGGCAGCCGCGGCCTGCTGTGCGCTGGCGGGAACGTCGGTGCCTGCCGCTGCGCAGACCGGTAGCCTGTCCGCGCGCGACGTGCTCACCCAGGCCTCGTTTGGCTCCGCGACCAAGCAGGCGGCCATGCAGGGCGTGCTGACCGCCCAGCGGCTTGCCGCGGCGGCGCTGGCACGGTCGCCTACCGATCACGAGGCGCTGCTGATGCAGGCCACCGCCAAGGGCTATGAGGCCAAGCTCAGCGGCAGCCGCGCCGATGCGATTGCCGCCCGCAAGCTGTTCGAGGCGCTCGCCAGCCGTTCGCCCCGAGATGCCGAGCCGCAGCTCGGGCTCGGCGCCTGGCATATGGGGGCGGTGTTCAAGCTCGGCAGCCTGATGGGCCGTGCGGCGCTCGGCGCGCAGAAGGCGGTCGGGCTGGCGGCGCTGGACCGTGCGGTGGCGCTGGGTGGTGATCGTGCGTCCTGCGCAGGAGTCGCCGCGCTGCTGCGGCTCGAGCAGGATCCAAGCGATCAGCGTGGGCGCGCGCTCGCCGAGATGGCAGCGCGGGCGAGCACGCCGACCGCGTTCGACCGGGCGATGCGCCGGGCGTCGGCCGCCGTGCTGGCGTCGCTTAACGGCGGCGATGCGGCAGCGACCAAGAAGCTGGCGGCCAGGCTGCTGCCGTTCGGGCAACTCGGCGACTGAGCGGGCGGCCGTGACGCGCTGGTCGGCCACGAAATTGGTCCACGCCAAGCACAAAAAGGGCCGCCGGGCTGATGCTCGGCGGCCCTTTCTGATCTGGTCGATGCTCGCTTACTGATCCAGGAAGCTGCGCATCTTGCGGCTGCGGCTCGGATGTTTGAGCTTCCGCAGCGCCTTGGCCTCGATCTGGCGAATGCGCTCGCGCGTCACCGAGAACTGCTGGCCGACCTCTTCAAGCGTGTGATCGGTGTTCATGCCGATGCCGAAGCGCATGCGCAGCACGCGCTCCTCACGCGGAGTGAGGCTGGCAAGGACGCGGGTAACCGTTTCCTTGAGGTTGGCCTGGATCGCGGCATCGACCGGGATCACCGCATTCTTGTCCTCGATGAAGTCGCCGAGGTGCGAATCTTCCTCGTCGCCGATCGGCGTCTCAAGGCTGATCGGCTCCTTGGCGATCTTCATCACCTTGCGCACCTTTTCGAGCGGCATGCTCAGGCGCTCGGCCATCTCCTCCGGAGTAGGCTCGCGGCCCTGCTCGTGGAGGAACTGGCGGCTGGTGCGGACCAGCTTGTTGATCGTCTCAATCATGTGGACCGGAATGCGGATCGTCCGCGCCTGGTCGGCGATCGAGCGGGTGATCGCCTGGCGGATCCACCAGGTCGCATAGGTGGAGAACTTGTAGCCCCGGCGATACTCGAACTTGTCCACCGCCTTCATCAGGCCGATGTTGCCCTCCTGGATGAGATCCAGGAACTGCAGCCCGCGGTTGGTGTACTTCTTGGCGATCGAGATCACCAGGCGGAGGTTGGCCTCGACCATCTCCTTCTTGGCGATACGCGCCTCGCGCTCGGCCTTCTGCACCGTGTTGACGATGCGGCGGAACTCGGTGAGCGCCATGCCGGTCTGCTGGGCGATGTCGGCGATCTCGGCACGAATGCGGTCCACCGCCTCGCCCTCGTTGGTCGCGAACGCCGTCCACTTCTTGTCGAGCTTGCCGATCGAGCTCAGCCAGTTCTCGTCGGTCTCATGGCCGACGTAGCGATCGAGGAAGTCCTTGCGCGCGACCTTGTGCCGCTCGGCGAGGCGCAGCATCTGCCCGCCCAGCGTCGTCAGGCGCCGGTTATAGGCATAGAGCTGGTCGACCAGGAACTCGATCTTGGCGTTGTGGAACTGCACGCTCTCCACCTCGGCGGTGAGCTCCTCGCGCAGCTTCTGGTACTTGCGTTCCTCGGCAGCCGACAGCTCGCCACCGGCAGCCATCGCGTCGAGCCGGGCCTGCTGGACCTTGCTGAACTTCTTGTAGAGCGCGGTGATGTTGGCGAATCGCTCCAGAGCCTGCGGCTTGAGCGTCTCTTCCATCTGCGCGAGGCTGAGGGTGTTGTCCTCTTCCTCGTCATCGGCCGGTCGCGGCGCGCGGCGCTCGCCGCCTTCCTCATCCTCGTCGGCGGAGGCCTCCTCGGGCTCTTCCTCTTCCTTGAACGACGGGCCGGCGGCCTTCTCGGAGATCTCGCCGTTATCGTCTTCCTCGGCGCCCTCGACCTGCTCGGCGGTCGGGCCCTTGGAGAGCATCGCATCGAGATCGAGGATCTCGCGCAGCTGCATCGTGCCTTCGTTGAGCGCGGTCGACCAGTCGATGATCGCGTTGAAGGTGATCGGCGACTCGCACAGGCCGAGAATCATCGTGTCGCGACCGGCCTCGATCCGCTTGGCGATGGCGATCTCGCCCTCGCGGCTGAGCAGCTCGACCGCGCCCATCTCGCGCAGGTACATCCGCACCGGATCATCGGTACGGTCGATCGTCTCTTTCTTCTTGGTGTCAAGCGCGGGCGCGCTGCCGGTGTCCGTCTCGGCATCCGGGGTCTCGACCTCGTCATCCTGCGCGTCGTCGGTCTCGCCGTCGTCGCCTGCCTCGTCGTTCTCGACGATGTTGACGCCCATCTCGTTGAGCGCCGCCATCACGTCCTCGAGCTGGTCGGACGACATCTGGTCCTGCGGCAGCGCCTCGTTGAGCTGGTCGTAGGTGATGTAGCCGCGCTTCTTGGCGCGCGCGATCAGCTTCTTGACCGACGCATCGTTCATGTCGATCAGCGGCGCATCGCCCGTCTCAGCCGTGTCGGGAGCTTCAGCCGCCATGTTCGATTTCGCCATCAATTGCCCTCGGATCCAAACGCCCGGGCGTCTTCGTTCGCCTGCACGAGATTTGCAAGCCGAAGCTCCAACGCCTGTTTCTCTCTCACCAATGCCACTTGCCGTTCAAACGCCTCGTCAGTGAAATGCGCCTGCATGGCGCTGGTTGCCTCGGCAAGCGCCAAATCGACTTCCGGGCGCGCCACCATGATGGCGATCGCTTCGTCGAGGTCGGCTCTGGCTCTGGCCGGATCACCGGCATTCTGCGTGAACGAATAGGGCATCGTATCGGCTCTCAGCAGGTCGCTCGCGACTGAATCGAAACCGGATAACGCCAATATGGTAATCAGGCGGCCGCTATCAAGCGCCTGCTCCTCCAGCGCCAGATCGACCACCGCCTCGTAGAGCCTGCCGAGCGCACCATCGATCAGCTTGAGGCTGCCGAGCACCTCCATGTGGCGCGCGATCTCGACCGGGTGGCGGATCAGCCCGGCGAGCACCGCCTTGGCGAGCACGCGATCGATCCCGGCGGCACGGACGGCCTTGGCGTCCTCGGTCGCCGGGGCGTGCGGCTGCTTCCACTGGCCTTTGATGTCGCGCTTGCCCTGAGGGCGGGGCGGGGAGGGTGTAAAGGCGCGGCGCTTGGGCGCGAAATGCTCGTAGACGCGGTTGCGGAAGTCGTTCTCATACTCCTTGCGGACCGACGCATCGACAATGGTCGCGGCAAGCTCCTGGAGGCGCTGTTTGAGCCCGGCCCGCTGCTCGGGCGTGTCGAGCGGGCCGGCGGCGAGTTCGCTCTGCCACAGGCGATCGACCAGAGGCTGGGGCTGCCGGAGCAGGGCTTCCATCGCTGGTGCGCCGCCGGCGCGGACCAGATCATCCGGATCCTGGCCGTCGGGCAGGGTGACGAAGGCAAGGCTGCGCCCGCCGCCGAGCATCGGCAGCGCGCGGTGAGCGGCGCGCAGCGCGGCCTTCTGCCCGGCGCTGTCGCCGTCGAGGCAGAGGATCGGCACGTCGACCATCCGCCACAAGCGCTCGAGCTGCCCTTCGGTGAGCGCGGTGCCGAGCGGGGCGACCGCCTCGGCGATCCCCGCCTGGGCGAGCGCGATCACGTCCATATAGCCCTCGACCACCAGCACCCGGCCAGACTTGCGGCTGGCCGGCGCGGCGCGATCGAGATTGTAGAGGGTGCGGCCCTTGTCGAACAACGGCGTCTCGGGCGAGTTGAGATACTTGGGCTCGCCCTCCCCGATGATCCGGCCGCCGAACGCGATCACCCGGCCGCGCGGATCGCGGATCGGGATCATCAGCCGGCCGCGGAACCGGTCATAGGGCTCCTTACCCTCGACCTGGATCAGCATGCCGGTCTCGACCAGCATCGGGTCGCCATAGTCCTTCAGCGCGGCCTTGAGCTTGCCGCGGCTGTCCGGCGCAAAGCCCATGCCGAAGGTGCGCGCGGTCTCGGGCGTGATGCCGCGCTTCGCCAGCGCGGCGCGGGCATCGTTGCCGCCGAGCCCGCCGAGCTGCTCGGTGAACCACGCGGCGGCCTCGGCCATCGCCTCGTGCAGGCCCTTGGCGCGCTCGGCTTTGCGCGCGGACTGATGGTCCTGCGCGGGCATGTCGAGCCCGGCCGCTTGAGCGAGTTCCTTGACGGCGTCGATAAACGGCAGGCCGCGCTGGTCGGTCATCCAGCGGATCGCGTCGCCATGCGCCGAACAGCCGAAGCAATGGTAGAAGCCCTTGTCGTCGTTGACGTAGAAGGAGGGCGTCTTCTCGTTGTGGAACGGGCAGCAGCCGCGCATCTCGCGGCCCGCCTTCTGCAGCTTGGTGGTCTTGCCGACCAGCGCCGACAGCGAGGTGCGGGCGCGCAGTTCATCGAGGAATTGGGGGGAGAGGCTCATGGTTGGGTGCCTGCCTTCTCGACTGCGCGCCGTACGATCGGGAGGTGCCAATCCGGGCCCGCCGCCGCTTCGAGCCCGATCGATACGCGCGCCCGGCGGGTTACGCCAGCGCCGCCTTCACCAGCCCGCTTGCTTTGGACATGTCCAGGCTCGCCGCATGCCGCGCCTTCAGCTCGGCCATCACCCGGCCCATGTCCTTCATCCCGCTGGCGCCGAGCTCGGCCTTGATCGCCTCGATCGCCGCGGTCGTCTCCGCCTCGCTCATCTGCGCCGGCAGGAAGCGCTCGATCACCGCGACCTCGGCCTTCTCGGCGTCGGCGAGTTCCTGGCGGCCGCCGGTCTCGTACATGGCGATCGACTCGCGGCGCTGCTTGACCATCTTCTGCAGCACCTCGACCACCACCGCATCGTCGTCGGCCGGCGCGGTGCCGGTGCGCAGCTCGATGTCGCGGTTCTTGATGGCGGCCTGGATCAGGCTGATGGCGGCGCGCGCTTCCTTGTCGCCGGCCTTCATGGCGGTGACCTGCGCGGCCTTGATGTCGTCGCGAATCATGGGTGTCTCTCGAAGCCTCAGCGGTAAAGCGGGTGACCCTAGCGGAACAACGCCTCCCCGTGAACCGGTTGACCTCGGCCGGCGCGGGGTCTAGCGGGCGCCACTTAGCGACATCGCGAACCAACACAGGAGTGCCCGCCAAGCCATGGCCGACGCCAAACCCTCTGCCGCGCCTGCTGCGTCCGCCAGGCCAGATGGCGCGACCGGCGTGCTCGTCCTCGCCAGTGGCGAGATCGCCTGGGGCCGCGGCTTCGGCGCCGAGGGGCAGGCGGTGGGCGAGGTGTGCTTCCACACCGCGATGACCGGCTATCAGGAGATCATGACCGATCCGTCCTTTGCCGGGCAGATCATCACCTTCACCTTCCCGCACATCGGCAATGTCGGCGCCAACCCCGACGACATCGAGGCCGATGCACCGCATGCGCTGGGCATGATCGTCCGCGAGGACGTCACCGCGCCATCCAACTTCCGCGCCGTCGAGCGGCTCGACGGCTGGATGAAGCGCCATGACCGGATCGGCCTTGCCGGGATCGATACCCGCGCGCTGACCCGCCGGATCCGCAGCGGCGGCGCACCCAACGGCGTTATCGCGCACTCGGCGAGCGGCGACTTCGACCTCGACCTGCTGCTCAAGCTGGCGCGCGGCTGGCCGGGGCTGGAGGGCATGGACCTCGCCAAGGAGGTGTCGACCGCGACCCACTATGCCTGGGGCGAGGCGCGCGAGGGCGGGGCCTGGAAGCTCGGCCATGGCTATCTTCACAAAGGTCACGCAAACGACGCCCCGCGGCCGCATGTCGTCGCGATCGATTATGGCAGCAAATTCAATATCTTCCGCAACCTTGTTGAGGCGGGCGCGAAGGTTACGGTGCTACCGGCGGACGCGACGTTCGACCAGGTGATGGCGCTCGCGCCGGACGGCATCTTTCTTTCCAACGGCCCTGGCGATCCCGCCGCGACCGGCGACTATGCGGTGCCGGTGATCCGGCAGCTGCTCGAGACGGGCAAGCCGCTGTTTGGCATCTGCCTGGGCCACCAGTTGCTCGGGCTGGCGGTGGGCGCGACCACCACCAAGATGTTCCAGGGCCATCGCGGCGCCAACCACCCGGTCAAGCGGCTCAGCGACGGCGCGGTGGAGATCACCAGCATGAATCACGGCTTTGCGGTGGAACGCGACAGCCTGCCCGCCAACGTCCGCGAGACCCATGTGTCGCTGTTCGACGGCTCGAACGCGGGGCTGGAGCTGACCGACCGGCCGGCGTTCAGCGTGCAATATCATCCCGAGGCAAGCCCGGGGCCGCAGGACAGCCTGTACCTGTTCGAGCGGTTCGTGGGTTCGCTGACGTGAGCGGGCGGCCGGCTGTGTTGCTGCAGCCAGGCCGCGATCAACTGAACGGCGCCGGTTCGCGCCGACTCCAGCTCGTCGGCGACGGGCTTCATACCAGACACAAAGGCTGAGAATGCCAAAACGCACCGACATCTCCTCCATCCTCGTCATCGGCGCAGGGCCCATCGTGATCGGCCAGGCGTGCGAGTTCGATTATTCGGGCACGCAGGCGATCAAGGCGCTGAAGGAAGAGGGCTATCGCATCGTCCTGGTCAATTCGAACCCGGCGACGATCATGACCGATCCCGAGCTCGCCGACGCGACCTATGTCGAGCCGATCACGCCCGAGATCGTCGCCAAGATCATCGAGAAGGAGCGGCCCGACGCGGTGCTGCCGACGATGGGCGGGCAGACCGCGCTCAACACCGCGCTGGCGCTGTTCCGCGACGGCACGCTGGAAAAGTATGGCGTGCAGATGATCGGCGCCGATGCCGAGGCGATCGACAAGGCCGAGGACCGCCAGAAGTTCAAGGTGGCGATGGACAAGATCGGGCTGGAAAGCGCGCGCTCGGCGATCGCGCACAGCGAGGCCGAGGCGCTGGAGGGGCTCGCCAAGGTGGGGCTGCCGGCGATCATCCGCCCAAGCTTCACCATGGGCGGGTCGGGCGGCGGCATCGCCTATAATCGCGAGGAATTCCTCGGCATCGTCCGCTCGGGGCTAGACCTGTCGCCGACCAACGAGGTGCTGATCGAGGAATCACTGCTCGGCTGGAAAGAATATGAGATGGAGGTCGTGCGCGATCGCCACGACAATTGCATCATCATCTGCTCGATCGAGAATGTCGATGCGATGGGCACCCACACCGGCGATTCGATCACCGTCGCGCCGGCGCTGACGCTGACCGACAAGGAATATCAGATCATGCGCAACGCATCGATCGCGGTACTCCGGGAAATCGGCGTCGAAACAGGCGGTTCCAACGTCCAGTTCGCGGTCAATCCGAAGGACGGCCGGCTGATCGTGATCGAGATGAACCCGCGCGTGTCGCGGTCATCGGCGCTCGCCTCCAAGGCGACCGGCTTCCCGATCGCCAAGGTCGCCGCCAAGCTCGCGGTGGGCTATACGCTCGACGAGATCGAGAATGACATCACCGGCGCGACGCCGGCGTCGTTCGAGCCGACGATCGACTATGTCGTTACCAAGATTCCGCGCTTCGCGTTCGAGAAGTTCAAGGGCGCCGAGGCGACGCTCGGCACCGCGATGAAGTCGGTCGGCGAGGTGATGGCGATCGGCCGCAACATCCATGAATCGATGCAGAAGGCGTTGCGCGGGCTGGAGACCGGGCTGTCCGGCTTCAACAATGTCGAGCGGCTGGCCGGCGCGCCGCGCGACGTGATCGAGGCCGAACTGGCGATCCGCTCGCCCGACCGGCTGCTGATCGCGGCCCAGGCGTTGCGCGAGGGCTTCACCGTCGCCGAGGTGCAGACGCTGACCGCCTACGATCCCTGGTTTCTCGAGCGGATCGCGGAGATCGTCGAGGCGGAAGCGCAGATCTGCCGCGAGGGCCTGCCGATCGAGGCCGCCGGCATGCGGCGCCTCAAGTCGATGGGGTTCAGCGACAAACGGCTGGCGTTCCTGGCGCTGCATTCGGCCAACCTCCGCGGCAATGCGCGCGGCATCGCCCGCGGCACCGGGCTGATCCACGAAGCGGTGGTGGCGATGACCGGCGGCGTCACCGAAGACGAAGTGCGTGCGTTGCGCCATCGGCTCGGCGTGCGCCCGGTGTTCAAGCGGATCGACACCTGCGCGGCCGAATTCGACGCCAAGACGCCATATATGTACTCGACCTACGAGGCGCCGAGCTTCGGCGAGCCTGAGAGCGAGGCGGCGCCGAGCGACCGGCGCAAGATCGTGATCCTCGGCGGTGGCCCCAACCGCATCGGCCAGGGCATCGAGTTCGATTATTGCTGTTGCCATGCCTGCTTCGCGCTGGCGGACGCTGGCTATGAGACGATCATGGTCAACTGCAATCCCGAGACGGTGAGCACCGACTATGACACCTCGGACCGGCTTTATTTCGAGCCGCTGACCGCCGAGGACGTGCTCGAGATCCTCCATGTGGAGCAGTCGCGCGGCGAGCTGGTGGGCGTGATCGTCCAGTTCGGCGGGCAGACCCCGCTCAACCTCGCACGCGCGCTGGAAAAGGCGGGGATCCCGATCCTCGGCACCTCGCCCGACGCGATCGATCTCGCCGAGGACCGCGAGCGGTTTGCGGCGCTGATCAACAAGCTCAAGCTGCGCCAGCCGGCCAATGGCCTCGCGCGCAGCCGTGACGAGGCCGTCGCCGCCGCCGAGCGGATCGGCTATCCGGTGCTGATGCGGCCGAGCTATGTGCTCGGTGGCCGGGCGATGGAGATCGTCGACTCGCTCCAGCAGCTCGACGACTACATCCAGACCGCGGTGCAGGTATCGGGCGAATCGCCGGTGCTGATCGACCAATATCTGCGCGACGCGATCGAGGTGGACGTGGACGCGATCTGCGACGGCACCGATGTGGTGGTTGCGGGCGTGCTCCAGCATATCGAGGAAGCCGGCGTCCATTCGGGCGACAGCGCCTGCTCGATCCCGCCTTATTCGCTCACCCCCGCGATCATCGCCGAGATCGAGCGGCAGACGGTGCTGCTCGCGCATGCGCTGTCGGTGGTCGGGCTGATGAATATCCAGTTCGCGGTGAAGGACGACCTTGTCTATCTGATCGAGGTCAACCCGCGCGCCAGCCGCACGGTGCCGTTCGTCGCCAAGGCGATCGGCGCGCCGATCGCCAAGATCGCGAGCCGGGTGATGGCGGGCGAGAAGCTGAAGGATCTGCCGGCGATCAACCGCCACATCGATTATTATGCGGTCAAGGAAGCGGTGTTCCCGTTCAACCGCTTCCCGGGCACCGATCCGGTGTTGTCACCCGAGATGAAGAGCACCGGCGAAGTGATGGGGATCGATCCCGATTTCACCACCGCCTTTGCCAAGTCGCAGCTCGGCGCGGGCACGGTGCTGCCGACCAGCGGCACCGCGTTCGTCAGCGTCAAGCATGGCGACAAGCCGCACATCGTGCCGGCGGTGCGCTCGCTGCTCGAGCATGGCTTCCACGTGCTCGCGACCGGCGGCACCGCGGATTACCTCGAGCTCGCCGGGCTGTCGGTGGAGCGGGTCAACAAGGTCGCGCAGGGGCGGCCGCACATCCTCGACCGGATCATGGACGGCGAGGTGGGGCTGATCTTCAACACCACCGAGGGATGGCAGAGCCTCAAGGACTCCAAGCCGATCCGCCAGGCGGCGCTCGCGCAGAAGATCCCTTACTTCACCACCGCGCCGGCCTCGGTACAGGCGGCGGCGGCAATCGGCACGCGCTCCCTTGAAGTGCGTCCGTTGCAGTCTTATTATTCGCAATCGCACTATTAATCCCGGCATGATCGCGTGATGTGCGGGCGGGCGCCCTGGTCGGGGCCCGCTTGGGAACGAGTTATTGGGGACGAGACAATGGCCACCGTCGAAAAGATGCCGATGCTGCAAGAGGGCTATGAGAAGCTCACTGCGGATTTGCGGCGTCTCAAAGAGGAGCGGCCGCACATCGTCGACGCGATCGAGGAAGCGCGTGCTCATGGCGATCTGTCGGAAAACGCCGAATATCATGCTGCCAAGGAGCAGCAGGGCCAGAATGAGGCGACGATCAGCGACATCGAGGACAAATTGTCCCGCGCGCAGATCATCGACCCGCGCGACCTGTCGGGCGACAAGGTGGTGTTCGGCGCCACGGTGACGCTGCTCGACGACGACAACAAGCCGGTGCGCTACCAGATCGTCGGCCAGACCGAGGCGAACGCCAAGACCGGCCGGATCTCGTACAATTCGCCGCTCGGCCGCGCGCTGATCGGGCGCAAGGTGGACGAAGAGGTCGAGGTCGCGGTGCCCGCGGGCGACCGCTATTATGTGGTGTCGAAGATCGAGTTCATCTGATCAGCGCGCCACAGCCGTAGACATGAAAAAGGCCGGGGAAACCCGGCCTTTTCTGTTGGGGGCGTTTCCCCGGCGGGGAATGACGATCTCGGGCTGATCCGTTCATGCCGCGTCAGTCGACGCACACGCGGGGCGAACAGCCGGCGTTGATCGACCGTTGCCGGGCGGTGATTACGCCGCGGGCGGCGCGATCGTGTCGGGTTCGAGCAGGCGGTGGAGATGGACCACCACGAACTTCATCTCGGCGTCATCGACGGTGCGCTGCGCCGCGGCACGCCACGCCTTTTCGGCATCGCCATAGTCGGCGAAGATGCCGACCACTTCGAGCTGTGAGGGATCAGCGAAGTCGAGGGTGCGGGGATCCTTGACGCGACCGCCGAATACGAGGTGGAGCTTGCTCATGCGACATCCTGGCTGAAAGGGTTCGCCAGCCGCCCTAGCGTGTTGCGGCGCAATATTGAACCCTGCGCGTGGCGTGGCAACAGAAGGTAACGGGACACCATCGCTGGTGCCACGCCGGATGGCCCCGGCCTCTCTGCGCCCCGCGAATCAACCCTCAACCGGTAGGGTGAACAGGCGCGGCGATCCGGGGAGAGGGGGGCGGCGCCGTCCTCTCCCCGTTCGCTTCACGCCTTGCTGGCGGCCGTCTTGGCGGCGGCGGCGCCGGCGGTCTGCGCGGCCTTGACGACATTGCCGAGCAGCGTCTTGACCTGATCGCGCGCGGCATCCTTGTTGATGCCGAAGCCGTCGAGTTCGGCGGTGCCGGCTTCGCGGGCGGCGGCGAACGCCTGGCGTGCGCGCTCGCCGATCTGCTGGCCGAGCGGTGCGAGCAGTTCCTTTTCCTTGGCCGAGCGCGGGATCAGCGCACCGGCAATGGCACCGACGGCGAGGCCGCCGATCAGGATGCCGAGCGGGTTCGATTCGAGCCCCTCGACGGTGCGGCGCGCGGCATCGCTGGCGACCTCCTTGGAGCTGCCGAGCGCGGATGACGCTTTCTCGACGGTGGCCTCATAGGCGTGGGTCACGGTCTCCTTGGCATCGTGCAGGCGGCCATGGGTCTCGCGGTCCTTGGCGGTATCGGTATCGGTCATGGAAGGTCCTTTGCGAGCATTGACGGGATCAACGGCTGGCGCCGTTGGCGGTTTCATCAGGGACGGCGACGGAACAGGCCGAAGAGCCGGCGCCGGGCAAGCACCGCGCCGGCAAGCGCGACCACGCCGGCGACCGCGGCGGGGTTGCGCCGCGCGGTCTCGATCCCGGCCTGGGCGGCAGCGCCGCTCTTGTCGGTGACCTCGACCATCGCCTGGCGGGCGAGCGTCTTGGGGTTGAGCTTGACCTGCAGCCGGGCGAGCGTCGCGGACAGACGCTGGCGGGCTACCGCGGCCTCAAGCTCGGCATCGACCAGCCGCGCGACCGGATCGGGCGAGAGGTTGGCCATCACACCGTCTCCCGCCGGGCAGGGGCGAGCCGGCCCTTGCCGATGATGCCGAGCACCGCGGCGATCACCAGCACCGTCACCACCACCGCGGCGGTCGCGAAGCCGGGGCCGATCAGCGTCGCGAGACTGAGGATGAGGCCGACCAGCAACGCGATCAACGCCGCCAGCGCCAGCACCCCGGCGACGGCGAAGAACAGGATCGCGCTCTTATAGGCGCCGGCACGTTCAGCGAACTTGGCCTTGTACAGCGCGATTTCGGCTGCGGCGAGATCGCGGGTGTCTTCCACCAATTGTCCGACCAGCGTCGCCACGCTCTCATCGTCGGTGGCCTGCTCGATTGTCCCGGTCGCCAAGCTAATCAGGCCTTGTTGTCGTCGAGGCCGGACTGGGCGAGGCGGGCGACCACGAAGCCCAATGCGGCAGCGATGCCGACGGCGACCGCGGGGCTCTTGCGGATGTAGCCGCGCGCCTCATCGATCAGCGCGTCGACGTCCTTGCCCTTCACCTGCTCGGCGAAGCCCGAGACGGTGCTCGCCGCGGTGCGGGCATATTCGCCATATTGCGCGCCGAGCTTGTCATCGACCTGGCCTGCGGCGTCGGTGAGCAGCTGCGAGAGCTGGTCGAGCGCGCCGCTCGCCTTGTCCTTGCCGGTGTCGGCAAAGGCGCGGAGCTTGTCGTTGGCTTGCGCGCCATATTTGGCGGAATAGTCCTTGAACGCCTGGCGCGCCTGATCGGCCTTGCTGCCGGTGGCGCTGTTCTCGGTCTCAAAGCTGCCCGTGGCATCGAACTCAACGCCGGTGTCCTTGAGCGGCGCGGCGGGCTCGAACTCGGTGGTGGCGGGCGGCGGGGTAATGTCGCCGTAGGTCATCGGGGTTGCGTTGTCGTCGGCCATGGTTTGCGCCCTTTCGATTGTTCGTCGCTTCAACCCCGCGTCACGAACACCGGTTCCATCGGCGCGGCGATTGCCCGCGGCGGGACAGCGCGGTAGAGGCGCGGCGAGATATGGCCTGACCTAGGAGCTTCGTTACGTGACCGCAATCATCGACATCCATGCCCGCCAGATCCTCGACAGCCGGGGCAACCCGACGGTGGAAGTCGACGTATTGCTCGAGGACGGCAGCTTCGGCCGCGCCGCCGTGCCGTCGGGCGCCTCGACCGGCGCGCACGAGGCGGTGGAGCGCCGCGACGGCGACAAGAGCCGCTGGGGCGGCAAGGGCGTCGACGAGGCGGTCGAGGCGGTCAACGACGAGATCACCGACACGGTGCTCGGCATGGATGCCGAGGACCAGGCCGATCTCGACCAGGCGATGATCGAGCTCGACGGCACCGAGAACAAGGGCCGTCTCGGCGCCAACGCGATCCTCGGCGTCAGCCTCGCCGCCGCCAAGGCGGCCGCCGAGGCGCGCGGCATGCCGCTGTACAAATATGTCGGCGGCGTCTCGGCGCACGTGCTGCCGGTGCCGATGATGAACATCATCAACGGCGGCGAGCATGCCGACAACCCGATCGACTTTCAGGAGTTCATGATCATGCCGGTCGGCGCCGCCAACATCGTCGAGGCGGTGCGCTGCGGCTCGGAGATCTTCCACACGCTGAAGAAGGGCCTGTCCGAGAAGGGCCTCGCCACCGGCGTTGGCGACGAAGGCGGCTTCGCGCCGAACATCGCCAGCACCACCGAGGCGCTCGACTTCATCATGACCAGCATCGAGAAGGCGGGCTACACCCCCGGCGATGACGTGATGCTCGCGCTCGATTGCGCCGCGACCGAATTCTACAAGGACGGCCGCTACAATATCTCGGGCGAGGGCAAGATCCTCTCGAGCGACGAGATGGCCGAATATCTCGCCGACCTCACCCGCCGCTACCCGATCTTCTCGATCGAAGACGGCATGGGCGAAGACGATTGGGCGGGCTGGAAGACGCTGACCGATCTGGTCGGCGACAAGGTTCAGCTGGTCGGCGACGATCTGTTCGTGACCAACCCCAAGCGCCTCAAGCGCGGCATCGACGGCGGCTATGCCAATTCGCTGCTGGTCAAGGTCAACCAGATCGGCACGCTCACCGAGACGCTGGAAGCGGTGTCGATGGCGCAGCGCGCCAAGTACACCGCGGTGATGAGCCATCGTTCGGGCGAGACCGAGGATGCGACCATCGCCGACCTCGCGGTCGCCACCAACTGCGGCCAGATCAAGACCGGCAGCCTTGCCCGCTCGGACCGGCTCGCCAAGTACAACCAGCTGATCCGCATCGAGGAAGAACTGGGCGATTCGGCACGTTACGCCGGCCGGAGCGTTCTGAAGGCTTGATCGCCCGACACGGAGAGTGAATGATGGCGCGCGTGAAAACATCGGCCTTTCGCAGGACCATGAAGCGGGCCGCCTGGCCCGCGATCGGCTTCACGCTGATCGCGGTGTTTGGCACCTATGCCGTGCTGGGGCCCAACGGCATTCTCGCTTATGGCGATTACAAGCGGCAACTGGCCAAGCGCGAGCGCGACTATGCGGTGCTCGACCATCGCCGCGAGGTGATCAAGAACCGGGTGGCGTTGCTCGACCCCGATCACGCCAATCCGGACATGGTGGACGAGATGACGCGCAAGGAGCTCAACGTCGTCCATCCGGATGAGGTGATCGTGCCGCTCAAATAGTCGGTTGGCGCGACGCTGAGTGAGGTCGCGCAGAGGCGCGGAGAGGGTTCGCCTGCGGCGGCCGCGGCCCTGTCACCGTTGATGTGAAGGACGCCCTCCGCGGGGACAGCATCTCCGCGGCTCTGGGCGAGCATCATCTTACCCGCCGCCGCACGAGATCGCAGCGTTCGCTGGAATGGTAAGGGGGAGGCGGCGACGCTCTTGGGGAGGTCGCCGCCTGTCAGGGCTTACTTGCCGAGGAAGGTCAGCAGGTCGTTGGTGAGGCGATCGCTCTCGGTGACGTTGAGGCCGTGGGGCGCGCCGTCATATTCCACCAGCTGGCTGTTCGCGATGCCCTTGGCGGCGGCGCGGCCCGAGGCGTCGATCGGCACCGTCTTGTCGCCGGTGCCGTGGACGATCAGCGTCGGCACCCGGAAGGCGGCGAGATCGGGGCGGAAATCGGTGTGGCTGAACGCCTGGGCGCAGGCGAGGGTCGGCTTGAGCCCCGCCTGAAGCGCGAGCGCGGTGGAATAAGCGACCATATCGTCGCTGACCGGGCTGGTGATGTAGCCGACGCCGTAGAATTGCGGAACGAAGGTCTGGCGGAAGAAGTTGGGCCGGTCCGCCTTGATGCCCGCGATGATCTGGTCGAACGTCGATTGCGGCGTGCCGTCGGGATTGTCATCGGTCTTGAGCATATAGGGCACGACCGACGAGATCAGGCCGGCGGCGATCACGCCCTGGCCATTGTGGCGGCTCATGTAGCGCGCGACCTCGCCGCCGCCCATCGAGAAGCCGACGATGGTGGCGTCCTGGTCGGCGCCGGTTTCCTTCATCACGTCGGCGAGATCGTCCGACAGCGTGTCATAGTCATAGCCGCTCCACGGCTGGCCCGAGCGGCCGAAGCCACGGCGGTCATAGGCGATCGCGCGGAAGCCGGCCTCGGCGAGCGCTACGGCCTGCGCGTCCCAGCTGTCGGCGTTGAGCGGCCAGCCGTGCAGCAGGATCACCGGGCGGCCGCTGCCCCAGTCCTTGACGTAGATATCCGTTCCATCGCGGGTCTTTACGTAGGGCATCGGGTCTCTCCAGTGGATTGCTCGAGGTTAAACAAGGCGCCGTTGTGGACGTTCCCGCCGGATGCGGGCTGGTGCTCGAATTGCGTCTCTGGCAGCATGTACGGCGAACGAGGAGAGACGGATGCGCGCAACGGTGGCGGTTTCGATGGTGGCGCTGGCAATGGCCGGGGCGGGGGCGCTCGCGGGATGTTCGCGCGAGGCGGCGGCGCCGACCAACCAGGTTGTGGCGGCACCGAGCCCGGCGGCCACCGCGGCGGCGAACTGGGCCCAGTTCCGCAACGGCTTCATCGAGGGCTGGTTCAAGATCGATCCGGCCAACGCCGTCTACCAGGGCCGCCACGATTTTGACGGCCAGCTGCCGGACTGGAGCGCCGCGGGACTCAAGCGGCAGAGCGACTATCTTCACCAGGCGATCGACCGCGCCAAGGCGTTCGGCGATAACGGGCTGAGCCCGCAGGACAAGTTCGAACGCGATTATCTGATCAAGGTCGCCGAAGGAAAACTGTTCTGGCTGGAGGATGCCGACCAGCCGCACACCAACCCGGCTTATTATGTCGGCGGCGGGCTCGACCCCAATGTCTATATCGCGCGGCCTTATGCCGATGCGCCGACGCGGATGAAGGCACTGATCGCCTTCCTGCAGCGAGTGCCGGCGGCGGCGCAGAACATCCGTGCCAACCTCAAGACGCCGATGCCGCGCTCGTTCGTCGATTATGGCGTTTCGGGCTTCCAGGGCTTCGCCGATTACTATGTGGGCGATGCCAAGAAGGCGTTCGCGGACGTAAAGGACCCGACGCTGCAGGCGCAGCTGACCGACGCGGCGACTAAGGCGAGCGCGTCGATGAAGGAGCTGGCGGGCTGGGTGAAGAGCCAGCAGGGCACGGCGACCGACAATTTCGCGCTCGGTGCCGATCGCTTCCAGCGAATGATTCTCGCCACCGAGGGCGTCGACACGCCGCTCGACCAGCTCGAGGCGGCGGGTCGCGCCGATCTCAAGCGCAACCAGGATGCGCTGGCGGCGGCCTGCGCGATCTTCGCCAAGGGCCAGACGATCCCGGCGTGCATCGACAAGATGGGGGCGAACAAGGCACCGGACGGGCCGGTCGCGGAGGCGCGGCGGCAGATCCCGATGCTGCGCAAGTTCGTGGTCGAGCACGATCTGGTCTCTATCCCCGGCACCGAGGAAGCCAAGGTGGAGGAGAGTCCGCCCTACAACCGACAGAACTCCGCCTACATCGACCCGCCGGGACCGTTCGATAAGGGCATCCCCTCGGTCTATTACATCTCGCCGCCCGATCCCGCCTGGGACAAGAAGACGCGCGATGCGTTCGTGCCGGGCAAGGCGGACCTGCTGTTCACCTCGGTCCACGAGGTGATGCCAGGGCATTTCGTCCAGTTCCTCCACGCCAACCGCTCGCCGTCGTTATTCGGGCGATTGTTCGTCGGCTACGCGTTTGCCGAGGGCTGGGCGCATTACATGGAGGAGACGATGTGGGAGGCGGGGCTCAACCAGGGCGACGCCGAAACCCATGTCGGCCAGATCTCGAATGCGCTGCTGCGCGACTGCCGCTTCCTCTCGGCGATCGGCATGCATGCGCGAGGCATGACCCAGGCGCAGAGCCTGACCATGTTCCGTGAGCAATGCTATCAGGACGAGGGCAATTCCCGCCAGCAGGCCGCGCGCGGCACCTATGATCCGGCCTATCTCAACTACACGATGGGCAAGCTGATGATCCGCAAGCTGCGCGACGACTGGACCGCCACCCGCGGCGGCCGCAAGGCATGGAAGGCGTTCCACGACCAGCTGCTGAGCTATGGTGGCCCGCCGATCCCGCTGCTGCGCCAGCAGATGATGGGTGAGCCGACGGCGAGGGCGGTGTTCTAGCCCCTCGTCATGCTGAACTTGTTTCAGCATTCATGGCCTACACTGACCGCAGGCTTGCAGCGCGCGATGGTTATGGATCCTGAAACGAGTTCAGGATGACGAAGGAGGGCCGCTATCGCGTGTGGCGCATCACTGGCACGTCGTTGCGCGTCTCGGCGAGCGTCGGGTTGCGGATCGAAGGGCGCAGCCGGGCGATGCTGCACAGGCCGGCGACCAGCGCGAGCCCGGCGGCGACCAGCGGCGGGGTGGTGCCGGCACCGATGCCGAGCGCGAGCAGCGCCGCGACCAGCGTCGCGCCGGTGGTCTGGCCCACCAGCCGTACCGTGCCGACCAACCCGCCCGCGGCGGCGGCGCGCTCGCGCGGGGCCGAGCCGATGATCAGGCGTGCGTTGGGCGGCAGGAACAGCCCGAAGCCCGATCCGCACAAGGCCATCCGCCAGGCGATGTCGAAATAGCTCGGGTCTGCCGGCAGCAACGCGATCAACGACAAGGCCACGATCGAGATCGCCATGCCGATGCCGCCGAGCAGCCCGGCAGGCACGCGGTCGGACAGCCACCCCGAGAGCGGCGCGACGATCATGTTGGTGAGCGGCCAGGGCGCGATCGCGGCGCCGACCTCGGCGGCGGAGAAGCCATAGCCGTGCTGGAGGCGGAACGGCGTCGACAGCAGCAGCGTCATCGATGCGGTAAAGGCTGTATAGGCGCCGATCGCCGATAGCGCGATCACCGGCTTGGCGAGAAGGTCGATCGGCAGGATCGGCTTGGCCTCGCCGCGCTCGCGGCGGACGAAGAACCAGCCGATGACGACGCCGGTGAGCACGATTGCCGCCGAGACGATCGGGCTGTCGCCATGGACGCCGCTTTCCGCACCCGAGATCACCAGCCCGATCATCGCCGCGCACATCACCGCGCCGAGCACGTCGAACGGCTCGTCATGCGGCTGCGGATCGGGCAGCGCGCGGCCGAGCGCTAGGCTGAGCAACGCGAACGGTACCGCGCTCGCGAACACCCACGGCCATGGCGCGATCGCGAGGACCAGGCCGCCGATCGTCGGCGCGAGGGCGGCCGAGCTCGACACCACCACCGAGTTGATGCCCAGGCCGCGGCCGAGCTGCTTGGCCGGGTAGATCGATCGGATCAGCGCCGAGGACACGCTGAGCGCCGCCGCCGCGCCGAGCGCCTGGGCGGCGCGGACGACCAGCAGGAACGGCAGGCTCTTGGCGAAGAAGCACAGGATGGTCGCGATGGTGAACACCATCTGCCCGAACTGGTAGGTGCGCTTCAGCCCGAACTTGTCGCCGAGCCCGGCGAAGGGCAGGATCATCATCGCCAGGATCAGCTGATAGACCGTCACCACCGCGACCACCGCGCTGCTGCCGACATGGAGGTCGCGCGCGATCGTCGGCAGCGCGACAGTGGCGACGCCGCCGTCGATGATCACCAGCGCGGTGCCGGCGGAGATCGCGCCGATCGCGAGATAGCGGCGGGGAAGGGGAAGGCCGTCGGTCATGGCAGCTCAAAAATCCTGCGGTTCGGGCTTGTTCCGGCCGGGGGCGTCCCGCACACTCGGGCGCAGAGCCGATAGGGGCAGGCGGCGAGGGCAACAACCCGGCCGCTGATCAACAAGGGGACGACATGCGCAACTGGTGGATGGGTACGATGGCCGCGGTGCTTGCGGCGGCGCCCGCGCTCGCGCAGAGAGGCGCGATGACCAATGATCCCTATATCTGGCTCGAAGACAAGGATGGCGCCAAGCCGCTGGCGTGGGTGGAGGCGGAGAACGCCAAGACGCTGCCGCGGCTGCAGAACGACCCGCGCTATGCCACCTTCTACAAGGAAGCGCTGGCGATCGCCGCGGCCAAGGATCGCATCCCGATGCCGGCGCAGATGTTCGGCCGGATCTACAATTTCTGGCGCGACGCCGATCACCCGCAGGGCATCTGGCGCTGGACCAGCGAGGCCGATTACGCCGCGCCCGCGCCGCACTGGACGACGACGCTCGATCTCGATGCGTTGAGCAAGGCCGAGGGCAAGAAGTGGGTATGGAAGGGTGCGACCTGCCTCGAGCCCGAGGAGCGCTTGTGCCTGGTGGCGCTGTCCGAAGGCGGCGAGGACGCGGTCACCTATCGCGAGTTCGATCTCGCCGCGGGCCAGTTCGTCGCCGGCGGCTTCACCCTGCCCAAGTCGAAGCAGGGCGCCGAATGGCTCGACAAGGATACGCTGCTGGTCAGCCGCGACTGGGGCGCGGGGACGATGACGGCGTCAAGCTATCCGTTCGTGGTCAAGACGGTGAAGCGCGGCGCGCCGCTCGAAGCAGCGACCGAGGTGTATCGCGGCCAGCCGACCGATCAGCTCGGCACCTATGCGGGCGTGATCACCGACGGCCAGGGCCATCGGCTGGTGACCATCATGCGCCGCACCACCTTCTTCGGCGGCGAGACCTACATCTGGACCCCGGCGGGCACGCGCAAGCTCGACCTGCCGGCGCGGACCTTTCCTGCCGGCATGGTCGATGGCCAGGTGCTGTTCCAGACCAGCGATCCCTGGGGCAGCGTGCCCGCGGGCGCGATCGCCTCGGTGCCGCTCGCCGATGTCGAGGCGGGCCGGCTCAACCCCACCATCCTGTTCGCGCCGACGCCGCGCCAGTCGGTCGACGAGGTGGTCGCCACCCGCAACCATGTGGTGCTGATCTATAACGACAATGTCCGTGGCCGCGCCTCGGTCTATACCCATGGCATGGGTGGCTGGAGCGCAAAGCCGATCGCGCTGCCCGACAATGCCTCGCTCGGCGTCGCCAGCGCCGACGACAAGAGCGACCATGGCTATCTGACCGTCACCGGCTTCCTCACGCCCACGACGCTGCTGCCGCTCGATGCGGCGGCGGCCACGGCAGCGCGGCCGGTGAAGACGCTGCCGGCGAAGTTCGATGCTACCGGACTGGTGGTCGAACAGCATGAGGCGACCTCGACCGACGGCACCAAGGTGCCTTATTTCGTCGTCCACAAGCAGGGCATCCCGCTCGACGGCACCACGCCGACGATCATGACCGCTTATGGCGGGTTCGAGCTGCCGATGCTGCCGAGCTATTCGGGCGTCACCGGCAAGCTGTGGCTGGAGCGCGGCGGCTCCTATGTGCTCGCCAACATCCGCGGCGGCGGCGAGTTTGGCCCGGCGTGGCATGACGCCGGCCGCAAGACCAAGCGCCAGGTGATCTACGACGATTTCGCTAGCGTCGCCAAGGACCTGATCGCCCGGCAGCCGACCAGCCCGGCCAAGCTCGGCATCTATGGCGGCTCCAACGGCGGGCTGCTGATGGGCGTCGAGTTCAACCAGCATCCCGATCTGTGGAAGGCGGTGACCATCCAGGTGCCGCTGCTCGACATGATCCGCTACGAGCAGATCGCCGCCGGCGCCTCGTGGGTCGACGAATATGGCTCGGTGGCGAACCCGGACGAGAAGGCGTTCCTCGAGACGATCTCGCCCTATCAGAACATCAAAAAGGGCGTCGCCTACCCCGAGCCCTATATCTGGACCACCACCAAGGACGATCGCGTCGGGCCCCAGCATGCCCGCAAGTTCGCGGCGCGGCTCAAGGAATATGGGCTGCCCTATCTGTTCTACGAGGACACCGCGGGCGGCCATTCGGGCGATGCCGACATCGAGCAGGGGGCGCGCCTGCAGGCGCTGCAGATGACCTATTTCGCGCAGAAGCTGCTCGGCCCGGCGACGCCAACGCGCTGAACGGGCGTTGCGCTAGCGGAACGAAATCCTCTCTTCCCCGGTTCTGCTGGTCCGGGACATGTGAAGAGAGGAGTTCGTGATGGGCAAGGGCATTCTATTGTGGCTGATCGGTATCCCGCTGCCGATCATCATCCTGCTGCTGATCTTCTGGCACTAACGGCGACCAACCGGGCGGCGCGAGCTCGAAGCCGGCGAAGTCGAAGCCGGGCGAGACGACGCAGCTGACCAGCACCCATCCCGCCCGCGCCTCGGCGGCCTGCCAGGCGTGGGCGGGGACCAGCGCCTGGGGCTGCTCGCCCGCAAGCACGTTGCCGCCGAGCACCAGCTCCGTCCCGTCGATCAGCAGCGCAAGCGGCGCGCCGGCATGCCACATCCACAATTCGGCGGCGTCCACGCGATGCCAGTGCGATCGGCCCCCCGCCGGCAGCAGGAACAGGATCGCAGTGGCCAGCGACCGGCCGCCATCCGCGGCAGGCTGGCGGAACGTCTCGCGGTAGAAACCGCCCTCGGGATGGGGTATCAAACCCAGATGGGCGATCAGCGCGGCTTCATCCATGATGGCATCCATTCCGAAGGGTGGGTTGTCCCAATATTGCGCAGTGAACGCTGCGTTGCCGAATGCGGTCTTGCTGCATTGCAGCAGAAGCGGCTAGACCCATGACGATGAAGCAGCCCAGTGACGCCGACCAGCAGGCGCCTACCGGCCCGGTGCCGACCATGTTCGAAGCGATTGTCCGCCAGATGACCGTGACGGCGACGTACAATCGGGGCGCGGTGACCCTTGCCCCGCACATCATCTACACCCGCCACGGCGAGATTTATATCGACGCCACCACGGTGGAGCGTGACGGCAAGCCACCGCGCGAGGAAAAGCTCGGCACGTTCAAGGTCGACGGCCTCGGCGAACCGCGGCTTGGCGCCAAGCCGTTCACGCCGAGCGCGTTGTTCGAGCCAGAGGCGGAGAAATATGCCGGCGTCACGCTGATGGCGATCGAGCGCGGCTGACGGTCACCCGAGCCTCAACGCTCGCGGCAACAAGAACCTGCAAAGCATGAACGGAGCGGCTGCCGGATCACCCCGGCAGCCGCTCGCTTTTATCAGCGGCAGCGTACCTGGCTGTTGTTCTGATCGATCGACTTGCCGGCGAGCGCGCCGACCGCGCCGCCGAGCAGCGTGCCGACGACGCGCGAATGGCCGCCGTCGATGACGTTGCCGAGGATACCACCTGCGGCGCCGCCGACGATCAGCCCGGTGGTGCCGTCGTTGCGCTTGCAATAATAGCGACCGTCGTTGCCGGCGTAGACGCGATCATCGGCGCTGAGCGTGCGCTCCTGATAGTTCGGGCCCGAGCGATAGAAGCGCGCCGGATCATAGCCATTCTCATCGCGCTCATCGCCGCCGCCATCATCATAGCGCTCGGGCGCCTCGCGGTAGCCGCCGGGGCCGGGGTTGTAGCCGCCCCGATTGCCGCGCGCGGCGAGGTAGCGATCGGTCTCGTCGCGGTAGATCTGATATTCGCGGTCGAAGCGCTGCTGCGCCTGGCGGAAACGGGCCTCGTCGGCGCCGCTCTGCGCGGCGGCGGGCATGGCGGTGGCGAGGGTGGCGGCGGCCAGGCCGGCGGCGAGCAGGCGGTTGAGCATGGTTCACGTCCTTTACCGCCCGATGAGTCGGGCTGAGCGAGCATACGCAGGATCTTGCTTGGCGGTTCCTGAACGGATCGCGACGGTGCGTGGGCGACGATTGCCAGGATGGGAGAAGGAGCTGTCTCGACCAATGCCGGAACCGATCGCGCGTCCATGCATTATCTTAGGTTAATAACGTGGTTCAAGTGAATGCCGGCGCGATCGGCGTGACAGGAGAGTACCATGGGTCAGTCCATCTACCCGGGACCGTCGGCGGTGCGCCCGATCACGCCGGTATCCGCAGTGCTGGTGGTAGAAGACCAGCCCCTGTTGCTGATGGCGGCGATCGAACTGGTCACCACCGAAGGGTTCACCGCGATCGAAGCGCGCAACGCCGATGAGGCAGTGGCCATTCTCGAGCGCCGTGCAGACGTCCGCGTGATCTTCAGCGACATTGACATGCCCGGATCGATGGACGGGATGAAGCTTGCCGCGTGCGTGCGCGATCGCTGGCCGCCGGTGCGGATTATCCTCACGTCAGGCCGGGCCAAGCCAGGCGCCGGCGAGCTTCCCTCCGGCAGTCTATTTTTTGCCAAGCCCTATACCCGGATCGCTGTGGCCAGCGCGATCCGCCAGATGGCTGCCTGATCGGGTCGGTAGCGGGGCTGTCCGCGACAGTGGCCCCGTACGCCGCGCTGTGCTACGAGGTGTCATCACCTGATCGTTTCGTAAGCATCCTCGTGATGGCGGCCCGTCGCGGCCCTCGCTTACAAGCAGAGGTATCCATCATGGACATCAGCTTTTTCCAGGCCCGCGGGCGGGCCCTGGCGGCCCATGCGTGCTGCGCGCCGCGGGGATCGAGCCTGTTGGCGCTCCCCGCCGCCGCCGGATGCAACTGGAACCACGCGCATGGATGAGGACGACCGGCAGCAACCGATCCGCGCCCTCTCCACGGTGGAGCGCGCCTATGCGCTGGCGCGCAACGGCCCGTGCACCTCGCTCGACGATATCCGCCGGCAACTCGAGCGCGAGCGTTACCCGTCGGTCAATGCCCATCTCAGCGGTCCGAGCATCCGTCGCGACCTGCGCCAGATCTGCCGCAACCGGCTGGTCGCGGCGAGCAGCACGGCGTCGGCGTCAGGGCCAGTTCCGGAGCCATTCACGGAATAACGGCCGCGATCGGGCGAACCGAACGATCGCGTGGCGGACGTGTCACGCCGCGAAGCTGGTCGAGCGCGAGAGCGCGTCCCAGGCGGCCATCTCGGCCTTCATCATCCCCAGCTTCTGGTCGACCAGCCCGAGCGCGTCGTTACCCAGGAATAGCCGTACCGGCGGCTGTTCCGCATCGACAAGAGCAAGCAGCGCCTGGGCGGCCCGAGCCGGGTCGCCTGGCTGGTTGCCGCTCTTGGCCTGACGCCCGGCGCGGATCGGGTCCATGACCTCATCATAATCGGCGATGCTGCGCGGCGTGCGATCCATCGATCGGCCCGCCCAGTCGGTACGGAACTGGCCGGGGGCGAGCGCGGTCACCCGGATTCCGAGGCCCGCCACCTCCTTGCCGAGTGCTTCGGAGATGCCCTCCAGCGCGAACTTGCTGCCGCAGTAAAAGCTGATCCCCGGCATGGTGATAAAGCCGCCCATCGAGGTGACGTTGACGATGTGGCCACGCCGCCGCGCGCGCATGGCGGGGAGCACCGCCTTGATCATCGCCACTGGCCCGAACACGTTGGCGGCGAACTGGCGCTGGAGGTCGTCCATCGATGATTCCTCCAGCACGCCTTCATGGCCATAGCCGGCGTTGTTCACCAGCACGTCGATCGGCCCGGCCTGGCGCTCGGCAGCGGCGATGGCAGCCGGGATCGCTGCGTAATCGGTGACGTCGAGCACCAACGGGATCGCGTGGGCTGGCGAGAGCGCGGCAAAGGCATCCGCATCGCTCGTGCGGCGCACGGTGCCGATCACGCGATGGCCCGCAGCGAGCGCGCCCTCGGCAAAGGCGCGGCCGAGCCCGGAACTGACCCCGGTGATGACGAAGGTTTTGGCGGCAACGACCATGATCATTTCCTCAGTAGCAATGCGGTATATCATGATATAGAAAGAGCGATGATGATCGACAAGACGTCCCCACCCACCAGCGTGCGCGGCGAACCGCTGCGCCAGCGCGTGATCGACGCCGCCGAGCGGCTGCTGCGCCTCGACCGGGCCGACTTTTCGATGCGCGATCTCGCGGCCGAGGCGGGGGTCAGCTTCGCCACCCCGTTCAACCAGTTCGGCAGCAAGAATGCGATCATGCACGCGCTGTCGGGCCGGCGGATCGACAGCATGGAAGCGCGCTACCGCGCGGCGCGGCCAGCGGGAGAGGCGCCGCAGCGCGTGCTGCTGGCGGTCGATACGGCAGCGGCGGTGATGCTGGAGGAGCCGGTGGTCAACCGCGCGGTGATGGGCTTCATCGGCACTGGGGGTGGTAGCCCGGGCACGGTGTGGGCGCGATCGACTGCCCTGTGGGCGCTGGCGCTGGGCGCGGGCGACGGGCTGATCCCGGCGCAACGGGAGGGCGCGCTGCGTCGCTTACCCGGCCAGCTGGCGTTCGGCTTTCGCGGCGTGCTGTCGTTCTGGACGGCGGGCGAACTGCCGGACGCGGCGCTCGCCGGCGCTGCGCGCGACATGGCGCTGGCGCTGCTGCTCGGGGTGATCGAGCCGCCGCTGCCGGCCGATCGACTGCCCTGAGCGCGGGCTCAGCCCAGCGTCACGAAACTGTCCATCACCCGCTTGCGACCGGCGGCCTCGAAATCGATCTCGAGCTTGTTGCCTTCGATCTCCGCGATAGCGCCATAGCCGAACTTCTGGTGGAACACGCGCTGCCCGACCGAGAGGTCGCTGCGGCCCTTGTTGCCGATGCTGACCGATGGCGTGCGGGTCTCGACGATACGCGTCTGGGCGGTGGTGAAGCCCGATCCCGAGCCGGCGGCGCGCTGCCAGCCGGGGCCGCGGCCGTTGCCGCGCGCGACATTGGCGAAGGGATCGGCACGCTCGCTCCAATTAGCCTGCCACAGGCTGGCGCCGCCGGACATGGTGGTCTCGCTGTCGATATGCTCGGGCGGCAGCTCGCCGACGAACCGGCTGGGGATGCTCGAGGTCCATTGGCCATAGATGCGACGGTTGGCGGCATGGATGATCACCGCGCGGCGGCGCGCGCGGGTGATCGCGACATAGGCGAGGCGGCGCTCCTCTTCCAGGCTGCGCAGCCCGCCCTCGTCGAGGCTGCGCTGCGACGGGAACACGCCTTCCTCCCAGCCCACCAGGAACACGGTGTCGAACTCGAGGCCCTTGGCGGCATGGATGGTCATGATCGTGACCTGCGGGTCCTGCTTGCCGCCCTCATTGTCCATCACCAGGCTGACATGCTCGAGGAAGGCGCCGAGGCTCTCATATTCCTCCATCGCGCGGACGAGCTCGTTGAGATTCTCGAGCCGGCCGGCGGCCTCGACCGACTTCTCGGCCTGGTACATGGCGGTATAGCCGCTCTCGTCGAGCAACTGGCGGGCGAGCTCGGCATGCGGCAGGTCGCGCGCCATGTCGCGCCAACGAGCGATGTCGCCGATGAAATTGCCGAGCGTGCGGCGCGCCTGAGGGGTGAGCTCGTCGGTATCGAGAATCCGCGCGGCGGCGGTGGTCAGCGGCACGCGGGTGGCGCGGGCGAGCTGGTGGATCTTGGCGATCGCCTTGTCGCCCAGGCCGCGCTTGGGGACGTTGACGATCCGCTCGAAGGCGAGATCGTCGGCGGGCTGGTTGACGATGCGCAGATAGGCCAGCGCATCGCGGATCTCGGCGCGCTCGTAGAAGCGGAAGCCGCCCACGATCTTGTAGGGCATGCCGATCGCGATGAAGCGATCCTCGAACTCGCGGGTCTGGTGCTGGGCGCGAACCAGGATGGCAATGTCGTCGAGGCTCTTGCCGTTCCTTCGGCATGCCTCGATCTCGTCGCCGACGCGGCGAGCCTCCTCGGGCCCGTCCCAGACGCCGATCACCTGGACCTTCTCGCCGGCGTCGAGCTCGGTCCACAGCTGCTTGCCGAGCCGGCCGCTGTTGTTGGCGATGACGCCGCCGGCGGCGCCGAGGATGTGCGGGGTGGAGCGGTAATTCTGCTCGAGCCGGATCACCTTGGCGCCGGGGAAATCCTTCTCGAACTTGAGGATATTCTCCACCTGGGCGCCGCGCCAGGAGTAGATCGACTGATCGTCGTCGCCGACGCAGGCAATGTTGCGCCGCGCCTGGGCGAGCAGCCGCAGCCAGAGATACTGGACGCTGTTGGTGTCCTGATACTCGTCGACCATGATATATTTGAAGCGGCGCTGGTAGTCCTCGAGCACGTCGCGGTGGGTCTTGAGGATGGTCAGCATGTGCAGCAGCAGATCGCCGAAGTCGCAGGCGTTGAGCGCCTTCAGCCGCGCCTGATATTGCGCATAGAGCTCGCCGCCGCGGCCGTTGGCGTAGCGCTCGCTCTCGCCGGCATCGATATCGGCGGGAACGAGCCCCTTGTTCTTCCATTCGTCGATCAGTCCCGCGAGGCTGCGCGCGGGAAAGCGCTTCTCGTCGAGATCGGCGGCGACGATCATCTGCTTGAGCAGGCGCAGCTGGTCGTCGGTGTCGAGGATGGTGAAATTGCTCTGCAGGCCGACCAGCTCGGCGTGGCGGCGCAGCATCTTGGCGCCGATCGCGTGGAAGGTGCCGAGCCAGGGCATGCCCTCGACGAGATCGCCGACCAGCCGGCCGACCCGCTCGCGCATCTCGCGCGCGGCCTTGTTGGTGAAGGTCACCGACAGGATTTGCGAAGGATAAGCGCGCTGGGTGTAGAGCAGGTGCGCCAGCCGCGCGGTGAGTGCCGCGGTCTTGCCGGTGCCGGCGCCAGCGAGCATCAGCACCGGGCCTTCGGTGGTCAGTACCGCCTCGCGCTGGGGATCGTTCAGGCCCTGAAGATAGGGCGGATCCTGCACGGCGGCAGACGGGCGGGGGGCGAGGTCGTTCACCGGTGAACAGGTAGGGAACGCCGAGGCCGGAGGCAACCGCCAAGCTGTTGTGGAAGCCCCGACAAAATCCGGGGCGGCTCGGTGAGGAACCGCCCCGTAGTTCAGGGAGGCCGGGCGACAGGGGAGGCGCCCGACAGCCGCGCTCAAAGGGGGAGAGGAGCAGCGGCTGCCGGCGCTATGGGGGAGCATTGTTGCCGTAAAATGTCAGCGGGTCGGGGATGTCGGTTTCGGTGCGCCGGGCCGTTCTTCTTTCCTCCGCGAACCCAGGTAGCGGCGGCGCATCTTGCAAGCCGGGGCAGCATCGACATTCCTTTAGTTGCGCGATGCGGCTGCTAAACGATACAGGGCGGCATGCATCCTCCCGCCGCCCGCCGTATCCTGCTCGCCAGCCTGGTTGGCACCGCCGTCGAATTCTACGACTTCTACATCTACGCCACGGCCGCGAGCCTGGTGTTCGGCGAGCTGTTCTTCCCCAAGGGCGCGGCCGGCACCCAGCAGCTTGCCGCCTTCGCGACGCTCGCAGTCGCGTTCTTCGCGCGGCCGATCGGCAGCGTGGTGTTCGGCCATTTCGGCGATCGCATCGGCCGCAAGTCGACTTTGGTCGCGAGCCTGCTGACGATGGGCTTGTCGACGACCTTGGTCGCGGTGCTGCCGACTTACGCGAGCGCCGGCTGGGCAGCCCCGGTCGCCTTGTGCCTGCTGCGCTTCGGCCAGGGCTTCGGCCTCGGCGGCGAATGGGGCGGGGCGGCGCTGCTCGCGGTGGAGAATGCGCCGCCGGGCTGGCGCGCGCGCTACGGCATGGCGCCGCAGCTCGGCGCGCCGGTCGGCTTCATCGCCGCCAATGGCCTGTTCCTGCTGCTCGGCCTGTGGCTGACGCCCGACCAGTTCCGCGACTGGGGCTGGCGGATCCCGTTCGCGATCAGCGCCTTGCTGGTGCTGCTCGGACTGTGGATCCGGCTTAAGCTGGTCGAGACCGCCGAGTTCGCCGCCTCGCTTGCCGAGGCGCCACCGCCAGCGGTGCCGATCGCCGAGGTGCTGCGCCGCCATGCGGGCGTCACGATCGCCGGCACGATCGGCGCGGTCGCCTGCTTTGCGACCTATTACATCGCCACCGCCTTCGTGCTCGGCTATGGCACCAAGACGCTGGGCTATCCGATGCAGGCGCTGCTTGGCGTTCAGCTCGGCGCGATCCTGTTCATGGCACTCGGCATCTATCTGTCCGCATGGCTCGCCGATCGCTGGTTCGACGAGCGCCGCGTGCTCGCCGCCGGCTGCGTCGGCGTGGCGCTGACCGGCTTCGTGATGGCGCCGCTAATGGGCAGCGGCTCGCTTGGCGAGCTGTTCGCGTTCCTCGCGGTGCTATTGTTCATGATGGGCTTCGTCTACGGTCCGCTCGGCGCGTGGTTGCCGGGGCTGTTCCCGGCGCGGGTGCGCTATTCGGGCGCGTCGATCGCGTTCAACGTCGCCGGGGTGATCGGTGGCGGCCTCACCCCGCTGATCGCGCAGGGGCTGGCGATGAAGGGCGGGCTGGCGCTGGTCGGCCTGTATCTCAGCGGTGCGGCGCTGCTCAGCCTGGTGGCGCTGGTGCTGGTGCGCGGCCGGTCGGCACCGCCGGTGGCCGACCTGCTGGTCTAGGCCTGGCGCAGCAGCGTCAGCCGCGCCTTGCCGTGGACGCGGGTGGCGTCGATCGCAAAGCCGGCGACCTCGATCTCCTCGGCCTTGGCGGTCTCGATGCTGACCCAGGTCGCGGGCCCGATCCAGCCGAGCCGGCCGAGCTTGTCGAGCGCCACCGCGCCGGCACCGGTGCCATAGGGCGGGTCCATCATGATCAGGTCGAGCGGCGTCGCAGTCGGGCCAAGTGCCAGCACCGAGGTGGCGCGGACATCCGCGCGCGTCTCGAGCTTGGCGAGATTGGCCTTGAGCGCGTCGACCGCGGCGCGATCCTGCTCGACGAACAGGCACGAGCCCGCACCGCGCGACAGCGCCTCGATGCCGAGCGCGCCTGAGCCGGCGAACAGATCGGCGACCGCCAGCCCCTCGAAGCTGCCGAGCCGGCTGGCGAGCATCGAGAACAGCGCCTCACGGGTGCGATCGGCGGTGGGCCGCGTCGCCTCGCCTTTGGGAGCGACCAGCGGCCGCCCTCGCCATTGCCCGGCGATCACCCGCATCAGCGCTTCGCCTTGGGCGGATGGCCGCGACCACCGGCCGGACCCTTGCCGGGGCCAGTGCGGGGATTATCGCCGTCACGCGGTGGGCGGCCGCGGCCACCGGCGGGGCCCTTGGTGCGCGGCGACAGGGTCGCGCCGGTCCGCGCGCCGCGCGAGGCGTCAGTCCGCTCGCCGCGCACGGCGTCCATCCGCTCGCCGCGCGGGGCGGGGGCACGCTCCGGCCGATCGTCGCCGGCACGAGGCGGGCGCGGCGTGGCGCTGCGATCGGGGCGGCCCTTGTTGGGTCGTGGCGCGGCCTTGGCCCAGCCGGTGCGATCGGGAGCGGCGGCGCGCGGCGGCCGTGCATCGGCGTCGCTGCGCGCGGCGCGGGGATCGGTGGCGGTGCGGGACGGTCGCGTGGTTCCGGGACGTGCCATCCGATCGGCCTGCGGCCTGAAGCCGGGGCGCGGTGCATCACCACGCGGGGCGGGCGCGGCGCGATCGGGAGTGCGGCGCTGGCCCTGCTGGGCCTCGCTGCGCATCGGGCGGTCATCGCCGGTGCGGAAAGATGGACGCTCACTCCTCTCCGCGGGCGCCGGGCGACCCGCGGGGGCCCGCTCGTCGGCGGGATGGCGGGCAGCGCCACGCGAGCCGCGTGCCGACACCGGACGCGGCACGCGCTCGCCGCGATAGGGAACGTCACCCTCCTGGCGCTGGGACGGGAGGTGCGATCGCGGGCGGCCGCTCGCGCCGGCGTTCCGCGCCGGGCCCTCGACCGACACAGGCTCCATCTGCTCGCGCTGGCGGCGCGGCGATTCCAGCGTCTTGCGGAAGGCGACCAGATCATGCTGCTTGATCTCGCCAACCTCGCCTGGCGGCAGATCGGCGAGCACGAACGGGCCGTAGCGGGTGCGGATCAGGCGGCTGACCTGCAGCCCGAGATATTCGAGCACGCGCCGCACTTCGCGGTTCTTGCCCTCAGTCAGAGTCAGCTCGATCCAGACATTGGCGCCGGTGCGCCGCTCGATGTTGGCGTCGATCGATCCGTAGCGGATGCCCTCAATCTCGACGCCGTCGGCGAGATCCTCGAGCTGCGCCTGGGTGACGTTGCCATAAGCCCGCGCGCGATAGCTGCGCTCGACGCCGGTCGCGGGCAGCTCGAGCTGGCGCTTGAAGCCGCCATCGGTGGTCAGCATCAGCAGCCCCTCGGTAGCGAGATCGAGACGGCCGACCGGCACCACGCGCGGCAGATCGGCGGGCAGGCGATCGTAGATCGTCGGCCGGCCCTTGGGATCGCGCTCGGTGACGAGCAGCCCGGGCGGCTTGTGATACAGGAACAGGCGGGCATGTTCGGGTGCGCCGACCGGCTCGCCATCGACGGTGATCCCGGCGAGCGACTTCAGCACGGTGGCGGGCGTATCGAGCACCACGCCGTCCTTGGCGATGCGGCCGTCGGCGATCATCCGCTCGATGTCTCGGCGCGACGCCACGCCGGCGCGCGCCAACAGCTTGGCAATACGGTCTCCGGCCCGATCGGGCGGAATTTGGTCGTCCTGGTGGCTCGGCATGGCGCGGCCATACAGGTGATTGGCGCTCAACGCGAAAATATTTGCGACTGATCAACAAAGCGCGCGTTATGTCGCGCGAGCGTAACGAACCGCACCGGAATTGCGCTCGGAGCAGGCTGGACGATGATTTTTGGTCGGAAGAAACGTCAGATCGAGCGCCTCCTCGTTGTCGAGGATGAGCCGCTGGTGGCGTTCGACACCGAATATTTCCTGTCGGATGCCGCTTATCACATCGTCGCCACGGTGGATCGGGTCGCCGACGCGCTGGAGGTGATCGGATCGGACAAGGTGATCGACCTCGTGTTAGTCGACGTCAATCTCGCCGACGGCTCGGGGCTCGACGTCGCCCGCGCCGCGGTCGCGCGATCGGTGCCGGTGCTGTTCGTCACCGGTCATTTTCCCGACGAGGCGAGCGCGATCGCGGTGGGGTGCCTCGCCAAGCCCTACAATCCCAAGGATCTGCTCGGCGCCATCGCGGCGATCGAGGCGAGCCTCGCGGGCAAGCCGCCAAAGCGGCTGCCACCGGGTCTGCGGCTGTTCGAGCGGCAGATCTAGCGGCTCCGTCGAGCCAGCGGGGGTAGGCGCCGAGGCGCCGGCGGCTATGCTGCGGCGATGAAGATCGCGGCCATCTCCGACATCCACGGCAATATTGCAGCGCTCGACGCCGTGCTCGCTGACATCGCAAAGGACGGCGTCGACCTGATCGTCAACCTCGGCGACATCTGCTCGGGCGCGCTGTTTCCGGCGGCCACGGCGGCGCGACTGATGCCGCTGGGCCTGCCGACGATCCGCGGCAATCACGAGCGACAGCTTGGCGAATTGCCGCCCGAGCGGCTGGGGCTGTCGGATCGCCATGCCGCCGCGACGCTCGACGCTGATCACCGCGCCTGGCTGGCGAGCCTGCCGACAAGCTTGCGCCTCGATGGCGGCGTGCTGCTGGTCCACGGCACGCCCGCAAGCGATGTCGATTACTTCCTCGACACCGTCACCGCCGATGGCGCCCGGCCGGCCAGCGAGGCGGAGGTCGAGGCCCGCGCCGCTGGTGCTGACGCGGCAGTTATCCTGTGTGGCCACACCCACCTCCAGCGGGCGATGACGCTTGGCGACGGCCGGCTGATCGTCAACCCGGGCAGCGTCGGCTTGCCCGTCTATGACGATGACCGGCCGTTTCTGCACCGGATGGAGAGCGGGTCGCCGCACGCGCGCTATGCGGTGATCGACGACCGTGGCGGCCGCTGGTCGGCCGATTTTCGGAAAGTGGCCTATGATTGGGAGCAGGCGGCGTGCGACGCCGACGCCAACGGGCGCGCAGATTGGGCGCGGGCGTTGAGGACCGGCTATTGCTGAGGTGTGAGCGTGCGATCCGGGCCTGCCGTCGCTCGGGTGTCGATCCGTTCTAGCCGCGGCGAGATTTGGCGCTAGTGTCGCCGCTGCGAGTGACGAGTGGAGCGGCGATGAACGAGAGCGTGCGGCAGGCGAGCTGGTGGGACGGCCTGCGGCCTTATGTCGAGCGGGGTCCGCTCGCGGTGTTCTTCATGGGGATCTCCTCGGGGCTTGCCTTCACCATGATCGGCGCGACGCTGACCACTCGGCTGAAGCAGGATGGCCTCGACAAATCGACCATCACCGCCTTCACCCTGGCGTTCCTGGTCTACAATCTGAAGCCTTTGTGGGCATGGATGGTGGATGGCGTGCGGTTGCCGCTGATCGGCCGCCTCGGCCAGCGCGTGTCGTGGCTGCTCCTCGCCGGCGTGCTGGTGATGGTGGCGATCGCCAATCTCGCGCTGGTCGATCCCGCGACCGAGCTGTCGCGCACGATCACCGCCGCGATCCTAGTCGGCTTTGCCGGCGCCACCTACGACATCGTCATCGACGCCTATCGGATCGAGACGCTCGAGCCATACCAGATGGGCGTCGGCTCGGGCATGACCCAATATGGCTGGAAGATCGGCTCGGTGCTCGCCGGCGGCCTGGCGCTGGTGATCGCCGCGCGGACGAACTGGCATGTCGCCTATCTGGCCTGCATTGCCTTCGCATTGCCGGCGATGATCGTCGCGCTGGTGCGCGGCGAGCCGGTGCGCCGCTTGGTCGTCATCGAGCGGCGCGGGATCGGCGACCTGGCGTCGTCGATCGTCGGGCCGTTCACCGAATTCTTCCGCCGCCACGGCGCGTTCGTGATCCTGGCCTTCATTCTCATCCATAAGATCGGCGATACGCTCGGCCAGCAGGCGCTGCGGCTGCTGCTCGACGACCTCGGGTTCAGCAACGACGAGATCGCGCTCTACGATGTCGGCGTCGGCTTCTGGGCGTTCTGGGTGGGGCTGTTCATCGGCGGCGCGCTCTATGCACGGCTCGGCCTCAAGCGCTCGGTGCTGATCAGCCTGGTGCTGATGATGGTCTCCAACGCGAGCTTCGCGCTGCTCGCCGGCTCGGGGCACAGCAACCTCGGGCTCGGCGCGGCGATGGCGTTTGAAAACGCCTCGAGCGGGATCGGCGGGGTGACGGTGGTCGCCTATTTCTCCGCGCTGACCGATCTCCGCTTCACCGCCGCGCAATATGCGCTGATCTCGGCGGCGGCGAGCGTGGTCGGGCGGGTGCTCACCGCCACCACCACCGGCCAGCTGGTCGATCGCTTCGGCTATGTCGCCTTCTACTGGGGGACGACGGTGGCCGCGCTGCCGGGGGTGCTGCTGTTCTGGTGGATGTGCCGCTCGGGGCTGGTCGACCGCTCGATCGGCAGCGCCGGCATCGTCGGCAAGGGCGACGCGCGCGAGGGCGAGGCCGTCTAGCCGGTGATCGGGCGGCCGTCGTCGGCGAAGGCGGCGGCGAGTACCGCGGCGCTGGCGAGCACGCCCTCGACCTGGCGGACGCCGAGCAGATCGGTCATCAGCAACCGCGCGGCGCCCGGCGCGGTTTCGACGCGGGCGAGAATGGTCAGCAGTGCCGCCTCGGCCGAGGTGGTGCGCGCGCAGCAGCAGGGTGCGATGGCAATGGTGCCGCTCGCCGCACTGGCGAGGTCGGCCATGAAGCTGCGCATCAGCACCAGCGGGCGCTTGAAGCCCTGGCCAAAGGCGGTGAACAGCGCGTGGCTGGCGCGGGCATCGGCGAGGCCGTTGGCGCCCATCCGCCGCATCGCGAACAGCGCGATCCGCGCATTGGGGCAATCGGGCAACGCGTGGGGCAGGTGGGTGGCAGTGGTGGCGACGTCGGTCATGGGGCGCGACTCCTGTTGAACCGGCAAGGTCGCGCTTCAGCTATTGATAGTCAATCGCAATAATTCGTCAGTTCGGTTGTTCGTCGTTGGCGGCGAGCGCTTCGCCGGCGAGGTAGAGCGAGCCGGCGATCAGCACGAGTTGATCGCTCCCGCCCGCCGCGGCGAGATCGAGCGCCTGGTCGAGGCTCTCGGCGGTCGTCGCCTCGGTGCCGAGGTCGCGGGCAAAGTCCGCGAGGGTCGCTGGGGGGTGATGGTCGTGACCGCGCACCGGCACCGCGATCACCCGCGAGAGGCCGGGCGCGAGCGCGCGCAGCACGCCGGAAGCATCCTTGTTGGCGAGCATGCCGGACACCAGGGTGACCGGCCGCCCGCGCGCGAGGCTGCGCAGCGCGCGGGCGACCGGCTGCGCGGCGGAGGGGTTGTGGGCGCCGTCGAGCCAAAGCTCGCAGCCCGCCGGCAGCCGGGCGTGGAGCGGACCATTGTTCAGGCGCTGCATCCGCGCCGGCCAGTGCGCCCAATCGGCGGCGGCGCGCATCGCCGCTTCGGGCACCGCGATTGCGCCCTGGTGGCGGAGCATGGCGATCGCGAGCGCGAGGTTGCGCCCCTGGTGCGGGCCGACCAGCCGCGGGCGGCGGGTCACCACCGAAAAGCCCTCGTCCTGATAGCGCATGGAGTTGCGCAGCGCCTCGCTCCGCCACGCCGCGTTGCGCGCGATCACCGGTGCCCCTGCGGCATCGGCGACCGCGGCGATCCGCGCGCGACAGGCACGCGGATAATCCATCGTCACCAGCGGCACGCCGCGCTTGGCGATTCCCGCCTTTTCGGCGGCGATCGCGACCAGCGTGTCGCCCAGGAACGCCTCGTGATCGAGCCCGAGCGCGGCGATGCCGGTCACCGCGGGCTTGGCGATGACGTTGGTCGCGTCGAGACGGCCACCAAGCCCGACCTCGACGATGGTCGCCGCCGCCGGAGTGCGCGCGAAGGCGAGGAAGGCGGCCGCGGTGGTGATCTCGAAGAAGCTCGCGCCGAGATCCTCCGCCTCGCCGAGCACCTCGGCGAGCAGCGCCGCCAGCGCCTCGTCGTCGATCAGCTGCCCGGCAAGGCGGATCCGTTCGTTGAAGCGGACGAGGTGCGGGCTCGAATAGACGTGGACGCTGTGCCCCGCCGCCTCGATCGCGGCGCGCAGGAAGGCGCAGGTCGAGCCCTTGCCGTTGGTGCCGGCGACATGGAACACCGGCGGCAGCGAGTGGTGCGGGTCGCCGAGCCGGGCGAGCAGTCGAGTGATCCGCTCGAGCCCGAGGACGTCGGCGCCCGGCGAGAGCAGGGTCAGCCGATCGAGCTGCGCCTGCACCGCCGGGCTGGACGAAGTCGCGAAATCGGGCATCGCTGCGGCCGGCTCAGGCCGCCGCGCGCGTGCCGCAGAGGTAGCCGATCACCGTCGCCAGCCGCTCGCGCAGTTCCTTGCGATGGACCACCATGTCGAGCATGCCATGCTCGAGCAGATATTCCGAGCGCTGGAAACCCTCGGGCAGCTTCTCGCGGATGGTCTGCTCGATCACCCGCTGGCCGGCAAAGCCGATCAGCGCGCCCGGCTCGGCGATCTGGACGTCGCCGAGCATCGCATAGCTGGCGGTGACGCCGCCGGTGGTGGGATCGGTCAGCACCACCACATAAGGCAGGCCGGCATCGTGGAGCATCTGGATCGCCACGGTGGAGCGCGGCATCTGCATCAGGCTGAGGATGCCCTCCTGCATGCGCGCGCCGCCGGCGGCGGTGAAGATCACATAGGGGCAGCGGTCGGCGATCGCCGCCTCGACGCCGCGGATGAAGGCCTCGCCCACCGCGAGACCCATCGATCCGCCCATGAAGCCGAAGTCCTGCACGCCCATCACCACGCGATGGCCAAGGATCGTGCCGCGCGCGTTGATCAGCGCGTCCTGTTCCTGCGACGAGGTCCGCGCCGCCTTCAGCCGATCGCTGTAGCGCTTGGAATCGCGAAACTTGAGCGGGTCCTCGGGTACCTTGGGAACGGGGATCTCGGCGCAGCTGCCCTCGTCGAGGATCTGCTTGAACCGCTCCTTGGGGCCGATCCGCTCGTGATGGTCGCACTTCGGGCAGACGTAGAGATTCTCCTCCAGCTCCCGGGTGAAGACCATCTGGCCGCAGCCCTTGCACTTGTGCCAGAGATTCTCGTCCGAGCTCTCCTTCTTGGCGACGAAGGAAAGGGCGTTGCGGACGCTGTTGAGCCAGCTCATGCGATGATGTCCATGGAGGGTACCTTCCGGGCCGACGCCAGCGCGCCGGCGAGACTTGCGATATAGGCGCTGACCGCGGCGGGCGCATCGGCGCCGTGTTGCGCGACCAGCTCGACGATCGCCGAGCCGACCACCACGCCATCGGCCACCGCGCCGATCGCGGCTGCCTGATCAGGCGTGCGCACGCCGAAACCGACCACGACCGGCAGCGCGGTGGATGCCTTGAGCCGCGTCACCGCCGCCTCGATCGAGGCCTGCGCGGCCTGCTGCAGCCCGGTGATCCCGGCGACCGAGACATAATAGAGAAAGCCGCTGGCGCCATCGAGCACCTGCGGCAGCCGCGCCGCATCGGTGGTCGGCGTGGCGAGGCGGATCGGATCGATCCCGGCGCCACGCAGCGCCGGCCCGAGCGCATCGTCTTCCTCGGGAGGAATGTCGACGCAGATCACGCCATCCACCCCGGCCTCGGCGGCGGCGCGCGCGAACCAGTCGGGGCCGCGGCGCAGCATCGGGTTGGCGTAGCCCATCAGCACCAGCGGCGTGGCGGGATGACGGGCGCGGAACGCCGCCGCGATGCCGAGGATGTCGGCGGTGGTGGTGCCGGCGAGCAGGCTGCGGATGTTGGCGGCCTGGATCGCGGGGCCATCGGCCATCGGATCGGTGAACGGCATGCCGAGCTCGATCACATCGGTGCCGCCCGCGACCAGCGCATCGAGGATCGCGCCGGTCGCGGCCGGCGCGGGATCGCCGGCGGTGACGAAGGTGACGAGCGCGGCGCGGCCGTCCGCGGCGGCGCGGGCGAAGGCGCTGGCGAGCCGGGTCATATCGCCACCCCGAGCGCGTCGGCGACGGTGAAGATGTCCTTGTCGCCACGCCCGCACAGGTTCGCGAGGATGATCTGGTCCTGCCGCATCTCGCGCGCCACCTTCGCCACCGCGGCGATCGCGTGGCTCGGTTCGAGCGCGGGGATGATGCCCTCGGTGCGGCATAGCAACTGGAAGGCGTCGAGCGCCTCCGTATCAGTGACAGCGGTATACTCGACCCGGCCGATGTCCTTCAGCCAGGCATGCTCGGGGCCGATGCCCGGGTAGTCCAGTCCCGCCGAGATCGAATGCGCCTCGGTGATCTGGCCGTCGGCATCCTGGAGCAGATAGGTCTTGTTGCCGTGGAGCACGCCCGGGAAGCCACCAGCGAGGCTCGCCGCATGCTTCTTGTCGAGCCCTTCGCCCGCCGCCTCGACGCCGAGCATCTTGACTTGCGCGTCGTCGAGGAACGGGTGGAACAGGCCGATCGCGTTGGAGCCACCGCCAATCGCAGCGACCAGCAGGTCGGGCAGGCGATCGATCCGCGACAGCATCTGCGCGCGCGCTTCCTTGCCGATCACCGACTGGAAGTCGCGCACCAGCTCCGGATAGGGATGCGGGCCGGCGGCGGTGCCAATGATGTAGAAGGTGTCGTGGACGTTCGCGACCCAATCGCGCATACCCTCGTTCATCGCATCCTTGAGCGAATGCGATCCGCTCGTCACCGGCCGGACCTCAGCGCCGAGCAGCTTCATCCGGAACACGTTGGGCGCCTGCCGCTCGATGTCCTTGGCGCCCATATAGATCACGCATGGCAGGCCGAACCGCGCGCACACCGTCGCGGTGGCGACGCCATGCTGGCCCGCGCCGGTCTCGGCGATGATGCGGGTCTTGCCCATCCGCATCGCCAGCAGGATCTGGCCGATGCAGTTATTGATCTTGTGCGCGCCGGTATGGTTGAGCTCGTCGCGCTTGAACCACACTTGCGCGCCGCGCTTCTCACCATTTGGGCCATCCGGCGCCGACGCACGCAGCGCCTCGGTCAGCCGTTCGGCGTAATAGAGCGGGCTCGGCCGGCCGACATAATGTTCGAGCAGATCGTCGAACTGCGCCTGGAAGGCGGGATCGGCCTTGGCGGCCTTATACTCGCGCTCGAGCTCGAGGATCAGCGGCATCAGCGTTTCGGCGACGTAGCGGCCGCCGTAGTCGCCGAAATGGCCACGCTCGTCGGGCTGGGCACGGAAGGTGTTGGGGGCGTTCATCCCAGCGCTTTAGCACCTGCGGACGAGAGGCCAAGTGTTGGTTGGGGGTGGCGGCGGCCATGTGGCGTAGCTGCCGGTAATGCTGCCGACCCGCCAGTCCGTCACCCCAGCGAAAGCTGGGGTCTCGCGCCACGGGGCATTGTGCCTTCGAGAGAAAACCCAGCCTTCGCTGGGGTGACGGATCAGGTTCCGCTGAGCATCAATATTTGGCGTGCTCGACCGTTCGAGCGAGCTGATGCGCTGACGAACGAGGATCAGCCTGCGGCGGCGGCCTTCAGGAACGCGCGAATCTTGTCGACGTTCTTGATGCCGGGGCTCGCCTCGACGCCCGACGACACGTCCACCAGCGCTGCGCCGGTGCGGCGGATTGCCTCCGCGATGTTGCCGGCATCGAGCCCGCCGGAGAGCGCCCAAGGCATCGGGTGGCGAAACCCATCGAGCAGCGCCCAGTCGAACCGCAGCCCCATGCCGCCGGGCAGCGCAGCGCCTTCCGGTGTCTTGGCGTCATACAGAAGCCGATCCGCGGCGCCGGCGTAGCTGGCCGCCGTGTCGAGATCGGCACGGGTGCGGATCGCCACCGCGGCCCAGGTCTCGCGGCCGAACCGCGCGCGCACTGCCGCGGCGCGTGCCGGCGTCACCTTGTGGAGCTGGACGGCATCGAGCTGCCCCGCCGCCATCGTCTGCTCGAGCAGCGCGTCATCCGGATCGACGAACACGCCGACGCGCGCAACATGGCCGGGAACCCGCGCCGCGAGTTCGGCGGCGCGGGTGACACTGAGGTTACGTGGGCTCGGCGGGAAGAACACGAAACCGACATGGCTCGCACCGGCGCCGATCGCGGCATCGAGCGTGGCGGGAGTCGAAAGGCCGCAGATCTTGGCAAGGCTTGGCATGACCGGCTCTGTCGGCCCGGCGGCGCGGCAACACAATGGCTTTCCGGTGGCAGCCAACCGATACCAAGGCTGCTGCCTCGCGGCGACGGCGATCGAAGCCGCGAGATTGGACCGTATCCGCGCTTCTTCTTCGTCATCCCGGGCTCGGCCGCGCATTTATGATACATCAGCCGAAGCATCCCGGGGGAAGCGGCGTGGACCCTGTGCAAGTCTCGGGTGATGGGGGGGGGAATTGAACAGGGCTGCTTCCGGAAAACCGCCGGTAGATGCGAAGCTTACAGGGTAGCGCCGATCGCCCGGGCGGCCGTGTCGGGATCGTCGGCCTGGGTGATCGGGCGGCCGATCACCAAGATCGAGGCACCCGCATCGAGCGCTGCACGCGGGGTGACCACCCGCTTCTGGTCGCCGATCACGCCATCGGCCGGCCGTACCCCCGGAACCACGAAGAAGCCCTTGGGCCACAGCGCCTTGGCGGCCGCGACCTCGGCGCCCGAACAGACGATGCCGTCGACGCCGGCTTCGCGCGCCAGCTCGGCGAGCCGCACGACATGGTCATGGGCGCTGCCGCCGACCCCGGTCGCAGCGAGGTCGTTCGCGTCGAGGCTGGTGAGCATCGTCACCGCCACCACCTTGGTGCCGCTCGGCGCCGCGGCCTTGGCATCCTCCAGCATCGCCCGCCCGCCCGCGGCATGGACGGTGAGGATCGCCGGCGCGAGCGGTGCCAGCGCTTGCACCGCCTTGGCGACGGTGTTGGGGATATCGTGGAGCTTGAGGTCGAGGAAGATCGGCAGGCCGAGCGTCGCCATCTCGTGGACGCCGTGCTGGCCGTGCGCGCAGAAGAATTCGAGCCCGAGCTTGATCCCGCCGACATGGTGGCGGGTGCGGGTAGCGATCGCCTTGGCGCGATCGAGGTCTGGCGTATCGATCGCGACGTAGATCGGGCTCATACCAGCCGGCCTTGCGCCAGCGGCTCGTCCGGTGCGGTGGCGGCAGACGGCGTTGCCGACGGCGCGGCTTCCGGTTCTGCGGGCACCGCCGGTACGGGCGCACCATCGACGGGCGGCGTCTCGGCGGGCGCGACGGCGACCGGCACCACGGTGGCGGGCACCACGCTGACGGGCACGGTCTCGGCGGGGACCTCACCGGCCGCGGCGATCGGCAACGGCGTCGCGACTGGCAGCGTCGGCTCGACCAGCGCCGGCGACGGGGTGACTGCGGCAATGCGGAGGTCGGCAAGCGTTCGCTCGCAGGTGGTCAGCCGCTGCCGTAGCCGCCAGCGGCGCGCGCCCATGTACAAATAGGTCGGCAGGAAACCGATCAGGAAGGTGACGAGCAGCAGCAGCGGCAGGTTCACCGCCGCAATTAGCCCGCTCCACAGATGGATCTCGATGCTGTTCCAATTGCTGTAGGTGAACAGCGCCGCCACGAAGGCGAGCAGGCACCAGAACAGGATTTTCAGGAACTGCAATGAACGTCTCCTAGCGGCGGCCAAGGCTAGAGCCCCCGTCACCCCAGCGCAAGCAGGGTGGATGGAGGCGGGATAACGCTTGATAGGTGATGGTGGCGCGTCGGTCGGCCACTCGCCCGCCACCCCAGCAAAGGCTGGGGTCTCAAGCGGCTCCATGCTCGCGCGCCTTACCGAGCTCCAGCTTTCGCTGGGATGACGGATCGCCGGCGCAAGCCTTTATCCGATCTCCTCCCGTAGCGACGTGAACAGCGCCCCGATCGCCGTCAGCCGCGGTTCCTCCTCGTCGAGGATCGCGAGGAACGCCTGGCGCTTGAGCGCGGCAACCTGGCCAGGCTTCATCCGCACGGTGGCGGGCAGGGTGGAGACGCAGATGTCGATCATGCGTTCGGCGCCATGCAGGCGGCCCCACAAATAATCGTTCTCGCGATAGGCGCGGCTGAAGAAGGCGCCGAAGTTGTTGAACTGGATACCCTTGAGCGTCGCCTCGGCGCCGCCACCGCGGATTGAGGTCGCATCGTCGGGCGAGATCCGATCGACCTTGATCGGGTCGAACTCGTCGAGGCCTTCGCCCTGCAGCAGCGGCAGGGTGGAGGTGTCGAAATACGGGAAGCCGAGATAGCTCAGCAGCAGCGTCCGCCGCGCCGACTTGTCGAGCGCCGCGAATCCCTCAGCGAGCCGGCGGTCGGTGTCGGCATCGAGGCTGGTGAGGTCGAGGCTGGCGGACAGCGCGTCGAGCAGCGGCGCGGCATCGTCGCGCAAATCACGGACGACATCGCGCAAGGCGGGATGCTGGTCGGCGCGCAGCGCGTTGAGATAGGTCGCGAGCGAGCCGTAGATCGCCTCGCGCATCGGCTCGGCGGTGCGCTCTTCGGCCTCGATCTGGGCTAACCGGCGCGCCATCAGCCGCAGCCGGCGGATGCGGAAGCCGATGTCGAAGGTGCGCAGGAAGGCGATCGTCGCCGCGCTTTCCTTGCCCGAGAAGGACGGCCCGATGTCGCCGAAGCCGTGCGAGGCGATCGCCGCGTCGATCGCGGTGCGCAGCCGCTGCCAGCGCTGTTGCCCGGACTCGCCACCGGCTTCGTAGAGCAAGGCGGTGATCGTCTCGATCACGCCGGTCAGCTTGAGGTGGCCGTAGGCGGCATAGGCAAAGCCCGCGGCGGCCGCGGCCGCATCCTGCGCGCGCCGGCGCCAGGCGATCAGCCGCGCTGCGGTCGGCCGGCCGAGGAACAGCGTATGGCCGAACAACGCCTCGATGGCCGCCTCCACCTCGGGCCGCAGCGCGGTGACGATCCCGCGCATCCGGTCGATGCGGGCCGAGCGCTCGGCGATCGCGTCGAGATTGTCGCGGATCGGCTGACTGCGCGGCAGGTCGCTCAGTGCGCCGATGATGGTCTGGAAGAAGCCGGGGTCGGCCTCGCCCTTGCCGAGCCTGAGCTTGAGGCCGGGGGAGGGGTCGATATAGACAAAGCGGCGATCGATCTCGCGGCGCGCCGGGCGTTGCTTGAGCGCGTCGATCGCCGGCCGGAACGGCGCGTTGGCGAGCACCGAGCCGTCGATCAGCACCGTCTTGTCGGCCTGGTTGGCGGCGAACTGGCGCGGCAGCACCCGCTGGAGGAAGGCGGCGCGGCCCGCCCAGTCGAGCCCGCGTGCCGCGAGCACCGTGTCGAGTTCCTTGACGGTGAATGGCGGGAAGGCGCCGGGAAAGCTTGAGGTCGCGCGCGCGGCGAAGGCGAGATCGGGTATCGCCGCGAGCGGATGGCCGGCGATGCCATGGTCGGTGAAGCCGATCACCAGCCGATGCTCGGTCTCCAGCACCTCGGGCGGCGAGTTCAGCGCCAGGCGCTCGGGGTGGCCGGTGAAATCGGTGACGGTGACGAACAGGTCGAGCGGCTGCCCGTCGGGGAGCAGCCGCGGCCCCGCCTTGCTTGCCGCCATCGCATCGAACGCATCGAGCAGCAGCCCGGTAAAGGTCTCGCCGCCGAACGGAGGCTCGAACCAGCGAGAGCGAACGAAGTGCGAGAGCTTGCCGCGCACCTCGTCCCGCGTCGCCTCCTCCAGTTCCTCCACCCGCTCCGCGCTGCGCCCGGCCGCCATCCAGGCGATCGGCAGCGCCCACATCTTGGCGAAGCGCGACGACGGGGCCGCCTCGCTCGCGACCAGCGCCTCGACGTCGGCCGAATCGAGCCACAGGTCGGTCAGCGGATCGAGGCTCTGCCCGCTGGTGATCGCCTGCCCCAGGAAGATGCCGTTGATGCCGCCGGCGGACGCACCGGCGATGATGTCGGCGAGCACCCGCAGCCGGATTCCCGCGCTCGTCTCGATCGCTTCGAGCAACGCGGCATAGGGGCTGTCCGTCGTTCCCGCGTCACCGGCGTCATCGGCGTGGCGGGCGCGGCTGGCGCCGACCAGCCGCCAGATCTCCTTGGTGATGCCGTGCATGTAGACGGCAAGGCTCACCCCGCCGTAGCAGACCAGCGCCAGCCGCAGTTCCTTGTCGCGCACGCTCAACGCTCGAGCCGAGGCGCGATCATGCCAGCGCCAGCGTTGCCCAGATCGGCAGGTGATCGGAATTCTTGCGCGCCGCGGCGCTGGCGTGGACCCCGCAATCGGTCACCGTCAGGTCGCGCGAGACCATGATCCGGTCGAGCCGGCCGACCGGGCGGCGGGCGTGGAAGCTGGGCCCGGTGGCGGCAACGGTGAAGTCGCGCGCGAAATCGCGCAGGCAGCCCGCCGCCGCGGTCCATTCGTTGAGGTCGCCCATCAGCACCGTAGGATGGCGCTGGCTGCAGCTGTCGACATGGCTCATCACCGCGGCGGCCTGCCGGCGACGCCATAGGCCCGATAGGTCAAGGTGCATGCCGACCACGCGCACAACGCCTGCATGGCTGCGCACGTCCGCAAGCACTGCGCCGCGCGGCTCGAGCGAGGGGAGGTGGATCGGCTCGCGATCAACCACCTGGCTTGCCTTGCGGACTAGGATGACGTTGCCGTGCCACCCCATCGACAGCGCGCGCATGCCGAACTCGACCGCCTTATAGTCGCTATGCTCCTCGAGCAGATGGGCGGGAATCACTCCCTCCCGGCTGCCGAAACGGCGATCGGCCTCCTGCAGCGCGATGACGTCGGCGTCGATCTCTCGCAGCACCTCGATCACGCGCTCGGGACTGCGGCGGCGATCGAGACCGATACCCTTGTGGATGTTGTAGCTGGCGACCTTGAGCAGGGATCGTGACATCATTGCGAGGTCGTAACGCAGCCACAGTGTCACGGTTGCATGGCGCGATCCGGACCAGCGGCACAAAG
>NZ_JALNUP010000022.1 GCF_026540855.1 Sphingomonas sp. GC_Shp_5
AGGATGCCCTCGCCGGCAAGGCCGACGTCGACCGCCTCCTCGACATGGCGCGACCAGCTCGAACCGGTCCACCATACCACATCGCCCGAGGGCAGGTCGTTGCCCGTGAGCAGCTTCATGCGCCGAGATCCTGGAGCGTGGTCGCGGCCTGCGCCCAGCGCGCGAGCTTGTCCTCGGCGTCCGACAGCTCGACGACCTCGCCGACGACGATGATCGCCGGGCTCTCGACGCCCTCGCGGGTCACCATCGCGCCGAGATCGGCGAGCAGCGTCTTGAGCGCGCGGTGGCCGGCAAGCGTGCCTTTCTCGAGCACCGCGACCGGCATGTCCGGCGCGACGCCGTCGGCCATCAGCTTGTCGGCGATGTCAGTAGCGGTGGCGACGCCCATGTAGATTACCAGGGTGCGGCCCTGGCCGGCGAGGCCGGACCAATCCTGCTCGGCGAGCCCCTTGCACTGGCCGGCGACGAAACTGACCGCGCTCGAATGATCGCGATGGGTGAGTGGCAGCATCGCCTCGGCGGCGCAGCCCAAGGCCGCGGAGACACCGGGAATGACCTCGACGGGGAGGCCGGCGGCGCGCACCGCTTCGACTTCCTCGCCGCCGCGGCCGAAAATGAATGGGTCGCCGCCCTTAAGCCGCACCACAATTGCGCCGGTCTTCACATGGGCGACGATCAGCGCGTTGATCGCTTCCTGCGGCAGGGTGTGGCGCGCGCGCTTCTTGGCGACCGAGATGCGCTGCGCGGCGGCAGGCGCGATCTCGAGCACGCGCGGGTCGATCAAACCGTCGTGGACGACGACGTCGGCGCTTTCGAGCGCCTTGACCGCGCGGACGGTGAGCAGCCCCGGATCGCCCGGGCCGGCACCGACGAGAATGACCCGCCCGCGGGCGGTGGGATCGAGGAGACTGGCCATGAATGGCAGATGCGCCGTAGCGCGCTGCGTCGCAACGGAAACCTGCTTGGGGGGTGGGTAGGGAAGCTTTTGTCGGGGGCGGAGGCGGCCCCTTTCTCCTCCTGCCGTCACTCCAGCGCAAGCTGGAGTCTCAAGCCGCTTGGGCGAGTGCTTTAGCCGAGCGACCCCAGCTTTCGCTGGGGTGACGAATGGGGGCGGGGTTGACGGATCGGGTTGACGTTCGTGATGGGGCGACGACGAAGAGCGCGCGCTCCCGCTCAGGCGTCGCGAAGGCCGATGCCGATGTTGGCGCGGGCGGTGTCGGCTTCGTTGCTGACGACGGGATAGGCGCAATAGTCGGCGGCGTAATAAGCGCTCGGGCGGTGGTTGCCGGACCAGCCGATGCCGCCGAACGGCGCGGCCGAGGAGGCGCCGTTGGTGGGGCGGTTCCAGTTGACGATACCGGCGCGGATCGTCGCCCAGAAGCGATCATACAGGGCGGGGGTCTGGCTGATCAGCGATGCCGACAGGCCGTAGCGGGTGTTGTTGGCCTCGGCGATCGCCTCGTCGAAATCGTCGGTGCGGACGATCTGGAGGATCGGGCCGAACAACTCGATGTCGGGCCGGTCGGCGATGCCGGTGACATCCATCAGCGCGGGCGTGAGGAACGGCCGCGCGGGATCGATCCGCTCGAGGTGGCGGATCGGGCGGCCGCCGCGCATCAGCAGCGCGAGGAAGCTCTCGGTGAGCTGGTCGGCGGTGTCATTGTCGATCACCGGGCCCATGAACGGTGCCGGATCGTCATGCGGCGCGCCGACGATCAGCCGGCCGACCATGGTGTTGATCGTGTCGATCAGCGGTTCGTAGAGCCGCGCCTCGACGATCAGCCGGCGCGCGGCGGTGCAGCGCTGGCCGGCGCTGGTGAAGGCGGACTGGATCACCAGCACCGCGGCCGAGTGGAGATCGGGCGTGTCCCAGACGATGATCGGGTTGTTGCCGCCCATTTCGAGCGCGAGGATCTTCTCGGGCTTGTTGGCGAAAGCGCGGTTGAGCGCGAGCCCGGTGCGCGCCGAGCCGGTGAACAGCAGCCCATCGATGTCGGCATGGTCGGCGAGCGCCTTGCCTTCGGCCGGGCCGCCGATCAGCACCCGGATGCAGCCCTCCGGCACGCCGGCGGCGCGGTAGCAATCGACCAGGAAGGCGCCGGTGGCGGGGGTCTTTTCCGACGGCTTGAACACCACGGCATTGCCCGCGAGCAGCGCGGGGACGATGTGGCCGTTGGGCAGGTGAGCGGGAAAATTATACGGGCCGAGCACCGCGAGCACGCCGTGCGGCTTGTGGCGCAGCGCCATGCGGCTGCCCATCGGCGATTCGAGCCGGCGCTGCGCGGTACGATCGGCATAGGCGCTCACCGAGATGTCCACCTTGGCGATCACCGTATCCACCTCGGTGCGCGCTTCCCACAAGGGCTTGCCGGTTTCGCGCGCGATCAGGTCGGCGAACGGCTCGTGGCGCTGGCGGATGACGTTGGCGAACCGGCGCAGGGTCTCGATGCGGACGGTGAGCGGCTGCGCCGCCCAGGCCGCCCAGCCCGCGCAGGCGGCGGCCACCTCGTGATCGACATCGCCGATGGGCGCGCGCCACAACAGGGCACCGGTGGCAGGTTCGTAGGACAGGAGCTCGTCGGCCATGCTTTCCTATCCACGGTCGGACGGGTGGCCGCAAGGGAGGGGTGGGATCAACGTGGGACAACAGGATGGGCGGTGACGCTGCTTCCCTTTCCGCTGTCATGCTGAACGTGGTTCAGCCTCCATGGCCTGCGCTGCCCGGGTGCCTGGGGTGAGCGACGGGCCATGGATCCTGAAACGAGTTCAGGATGACGGTGGGAGGAGGCGCGGTGGCGCGTTCCCGCTAGGCGAGGGCCTCGCCCATCGCCCGGATCGCGGCGACCTTGGCGTGGAGCGGCGCCCAATCGTCGTGCTCGGCGATGGCGCTCCAGATCGATTCGACCTCGTCGATCAGCATCGAGCAGGGCTCTCCCGACCAGTAAGCGTCGCGGCGTGGCTTGCGCGGGTGATAGCCGGCAAGCGCGGCGCGCAGCTCGGCCCAGGGTTCGCCATAGCCATCGGGCAGGATGCCGCCGAACGCGTCGAAGAAGAAGCGGTCGAGCGGCACCGCGGTGGTGCGGAGCGCGCGTTCGAGCGCCTGGACCAGCGCGCGATCGGTGGCGGGGTCGTGGGGGAGGAGGCCGAGCCGCCACAGCAAGGCATCGGTGATGGCGGGCTGGTAGCGCGCGCCGAACTGCTCGATCAGCGCGATCAGCGGGTCGCTGTCGGCAACGAGGCGCAGCGACGCGGCGAGCTGCATCACGTCCCAGTGGATCGCCTCGGGCTGGCGGCCGAAGGCGTAGAGGCCGGCGTGATCGAAATAAGCGGCGGTGAACTGCGGGTCCCAGATCGGCGCGAAGCGCCACGGGCCATAATCGAAGCTTTCACCGGTGAGGTTGATGTTGTCGGTGTTGAGCACGCCGTGGACGAAACCCGCCGCCATGTAGCGCGCGGCGAGGGTGGCGGTGCGGCTGACGGCATGGTCGAGCAGCGCCACCGGATCGTCGGACTCCTCGCCGTAAAGGTTGCGCAGCGTGTAGCTGACCAGCCGGCGCATCGCGGGCTCGTCTTGCTCATAGGCGAGCCGCTGGAAGCTGCCGATGCGGACATGGCTGTGGCTGAGGCGGACCAGCACGGCCGAGCGGGTGGGGGAGGGCTCGTCGCCGCGGACCAGCTCCTCGCCGGTTTCGATCAGCGACAGGGTGCGCGAGGTGGGCACGTTCAGCGCCTCGAGCATCTCGGTGGCGAGGATCTCGCGGACCCCGCCCTTGAGCGTCAGCCGACCGTCGCCGAAGCGGCTATAGGGGGTCTGCCCCGAGCCCTTGGTGCCGAGGTCCATCAGCCGGCCGGCGGCGTCGCGCGCCTGCGCGAAGGTAAAGCCGCGGCCGTCACCGATCTCGGGATTGTAGGAGCGGAACTGGTGACCGTGGTAGCGCAGCGCCAGCGGCTGGGGGAGGCTGCCGGGCAGGGGATGGAAGCGGCCGAAATGCGCGATCCATTCATCGTCGTCGAGCGTGCCGACGCCGATCTCGGCCGCGGCGGCGTCGTTGCGGAAGCGCAGCCGCGTCTCGGAGAAATCGGCAGCCTGCACCGGATCATAGAAGTCGCCACCGAGGTCGAGGAGCGCGGTGGCGGGGCGGTATGCTTGCGGGCTGAAGGGCATCTGTGGATATGGAGGTCGCTTACCCGGAGACGCAACCATGGCCGGCCATCAAAATCACGCGTGGCAAAACTGTTACTGGACGTCGCCCGACGGGCTGCGGCTGCATTATCGCGATTATCCCGGCGACGAGACGCTGGCGCCGATCCTGTGCTTCCCCGGGCTGACCCGCAACGCGCGCGATTTCGAAGCGCTGGCGGCGCGGCTCGCCGGGCATCAGCCAGGTGGACGGCGCTTGCTCGCGATCGACCTGCGCGGGCGGGGCAAGAGCGATCATGCCAAGGAGGCGGCGAGCTATGTGCCCGCGACCTATGTCGCCGACATCCAGGCGCTGCTCGCCGAGCGCGAGATCGGGTCGTTCGTGGCGATCGGCACCTCGCTCGGCGGGATCGTCGCGATGCTGCTCGCGGCGGCGGGGGCGCCGGTCCGCGGCCTGCTGCTCAACGACGTCGGGCCAGAGCTCGACCCGGTCGGGATCGCGCGGATCCGCGGCTATGTCGGCCGGGCGAGCGTGTTCCCGACCTGGATGCATGCGGCGCGTGCGGTCGCCGAGACCAATGGCGATGCCCATCCAGGCTGGCGAATCGAGCAATGGCTGGCGATGGCCAAGCGATTGTACCGGCTCAACAGCGCCGGGCGGATCGTGCTCGATTACGACCTCAAGATCGGCGAGGCGTTCCGCGTGCCGGGACAGGAAACCGGTGCCGACATGTGGGGGGCGTTCGCCACGTTGCGCACCGTGCCGGTGCTGATCGCGCGCGGTGCGCGATCGGACGTGCTCGCGGCGGCGACCGCGGCGCGGATGGTCGCGGCGCTCGACGATGCCGAGTTGGTCACGGTGGCCGGCGTCGGCCATTCGCCATTGCTCACCGAACCCGAACTCGAGGCGCCGATCGAGCGCTGGCTGGCGCGCATTTCGGGATAGCTGACGTTTCAGGATAGCGAATGGGCGCGGCGATGCTGTAGCCCGGCGCCATGTCGCAGCCGGTCAACATCCTCCACCTCCATTCGAGTTTCAGCCTGGGCGGCAAGGAGGCGCGCGCGGTGCGGCTGATGAACGCGTGGGGGACGCGCGCGCGCCACACCATCGTCTCGGGCGTGCCGGACGCGCTCGGTGCGCGGGCGGCGATCGCCCGGGGGATCAACTATGAGATCGCGCAGGACCCGCCGGCGCTGACCGGGCGACCCTCGGTGGCGCGCTACGAGGCGCTGGCGCGCTACATGCGCCGGTTCGATCTGGTGCTGACCTATAATTGGGGCGCGATCGACGGGGTGATGGCGCGGCGGGTGTTCGCCAAGGGCGCGCCGCCGCTGATCCATCACGAGGACGGCTTCAACGCCGACGAGGCCGCGGGCCTCAAGATCGAGCGCAACATCTACCGCCGCATGGCGCTCGGCGCGGCGGACGCGCTGGTGGTGCCCTCCGAGGTGCTCGAGGCGATCGCGCTCACCACCTGGAAGCAGCCGCGCGCGCGGGTCCACCGCATCGCCAACGGCATCCCCACCGCGCTTTATGCGGGCAAGCCAGAGCTGAAGGCGATCCCCGGGCTGGTGCGCAACCGCCAGGAGGTGGTGATCGGCGCGCTTGCCGGCCTGCGCGAGGTCAAGGACCTGCCGGTGCTGGTGCGCGCATGCGGCGGGCTGGCGGGCAAGTTCAGGCTGGTGATCGTCGGCGAGGGGCCGGAGCGCGACCGGATCAACGCCGCGGCGGCGGCGCTCGGCATCGCCGACCGGCTGGTTATGCCGGGGTTCCTCGACCGGCCGCACCGGTTCATGGGCCTGTTCGACGTGGTCGCGCTGTCGTCGAAGAGCGAGCAATTCCCGATCTCGGTGGTCGAGGGGATGGCGGCGGGGCTGCCGATCGTCAGCCCGCCGGTGGGCGATGTCGCGCGGATGGTGGCGGCGGAGAATGCGCCGTTCATCACCGCCAAGCCTGGCGAGGTGAAATTGCGCGATGCGCTGGAGGCGCTGGTCGCCGATTCCGATCTGCGCCGCCGGGTGGGGGCGGCCAACCAGGCCAAGGCGCGGGGCGAGTTCGACGAGCAGGTCATGATCGAGCGTTACCGGACATTATATGAGGGAGCGATGCGTCGTCCGGGGGTGTTGGCCGTTTAGCGTGGGCGGTTCGTCACGACGTCCAGTGCTGGTTCTTCGAGGCCCACGCCTAACGCATTTAATTCGCTTAGCCGGTATCATTTGGTATGGGCCGCGCGTTTGCCCCAACAGAGGTGCCCCTTAACGTGTTTAAAGGCCTGTCGCCGATCAACTACAATGGCCGCGAGGTCTGGCCGCTCGTCGAGGGCGGCAAGGGCGTTGCTGCGACCAACCACGCCTCGGCGGGGGCCTGGGCGGCGGCGGGCGGGATCGGCACGGTGTCGGCGGTCAACGCCGATAGCTATGACCCCGATGGCAAGATCATCCCGCAAATCTATCACGCGCTCACCCGCCGCGAGCGGCACGAGGAACTGATCGAGTATGCGATCGAGGGCGCCGTGCAGCAGGTGCGTCGCGCGTTCGACATCGCCGGCGGCAAGGGCGCGATCAACATCAACGTGCTGTGGGAAATGGGCGGTGCCCAGCGCATCCTCCACGGCGTGCTCGAGCGCACCCGCGGGCTGGTCGCGGGCGTGACCTGCGGCGCGGGCATGCCGTACAAATTGTCCGAGATCACCGCCTCCTATGGCGTCAGCTACCTGCCGATCGTGAGCTCTGGCCGCGCCTTCCGCGCCTTGTGGAAGCGCGCCTATTCCAAGGCCTCGGAATGGCTGGCGGCGGTGGTTTATGAGGATCCCTGGCTCGCCGGCGGCCACAACGGCCTGTCCAACGCCGAGGATCCGCTGAAGCCCCAGGATCCCTATCCGCGGGTCAAGGAACTGCGCGAGACGATGCGCGAGGGTGGCATCCCCGACAGTACGCCGATCGTGATGGCCGGCGGTGTCTGGTACCTGCGCGACTGGAACGACTGGATCGACAATCCCGAACTCGGCACCATCGCCTTCCAATATGGCACCCGGCCGCTGCTGACCCGCGAAAGCCCGATCCCGCAGGATTGGAAGGACCGGCTGACCACCATCGCCGAGGGCGACGTGCTGCTCCACCGCTTCTCGCCGACCGGCTTCTATTCGTCGGCGGTGCGCAACCCGTTCCTGCGCGCGCTCGAGGCGCGCTCCGACCGGCAGATCGCCTTCTCGACGCAGGAAGCGGGCGACCATGTCTTCCAGCTCGACGTCGGCGTGAAGGGCAAGAACTTCTGGGTGACGCGCAACGACCTGCTGCGCGCGCGCGAATGGTTCGGCGCCGGCTTCACCGACGCGCTGAAGACGCCCGACAATACGCTCGTGTTCGTCTCGCCGACCGAGAAGGGGATCATCCGCAAGGACCAGGCGGACTGCATGGGCTGCCTGTCGCAATGCTCCTTCTCGAGCTGGGCGGATACCGAGACCAACTCGACCGGGCGGCTCGCCGATCCACGCAGCTTCTGCATCCAGAAGACGCTGCAGGACATTGCCCATGGCGGCGATGTCGAGCAGAATTTGATGTTTGCCGGTCATGCCGCGTACAACTTCAAGCAGGACCCGTTCTATTCGAACGGCTTCGTGCCGAGCGTAAAGCAATTGGTCGATCGGATCCTGACCGGGGACTGATCCTGCGCGGTGTTTCTACCCCATCGCCGTGCCGGACGTGATCCGGCACGGCGGGGGAACCGATCGATCAGTCGGCGACGGTGCCGACCACGGCGCCGCCGGTGCCGCCAACCGCCGCACCCTTTTCGACGCTGCCGCCGGTCGCTGCGGCGATGCCCGCACCGCCGGCTGCACCGATGCCGGCGCCCTTGAGCGTCGAGCAGGCAGACAGGCTGGTGCCGGCGGCGAGCAGAAGGGCGGCGGTGCTGACGAGCTTGATGGTCATGGTAATTCTCCCGGTTGATCTGAGGCCGGGTGAATGCTGCAACGCAACATGGGTTCCGATCAGCAACGTAATAATACTGTAACGGTCTTGGTCGGTGGCGCTGCCGATCGCGACGTTGATCCGGTCTACAGGCGTTCGGCAAGGCTCGCCACGGTGCGTTCGGCGCTCTGGTCGCGATCGCTGCATTCGCGCTCCAGCGCGCTGCGCAGCTCCTCGATCTGATGATCGGTCATATGCTCGATGCCGATGAAGCCCGAGCGGGCGCCCTCGACGGCACGGATCAGCTCGTCGAGCTTGGCCTGCATCGCCGCGCCATCGCGGTTGCTCGAATTCTGGATCAGGAATACCATCAGGAAGGTGATGATCGTGGTCGCGGTGTTGACCACCAATTGCCACGTGTCGGAATAGCCGAAGATCGGGCCGGTGACGCCCCAGATGACGATCGAGGCGACCGCCAGCACGAACGCGCCGGGCTGGCCGGCGAAGGCGGCGATGCTGCTGGCGATGCGGGTGAAGACCCGGTCGAGCGTGCCGGCTACATCCATCCTTCGAGCACCTGGTCTGGCGGGCGGTGGCCATCGGCCCAGGCCCGGATGTTCTGGATCACCCGGTCGCCCGATGCGAGCCGGCCCTCGACGGTGGCCGAGCCCATGTGCGGGGTCATGACGACGTTGGGCAGCGCGAGCAGCCGCGGGTCGATCTGCGGCTCGTGCTGCCACACGTCGAGCCCGGCGCCGGCGAGCGCGCCGAGTTCCAGCGCGTCGACCAGCGCGGCCTCGTCGACGATGCCGCCGCGCGAGGTGTTGATCAGATAGACGTGGCGGCGCATCAGCGCGATCCGGCGGCGGTCGATCAGATTGCGGCTGTCGTCGTTGAGCGGGGTGTGGACGGTGACGATGTCGGCGGCGGCGAGCAGATCGTCGAGGTCCGCGTGGAAGGTCGCGCCGAGCTCCGCTTCGAGCACCGCGGGCAGCCGGCGGCGGTTGTGATAATGGATCGACAGGCCGAACACGCGCGCGCGCTGCGCGACCGCCTGGCCGATCCGGCCCATGCCGACGATGCCGAGTGCCTTGCCGCCGATGCGGTGGCCGAGCATGCCGCCCGGGCTCCAGCCATGCCATTCGCCCGAGCGCACCAGTTTCTCGCCCTCGGCCAGCCGCCGCGGCACCGACACGATCAGCGCCATCGCCATGTCGGCCGTATCCTGGGCGAGGACGCCCGGCGTGTTGGTGACGATGATGCCGCGGGCGCGGGCCGCCTTCAGCGCGATATGGTTCACCCCCGCGCCGTAATTGGCGATGAGCTTCAGCCGGTCGCCGGCGCCGGCGATCAGCGCCGCGTCGATCTCGTCGGTGACGGTGGGGACGAGCACGTCGCAGCTCGCCATCGCGGCGGCGAGCGCGTCGCGGCTCATCTGCCCGTCGTCGCGGTTGTTGACGGTGTCGAACAGCGCTTCGAGCCGGTCCATCACCGGATTGGCCAGTTCGCGCGTCACGATCACCCGCGGCGTGCTGATCCTGGACGAAGCATGGCGCATATCCGGCATGGCTGATGACGTGGCGGAGTGCGGCGCGGGCGTCAACGCGGTTGATGCCGGCGATGCGCTCGCTACACAGGCAGGGTGAACCACAAGCCCTTGCTCCGCTTCGCCCCTTTCCGCCCGCTGGTGATCGCCGCTGCCGCCGTCGCGACGCTGGCCACTGCCGGCAGTGCGCTCGCCGCCGACGCCAAGAAGCAGCCGCCCTATTTCGCCTCGATCACCGCGGGGCAGGCGCGGATGCGGACCGGGCCGGCGAAGAACTATCCGGCAAGCTGGCTGTACCGCCGCGCCGATCTGCCGGTGCGGGTGCTCGCGGTGTTCAAGGAATGGCGCAAGGTGGAGGATCCGGGCGGCACCCAGGGCTGGATGCTGGCCGGGCTGCTGAGCGAACGGCGCACCGCGATCGTGCGCGGCGCGGTGCCGCTCGAGATGCGCGACCGACCGTCGGTGGGCGCGCGGCTGCTGTGGCGCGCGGCGCCGGGCGTGGTCGGCCGGCTCAGCGCCTGCGCGGACGGCTGGTGCCGGCTCGACGTCAAGGGCCAGGCCGGTTTCGTCGAGGTCGGTGGCCTGTGGGGCGTCGATGCCGGCGAGCGGCTGCCGTGAGCTGACCGAGGGCGCACCACCGCCCTTTCCTCCATCATGCCGAAACGAGTTCAGCATGATGGAGGGGGGCAAGGGCGGCGCTGCTTAGTTGATCAGTTCCACCGCCATCGCGGTGGCCTCGCCGCCGCCGATGCACAGCGAGGCAAGGCCGCGGCGCTGGCCGGTGGTCTCCAGCGCCGAGAGCAGGGTGGCGAGGATGCGCGCGCCGCTGGCGCCGATCGGGTGGCCGAGCGCGCAGGCGCCGCCGTGGATGTTGACCCGGGCGTGATCGAGACCGAGATCGTGCATTGCGATCATCGAGACCGCGGCGAACGCTTCGTTGACCTCGTAGAGATCGACGTCGCGCGCGTCCCAGCCGGCCTTGGCGAGCGTCTTGCGGATCGCCGACACCGGCGCGGTGGTGAACTTGGCCGGCTCATGCGCGTGGGCGGCATAGGAGACGACCCGCGCGATCGGGGTGAGACCGAGCCGCTCGGCGACGCTGGCGCGGGTCATCACCAAGGCTGCGGCGCCGTCGGAGATCGACGAGGCGTTGGCGGCGGTGATGGTGCCGTCGGTGGAGAAGGCGGGTTTGAGCGTCGGGATCTTGGCGACGTCACCACGCGCGGGCTGCTCGTCGACCGCGACGGTGGTGCTGCCCTTGCGGCCGGCAACCTCGACCGCGACGATCTCGCGATCGAACGCGCCGCTCGCCTGCGCGGCCTGGGCGCGGTGGAGCGACTCGATCGCATAATCGTCCATCGCCTTGCGGGTGAACTGATACTCCTCGGCGGTCTCCTCGGCGAAATTGCCCATCAGCTTGCCGGGTTCATAGGCATCCTCGAGCCCGTCGAGGTACATGTGGTCGTAGAAGGTGTCGTGGCCGATGCGCGCGCCGCCGCGGTGCTTGCGCGACAGATAGGGCGCGTTGGTCATGCTCTCCATGCCGCCGGCGACGAGCAGGTCGACCGCACCTGCGCCGAGCGCGTTGGCGGCGAGGATCGCGGCCTGCATGCCGGAGCCGCACATCTTGTTGACCGTGGTCGCCTCGACATGGCTGCCGAGCCCGGCGAGGATCGCCGCCTGGCGCGCCGGTGCCTGGCCGAGACCGGCGGAGAGCACGCAGCCCATGTAGATGCTCTCCACCGCGGCCGCGTCGACGCCGCCACGCTCGACCGCGGCCTTGACCGCCGCTGCGCCCAATTGGGTGGCGCTGGCGCCGGCGAGGCTGCCCTGGAACGACCCCATGGGGGTGCGCGCATAGCTGAGGATGACGACGGGGTCGCGGGCGGGGTCGGCGGCGGACATGACAGGCTCTCCGGGTTTATGCTTTGGCGGCTATGTAGAGACGCCCAAGGCAAAGCGGAAGCTGGCTGAATGGGGCGTGCATCGTCTCGCCATGGTTTGGCCGGCGCCGATCATCGGCTAGGGCGAGGCCATGGAAGATTATATCACCGCGATCCGCTGGTTTGCCTCGATCAGCGGCATGATCGCTGCCGGCGTCGTGTCGCTCGACTGGGGGCGGCGCGACACCGGCTGGGCGATGGTGCTGTTCTGCCTCTCGGCGGTCGCGTGGATCACCGGCGCGGTGATGGCAAAGGACTGGGCGCTCGGCACCCAGAATGTGGTGCTGCTGATGATCGATATGCTCGGCGTCTATCGCTATCTGGTGCGCGATGCCGATGGCTGACGGGTCGCTTGCCGGCGCGGCGCTGTGGGCGGCGATGCTGGGCGTGCTGGGCGCGATCCTGGGCAGCTTCATCGCCGCGCTGGTGAGCCGCTGGCCCGAGGGCCGATCGGTGATGCGCGGGCGATCGGCGTGCGACGGCTGCGGGCGGACGTTGAGTAGCCTCGAGCTGGTGCCGCTGCTCAGTGCGCTGTGGTTGCGCGGACGATGCCGGCGCTGCGGGGTGCGGATTGCGCCGTTGCACTGGATCATCGAGCTTGCCGCGCTGGCGATCGGCGCCGCTGCAGGCTGGGTGGCGCCGGGGGTGGTCGGGATTGCCGGTGCGGTGTTCGGCTGGTTGCTGCTGGCGCTCGCGGCGCTCGACTGGATCGCCTTGTGGCTGCCCGACCGGTTGACCGGGCTGCTCGCGATCGGCGGGGTGGCGGCAGCGTGGCTCGGGGTGGCGCCGGCGCCGGCGGAGCGGTTGATCGGCGGCGTTGCCGGCTTTGCCGCGCTGTGGCTGGTCGCAGCCGGCTATCGGCGGCTGCGCGGGCGCGACGGGATGGGCGGCGGCGATCCCAAGTTGCTCGGCGCGATCGGGCTGTGGCTCGGCTGGCGGCTGCTGCCGGCGGTGCTGGTGGTCGCAGGGCTGGTCGGGCTCGGCGTGGTGCTAGTCGCAGCACTGCGCGGGCGGGCGATGACGCGTGACACGCAACTGCCGCTCGGCACGCTGATGGCGGTGGCAGCTTACCCGGCGTGGCTGGCGATGATAGGCTGGGCGCCATGATCGCGTTGCTTCTCGCTCTCGTCCAGGCGGCGGCCCCCGGTTCGCCGCCGGTGGGTCCCCCGGCGACCATCTCGCCCGGCGCCGCGCTGCCGCTCGGGCCGATCGGCCCGCAGGCGCTGCCCGCCAAGGGCTGCGCCGCCTTTCTGTGGAGCGCCGGCGGCGATCGCCAGTTGGTGGCGATGGCGGTCGCCGACCCCGGCATGATCCGCCTCGCGATCGGCGGCAAGACCGGCGACTATCAGCGCAGCGCGATGGCCGAGCAGGGCGGGTTCGGCTTTGGCGGCAGCAACGAATATCGCGGCGGCGATGTGGTCGCGACGCTCGATCTGCAGATCGTCACCAACGCCAATTTAACCAATGGTGCGCAAGTGCCGGCGGGGACGCTGCGGATCGATCGTACCGGCCAGGACACGCTGGTGATCCCGGTCGCCGGATTGATCGGCTGCCGCGGCTGAGCAGGGCCTTTCAGGGCGCCGCAAAGTTTGGATGATGGCCATTGCCGACGGAACCGTATTGATACTGGCACGTTGGCGAGGGGCTTGGGGGTGGGTCGAAAACGGACATCCCTGCAAAGGGGATTTTGTTGCGCGTGGCTGTTTCGACTCGACGTCATTATTGGCTTGCCGTGGCTCTGGCCGCCGCTTCTCCCGCCGTCGCACAGCTGTCCCAGCCCGGAGTCGCCCCCGCGAAAGGTCCTGACGCGCCCAAGCCCGATGCCACCCAGGTGTCGCCGGACGGCACCGGCCAGACCGATCCCAACGGCAATGCGCCGATCGTTCCCGAGGCCGAGTTCGATGCGGCGATGCCGCCGCTGAGCGGCGACATCAACGCGCCGCTGGAACCGATGCCCGCCGCGCCGGTCGCGCAGGGGACGGCGCCGGTACCCGCGCCGGCGACGCAGCCGACGGTGGTCACCACCACCGGCGACGATCTCGGCCCGGTGCCGGTCCAAAGCCCCGAGCTCGCCCAGCCGCTGCCGGCGCTCGCCAGCTACGATACCGCGCCGCTCGAGACCGCGGCCGACATTAAGGACAAGGATGCGCCGCAGATCCGTTATGCGACCGAGCTGAAGGGGCTCGACAAGCTCAAGCTCGATGCGGCGTTCAAATCGCTGTCCGCGCTCAAGAAGGGCGGCGGCAAGGCGGCCAATGCGACCCAGGTCGCGGCGCGCGCCAAGGAAGACGAATCGCTGGCGGTGCGGCTGATGAAGTCGCTCGGCTATTATGACGGCACCGCGATCTCGACGGTCGAGCAGGTGCCGGGCGAGGACGGCAAGCCGGGCACGTTGCGCGCAACGGTGACCGCGAACCCCGGCCGGCTCTACACGCTGTCGTCGGTGACGGTGAATGCCCAGCCGGTGATCCCGGCCGATCTCGTCACGCACAATCTGCCGCTCAAGGTGGGCGACCCGATCGAGGCGGCGCGCATCCAGGGTGCCGAGGCCAATGTCAGCCTGGTGCTGCCGCAGCAGGGCTATCCGTTCGTCAAGGTTGGCGACCGCGACATCCTGCTCGACGATCAGGCGCCGACCGCGACCGGCGCCTATACGCTTCCCGTCGACACCGGCCCGCGCAGCAGCTTCGGCCAGCTCGTCACCACCGGCGATCCGGTGTTCAACCTCGAGCATCTCAACGTTTTCCCGCGCTTCAAGCAGGGCGAGCTGTATGACGCGCGTAAGACCGACGACCTGCGCGACGCGCTGGTCGCGACCGGGATGTTCCGCGGCGTCTCGGTGGTGCCGCAGCAGACCGGCAAGACCAACCCCGACGGCACCGAGCAGGTCGACCTGCTGATCAACCAGACCAAGGGCCCGCAGCGCAGCCTCGCGGGCAGCGCCGGTTACTCGACCGGCCAGGGTTTCCGCGCCGAGGCGAGCTGGACGCATCGCAATCTGTTCCCCTACGAGGGCGCGCTGATCGGATCGGTGATCGGCGGCACGCAGGAGCAGGGCCTGTCCGGCACCTTCCGCCGCTCCAACGCCGGCAAGCGCGACCGCACCTTCACCGCGGTGCTGTCGGCCGATCACAGCAATTACGATGCCTACAACGCCTTCACCACCACGGTGTCGGCGCGGTGGAGCTACGATTCGACGCCGATCTGGCAGAAGCGCTTCACTTATTATTATGGCGGCGAACTCGTGGGCACCAACGAGAGCGTCTATGATTTCGACCGCGCCGAGGATGTCCGCCGCACCTATGGCATCGCCGCCTTGCCCACCCAGGTGATGTGGGACACATCGGACAATCTGCTCAACCCGACCAAGGGCTATCGGCTCAAGCTCAACGTCAGCCCCGAGACGTCGGTGCAGGGCAGCGTCAGCCCCTATGTGCGCACGATGGTGGAGGGCACCTTCTATTATCCGGTGTCGCCGAGCCTGGTGATCGCCGGCCGGGCCCGTGCCGGATCGATCGATGGAATCTCGCGCGACGACCTGGCGCCGTCGCGACGCTATTATGGCGGCGGCGGCGGCTCGGTGCGCGGCTATGGCTATCAGCGGCTCGGGCCGTTCGATCCCAAGGGAGATCCGGTCGGCGGGCGCAGCCTCAACGAATTCTCGATCGAGGCGCGTTACCGGTTCGGCAATTTCGGCGTGGTGCCGTTCCTGGATGCCGGCAACAGCTATGAATCGAGCCTGCCGACGGCGTCCGACCTGAAGTTCGGCGCCGGCATCGGTGGCCGCTTCTACACCAACTTCGGCCCGCTGCGCTTCGACGTGGCAACCCCGCTCAACCCGCGCAAAGGCGACGGCAAGATCGCACTCTACATCTCCATCGGGCAGGCCTTCTGATGGCCGAGGACAGCGCCGTGACGCAGCTCGCCGACACCACCGCGCACGAGACGGTGATCGTGACCAAGCCCCCCTTGTGGCAGCGGATCCTCAAATGGCTCCTCTGGCTGGTGCTCGGCCTCGTCGTGCTGATCGGCATCGTCGTGTTCGGGATCAACACCGATCCCGGCCACCGCTTCGTCGCCAACCAGATCGGCGGCTACAACACCGCCTCGGGGCTCAACATCAAGGTCGGGCGGATCGACGGCTCGCTCTACGGCCAGATGGTGCTGAGCGACGTGCGCGTGTCCGATCCCAACGGCGTGTTCCTCACCAGCCCCAAGCTCGCGGTCGACTGGCGGCCGTTCGCCTTCGCCAAGAATCACGTCGACGTCCGTGCGCTCTCGACCGACCTCGTCACGCTGGCGCGGCGGCCTGAGCTCAAGGCGACGCCGAGCGATCCCAACGCGCCGCTGCTTCCCGACCTCGATATCGACGTCAACAAGCTGCACATCGGCCGCTTCGTGATCGGCAAGCCGGTGACCGGCGAAACGCACATCGTCCGCATCGATGGTGCGGTGCACATCGCCGACAAGCGCGCGCAGCTCGTTACCGATGCCGCAGCGCTGAAGGGCGCCGGGATCGCTGGCGGCGACACGCTGTCGCTGCGGCTCGATGCCGTGCCCGAGCAGAACAAGCTCGACGTCAAGCTGAAGCTCAACGCGCCGGTCGGCGGCGTGGTCGCGACCATGGGCGCGCTCAAGGCGCCGCTGACCGCCAACGTCGACGGCCGCGGCAGCTGGGCCTCGTGGCAGGGCAAGGCGCTCGCCACCCTGGGCGGCGGCCAGCTCGCCAACCTCGACGTCACCGCCAAGAGCGGCCACATCGAAGTGCGCGGCTTCACCAAGCCCGGCCTCTATCTCGAAGGGCCGGTGGAGCGGCTGACCGCGCCGCAGCTCGCGGTCGCGATCGATACGACGCTCAACGACCGCAAGGCGGATACGCGGATCAAGCTCACGTCCGATGCGCTGGCGGTGGACGCCGGCGGCCTGATCGATCTGGCCGCCAGCAAGTTCGGCAATTTCGCGGTCGACGCCAAATTGCTCACTCCCGGCTCGATCATGCCCAACCTGCGCGGCCGCGACGTCACCGCGCGCGTGGTGCTCGACGGCGCGTTCGCGACGCCGACGGTGGATTACAAGGTCAGCGCCGCGGCGCTCGGCTTTGGCACCACCACGGTCGAGAATGTCTATGCCGAGGGCCTCGCCCGCGTGAACAGCGACCGCATCCTGGTGCCGGTGAACGCGCGCGCCAAGCGGGTGACCGGGCTCAACGCCGCGATCGGCGGGCTGGCGACCAACGTGCGCATCAACGGCGATTTCGCGATCTCGATGCCCAACATCCTGTCCGACAATCTCAAGATCCGTTCCGACAAGATCGATGCCACCGCGATCGTCGTCGCCAACATGAAGACCGGCCGCTACACCGGCGCGCTCAAAGGGCGGGTGAACGGCTACCGCGTCGAGAGCATCGGCATCATCAATCTCGACACCGACGCCAAATTGGTGCCGGGGCCGAACGGCGGCTTCGGCATCACCGGCCGTGTCGCCGCGCGCACCACCCAGCTGTTCAACAGCGGCGTGCGCAATTTCCTCGGCGGCAATGCCGTCGTCCGCGCGGACATCGGCTACAGCCCCGAGGGCATCGTCACCTTCCGCAATCTTAGGATGAACGCGCCACAATTCCGCATCACGCGTGGCGATGGCCGGTTCAATCCCGCCAACGGCGCGGTGCTGGTCAGCGCCGATGCCTATTCGACGCAATATGGCCCGCTCACCGCGCGGGTTACCGGTAGCGCGACCGCGCCCGTGGTGGTGCTGCACGCCGCGCGTCCCGGTGTGGGCGTCGGCCTGGTCAACCTCAATGCGCGCGTCGTCGGGCGCGGCGGCGCCTATGCGGTGACCGCCAGCGGCGGCACCAATTATGGGCCGTTCACTGCCGACGTGCTGGTCAACCCCAGCCCGCAGCTGACGGTCGACGTGCGCCGCGTGGTGTTCGCCGGGATCGTGGCCAACGGCCGGGTCGCCGCAACCAAGGCGGGGCCGTTCGCGGGCCGCCTGCAGTTCGCCGGCCGCGGCATCACCGGGGCGGTCAACCTCGGCAACCAGGGCGGCTATCAGCGCGCCGACGTTGCCGCGCGGGCGTATAACGCGACCATTCCGGGGCTCGCCGATTTCACCGTCGGCCGCGCGATCGTGAACGCCAATGTGGTGATGTACCCCAAGGCACCGTCGGTGGTCGCCGATATCCAGGTCGCCGACACCCGCTACAACAGCCTCGTCATCCAGGCGATGCGCGCCAAGGTGAACTACCAGAACGGCAAGGGCAGCGCGCAGGCGCTGCTCACCGGATCTACCGGCGTGCCGCTGCGGGTGGCGGTGAACGCCCAGCTCTCACCCAACAATTATCTGGTTGCCGCGCAGGGCCAGGCCAATGGCATCGCCTTCCGCACCGTCAATCCGGCGCGGATCACCGGCGCCGCCAAGGGCTATGCGCTGGCGCCGACGCGGATCGATTTCGGCCAGGGGCCGACGGCGGGCTCGGCGCGGGTCGCCGGCTCGTTCGGCGGCGGTGTCACCGCGGCGCAGGCGCGGCTCGACCGGCTCAACCTGTCGATGCTCTCGGCATTCATGCCCAACCTCGGCCTGTCGGGCGCGGTGACCGGCAGCCTCGACTATCGCCAGCAGGGGTCGGCGATCCCGCAGGCCGATGCGCGGCTGACGATCGCCGGCTTCCAGCGCACCGGGCTTGCCGCCGTCTCGGAGGCGGTCGACGTCCAGTTCGTCGGCAAGCTGCTCCCGGATGGCGGCGAGGCGCGGGCGCTGATCAAGCGTGGGCCGACCACCATTGGCCGGCTGGTCGCGGGGCTGCGGCCGCTGGCGCCCGGCGCCGGCTCGTGGACGACGCGGCTGATGCAGGCGCCGCTGTCCGGCGGGATCCGTTACAACGGCCCCTCGGCCGTGCTGTTCAGCCTCGCCGCGCTGCCCGAGCAGCAGCTCTCCGGGCCGATCGCGGTGGCGGCGGACTTTGCCGGCAAGGTCTCGGCCCCGCAGCTCAACGGGCTGATCCGCGCCGACAACCTGACCTATGACAATGAGGCCTATGGCACCCGCCTGTCGCAGATGAAGATCGGCGCGCGCTTCACCAACGACCGGCTCGAGCTGACCAACCTCAGCGCGCGTGCGGGCGAGGGTACCTTCCAGGCGCAGGGCAGCGTCGGGCTGGCGGCGGACAGCGGCTTCCCGATCGACATGCGGGCGACGCTGAAGGACGCGCAGCTTGCCAAGAGCGATGCGCTGAGCGCCACCACCTCGGGCACCATCCACTTCACCAACGGCCGTGACGGCGGGCTGGTGCAGGGCGATCTGGTGATCCCGAACGCGCGCTACGAGATCATTCGCCAGGGCGCCGCCGAAGTGCCCGAGCTGACCGGCGTGCGCCGCAAGAGCCAGATCGTGACGCCGCGGCCGACCGATCGGCCCAAGCCCGCGCCGGTGAGCACGATCAAGCTCGACCTGCGCGTGCGCGCGGAGAACCAGCTGTTCGTCTCGGGCATGGGGCTCGAATCCGAATGGGAGATGGACCTCAGGATCGGCGGCACCTCGGCGGCGCCGGTGATCTCGGGCGGGCTCGACCTTGTGCGCGGCACCTATTCGTTCGCGGGCAAGCGCTTCGAGGTGAACCGCGGCACGATCCGCTTCCGCGGTGGCGCGCTGACCGATCCGGACATCAACATCGAGGCGACCACCACCACGGATGGCATCACCGCGGTGCTCGATATCACCGGTACCGGCCAGCGCCCGCAGATCGCCTTCACCTCCACCCCGACGCTGCCGCAGGACGAGGTGCTAAGCCGGCTGCTGTTCGGCACCAATCCGGAGAATCTGTCGGCGACCGAGGCGATCCAGCTGGCTTCCGCGCTCAACTCGCTGCGTGGCTCGGGCGGCGGCGGGCTCAACCCGCTCGGCAAGTTGCGCTCGGCGACCGGGTTCGACCGGCTGCGGATCCTCGGCGCCGACGAGGCGACCGGGCGCGGCACCAGCCTCGCGGCCGGCAAGTACCTGACTGACAACATCTATGTGGAGATCGTCACCGACGCCAAGGGCCAGACTGCGACCCAGCTGCAGATCGCGCTGACCAAGGCGCTGAGCCTGCTCACTTCGACCGGATCGTTCGGCGGCTCGGACGCGCGCCTCAAATATTCCAAGGATTATTGAGGAACGCGCCGCCGCCGGGCGAGAGGCCATCGCCGTATCCGGGGAACACTGGAACGGGAGGATCGATGGCCGCGCCTTTTGTGATGATTGGGGAGGGCTAGGGCGCGCGGACAAGCGGCAAGGTAGATGCCTGCCGTTTGGTTCCAAGCCCGGCGTCTCGGTACAGGCCTCAAGCGAAGGCGTTGCGCCGTGACGCAGGGCCTGAGGCAAGCAGCAGCACAAGGGTGGCGAGCGTATCGCGGATGGGTGAGAGCTGCGGCTGGGCATGGCACGCGCATGAGGCGGGGTCGGGTAGCCGTGCGGCATGCCGATCGATCATGCTGCAGTTTGGTCTATTTGGGCGGGCGCCTGATGCGCGCCGCCGGGGCTGGCCTGGTTAAGCGGGTGATTCGCCCCTTGATCGATGCGCGTGCTGGCCGGCTGCTATGGGGTTCGCGAGGAAGGTTGCGGCGGCTGATCGCGGTCAGTTGCCGGCTCGGAAATCACGGACAAACTGGGATATTTCACCCACTGCCGCGCCGCCGAGCCGGCGGTAATCAGCTTACCAGGGCTTGATGTCGGTGCCGTAGATAAGTGCGATGATGAATGCCAGCATGCTTATGCTCCCTTATTATCCACCCGAAGGTGGTTAACATACTTAACAACAAATTAAGCATCTCTCAACCGCGTCTTGCGCGTCGCTCGACGGTTAACGCCCACTGAATCGGTTGCGATCTTAAGGGTATTTCAAGGGGTGGCGGGTAGCGTCGCGGCCATGACTGTCGCCCCGCGCCCAAGCCGTGAACGCCTGCAGGTTGCCAAGACAGGGCAGGCCGTGGCCGCTGTGGATCCTCGTCCGGGAATGTCGGTCGTCGGTACCCTGCAATTTCACCTGCTGATCGAGTTGGCGAACTTCCGCGAGCTGCGTCGGCTGCTCGGGTGCGCGCGCGCGGAGCTGCTGGTGGGCGAGGTGGTGGAGCGACTACAGACGCTGCTGCCCGAGGCGATCATCTCGATCGTGAGCCGGACGCTGATTGTCTGCTGTCTGCGTGGCCGCGAGGCTGCTGAACTGGACAGCTGCATCGCTGCGGTAGAGCAGGCTTTTACAGCGCCGCTGGTGATCGATGAGGAGCTCCATACGGTCGAACTGACCTTTGGCGCTGCCAGCGCACCGCTGCACATCGTCGACGAGGTGCGGATGGCGGAGGAGGCCGAGGCGGCCCTGATCGAGGCGCGCGCCGCCTACCGCGCGGTGACCCACGCGGTGGAGGCGCACCTTCCTGCCGACATCCGGCAGATTGCGCGCGAGTTGGAGCATGCGATCGACAACGACCAGTTGTTGCTGCTCTACCAGCCCAAGATCCACGTCCGGCGACAGGAGATCGGCAGCGCCGAGGCGCTGGTGCGCTGGCGTCACCCAGAGCGCGGGATCGTTCTGCCCAACGACTTCATCATGATCGCCGAAGAGTGCCATCTGATCGGCAAGATGACGCTGTGGACGATCCGCCAGGCGATCGCTGATCAGCGTATCCTCGCGGCCGACGGCCATGATCTACGACTGTTCATCAACATCTCCGGGCAGCTGCTGGCAGATGCCGCGTTTGTCCGGGCGGCTTGCGACCTGGTTGCGGGGAGCGATGCCAAGCTCGGATTCGAAATCACCGAGACGTCCGTCATTCGCGATCCCGGCAGCGCCATCGCCAACCTTCAGGTGTTCGCCGATTACGGCATCACCATCGCGATCGACGATTACGGCGCGGGCTTGTCGTCGCTCGCTTATCTGAAGCAGCTCCCCGCCCGCGAGCTCAAGATCGACAAGATGTTCGTCACCCAGCTGACCAGCTCCAACCGCGATCCGCTGATCGTGCGATCGACCATTGATCTGGCGCATGCGCTGGAAATGGAAGTGGTCGCCGAGGGGGTGGAAACGCACGCTGCGTTGGCGCTGCTGACGGTGATGGGCTGTGACATGGTGCAGGGCTTTCTGATCAGTCGGCCCGTCGCGTTGGACGCGCTGATCGTCTATCTGGCGGAGGGCAAGCATAGACCTGCAGCCAACGATCCTCGATTGAGTTTCGCCACCTTCGCCGCTGCCGCCAAATAATGATCTCAGTCCGCCGATCATGGTGGGGGCTCTGCGCCTCGGGGTTGTTGGTGTTGAGCTTGCCCGGCGCCACCCGCGCTGGGGCCGAAACAGCAACCGATGCCGTCAAGACGGATCAAGCCTTTAACGCACTGGTCGAGGAGGCAAAGGCGGCGATGTTGGCGGATCCGCGCACCGCCGTCGCCAAGGCGGTCGTCGTTGAGCAATTCGCCGATAACGTGAAGGATGTGCAGCGGCGCACCATGATGCGCGCGACCGCGCAATGGCTACGCGGCGAAGCCCATCTACGGCTGAACGACATGGCAGTGGCGCGGCCGTTGATCGCAAGCGCGTTGAAGACTGCAGCCCGCGTCGCCCCAGGCTCAGTGCTTCATGGCGACGCGCTATTGTCGGCCGCTTGGATCGCGACAACGGACGGGAATGTCGGCGAGGCGCTGGTCGACAACCAGAATGCCCATGCCATTTTCCTCAAGCTTGGCGAGGTCCGCAGCCAGTCCAAGGCATTGCAGTCGATCGGATCGCTATATGGCGGCGGCAACGACTACGTCACCGCGCTACGCTATTATGATCAAGCGCTTGCGCTTTATGTCGCCGATCCTCGGTTGAGTATCTCCCTGTACAACAATCGTGGCAATATCCTGAAGGAGCTCCATCGCTACAAGGATGCAGAAGACCAGTTTGGCAAATCGTACGATCTCGCCAGACAGATGAAGAGCCCGCTGCTGCAGATCCTCGTGTTGAGCAACATCGCCGAAACCCGCTTGGCTGCCAATGACGTGTCGGGCGGCGAGCGCGCCATCGCGGAGTGCATGCAGCTCTCCACGCGCGGTGAAGCCGCGGGATTTCGGCGGAAGTTGTACGCTTTGGCAGCGCAAGCCGCATTTCAGCGTCACGATCTGTCGACTGCCGTGCAACTGATCAACCGACGTTTCGCCGACCACGATACCTCCAGGCCGACGCTGCTTGATCGCGAGGCTCACCGCACCGCCTACCGGATCTATCAAGCGACCGGTCACGACGATCTCGCGCTTCAACACCTCGAGATTCTCAAGAAGCTCGACGACGAAGCCACCAAGCTCGCCCGGTCGACCAACGCGGCGCTGATGGCGGCGCGGTTCGATTTCGCCAATCAGGAACTCAAGATCGCCAATCTGCAGCGCGACGAGGCGCGGCGGAGCGTTGCCTATGAACAGGCGCGCGCGCGGACGCAGCAGCAGATCTTCCTCGGCATCGTGCTCGGCACCGCGATCGTGATCGCGATGCTCGGCTTCGGCATCGTCACCCTGCGGCGCAGCCGCAACCAGGTGAGGGCGGTCAATGAGGATCTCGAGGTCACCAACAACGCGCTCGGCAAGGCGCTGGCGGCCAAGACCGAGTTCCTCGCTACCACCAGCCACGAAATCCGCACGCCGCTCAACGGCATCCTCGGCATGACCCAGGTGATGCTCGCCGATGCAACGCTGGAGCATGACCTGCGCGACCGGCTGAAGGTGGTGCATGGCGCCGGGCTGACGATGTGCGCGCTGGTCGACGACATCCTCGATGTTGCCAAGATGGAGACGGGCAACCTCGCGATCGAGCAGGCGCCGTTCGATCTTCACGCGACTATCGCGGATTCGACGCGGCTGTGGGAGGATCAGGCCCGCGCCAAGGGCGTGAGCTTCGCGCGCAACCTCGCCGATTGCCCGACGATGATCGTCGGCGATGCCGCGCGCACCCGGCAGATCGTGTTCAACCTGCTCTCCAACGCGCTGAAGTTCACCGCCGAGGGGGCGGTGACGCTGACCATCGGCGCGGTCGGTGCGGATCGCTACCGGATCAGCGTCAGCGATACAGGCATCGGCATTCCCGCCGACAAGGTCGACGAAATCTTCGAATCATTCCGCCAGGCGGACACCAGTACCACCCGCCAATACGGCGGCACCGGGCTCGGCCTCTCCATCTGTCGCAAATTGGCGCAGGCGATGGGGGGCGATATCGGCGTCTCGAGCGTCCCCGGACAGGGCTCCACCTTTTCCGTCGAGCTGCCGCTGGTGCCGGCACCCGTTCCGGCGGCGCCGTGCGAGCCGGGCACGCCAGGAGATACCTGCCTGTTGATCGTCGATCGCAATCCGATCACCCGCAGCATGCTCAAGACCTTGACCGCGCCACACGCCACCGGGGTAGAGCTGGCCGGCTCGCTGGTGGACGCGAACGCTCGGCTGGCCGCAGGCGGTATTGCGCAGGTACTTGTCGACGCTGGTGTGATGGACGAGCAGAACTCGGCGGATCTGCTGCGATCCTTGGTGGCGTTGGGCGCGCCCATCACGATGCTGTGGCCTCAGGCAACGCTGGCGGAACAGCGCGGATCGCTCGTTGCTGCCGGCGTCAGCCAAATCGTCGCCAAGCCCGTCAGCGGTTCGCAATTGGTCTCCATACTTTTTCCGGCCGACTCGGCTCCTATTCAGCAGCCGGGTCTTGTGCCGCAGGCAGCATGACGCGTAGACGCGGGTCAATGTCCTGCCCCCTCTCTTCCCGCGGAAGCCGATTACGCGCATGAACGTGCTCTTCATTGAGGACGACCGGATGAACCGGCGCGTTGTCAAGGACATGCTCGATGTTGCGGGCGCCACGATGGCTGAAGCCGAAAGCGCGGAAGAAGGGTTGCAGACTCTCGACGAACAGCATTTCGATATGCTGCTGGTCGACCTGCGGATGCCCGGCATGGATGGCATCACCGCGATCAAGCACATACGCGCGCGCGGCGATGCCAAGGGCAGCGTGCCGATCATCGTGATCACCGCCGACACCGCGCTGGACCTGCGCGAGCGCTGCCTTCAGGCCGGCGCCGACGAGGTCCTGTTCAAGCCGGTGGCGATGGATGCGCTGTTCGAAGCGATGGGCCGGATCCTCGCGCGCGATGCCGATGGGATGATCAACTAGCACCGTGATCGGCACCCGTTGAGGGGCGCCGTGCTGGCAATCAGTCCGGGCGTGGCGCTTGGGCTAATGCGGCGGCGAGCGACGTGCTGCCGCTGCCGCGGCGCGCGGGCTTGGGCTGGCTGTCGTCGGGCGACCAACCGGTGAGGAACACGATCTCGAAGGTCTCATGGGTGCGGCCGTCGGCATCGGCGGCGTCGGCGAAGGCCGCGGCGGCGCGGGCGAGCGCGGCGCGCGTCAGGGCTGATCGGGTGGTGAGCAAATTGGTCGCCGCCATGCCGCGCAGATCGTCCAGCAGGCCGCCGATGCTGCGATAGCTGACGTTGACCGTCTCGACATCGGCAACCGGCAGCGCGAACCCGGCGCGCATCAGCAGGTCACCCGCCGCGCGAACATCGATCTGCGGGTGGAGTCGCGCCGCCGGGCGTTCCTGCTCGGCGTTGCGCAGCGCGGTGCGAAGCGCGCCGAGGCTGCCGGCACCGACGAAGGCACCGAGGAACAGCCCGTCGGGCCGCAGGCTGCGGCGGATCAGCGACAAGGCGCCCGGCAGATCGTTGACCTGATCGAGCACGCCGGCGCTGATCACCAGATCGAACGCGCCATCGGCGAACGGCAGATGATCTTCCTCGACCTGGACACCGCCGCTGCGCGCGGCAAAGGCGAAGCCGGGATCGGCCCGGGCGATGCGTGCGCCCGGCAGCATCAGCTCGGCCTCGAAGCTGCCGAGATCGAGCACGTTGGCGAAGGAGCGCTTCACCGCCTCAAGCCGTTCAACGATGCCATCGAGCATCACCGCGCGCAGAAAGGCGTGGCGGGGATAGTCGCCGGCCGCGGCGCGGTCGCGCCGGCGGCGCCGCGCGGCGCGATCGAAGATGTCGGGGGCGTTCACGGCCCGGCTTGTGCCCGCTCCCGCCGCGCGCGACAAGAAGGCATGAGCGGCGCGGGCAGGGGAGGGCTGGCAGGCGTGCTGGGCGGCGCGGTCGCGCTGGCGCTGCCGCCGCGCTGTGGCGGCTGCGGCGTGCCGGTGGCGGAGGATCATCGTTTCTGCGCGTCCTGCTGGAGCAGCCTGCGCTTTATCGCGCCGCCATGGTGCGCCGGCTGCAACCGGCCATTCGCGTTCGATCGCGGTGAGGGGGTGCTGTGCGGCCATTGCCTGGCGATGCCGCCGCGCCACGGCGGCGTGCGCGCCGCCGTCGCCTATGGCGATGTCGCCCGGCAACTCGCGCTGAAGCTCAAATATGGCGGGCGCACCGGTGTCGCCGAAACCATGGCGCGGCAGATGGCGCGACTGGTGCCCGCCGAGCTCGACCTGTTGGTGCCGGTGCCGCTGCACCGCTGGCGGCTGTGGGCGCGCGGCTACAATCAGGCGGGGCTGATCGCGACCGCGCTTGGGCGGCGATGCGGATGCGCGGTGGATCTCACCGTGCTCGCGCGGGCGAGGCGGACCCCGGTGCTGCAGGGGCTCGACCGGCGCGCGCGTGCCTCCGCGGTGACGGGGGCGTTCCGGATCGCCGATCGCGGCAGGATCAAAGGACGGACGATCGGTCTCGTCGACGACGTCTATACCAGCGGCGCGACGGCGGCGGCATGCACCGCCACCTTGCTCGCGGCAGGGGCCGCCGCAGTGACGGTCCTCTGCTGGGCGCGCGTGCTTGACGAGGCGACGATCGACTGAGCGGTGGACGCGGATTGACAAGCGCGCGCCCAATCCACACCTCTAGGCCATGGCCAAAGTCGAAATCTACACCAAGGCATTTTGTCCTTATTGCACCCGCGCGATGCGGTTGCTCGCCGCCAAGGGCGTGACCCCGGAGGAGACCGACATCTCGATGGGCGGCCCGCAGCGCGCGGCGATGATCCAGCGCGCCAACGGCCGCACCACCGTGCCGCAGGTGTTCATCGATGGCCGGCACATCGGCGGGTCGGACGATCTCGCCGCACTCGATGCCCGTGGAGGGTTGGACCCGCTGCTGGCGGCATGAAGCTTGCGCTTCTGCAGATGACCAGCGGGATCGATCCCGCCGGCAATGCGGCTGATCTGACCAAGGCGATCGAGGCCACGGCCGCGGGCGGGGCGGCGATGCTGTTCACGCCGGAAATGTCCGGGCTGATCGATCGTGATCGCGTCCGGGCGGCGGCATCGATCGTCGGCGAGGACGCGGACCCGGTGCTTGCTGCGGTGCGGGCCGCGGCGGCGCGCGCGGGCATCTGGGTGCATCTCGGCTCGCTGGCGATCCGCCGCGACGACGGGCGCTACGCCAATCGCGGCTTCGTGATTGATCCCGATGGCGCGATCCGCGCCCGCTACGACAAGATCCACCTGTTCGACGTCGATCTGGCGAGCGGCGAGAGCTGGCGCGAGTCGGCGAGCTATGCCGGGGGCGAGGCGGCGGTGATGGCGGCGACGCCGCTCGGCAGCCTCGGCCTGTCGATCTGCTACGATCTGCGCTTCCCGGCGCTCTACCAGGCGCTGAGTGCGGCCGGGGCCGAGCTGCTGGCGGTGCCCGCCGCCTTCACCCGGCCGACCGGCGAGGCGCATTGGCATTGCCTGCTGCGGGCCCGCGCGATCGAGAATGGCTGTTTCGTGATCGCCGCTGCCCAGGCGGGAGTTCATGAGGATGGCCGGGCCACTTATGGCCACTCGCTGGTCGTCGATCCCTGGGGAACGGTGCTGCTCGACATGGCGGAAGCGGCGGGCCTAGGCTTCGTCGACATCGATCCGACGATGGCGGCGACGGTGCGGGCGCGGATCCCGGTGATCGCGCATCGACGCCCGATCGCGCCGGTCGAGGGCGGCGGATCGTGATCGTGTTCGATCTGCGCTGCGGCGGCGGCCATGTGTTCGAGGCCTGGTTCGGCTCAAGCGCTGCTTATGAGGCGCAGGCTGCCGCCGGGCAGGTCGCGTGCCCGCTGTGCGCCGACACCCGGGTCACCAAGGCGGTGATGGCGCCCAACATTCCGGTAAAGGGCAACCGGCAGGTCGTCACGCCGCCGCAGGGCGCCGACGGTGGCGCCGCACGCGTGCGCGCGTCCGCGCCGCCCGTGGCCCCCGATCCGGCGATGATCAAGCAAGCGCTGACGATGCTCGCCGCGGCGCAGGCCAAGGCGCTCGAGGGATCGCAATGGGTGGGTGGCAGCTTCGCGACGCAGGCGCGGGCGATGCAGCTCGGCGAGGTGGCGACCAGCCCGATCCACGGCCAGGCCAGCCTTGCCGAGGCGCGGGCGCTGGCCGACGAAGGTGTGCCGATCGCGGCCCTGCCATTGCCCGTGGTGCCGCCGGAAACCTCCAACTGAACCATGGGCCGCCGCGCGCAGGCTGGACCGATCGGTGCCGGGCGGATATCTAGACCCGCGTGACTCCGTAGCTCAGTCGGATAGAGCATCAGATTCCTAATCTGGGGGCCACTGGTTCGAATCCAGTCGGGGTCACCACCTCCCTCGCCATCGCCATGTTTGTCAGTCGGGCGCCCTGTAGCGCCGGCGGCGGCAGGCTTAGCTCCCCGTCGAGTTAAGTTTATGCGTATCGCAGCCACTTGGCGCGATTGGCAAACCGACTTTCGGTTAATTGGCGTGAAAGAATTGCGTACTTCTACGACGTATACGTAAACATCGTGATTAGCTACCAGCGACTATAGACGTCGGGGGGATCGGCGTCGTGGCGGTTAGTGTAGTGACGGCGATACCGGGTGATCGGTAGCAAGATGATCGGGTTGAAGTCTGCGGAATCGAGTCGGTTGAGGCTGGTTGGCGGGTGAAAGCACAACCAAAACGGATGCGATTATAGATAAGTCAGAATAGATCGCGCCCGATCGCCGATATAGTGACCAGCTAGAGGCTGGCGGTGGCAAGGTCATGGCCGACGGGGATGATCACCTATGGATGATCAGGGATCGGTCAAGGGACGGCAGGGGAGAGGATTGATGTTGCACGGGGTGGCGCTGTATCGTGGCGCCGATCCATCTGTGGCCGCCACGTCCAAGGCAAGGCCGCGCGGCGCGCGCGCGGCCAAAACCGACCTGGCCATTACCGATGTGGTGGTCACGGCCTTGTCGGCCCAGGACGTCGTGGTCGCCGGCGGGGCTGCGCCGGGGGGCGCGCTCAGCGTTGGCGAGAGGCTGGTGGTCGATCTTGCCGGGATCGGCGAGCGCGCGGCGACGGTGATCGCGGTCGATCAGCCGGGTTGCCGCCTGGCGTTCGTCGCGCCGCTGTCCCCTGCGGAACTCGCACTGGCGCGGCGCTTCGATGGCGCGCTCGGCGACGAGCCACAGCAGCATGACAACGAAGCGGCGGCGGGGCTTGCCGTGATGGTGCCGCCCTATCCGGAGCCGGTGGTGGGCAAATATGCCGGCGCGGTGAGGGTGCTGCTGGCGGCGGGCCTGGCGGCTGGTGCCTGGGCGGCGGTGCTTGGATTGATCCGGCTGCTGCAACCGTAAGCGCGGGCGACGATGCCCTCGGCGCCGTCGGTCGAGCGCCGGCCATCGGCGGTGAATGGTTCCCCCTTGCCGGCGCGAACGCGCCGCGGCTGTAAAACCACTGCAACATGAAGGCCGTACGGGCCATGACTGAGCTCCCTTCCGGAGCGCGTGGACCGATGCGATGTACCCTGGACGCAACCTGAGCGCAGTGACGCTGTTCCGCGGCTATGTGGCCGCTGGGGACCGTTATGTCGATTAAGGCAGCGAGCAACTGGCCCAAGCCGCTGACCTTCTGGGTCTATGTGGCTGCCGGCGTCGCGCGGATCATTGCCTCGGCGATCGCCATGCCGTTCCTGTCGCTGCCGAGGCGCTGAGCCGGGCCGCCGCGTGCTGCGGCGCAGGGCGTGGTGATCAGAGAGACGTTATAGCGGTTGGATGAAGTCTTCCGGGAACGCCGCCGGCCCATGCGGGCGGCGTTCCCTGGTCGAACCGGCCTTCAGGCCTTGACGTGCTGCGAGATGTACTTGTTCATCTCAAACATCGTCACCTTGTCGCGGCCGAATACCTTCTTGAGCTTCTCGTCGGCGAGAATCTCGCGCTTGTTCTCGGGGTTCTGCAGGTCGTTGGACTTGATATAAGCCCACACCTTGCTGATCACCTCGCTGCGCGGCAGCTTCTCGTTGCCGACCACGGCGCCGAGCTCTTCAGAGGGCTGGACGGGGGCGTGGATGCCGCCGGTCTTTGGTGCAGTAGCCATCGGATTCCTTCCTGTTCGCGCCCGGTCCATTCCCGGCCACGTGAATCACGCCTTTTTCAGCGCGCCCGCCTTGTGCGCTGCCTTGCCGCCGTTGTCACTCTCTACGATAAACTGCGGTTCCTCCTTGGAAGCGCGGACCGTGTGGCCCTTGATCTGGGTGTCGCTGGTCTGCTTTTTCTCGACCTTGCCATGCGCGGTGCCACCGTGGCTCTTCCAGCTGACCTTGTCGCCGACCTTGGGATCCGTCATCGTCGCTCTCCTGATTGCTCCACCTGAAGCGCGCGACGCCGCCAAGGGTTGCACGGTTGGGGTGACGACACCTGCGCGCCCATGGTAGCGACGCAGGCAACGCGGTTCCCGCCGGAGCCGGCAGCAGGATGAACGACGTGCAGCAACCTTCCATGCGACCTGCCCATGGCTGATCAACGCGCTACCCCGGACGAGGGCGATCTGGTCGCCGCCGCCGCCACGCCCGCCGTGCCCGCCGATGTCGCCGAGGCGATCCGGACGCTGATCCGCTGGGCGGGCGACGACCCCACCCGCGAAGGGCTGATCGACACCCCACGCCGCGTCGCCAAGGCGTGGAAGGAATATTGCGCCGGCTATGGCGACGATCCCGCGCATCACCTCGAGCGGGTGTTCGAAGAGGTGGGCGGCTATGACGAGATCGTGCTGCTCAAGGACATCCCGTTCCAGTCGCATTGCGAGCACCACATGGCGCCGATCATTGGCAAGGCGCACATCGCCTATCTGCCGCGCGACCATGTCGTCGGCATCTCCAAGCTTGCCCGGGTGCTGCACGGCTTCGCGCGGCGGCTGCAGGTGCAGGAGCGGCTCACCGCCGAGGTCGCGGATTGCATCTGGGACAATCTGAAGCCCCAGGGTGTCGCGGTGGTGATCGAGGCGAGCCATGCCTGCATGACCGCGCGTGGCGTGCGTACCCCCGGCGTGACGATGGCCACCAGCCGAATGATGGGCGTGTTCCGCGACGACGAGCGCAGCCGCAAGGAAGTGCTGTCGCTGATGGGCCTGCGCGGGTGAACCGCACCGTGCTGGTGACCGGCGGCGCCAAGCGGTTGGGGGCGTGCATCGTCCGCCGGCTGGCAGCCGAGGGGCATCGGCCGGTGATCCACTACGGCAGCTCGGCGGAGGCAGCGGAGCGACTGGCCGACGAGGTCGGCGGCGTGACGGTACAGGCGGACCTTGCCGATGCAGCCGCGGTCGCCGGGCTGATCGACGCGGCACGGGCCGCGAGCGGCAGCGCGATCGACGGGTTGGTCAGCAGCGCCTCGCTGTTCGAGTATGACGCCCCCCAGGCGATCGATCGCCCGCTCGCCGAGCGGCTGCACGCGATCAATCTGCTGGCGCCGGTGCAGCTGGCCGCGGCGCTGGCGGCGCAACACGACGTCGCCGAGGGCGCCGTGGTCAACCTGCTCGACCAGAAGGTCGCAAACCTGAACCCCGATTTCTTCTCCTATACGCTGACCAAGATCGCGCTTGCCGGGGCGACGACGATGCTGGCGCAGGCGCTGGGCCCGCGGATCGCAGTCAACGCGGTCGCCCCCGGCCTGTCGCTGCCGAGCGGCGACCAGAGCGACGAGGAGTTCCGGGCCGTCGCCTCGACCAACGCCCTGCAGCGCCCAGTCGAGCCCGACGATGTCGCCGCGGCGGTGGCGTTCCTGATCGGCGCGCGCGGCGTCAGCGGCGAGACAATGTTCGTCGACGCCGGCCAGCGTTTCCTGGCGCGGCCGCGCGACGTGATGTTCGAGCGCGCACGTGGCTGACTATCTGATCATCCTCGACGCGCTGGAGGTGATGATCCGCCTCGGCATCCACCCGCGCGAGGCAGAACCGCAACGCGTGATCATCTCGGTCGAGATGACGGTGCGCTACCCGCAAGCGCCGGCCGAGGATGCGATCGACGAGGTGCTCGATTACGATTTCGTCCGCGAAGGCATCCTCGCGCTTGCCGCGGGCCGCCACTTTTCGCTGCAGGAAACGCTGTGCGAGGCGATCGCCGCCATATGCCTGGCCGATCCTCGTGTGACCCAGGTGAGCGTGCGCACCTCGAAGACCGATATCTATCCCGATGCGCGGATCGGCTGCGCAATCGTCCGCACCCGCGGCTAACCCCGCTGCGGTCGCGCACCATACCCGAAAACCAAAAAGAATTTAAGGAACGCTTGCAACCGGTCCCGTTTTGAAACATTGACCACATGCCGGCAGCAAAAGCGCCGCAGGAACAATGCAGGAGAGATGAGCGTGAACCGTCAGTTGCCGTATCAGCCGTCGACCAACCATCCGTTCGGCGCCCATGGCGTCCTGATCGCCATTCCGATGAGCCTCGCGCTCTGGGCCGTGATCGGCGCCCTTATCTTCTGATGATGATGACGGCCGGCGGGGGACGCCGGCCGGATTGATGACGGGCGCGTCGTCGCCGTTGTTAGACGTGCAGACAGGGCGCGGGCAGCGCGCCAGGGTTGAGGCCCGGATTGCGGTTGATGCCGCGTCCGATGTGCCTCCCACATCCTCTGATACCGACATCCCAGCGTACGCTGGGCGCTAGCGAGGCGCGGACGACGCGCGCCACGAAAGTACCTCAGCCGTTGCGGGATGACGGCTAGTTGGTTGATGCTTGTTTGCTTGCGACATCGGCCGGTCGCGCAGCTCCATCCTGCCATCCCGCATCGAAGAGCCGGTCGCGGTGAACGGCCTGCCACGGCATCGCCGCGCAGGCCCCTTCAGTCAGATGCGATTCGCCGCGCTGAGTACGGCGCGGACGCTGGCGGTGGCGATGTCGGTGTCGAGACCCACGCCGAACACCGTGGCGCCGCTCGCGGTGCGGCATTCGACATAGGCCGCGGCCTGGGCATCGGCGCCATGGCCGATCGCATGCTCGTTATAGTCGACCACGTCGAGCGCCGGCCCGGTATCGCCGAGCGCGGCGACCACGCCCGAGATCAGCCCGTTGCCGCGCCCCGAAATCGAGCGCTCGGCCCCATCCACCGCGACCCGGCCGACGAACAGACGATTGCCGGCGCCGCCGCTTTCCTCATAATCGCGCAGCACGAAACGATCGTCGGCGCGTGGCAGGTAGGTCGCTTCGAACCGGCCCCAGATGTCGGCAGCATTGAGTTCGCGGCTGGTCTCGTCGGCCATCGCCTGAACGTGGCGGCTGAAATCGGCCTGCAGGCGCTTGGGCAGCTTGAGCCCCTTGTCCTGCTCGATCACCCAGGCGACGCCGCCCTTGCCGGATTGCGAATTGACGCGGATCACCGCTTCGTAGCTGCGGCCGAGATCGGCGGGATCGATCGGCAGATAGGGCACTTCCCACAGCCCGTCGTTGCGTGCGGCCTGGGCCGCAAAGCCCTTCTTGATCGCGTCCTGGTGGCTGCCGGAGAAGGCCGTGAACACGAGGTCGCCGGCATAGGGCGTGCGCGGGTGAACAGGGATGTTGGTGCAATAATTGACGGTGTTGACGATGCCGTCGATGTCCGACAGGTCGAGCCCCGGCGCCACGCCCTGCGTGTACATGTTGAGCGCCACCGTCACCAGATCGCAATTACCGGTACGCTCGCCATTGCCGAGCAGGCAGCCCTCGACCCGGTCGGCACCGGCCATCAGCCCGAGTTCGGCCGCGGCGACGCCGGTGCCGCGGTCGTTGTGCGGGTGGAGGCTGATCACCACGCTGTCGCGATTGCGGATGTGCCGGCCAAACCATTCGATCTGGTCGGCATAGACGTTCGGCGTCGCGCATTCGACGGTGGCGGGGAGGTTGAGGATCAGCGGGCGCTCGGCGGTCGGCTGGAGCACGTCCATCACGGCCTCGCAGACCTCGATCGAGAAATCGAGTTCGGCAGTGGAGAAGGTCTCGGGGCTGTATTCGAAATGCCAGTCGGTGTTCGGATGCGCGGCAGCCTGGTCGCGCAGCACCTTGGCGCCGTCCACCGCGATTTGCTTCACCTGGGTGCGATCCATGCCGAACACGATCTTGCGCCACGCCGGGCTAACGGCGTTGTAGACGTGAACGATCGCCTGCTTGGCGCCGTCGAGGGAGGCGAAGGTAGTCTCGATCAGGTCGCGGCGCGATTGGGTGAGCACCTGGATGAAGACATCGTCGGGGATGCGATCGTCGCGCACCAGCCCCGAGATGAAATCGAACTCGGTAGCGCCGGCCGAGGGGAAGCCGACCTCGATCTCCTTGAGCCCGACCTTGAGCAGCAGATCGAAGAAGCGGGTCTTCTTCTCCGCATCCATCGGATCGATCAGCGCCTGGTTGCCATCGCGCAGGTCGGTGGAGAGCCATCGCGGTGCCTGGGTGATGGTGCGCCCGGGCCATTGCCGATTCGGCAGGTCGATCTGCGGGAAGGGACGGTATTTGCTGGAAGGATCGCGCAACATGGAAAAACTCTCGGGTCGGCACGGGGCAAGGCCCCACACGGGTCGCTGATATGCTCGAGTAAACCCCTCAGGGGCAGGCGCGGCCTCGCCGCGCGGCAGCCCCTAAGGGCGCGTAAGTCGAAGCGTCAGGCGGAGAGTGCGGGTCACGGCGGCGGTTCTGGCGCAGCGCCCGGGGCTTGTCCAGCCGTCTCATGCCCACTTGCATTACCGTTGATTAACCAACGGTCGGCTAGAGCAAGAAGGGGCCCGATGCTGTCCCACTAACCTACGTTGGAAGAGCACCATGCGGCAACTCGTCTATATCAGCAGCATCCATCCGCAGGCGAGCGTCGACCCGACAGCGATCCTCGCCATCTCGCGGCGCAACAATGCCCGCGCCTGCGTGACCGGGCTGTTGTTCTTCGATGGCAAGCGCTTCCTTCAGGCGCTGGAGGGTGACGAGTCCCAGGTCGAGGCAACGTTCGCGCGGATCATGACGGACGAGCGGCACCGGGCCGTGGTCGTATTGTCTGACCGCCTCATCGAGCAGCGCGAGTTCGGCGACTGGGCGATGGCCTATAATGCGCCGGCGGATGCCGCCGATGCCGCGCTGGATCGCGTGGTGGCGCTGACGGCGGGCGCCAGCCCGTCGGTGCGTGCGACATTCGAGAGCTTCGCCAAGGTACGCCGCGCCGCGTGATGGGCCAGGCGATCCGCGCGGCACCCGGGGGCGCCGCGCGAGCCGATGGTTACTTGGCGGCGAAGGCGGCGTGGATGTGCAGCTTGACCTCGTCCGAGACGACCGGCGCATAGGCGCCGACGCCGAAGTCGCTGCGCTTGATCGAACCCGTTGCGCTGAAGCCGAAGTTGAGCTGCTTGTTCATCGGGTTGTTGCCCGCGCCGATGAAGGTCGCTTCGAGCGTCACCGGCTTGGTCTGGTCCTTGATCGTCAGGTTGCCGACGATCGTCGCCTTGTTGCCGGCGTGGGGCGTCACGCTGGTCGAGACGAAATGCGCGGTCGGATATTTGGCCGCATCGAAGAAGTTGGTCGACTGCAGATGCTCGGCGAACAGCGGGAAGCTGACGCCGGGCTTGGCCATGTCGAAGGTGACATCGACCTTGGTCGCGGCGGGCTTGGCGGGATCGATGGTGATGGAGCCGGTCGACGGGCCGAACAGGCCTTCGAGGATCGAGAAGCCCATGTGGTTCACTTCCCACGCCACCTGGGTGTGCGCCGGATCGACGGCATAGGTGCCGGCGGTGATCCGCGACGCGGTGGCGGCGCCGGGCTGGCTGGCGGTCGAGGGGATGATCTGGGCGACGGCGGGTACCGCGAGGGTGGCGGCAAGGGCAGCGGCGAGAGCGTAGCGCATGGGATCGGTCTTTCGACGGAGTGGTGATGCGCCATGGTGGGGCGTTGCCTGCGTGCGGTCAAACCCCCACCGCGGCAACGGATCGTTTCGGGGGTGATCGCCTGGCGGAGGGCCACTCCCGCGACACCCCGTCCGTCCTCAGCCCGTCGCAGGGCAACGGGCTCATGTGCTCGACAGGCTCGGCACGGACGGTCGGGGTGGCGGCAGCCGCTTAGTTCTTGTCCTTGTCGACCAGCTTGTTGGCGCCGATCCACGGCATCATTGCGCGCAGCTCGCTGCCGATCTTCTCGATCGGATGCGCCGCGGCGGCCTTGCGTGCGGCCTTGAGCTCGGGCTGGCCGGCGCGGTTGTCGAGCACGAAGTTTTTGACGAAGCGGCCGCCCTGGATGTCGGCGAGCACGCGCTTCATCTCGGCCTTGGTTTCCGCCGTGATGATCCGCGGGCCAGTGGTGATGTCGCCATATTCCGCGGTGTTCGAGATCGAATAGCGCATGTTGGCGATGCCGCCCTCATAGAGCAGGTCGACGATCAGCTTGGTCTCGTGGAGGCATTCGAAATACGCCATCTCGGGCGCGTAGCCGGCCTCGACCAGCGTCTCGAAGCCCGCCTGGATGAGGTGGGTGATGCCGCCGCACAGCACCGCCTGCTCGCCGAACAGGTCAGTCTCGCATTCCTCGCGGAAGTTGGTCTCGATGATCCCCGAGCGGCCGCCACCGACCCCCGAGGCGTAAGCGAGCGCGACGTCATGCGCGTTGCCGCTCTTGTCCTGATCGATCGCGATCAGGCAGGGCACGCCGCCGCCGCGGACATATTCGGAGCGCACGGTGTGGCCCGGGCCCTTGGGCGCGATCATGATCACGTCGAGGTCGGCGCGCGGCTCGATCAGCCCGAAGTGGACGTTGAGGCCATGCGCGAAGGCGAGCGCGGCGCCCTGCTTCATATGATCGTGGAGATCGGCGGCGTAGATCGCGGCCTGATGCTCGTCGGGCGCGAGGATCATGACGATATCGGCCCAGGCCGCGGCTTCCTTGTTGGACTTGACCGCAAAGCCGGCGTCGATCGCCTTCTTGGCGGTGGCCGATCCCTCGCGCAGCGCAATCGCGACATCCTTGACGCCGCTGTCACGCAGGTTCTGGGCATGGGCATGGCCCTGGCTGCCATAGCCGACGATGGCGATCTTCTTGTCGGTGATCAGGTTGAGATCGGCGTCGCGATCGTAATAGACACGCATGGGAGTGGTCCTTTCTTCGGAAGGCGTCATCCCAGCGAACGCGGGGATCTCAGGCGGCGAGAGCGGTACGCCCGAACCTGGAGACCCCAGCGTTCGCTGGGGAGACGGGGTGGGTGGAAGACGAAAGCCGGTGAAGCTTACGCCGCTTCGCGCCCGCGGGCGATGGCGACGATGCCGGTGCGGGCGACCTCGATCAGGCCGACCTCCGCCATCAGCTCGATGAACTTGTCGATCTTCTCGCGGCCACCGGTTACCTCGAACACGAAGCTCGCGATGGTCGCGTCGACAACGCGGGCGCGATAGACGTCGGCGAGGCGCAGCGCCTCGATCCGGTGGTCGCCGGTGCCGCGGACCTTGACCAGCGCCAGCTCGCGCTCGACATGCGCGCCCTGCGCGGTGAGGTCGGTCACCGAATGCACCGGCACCAGCCGGTCGAGCTGGGCGATGATCTGCTCCATCACCGGCGGCGACGCCGTGGTGACGATCGTGATCCGGCTCACCGCCTTGTCCTCGGTGATCTCGGACACCGTCAGGCTCTCGATATTGTAGCCACGGGCGGTGAACAGGCCGGCGATGCGGGCGAGGATGCCCGGCTCGTTGTCGACGACGACGGCGAGCGTGTGGCGCTCGGTGGTTTCGGTCTTGATGTGCACTAGATCGTCACCCCGGCGACAGCCGGGGTCTCCCTGTTAGATGAGCGTGCGCCTGCGGCCTGCGATCCCGGGCGGCGCCGGGGTGGCGGCTACACCAGCGCCTTGGCCTCGTCGTCCATCTCGCCCGACACCTCGTTCGCCTGGAGGATCATGTCGGTATGCGCCGCGCCGCTCGGGATCATCGGGAAGCAGTTGGCGAGCTTCGCCACCCGGCAATCGACCATCACCGGGCCGTCATGATCGAGCATCGCCTGGATGCCGTCATCCAGATCGCCCGGCGCCTCGATGCGGATGCCCTTCCAGCCATAGGCTTCGGACAGCCGCACGAAGTCCGGCAGGCTCTCGCTGTAGCTTTCGGCATAGCGCGACGAATAGGTCAGCTCCTGCCACTGGCGGACCATGCCCATATATTCGTTGTTGAGGATGAACACCTTGACCGGCAGGCGATATTGCGTGGCGGTGGCGAGCTCCTGGATGTTCATCTGGATGCTCGCCTCGCCGGCGATGTCGATCACCAGCGCCTTGGGGTTGCCGAGCTGCGCGCCGATCGCGGCAGGCAGGCCATAGCCCATGGTGCCGAGCCCACCGCTGGTAAGCCACTTGTTCGGGCCCTCGAAGCCGAAATGCTGGGCGGCCCACATCTGGTGCTGGCCAACCTCGGTGGTGATGATCGGCGAGCGGGCATGGGTCGCCTCCCACAGCGCACGTACGGCACGCTGCGGCATGATCTCGGTGGTCGATTCCGGGAAGTCGAGGCTCTTCACCGCGCGCCAGCCGGCGATCCGCCGCTGCCAGTCGATCGTGTCGGGCCGCGGATGCTGGCGGCTCTTCCAGATCCGCACCATGTCTTCGAGCGCGTGGCCGGCATCGGCGATGATCGCGAGATCGACGCGGACGTTCTTGTTCACGCTCGACCGGTCGATATCGATATGGACCTTGCGGCTGTGCGGGCTGAACGCGTCGAGCCGGCCGGTGACGCGATCGTCGAACCGGCTACCGATCGCGACCACCAGATCGGCCTGGTTCATCGCCATGTTGGCCTCATAGGTGCCGTGCATGCCGAGCATGCCCAGCCATTGCTCGCCGCTCGCCGGATAGGCGCCGAGGCCCATCAGCGTCGAGGTGACGGGCACGCCGGTGAGGCGAACCATCTCGCGCAGCAGCTGGCTCGCCGCCGGCCCTGCATTGATGATGCCGCCGCCGGTGTAGAAGATCGGCCGTTCGGCGGCGGCGATCATGTCGACGAGCTGCTCGATCTGGGTCTGCGGCGCCTTGACCTGCGGGCGATAGGTCTTGTGCTGGATCGGGCCAGGCCTGACGTAGCGCGCCGAGGCGACCTGGACGTCCTTGGGGATGTCGACCACCACCGGCCCGGGGCGACCCGAGGTGGCGATGTGGAACGCCTCATGGATGACGTCGCCGAGCTTCGCCGGGTCCTTGACCAGGTAATTGTGCTTGGAACAGTGACGGGTGATGCCGACGGTATCGGCCTCCTGAAAGGCATCGGTGCCGATCAGCGCGGTCGGCACCTGGCCGGTGATCACCACCATCGGGATCGAATCGAGCAGCGCGTCGGTGATCCCGGTGACGGCGTTGGTCGCGCCCGGGCCCGAGGTGACGAGCACGACGCCCGGCTTACCGGTGGAGCGGGCATAGCCCTCGGCGGCATGGGTCGCCGCCTGCTCGTGGCGGACCAGGATGTGCTTCAGCCGCCCCGAGCGGAACATGGCATCGTAGATCGGCAGGACGGCACCGCCCGGATAGCCGAACACGACTTCCACGCCGAGATCGCACAGCGCCTCGACCAGGATGTCAGCTCCGCTTTTTTCTGCCACGTTCGTCGTCCCTGATGGTGTATACGTTGTTTGCGGAAGCGGCGGCTAGCGGTTAATAAAGTGCGCGTCAACCCAGCTGACTATAACAAGCTTTCAATGGAAGATGTTAATTCGCAACTTTCGGTTGTTCTGATCCATTGCTCGGGCGGTTGATTGCGAAACCAGGTGAATTGTCGCTTGGCATAGCGGCGGGTGTCGAGCTGCAGCCGGGCGAGCGCCTCGGCGCGAGACAGGTTGCCCGCGAGGTGGTCGGCGAGCGGTGCGACGCCGATCGCCCGGCGGATCGGCGCATCGAAAGCCACGTCGGTCCGCGCGACCAGCCGGGCGACCTCGTCGAGTGCGCCGCCCTCGATCATCGTGGCGCAGCGGGCGTCGATCCGTGCCATCAGCCGGTCGCGCGGCGGCAGCAGGATCGCCGCGGCGAGGCGAATACGCGCGCCGATCCCGCTGACCCGCTCTGTCTGCCAGGCGGCGAGCGGCCGGCCGGTCGCCCGCACCACCTCGAGCGCACGGGCGACGCGGGTGGTATCCGCCGGCGCGAGCCGCGCCGCGGCGGCCGGGTCCTCGGCGGCAAGCAGGCGATGCGCCTCAGCGACGGGCAATGCGCGAACGTCGGCGCGGACCGCGGGATCGATCGCGGGCACCGGCGCGATTCCGTCGATCAACGTGCGCAGGTACAGCCCGGTGCCGCCGACCAGGATCGGCAGCTTGCCCGCCGCATGCGCGTCATCGATCGCGTCGCGCGCCTCGCCTGCCCAGCGCGCGGCGGAATAGCCGCCGTCGGCGCCATCGACATGGCCGAACAGGCGGTGCTGCACGCGCGCTTCCTCGTCGGACGAGGGGCGGGCGCTGAGCAGCTGCAAGTCGGCATAGACCTGGCTCGCATCGGCGTTGATCACGACGCCCTCATGGCCGGCGGCAAGCTGCAGCGCGGCGGCGGACTTGCCGCTGGCGGTCGGCCCTGCGATGAGCGCGACCCTTGGCATGGAGGGACCCTTGTTCACGGCAACGCTGATAGCAGCAGAATCACTGGCCGCAGGGGATCTTTCCGCCGCCGCCGATCGGCTCACCGCGGCGGGCTGTGCGCCCGGCAGCGCGGCGTGGCTCGACGAGGGCAAGGCGGCCGACCTGTTGTTCGCGCTCGATCCCGCCGCCGCGCGGGCGGCGCTGGAGGGGGCGGTGGCGGGCATGGACGTGATTGTCCAGCCCTCGCTCGGTCGCCGCAAGGCGCTGCTGGTCGCGGACATGGATTCGACGATGATCACGGTCGAATGCATCGACGAGCTCGCCGATTACGCCGGGATCAAGCCCGAGGTGGCGGCGATCACCGAGCGGGCGATGCGCGGCGAGCTGGATTTCGAGGGGGCGCTCGATGCGCGGGTGGCGCTGCTCGCCGGGCTGGACGAGGCGGTGATCGCACAATGCCTGCGCGAGCGGGTGGCGATCATGCCCGGCGCCCGCGCGCTGGTGCGGACGATGCGCGCGAACGGCGGACAGGCGGTGCTGGTGTCGGGCGGCTTCACCCGCTTCGCCGAACCGGTCGCTGCCGAGATCGGCTTCGACCGGGCGATCGCTAACCGGCTGCTGATCGAGGACGGCAGGCTCACCGGCACCGTCGCCAAGCCGATCGTCGGCGCCGCGACCAAGCTCGACACGCTGCTGGCGACGATCGCGGCGCAGGGCATCGATCCGCTGCTGAGCCTCGCGGTGGGCGATGGCGCCAATGACCTGGCGATGATCGAACGCGCCGGGCTGGGGGTGGCGTATCACGCCAAGCCGGTGGTCGCAGCGGCAGCCGCCGCGCGGGTGGATCATGGCGACCTGACGACGCTGCTTTATGCGCAGGGCTACACCCGCGCCGAATGGGCCAGCTAGGCCCGCGTTACGCCCACCGCCATGGCGTGGCCATCCCGTATTGCGTCCGGGATGACCGACGCCCGGATCAGGGCGCGACGACCACGCAGGCGACCTTGCTCGCGGCGCAGGCGCGCTGCGCCGCTGCCTTGTTGGGATAACCGCCGGCCTGGAGCCGGACGACGGTGCCGGCATGCGGATAGGAGGGCTGGGCGCCGGCAAGCCGGCCACGCACCTGCGCCCATTGGCTCTGCGCATTGGCCTGGCTGCTGAACGCGCCGAGCTGGATCTTCCAGCCGCCGCCCGCGGCGCGCTCGGGCGCCGGTGCGGCAGGCTTGGGTGCCGGTGCAGCATGCGCCGTGACGGCGACGGGTGCCGGGTTCGGCTTTGGGGTCGGCTTCGGCGTCGGCTTGGCGGCGACGATCGGTGCCGGCACGCGGGCCGGGCCGTGGCTCGGCGGCAGCCGCTCCGGGCCGCCGGGGCGCTGCGCCGGGGGCACCCGCGCCTCGCCGACATTGCCGCCGGCGGCCTGCGCCACCGGGCGCGGGCGCGCCGCCAGCTGCTGGGCCAGGGCGACGCCGCGCTCGCGATCGGCGGGCGTTATATATTGGTCCATCTGCGCCAGCGTTTCCGACGCCGATTTCAGCCCCGCCTGCTGGGCGAGGGTCATCAGCGCATAGGCGCGCGGGTAATCGCGCGCCACGCTGTCGCCGTTGAACAACATGGTGCCGAGCACCAGCTCGCCACGCGGCTCGCCGCGCGCGACCGACTTTTCCAGCCACGGCAGCGCCTCGGCCTTCTTGCCGCCCTGGAACAGCGCCAGGCCGTAATTGTCCTCGGCCTGGTAATGCCCCTGCAGCGCCGCCTTGTGGAACCAGCTCTCGGCGAGCGCGGGATCGAGCGGCACGCCGCGACCGAGCTTATACGCCTGGCCGAGGTTGAACTGCGCATCGGCATCGCCCGCGACCGCGGGGCCGCGCCACTGGTCGACGGCCGCCTTGAAGTCACCCCGCGCCCAGGCATCCACCCCGGCCTTGACGTTCTGCGCACCGGCCGGTGCCGCCGCCATCAGCATCGCCATCGTCAGCGCCGCGCTCGCCATCATCGCCGTGCCCGCGACCCGCCCGATCAACCGCATCGTTTCCATCCTGTTTACTGCTCTGGGTCATCATGCCCCGGCGCGGCGCCGATGCAAAGCCCGGCCGCCGCGCGCGCCGTCTCGTCACCGCCCGGCACCTGCGGGGCCGTTAACCCCAAATTAGCCCCGACATGGCAGTCATGGTGCCAGATAGTGGGGGTTAAGGGGCGTTATGCGCGTTCTCGCGATGGCATCGCAAAAAGGTGGATCGGGCAAGACGACCCTGTCCGGGCATCTCGCCGTGCAGGCACAGATGGCAGGCCACGGCCCGGTCGTGCTGATCGACATCGATCCGCAGGGCAGCCTGGCGGATTGGTGGAACGAGCGCACCGCGGAATATCCGGCTTTCGCCCAGACCACCGTGGCGCGGCTCGCCGCCGATCTCGAGGTGCTGCGCCAGCAGGGCTTCAAGCTGGCGATGATCGACACGCCGCCGGCGATCACCATGGCGATCCAGAGCGTGATCAACGTCGCCGAGCTGGTGGTGGTGCCGACCCGTCCGAGCCCGCACGACCTGCGCGCCGTCGGCGCCACCGTCGACCTTTGCGAGCGCGCCGGCAAGCCGCTGATCTTCGTCGTCAATGCCGCAACCCCCAAGGCGCGGATCACCTCCGATGCCGCGGTGGCGCTGTCGCAACATGGCACCGTGGCGCCGATCACGCTCCACCAGCGCACCGATTTCGCGGCCTCGATGATCGACGGCCGCACCGTCATGGAATGCGATCCCAAGGGCAAGTCGGCCGCCGAGGTCGCAGCCTTGTGGGGCTACATCGCCGACCGCCTCGAAAAAAACTTCCGCCGCACCGTGTTCAGCGTGCCCACCGTCGGCGCCGGCTTCGGCCAGCGGCCGCAGGCCGGCGGCTTCGGCCGCCGCGTGGTGGGAGGGTGAGCATGTTCGGTTCGTCCAAACCGATGGGCTCGCTGTCGTCGGGCCTGCTCGCGCGCAAGGGCCAGGCGCGCCCGGCGATGCGCCCCCAGGGGTTCGGCGGCTTCGGCGGGGTGACCCAGGGGCTCGACGATCTCGGCTGGAACGACATGGGTGGCCGTGAGGCTGCCGCCGCCGAGTTGACCGTCCAGCCCGCTGCAGAGCCTGTGCCGGCATCAGAGGCGCCGCTCGCGTCCGTTGCCGTGGCGCTGGCGCCGCCGGTGGTCGCGGCCGAACCGGCAGCGCCGGTGCTGGCAGCAGTGCCGGACGCCGCCAACGAACCGATCCCAACCGTGCTGGTCGAGCGCGAGGCACTGAAAGCGAAGGTCGAGGCGCCGGTCGCCGTCAAGTCGGTATCGCTGCCGACCGCGGCGCGGCTGCGGCGCGAGACCCAGCATGCCGGCAAGGCGGCTTTCACCTTGCGGGTGGATGCCGATCGCCACCTGCGGCTGCGGATCGCCACCGCGATCACCAACCGCTCGGCCCAGGATCTGGTGACGCAGGGGCTGGACGCGCTGCTCGGCGCGATCCCCGAGGTCGAGGCGCTGGTCTCGCAGCTGCCCTGCGCCGCTGCCCCACGCAAATCGGCGAAGTGAGGAATATTCGATGAAGACGCGCATGATCTTCTCGCTCGGCCTGTCGGCTTTGGTGTTCGGAGGCACCATGATGGGCTGCACCGCCCAGGGCAGCGGCATCGCCTCCGCCAGCAACCCCAACACCGACGCCGCCGCGAAGCAGGCTGCGCGCCAGGCCGACAAGGCGCGCAAGGCGATGGCGCGCCAGGACGACCAGGCGGTGATCCACTTCGCCGAAGCGGCCGTCGAGCTCAGCCCGCGCGACGTCGGCTATCGCCTACTGCTCGCCCATGGCTATTTGCGCGCCGGGAGGTTCGGGTCGGCGCGGACCGCCTTCACCGACGTGCTCGAACTGACGCCCGACGACGGCCGCGCCGCGCTCAACCTCGCGCTCGCCGAGGTCGCGCTCGGCGACTGGTCGCAGGCGCGCCAGACGCTGGATGCCCATGCCGCGACCATCCCGGTCAGTGACCGTGGGCTCGCGCTGGCGCTCGCCGGTGATCCCGCCGCCGCGGTGCAATTGCTCAACCAAGCCGCGCGCAGCCCGGGTGCGGACGCCAAGCTCCGCCAGAACCTCGCGCTCAGCCTCGCGCTGGCAGGCAACTGGACCGGCGCCCGCGTGGTCGCCGCCGCCGACATGTCCGCCGCGGACGTCGATGCACGGCTCCAGCAATGGGCGGCGTTCGCGCAGCCCAAGGGCGCATCGGACCAGGTCGCGACGCTGCTCGGCGTCACCCCGGTGTCCGACAGCGGCCAGCCGGTCGCGCTGGCGCTCAACGCGCCGGCCGCCGCCGACAAGGCGGTGCTGGCGGCGGTCGATCAGCCGGCAGCGGCCGCGCCCGCAGCCGTGGCGGCACCGCAGCTCGCCGAGGCGGCACCTGCCGCACCGCCGATGCTCGCCAAGATCGTGTTCGCGCCCTCCAGCCCCGTGGTCCAGCCGCTGCCGACCATGATGATCCGCCCGTCGCGTCCGGCTGGGATGGCCGCCGTGCGGCCGCGGATGGCGCCCGTTTTCGCACCCGTCGCGACGGCGGCAGCGCGGGGCGACTGGGTCGTCCAGATCGGCGCCTTCGCCAACGCCGGCGTCGCCAAGGACGGTTGGGATCGTGCAACCAGGCGCTTCGGCCAGCTCGCGGGGCATCAGCCCACCGGCACCCGCTTCATGTCGCGCGACGGCGCCGTCTATCGCCTCTCGGTGAGCGGCTTTGCCCGCACCGACGCCGATCGCCTGTGCCGCGCCTATCGTGCTTCCGGCGGCGCCTGTTTCGTCCGCCGCCAAGCCGGCGACCAGATGGCGCAATGGACCAAGGCACCGCTGCAGGTCGCCGCCCGTTAAGGCGCGCCCTATCCGTTGAGACAATGCAAGCGCCGCCGGGGCATACCTCGGCGGCGCTGTTGCATTTTGCGTAGCTTTTAGATCTCCCGCCCGGCCTTCCACAGCCGCAGCACGCGGCCCTGTACCGGCAGGCCGTCGAACGGCGTGTTGCCCGCTGAGGCATGGAACGCCTCGCCGACGATCTGCCACGGCGCCGCGGGATCGAACAACAGCAGGTCGGCCGGCTTGCTCGGCTCGAGCGTCCCCGCATCGAGCCCGAGCAGTTTGGCAGGATTGGCCGCGAGCAGCGCAAACAGGCGATCGAGCGTCAGCCGGCCGTCACGGACTAGCATCAGCGCGAGCGGCAGCAGCGTTTCGGCGCCGGCCATGCCGGCGGACGAATCGGCGAACGGCAGGCGCTTTTCCTCGGGGCCGCGCGGATCGTGGCCCGAGGCGAGCACATCAATCGTGCCGTCGGCGATCGCCGCTACCGCCGCCTGGCGGTCGCTCTCGGCGCGCAGGGGCGGCGACAAATGCGCGAAGGTACGGAAATCGCTCACCGCGATCTCGGAGAGGTGGAGGTGGGCGGGGGTGATGCCGCAGGTGACGCGGATGCCGCGGCGCTTGGCCGCGCGAACGAGGTCAAAACCAGCCGCGGTGGTCACTTGACGCAGGTGCAGGCGGGCGCCGGTCTGCTCGGCGAGCATCACATCGCGCGCGATCGCCAGCGCCTCGGCGATCGCGGGCGCGGAGGGCAGGCCGAGCCGGGTCGCGGTCTCGCCATCGGTCGCGACCGCGCCGGCGGTGAGCCCGCCGTCCTCGGCATGGCTGATCACCGTGATATCGAGATCGCGGGCATAAGCGAGCACGCGCGCCATCACCCCCGAATCGGCGATCCAATGCTTGCCGGTGCCGACCGCCTTGGCGCCCGCCGAGGCGCAGACCGCCATCTCGGCCATGTCCTTGCCCTCAAGCCCGCGGGTGGCGGCGGCGATCGGGTGGATCCACAGATCGGGCTTGCCGATCAGCGCGGCGCGCTGGACGATGCCGGGATCGTCGAGCACCGGCGAGCCATCGGGCATCAGCGCGACGCGGACGATGCCGCCGGCGCGGAACGCGGCGCGATCGATCCGGGCGACGCCGCAATCGATGATCCCCGGCGCGAGCGTCTTGCCGCCGCAGTCGATCACCTCGGCCTCCGACGGCAGGTCGATCGTTCCCGCCGCGGCGACGACGCCGTCCTTGACGAGCAGGCTGCCTGGGCGAACGCCGGCGACCGGGCAGACCAGCGTGGCGTTGACGAAGGCGCGGATCATGCCCAGCCCTCCACGCCGCGGGCTCGCCGGGTCAGCACGTCGAGGCACGCCATGCGCACCGCGACGCCCATCTCGACCTGCTCGGTGATCGCGGACTGCGGCCCGTCGGCGACGGACGAATCGATCTCGACGCCGCGATTCATCGGTCCCGGGTGCATCACCAGCGCTTCCGGCACCCTGGCGAGCCGCTCGGGGGTCAGGCCGTAGCGCAGCCGGTATTCGCGGCTGGAGGGGATATAGCCGCCCGCCATCCGCTCGTTCTGGACGCGCAGCATCATCACCACATCGGCGCCGACCAGCGCCTCGTCGAAGTTGGTGAAGGGCGTCACCCCCATCCGCTCGATCGCGGCGGGCATCAGCGTCGAGGGCGCGCAGACGCGGACCTCGGCGGCGAGCGCGGTGAGCGCGAGGATGTTGGAGCGGGCAACGCGGCTGTGGAGCACGTCGCCGCAGATCACCACGCGCTGGCCGGCGATGCTGCCCTTGCGGCGGCGGATGGTGAGCGCGTCGAGCAGCGCCTGGGTGGGATGCTCGTGGCGGCCGTCACCGGCGTTGAGCACCGGGCAATCGACCTTGTCCGCGATCAGCCGCACCGCACCGCTCGACATATGGCGGATCACGATGACGTCGGCGCGCATCGCGTTGAGCGTTTGCGCGGTATCGATCAGCGTCTCGCCCTTCTTCACGCTCGAGGTGGCGGCGTGCATGTTGACAACGTCGGCGCCCAGCCGCTTGCCGGCGATCTCGAAGCTCAGCAGCGTCCGCGTCGAATTTTCGAAGAAGGCGTTGATCTGGGTGAGGCCCGCTAGCCTTTTGTCGGGTGCGGCATGGGTGCGGTTGGCGCCGATCCAGCCCTCCGCCTCGTCGAGCAAAAAGGCGATCTCATGCGGCTGGAGCCCGTCGATTCCGGTGAGGTGCCGGTGCGGGAAAACGGCGCCACCCTGGATCAGGGAAGCGGGGCGGTGGTCCGAGGCTGTCATTAAAGCGCTCGCCTACTGCCGGGCGGGCGGGGACGCAACTGCGCCGTGACGGGGCGGCCCACCGTACCGTCACGCCAGCGGACGCTGGGGTGACGAACAGGCCGGTGTCGCTAGGCCGCCACCAGCCCGTCGATCGCCCCTTGCAGGATGTGCGCGGCGGCGAGGTTGTCGATCCGCTCGGCGCGCTTGGCGCGGCTCATGTCCTGTTCGATCATGAACCGCTCCACCGCGACGGTGGACCAGCGCTCGTCCCACAGCAGCATCGGCAGTTCGAGATCGAGGAGGTTGCGCGCGAAGGCGCGGGTCGACTGGCTGCGCGGGCTTTCGCTACCGTCGAGGTTGATCGGCAGGCCGATGACCAGCCCTTTGACATGCTGCGCGGTGATCAGCGCGATCAGCGCCGCCTTGTCCTTGGTGAACTTGCTGCGGCGGATCAGCTCGGCGGGGCTGGCGAAGCTCCAGCCGGCGTCGCACAGTGCGGTGCCGATCGTCTTGGAGCCGACGTCGAGCCCGATCAGGCGGCCGCCCGCGGGTAGCACCGCGCGAAAGGCGGCAAGGTCGGTGGTGATCATCGTCTTTTCCTCGGCGCTGCGGCGGTGAACGCCGCCAGCCGGCGCCCGGCGTCGGCGCGCACGTTCGCCCAGAACAGGCTGTAATCGTACACGTGGTAGTTGTTGCCGGGCAGCACGTAATTGCCGAGATCCGGCGCGGCGCCGATCAGCAGCAGGCCGCGGGGATCGCACCGTGCCGGCACCGTGCCCGGCCGGATCATCGCGGTGGCGAGATCGGCGGACGGGTAGAGCGTGCCGAGGTTGGCGGTAGCCGGCGCCGCCGCGCCGGCGCTGCCGGTCAACGGGTTGGTGCAGACCATCGCCGTATCCTTGCGCGGACGACCATCGAAGCCGCGGGTCTGGTTGTAGGTATCGACGATCAGCGACGGATCGGCGGGCTCGGCGAAACTCTCCCATGACAGCAGGCAGCCCGGCTGATCGGGCGCGGTGCAGGCGGGCAGGCCGAGCGCGGCGAGATCGGTCGCGGCGGATACCGGCCAGCCGACCACATAAGCGGCGACGATCCGCCGGGCGAGCGGCGTGCCCGCGACCTTTTCGCGCAGCAGCCGGGTGAGGTGGAGCGCGCCCTGGCTGTGCCCCGCCAGGATGATCGGGCGGGTGGGGCCGATTTCGCGCAGGAAGGCGTCGAACGCCGCCGAGACGTCGCCATAAGCAAGGTCGAGCGCGCGGTTGGCGTCGGCGACGCTGGTCAGGAATGCGCCGAACGTCGCCTGGCGGTAGCGCGGCGACCACACGTCGCCGGCGTCGTTGAACGCGCTCGCCTGGCCGCGCAGGAAGATCGCGGCGCGTGCGTTGGTCTCGGCATCGTCGAGCGCGGCGTTCCAATGGTCGCGGCCGATGTACGAGGTCGGGTGGATGAAGAACACCGCCGCCACCGGCTTGGCCGCCGGCTGGTAGCCCGGCGGCGTCCAGCGGGCGGGGTTGTTGGCGATATCCGGACGGGCGATCCACATCCTCGGGTCGTCATAGGCGGCCGCGGCGACGCCCGGCTGCGGGCGGAACGCCTCGCTCGGCACCAGCGCCATCCGCATCAGCTGCGGGCCGTAGAGCCGGTAGGCGAGGGCGCCGCCGATCACGAGCACGATCAGCAACGCGATCACGTAGAGAAAACGCCGGGCCATCGCCCGATCATGTGGACGAGGCCGCTGCGCGAGGCAACATGAGGTTGCGCGGCCACGAGCCGCGGTGCTAGCCGCGGGCCATGTCCGTAGACACCACCACCGTGAAGAAGGTCGCCGCGCTCGCGCGCATCGCGATCACCGATGAGGACGCGGCCCATCTCGTGCCCGAGCTCAATGGCATCCTCGACTGGATCGAGCAATTGGGCGAGGTCGACACCAGCGGCGTCGAGCCGATGACCGCCGTCATCCCCAACCATCTGCGCCTGCGCGACGACGTCGTCACCGACGGCGGCATCCGCGATGCGCTGATGATCAACGCCCCCCAGGCAGAGCACGGCTTCTTCACCGTGCCCAAGGTGATCGAATAATGAACCAGCTGACCGATCTGGGCATCGCCGCGATCCGCGACGGCGTACGCCTCGGCAAATTCTCCGCTGTCGAGGTCGCCGACGCGTTCGTTGTCAAGGTCGCCCAGGCCAAGCCGCTCAACGCCTTCCTCGTCGAAACCCCCGAGCATGCGCTCGCTGCCGCCCGCGCCGCCGACACGGCACGCGCGGCGGGCGAGACGCTCAAGCCGCTCGCCGGCGTGCCGATCGGGATGAAGGACCTGTTCTGCACCAAGGACGTCGCCACCACCGCGGCGAGCCACATGCTCGAAGGCTTCACCCCGCCGTACGAATCAACGGTGTCGCAGAATCTGTGGGATGCGGGCGCCGGCATGCTCGGCAAGCTCAACATGGACCAGTTCGCGATGGGCTCGTCGAACGAGACATCCGCGTTCGGTAATGTCATCTCGCCATGGCGCCGCGCCGACGGCAGCAATGCCCCGCTCGCGCCGGGCGGCTCGTCGGGGGGGAGCTCGTCGGCGGTCGCGGCACGGCTGTGTCCGGGCGCGACCGGTACCGATACCGGCGGCTCGATCCGCCAGCCCGCCGCGTTCACCGGGATCAGCGGCATCAAGCCGACCTACGGCCGCTGCTCGCGCTGGGGCACGATCGCCTTCGCCTCGAGCCTCGACCAGGCCGGGCCGATGGCGCGCGACGTGCGCGACTGCGCGATCATGCTCGAGGCGATGGCCGGGTTCGACGCCAAGGATGCGACCTCGCTGCAGCTCGACGTGCCGCAGTGGGAGCGTGGCCTGTCGGGCAGCATGGCCGGCAAGCGCGTCGGCATTCCCAAGGAATATCGCGTCGACGGCATGCCCGAGGAGATCGAGGCGCTGTGGCAGGCCGGGATCGACTGGCTCAAGGATGCCGGCGCCGAGATCGTCGAGGTGTCGCTGCCGCACACCAAATATGCGCTGCCGGCCTATTACATCATCGCGCCGGCCGAGGCCTCGTCCAACCTCGCGCGCTATGACGGCGTGCGTTACGGCCTGCGCGACCTCCCCGATGGCGCCGGGCTGCAGGACATGTATGCCGCAACCCGCGCCGACGGCTTCGGGCCTGAGGTCAAGCGCCGGATCATGATCGGCACCTATGTGCTCTCGGCGGGCTTCTACGACGCCTATTACACCCAGGCGCAAAAGGTGCGGACGCTGATCGCACGCGACTTCGACAATGCCTGGGCAAGCTGCGACCTGCTGCTCACCCCGACCGCACCGTCGGCGGCGTTCGCGCTCGGCGAGAAATCGGCCGATCCGCTGGCGATGTACCTCAACGACGTGTTCACCGTGCCGAGCTCGCTCGCCGGGCTGCCGGCGATGAGCGTGCCGGGCGGGCTCGACAAGGCGGGACTGCCGCTCGGGCTGCAGATCATCGGCAAGGCGCGCGACGAGCAGGGCGTGCTGAACGCCGGCCTCGCGATCGAGGAACGCGCCGGCTTCACCGCACGGCCGCAGGCGTGGTGGTAGACGACGCTTCTGTAAGGTGTTACCGTTAGGTAACACGGGAGATTGCAGATGAACGTGCATTCGCCGATCACCGATGCTGCCGATGGCAACATGACCAGCAAGGGGCAGGTGCTCATCCCCAAGACCTTGCGCGACCGTGCCGGTCTGGTGCCGGGCGGCGAGATTACCGTGGGTCTTAACGCTTGCGGTGAGGTCGTCGTGCTGCCGCGCGCGGCTGCCGAAACGCCTGAGCAGCGGCGGGAGCGGATTCGCGCCGCGATTGAGTCCGTGGCTGGCACGCTGGACACCGGCTTTGCCACAACGGACGACTATATGGACGCCATCCGTCCATGGCGGAAGGAGGATTGGTGACCTTCGTCGACACGAACGTCGTCGTCGATATCCTGCGCCGTGATCCGCACTGGTTTGGCTGGTCATTCGATCGGCTCGCCCTAGCGACAGAGGCTGGCGCGGTCATGATCAGTGCCGTGGTCGTTGCCGAATTGAGCTGGACGTTTGACATGCTCGATGATCTCACCGGCAAACTCAATCGGATGAGCATGAGCACCCAATCGCTGACCGCCAGCGCGGCATTCGTCGCCGGCAAGCGTTTTCAGTCCTTTCGGCGCACCAGGCGCGACGAGGACCATCCGCGTGTCCTGCCCGATTTCCTGATCGGCGCGCAGGCGCTGGTCGACAATGCCGCGCTACTGACCCGAGACCCGCGGCTCTATCTTCGCTACTTCCCCGACCTAACTCTTATCACACCCGAGACCCAGCCATGACCGAGACAAGCTATCGCATCCAGGGCGCCACCGGTGAATGGGAGGTCGTGATCGGCCTCGAGGTCCACGCCCAGGTCACCTCCAACGCCAAATTGTTCTCCGGCGCAGCGACCGAGTTCGGCGCCGAGCCCAACACCCAGGTCAGCCTCGTCGATGCGGCGATGCCCGGCATGCTGCCGGTGCCCAACGGCGAGTGCATCCGCCAGGCGGTGCGCACCGGCATGGCGATCGACGCCAAGATCAACAAATGGTCGCGGTTCGATCGCAAGAACTATTTCTACGCCGATCTGCCGCAGGGCTATCAGATCAGCCAGCTCTACCATCCGCTGGTGGGCGAGGGCGCGATCGAGATCAGCCCCGACGACAAGAATCCCGATGCCACCAAGGTGATCGGTGTCGAGCGCATCCATGTCGAGCAGGACGCGGGCAAGCTGATGCACGATCAGCATCCGACCCGTTCCTATGTCGATCTCAACCGCTCGGGCGTGGCGCTGATGGAGATCGTCAGCCGCCCGGACATGGCCTCGCCCGCCGAGGCGGGCGCGTATCTGCGCAAGCTCCGCGCGATCCTGCGCTACGTCGGCAGCTGCGACGGCAACATGGAAGAAGGCTCGATGCGCGCCGACGTCAACGTCTCCGTGCGCAAGGCGGGCGAGGAACTCGGCACGCGGACCGAGACCAAGAACGTCAATTCGGTGCGCTTCGTGATGGCGGCGATCGATTATGAGGCCAACCGCCAGGTCGAGGTGATCGAGGCCGGCGGCAAGATCGTCCAGGAAACGCGCCTGTTCAACGTCGAGAGCGGCACCACCCGCTCGATGCGCTCGAAGGAAGACGCGCACGACTATCGCTATTTCCCCGATCCCGATCTGCTGCCGCTGGTGCTCGAGGATGATTTCCTCGAGGCCTGCCGCGCATCGCTGCCCGAGCTGCCCGATGCCAAGCGCAAGCGCTACGAGGGCCTCGGCATCTCGCCCTATCAGGCCGAGGTGTTGACCGCCGAGGTGGAGGCGGCGCGCTGGTTCGACACGCTGCTCGATGCCGGCGCCAAGCCGGTCGCGGCGGCGAACTGGACGACGTCGGAGCTGTTCGGCGCGCTCAACCGCACCGGGCGCGACATCGCCAACTCGCCGGTAACGCCCGAACAGGCAGCCGAGCTGCTCGCACTGGTCGCCGACGGCACGCTGTCGGGCAGCCTCGCCAAGCAGGTGTTCGAGGTGATGCTCAAGACCGGCGATGCGCCGGGCAAGATCGTCGAGGATCGCGGTCTCAAGCAGACCAGCGACACCGGCGCGATCGAGGCGGTGATCGCCGAGGTGATGGCCAAGAGCCCGAACCAGCTCGAGCAGTATCGCGGCGGCAAGGAGGCGTTGTTCGGCTTCTTCGTCGGCCAGACGATGAAGGCGATGGGCGGCAAGGCCAATCCCGCGGTGGTCAACGAGCTGCTCAAGAAGGCGCTGGCTGGGTAACGATCAAGCCGGTGACCGCGGCGGTTGCCAGCTGGTGCGTGATCGGTGCGGGCTACCCTTGGTCGCCTGCATGACGGATGGGAGAAGGCGGATGATGACCCAGCTTGTTCGAACCCTCGTAGCGGCGCTGGCGCTGAGTGGGACATCCGTCGCCGCGCAGCAGGCGGCCGCCCCGCTGCCGCGCGTCGCGCTCGACACCACCGCCGGGCGCATCGTGATCGAGGCCGATACGCTGCACGCGCCGATCACCGCGGGCAATTTCCTCAAATATGTCGACGGCAAGCGGCTCGATGGCGTCACCTTCTACCGCACGGTGAAGGTGCAGGACCGGTTCGGCTTCGTCCAGTTCGGCACCAACGGCGATCCCAAGCGGGTGCTGCCGCCGATCAAGCACGAGCCGACGACGCTGACCGGCCTGCATCATACCGAGGGCACGATCTCGGTGGCGCGGTTCGAGCCCGGCAGCGCGCGCGGCGATTTCACGATCAGCGTCGGCGACCAGAGCGCCGCGCTCGATGCCGATCCGAGCAAGCCGGGCGACAACCTCGGCTATGCGGCGTTCGGCCATGTGGTGGAGGGGATGGATCATATCGTCGCCATCCTCGACGGCCCGGTGTCGCCGACCGCGACGGTGCGCGGCTCGTTCAAGGGCGAGGTGCCCGAGACGGCGGTGAAAGTGCTGTCGGCGCGGCGGCTGCCGTAGCTCCAGGCGCGATCGACCTACGAGGGGCGCCACGCCGGGCGCATCGGCCAAGACGGGGGCGGCCGTACACCGCCCCGCGTCGCGGTTACTGCGCGTCGAGGTCCTGGTTCTTGACCACGCCGCCGCTGCCAGCGGTGCCGTCATATTCGCCGGTGTCGGTCATCCCCGACGGCTCGGGGCCGCCTTCGCCGCGGGCGACGGCATCGGCACGCGCCTCGACGATCTGCTCGATGTCGCTACGCGGATCGGCGCGCTCGGCGGCGGGGCTATCCGGGTTGCTCTGGGGCGCCTCGTCGGGGAGGCTGTCGGGATGGGGGTCTGAAGCGCTCATGGTCATCCTTAAACTTGGCCTTAGATTTCGGCGGGCTGCGCGGTGCCCGGATCGCCGGGGAAGGTGCCGGGCGAGGGCTGGTCGAAGTCGGGGGCCGGCGGGTTGAGCTCGGGCGGCGGCGCCTCGGGCTGTACGGGCTGGCTCGGGGCCGGGGTCTCCGGTGGCGGCTGGGTAGCCATGGCGTCTTCTCCTTCGCCCTATCAACGTTCTGGATCGGCGGCGGTTGCCTCGCCGCTTGCTCCCGCGCTACACGCTGGTATAGACGCGCGCCGAACGGCGGTCCTGTGCGGGCGTGGCGGAATTGGTAGACGCAGCAGGTTTAGGTCCTGCCATCGCAAGATGTGGGGGTTCGAGTCCCTTCGCCCGCACCAGTCCCGCTGCCGCCAGCGGGACGGCTAGCCCAAAACGATTTTCTCAAGATTGAAGGCCGAACATGCAGACTGTCGAGACGCTGAACGAGGGCCTGAAGCGGGCCTATACGCTGACCTTCACCGCCAAGGACATCGACGCCAAGGTGGATGCCGAAGTGAAGCGCGTCGCGCCGCAGATCAAGATGCCCGGTTTCCGCCCCGGCAAGGTGCCGATCAACCTGGTGCGCAAGATGCACGGCGAGGCGCTGACCCAGGACGCGCTCAACAGCGCGATCCAGCAGGGCGTCCAGCAGCTGATCGCCGACAAGCAGTTGCGCCCGGCGATGCAGCCCTCGGTCGAGCTCGGCCCCGATTACGCGCCCGGCAAGGATGCCGAGGTCAAGGTCGAGCTGGAAGTGCTCCCGACCGTGCCGGCGCCGGCGATCGACTCGCTCAAGCTCGAGCGCCTCACCGTGCCGGTCGCCGACGAGCTGGTCGACGAGCAGCTCCAGAAGTTCGCCGATCAGTCCAAGAAGTGGAATGACGCCGATGACAAGGCCGCCGAGATGGGCGATCTCGTCACCGTCGATTTCGTCGGCAAGACCAGCGATGGCGTCGCCTTCGACGGCGGCACCGGCACCGACATGGGCGTCGAGCTCGGTTCGGGCCGCCTGATCCCGGGCTTCGAGGATCAGCTGGTCGGCGTCACGCTCGGCGAGGAGAAGGTGCTCAACGTGACCTTCCCCGAGGATTACGGCGCCAAGGAACTCGCCGGCCAGGCCGCGACCTTCGACATCACCGTGAAGAAGATCCAGACCGCCGGCGAGAGCGCGATCGACGAGGATCTCGCCAAGAACCTCGGCCTCGAAAGCCTCGAGCAGCTCCGCGGCCTGGTGAAGGGCCAGATCGAGCAGGAGCATAACGGCCTCACCCGCACCCACATGAAGCGCAAGCTGCTCGACCAGCTCGCCGAGGGTCACGACTTCGAAGTGCCGCCGTCGATGGTGGAAGCCGAGTTCGCGCAAATCTGGCAGCAGCTCGAGCATGAAGCGACCCATGAGGGGGATCCCGCCGCGGCGCTCGCCGAGATGGAGTCGGAGCGCGCCGACTATCGCAAGATCGCCGAGCGCCGCGTGCGCCTTGGGCTGCTTCTCTCCGAGATCGGCCAGGCCAATGGCGTCGAGGTCAGCCAGCAGGAGATGAACCGCCTGATCGCCCAGGCTGCGCAGCAGTATCGCGGCGAGGACCAGCAGCGCTTCATCCAATACGTCCAGCAGGAGCCGATGGCAGCCGCCCAGCTGCGCGCGCCGCTGTACGAGGACAAGGTCGTCGACTTCCTGTTCGACAAGGCCGAGGTCACTGATCGCGAGACCAGCCGCGAGGAACTCGAAGCCGCGATCGAGAGCGAAGACGGCTTTGCCACCGGCACCCACAGCCACGATCACGACAACCACAAGCCGAAGAAGGCCAAGAAGGCCGACGCGGCCGAGGGCGATGAAGCGGCCGCCAAGCCGAAGAAGGCGAAGAAGCCGGTCGCGCAGGACCAGAATGCCGGCGCTGAGGTCGAGCCGGCCGAGGCGGCCCCCGCCAAGAAGCCTGCCGCCAAGAAGAAGGCTGCGCCGGTCGAGGCAGAGACCGCGGTGACCGAATCGTCGCCGGTCGCCGCTGAGGCTGCCGAGGGCACCGAGGCTGCTGATGCTCCCGCCAAGAAGCCGCGCGCCAAGAAGGCCGCTGCGCCCGAGGCATAAGCGGATCGGGGAGGCGGGCGTCGGCCCGCCTCCTCCCACCGTCACCCGCGGCCGTGTGCCAGGGCGACGGGGGTGGCTTGTCGGGCCGGCGGTGATCCCGCACAACCAGCATCTTCCGACAACAACGGGACCCGATCAGTTGTGACCGAACCGACGATCGCCGTCCTTCTGCCCTGCTTTAACGAGGCCGCCGCGATCGCGCAGACCGTGGCCGGATTCCGCGCCGCGCTGCCGGGCGCCGCCATCTACGTCTACGACAATAATTCCACCGACGGCACCCGCGAGGTCGCCGCCGCGGCCGGCGCGATCGTCCGCCGCGAGCGCATCCAGGGCAAAGGCAATGTCGTCCGCCGGATGTTCGCCGACGTCGATGCCGACATCTATGTGATGGCCGATGGCGACGCCACCTATGACGCGGCGTCCGCGCCGGCGCTGGTCGCGCGGCTGCTCGAGGAGCAGGCCGACATGATCGTCGGCAGCCGGATCGGCGAGGCGGTCGCCGCCTATCGCCGCGGGCATCGGTTGGGCAATGCGATGCTCACCGGCATGCTCTCGCGGCTGTTCGGCCGCAGCTTCACCGATATCCTGTCGGGCTATCGCGTCTTCTCGCGCCGCTTCGTCAAGAGCTTCCCGTCGCTGTCGTCGGGGTTCGAGATCGAGACCGAGATCAGCGTCCACGCGCTCGAGCTGAAGATGCCGTGCGGCGAGGTGGAAACGCCTTATTATGCGCGGCCCGAGGGCTCGGCGTCCAAGCTCAGCACCTATGGCGACGGCTGGCGTATCCTCACCACCATCGTCACGCTCTACCGGATCGAGCGGCCGTTGCTGTTTTTCGGCGCCATCGGCCTGGCCCTGGCGCTGATCGGCGTGATCCTCGGCATCCCGCTCGCGGTAACCTATGCGCAGACCGGGCTGGTGCCGCGCTTCCCGACCGCGATTGTGATCACCGGGCTCGGCATCGTCGCGGCGCTATGCTTCTTCGCGGGGCTGATCCTCGACACCGTGGTGCGCGGTCGCCGCGAGGTGAGGCGGCTCGCCTATCTCGGCCTGCCTGCGCCGGGGCGCTGAGGCGCCGTCGTTTCTCGCCCCGTTCGCCCTGAGCCTGTCGAAGGGCCTTGGGCCCCCTGTGCTTCGACAAGCTCAGCACGAACGGGAATGGGAGACATCCTCTTACCAAGCAAGCGCTGGCATAAGCTGCGAACACCTCCCATATTGCCCTGACCCGGGGCAGGGCCTTGATCTCCGTCGCCGCCCGCCCGATGTTGGTTCCCATCCAGGGCATAAGAGAGATTTTCATGCATAATCCGTTCGAGACCGGCGACTTCATGAGCCCGATCGCGCATGCCGGCCTCGGTTTGCAGCAGACCCAGGCGGGTCTGGTGCCGATCGTCATCGAGCAGTCGAATCGCGGCGAGCGCTCGTTCGACATCTTCAGCCGCCTGCTCCGCGAGCGCATCATCTTCGTCACCGGCGGTGTCGAGGATGGCATGGCCTCGCTGATCACCGCGCAGCTGCTCTTCCTCGAGTCCGAGAACCCGAAGAAGGACATCTTCATGTACATCAACTCGCCGGGCGGTGTTGTCACGGCGGGCATGGCGATCCATGACACGATGCAATATATCCGTCCGCGCGTCGGCACGGTGTGCATCGGTCAGGCCGCCTCGATGGGCTCGTTCCTGCTCGCCAGCGGCGCGCCCGGGATGCGCGTCGCGCTCACCAACGCCCGGATCATGATCCACCAGCCGTCTGGCGGCGCCCAGGGCATGGCCTCGGACATCGAGATCCAGGCCAAGGAGATCCTGCGCATCCGTGCGCGGATGAACCAGCTCTACGCCCAGTACACCGGCCAGCCGCTCGACGAGATCGAGCGCCGGATGGATCGCGATACCTTCCTCGAGGCCAATGAAGCCAAGGATTTCGGCCTCGTCGACGAGGTGTTCGATCGTCGCCCGACGCCCGCGGAGGATGCCGCCCAGGCGGCTTAACCGACGTGGGTGCGCGCCCTGCCGATCCCGTTAGGGACGTTTGGGCGTTGTAGTTTGCGTATCGGCCGGGCTACCATGCCCGGCCTAACCCCGCAGGATTGCCTGCGACAAGGAAGTTTGAATGACGAAACTGAGCGGTGGCGACTCCAAGAGCACCCTCTATTGCTCGTTCTGCGGCAAGTCGCAGCACGAGGTCCGCAAGCTCATTGCCGGCCCCACCGTCTTCATCTGCGACGAGTGCGTGGAGCTGTGCAACGACATCATCCGCGAGGAAACCAAGTCCGCGCTCGTCTCCAAGAAGGACGGCGGCGTGCCGACCCCGCTGGAGATCTGCAACGTCCTCGACGATTATGTGATCGGCCAGAAGCAGGCCAAGCGCGTGCTCTCGGTGGCGGTGCACAACCATTACAAGCGCCTCAACCACGGCGCCAAGGGTGCCGATGTCGAGCTCGCCAAGAGCAACATCCTGCTGGTCGGCCCCACCGGCTGCGGCAAGACGCTGCTCGCGCAGACGCTCGCGCGCATCCTCGACGTGCCGTTCACCATGGCCGATGCGACGACGCTCACCGAAGCCGGCTATGTCGGCGAGGATGTCGAGAACATCATCCTCAAGCTGCTCCAGGCGTCCGACTATAACGTCGAGCGGGCGCAGCGCGGGATCGTCTATATCGACGAGATCGACAAGATCAGCCGCAAGGCCGAAAATCCGTCGATCACCCGCGACGTGTCGGGCGAAGGCGTGCAGCAGGCACTGCTCAAGCTGATGGAGGGCACCACCGCGAGCGTGCCCCCGCAGGGCGGCCGCAAGCATCCGCAGCAGGAATTCCTGCAGGTGGACACGACCAACATCCTGTTCATCTGCGGCGGCGCCTTCTCGGGGCTCGAGAAGATCATCGGCGATCGTCTCCAGGGCAAGTCGATCGGCTTCGGCGCGCATGTCGCCGCGCCGGACGAGCGCCGCACCGGCGAGATGCTGCGCGCCACCGAGCCCGAGGATCTGCTGAAGTTCGGCCTGATCCCCGAGTTCGTCGGCCGCCTGCCGGTGATCGCGACGCTCGAGGACCTCGACATCCCCGCGCTGGTCAAGATCCTCAGCGAGCCCAAGAACGCGCTGGTGAAACAGTATCAGAAGCTGTTCGAGATGGAGGAGGTCGAGCTCGGCTTCACCGACGATGCGCTGGTGACGGTCGCCAAGAAGGCGATCGAGCGCAAGACCGGTGCCCGCGGGCTGCGCTCGATCCTCGAGGCGATCCTGCTCGACACCATGTTCGACCTGCCCGGCATGGACGGCGTCGACGAGGTGATGATCGACAAGGACGTGATCGAGGGCCGCAAGGAACCGATCCGCGTCTACGCCGAGAAGAAGAAGGCCGGCGACGCTGCCTGATAACGGCAGCCGCCATCCAGGTCTGTCCTCACCCTCCCGCGGCCGTGCCGCTCCCTCCCCCCGCCATGGGGAGAGGGCAACGCCGGCATGGCTGGTGAAGGGTGGGGACAGTAACCTGATTTCCTCCACGCCTTCGGCATGATCAGCCCCGCCTGGACCCCCGGCCGCGGCCCGTTGCGGATCCTTCCCGGCCTCCTGTTCCGCACCGAGCGCATCTGGCTGCAGCTGGTCGTCGCCTGGGCGCTCGCGCTCGGCGGCAGCATCCTGCTCGGCTCAGCAGTCGGCGCGCTGGTTCCCCATGCCGAGCAGCCGGATTTCGGCCATGCCTCGTCGGGCGTCGTCTTCACCCTGATCGTGCTGTTCAGCCCGGTGGTGGAGACGATCATGATGGGCGCGGTGGTCGCGCTGCTGATGCGCTTCATCGCGGCATGGCAGGCGGTGCTGGTCAGCGCCGCGCTGTGGGGCGTGCTCCACAGCCTGTCGACGCCAACTTGGGGACTGGTGATCTGGTGGCCGTTCCTGATCTTCTCGACCGTGTTCGCGACCTGGCGCCCGAGCGGCTTCTGGCGCGCGGCGGCGCTGGTGGCGGTGATCCACATGGCGCAGAACATCGGCCCCGCCACCGCAATTGTAATGAACCGCTGATCGGTGCGCGGCGGACGCGCGACTGCCCCCCATCGTTCATGCTGAACTAGTTTCAGGATTCATCGCAGATCTTCACCGCGCGTCCTGCGGGCGGCGGCAGGTCATGGATGCTGAAACAAGTTGAGCATGACGGCGTACGTCGGTGGCGATCGATCGCCTCAGCGTGCAATTCAAGCCGAGTCGATTACCCCGCCTATTTCGCGCCCGGCTTCTTCGCCTGCTCCGCGCGCCACGCCTGCACCTCTTCCAGCGCGATGCTGCGCTTGAGAATACGCGCGTCGGGATCGACCACCACATGCGCGCCGCCCGGCACGCTGAGGCTGCCCCGGCCGCCGGGCATCGCCACCCGCACGATCCGGTCGCCTACCTTCACCTCAACCGGCATCGGGAAAATTATCCCGCCCGGCGCCTTCCACGCCAGCGACAGCGTGTCGCCGCGCCGGTTCTGCACCAGCTCGGGCAGCGCCGCGCGGCGCAGATAGACGTCGAAGAACCAGCGATAGTCCTTGCCCGTCACCCGGGCCACGAAGCCTTCGAACTCCCGGCTCGAGCCATAGCGCGGCGCGAAATTGCCGGGCCTCGGATCGGTGCGGCCATAGACCTCGAGCCTGGTCGCCGCGAAGAACGGGCCGTCGCCGATCAGGTAGCGCAGGGTGTGGAGCATCCACGATCCCTTGTTGTAGATGTCGAGCCCGGGGCCGCCCTTGCTCGCCTCATATACCTCTTCCTCGGTGATCTCGCGGCCGCGGACGATCGGCACGGTGTTGGCGATGCCGGCGCGCTGGCGGTCGAGCATCACCGCATAGCGGGCGTCGCCCTCGCGCCACTGGCCGTAGAGCGGCTGCATGTAGCTGCCATAGCCCTCGTGCAGCCAGTAATCGTCCCAATTGGCGGCGGTGAGCTGGTTGCCGAACCATTCGTGGCTGAATTCGTGCTGGAACAGCCAGTCGAACCCCTCGGGCGCCTTGGCATAGGCATTGCCATAGGCGTTGATGGTCTGGTGCTCCATGCCCATGTGCGGGGTCTCGACCACGCCGACCTTCTCGTCGCCGAACGGATAAGGGCCGATGGTGCTCTCGAAGAAGTCGAGCGTCGGCGCGAATTCGGCGAACAGCCGTTCCGCCTTGGACTTCTCGCCGGGCAGGTACCAATAATACATCGGAATGATGTTGCCGAAGCGGCTCTTGTAGCTCGCCGATATCTCCTCATACGGGCCGACGTTGAGCGCGATCGCATAGGTGTTGGGGTGCTTGATCCGCCAGTTCCAGGTGGTGCGCCCGTCGGGGCGGGTGTCGACGCCGAGCAGCTTGCCGTTGGAGGGTGCCTTGAGGCCCTTCGGCACGGTGATGTGCAGCGTCACCACGCCGGGCTCGCCGGTCGGAAAGTCGAGGCAGGGCCAGAACAGGTCGCAGCCATAGCCTTCCGCAGTGGTCGCGAACCAGGTGCGGCCATCGGGCGTCTTGGACCAGACCATCCCGTCGTCCCACGGCGCTTTCACCGCGACATGCGGCGTGCCGCCATAGGTGATCCGCGCCGACACCGACGCGCCGGCGGCGAGCGGGTGGGGCAGGGTGATCGCGAGCTGCCCATCGGGGTTGGACCAGGCACCGGGCGCAAGGCGCTGCCCGTCGATCGCGATCGCGGTGACCGGCAGGTTCTTGTCGAGATCGATCAGCAGCCGCGCGAGCGGCGCTTTGGCGGTGAAGCCGAGCGTGGCGACGCCGTTCAGCGTTTCGGTGGCGGGCAGCACCTCGAAGGCGAGATCGGCGCTGTCGAAGCGCAGCGCGCGCTGCTCGGCCGGGCGCGGCCCGCCCGATTTCTGGGTCTGCTCGGTGATCGCGGGCTCGCCCTTCTTGGGTAGCGGCCCGGCTGCGGTCGCGGCGGCGGCGAGCGCGAGCAGGCTGGCCGCGGCGCAGAGGCAGGTCACTTGGCGGATCATTTCGCCGCGCCCTTGGCGGCCTGTTCGGCGCGCCAGGCCTGATAAGCGTCGACGGTGTCGGACTGCATCAGCACCCGGCTCATCGGATCGATGATCACATGGGCGTCGGCGGGCACGGTGAGCTTGCCGGCGCCGCCCACCATCGCAACCTTCTGCACGGTGTCGCCCACCTGCACCTCAATCGGCAGCGGGAAGGGGCGGTTGTTGGGCGTCTTCCAGTGCAGGAGGAGCTGGTCGCCCTTGTGCTCCTGGATCAGTTGCGGGAGCGCGGCTTCGTAGAGATAGACGTCGAAGAACCATTGCAGGTCCTGTCCCGAGGTCTGCTTCACATAAGCGATGAACTCGGGCGTGGTGCGGAACAGCGGCTGGAAATTGCCCGGCGCCGGATCGGGACGGCCGTAGACGGCGAGCTTGATCGCCTCGAAAAACGCCTTGTCGCCGATCAGGTTGCGCAGCGTGTGCAGCGTCCAGCTGCCCTTGGTGTAGATGTCGCCGCCGCGTCCGGGCTGCTTCTCGTACACGTCCTCGGCGCTCTGCGGCTTGCCGGTGACCAGCGGCGACTTGTTCTGGATGCCGTTGCGCGCCTGCAGCATCATCGCGGTATAGACGCCATCGCCCGACCGCCACTTGCCGTAGAGCGGCTGCATGTAAGCGGCGAAGCCCTCGTGGAGCCAGAAATCGTCCCAGTTCGCCGCGGTCAGCTGGTTGGCGAACCATTCATGCGCGAATTCGTGCTGGAACAGGTCGTCGAATCCCCAGGGGGTCTTGGCGTAATTGTTGCCGTAACCGTTGATCGTCTGGTGCTCCATGCCCTTGTGGGGCGTCTCGACCACGCCGACCTTCTGGTCCGCGAACGGATAGGGGCCGATCACGCTCTCGAAGAAGTCGAGCGTCGGCGCGAACTCGGCGAACAGTTTGTCGGCCTGCGCCTTTTCGCCGGGCAGATACCAATAGGTCATCGGAATCGTATTGCCGAACCGGCTCTTGTAGGTGCCGCTGACCTCGTCATACGGCCCGACGTTGAGCGCGACGCCATAGAGCGTCGGGTGCGCCGCCTCCCAGTTCCACACGCTGCGGCCGTCGTCGAGCGTCTCGACGCCGACCAGCTTGCCGTTGGACGGTGCCTTCAGCCCCTTGGGCACGGTGATGTGGAGGGTGATCTTGTCAGGCTCGTAGGTCGGATAGTCGATGCACGGCCAGATCAGGTCGCAGCCTTCCATCTGCACCGCGGTCGCCACCCATGGCTGGCCGGTGGGGGTCTTCGACCAGACGAAGCCGCCGTCCCACGGCGCGCGCACCGCGGTGTGCGGCCGGCCGCCATAGGTGATCTTGACCACCAGTTTGGCGTCCTTGGCGGCCTTCTTGACCAGCTTGATCGTCATCCGCCCTTCGGGGTTGGCGAAGCTCAGCGCATCGACCCCGTCCACCGTCACCGCGGTCACCGTGTAATTCTTGTCGAGGTCGACGACGACGCGGTCGGTCTTGTCGAGCGTGGTGAAGGTGAGGGTGGCGATGCCGTTGATCACCTCGCGCTCGGGATCCACCGACAGCGCGAGGTCGGCGGTGTCGAACCGCAGCTTCTTCTGCGCCGGATCGAGCGGGCCGCCCGACGAGCTGGTCTGCGCGGTGAGCGGCGGCTTGCCCGGCTCGGCGGCGAATGCGCTGGTGGAGAGCAGCAGCACGGCGGCGAGCGGCAGGCGTAGCATCATCTATGGTGTCCCTTTGGTAGCGCAGCGGTTTTGCCGTTCGCCCCGGCAATGACAAGCGCGATTGATGCAGTGCAGCTTGATCGGGGATAGCAACGAGGCTGATTGATGGATGGTCAGCACTCCCCATATATGGAACACATAGGGGCGGCTCGTATGGCGCCCCGTCGGAGTATCCATGACCCAGACCTACCCCGTTCTCCCGCTTCGCGACATCGTCGTCTTCCCGCACATGATCGTGCCGCTGTTCGTCGGTCGCGACAAATCGGTCGCGGCGCTGGAAGCCGCAATGGCCGCCGACAAGGAGATCTTCCTGGTCGCGCAGCTCGATCCCGCCGAGGACGATCCCGCGCGCGAGGATCTGTACGAGATCGGCGTCAGCGCCACCGTGCTGCAGCTGCTCAAGCTTCCCGACGGCACCGTCCGCGTCCTCGTCGAGGGCAAGGAGCGCGGCCGCCTCAACGAGCTCGCCGAGGACGGCGAGTTCCTCACCGCGACGATCGATCCGGTCGAGGACCTCGTCGTCGAGAGCGACGAGCTGCCAGCGCTGATGCGCTCGGTGGTCGACCAGTTCGAGAATTACGCCAAGCTCAACCGCAAGCTCCCGGCCGAGACCGCGACCCAGCTTGGCGAGATCGAGGAAGCCGGCAAGCTCTCCGACGCGATCATGGCCAATGTCCAGGTCAAGGTCGCCGACAAGCAGGCGCTTCTGGTCGAGGCCGATCCCGCCAAGCGGCTGGAGATGGCGTTTGCGCTGATGGAAGGCGAGCTCGGCGTTCTCCAGGTGGAGAAGAAGATCAAGAGCCGCGTCAAGCGCCAGATGGAGAAGACGCAGCGCGAATATTACCTCAACGAGCAGTTGAAGGCGATCCAGCGCGAGCTCGGCAACAGCGACGACGAGAGCGACGGCGACGAGATCGCCGAGCTGACCCAGAAGATCGCGACGCTCAAGCTATCCAAGGAAGCGCGCACCAAGGCGACGAGCGAGCTCAAGAAGCTCAAGACCATGGCGCCGATGAGCGCCGAGGCCACCGTCGTGCGCAACTATCTCGACGTGCTGCTCGGGCTGCCGTGGGGCAAGAAGAGCAAGATCAAGAAGGACATCGCCGCCGCGCAGGCGGTGCTGGACGAGGATCATTACGCGCTGGAGAAGGTCAAGGACCGGATCGTCGAATATCTCGGCGTCCAGGCCCGCACCAACAAGCTCAAAGGCCCGATCCTGTGCCTCGTCGGCCCGCCCGGCGTCGGCAAGACCAGCCTCGGCAAGTCGATCGCCAAGGCGACCGGGCGCGAGTTCATCCGCCAGAGCCTCGGCGGCGTGCGCGACGAAGCCGAGATCCGCGGCCATCGCCGCACCTATATCGGCTCGCTGCCGGGCAAGATCGTCACCAACCTCAAGAAGGCCGGGACCAGCAACCCGCTGTTCCTGCTCGACGAGATCGACAAGCTCGGCCAGGATTTCCGCGGCGATCCGGCCTCGGCGCTGCTCGAGGTGCTCGACCCCGAGCAGAACGGCAAGTTCAACGACCATTATCTCGAGATCGACATCGATCTGTCCGACGTGATGTTCGTCTGCACCGCCAACACGCTCAACCTGCCGCAGCCGCTGCTCGACCGAATGGAGATCATCCGGCTCGAGGGCTATACCGAGGACGAGAAGGTCGAGATCGCCAAGGGCCATCTGCTCGACAAGCAGATCGAGGCGCATGGCCTCAAGGCCGGCGAGTTCACCCTCACCGACGAGGGGCTGCGCGCGCTGATCCAGAAGTACACCCGCGAGGCGGGCGTGCGCACGCTCGAGCGCGAGATCGCCCGGCTGGCGCGCAAGGCGCTGCGCCAGATCCTCGAGGGCAAGACCGCGAGCGTCACGATCACGCCCGACAATCTCCACGAATATGCCGGGGTACAGAAGTACCGTCACGGTCTCGGCGAGACCGAGCATCAGATCGGCGCGGTGACGGGCCTCGCCTGGACCGAGGTGGGCGGCGAGCTGCTGACCATCGAGAGCGTGACGGTGCCCGGCAAGGGCGGAATCAAGACCACCGGCAAGCTTGGCGACGTGATGAAGGAATCGGTCCAGGCCGCCTTCAGCTTCGTCCAGGCGCGCAGCCCGAGCTACGGCATCAAGCCCTCGCTGTTCCACCGCAAGGACATCCACATCCACCTTCCCGAGGGCGCGGTGCCGAAGGACGGGCCGTCGGCAGGCATCGGCCTCGTCACCTCGATCGTCTCGACGCTGACCGGCGTGTCGGTGAAGAAGGACGTCGCGATGACCGGCGAGGTCACCTTGCGCGGCCGCGTGCTGCCGATCGGCGGGCTCAAGGAGAAGCTGCTCGCGGCGCTGCGCGGCGGCATCACCACGGTGCTGATCCCGGCGGACAATGAGAAGGATCTCGCTGATATCCCCCAGAATATCAAAGATGGCCTGACCATCGTACCGGTCGCCCACGTCGACGAGGTGCTGCGCCTGGCGCTCACCGAGCCGCTCGAGGCGATCGACTGGACCGATGCCGACGAGCTGGCGGCGCTGCCGCCGGCGGCGGTCGCCGCGGTCGGGGGCGAGCGTCACCACTGATCTGCGTTAACGATTTGGAACCGCCGTGCCTGCCATCAGGCGCGGCGGTTTCGTTTGACTCAGGCCGGGGCCCGCGCCTTACTGAAGGTTCGGCTCAGGCCACGACTCATTTTTTCTTCGAAGGGGGCTTCTTTTCCATGAACAAGCAAGAGCTGATTGCGACCGTTGCCGATACCTCCGGCCTTGCCAAGAACGACGCGATCAAGGCCGTCGAAGCGGTGTTCGACGCGATCTCGGCCAGCCTCAAGAAGGGTGATGAAGTGCGCCTGGTCGGCTTCGGCACCTTCTCCGTCTCCAAGCGCAAGGCCTCCACCGGCCGCAACCCGCGCACCGGCGAGCCGATGACGATCAAGGCCTCCAGCCAGCCCAAGTTCAAGGCCGGCAAGGGCCTCAAGGACTCGGTCAACTAATAGTCGGCCAAACGGGGCTGGACAGGCCCCGCGGGCCCCTCTAAAGGCCCGCTTCCGATCAGTTTCGGGCGCGTAGCTCAGCGGTAGAGCACACCCTTCACACGGGTGGGGTCACAGGTTCAATCCCTGTCGCGCCCACCATTACAAGCCCGCCAGGTCGCTGCGACCGGCGGGCTTTTTTGGTTGATCGGGGAGCCTAAGTGTCTGGCGCCATTCGTCATGCCGGCCCATCCCTCACGCCCGCTGCGCCGCCGCCAGATCGGCGAAATCCAGTTCCTCCTCGATCTGGTGAAAGGCATCGTCGCCGATCGTGCCATCCTCGCGCAGCGCCAGCAGCCGCTTGCGGCGCGTCTCCAGCACCTGCGCGCGCAGTTCGAGCGCCGGCAGCACCGCGCGGCCGTCACCCTCGTCGGTATCCGCGGCGTCGCGTTCGGTCTCCAGCTCGGCGCGCAGCTCGACCGCGGCGCGGTCGTCATTGCCGTCGAGGCTGGCGATCCCCGCCTCCGCCAGCGCGACCCGTGCCAGCCGCACCTCGCGCGCCACCGGGTCGTCGTCGCGCGTGCCGAGCCACTGGACCAGCGGCTTGAGGCTGAGCCCCTGGAGAACCAGCGTGCCGAGTGTCACGGTGAAGGCCGTGAACAGCAGCAGGTCGCGCTCGGGAAACCCCGCCGGCAGCGCCAGCGCGGTGGCGACGGTGACGATTCCGCGCATGCCCGACCAACCGATGATCAGCCCGCCGCGCCAGTCCGCGGTGGTGCCGTCGGCGACCCGCTGGCCGCGCCACCACAGCCAGCGGTTGTAGCCCATCACCCACAGCAGCCGGATCGCGATCACCGCGGCGAGCACCGCGCCGGCGATCACGCTCCAGCGCGCGAGCTCGGCAGCGCTGGCCCTCGCGATCACCGGCCCCAGCTGCAGCCCGATCAGCACGAAGGCGAGCGCCGTCAGCACCACCACCACCGTCTCCCACACCGCATAGGAGGGCACCCGCAGCCGCGCCGGCGTGGTCGCGGGGGCGTAATGCGCCACCGTCATCGCATAAGCGACCACCGTCAGGATCGCTGACAGGCCGATCGCCTCGGCGAGCACCCACACGCCGAAGGTGCCGACGAACTGGAGGATGATGCTGCTCGGCGCATCGTCGAACAGGCGGCTCAGCCGCTGCCAGAGCAGCGCCAGCACCGGCCCGGCGATCAGGCTGCCGCCCACCGACAGCAGAAACGCCGGCGCGACCACCGCGGCGCTGATCGTGCCGCCCGACGCGACCGCCCCGAGCGCCAAACGGTAGATCAGCAGCGACGACGCATCGTTGAGCAGCGATTCGCCCTGGAGGATCACGTTGATCCGGTGCGGCGGATTGACCTGGCGGAGCACCGCCGCCGCCGCCGCAGCATCGGGCGGCGCGACAATGGCGCCGAGCGCGATCGCGGCGGCCCAGGGTATGCCCGGCACCAGCCAGTGGACCATGCCGGCGACCGTCGCGGTGGTCAGCCCCACCGCGATCACCACCAGCCCGAGCACCGGCCGCCAGTTCGCCTTCAGGTCGCGCGGCGAGGTGTCGTAGGCGGTATCGAGCAGGATCGGCGCTACCAGCAGCGCCAGCACCAACGCCGGGTCGATCGCCAGCGGCACGTCGAACGGCGCCACCGCCAGCAGCACGCCCGCGAGCGCGAGCAGCACCGGGAAGGGCAGGCCGGTGCGCCGCGCCAGGCCGAGCAGCAGCACCGCGCCGCCCAGCATCACCAGAATGATTTCGAACGCCTGCATCGGCGACGCAACGCACGAGCGCGGCCATCGGCGCCGCGACGCGTGGCATGCCGCTGTCACATCACCGTCACGTGGCTGTCATTCCCGCGTCACCTGAATCGCATCGTAGCGTCATCGCCGCCCCCTAACCGCAGCATCATGATCGACGGAAGGGGGAGCCTTTGGGTCGATCGCGGGCACGTTCGCCCGGTTGCAAGAAGACTTTCAGGGAGCATTTCGACATGGCGAGCATCAAGCGCTACGGCAACTTCCTCATGGCGACGTCGGCCTGCCTCGCGCTCGGCGGCTGCGGCGGC
>NZ_JALNUP010000023.1 GCF_026540855.1 Sphingomonas sp. GC_Shp_5
CCGCCGTTGCCACCGAAATCGTCATTGCCGCCGGCCCAATCGTCGCCGCCGCCGCCACCGCCGCGATTACCGCCGGCGCCACCCTGGCCACCGTTCGGGCCATCGAGCATGGTCAGCACCGAATTGAAGCCCTGCAGCGTGATCTCGGTCGAATAGCGGTCCTGGCCCTGCTGATCCTGCCACTTGCGGGTGGTCAGCGCGCCCTCGATGTAGACCTTCGATCCCTTGCGGAGGAACCGCTCGGCGACGTTGGCCAGACCCTCGTTGAACACCTTCACGGTGTGCCACTCGGTCTTTTCCTTGCGCTCGCCGCTGCTCTTGTCCTTCCAGGACTCGCTGGTCGCGATCCGCAGTTCGACGACCTTGCCGCCGTTCTGGAAGCTCCGGCTTTCGGGGTCGCGCCCCAGGTTGCCGACGAGAATGACCTTGTTGACGCTGCCCGCCATGAATGCCTCGAAATCAGAGGCCGGCGAACACCGCCAGCCAGTAGGTTATGCCGGCCATGATGTAGGCGGCGGCGAACAAATAGCCAACCATGAACAGCGGCCACTTCCAGCCGTTGGTCTCGCGGCGGGTCACCGCGATCGTCGAAATGCACTGCGGCGCGAACACGAACCACATCAGGAAGGCGAGTGAGGTCGGCAGCGTCCAGCGGCCGCGGATCTGGTCGGTGATCTTGCTCGTGCCGGCATCGTTGGTGTCGTCGATCGCATAGACGGTGCCGATCGCAGACACCGCCACCTCGCGTGCCGCCATTGCGGGGAGCAGCGCCAGCGCGATGTCGCGGTTGAAGCCGATCGGCTTCACCAGCACCTCGATGCCGCTGCCGATCCGCCCCGCGATCGAATAGCTCACCGGCGAGATGCCTGATCCTTCCGGCGGCTTGGGGAAGCTCAGCAGCAGCCACAGCACCACCGTGGTCAACGCGATGGTGGTGCCGGCGCGCTTGAGGAACACTATCGCGCGCTGCCACAGCCCGATCAGCACATCGCCCGCCCGCGGCCACTGGTATTTGGGCATCTCCATCATGAAGCCGGACGAGACGCCCTTGGTCACCGTCCGCCGCAGCAACAGCGCCGCCACATAGGCGCCGGCGATGCCGATGATCAGCAGCCCGAACATTACCAGCCCTTGCAGGCCCACGCCCGGCAGCACCCGGGTGTTGGGGATCATCGCGCCGATGATCAGCGTGTACACCGGCCAGCGCGCGCTGCACGTCATCAGCGGCGCGATCAGGATGGTGGTCAGCCGGTCCTTCTCATCCTCGATCGTCCGCGTCGCCATGATCCCCGGCACCGCGCAGGCAAAGCTCGACAGCAGCGGGATGAAGGCGCGGCCGGAGAGGCCGACGGTCGCCATCAGCCGGTCCATCAGAAACGCGGCGCGGACCATGTAGCCCGACGATTCGAGCACCAGGATGAACAGGAACAGGATGAGGATCTGCGGCAGGAACACGACCACCGCGCCGACACCGGCGACCAGCCCGTCGGTGATCAGCGAGCGCACGAAGCTGTCGGGCATTGATGCCTTGATCAGCCCTTGCAGGTCGGCAAAGCCGGCGTCGATCAGGTCGGCGGGCACAGTCGCCCAGCTGAACACCGCCTGGAACATCAGGAACAGAATGGCGACCAGCACCAGCGGCCCGGCCACCGGGTGGAGCGCGACCGCGTCGAGCAGATTCGCCCAGCGCCGCCCCGCAGTCTCGGACACGGTCGCCGCCGCGGCGATCTGGCGCGCGCGGCGCTGCAGCCCGGCCATGTCGGCGCCCGCCTCGATCGGCCGCGCCGGGGTGCGTACCACGCCGCCACCGCCGACCGCGTCCGCCACCGCGCCGCGCAGCGCATCGAGCCCGCGCTTGCGCACCGCGACGGTCGGCACCACCGTGACGCCGAGTTCGCGTTCGAGCACCGCGGGATCGAGCACCAGCCCGTCGCGCTCGGCGAGGTCGACCATGTTGAGCGCGACCACCACCGGTATCTCTAGCGCAATCAGCTGGAGGGTGAAGCGCAGGTGATTGTCGAGGTTGGCGGCATCCACCACCACCACCAGCGCATCCGGCCGCCGCTCGAGGCTGCTGGTGCCGGTGACGACGTCGCGGGTGACGCGCTCGTCGGGGCTGGACGGATCGAGGCTGTAGGCGCCGGGCAGGTCGATCAGCTCGACCGGGCGACCGTCATCGAGCACGAGTCGGCCCGAATGCCGCTCGACGGTAACACCGGGATAATTGCCGACCTTCTGGCGGGCGCCGGTCAGGGCATTGAACAGCGCGCTCTTGCCGGCATTGGGATTGCCGACCAGCGCCACCAGCGGTGCTGCGTTCATTCTATCCGGCGAAAGCGACGGTAGCAGCGGGGGTGGCGGGATCGACGTGGATCGCGCTGGCGACCGCGCGGCGCAGCGCCACCGTCATTCGCCCGATCCGGCAGGCGATCGGCCCGTTGCCGAGCGAGGCGCGATGCAGCACCTCCACCGCGACGCCCTCGTCGAAGCCGAACTCGCGCAGCCGGCGCGCCTCGGGCACCGCGAGCAGCGCCCAGTCGATCGCGGCGACGGTCGCCTGCTGTCGACGCGGAAGCGAAACCAGGCTGAGTTCGGGCACGACGTGGCGGGACATATCCATGATGCGACTGATTATCATTTACTGATCGCCGAGTAAATGCATTCTGCCGCATTTGCGGAAGCGCTGAGCGGCAGCGTCGGGTGCCGCCGCGCGCCCTCACACCACTGGGTAGCGCAACCGCCCGATGAACCGCGAGAGGCTCGGCATATGCCCGGTTCGCCGCACGAACCCGGCCTTGGCCTTTTCGAAGCGCATGATCCCGTCGATCCGCCGGGCGAGAAAGGCGCGGGTGTCGGCCCAGTCGTCGCTGTCGTCGTCGAGGAACACCGTCACCGTCGCGGCATAGACGCCGAGCAGGATGGTGCGCTTGGTATAATGGTTATAGTCGGTCGCGGTATCGCCGGCGCGAGCCCAGATCTCGTCCACCGTCCGCCAGCCGAGTCGCGCGCCACGCGCGAGGTGCTGCGGCATGGCGAGGATGGTCAGCGCGCGGCGCAGTGATTCGCGCGAGGTCGCGACCGCGGCGAGGCGGGCTTCCACCAGTGCGGCGATGCGGCCGCGAATCTTCATTGCCGCCAGTTGCTCAGGGGGCAGCGCCGCTGCCATTGCCGCGTCGACGCTGGCGAACCAGGCATCGATCATGTCCACCGCCCCGCCAGGGAACGCGAGCGCCGCGATGCCGCGGTCGATCCCTTTTGCATCGGCGGCCATGTCGCGCGCGGCGTCGCTCCAGCCGTCGAAGGCGGCATTGGCGGCGATCCCCGGCGCGAGCGCCACGCGGATTTCGTCGAGCGTCAGATCCTCGGTCATCACGAATGCTCCTGCGCTTCTCGCGCCGCGGGTGCAACCACCGGTGTCGCCGCGGTGTCGCCGCGCCGCACCAGCACCAGCGCCAGGCAGACGAGGGCGACGCCGATGAAATCGGGGCCGTGCAGCCGCTCGCCATAGTCGATCCAGCCGATCGCGCCTGCCACCACCGGCTGCACCAGCAGCGCGACCCCCACCACCAGCGGCGATGCCTTGCCGAGCGCATAGATCATGCAGCCCTGGCCGATCAGCTGGCTCACCACCGCCAGGCCGATCAGCGGCGTCCAGTCACCGGGCATCACCCGCTCGCCGAGGATCAGCGCGAACACCAGCAGCGGCGCGACGCTGGCCATCGTCGACAGCGCCAGCGCCGGCAGCGGCGCCATGGTCGTGCGCACCCGCGCCATCAGCACGAAATAGAGTGTGTAGAGCAGCCCGGCGAGCACGCAGAGCAGGTCGCCGGCGAGGTTTCGCGGGTCGAGCTGGTACGATCGCCCCATCAGCAGCGCCGCGCCGGCAAAGGCGAGCCCGAGCGCGAGCGCCTGGGTGCGGTTGGGCCAGGCCCGCGCGATCAGGAAGCCGTAGATAGGGAAGATCAGCGTCGCCGAATTGCCAAACAGCGTCGCATTGGCAAGCGTGGTGCGCAGGATGCCGAGGTGCCAGGTGCCAAGGTCGAGCGCGAAGGCGACGCCGCCGGCGGCCAGCATCACCCACATCCACCGGTCCATCCGCCGCGGTCGTGCCCCGCTCGCCAGCGCCAGCACCACCAGGAAGGGCAGGGCGATCGCCATCCGCCAGAAGGCCGCCGCCACCGGCCCGGTATCGGCAAGCCGCACGAACCAGCCCCCGAAGGCGAGCGCGACATTCCCGATCAGCAAGGCGACGAAGGCGCTCGCCGGGGTCGCGGCCGGCACGGCGGCGGTTGGCGGCGGAACAGAATTTATTGGGGGCGTCGCGGCGTGCATGCCGCGGTGTAGCTTCCTATCTGCGATCCGTCAGTGAAACAAAAGTTGGAGCCCTGCATGCCGAGCCTGTTCGATCCCGTTACGCTGGGCGATATTCCTGCCGCCAATCGCGTGCTGATGGCCCCGCTCACCCGCGGCCGCGCCACCGATGGCCACGTCCCTACCGAGATCATGATCGACTATTATCGTCAGCGCGCCGGCGCCGGGCTGATCATCACCGAAGGCACCGGGGTCAGCCGCCAGGGCATGGGCTGGCCGAACGCGCCGGGGCTGTGGACCGAGGAGCAGATCGAGGCGTGGAAGCCGATCACCGCCGCGGTGCACGAGGCGGGCGGGCATATCGTCGCGCAGATCTGGCACATGGGCCGGCTCGCGCGCCCCGACGTCACCGGCGTCACCCCGCTGTCGTCCTCGGCGACCCGCGCGCCCTATCACAAGCCCGAGAACCCCTATGTCGAGGCCCAGGCGGCGACGCTCGACGACATTGCGCGCGCGCAGGACGAATATGCCGAGGCCGCCCGCGCCGCGCTGCGCGCCGGGTTCGACGGTGTCCAGCTCCATGGCGCCAATGGCTATCTGATCGACCAGTTCCTGCGCGATGGCACCAACTTCCGTGATGACGAATATGGCGGCAGCCCGGAAAACCGGGTCCGCTTCATGCGCGAATTGGTCGCGCGGGTGGTCGATGCGATCGGCGCCGGGCGCACCAGCATCCGCCTGTCGCCCAATGGCGAGACCCAGGGTGCGGACGACAGCAACCCCTTGTCCGTCTTCATCCCCGCCGCTCAGGCGCTCGACGATCTCGGCATCGCCTTCCTCGAGCTGCGCGAGCTCGGTCCCGACGGCACCTTCGGCAGCACCGAGGTGCCCAAGCTGTCGCCCGAGATCCGCAAGGTGTTCAGCGGCCCGCTGATCCTCAACCAGGATTATACGCTGGCCGAGGCGCAGGCCGATCTCGACTCGGGGCTCGCCGACGGCATCGCCTTCGGCCGTCCGTTCATCGCCAACCCCGATCTGGTCGAGCGCCTGCGTACTGGCGCGCCGCTTGCCAAGGACGATCAGCCGACCTGGTACAGCAAGGGCCCCGAGGGCTACACCGACTATCCGGCGCTCGAGACCGCGGCGGCGTAACACCGCGAGCGGCGGCCCTCACCCTGCCGGCGGTACGGGTGAGGGCCGCTAGGCGTTTTCCCGATCGACCCGGTCCAGCCACCGGGTCGCCGCCGCGCGCAGCGGCTTGCGGAAACTGCCCTGCAGCAGCGGCACCAGCACCAGCAGCACCCACGGCCAGGCGAGCGCCGCAACCGCCAGCGCCATCCCGAGCACCGCGGCAGCGATCCGCACCCGCGCGATCAGTGCCGCGCTGCCGCCATCGAGCTGCAGCGTCCGCGGGCCCTTGGCGTCGTAGAAGGGATGGGTGGTGAGCGTTCCGCCGCCATCGAACCGGGTCTGCTGCGGCCGCAGCGATTGCAGCGCCCCGGTGAGGCGCCCGGGCCCCGGAGCGGCGTTGCCCGGTAGCTCATGCTGCGCCACCGCCTTGCCGCTCAGCCGGTCGATCACCTCCAGCCGCCGCCCGCGCTCGACCACCTTCCAGCGCGAGGGCGGGACGTCGGTCACCGGATCAGCCGAACCGCGCCGCCAGCGCCATCATCGCCAGCGCCGCCTTGGCCGCGCCGCCGCCCTTGTCGAGCTCGGTCGGCCGCGCCCGGACCAGCGCCTGCGCTTCGTCCTCGGTGGTGAGGATGCCGTTGCCGATCGCCAGACCATCCATGGTCAGCGCCATGATCCCGCGCGCGCTCTCGTTGGCGACGATCTCGAAATGATAGGTCTCGCCGCGGATCACCACGCCCAAGGCGACGAAGGCATCATATTGGCCGCTTTCCGCCGCCATCGCGATCGTGCCCGGCACCTCGAGCGCCCCCGGCACGGTGATCGTCTCGTGGCTGTGGCCCGCGGCCTCGATCGCGGCGCGCGCGCCCGCCACCAGCAGGTCGTTGAGATGGTCGTAGAAGCGCGCTTCGACGATGAGGACGTGGGCCATCAGTTTTCCGTTTCAATGCGGCGCTCGCCGACGATCGACAGGCCATAGCCGTCGAGCCCGATGAGCGTGTGGTGGGTGTTGGTGAGCAGCACCATTTCCTCGACGCCGAGTTCGGTGAGGATCATCGCGCCGACGCCATAGTCGCGCAACTCCTCCATGTCGGTCTCGGCGAGGGTGCCGGCGCGCGATTGCAGCGCCAGGGTGAACTGGTCGGCGCGCGGCTTGTTGATCACCACGATCACCCCCGCGCCCTCCGCGGCGATCATCTCCATCGAGCGGCGCAGCAGCCCGCCGCGGCAGCCGTCCTCGCCGAAGATGTCGGCGAACGGCGACAGCGCATGCATCCGCACCAGCGTCGGCCTGGTCGGGTCCACCTTGCCCTTGACCAGCGCGATCTGCTCGGTGCCGGTCGCCTTGTTCCAATAGGTCAGCGCGGTCCATTCGCCGCCCCAGTCGCTGGTGAACTTGGCCTCGGCGCGCTTTTCGACGAGATGGTCGTAGCGGCGGCGATAGGCGATCAGGTCTCGGATCGTGCCGATCTTGAGGTTGTGGAACTGCGCGAAGGTGACGAGGTCGTCGAGCCGCGCCATCGTCCCGTCCTCGTTCATGATCTCGCAGATCACGCCCGAGGGGTTCAAGCCGGCGAGCCGCGACACGTCCACGGCCGCCTCGGTATGGCCGGTGCGCACCAGCACCCCGCCATCGCGCGCGACCAGCGGGAAGACGTGGCCCGGGGTGACGATCTCGTCCTTGCCCTTGGACGAATCGATCGCCACCGCCACCGTCCGCGCCCGGTCCGCCGCCGAGATGCCGGTGGTCACGCCGTCGCGCGCCTCGATCGAGGTGGTGAAGGCGGTCTCGTAGCGGGTGCCGTTGTTGCGGCTCATCAGCCCCAGGCCGAGCTCCTCGACGCGCTTCTTGGTCAGCGCCAGGCAGATCAGCCCGCGGCCATGCTTGGCCATGAAGTTGATCTTCTCGGGCGTCGCCATCTGCGCTGGGATCACCAGGTCGCCCTCGTTCTCGCGGTCCTCGTCGTCGACCAGGATGAACATCCGGCCGTTCTTGGCCTCGTCGATGATCTCTTCCGGGCTCGACAAAAAGGCGTGGCGCAGGCGCGAGAGCTCGGGCTTAAGCGGCTGGGTGGGCACGATAATGCTCCATGCGTTGGAGGTAGCGGGCGAGCACGTCGATCTCGATGTTGACCGCCTGGCCGGGCTTGATGGCGCCAAGCGTGGTCATCGCCTGCGTGTGGGGAATGATGTTGACCGCGAAATCGGTGCCCTCGGCATGATCGGTCACCGCGTTGACGGTGAGCGACACGCCGTCGACCGTGATCGAGCCCTTGGTGGCAAGGAACGGCGCCAGCGCCGCGGGGACGCGGAAGCCGATCCGCCGCGAGTCGCCGTCCGCCACCAGCTCGGTGACGGTGGCGACACCATCGACATGACCGGTGACGATATGGCCGCCGAGCTCGTCGCCGAGCTTCATCGCGCGCTCGAGGTTCAATCGCTGTCCCTGATGCCACTGGCCCGGCGCGGTGCGGCTCAGCGTCTCGTGGCTGACGTCGACCGCGAACCAGCCCGGCTCGCCGGCGGCGGCCTTGTCGACCACCGTCAGGCACACGCCCGAACAGGCGATCGACGCGCCGAGCTCGATTCCGCCGGTGTCATAGGCGGTGCTGACGACCATCCGCGTGTCGCCGCGCGCCTCCACCGAGGTGATGGTGCCGATATCGGAGATTATGCCGGTAAACATGGCCCGTGCCCGTAGACCTCCAGCCGGTCGCTGCCAAGTTGGCGCGCATCCTCCAGCCACCAGCGGCCATGTGCCAATGCGAGATCGCTAAGCCCGATGTCGCCGAGCGAGCGTCTGCCCGCCCCGATCAGAATCGGCGCGCGGTACAGCAGCAGCCGATCGACTAGTTCTGCGCGCAGGAACGCCGCCGCAGTCTCGGCGCCGCCTTCCACCAGCAGGTGGTCGACGCCGGCGAGTCCGGCGATGGCTTCAGGGGCGGCGATGGTCAGCCAGTCGCCAACTCGATCATACTCGCCATGGCCGTCACCCAAGCGCACGCTGGGGTCTTTCGCGGCTCCATCCGTGTGCGCCTTGACGAGATCCCAGCTTCCGCTGGGATGACTAGTTGAGGCAATCACGTCCTCCTGCGCCACGTCCGCTCCATCCCCGCCGCGCGTCAGCATCACGCGAACCGGGCTGCGCGCTTCCAATCCCGCCAGTCGAACATCCAGCCGCGGCGCATCCGCATCGACCGTGCCGCGCCCGACCAGGATCGCCTCGTGGCGGCTACGCTCGAGATGCGCATGCGCGCGCGCCTCGGGTCCGGTGATCCAGCGACTCGTGCCATCCGCCAGCGCGATGCAGCCGTCGAGCGACGTGGCGAGCTTGAGGGTGACGAACGGCCGCCCCAGGCGCAGCCGGGTCAGGAACCCCGCCATCGATGCCGCCGCCGCGGCCGCGCGCACGCCGGTGGTCACCGCGATCCCGGCGTCGCGCAGCCGTGCGAGTCCCGTGCCATCGGTGCGCGGATCGGGATCACCCATCGCCACCACCACCCGCGCCACCCCGGCCGCGACCAGCAGCGTCGAGCATGCCGGCCCGCGCGGCGAACGATGCGCGCACGGTTCCAGCGTCACATAAGCGGTCGCGCCGCGCGCACCATCACCCGCCTCGGCGAGCGCCATCGCCTCGGCATGCGGCCGTCCGCCGGGCTGAGTCCAGCCGCGGCCGACCACCCGGCCGTCGCGGACGATCACGCAGCCGACATTAGGGTTGGGTGCGGTGCGCCCGCGGCCGCGTGACGCTAGCGCCAGCGCCGTGTCCATCCGGCGACCGTCGTCGGTCACGCCGGCGTGAGGACTGCTCAGAGCCCCCACTTCGACAACGATTGATCGAGCTTGCGATAGTCCGCCTTGACCTTGGCCTCCGCCGCCTTCTGGTCGGCGATGCGCTTGTCCTGGTCCACCTTGTCGATCGCCTGCTGCGCCTTGATCTCGGCATCGGTGCGGTCGGCGCGCCATTGCTGCACATAGATGATGTGCGGCTGATAGACCGGCGGCACATAGTCGCTGCGCATGAACGCGTAGAGGAAGAAGCCGGTGACCGCGAGCGCGGCGGCCAGGAAGCCGAGCTCATAAGGGTGCCGCTGCGCAAGGAAGAAGCGCAGATCCTTATAGGCGCGAACCGGTGACAGGCGGGCGAAGAACTGCATGGCGCCAAGATAGGGAAGCGGGGCGGCCGAAGCCAGCCCCGCCGCAGGCAAGCAGATTCGCGCCTGCTTGACATGTTGGAAAATGTTGCTCAAATGTTCCGGTCGCCCATGGGGAGAGGCGGCATGATCATAGAATCCGAAACTGATCGGCGGCGGCTATTTGCAGCCTGGCTACGCACGGGCAAACTGCCCCCGGTGCGCGGCGCCGACGGGCTCGAACTTAAGTTCAATCCCTATCACGATCCGCGAGACGGGCGGTTCACCTTTGCGCCGGGCGGTGCGCGAGCAACGTACGATGGAGCGTCGGCGAGAGCGCAGACGCAGGCGAGACTTGCGCCAGCGCCCGAACCTCCGGTCGTCGGACGAGGGGGAAACTCACGCGCGTTCGAAGACCCGATGACCCTCCGCCAATCTTTTCCGCAATGGCGTGGCACGCCCGGCGGCGCGGTCTTCGCTGTCGCTGACAATTTGTTCGACCTCACCGGTCCCGCGGAAGCAGCAAAAGCAGAGTTGCTGCAGGGTCATGCCCGGCAGCTCATGGCTCAGATCAAGGCGATGGATCCTGCGTGGCATTATGACGAGATCGTGCCCACGGATGCGACCGGTAACCCGATCCAGACGGTTGCTGGGCTGACGGCCAAGGTGAACGACCTGCGCTTCCAGCGCGCGGCGATGATCGCGCGGATCAAGGGTAATTACGAGCCGCTACAGGTGGAGACGCTGCGCTTCCTACAGGAAAGCGTCGATGTGGCTTATGATCAAGGATTGGTGCTGCTAAGAAATGGTCGGCTTAAAACCAGGCTGTCTAACCAGGAAGCGTTGGGCAATTACATCGACAGACAAGTTCGCACTAACCTTCTAAGGCAGTACAACCGGTTAGGTATCATATCTGACGGAGCGGGACCCGTGCGCGTCAACCGCAGGGAGTATAGCGACACGGATGGAGATCGTACCTATCGGCGGCCAGATGCGCGGGTGGATGACATCGCAATTGACGTGACGCTTACCCGTAAGACACTTGGCACCTCACAGGTGCGAGGGTTCTTCAATGCCGATTTCCGACCGCGGCTCGTGATTATTGTTCGTCCGCGGCAGGTCGGAGCCGATCACGCTTACGCTATTTCACGCCCGGAGAGAACACAATGAGCCAGCCTAGTTCCTATTTCAGTGCGAAGCCTTATGTGCCCTCATCACTGAGCGAGATCTATGACCTGTTGGGTTCGATGATCCTAGGAGCTCCGACTTTTGCGTCCGGCACAAGCTACCTTCCCGGCATCAATATCAATACCGAGTTTACTGCACTGACTGAAGGTTTCGCCGTCGTTCGCAAGAAGCTTGGCGAAGAGCGCTATGCAGCGCTGCTCGATCTCGCGGCCCGCGCCAAACTGCTGTTCGCGGAGGATCAGGACGACACCAACGGCAAGACCGACCAGGGGCGCGCGCTGTTGTTCGAGATCGAGGATCTGCTGAACGACGTGCGCAGACGCCGCGTCGAGGCCAAGCTTCCCGATGAAGAGGGTGAAGTTAACGGCGACTGACCAGCGTGCAGGGCCGTCAGCCTGTCGATGCGGTCACATCGGCTAAGTGATGAAACGTTCGAAGTTGAGAGGTGCATTGTGCATGACAACTTCACTCAACTTGTGCCCGATTCTACCGTAATCGCCGCAGGTTTGCGCGCGACTCGGCTAGCCCTGCAGCCGGGCCACCGCCCGTGTCTCGCCGATCAGCGGCAGCAGCGCCGCCATGTCGGGGCCATGGTCGAGCCCGGTCAGTGCCTGGCGCAGCGGCAGGAACAGCGCCTTGCCCTTGCGACCGGTCTGCTCCTTCAGCCGGCTGGTCAGCGCGTGCCAGGGATCGGCGGACCAGTCGATCGCCGCCGCCGCGGCGGCCGCCTGGGCCAGATAATTCCGCGTCTCGTCGTCGGCGCCGGGTGCCTCGATCGGGCCCTCGATCACCCGCCACCAATCGGCAGCCTCGGCGACTCGCGTCAGGTTGGGCCGCACCGCATCCCATTCCGCCGCGGTCATCCCGGCCGGCAGCCGCTCGGCGACCGCGGCATGGGGCAACTGGTGGACAATCCGCGCGTTGAGCTGCGCGAGCTCCGCCTCGTCGAACCGCGCCGGCGCCCGGCCGAACCGCGCGAAGTCGAAGCCGGCGATCAGCGGCGCGGGCGTCGGCACCGGCTCCACCGGATCGCTGGTCCCGATCCGCGCGAGCAGCGCAATCACCGCCTGCGGCTCGAGGCCCTCCTCGCGGAAGTGATCGACGCCGAGCGACCCCAGCCGCTTGGAAAGCTTGCCCTCGGCGCCGGTGAGCAGCGCCTCATGCGCAAAGCGCGGCGGAGTCGCCCCTATCGCCGCGAACATCTGCAGCTGCAGCGCGGTGTTGGAGACGTGGTCCTCGCCGCGGACCACATGGCTGATCGCCATCTCGGCGTCGTCGATCGCCGAGGGCAGCATATAGAGCCACGAGCCGTCGGCGCGGCGCACCACGGGGTCGCTCATCGTTGCCGCATCGAACTTCTGGGCTCCGCGGATCAGATCGTCCCATGCGATCGGCACGTCATGATCGAGCTTGAAGCGCCAGTGCGGGGCGATGCCTTCGCCCTCCAGGCTGGCCCGCTGCGCGTCGCTCAATGCCAGCGCGGCGCGGTCGTACACCGGCGGCAGCCCGCGGCCCGCGGCGATCTTGCGCTTGAGGTCGAGCTCCTGTGCCGTCTCGTACGCCGGGTAGATCCGCCCCGCCGCGACCAGCGCGTCGAACCGCGCCTGGTACAGCGCGAACCTTGCCGACTGCCGTTCCTCGCCGTCGGGCACCAGGCCGAGCCAGGCGAGATCGGCGCGGATCGCGTCGACATGGCGTTCCTCGCTGCGCTCGGCATCGGTATCGTCGATGCGCAGGACGAACCGCCCGCCCTGCTGCTGTGCGAACAGCCAGTTATGCAGCGCGGCGCGGATGTTGCCGACGTGAAGACGCCCGGTGGGCGAGGGGGCGAAGCGGGTGACGACGGTCATAGCCCGGCCTTACGATCCAGGGCTGGGACGGGCAAACCCCTTCCGCTGGCAGGGTGCCGCGACTAAGGCGACCGGATTCGAAGGGGCTTCGCGATGAAACTGTTGACCGGCAATTCCAATCTCCCGCTCGCACGCGAGATCGCCGATTATCTCGAGATCCCCCTTACCGATGCGCTGGTACGCCGCTTCGCCGACGAGGAGATCTTCGTCGAGATCCAGGAGAATGTCCGCGGCGAGGACGTGTTCGTGCTCCAGTCGACCGGCTTTCCGGCCAACGACAACCTCATGGAGCTGCTGATCATCATCGACGCGCTCAAGCGTTCGTCGGCGCGGCGGATCACCGCGGTGGTGCCTTACATGGGCTATGCCCGGCAGGACCGGAAGCCGGGGCCGCGCACGCCGATTTCGGCCAAGCTGGTCGCCAATCTGATCACCGTCGCCGGTGCCGACCGGGTGTTGTCGGTCGATCTCCACGCCGGCCAGATCCAGGGCTTCTTCGATATCCCCACCGACAATCTCTATGCCGCGCCGGTGATGAGCGCCGACATCCAGGCGCGGTTCCGCGGCAAGAATCTGATGGTGGTGTCGCCCGACGTCGGCGGCGTGGTCCGCGCCCGCCAGCTCGCCAAGCGACTCGACAATGCCCCGCTCGCGATCGTCGACAAGCGCCGCGAGCGCGCCGGCGAATCCGAGGTGATGAACATCATCGGCGATGTCGAGGGCCGCTTCTGCGTGCTGATTGACGATATCGTCGATTCGGCCGGCACCCTGTGCAATGCCGCCGCGGCGCTGCGCGAGGCGGGCGCCGAGGACGTCGTCGCCTATGTCACCCATGGCGTGCTGTCGGGCGGCGCGGTGGCGCGGGTCGAGGGGTCGGCGCTGCGCGAGCTGGTGATCACCGACACCATCGGCAATCACGAGTCGATCGGTGCCGCCGCCAAGATCCGCCACCTGCCGATCGCCCCGTTGCTGGGCGAGGCGATCAAGCGCATCGCCGACGAAACCAGCGTCTCCAGCTTGTTCGACTGAGTCGCCGCGTCACCATCGGGATCAGAGATACTCGTCCCAATGGTGATACACCGGCTCCTGCGCCAGCCGCGGCCGGTCGGCCTGGTCGAGGGTCATGTACGGTGCCGCCTCGATGTCCTCGCGTTTCACCGCCAGGCAATAGCCGCGCTGCGCCTGATCATAGGTCAGCATCGACCAGGGCAGCGGATAGGCCCGCGAGCCGAAGCCGAAGATCCCGCCGAAGGTCAGCACGGCATACGTTGCCTGGCCGCTGCGCTTTTCGATCATCACCGCGTGGATCGATCCGATCTTGTCGCCGCATCGGTCGAATACCGGCGTGCCCTCGATCCGGTTGGATGAAATCAGGCGGTGCGCGGCGTCGCTGACATCCTCGTCAGGAGCGCTGGCGGCAGCAACGGCTTCTAACATGGTAGGCCTCCATCTGCCCCCCACGACTTGCCCCGGCGTGCGGTGTTCCCGCAGGCCCGTTCCCGATCGTTGTTATGCGCCTTTTCAGGCGGATTCGCCAGCCCGTCAGCGCTGGCTGAGCGCGACGATATGGTCGAACACGGCCGGATGGAGCGGCTTGGCGAAGGCGCAGCCATATTTGAACTTGTCGCGCCAGGCGACCATCGCCTCGAGGCCCGCGAGCCCCGGCAGCGTCAGCCACACCACCGTGCCCGGCCACAAGGTAAAGCTGGTTTCGGCACGGAACCCGGACATCGACAGGTCGGTGACCTCGATTTCGAACCGGGTCTGGCCGCGATCGCGCAGATGGGCACGCATCTTCACGGCCTTGCGCAGCGCCTGGCGATGGTCGTCGCCTGCGGTCATCGGCTCGAACGGGGGCGTGAAGGATGGCTGTTCCATGGCGCCGAGTCCTGCCACGCAATGGTTACTTTTCTGCCAACGACGAGCGCCGCACCCCCGCGCGCCCGCGACGCTTCAGTTCAGCCTTCAGCGCCTCGGGTTTGGGTGCGACCAGAAAGCCGAACGAGACATTGCCTTCGCGGGTTTCGACCACGTGATGCAGCCGATGCGCCTGGACGATTCGCTTCATATAGCGTGATTTGGGCAGGTAGCGCGTCGGGATTCGCTGGTGGACGATGATGTCATGGAAGCCGAAGTAGATCGCACCATAAGCGGCGATCCCGGCACCGATCCAAGCCCAGCCCGGCCACCAGCCGAGCTGGACCCCGCCGAGCAGCAGCACGAACGACGGTACCGCGAAGATCGCCGCATAGAGGTCGTTTAGCTCCCACGCGCCGTCGCGCCGACGGTGATGGCTGGCGTGGAGGAACCAGCCCGGCCCATGCATGATCCAGCGGTGCGCGGCATAGGCGAACACCTCCATGCCGATCACCGTCGCCAGAAACAGAAGAATGCCGATCGGCCAGGACATGATCGCTCCAGATAATGCGATGCGTTTGCAATAACTGCGCCCCACCGTTTTTCGTGAGGGGTGGATTCGTCAGCCAGCCTGTGCTTTAGGCCGTGCAAATCCCCTTAGTATCAAAAGGCGAGGACGGCCATGAACATCCACGAATATCAAGCCAAGGAATTGCTGGCGAAGTTCGGCGTGCCCGTTCCCGCGGGCTATGCCGCGCTTTCCGTCGACGAGGCGGTCGAGGTCTCCAAGAAGCTTCCCGGGCCGCTTTACGTCGTCAAGGCGCAGATCCACGCCGGCGGGCGCGGCAAGGGCAAGTTCAAGGAACTCAGCCCCGAGGCCAAGGGCGGCGTCCGCCTCGCCAAGTCGGCCGACGAGGTCCGCGCCGCGGCGCAGGACATGCTTGGCAACACGCTGGTGACGATCCAGACCGGCGATGCCGGCAAGCAGGTCAACCGCCTCTACGTCACCGACGGCGTCGACATCGCCAAGGAATTCTACCTGGCGCTGCTCGTCAACCGCGCCACCGGCCGCGTCTCGATGGTCGCCTCCACCGAGGGCGGCATGGACATCGAGACCGTCGCGCACGACACGCCCGAGAAGATCCACGCGATCGACATCGACACCGCGACCGGCTTCATGCCGCACCACGGCCGTGCGGTCGCCGCGGCGCTCGAGCTGACCGGTGATCTTGCCAAGCAGGCCGCCAACGTCGCCTCGAAGCTGTACGATGCCTTCCTCGGCACCGACGCCGAGCAGATCGAGATCAACCCGCTCGCCGTCACGGAGGACGGCAAGCTGATGGTGCTCGACGCCAAGGTCGGCTTCGACGGCAACGCCATGTTCCGCCACAAGGACTTGATGGAGCTGCGCGACGAATCCGAGGAGGATCCGGCCGAGCTCGAGGCGTCGAAGTACGACCTCGCCTACATCAAGCTCGATGGCGACATCGGCTGCATGGTCAACGGTGCCGGTCTTGCCATGGCGACGATGGACATCATCAAGCTCAACGGCATGTTCCCCGCCAACTTCCTCGACGTGGGCGGCGGTGCCACCACCGAGAAGGTGACCGCGGCGTTCAAGATCATCCTCGGTGATCCGAACGTGAAGGGCATCCTCGTCAACATCTTCGGCGGCATCATGCGCTGCGACATCATTGCCGAGGGCATCGTCGCCGCCGCCAAGGAAGTGAATCTCCAGGTGCCGCTGGTCGTTCGCCTCGAAGGCACCAACGTCCAGCAGGGCAAGGACATCCTCGCCAATTCCGGCTTGGCGATCGTCCCCGCCAACGACCTGGGCGACGCCGCGCAGAAGATCGTCGCCGAGGTCAAGAAGGTCGCCTGATCGCGACGTTCGCCGGGCCAGCCGGCTGAAAAAAGGATTGGGCCCGGGCGAAAGCCTGGGCCCGATTCGTTTGTGGCGCGTTGGCTTGGGGATGGCGGCGCCGCGTCGCCGTTACGGCAAGCGCGGGTTTCCGTACCCGACTTGCGAACACGCCGCGGAACAGCCATGTGAGCCGCCGACGAGATACCTCAAAAGGTGTCGCGAGACAGATTTGGAAGGACGCTGATGAAGGTGCTGGTGCCGGTCAAGCGCGTGCTTGATTACAATGTGAAGCCCCGCGTGAAGGCAGACGGGACGGGGGTCGACCTCGCCAACGTCAAGATGAGCATGAACCCGTTCGACGAGATTGCCGTCGAAGAGGCGATCCGCTTGAAGGACAAGGGCGTCACTGAGATCGTCGTCGTGTCGATCGGCGAGCCCAAGGCGCAGGAGACGCTGCGCACCGCGCTGGCGATGGGCGCCGATCGTGCCATCCTCGTCACCGCGGATCAGAAGGTCGAGCCGCTGGGCGTCGCCAAGATCCTCGCCAAGATCGTCGAGGAGGAGCAGCCCGATCTCGTCATCCTCGGCAAGCAGGCGATCGACGACGACAACAACCAGACCGGGCAGATGCTCGCCGGCCTGCTCGGCTGGGGCCAGGGCACCTTCGCGTCCAAGGTCGAGCTGACCGCGGACACGGTGACGGTGACCCGCGAGGTGGACGGCGGCCTCGAGACCGATTCGTTCAAGCTCCCCGCGATCGTCACCACCGATCTGCGCCTCAACGAGCCGCGCTACGCGTCGCTGCCCAACATCATGAAGGCCAAGTCCAAGCCGCTCGCCAACAAGACGCCCGCTGATTACGGCGTCGACGTCACGCCGCGGATCACCACCCTTAAGGTGGTCGAGCCCGGGAAGCGCTCGGCCGGCATCAAGGTCGCCGATGTTGACGAACTCGTGATGAAGCTGCATGCCATGGGGATTGCCAAGTGAAGACTCTCGTCTGGGTCGAGCATGACGGCCAGGCCGTCAAGGATGCCACGTTGTCGGCGGTCACTGCCGCGGCCAAGCTGGGCGAGGTCCATCTCGTCGTCGTCGGCCAGGGCGTCGGCGCGGTGGCGGAAGCCGCGGCCAAGATCGCCGGCGTCGGCAAGGTCCATGTCGCCGACGATGCGGTCTATGCGCACGCGCTCGCCGAAAATGTCGCGCCGCTAATCGTCGAGCTGATGGGTCATCACGACGCCTTCGTCGCGCCGTCCACCACCCACGGCAAGAACATCGCGCCGCGCGTTGCCGCGCTGCTCGACGTCATGCAGATCTCCGACATCCTGTCGGTCGAGAGCGAAGACACTTTCACCCGGCCAATTTATGCGGGCAACGCGATCGCGACGGTGCAGTCGTCGGACGCCAAGAAGGTGATCACCGTTCGTGGCACCGCCTTCGAGAAGGCGGCCACTGAGGGTGGCAGCGGCACGGTGGAGGCTGTCGCGTCGACCGGCGACAAGGGCCTGTCGAGCTTCACGGGCGCCGAGATCGCCGAGAATGCCCGCCCCGAGCTGACCTCGGCGAAGATCATCGTCTCCGGCGGCCGCGCGCTGCAGAATGGCGAGAACTTCACCAAGCTGATCGAGCCGCTCGCCGACAAGCTTGGCGCTGGCGTCGGCGCCAGCCGCGCCGCGGTCGATGCCGGCTATGTGCCCAACGACTATCAGGTCGGGCAGACCGGCAAGATCGTCGCGCCCGAGGTCTATATCGCGGTCGGCATCTCCGGCGCGATCCAGCATCTCGCCGGCATGAAGGATTCGAAGGTCATCATCGCCATCAACAAGGACGAGGATGCCCCAATCTTCCAGGTCGCGGACATTGGCTTGGTCGGTGACCTGTTCACGCTGGTGCCGGAACTGACCGAGAAGCTGTAGGGCGATCGCGGTGTTGTCTCGTACGGCACCGCAGCCCACCCGGCGGCGTGACCTGCTCGTCCGGTCGTCAGGGCTCCACCGGCGCCGTCGCCGGCGTTTCCGGCAATGGCAGCGGCGGGATCATGCGCAGTACTAGGCCGATGGCCAGCGCCAGCGCGCCGAGTAGGAAGCAGAAGAGCGCGACGCCGTTCCACCCCGCCCGGCTCCACGCGATACCGCCCGCCGAGCCGAGCACGCTCGAGCCCAGATAGTAGAAGAACAGGTAGAAGGCCGACCCCTGGCCGCGGTTGGCGAGCGCACGGCGCCCCACCCAGGCGCTGGCGATCGAATGAGCGCCGAAGAAGCCGATGGTGACAACCGCAATGCCGCCGATCACCAGCCACAAGGGCTGCGCGGCGGTCGCTGCGACGCCGACGATCAGCAGCATGATCGGCCACCAGAACACGTTGCGCCGCCCGAGGCGCCCGGCCAGCGCGCCAAATCGCGCCGAACTCACCGAGCCGAGGATGTAGAGCAGGAACACGCCGCCCACTGCCGCCTGGCTGAGGCTGTAGGGCGGCGCTAGCAGCCGAAAGCCGGCATAATTGTAGACGGTGACGAAAACCCCCATCAGCAGGAAGCCCTCGGCATAGAGCAAGGGCAATGCCCGATCGGCGAACAGCGCCTTGATCCCGCTCAGTGCGCCGCCAGCGCCCGCCTGGCCGATGAAGAAGCGAGATGGCGGGGCCAGCTGGCGAAACGCCTCGGCCATCGCGATCCCCGCCACGCCGACGCTGCCGAGCGCCCAGCGCCAGCCGGCGACATCCGCGACCAGGCTCGCGACCAGCCGCCCGCCCATGCCGCCGATCGCGCTGCCGGCGATGTACAGCCCCATTGCGGCGCCGACCGAGGGGACGTCCACCTCTTCGGCGACATAGGCCATTGCCACTGCCGGCACCCCGGCGAGCGCGATTCCCGTCAGCAGCCGCAACGCCAGCAGCCCGTTCCACCCTGGCACCACCGCCGCGGCGAGCGTCAGCACCCCGGCGGCGAACATCGCCGCCACCATCAGCGGTCGCCGCCCGACGCGGTCGCTGAGCATCCCCGCAAACAGGATCCCGATCGCCAGCGGCCCCGTCGCCAGCGACACCGCAAGCGAGGCCGCCTCGGCGCTGAGGCCGTAATCAGCCGCGAACAAGGGTAGCAGCGGCTGCACCGAATAGAGCAGCGAAAAGGTCGAAAAACCGGCAAACAGCATCGCCAGGGTCAGCCGGCGATAGGCCAGGCTGCCCTGGCGCAGCGGCGCTTCCTGGTGCGGCGATATCATGCTCGTTTCCCCGCCAGCGTCAGTACCGTGGCGCCGGCCAGCGCGGACAGGATCGATCCCGCCAGCACCGCGATCTTGACCGCCTCCAGCCGCTGCGGATCGGCAAAGGCAAGGCCGCCGATGAACAGGCTCATGGTGAAGCCTACACCAGCGATCAGCGCCATGCCGTGGAGCTGCGCCCAACTCACGCCCGCCGGCCGCCGCGCGATGCCGAGCCGCTGCGCAGCCCAGACTGCGCCGAAAATGCCCAGCTGCTTGCCGACGAACAGCCCGAGCGCGACGCCGAGCACCAGCGGCTCAGCGAGGGTCGCGAGGCTCGCATCGCGCAGCGACACGCCGGCATTGGCGAAACCGAACAAGGGCACGATCGCATACGCGACCCAGGGGCTCAGCGCATGTTCGAGCCGGTGGAGCGGCGAGGCAGCATCGTCCGGGGCGCCAGGCGAGCGCTTGAGCGGGATCAGTGCGGCGGTAAGCACGCCAGCAATGGTGGCGTGGACTCCCGAGACCAGCACCAGCAGCCACAGCAAGGCGAAGCCGGCGAGATAGGGCCACAGCTTCATCACGCCACGGCGGTTGAGCGCGAACATTCCTGCCAGCACCAGCGCCGCGCCGGTCAGCGCGAGCCAGTCGATGGCCTGGGTGTAAGCGACCGCGATGATCGCCACCGCGCCCATGTCGTCGACGATTGCGACCGTAGTCAGCAGCAGCTTGAGCGACGAGGGGACGCGCGATCCCAGCAAGGCGAGCACGCCGATCGCGAAGGCGATGTCGGTGGCGGCGGGGATCGCCCAGCCCGGCCGCAGATCGGCGTCGCCGCCCGCGATCAGCAGGAACACCAGCGCCGGCATCGCCATCCCCGCGATCGCCGCGATGATCGGCAGGCGGCGGCGTTCAGCGCTCGCCAGGCTGCCTTCGAGCAGCTCGCGCTTGATCTCCAGTCCAACCAGCAGGAAGAACAGCGCCATCAACCCGTCGTTGATCCACAGGTGCACGCTCATCGGCCCGAGCGTCGGCGACAGGGTGGGACCGGTATGGAAATCGAGCAGCGCGACGTAGAGCCTGGCAGTCGCCGGCAGGTTCGCGGCGATCATCGCCAGCACGGCAGCGACGATCAGCACGATCCCGCCGAAGGCCTCGCTGGTCAGGAAGTCGCGGAGCGCAGACCACCCGCCGCGTCGCGGATGCGCACCGGTCATGCTAACCGACTAAAGGTTCGGACGAGCGGGGCAAGCGTCCTCGTGCCGCGACCAACGAGATCGCCCAGATCAGCAGGCCGCCGAGCGCGAGCGCGCAGCCGACATAGCCGGTGGAGGTCCAGCCGTAGCCGGCGCTGATCGCCAGGCCACCGAACCAGGGCCCGATCGCATTGGCGACGTTGAATGCCGAATGGTTGAGCGCCGCGGCAAGCGCCTGGGCGTCGCCGGCGACGTCCATCAGCCGGGTTTGCAGCACCGTCGCCAGCGCACCGCCGAAGCCGATCGCGAGCACGTCGACGGCGACGGTCCAGATGTTGCCGGCGGCGAGCGGGAACAGCGCCAGCGCCACCGCAGCCCACACCAGCAGCGCGCCGGCGGTGGGCATCAGCGCACGATCGGCAAAGCGCGGCACCAGCAAATTGCCGAGCGTCATGCCGATGCCGAAGGCGGCGAACACCAGCGGAATCGCCTTGGGGCCGATGCCCGCCACGTCGTGGAGCGTGACGGCGAGATAGGTGTAGACCGCGAATAGCCCGCCGAAGCCGACCGCGCCGGTCGCCAGCGTCAGCCACACCTGGCTGCGCCGCAGTGCGCCGAGTTCGCGCAACGGGCTGGCGTTGCCGTCGGGCTGATCGATCGGCACCAGCAGCGCGACCAGCACGGCGGTCAGCAGCGCCAGCAGCGCGACGACGCCGAACACCAGCCGCCAACTCGCGATCTGGCCGAGCAGCGTTGCCAGCGGTACGCCGACGATCGTCGCCACGGTGAGCCCGAGCATCACCCGCCCGACCGCGGTGGTGCGCTTGTCGGCGGGTACCAGCGACGCCGCGACCAGCGAGGCGATGCCGAAATAGGCGCCGTGCGGCAGGCCGGCGAGGAACCGGAAGGCGATCATCCAGCCATAAGAGGGCGCCAGCGCCGACAGGCCGTTGCCGACCGCGAACAGCGTCATCAGCACCATCAGCAGCGTCCGCCGCGACATCTTGGCCGACAGCACCGCGATCGTCGGGGCGCCGATCACCACGCCCAGCGCGTAGGCGCTGATGATGTGCCCGATCGCTGGCGCATCGACGCCGAGACTGCGGGCAAGATCCGGCTCGAGGCTCATCGCCGCGAATTCAGTGGTGCCGATGGCGAAGCCACCCACCGCCAGCCCAAGGTGGACGAGGCCGGGGTGAGCGGCGGCGGTATCTCTCAAGCTCATCGATCTTCGGTACGCATCATGCTGCGACGCAACAAGGCGCGATGTCTTTAGCGGCTGGAAGAGAAGCCTGCCGCAACCGGGGCTTGCCGGTCAGGTCTGCCAAAGCGTTTGCCGCTCAACCGACCTTGGCGAGCGCCTCCGCGATCAGCTTGCGGCTGTTGGCGATCCCGTACAGCGCGATGAAGCTGCCCATCCGCGGCCCCTGGCTGGAGCCGAGCAGCGTCTCGTATAGTGCCTTGAACCAGTCGCGCAGCTCAGCGAAGCCGCCACTCTTGCCGATCTCGTAGACGATGTTCTGGATGTCTTCGGCACTGGCCTCGGCCGGCAAGGCGGCCAGATCGGCGTCGAGCCGCTCGAGCGCGGCGATCTCGACCCCCTCGGGCGCGCGGCGGTGCAGCGTCGGCGCGACGAAGTCACGGGCGTAAGCGAGCGCATAGCCGATCAGCCGATCGAGCTCGGGATAAGTGTCAGAGGTCGCATTTGGCACGTAATTGCCGAGGTAGCCCCACACCTGCTCCTTGGTCGCCTCGCCCATCACGCCGACGAGGTTGAGCAGCAGGCCGAAGGTGACCGGCAGTGTCTCCGTCGGCACCTTGCCGTCGTGGATGTGGTGCACGGGGTTGCCGAGCTGCTGCGGCAGCGCCTGGCCGGGATAGTTGCCGCGGAACTGCCAATAGTCGTCCACCGCGCGCGGGATTACGCCCATGTGCAGCTGCTTGGCCTTCTTGGGCTCGCGATAGGCGTAGAAGGCGAGGCTCTCGTCGGGGCCATAGGTCAGCCACTGGTCCATGGTCAGGCCGTTGCCCTTGGACTTGGAGATCTTCTCGCCCTTTTCGTCGAGAAACATCTCATAGTTGAAGCCCTCGGGCGGGCGGCCGCCGAGCACCCGGGCGATCTTGCCCGACTGCGTCACTGAATCGATCAGATCCTTGCCCGCCATCTCGTAATCGACGCCCAGCGCGACCCAGCGCATCGCCCAATCGACCTTCCACTGCAGCTTGGAGAGGCCGCCGAGCGCCGATTGCACCACGCGTTGGCCGTCATCCTCGAACGCGATCAGCCCGGCCTCGGCATCCACCACCTCGACCGGCACCTGAAGGACGATGCCGCTGGTCGGGCTGATCGGCAGGATTGGCGAGTAGGTGGCGCGGCGCTCGGCGCGTAGCGTCGGCAACATGACGTCCATAATGCCCTGATAATGGCGCAACACGCCCCTCAACGCCTCGTCGAACCGGCCGCTGGTGTAATAATCCGTCGACGACGCGAAGTCGTAATCGAAGCCGTAGCGATCAAGAAACTCGCGCAGCAGCGCGTTGTTGTGCGCGGCGAAACTGTCGTGGGTACCGAACGGATCGGGAATGCGGGTCAGCGGCTTGCCGAGATGCGCGCGCAGCATGTCACCGTTGGGGACGTTGTCGGGCACCTTGCGCAGGCCGTCCATGTCATCGGAAAAGGCGATCAGCCGGGTCGGCTGGTCGCTCAGCGCATGAAAGGCGTTGCGGACCATGGTGGTGCGCAGCACCTCGTTAAAGGTGCCGATGTGCGGCAGCCCCGACGGGCCGTAGCCGGTCTCGAACAGGATCGGCGCGGGCTGGCCGTCGACGGCGGGCTTGCCGTTAGGGTAACGCTTGAGGAGCTTGCGCGCCTCCTCATAGGGCCAGGCCTTGGATTCGAGCGCTGCGGTGCGGAGTTCGGTGGTCATGATCGCTGCGCCCTAGCGCATGGGAGGCGAGGGAGACAAATTCGTCTTAGGGGCGCGGCGAGCGATAGCCGGTCATCGCGGCATGAGCCGGATGCGGTTGCCATTCTGTTCCACGCCATTAAGTCAAGCCCATGGCCCCGCTCCCTTACCCCGCGCTCCACGCCAGCCACGGCGGCATCTGGATCGCCACCGCAGAGGGCACGCGCGGGGTAGGACGCGGCGAGGCGATCCGGATCGCGGCCGATACGCCGGTAATCATGCTCAACGCAGCCCTGATCGGCCAGCGGCTGGGCTATGCGGAACTTTCGGGGCTCGATCTGCTCGAATTGTTCGCGTTCTTGCACCCGGCACGGTTCGCAGTGCCAACGCCCAAGGGGCTGGCGCGTGCGATCGGCGTGGAACCGCCCGCCCGCGACGAAGACGTCGCCGCCTTCCTGCTCGCCTCGACCGCGGCGCTGCTCGCGGTGCCGGCGGGGGACTGGCCCGAGCGCGAGGGTGCCTGGACCGCGGCGCAATCGCTGTTGCGGCTGCGCTGGCCGTGGGGGCCGGTGATCGACGAGCGGCTCGCCAAGCCCGCCGTCAACGAGCGCTGGCTGTTCAGCACGCTACCTGAATGGGAAGAGCAGCCGCCGCGCCCGGCACCGCGCACGATCACGCTGGAGCCGGGTGAGGCGGAGGCACGCCTGGTCGATCTTACCGGCCATGGCGCCGAGGAGCGGCTCGGCCAGCGCGCCTTTGCCGCCGCCGCCACCGCGGCGTTCAGCCCGCGGGCGATGCGCGACGCGCCCAATCTGGTGCTCGCCGAGGCCGGTACCGGCATCGGCAAGACGCTCGGCTATCTCGCCCCCGCCTCGCTGTGGGCGGAGCGCGCCGGCGGCGCGGTGTGGATCTCCACCTATACCAAGGCGCTGCAGCGCCAGCTCGGCAAGGAAACCGAACGGGTATTTCCCGATGCGGCGATCCGCAAGCAGAAGGTGGTGACCCGCAAGGGCCGCGAAAATTACTTGTGCCTGCTCAACCTCGAGGACGCGTTGCAGGGCGGCTTTGCCGGGCGTGCCGCGATCCTCGCGCATCTCGTCGCCCGCTGGGCGGCATATAGCGCCGATGGTGACATGGTCGGCGGCGATCTGCCCGGCTGGCTGCCGACCCTGTTCCGCCGCAACGGCCCTGCGGCGCTGACGGATCGCCGCGGCGAATGCGTCTATGCCGGCTGCCCGCATTACCGCAAATGCTTCATCGAACGCGCGGCGCGGGCGAGCGCCGAGGCCGATGTGGTGATCGCCAACCATGCTTTGGTAATGGTCAACGCGGCGCGTGGTCGCGAGTTGGCGACGCGCCCCACCCGTTATGTGTTCGACGAGGGCCATCACCTGTTCGAGGCGGCGGATTCGATGTTCGCCACGGCGCTCACCGGCGGCGAGACGATCGAGCTGCGGCGCTGGATCCTCGGCCCCGAAAGCGGCGGCCGGGGCCGTCGTCGCGGCCTGCAGGCACGCTTGTCCGATGTCGCCAGCTATGACGAACAGGGCGGCATCGCCATTCAGGACGCCGTCGAGGCGGCACGCCATCTCGCCAGCGATGGCTGGCTCGGCCGGCTCGCCGAGGGCGCGCCATTCGGGCCGATCGAGCATCTGCTCGCGGCGGTGCGCGGGCTCACCTATGCGCGCGCCGAACAGCCCGGCGACGCAGGCTATGGGCTGGAGACAGAGCTCGCCGAGCCCAGCCCTGAGCTGATCGAGGCGGCGGCGCCGGCGGCGGCGGCGCTCGACGCCCTGGTGCGGCCACTGGTCACCCTCGGCCGGCGGCTGGAGGCGGTGCTCGCAGAGGCGCCCGACTGGATGGATGCGCCGGCGCGGGCACGGGTCGAGGGCGCGATCGCCTCGATCGGCTGGCGGGCCGAGACGGTGGCGGCGTGGCTGGCGCTGCTTGCGCGCGTCGGGGGCCCGATCGATCCATCCTTTGTCGACTGGCTCGCCGTCGACCGGGTCGAGGGCCGCGAATATGACATCGGGCTGCATCGACACTGGCTCGATCCCACCCGCCCCTTCGCCGAGATCGTGCTCAAGCCCGCCCATGGCGCGCTAGTGACCTCGGCGACCCTGACCGGTGGCGGCGCCAATCGCGACGAGGGCTGGGACACCGCCGAAGCCCGGGTCGGCGCGCCGCATCTCGGCCGCAGCCCGACCCGGTTCGAGGCGGCAAGCCCGTTCGATTATCCGGCGCAATCGGAGGTGCTGATCGTCACCGACGTCAAGCGCGGCGACGTGCCGGCGCTCGCCAATGCCTATGCCCGGCTGATCGTCGCTGCGGGCGGCGGCACGCTGGGGCTGTTCACGGCCATCCGCCGGCTGCGCGGGGTGCATGGCCGCATCGCCGACCGGCTGGCGCGCGAGGGGTTGCCGCTCCACGCCCAGCATGTCGACCCGATCGACACCGGCACGCTGGTCGACATCTTCCGCGACGATCCGGCCGCCTCGCTGCTCGGCACCGATGCGCTGCGCGACGGCGTCGACGTGCCGGGCGAATCGCTGCGGCTGGTGGTGATGGAGGGCGTGCCCTGGACCAAGCCGACCGTGCTGCACGCGGCGCGGCGGCTGGCGGGCGGCGGCCCCGCCTATGACGATCGGCTGATCCGCGCGCGATTGGCGCAGGCGTTCGGCCGGCTGATCCGTCGCGCCGACGATCGCGGTGCGTTCGTGATGCTGTCGGCGGCGATGCCGTCGCGGCTGCTTACCGCCTTCCCGCCCGGCGTGCCGATCGTGCGGGTGACGCTCGACGAAGCCGTGGCGCGGGTCGCGGCACGACTCGCACCGGGGCGGACCGGAGCGGCGCCGCTTTCCTTGCCGGTGGCGTTGGGGCATGAGGCGCCCTCCGAAGCCTGAGGGAGCGCCCCGAGTGAAGACGTTGACGCTGCTGCGCCACGCCAAGTCCGGCTGGGACGATCCGGTGTCGCGCGATTTCGATCGGCCGCTCAACCCCAAGGGCCGGCGCGCCGCAACCTTGATGGGTCGCCACCTGCGCAGCCTCGGCGTCGACTTCGATCATGTCGTCGCTTCGCCGGCGGTGCGAGTGGAGGAAACCCTCGACGGCTTTGAATCGGGTTATGGGCGCACGTTGGCGCCAAGCTGGGACCGGCGAGTCTACCTTGCCTCGTCGGCGACGCTGCTGGATGTCGTCCATGATCTGCCCGCGACGGTGGAGCGGGTGCTGCTGGTCGGCCACAATCCCGGGCTCGAGGACCTGCTGCTGATGCTCGTCCCCGAAGAGGCCGATGGCCTGCGCGGGCTGGTCGAGCAGAAATACCCCACCGCCACCGTCGCCGAAATGGACCTCGGCGTCGATGCCTGGGACGAGGTTCGCGCCGGCACCGCCACGCTCAATCGCTTCGTCCGCCCGCGCGATCTCGACCCCACCCTCGGCCCCGACGAGCGCTGAGCGTCACTTCTTCTCGAGCAGCGACTTGAGGCCCGACAAGGCGGTCACCGGCTTGAACTCATCCTCGGCGATCACACCAGCCTCTTGCAGGGCGGCGGCGGCACGCGGGCTTCTCGGAAATGGATCAAGCGCCAGCGCCAGGGTTTCCGCGGCGGCCTCGCCAAGATCGATCGCCCCGCCCTCGATCTCGATGGTGTCGAGCGCATCCTCGCCGAGCTCGACCTCCTCCGCGCCATCGAGCGACTCGACGAATTGGAGCGCCACCGGCTCGTCCATCGACACCGGCAGCGGGTCGCCGGTGATCGAGCAGGCTTGGGTCACCGTAGCGCTCACCGTGCCGCGCACCTCGATCCCGCCGTTCTGGCGTCGCACCGCCAGCGTCGCCTCCAGCCGGTCGATGGCGAGCAGCCCGAAGCGCGCGGCGACCGCGGCGCGCTCGGTGGCATCGGCGGCGATCGTGATCCGGCGTTCACCGTCGCCGATGGCGTCGATGCGCTCGGGGCGGCTGAATTCAGGGGTCATGGCAGGTCTCCGGCGGTAAGCTGGTCGAGGGTAAGCGGCGCCAGTGCGGCGCTGAACGCGGTCAATGCCGTTGCGACGTGCGACAGAGCGGCGGGTGGCGCCGGGGTGCCGCGGTAGAGGTTGCGGAGCAGCGCCGGCGCAAGATCACCGGCGGCGAGACCGTCGCGGTAGGCACCCAGGCGACCGCCGAGCATGCTCATCATCTGCCCGATGTGCTTGCCCACCACGACATCGCCGATCCCGAGCTGGCGGAGCTGGCCATCCATGTCGTCGACGAATCGTTCGGTGAGCCGGGCCGCGAGCATGGCCCCGGCACACTCGGCTTCCAGCCGCAGCAGCACCATCGCCAGCACCGCCGCAATCATGTCGAACCGGCCATCGACGGTGTCGGGCACCGCGCCGGCCACATACCAATGCTCGGCCCGGCCGTGCGCCACCACCGCATTGTAGAGCGGCAACGCTCGATCATCGCCGCCGCCGAACAGCCTTTCCCACCAGCTCACGCGCGTCCATCTCCCCACGCGGCTTGATGCACCGCGCATCCTCGCATATCGAGGCGATCGGCGAGCGATGCAATCGGCCGATCCCGCGCGCGCCTTCGGAGATAGTGATGAGCGTATCCATTGCCCGTGTCAGCCTCGTTGCAGGCCTCGGGCTTGCCGTCCTCGTTGGGGGCTGTGCCCCGTTGCGCTCACACCAGGGCTATATCATCGACGCGGATCTGGTGAATTCAGTGCAGCCGGGGGTGGATAATCGCCAGTCGGTAGCGCAGGTGCTCGGGCGGCCTACCATTGCCAGCCAGTTCGGTCAGGCGGACTGGTATTATCTGGCGCGCGACAGCCGCAACCTCAACTTCCAGAAGCCGCGGGCCAAGGACCAGATCACGCTGAAGATCAGCTTCGATACTGCCGGCACGGTGACCGGCATTACCCGTACCGGGCTCGACCAGGTCGCGAGCGTCAACATGTACGGCAAGACCACGCCGACGCTGGGCAGGAAGCGCGGCTTCTTCCAGGATCTGTTCGGCAACATCGGCACCGTTGGGGCGATGGGCGGCGGTGCTGGTGGGCCCGGCGGCGGCGGTGCCGGCCGCGATACGCCGTAATATTCGCGTCCGTTGTTTCCGGCCGGTTCTCCTACTGGGCCGGTTTCATGCTTGACCTTTCCTCGGCCGCGCCACCTCCAACACAGTGGCGCGGTTTTTGCCATGATTGACCGGCATAGTCCGACGGACAAGCCGCAGCTTCTACGCCAAGGTAATTGATAAACAGCTGGATCGTTGGCGCCTACATCAACGATGATCATGCTGCTCATTCATTATCCGCAGGTGGATCGCTGTGCGCATCAGATCAAGTCACGTCGTCACAACCTAATTCTTTGCCTTCGAAGAACGGGTCGCATGATTGCCGCGCAACTCAGTTAGCGATATTTTGTAAGTAGTTGCCGAGATCCGTCTCTGAAATCGTTCATACTGAACGCCCTCTTGCGCGAATCGGTTAGCTGACCAATGATGTCATCCGCACGACGGGGGAGTCGATGTGGAACCGATATTGTGGGGCATTGACGCGCTGGCGCGCGAATCCATGATGTTTGCCGCTGCCGGGCTGATCGTCGGTGGCGTCGACGATCTATTGGTCGATCTGTTCTTCATCGTGCGGCGGCTGACCTGGCATGGCCGGCGCCGCTACGCACTCGCGGACCTGCGCCAGCCCTCGGCGCCGGGACGGCTGGCGGTGTTCGTTGCCGCTTGGGACGAAGCCGCCGTGATCGGCGGCATGCTTGCGACCGCGCTCGATCGGTTCGACCATCCGGATTACCGGATTTACGTCGGGCTTTACCCCAATGATCCGGGCACGATCACTGCCGTTGCGCGGGTCGCCGCCGCCGACTCGCGGATCGTCATGGTGATCGGCAGCAAGGATGGCCCCACCACCAAGGCCGATTGCCTCAACAATCTCTGGCGCGCGCTGATCGACTCCGATCGGCATGATGTTCAGTCGACCAAGGCGGTGGTGCTGCATGATGCCGAGGATGTCGTTCACCCAGGCGAATTGCGGGTGTTCGATGCCCTGATCGAGGGGCGGGCGGTGGTGCAATTGCCGGTGCTGCCGCTGATCAGGCCGGGCTATCTGGTCTCGGGCCATTATGCGGACGAGTTCGCCGAAACAAAATGTGCGTTACCGCACCTGTTGATGCTGTCGACAGGTGCGGCGCGTTGACAGTTGGTGGCATGCCATTGATGCAGCATGCATGAAACTGCCGGTCGAACTCGAACGCCTCCTGGTTGCCGCCTTGGTAGTGTCGGAGGGCGATCTAGACCGGAGGTTAACCGCTCACGCGTTGTTGAAGCGATACAGCTTCGGGCGACAGCCATCCGGCTGGATCATCGACGGGGTTAAGGAGCTTGGATCGCTAGGCCTTCTGGTCGATTACAATCGCGACGGGACTGACGAGGATCAGTTTGTACAACTGACAAGCTCAGGCGCTGCCAAGGCACTTCGGCTCGTGAACGCCGGCTTCACGCTTCGAATGACAACGCCGCACAGCGATGGCAGCACTTTTTCTGACGGCTCATCTTATGCTACAGAGGTGCTTGCGTCGGAGCTGCTTACAGGTGCCGATCAGACGGCCTATCGAGATACAGACACGCTGCGCGCAGATCTGGACAGCGAGGCGTATCAAGCAATTTCGCGTAGCTTCTCCGAGGCGATTGAGAAGGTAGCGGCAGATAACGCTGTTGAAGGCAGAGAGCTAATCCTCACTGACCTCCGCTATGCCCAGTCGCTGTGGGAGCGAGGCGAGTTTAAGCGCATCCAATTTAAGGCGGCAATCGCGCTCAACGTGGAGCTCGCGTGCGAGAAGATTGTGGAAGGCTACAGCTCCCTCGCTTTGCACGCCCTACTAACCCTCCTACAAAGTTTTGCCGCAACAGCGTGGGGCATACATTTCTAAACCCTGCAACGAGCCTGGTGCTGAGCAAACCAGCGCTTTAGCCGTGAAGCCGGAATGTCGTTCTTTATCAACACTAATTGCCGGTTTTGGCCGACGAACCCGCCCATTGTAGATCAATGACTTACTGGGACCGGGGCATCTCGGTGAGCGACCAACCACGTCTTAAGGGTGCGCCATCATCGGTAGAATGCGGCCACTTGCACTGGAACGTCACCGGAGCGGCTAGGGTTCGCCCCACCGGTTACTTGTGGGCGATTGCAACGTGCGTTAAAGAAACTCGCTGCGGCGCCGTTAACATACACGAATGTCCTGCAATTATAGATTCCTGATCGATGAGCCGAACCGCTGTGTCCGCGTTCAGAGCGGAGGGATCTGGTGCCCTGCGGACGTACATCATTACACCCGGGAGTTCCGACGCCACGTTTTTCTCGCTCGGCGGCGGTTCGGTGACGTGAGGGTGCTTGTTGACGCCAGGGAGGCCGTCACAGACGCCCCTGGGGTGGCTCGCGGCCTTGCCGCGCTTGGAGCGCTGTTCGACAACCCCGGCGACCGCTTTGCCGTTGTCACACCGTCGAGCCTCAGAAAGCAGCAGGCGACCGGCGCAAAGCTGCCGACCACTGGCATGGCCTTCATTTCGCTCAACGCCGCCGAAACTTGGCTATTCGCTCACGATTGACGCAAAATAGCTACAGCCATGCTGCGTTTCGCAGCTCCCAGCACCGAGCTAATAGCTCGAGTTCATCGCCCGCAAACCTGTTCGGCTTGGCACGTCGATCGGGGAGAGATATTGTTAAAGTCTCCAACGGCCAATTGCCCGACCGAACCGACTCTACCAATGCGGACAACGCTCCCGAAGAAAGTACTTCCCGCTCCAGGCCATGCTCGGAGCGCCACGCCCGCACTAGCACGCCTTCTTCTCGCCAGGGAATGTTGCGAGCCTGCGCCGCCACGATCGCATCAACCGCGCGCTTCGCCATTCTTGGGGATCCTACCGATGTAACACGACGAGCTCGACCAACTGAGCTAATCGTTCCCTCGCGGGAGAGCCGCGTAATATCGGCATTTTGGACCGCGGCAAGGGGCCGTCTCACGGGCTTTGCAGGGCCAAAGTGAGGCGGCGGGACACGGGAGTCCCGCACAACGAATTTTGCCGCTTTCCTCCTCCACCGGCGCGTTGCAGATCAATGAGTTACAGCTGCTCGGGCAACCCCGCGGCCGCCGTCAGCACTTGTCACCGTTCGAATGCTGTTGCGGCAGATCCAGTGACGCGGTTATCGACGCTTTCTCTACAAGGGGGTTTGAACATGAAGAAGGTTTTCGCTCTAGCCGTCTCGACGGCCCTGCTGTCGCTCGCAGCCTGTCACACGAGCCCGCGCGAGCAGGCGGCTGACAACATCGAAGCCAACACCGAGGCCGTTGCAGACAACCTTGAGGACGCTGGCGACGCCGCGGGCAACTCGACTGTCGAGGACATGCTGGACAACCGGGCCGACGCAGTGCGTGCGACCGGCCAGAACCAGGCAGAAGATATGCGGACTCACGACGCAGACACCAATCTGTCGAACGGCATCTAACACCGCCAATACTACTGTCTGCCAAGGTCGCTCCCTAGAGCACCTTCAACTGAAAGGCGTCCGAGCTATTCGGGCGCCTTTTTTATGAGTGGTGATTGGCGCCGAAGCTCCAATAGGCCGTGGGCTCACTGGCTACCTGGCGTTTTCCTCCGCTTTTTGGAAAACGCTTCAAGATGGTGAGCTGTCGCTTCAAGATCGGCAGCAAGGCGCTCTAGTGCTCGCTCGGCGCCCAAGCGTTCAAGGCCGTCCCGCTCGTCGACCGTACGAGGAGGCTTGGCCCTCATCCTCGCGAGCCGCGCGGCCATACGAAGAGTTTCTGGATCAGGATCGGCCATGCTGCTGTCGTACCACAATCTGCAGCGGCATGGGTGACGTTCCGACCGGGACCTTGGAAAGCATGACTTTCTGCGGCTCTCCAGTGTCTAACCTGCTCGAAAGCCGCCACGACAACCCGAGGCGTCCAGGCACCGGTGTCTACCCAGACCGTCGTAGAGTCGAATGTCGTTTGCTCCAATGCCAGTTGCCCCTTCCGACCATCAGTCCGTGCCTTTCCAAATCAATGGCTTACGGGCCGAGCGGGCAGCTCGAAAGCTTCCATCTGTCGCAAATCTTTACATCTCGGTAGACTTTGGCCATTAAACCCCCGAGAGGCCAAACCTCATTTAGGAGATCAACATGATCCGTAAGTACCTCGCAGCCGTCGCTGCCACTGCACTCGTCGCCACCCCGGTCGTCGCAGCTCCGGCCAAGCCCGCTGCCAACCTTTCGGTTTCGAAGTCGGTTCGCGCGTCGGCACCTTCGGCGCAGAAGAGCAAGATTGGTGGCGGTAGCGCCCTGATCGCTGTGCTCGCAGCGGCTGCTGTTGGTGCAGGCATTTACGTTGCCGTCGACAAGAACGACGACGACGCAGACAGCAACTAAGAGACCCGGCCAGCGTCGTTGCAACTCCCAAGACGCCGTTGAAGCTGGCTAGGAAGCACCCCGAAAGGTGAGTGCGCGCAAAGGGGGCTACGGCCTCCTTTGTTGTGTCTGTCCAAGCGGGACGGCCATAAGTCGCCGGACGACTTCGACCGGGATTATGGAAAGCGGAGCTTTCTGCACCTCTCCGGTGTCTAACCTGCTCGAAAGTGTCGACGGAAAAGCTGCGACGTCGAACACCGACCTCTAACCGGATGGGTAATTGGTATCGGATGGCGATTTTCTCTCGCAGTTTCAGCCTTTGTGGTTCAGACTTTCGATATATCGCCATCTTTCAAACAGCTCTGTTCGTTACGGCCTGACAGCACCGGGCCGAGAGGGTATACGTCGCACATGAGTAGCCTGACTATCACCATGGTGACATTTGGGGCAGCATTGATCGCCGGCAGTTTTATCGGCTATCGAAGACGCCCGCGCTGAGCTTCGCTCGTGGCCACGGCTACGCGCTGAATATGTTTGTGCCATGATCGAGAAGGACATGGGCCAAGATGACGAGAGCTAAATAGGCCAGCCTTCGATGGCGAACTTCACGATCAAGATGCCGGCAGTCGCCGCAGCGGCGCACAGGCCCGCCGTTGGCCATCCAGCCTGCCTAGAAGCAAAAGGCATGGCCGCAGCGAGGATCAAGAAGCCGGCAATCTGAAACCGGCTTTCAAAGTGCTGCAGCATTATCCTGCACACCATGCCTGCGAAAAGGAATGCAACAGGGAGCAGCACGGAGGTTAACGAGCGCATTCACCGCGCTTAGCGGGCTATTGCCGTTGGGCGACAACATGTCGCTCACCCCGCGATAGTAATCTGTCGTGAAAGCGACCCGAGGGCTTCAGCACCGTCACGTCGATGAAGCCGACGCCCGGCCGGCCGCCTTTCAGCCATACCGTCCGCCGGGAGTCATTGGACGATGTGCCCCGCTCGATGTCGGCGATCCTGCCCCCGCCAGGCTTCAGCCGGATGCGCCTGCGAGCATTGGCTCAGCGTGTCCGAGCGCGCCCTTGGGTCCGCGAGCTATAGGGGGGGGGCTGTGGCTGATCGCCGTCGCCGCCGGATCGCCAACAACCAAGAAGCATTGGTCACCTCAGGCGCAGTGTTGCCATGAAGCAACGCTACCTGTGCTTTCTCTGTCGCGGCGGAAACCGTTGAAGCTCTGCAGGGTTACCTACCGCGAAGACCAGCCCAGACGGGGCGGTCGTTCGAGTGAGGTTGTGTAAAATGAAGAAGCTGCTTTTCGCGGTGGCCGCTGCCGCTTCCCTGATCCCTGCTATGGCTTGCGCGCAGGAGACCACCCAGGATGGTTCGCGCGCGTTCGGCATCGATCCCTACGTAGGTGTCATGGGTGGCTACGAGGGCTTCGACAGCGATCCAGGTCACGGCATCCCCTTCTCGCCCGCCGGTAATCGCCTGAAGGGCGGCCTGGTCGACGGCGTTGCTGGCGTCAACGTGCCGCTCGGCTCGTTCTTTGTCGGTGTTGAAGGCAATGCTACCAAGGGTTTCTCGGGTGACATCGACTGGGAGTATGGCGTGCATGGCCGGGTGGGCGTGCGTGCAGGTGAGACCGGGCTGTTCTACGGCAAGGTAGGCTATCGTTGGGTGAACTTCGATCGCTACGGCCGTGACAGCGGCGATTACGGGCGCATCTCCTATGGCGTTGGTGGCGAATTCGGGCCCAAGGCCATCGGCCTTGATGGCCTGGTGAAGAAGGAGGGCGTGCGCTTCCGCACCGAGGTGTCCACGACGGGGAACTTCGACACGGTGCGCCCGATGTTTGGCATCGTCGGCCACTTCTAACCCACAAGCACGAACCGTCTGAATGGAAGGGCTCCGAACCATTGGTTCGGAGCCTTTTTTATTCTTTGCGGCGGCGGCCAGACGTCGCTGGGTGGGTGGCGACGGTCACGCGGGGCGCGAAGCTTATGCGCGGAGCGTTCGGGCCGAGGGTGCCGATCGAATAAGATGCCGGTCAGAGTGACGACAAGCATGATAGCCCGGCAGGTCGCATCATCGGCTACAAGGTTGATGATCCGCCTTTGGTGATCGTGATCCAGAACAGCTCGGCAAAGATACCGATGATGAAGCCTATCTCGCGGATCATGCTGTTTTCCGAAGCTGTTTTAAGTCGGGGCTGAGTGGCGTGCGCTCCACGTATCTCGGGCGGCATCAGTGCGGGCAATCCTCCGGAGCCGAGCCGGTCGAGATCAGCGCCGAGGTGCATCGCCGTTCGAGCTTCACGCCGGCCGCGCGATTGTTGCCGCGCTCGACGGCCGCAACGGCCGATGCAGTCAGCTCTAGCAGTTCGCCTAGCCAACCGCGATCGACCGTCACCAGTTCGCCCGTCTTCCTGGCGGACAGCGCTGGCAGGCGTTCCGTCTTGGTCAGCTCAGGGGACAGCGTCGGCCGCTCGGTTCGCGCGAGCGATGCCGGCGTTGAGGCTGTCGCGCAGGCCGTCGACAGGAGCGGCAGGGACAGGAGCGCCAGCAGGTGCAGGCGGGACGGCGTCGAGCGCATCGCGAAGATCCTTGATCGTGGTCTGGAGGGCGGCGGTGGATAGATCGTCGGCACGGGCGACGTGCTTGGCGATCGAGGCCGCGGCATCTTTGGCGGCGCGCTCGTCGGTCCGGGCGTCGGCCACAGCCGCGGTGTGGCGATGTTCGGTCTTCGCCTCGACCTTGGCGCTGCCGGCGGTCTCGCCATGATGATAGACGCCGTAGGTCGCCGCGAGGATGGCGAGCACGGCTGCGACGATGAGAATGAGGCGCGGGCTCATGCTGCCAGATCCTTGAGGCAGATTACCCGCTCGCGCGCGCGCCGCGTCACCAGCCCCGCCACGACGCGACCGCCCGCCTTGTTGAACAGCGGGAAGCGGTCGCAGCCGGCGCGCCACTGGCCGGCATTCCAGAGCCGGGCGATGCTCGAACGGCAGACTCCGGCCGAGCCGATGTTGAACGACAGGTCGACCGCGGCGATCGCCTGGTTCGGCCGGCCGTAGAGCTTGGGCATGCATTTGATCAGCGGCTCGGCGTGGGCGATCAGCTCCTGCTCCAGCAGATCTTCGCACTGCTGATCGGTGAACCTCATGCCGAGCTTCACGCCCTTGGTGATGCCGTCGCAGGCTGTCGGCACGTTCACGATGTCGAGATATGCAGTAAGATACTGCCGGCCGGCGACATGCTGGACCGTGATCGAGCTGTCGGGCTGGACGGTCGCCTTGACGGTTCGCCCGCTCTCCTCCTTCGGCACCATGACTAACAGGGCGACCGCGGCGGTGACCGAGCCGATCACGCCGGCGAGCGTCTTCTTGCCGACAGGCTTGTTACCGACTGCCATCGCTCGCCCCTTCCGCTGCGGCTTGCGCCTTGGGCTGCGGGATCAGCCGCACGAGGATCACCAGGGCGAACAGGACAAAGCCCACCCAGGTGCCGGCGCGCTCGGGAACGAAGCCGCGGACCTCGGCGGGCATCATGTTCCAGAGCGCCAGCATCTGGTCGGGGAACGCCGCCACGGCACCCCAGAGGATGGAGCCGAGCGCGGAGATGCGCACGGACCAGAGGCGCAGCGCCTGCTGGCGCCAGCCGTCGATCAGTTTCATCGTTGTCTCCGAGAAATGCGGCAGCTCGCCGCAGGGGTAATCTTGGTCAGGGCGCAGACAGGCTCGGCAGCTATGCCCGCGTCATGTTCACCGCACTCGTTGTCTCAGCCGTCGTCATCGCCCTGCTCGGAGCGGTATGGATCCAGCTTCAGAGAACGAGAGGGGCGGAACGTCGAAGGCGGATCGAGGCGGTGAAGCCGCTGGAGCTTACCGAGGTGCTTGAGCAACTCGACGCCGAGCCTCGGCACGACGTGAGGATCCCCGCAAAGCTCCACGTTGTGCGCGGCACAGCTCCTGACTTTCCAGCACCACCTCCGCGGCGGCGGCCAGACGGTCGAGTTCGCGGGCGGGCAACGGGGGCGGGAACGCGGCGCGGAGCGCGGGATCTATGACGACGGTCTTTGCCCAACGGCGGTGAGCTACAAGGCGCGCCGCCGGCGAGGCTGCCATCGCCAACACGGCAATGATGAGCAGCACCAGCCCGCCGTCCGCGTTCATGGCGCCTTGTCCTTCTCAGGCGCCATCATTTCCAGCTTCACCTCGATCCGCGCCAAGCGAAGATCAAGCTGCTGCAGCATTTCGGTACGGGTTTTGGCGTCGGTTCGGGCGTCGCTCTCCAGCTGCTCGATCCGACGCGTGTTGTCCTTGACCTGCCCGCTGTAGCCACCCCCCGTCCAGATCAGGCCGGCCACGACCAGGGCGAGCGAGATTGCCGGCAGAAAGTCGATCCAGCGAGGGCGCGGGGCGGCTGGCGTGGTCAAGCGCCACCCTCTCCCGCGACCGTCCGGACCGCGAAGCTGCTATCTTTCATGATTGTCTCCGATGGACTTGCTGCTGCATCGCGGCGAAAAGCCGGGAATGTTCAAACTCGTGCTTGCCTGGGAGGCGTTCAAAGATTGGCTCAGCACCACGGTACACCTGACCCATTGGGGTCTGCATGTGGTCGTCGGGCTGGTGCTGCTGGTGGTGTTCGGCCGGCTGATGCGAAGGCCGCTACGGTCGTTCCTACCTCTCGCGCCTATCGCGGCACTGGAGGCGCTGAACGAGATCTCGGACTTTACCCGATACTATGTGTCGGACTGGCCATGGACGCCGACGGCAACCGCGATCGAGGTAGCCCTGACGCTGGTTCCGCCTACGATCGTCATCGTGCTGGCAAAGTGCTGGCCGCTGTTCGAAGAGGCGGCTGCGTCGCTCTGGTTCCGGCTGCGCTTTCCGCCGAGGCGCGAGCACATTTACGTACGCACACGTCGGCAGAAGCGGCTAAAGTAGACGTGCTGCCGCTATGGACAGCTCCACTGTCGACGTGGCGGTCAGGCGATCCGCTCGACCTCGAAGGTCGCGCCCGGCTGGATCTCGCCGGCGTTCCAGCCCTTCACCTGCAAGGAGTAGGTGCCGGTCGCGATGATGACCGCCTCCAGGCGGAACGGGTACTTGTTCACGAGCTCACCCGGCTCGATCCTCACGGTCGAGAACTGGTCCTGCTCGGCGAAGCTCTGGAGCGCGACGATCCGCTCGGCCCCGCCGGTCGAGCCAGCGTTTAGCGCGGTCATGATCCGGCCCTGGCCGGCCACCGTCAGCCCGCCATCACCTTAGGCGGCGAAGCCGACGCCCGGGCTCTCGCCCCCGCCGTTCGAGACCGCGCGGATTTGGCCGGTGACGACGACCCGGTAGCTGGCGCCCGGCGTCGTGGTGAAGAGCATCGCCGCGGGGGTGCCGTCGCCGATGATCGAGCCGAAGGCATTGTTGTGAGGGGCGGTGAGCATCGTCCGGACCTTGCCGCCGATGCCGCCCGGCGCCGCGCCGCGGATCGGGCCACGGCCGTAGGCATCCCGCCCGAAAGTGACGCCGGTCGTATAGACACGGCTCGGAAAGGCGGTGACCTCGCTCCCGGCGTCACAGTCGTACCACAGGTGCCCGCTCGACATGTCGATCATGCTGGTCGCATCGCCCAGGAGCGGCGTTACGGAGGCGCCTGCACCGGTAGCGGTGACCGGCCTCGACGCACAGGTGAGAGGTCACCGGCGCCTCGCCGACCAGCCGCTCCAGATCGCGCACGACGTCGATGGGCGCGAAGCATTCGGCATCCGCCGGCGCCAGCGAATAGTAGCGGGCGAGCGTGCTCTTGCCGACGCGGCAGAAGCCCTCGGCCGCCTCCAGCCCACCCGCCATGGCGACCAGCTCACCGAAGCGGATCTTCAGCTTGCGGCCGTGCAGCGCGGTTGACGGGGCGGCGCTCACGAGCGCTTCTCACGATAGGTGCGGATCGCCCAGCGGTAGACGAAGGGCGCAAGCGGGAGCCCGAGCCACAACCCAAGCATAGCGGCCGAGTTCACGCCGCCACCTGCTGGGAATCATCACCGATGTTTCCCGATGACGTCTGGTCCGCCTCCCCAATAGGAGGCAACTCGACGCCGTACTCCGCGGCAATGGCTTCAACGTTCACCGAGGGACATTCGTCTTGAGCTATCCGGCGCAGATGATCCAACCGCGAAGGGGACAGGCCAGTTCGCCGCCAGTGATGTACAGTCGAAACACCCGTACGGGCGCGCTGAGCGGTCGCGGTCGTGCCGCCGAGGGCGTCGATCAATGCGTTGGCGAAATCGTCCATAAACAGCAATCTGCCAAAATGGCATCTCAGGCGCAAGGTAATTATTGCCGTAATGGCATTTGCCATATTGGCAGACCTGCGGTCCTAGATTGCTGCATGGACAGCGAAGACATCCGCGCTCGCATGAAGGAGCGCGATTACAATCAAGCCGATCTAGCGAGCTTGCTGGGCATCGACCCAACAGCAGTATCGAAGCGGTTGACGGGTAAGCGTCCGTTCAAACACGCAGAGATGGTCAAGATCGAGCAGTGGCTAGGCTACGAGGCCGCCACACCTGAACTAAACGCCACCGAAGTACGAATCATTCCGATCATCGGCCAGGTGCCCGCTGGGACGATGAAGGAAGCCATTCAGCAGCCGCTGGGGCATCTACCCGTCCCGGCGAGCACACCGAAAGACGCCATCGCTCTACGGGTTGATGGTGACTCGATGGACTTAGAGATTGCTGATGGCGGTACAGTCATTGTCGACCCGAACGATAAGGCTCTATTTCCCGGCCGTCTTTACGTGGTCTTGAACGGAGAGCATGAGTCCACTTTCAAGCAGTTCGAGCTAGACCCCGCGCGCCTTGTGCCCCGTTCGACTAATCCTGCCCACACAACGATCATGATTGGAGACGGTCAGCCGTTTAGCGTGTTCGGCCGCGTAACGGCGCTGCACCGATCCCGCTAGCTGTTCGGCTTCGGCGAGGTCCATCCACTCGGCTTTTCGCTCGATACCGCCAGGCACCGTCACGAAGAAAATGCCGTCAGGGTCATAGGACCCGAGGCCTTCTGCCATCAGATCGCGCCTCGCTCCGCTTAAGCCGAAACGCCACGGTCCTATAGCCTTTCCGAAGCTGACGGCCCTGCACCAGTGCACCACCTTGCGACTCACGACTCTCCCCTCAACGACTTATCAATGGAACATACGAAGAACATCAACAAGTCGGCTTCAGGGTAAATGCCAATGCGGCATATTTGGGATTGACTGAACATGCCATAATGGCAGATATGAACCCCATCAGGGCACCCCGCCCGATGGGAGCACGCCGTGCACAACTCCTTCTACCCTGCGGACGCCGTCGCCTTTGGCCGCCTCCGCCGTGACGAGCCGGGCAACGAGCTCGACCTCTCCGCCTATCCCAAGCCGCGCTCGCTAGGTCCGACGCCGCGCGAGTTCTTCGCGCCGTACACGCCGCTGGCGGGCAAGCCGGTGCACAAGGGCCTGTCTCGCGCCGTCCGCCGTTGGCGCCGTGCCGAGGCTCCCGAGGCGCCGCGTCCGATCGAGCGCATCCTATCCATGGTGACGGACCTCCCGGACCGCCTTGCCAACTGGCTCACCGCAGGCGCGATCGGCGTAGGCGTCATTTGGATAGGTGTGCCGGTTGCGCTGGCTGCTTTCGCAGGAGCGCTCCATTGATCCGGCCGCTGCCCGAGCGCCCCAGCCGCCGCACGTTGCGTCGCCAGTGGCGCCGCCGCTTCGTGCCGCTCGCCGTGCTGCATGTCGAGGACGTCGGCACTGCCATCATCACCTGGCAGACGCTAGAGACACGCTGGAGCGAGACCCACGGCCGCCGCCTGTGGAGGGTCGCGCAGTGAGCAAATCCAAGCGTACCCGAAAGCACGAACGCAGCGCGTTTTCGCGCCTCTGTCGCTGCCACATCGGCACCTGCGGCGAGAACGACATGGTCATGGTCGAGCGCGCCATCCAGCTCGCGCTGATCCTCCGCCCGGTCTCTGTCGAGATGCTCGACGCGATCGATCACCTGGTGATCCGCGCCGGCGTGGAGTTCGCCCGCGATGCGGTCCCATTCGTTGATGACAAGGTGCCATTCTGATGACCGACTTGCGCATCAAGACGGCCAAGGGGCCGACGATCTACCTCCAGAGCGGCGTGTACTTCGACCTGCTCGATCCGTTCGCTAGCGACTTCACGATTCAGGACATCGCCCATGGGCTGTCGCTGACGTGCCGGTTCGCAGGCCAGTGCCGCGAGTTCTACTCGGTCGCCGAGCACAGCTGGCATGCCAGCCACCTGGTGGCCGACGAGTTCAAGCTCGCCGCGCTGATGCACGACGCCGCCGAGGCCTTCCTCGGCGACGTCACCCGGCCGCTCAAGTCGCTGCTTCCGGAATACAAGCGGATCGAGAAGAACGTCGAGGCGGCGGTCGCCAGTCGGTTCGACATCGGCGGCATGGACGGCGACGCGGTGAAGCGCGTCGATCTCGCCCTACTCGCGGCGGAGCAGGAGGCCATGATGCCGCCTCACGCCGACGCGTGGGCGGTGCTCTCCGGCACGATCCCGGCACCCGTGAACTTCCGCTACTGGACGCCGGCGGTCGCCCGCGAGGCGTTCCTCGGCCGTTTCGTCACCCTTACGCGGGGCTATGAGTTCAACGAGCAGATCGTCTATGATCGCGGCGGGCCTCGCTGATGCTCCCCGCGACGCGATCGAACATCGTTGCACGTCGCGACGATACGGTGACGCTCGCCGACATGATCGTAGTTTGGCTTGAGTTTCGGGCCGGAGCATCGGTCAACTTCGTAGCGCATCGGCTGCAGCGACCTGTGCCTCAGATCCGCATGATCCTTTGGGGGGCACGTTGATGACCGCGCGCTGCCAGATCTGTGGCCGCCGCAAAGCCGTTCGTGCGGTTAACATGATCCGCGCGCACTACTACCGTGGAGGCTTTTGCGCGGGTTCCGGGGCGGCACCTTATGAGATTAGCAGTGACGCGCTCGCGGCTGCGGCTGCGCATTGGAGGGCAGTGTCGGATCGCTACATCAAGATCCAGCTAGATCACGCCCGCCGCCGATTGAATGAACCACTCAGCACCGGCTTCTTCTTGGCGTCAGCCGCAGCCGCTCGGGAGGCGTCTCGTCTAACAGGGCGTCTTTATCGCCGAACATACGGTCGGGAGTTTGCGCCGCGATGACGCCGGCCGCCTCCATCAATCAACAAGACCGCCGCGATTTCGTCGGGCTCGCTACGATCGCCGAGCATCTGCGCGATGCTCGCGCGGCCGGCGATCGCCAGCTCGTGGCGGAGGGCCGCATGGCCGAAGAGGTCGCTGCCGACCGGCTGCGCATTGCCTCGGCACTGGCGGCGAACTGGCGGCGCGTCGCCGACATCGCGCCACCCCAGGCGGAGACTGCTAGCCCGACCGAGATCCTCGCCATGCTGGAGAAGGTGCTGCCGGCCGCCGTCGCGCGGCGGGACCGCGCCTATCAGGCGCTCGTCAACCACGCGCCGCAGTACCGGCACTACGAGCTTGCCGAGCTTTGGGCACTGTCGAACCGCATCGGTGCATTCAGCGAGGGTGTGCAGCAGGACATCGAAGACTACGTGCGGCCGCGGCTCAACGCCGAGAGCATCGACGCCGGCGTCGCCGCCATGCTCTGGTGGCAGCAGCGCACCGGGTGCGGTTCAATCCACTGGCTGATCGACACGACGATCGCGCTGCGCGAACAGGCGCGCTCCTCCAGCATCGCCTCGGTCGCCGAAGCAGCCTGATGGCCAGCCGCGCCCATCGTTCCGTATATACGCCGGACCCGGACGTCATCGCGTTCGTGGAGGCCCTTGCACGTGCCCACGTGACGCGGGACATTGCAGCCGCCCGCAAGGAACATGCTCGTGCGAACCCTGATCTACGCCCGCTACTCTAGCCAGCTGCAGAACCCCCGGTCGATCGAGGATCAGATTGCCGCATGCCGCGCCCGCGCCGAGCGCGAGGGTTGGCAGATCGAGGGCATCTTCCACGACCAGGCAATCAGCGGCGCCGCCGGCATCAATGAAGCGCAGCGGCCCGGCCTCCATGCGATGCTCGCCCGCGTAGAGCAGGGCGGCATTGGCCAGATCCTCACTGAATCAACCGACCGCATCGCGCGCCACCAGGGCGACGCCTTCACCGTGCGCGAGCGCCTCCAGTACGCCGGCACCCGCCTGTTCACCCTCATGGATGGTGAGGTCGATGACATCACCGGTACCATCAAGGGCCTGTTCGACGCGCGCATGCGCAAGGATCTCGCCCAGCGGGTCAAGCGCGGCCACCGCAGCAATATCTCCGAAGGCCGAGCCGCTTCCGGGGTGGCGTTCGGCTATCGCCGCGTGTCGAAGTTCGACGAAAAGGGCGAGCCGGTCCGAGGCCTGCGCGAGATCGATCCGGAGCAGGCGGCGATCGTACTGCGATGCTATCGGGAATATGCCGCCGGGCAGAGCGCGCTGGCGATCGCCTCGCGGCTGAACGCCGAGGGCGTGCCCCCGCCCAAGCGCGGGATCTGGCGCGGCTCGGCACTGATCGGCGCTCGCAGCTCGGGCTTCGGCATCCTGTGCAATCCGATCTACGTCGGCGTGCTTTCCTATGGCCGCAGTAAGGGCGTCGTTGATCCCAAGACGCGATTGCGCTCATCACGCCCCGGAGACGGTGACGTCCACCAGGGCGCCGCCCCTCACCTGCGCATCATCGACGACGCGCTATGGACCGAGGTTCAGGAGCAGATCGCGCGCCGCAGCTCGCCGCGCCCGGAGACCCAGCGCCGTCCCAAGCACATCCTTTCCGGTCTCGGCGTCTGCGCGGTGTGCGGCGGCAACTGGATCATGGCCCGCACGGGCTGGTGGGGTTGCGGCCGGGTCACCGGGGGCAACGCCTGTACCAATCGCCGGCTGATCAAGCCGGCCGAGTACGAGCGCCGCGTGCTGGACGAGCTGAAGGACCAGATGCTCGCCCCCGAGATCGTGTCCGCCTACCTGCGCGAATATCATCGCGAGCACGCCCGGCAGACGAACGAGCTGAGCCGCGATCGCGATCGCATCCAGCGCAAGCTGGACGCAGCCAGCCGCAAGGTGGAGCGCCTGGTCGCGGCGATCGCGTCGGGCGGTGCGGAGTTCGCCGAGATCCGCGAGGTGATGAGCGCCGCGCGCGATGAGCGCGATCGGCTTGCCCGGGAGATCGCCGGCATGGATGCGTTGCCGGTGCTGACGCTCCATCCGGGATTAGCGGATCAGTACCGCCGATCGATCGAGGAGCTGGACCAGGCGCTCGCCGGCGAAGAGACACGGCTCGAGGCGGTGCCGAAGCTCCGGAAGCTGATTGCCCGCATCGTCGTCACGCCGAGCGCCGCATCGAGAGGCGTGGATCTGAAGGTCGTGCGCCATATAGACGAGGTGCTCAACCTCGCCTCGGTTCCGAGGTTAACAGCGGTGAGGCGTTAGCTGGACCCGAATTGGCCTAATGCCTCAAATCACTCATTTTAAATCGAGCCGTTGAAGCGCCACGACTCTGTCGAATGGGTGGATCGTATAGTAGATGCGGAGCCTTGGCCGTCTCGGAACAGACGGGCTTTCGTAGAGCCAGTGTTCCACGAAAGGGGCGTCGTCGGAATCATGCCTGAATCGCATTCCGACCAATTTTGGCTCAATCGATAGGCGCTCATAGACACGCCTTAGCTCATCGCGCGCGATCGGATTATTGGCGATCTTCGCCGAATAAGCTTGCTCGGAAAGCTCGCTGACCCTCAGCGTCCAAATATCGGGGGGAGGAAGCTTCAAGGTCGTCTGCCAATCCCTCTGCCCAATTTAGTGCGTCTTCAGACGGCCTCATGTAGCAATTCCACTCCGAAAGAATAGCCTCCGCTGGGATCATGCTACTCTTCGGACCTTGCTGATAGTGGCGCTCCCATGCACCGCCTTGCCGGTGGGTGTATGCGATTAGCTCGCTGGGCGACATGTGCTGCATCATCGAGTAGGCATCGGCGATTGCGAAAGCCTCAGTAGAGCCCCACGGGAAAGTTGTTGGAGCATCTATGTTGGGGATGATGTCCCTCTCGTGGCGCTTGAGCGCATGGTAGAGCTTCGGCACAACTGGGCCGTAGTCCCACGCCTGAAACTCCTCTGCGATGAGCGGCTTACCAGTGCGGCCTAGGTGCAGCATCTGCGCGACGTAGAGCACCTTCTGCATGACGAGGTTGGACAGGGACCAACCACTCTCTTGCCCGAGGGTTCGGGCAGCAACAAGAACCGACATGTAAATGCTCCAGACCCGAAGCAGCTCTTATCACGCGTACTTGGATCTGTCGAACGAATCGTAAGCGCAGTCGGGCTCGCACAAGGAGTCAACCGGATTCGGCTAGTTGCGATATCGCATAGTTCGTTGAGGCTCATATCATCCAGATGGTGGTGCGGCGCTCGCTCGGCGCAGCGATGCCACTGGCGGGTACCGGCTGCGCGATCGCCACCGAGATGCTCGCGACCATCGCCGCCGAGCGTGGCGGCTTTCCGTTCGACGCGACCAGCCTCACCGAAGATTACGAACTCGGTCTGCGCATCGCCGAACTCGGCGGCCGCAGCCTGTTCGCACGGGTCGCCGATGGCAGCGACGGCGGCGTGGTCGCGGTGCGTGCCTATTTCCCCGACAGCGTCGCCGCCGCGACCCGGCAGAAGGCGCGCTGGATGACGGGAATCGCGCTGGCGGGGTGGGATCGCACCGGCTGGGGTCAGCATCTCGCTTTTACCGATCACTGGATGCGGATGCGCGACCGGCGTGCGCCGCTATCGGTGCTGGTGCTCGCGGTCGCCTATGCCGCGGTCATCCTGTGGGGGCTCCGGCTGGGAGGGCACCTGATGCAGGGGGCACTGCCGCCCCCCGATGGCCTCGCGCCCTGGGTGCTGCCGGCGACGACGTTGCTGCTCGGCTGGCGGCTAGCGATGAGGATGACCTGCACCTGGCGCTGCTATGGCTGGCGCGAGGCGATGTGGTCGGTGCCGCGCTTCTTTGTCGGCAACCTCATCGCGCTGATCGCCGCGCCGCGCGCGCTGGCGCGATACCTTGCCATGCTGCGGGGCGAAGCTCTGGTGTGGGACAAGACGCGCCACGACTTTCCCGCGCTCGAGCAGGGGCGTTGACCGGCGGCAGACCGCTTCGCTTCCTGTTCATGCTGCTCGGGGGCTGGACGGCAGCGCGCGTCGTCCTGCTCTGGCCGGTACCCGGCCCCGTCGCCGATCTTGGCAAGATTGCCGGCCTGCCCGCGGCGGCGGCCACCCTGCCTTACCGAATAGATGGTGCGGCAGCCGAGGGCCCGCCTGCGCCGTTCAAACGCGAACTTGTGGATGTCGCCGCCCCCTTACCGACGCCCCAGCCGCCGATGATTGCGCCGCCTCGGCTTGCGGCTGCCGATCCGCTGGCGGTGGCATCGCCGCTCGAGCAGACGCCGCGAACCATCATCGTGCCCACGCCGCTCCTGCAGCCTCTGCAAGTAGCCGCTGGGCAGGACGTTCGGGACGATCGCTGGGCGGCCAGCGCCTGGCTGATCGCACGTGGCGGCTCACAGCAGACGCTGCTCGGCGGCCAGCTCGGCGCGTCGCAAGGCGGGGTGCGTGTTACCTATCTGCTGGACCGCGCGCGACGGATCGCCGCCGCGGCGCGGGTCGCCACCCCGCTGCGTGGACGCGGCGCGGAAACCGGGATCGGGGTCGACTGGCAGCCAACCCGCGCGCCGATCCATCTCGTTGCCGAACAACGGCTGTCGCTCGATGGCGGCCGCGGCGGCCCGACGGTGGAGGTGATTGGCGGCTTCGGCCCGACCGAGCTGGGCGCCGGCATTCGCGGCGAAGGCTATGGGCAGGCCGGCGCGATCGCGCGTGACGGGGTCCAGGCGTTCGCCGACGGGGCGGTGCGCCTATTCCATCCGCTCACCCCCGGTCGCGTCCGGATCGATCTCGGGATCGGCGCCTGGGGTGGTGCGCAGCCAGGCGTCGCGCGGCTCGACGTCGGCCCGTCGCTGGCGGTGAGCGTGCCGGTCGCCGGCAAGGCGATCAGGCTGACGCTCGACTGGCGCGAGCGGGTCGCCGGCGCCGCCAGCCCGGGATCGGGGCCAGCCTTGTCGATCGGCAGCGATTTCTAGCGCGCGTCGGCCTCCGCGGGTTGCACCCGGCTGGCACAGCGGCTAGGGGCCCACCTCCCAAGCGCCCGTAGCTCAGCTGGATAGAGCATCAGACTACGAATCTGAGGGTCGGACGTTCGAATCGTTCCGGGCGCACCACGTTCCTTTTGCGACTTCGGGCATGATCGGCGTCGCACGCGCTAGCCGCGGCCGTCACCTTGGCTATAACCCCGGGCCGTGGATCTCTACCTTCCCATCGCCAATCTGTCGGTCAACGCGCTGGTCATCATCCTGCTGGGCGGCGGCGTCGGCTTGTTATCGGGCATGTTCGGCGTCGGCGGGGGCTTTCTCACCACGCCATTGCTGATTATTTACGGCATTCCCCCTACGGTCGCCGCCGCCTCCTCCGCCAGTCAGGTAACCGGCGCCAGCGTCTCCGGTGTCTTCGCGCATTTTCATCGCAAGGGCGTGGACGTGAAGATGGGCGGCGTGCTGGTCGCAGGAGGCATCGTCGGCAGCTTCGCCGGCGCGTGGATTTTCCGGCTGCTCCAGGAGAGCGGCCAGATCGATACGGTGATCGGCATCGTCTACGTGCTGATGCTCGGCTCGATCGGTTTGCTGATGGCGCGCGAATCGCTGGTCACGATCGGCCTGTCGCGCAGCGGGCGGCCGCCACGGCCGCGCAAGCGGCGCCACCACCCGCTGGTCGCGGCGCTGCCGCTGCGCACGCGCTTCTATGCGTCCGGCCTGTACATCTCGCCGCTGGCGCCACTGTTTCTCGGCTTCTTCACCGGCATCCTGACGATCCTGCTCGGCATCGGCGGCGGCTTCATTCTGGTGCCGGCGATGATCTACCTGCTCGGCATGGCGACCAGCGTCGTGGTCGGCACCTCCTTGTTCCAGACGCTGTTCGTCACCGCTGTGGCGACCATGGTCCATGCCACAACCACCAAGGCGGTGGATATCGTGCTGGCAGGGCTGCTGCTGCTCGGCTCGGTAGTGGGCGCGCAGGTCGGCGCGCGGTTCGCCACCAAGGTGCGCCCCGAATATCTGCGGCTGGCGCTGGCGATCATGGTGCTGCTGGTCGGCGTGCGGATCCTGCTCGGGCTGGTGTGGCGGCCCGAGGAGATCTTCTCGGTGGAACTGCTGTGAAGCGCTGGGCCGTGCTCGCTGTGCCGGTGCTGATGGGGCAGGCGGCGCCGGACACGAGCAAGCCGGTGCTCGTTCCGGATGTTTCCCAGCGCAATATCGAGATCGCGTACAGCTTCACCGGTGCCGAGCTGCTGCTGTTCGGCGCGATCCTCTATCCCGGTGGGCGCCTGCCGCGCGGCGAGGCGCGGACCGACATCGTCGTGGTGGTGAAGGGCCCGACCCAGCCGATCCTGGTCCGCGAGAAGGAGAAGATCGGCGGCATCTGGGTGAATGCGGCGCGGCTGCGCTACAGCTCGGCGCCGTCCTTCTACGCGGTGGCGTCGTCGCGACCGATCGGACGGATCGTCGATGCCCGGACCCGCGCCATCTACGAACTCGGCCTCGATTCGCTGCAGCTGTCGCCCGGCTCCAACGCCCCCGCCGAGGTCCAGGACCGGTTCCAGCAGGGACTGGTCGACCTCAAGCGGCGCAGCGGGCTCTATTTCGAGGCACCGCGCGCGGTGGAGATCACCGATGGCGTGCTCTACCGCGCCCGCGTCACCATCCCGGCGCGCGTGCCGGTCGGGCGGTTCACCGCCGAAACCTTCCTGATTCGCGACGGTCGGGTGCTGGCGGCGGCGGTGCGCGACATCGAGATCCGCAAATCGGGGTTCGAGCGCTTTGTGGCGCGCGCGGCGGACCGATCCGCGATCTGGTATGGCCTCGCCGCGGTGGCGCTTTCGGTGCTGCTCGGCTGGGCGGCGGGGCAAATCGCCCGGCGGCTGTAAGGTCGACCCGGGCGGCGGCCAGGCGCACCGACGCCACACCCGATGTTAACCCTCTCCTCCGCATAGCCATGGTTCACATGGCCAGGGACCGAGCTTCATGAACGACATGCCGGGCGCGCACGCATTCGCAGGGGCGACTCCGCTGGCGGCGGCGCCGATCATGGGCAATGCGGCCGGGCTGCTACCGATCGGTTGCGTGCTGTCGATCGGCGGCGCCGGCAGCCGGGTGCTGCTTGATCGCGCCGCGCTCGAACTGGTCGGCCAGGATGCCGACCCCGTGGTCGCATCGGCCGGGCAGGTCGGCGGCCAGCTCAAGATGCGCGTCGGCGGATCGTGGCTGATCGCCAACATACGCAGCCTGATGCTGGAGGATGTCGGCAACGACTGGGTCGCCGCCGAGATCGATTTCCTTGGCGAAGGCGACGAGGAGCGGCTGACCGGCAAGCTTTACCGTTTCCGTCGCGGCGTGACGCGTTATCCGATTCCCGGCTGCGAGGTGTTCCCGATCGCTACCGCGGATCTGCGCCAGATCTATTCGGCCGCCGACCAGCCGCATATTCAGATCGGCACCGTCTACCCGACCCGCGACGTGCGCGCCGCGCTGTATGTCGATGCGATGCTCGGCAAGCATTTCGCGCTGGTGGGATCGACCGGCACCGGCAAGTCGACCAGCGCCGCGCTGATCCTTCACCGCATCTGCGAGCTCGCACCGCAGGGCCATGTCGTGATGATCGATCCGCACGGCGAATATGCCGCCGCGTTCCGCGGCAATGGCGCGATCTACGACGTCACCAACCTGCAGATGCCTTATTGGCTGATGAACTTCGAGGAACATTGCGAGGTGTTCCTCACCACCAGCGGCAGCGAGCGCCAGGTGGATGCCGACATCCTCGCCAAATGCCTGCTGATGGCGCGTGCCAAGAACCGGCTGGGGCAGGAGATCGCCAAGCTCACCGTCGATGCGCCGACGCCCTATCTGCTCAGCGACCTCACCAGCCTGATCCAGCTCGAAATGGGCAAGATGGACCGTGCCGGCGACACCGCGCCCTATCTGCGGCTCAAGACCAAGATCGACGAGATCAAGGCCGATCCGCGCTACGGCTTCATGTTCTCAGGGATGCTGGTGGCCGACACGATGGCGAGCTTCCTCGCCCGCGTGTTCCGCATGCCGGGCGACGGCAAGCCGATTTCGATCGTCGATGTCTCGGGCGTGCCGTCCGAAATCACATCGGTGGTGGTCGCGGTGCTGAGCCGGATGACCTTCGACTTCGCGATCTGGAGCCGCAACGAGCCGCAGCGGCCAATCCTGCTCGTCTGCGAGGAGGCGCATCGCTACATTCCCAGCGGCCGGACGGGCGACAGTTCGTCGGTCGGCAAGATCCTCAGCCGGATCGCGAAGGAAGGCCGCAAATATGGCGTGTCGCTGGGGCTGATCACGCAGCGACCGTCCGACCTCGAAGAGGGCGTGCTCTCCCAGTGCGGCACGATCATTGCCATGCGGCTCAACAACGAGCGCGATCAGGCCTTCGTCCGTGCCGCGATGCCGGAGGGCGCGCGCGGCTTCCTCGATGCGATCCCCGCGTTGCGTAATCGCGAATGCGTGGTGTGCGGCGAGGGCGTGGCGGTGCCGATCCGGGTGAGCTTCGACGCGCTGGAAGAAGGCAAGCGGCCGGCGTCGGGCGATCCGTTGTTTTCGCAGCTGTGGCGCGATGCCGGCGGCGAGGAAGGGATCATCCAGCGGACGATCCAGCGCTGGCGCGCGCAGGGCAAGTAACGCGTCTCCCATTCTACCACGGTCACTCGGCGAAAGCCGGGTCTGCGGGGGCGCATGCTCCAGCAACTGGGAGATCCCGGCTTCCGCCGGGATGACGAATCTTGGTTGGATCGCCGCTCCTTAACCGTCGCGCCGCCAACAATCATTATCATACCGAAACGAGTTCGGGATGACGGCGCTTGAACGATCAGGCGCCCGGCTTCACCGCGAGCAGGCTCGCCACCCGCGCCTTGAACTGGCGGAGCTTCTCGCCGGACAGGGTGGCGACGCTGGCGAAGGTGATCGAGCGCGGATCGACCGTCTGGCCGTTGCGCCACACTTCCCAGTGCAGATGCGGCCCGGTCGACATGCCGGTGGAGCCGACATAGCCGATCACCTCGCCCTGGCGGACGCGCTCGCCGGGTGACACCGCGATCCGGCTCATGTGGCCATAGCCGCTGGCGAGGCCGCTGCCGTGGCCGAGCTTGACGAAATTGCCATAGCCGCCCGACCGCCCCGCCATCTGCACGACGCCGTCGAGCACCGCATAGATCGGCGACCCGTAACGCGCGCCGATATCCAGGCCTTTGTGCATGCGCATGAAGCCGAGCAGGGGATGCATGCGCATGCCGAAGCTCGAGGTGATGTGGCCGGCGACGGGCATGCCCATGAAACCGCGGCGTTCGGTCTGCCCCTTGGCATCGAACCAGCCGCCGTTATCGGAATCGGCCTGATCGCCACCGTCCCAGCGGACGAGCTCCACCTTCTTGGCGCCCTGGTCAATCCCCGCGAACAGCAATTGCCCGAGCTTGACCTCGCCGGTCGCGGCGCGCTCGCGCTCGACGATCAGATCGAAGCTGTCGGCGGCACCGATGTCGCGGCCGATCGCGAGGCGGGTGGCAAGCGCCTTGATGTAGCTTTCCACCGCCCTGGCCGGCGCGCCGGCGGCCCGCGCGGAGCGATAGAGGCTCGAGCCGACCAGCCCCTGGATGCGCAGCGGCGTGGCATCGATCGCGATCGGCTGGCGGGTCATCACCAGCCCGCCGCCGGCGCGGTTGAGCGTCACCGCGAGATCGAACCGCGCGCGCAGCGCCAGCTGCTCGAGCGGGCGCGGCACCGTCTTCACCGCGCGGCGGCCGAGGGTGAGGGCGATCCGGGTGCCGGGCTTGATCTCGTCGATCGGGGCGGCGCTGCCGACCAGGCGCTGCGCGGCCTCGGCATCGCTGCGACCAACACCGGCGCGTTCGAGTACGGCGCCGAGCCGGTCGCCTTCGCCGAGCGTGGCGGACAGTTCGATCGCCGGGCGTTCGGGCGCCTCGGCGAGCGGCGCGACCAGATCGTTGGCGGCCATCCGCCGGCCGGTGTCGGCACTCCAGGCGAGCGGCGCGATCGACTGGGCGCGGGTCTCGTCCCAGGCGCTGCCGGCGAGCGGCGCGGGCGCGGCGCCGATGATCGGGTGAAAGCCAGGTGCGAGCATCCAGGCGGCGCCGCACAGACCGGCAAAGGTGGCCACGCCGCGCCACCAGCCGCGGCTGCCGATGTTCGCGCCAAGATCGGGTACCCAATCGATGTCACCGAGGCGCTGGCGCAGGCCGTCGAGCGGCACGGCGGCCGGCGCGGCAGCGAGGGCGCGCGCGAACGGCCGTGCGGCGGTGCCGCCCGCGAGCTCGAATTCATGATCGTTACGCAAGAACAAGCGAAGACGCCTCGTGTCGTGCCGCCGCATACCCCCCGGCGATGAAGCCAGCGTTGTGAAGCATACGCCCTAATGTCAAATTAACCGCCGAGCCCGCCGGCCGGGGCTGCGGCGAGACGGTTTGCCCATGCGCTCAGCGGTTTGCCGCGCAAGGATCCCGGCCAATCGACCGGCGGTACGACGGATCGGCATTGCGCCGGCGGGCGCGACATCCGATGTTGGCACGATGAAAGCCGCCGTCACCGCGGTCCTCGGGCCCACCAATACCGGCAAGACCCATCTCGCAGTGGAGCGCATGTGCGGCCATTCGAGCGGCATCATGGGCTTTCCGCTGCGGCTGCTCGCGCGCGAGGTGTATGATCGCGTGGTGAAGATGAAGGGCGCCGACCAGGTCGCGCTGGTCACCGGCGAGGAGAAGATCACGCCGCCCAACGCGCGCTGGTTCCTGTGCACCGCCGAGAGCATGCCCGAGCATGACGCCGCCTTCGTCGGGCTCGACGAGGCGCAGCTCGGCACCGACGCCGAGCGCGGCCATGTCTTTACCGACCGGTTGCTGCGCCGGCGCGGGCGCGAGGAGACGATGATCCTCGGCTCAGAGGCGCTGCGGCCGATGATCAGCGCGCTGGTGCCCGATGCCGATATCATTGGCCGGCCGCGCTTCTCGCGGCTGACCTATGCGGGTGCCAAGAAGATCAGCCGGCTGCCCAAGCGCTCGGCGATCGTCGCCTTCTCGGCCGAGGAGGTCTATGCCGTCGCCGAGATGCTGCGGCGGCTGCGCGGCGGTGCCGCGGTGGTGATGGGCGCGCTCAGCCCCCGCACCCGCAACGCGCAGGTGGCGATGTTCCAGGCCGGCGAGGTCGATTATCTCGTCGCCACCGATGCGATCGGCATGGGGCTCAACATGGATGTCGCGCATGTCGCCTTCGCCGGGCTGCACAAGTTCGACGGGCGGCGCAACCGCCGGCTGACGGTGGCGGAGATGGCGCAGATCGCCGGCCGCGCCGGTCGCCACCAGCGCGACGGCACCTTTGGCGGCATCGTCGAGGAGGGGCCGGGCGCCTTCCTGCCCGAGGAGGTGCTCAACATCGAGGAGCATCGCTTCCCGCGGATCGAGCAGCTCTACTGGCGCAACGGCGAACCGGATTTCTCCAGCGTCGACGCGCTGATCGCGAGCCTCGAGCAGCGCCCGGCGCCCGGCGTGCTGCTGGCGGCGCCGCAATCGATGGATCTTGCCGTGCTCAAGCGGCTGGCTGACGAACAATGGGTGCGCGATCGCACCAGGCCGCCGTCGATGGTCAAGCGGCTGTGGGCCGCGTGCGGCATCCCCGATTTCCGCAAGCTCGGGCTCGATCCGCATGCGCGCTTCGTGTCGCGCGTGTTCGGCTATCTCAGCGAAGGCAAGGGGGTGATCCCCAACCAGTGGTTCGCCGACGAGGTGGCGCGGCTCGAATCGATCAACGGCGACGTCGAGACGCTTGCCGGGCGGATCGCGGCGATCCGCACCTGGGCCTATATCGCCCAGCGTGCCGACTGGCTGGCCGATCCCGCGCAGGGCGCCGAGCGCACCCGGCTCATCGAGGAGCGGCTGTCCGACGGGCTTCACGCCAGCCTGACCCAGCGCTTCGTCGACAAGCGCACCACCGCGCTGATCCGGCAGATCGGCGCCGATTCGAGCCTGCTGCCGGTGGTGATCGGCCCCGAGGGCGAGGTGCTGGTGGAGGACCATCCGATCGGCCGGCTCGACGGCTTCCGCTTCACCGTCGACCCGGCGGCGCGGGCGAGCGACCGGCGGTTGCTGCTCGCGGCGGCGGAAAAGCGGCTGGCGGGCGAGCGGACGCGGCGCGGTGCGGCGCTGGCCGCGGCCGAGGATGCGGCGATCACGCTGGACGTGGCGGCGGCGCCGGCGATCGTGTGGAACGGGCATGAGGTGGCCCGGCTGGCGCCGGGCGCGACGCTGGCGCGACCGACGGTGGCGCTCGACCGTTCGCTCGACTGCCTGACCAAGGCGCAGCGGGAGGCGGCGCAGCAGCGGCTGGTCCGATGGCTGACGGCGAGCATGGCGCGGCACGTGCCGGCGCTGGTGAGGCTCGCCGAGGCGGCGCGCGATCCGGCCGCAAACGCGGCGCTGCGGGTGGTTGCCGGCGAGCTGGAAGCCGCGGGCGGGTTGCTGCCACGGCTGCCGCTGCGCGCGTCGCTCGAGGCGCTGGCGCCTGAGGAGCGCAAGCGGCTGCGCGGCATCGGCATCACCATCGGCGCGCTCGACCTGTTCGACCCGCGGTTGATCAAGCCTGCGGCGGCGCGCTGGCGGCAGGCGCTGCTGCGGGTGCGGGGCGGCACGCGCGAGCCGCAGCTGGCACTGCCGCGCGACGGCGCCACCGTGCTGCCCCGCGGGGCGGCGGGAGCGACGCTGGCGATGGGCTTCCGCCCGCTCGCGCATCAGGCGGTGCGGCTCGACCTCGTCGAGCGGATCGCGCGCGCTGCGCATGACGCGCGCCAGGGGCGCACGCCGTTCGTGCCCGATCCGGCGCTCGCCACCTCGATCGGGCTGGAGGCGGCGAGCCTCGATCGGCTGATGACCGAATTGGGGTTTCGCGCGGGGAGCGGCGAGGCGGGACCGCATTGGGTGTGGCATGGCCGGCGGCCACCCGCGGCGCGGCCGGCGCCAGCGGGCCCGGCCACCGGCGCCTTTGCGGGGCTGGCGGCGCTGGTTGGCCATGGCTGACGCGCATGGCTGATTCGATGCGGCTCGACCGCTTCCTGTGGTTCGTCCGCATTGCCAAGACGCGGGTGACGGCGCAGGCGCTCGCCGCCGATGGCCGGATGCGGATCGACGGCCGGGTGATCGACAAGGCGCATGCGCCGGTGCGGATCGGCAACATCCTCACCTTCGCGCACCACGGCCGGGTGCGGGTGATCAGGGTCGAAGAGCTTCCCGCTCGGCGCGGTCCCGCCCCCGAGGCGCAGGCCTGCTACCAGGAACTGGGGCTTGCAAACGTCTCGCAGGATGACCGGATCGATTGACGTGCCAGGGAACGCGGCATAGCAGCGTCGCGTTCACTGCCGGACCGCCGGCCGTTGCTGCCTGTTGCCGGACTTGCCGGCGTCGAATTGCCCCTGGGGACCTTGAATGACCTACGTCGTCACCGATGCCTGCATCCGCTGCAAGTACATGGACTGCGTCGAGGTCTGTCCGGTGGATTGCTTCTACGAGGGCGACAACATGCTCGTCATCAACCCCAGCGAGTGCATCGACTGCGGCGTGTGCGAGCCCGAATGCCCCGCCGAGGCGATCCTTCCCGATACCGAGAGCGGGCTGGAACAGTGGCTTGAGCTCAACAACACCTTCTCGGCGCAATGGCCCAACGTCACCCGCAAGGAAGACCAGACGCCAGCGGATGCCGACGAGCACAAGGGCGAAACCGGCAAGTTTGACAAGTACTTCTCGCCCGAGCCCGGCCCCGGCGACTGAGTACGGTCGGCCGCGGTTCGGCAGACTGGCTGACCGATCGGGCTGGTAATTTTGTTGCGACTATGTTAAATGGGTCCGCGACGGGCGCGATGAGACGCGTGCCCGCCGGGAGATACTCGTACCAATCGTCCTCGCAGGTCCGGATCGGCGGAATGTCGCCGTAGGATCGTCCGTTGCGCAGGATGCGACCCAGAAAGGCCCGTACATGGCTGCCAAGGCATTGTCCTTCGATGTCGGTGATTACGTTGTTTACCCCAAGCACGGCGTGGGCCGGGTGATCGAATTACAGAAGCAGGAAATCGCGGGCACGTCGCTCGAGCTGTATGTGCTGCGCTTCGAGAAGGAGCGGATGACGCTCCGGGTGCCGACCAACAAGGCTGAATCGGTGGGCATGCGCAAGCTGTCGTCGGACAAGACGATGCGCGAGGCGATGGAAACGCTGAAGGGCAAGCCCAAGGTGAAGCGCACCATGTGGTCGCGCCGCGCGCAGGAATATGAGGCGAAGATCAACTCCGGCGATCTCGCCTCGATCGCCGAAGTGGTCCGCGACCTGTTCCGCGCCGACGACCAGCCCGAGCAGAGCTATTCGGAGCGCCAGATCTTCGAGGCCGCCTGCAGCCGCCTCGCCCGCGAGCTCGCGGCGATGGAAGAGGTAGACGAGCCCAAGGCGCAGGAAAAGATCCTCGAGATCCTCCGCGCCGCCGCGGCGATCTACAACAAGGACAAGGTGCCCGCGTAACGCGCAGCGCCTGGTTCAAGCGAAACAGGGCGGTCCCTTTTGGGGCCGCCTTTTTTCATGCGCGATGACCGGCGCCCGCCATATTGCCGGCGCTGCAGGTGTGTGTTATCGAAGCAATACACAACGAAAGGGTCTGTTATGCGCGCGGTCGCAAGTGTGATGCTGGTTGCCTCCCTGGCGGCCTGTTCGGTGGGGAGCGACGCCAAGGACGAGCCAAGCATCGCGGCGACCGGCTCGGGCACCTCGCGCAGCTTCGCGACCAGCGGCTTCACCGGCGTCGGGCTCAAGGGCGCCGATGACGTGGACGTGCGGGTAGGCCCGGCCTTTTCCGTGCGGGCCGAAGGCCGCAGCGAGGACCTGGATCGGTTGCAGCTCACCCGCAACGGCGACACGCTCAACATCGGCCGCCGCCAGACCATGGGATGGAGCCATGGCGAGAAGGTCACCGTGTTCGTGACGCTGCCGCGACTCGCATCGGCGGCGGTGGCCGGATCGGGCACGATGAAGGTCGATCGAATCGGCGGCGCGGCCTTCTCGGGCAGCGTTGCAGGATCGGGCGACCTCAACATCGCGGCGCTGGCGGTGGACGACGCGGACCTGTCGATCGCGGGATCGGGCAACGCGCATGTCGCAGGTGCGGTCAAGCATCTGACGGTGAGCGTCGCCGGCTCGGGCAGCCTCGATGCCGCCGGGCTGCGCGCGGCGGGCGCGGCGGTGTCGGTCGCCGGCTCGGGCGACGTCCGCGCGGCGGTGAACGGCGAAGCAAAGGTGAGCGTGCTCGGCTCGGGCGACATCGATCTCGGCGCGAGCGCACGGTGCAAGACGTCGAAGCTGGGCTCGGGCTCGGTGCGTTGCGGGGGCTGACGGCCGGCCAACGAAGGGCGGCAAGGCAGCTTGCCGGGCAGGCGCGAACGGTGCCACGATGCGCGGCATGAAGCATCCTCTCCTCCTCACGCTGCTGCTGGTGCCCGGCCCGGCGCTGGCCGACGATCGCCACATCGGCATCGGCAGCTTCAGCCGACTGCGGATCGAGGGACCGTTGGAGGTCAAGGTAACCACCGGCGCGTCGCCGGGGGCGACCGTCAGCGGCGACCGTGCGGTGGCCGAGGCGGTCGAGCTGCAGAGCAACGGCGACACGCTCGTTGTACGGCGCAACAGCAGCAACCAGTGGAGCGAGCAGGGCGCGGCGGTTGCGACCCGGCCGGTGGTGGTGACGCTGACCACCCCGGCGCTGACCGGCGCAAGCGTGACCGGGGCGGGGCGGCTGCGCGTCACCCAGCTGACCGGCGCGCGGATGAGCCTGGCGCTGAGCGGCCCCGGCGCGATTGTGGTGGATGGCGTGCAGGGCGATTCGCTCTCCGCGCAGCTGATCGGTGCGGGCACGCTCACGATCGGCGGCGGCAAGGTGACGAGCGCGCGGCTCACCGCCAATGGCGCCGGCGCGATCGACACCGGCGCGGTGGATGCGGGCGAGCTGCTCGCGGTGCTCGACGGCCTGGGCGCGATCACCGCGCGGGCGCGCTATGCGGCGCAGATCAGCAACAGCGGGCTCGGCACGGTGACGGTCGCGGGCCGGCCCAAATGCACGGTGCGGGCGACCGCGGGCGGGCCGGTGAGCTGCGGCACCGGCCAATAGAGGTCAGATCAGGCCGAGCTCGGCAAGCGCGCCGATCAGCGCCGGGGGCATCGCCTCTAGCCCGGTCGCGTCGCCGCCGAGATCGAGCGGCGCATCGGCGGCTTCGAGATAGCGCCAGCCCTGGTGGGCGCGCTTGGGGCGGGCGTGGACCAGCACCAGCGCGGGATCGATGTGGATGGCGACGCGGCCGCCCTCGGCCTCGCCGAAGCCGAGGATCGGCGAGCGCGCGATCAGCTGGTGCTTGAGGATCCAGAACAGCGAGCCGCCACCCGCCTTGTCGCCCGCGATCTCCTCGTGGCGCTTGGGCAAATAGCGGGTGGTGAGGAACACCGGGCCGTCGGCCGCGCGCAGCAGCAGCCGCTCGGCGAGATGATCGACGCTGGTGGCGCGGAACGCGACCTTGGTGAGATGGAGGAGGGGCCGGTCGATATCGTCAGGGTCTGGCATGGGGCCGCCGATGTGGGTCAGCCGCCCAGCCCCCACAAGGTGGCGAGGCCGAGGAAGCTGAAGAAGCCCATCACATCGGTCATGGTGGTGACGAACACCGCCGAGGAGACGGCAGGATCGACGTTGAACCGGTCGAGCGTCAGCGGCACCAGCACGCCGCCGAGCCCGGCGACGAGATTGTTAGTGATCATGGCGAGGCCGATCACCAGCGATAGATCGGTGTTGTGGTAGACGATGAAGGTGCCGAGCCCGATCAGCACGCCGAGCGACAGGCCGTTGGCGAGCGCGATGCGGAATTCGCGCACGATCATCCGCCAGGTGTTGGACGAGGTGAGCTGGTTGGTGGCGAGCGCGCGGACCACCACCGCGAGCGTCTGGGTGCCGGCGTTGCCGCCCATCCCCGAGACGATCGGCATCAGCACCGCGAGCAGCGCGAAGCGGGCGATGGTGCCCTGGAACAGCCCGACCACCGAAGCGGCAAGGATCGCGGTGCCGAGATTGACGACCAGCCAGGACAGCCGGGTGCGGACGGTGAGGCGGAGCGGCTCGTTGATGTCGCCCTCGCCCGCGCCCGACAGCCGCAGCACGTCTTCGCCGGCTTCCTGCTGGATAATGTGTACGACATCGTCGACGGTGATCATGCCGACGAGGCGGCCGCTGCCGTCGACCACCGCGGCCGAGATCAGCGCATATTTCTGGAAGCGTAGCGCGACCTCTTCCTGGTCCATGTCGACCGGGATCAGCGTCTGCTCGCGCTTCATCACATCGCTGATCGCGATGCTGCGCGGGGTGCGCAGGATCCACGACAATTGGCAGGTGCCGACCGGGTGATGGCGACCATCGACCACGAAGATTTCCCAGAAATCGGTGGTCAGTTCCTCATGGCCGCGCAGGAAATCGATCGCGTCGCCGACCGTCCAATGCTCGGGCACCGCGATCAGCTCGCGCTGCATTAGGCGGCCGGCGGATTCCTCGGGGAAGGACAGCGCCTCCTCGATCGCGGCGCGATCGTTGGGATCGAGCGCGCGCAGCACCGCGCGCTGCTCGTCCTCGTCCATGTCCTCGATGATCGCGACCGCGTCGTCGGTATCGAGCTCGGAGGCGATGTCGGCGACTTCGTGCGGCTCGAGCGCATCGATCAGGTCCTCGCGGACGTAATCGTTCATCTCGGCGAACACGTCGGCGTCGAGCAGGTCGGTGATCGCCTTGGCGAGGCGGCCGCGGTCGTCGTGCGGGGTCAGCTCAAACAGATCGGCGATGTCGGCCGGGTGGAGCGGCTCGACCAGCGCGCGCGCCTGTTCGGGATGGCCGTCGCGCACCGCATCGAGGACCGCATCGACGAATTCGGGGCGCAGGCGATCGTCGCGGTCGAGCTGATTCTCGGCCTCGGCCTCATGCTCGATCAGGTCGTCGGGAAGCTCGGGGTCGCTCATCGCCGCCTCCCGGGGGGTCATGTGGATTACGCCTGGCGGTGCCCTATCGCGCAACCCCATGATTTGCCAGCCGCGGCGCGCATCTTTACGGGCCGCTTCAACTTGAGCGGACGGGTTCCTAATTGGGATCTGCGCCGACAGGCAGGAACAAGGATAGCACCATGGCCGACGATACGACCTTCGAGACCCTGACCATGACCCTCGCCGATGGCGATGTGACGATCAAGCTGCGCCCCGATCTCGCGCCCGAGCACGTCAAGCGGATCGCCGAGCTCGCCAATGACGGCTTCTACGACGGCGTCGTGTTCCACCGCGTGATCCCGGGCTTCATGGCGCAGGGCGGCGATCCCACCGGCACCGGCATGCACGGCTCGGACAAGCCCAACCTCAAGGCGGAGTTCTCGGCCGAGCCGCACGTTCGCGGCGTGTGCTCGATGGCCCGCACCAACCAGCCCGACACCGCCAATTCTCAGTTCTTCATCGTGTTCGACGATGCCCGCTTCCTCGACAAGCAGTATACCGTGTGGGGCCAGGTGACCGACGGCATGGAGCTGATCGACGCGCTGCCCAAGGGCGAGCCGCCGCGCGAGCCGGGCAAGATCGTGTCGATGCGCGCATCGTAATCACGCGTCGGCAGTCACCCAACCTTCCTCACCCGTCACCCCAGCGAAAGCTGGGGTCTCGGGTGGCGAG
>NZ_JALNUP010000024.1 GCF_026540855.1 Sphingomonas sp. GC_Shp_5
CTGTTTGCGAATTCCTCGTCGAACAGCTGCAGACCCAATTCCCACTCCGGGTAGTCACCGCGTGCAATGCGCTCAAACAGGTCGCGGCGCTGGAAGTCGGGATCGGCGCCGGCAAGCTTCACTGTTTCGTCCCAGATCGTCGAGGCAAGGCCGGCCTTGGGCTTCCAGTGGAACTTGACGAACGTTGATTTTCCCTCGGCATTGATGAAGCGGAAGGTGTGGACGCCGAAGCCTTCCATGTTGGCGAACGTCCGCGGCAGCGTACGATCCGACATCGCCCACATGATCATGTGGGTGGATTCAGGCATCAGCGAGATGAAGTCCCAGAAGGTGTCGTGCGCCGTTGCGGCCTGCGGGTAGCCGCGATCGGCTTCCATCTTGGCGGCGTGAATCAGGTCCGGGAATTTGATCGCGTCCTGGATGAAGAAGACAGGGATATTGTTGCCGACAAGATCCCAATTGCCTTCTCGCGTGTAAAACTTGACCGCAAAGCCGCGCACATCGCGCGGCGTGTCGATCGACCCGGCACCACCCGCCACGGTCGAAAACCGGGTAAACACCTCGGTCCGCTGTCCCTTCTTCTGAAACAGATCGGCAACCGTAATATCGGCTAGGCTTTCGGTGCACTCGAAATAGCCATGCGCGGCCGAGCCGCGGGCATGAACGATCCGCTCGGGGATACGCTCGTGATCGAAGTGGTTGATCTTTTCACGGTAGACCTCGTCTTCCAGTAGCACGGCGCCGCGAGCGCCTGCCTTGAGCTGGTTCTGGTTGTCGCTAACCGGCATACCGTGATTGGTGGTGAGGACGGGATGATCGGCATCTGCCGTTTGATGCGTCTCGCCGCCGTTGCCGGCGTTCAGGGCGGTGTCAGTCATAACTTATCCTCATGTCGAGCCGCCGATCTTCATCAACGAGCTGCCAAATTAGCTACAGCGAAAACTGCTTGCTGCACAGCACTCTACCGACCTGATGGCCGGTGGGCCTGCGACCGCTCATGCCGCCCAATCCGGCCCATACGCTGCGCCAGCATACGTCCGCCGCTGATCGGCGACTTCTGCTGGGGTCAGTGCCTATCAGGTAGTCAACGCCGATCATACGTGGCCTTCAAAGATCGCAATGAAAGAACGGCAGAAAATTAGGAAGTCAGCCCAGCGTGTCATGACCGGCTGCGGGGCAGGTCAGAAGAAGTCTCAGCGGCCGACTCAGGCGATTCAAAGGCACGTTGGTCCGCGGCCGAACGGCATAAAATCACGTAAGCCTTTAAGCCGGCTGTAGCGGCGACGCGAGCGAGTGTGACAAGTTTCAAATTATGCCGCATTTTAACTAAAAAATATCGGATCTTAGATACTTGGACGATCCAATCGCGTCGCCCGGCCAATGCGTGGCCTTTGCTGGAATTGACTGAATGCTGATGGACTTTCCCGCCCTTCGGAATGGGGGTGAGCCCGGCTCGTGTCCGAGCTCAAGCGCCCATGGGTGTTTGGAGGCATTCGACGCGATCCTCGCACAAGCCAAGGACGCAACGTGCTGTGCTGCGGCAATGCTCTGCATTGAGGTCGATGAGGGCCTGGAACTGCTTGCTGCAAGCGGCGAGGGACCGTTGTGCAAGCTTCTGCCCTACCGGTTAGACGACGCAGCGCCCGAGGCAGCGCTGCAGGTACTTGACGGATCCCCCGTCGCTATTGGTTTTCGAGGCGAGTGCGCTGGCGAAGTGCGCTTCGCCATAGCCACACCGATCCCCGGTGCTGACGGCGCCTATCTGATCGTTCTCGATACCTTGCCGAGGCAACGGCTAAGCGCGGCACAGACCTATGTGCTGCGCTCGAATGCTGCGCATTTGGCAACGGTATTCGACCTTGCGACGCTGCAGGCGCGCATCGATGGCGTCGACAGTCATGCAACACGAGCAGACCTCGAGCGACTACGCTTGCTGGAATCGGTCGCCGTTCACGCGCGCGACTCAATCGTCATCACCCAAGCAGAGCCGATCGACTTGCCCGGCCCACGCATCATCTACTGCAACGCCGCATTCACCCAGGCGACGGGCTACTCCGCAGAGGAAGTAATCGGCCTTACTCCGCGCCTCCTGCAGGGGCCAAGAACAGACCCTGCCTCGCGTGCACGGTTGCGGCGCGCGCTTGCGGCGTGGAAGCCGATTGAGATCGAGATGATCAACTATCGAAAGGACGGCACCGAGTTCTGGGTTGAGCTTAGCATTGTACCCGTCGCAAATGAAAAAGGCTGGTACACGCACTGGGTTTCGGTGCAGCGCGACATTACCGAGCGTAAGGATGCACAGGAACTAGAAGCGCGCGTCCGCGTCGCCGAAATCGAGAATGAGGCGCTGGCGACGGAGATCCTCGAACGCAAACGTGTCGAGGCCGAGCTGCTTTATGCCGCATACCACGACAGCCTGACACGCTTGCGCAACCGCGCATTCTTTATGGAACGCCTTACCAAGACGCTCGACCGAGATGGCGGCGCTTGCGCAGTGCTGTTCCTTGATCTCGACCAGTTCAAGATTGTTAACGACAGCCTCGGCCATCTCGCCGGCGACGCCCTTCTGAAAGAGGTTGCGCAGCGGCTAAGGCAGTGCGTCCGCCCACAGGACACGCTTGCCCGCATCGGAGGTGATGAATTTGCAGTGCTGGTCGATGAAGCGGCTGATCTCACCATACCGGTGGCTACGGCAGAAACGATCCTCGAAGCACTGCGTGCGCCAGTGCAGCTCGGACGCCAGAGTGTGTTTCCCTCATGCAGCATCGGCATCGTTCAGGTCCTCGTATCAGACGCAGCGCCCGACGATGTGATGCGCGACGCCGATATCGCAATGTATGAGGCCAAGCGTGCTGGATGTGGCGATTATGCGATCTTCGATTCGTCAATGCACGAGGATGCGGTCGGCCGGCTGATGCTACAGACGGACCTTCGCCAAGCGGCTGAGCGAGGCGAATTTTACCTCGCTTATCAGCCGATCGTGGATCCCGCGACCGGCGCGATCAGAAGCTTCGAGGCACTACTGCGCTGGGATCATCCGGTGCGCGGCGCCATCGGCCCCGCGGAGTTTGTCCCTGTCGCGGAGGAGATTGGGCTAATTCGCCAGATCGATCGCTGGGTGATGCGCGAGGCCTGCTCCCAATTGGCCGATTGGCAGCGACGCTTCGCCGATCCCGAGCTGCGTCTCAGCGTCAACACGTCGGCAGCGAGCTTCGCGGAAGCCGACTTTGTTGCATCTCTGACGGATGTATTGATAGGTTTTGGCATTAAGCCGCAGTCGCTTGAACTCGAGATCACCGAGGGCATCTTTCTTCACCCTTCGCCCGAGATCGCCGAGACTATCGCAGCCGTACGCCAGCTTGGCGTGCGCATCGCGCTTGACGATTTCGGTACGGGCTATTCGTCGTTGAGCTACATCAACCGCTACCCGATCGACACGATCAAGATCGACAAGTCGTTCATCGACGGCGTCGGCACGAATCCTCAAACGCGGGCTATTGTCGAGCTGATTGTCCGCCTCGGTGCTGCCTTGGACCTCAACATCATCGCTGAAGGCGTGGAGACGCAAGCCCAGACAGATACTTTGATGCAGATCGGTTGCCGCGCAATCCAAGGCTATTATTTTGCCAAGCCGCTATCATCAGTGGAGGCGGGTGAATGCTGGCAGTCGAAGTGCGCGACCGGCAGCTTTTCAGGGTGTCTCGACTAACGCCGGTTTCTCACTTCAACACCCCGTTTAGCAGTTACGGCAACCGTTCTGGTCGCGGGAGACCCTCAAACATCGGCATGAACGAACGGCCGAGTTAGGAAGCGGTGAGGGCGCTGTAGGTGACTGGTTGCGGGTCGAACTGAACTAAGCTAGCGTGGCACGGCCTTGCTGGCACGTAGCTACCGATTACATCCTGGTCATTCGCGTCATACGGCGCTTAGACCGTTGAGAAATGATGTGGCTGCTGCGCGCAGCATGAGAGCCTGACTGGCGAGTTCTTGCGTTGTCTTCCCGACCGACCGCATCACGTCGTCGGTCTCCACAGTGTCGCCCGCGACAATGAGCATTCTATGTCGCACATCGTCGATGTGCTGAGCGATTGCCTTTGTCTCCTGGCGAATGTGCTGAGCTGCCCCACTCTGCCGGGAGACAGCATCTGCGATGACCGCGCCTATGGCGCTCACGCTGTTTACGCCCGAGACCGTCCGCTCGATGCCGACCCCTGCAGAGCCGATGCTGCCCACGATCACGGTGAGTTGCTCGCCAGCGCGGCGCGTCTCAGCTCCTGCCTGTTCAGCAAGTGATCTGACTTCATTGGCAACGACGGTAAACCCTCGTCCGGCTTCACCTGCTCTCGCAGCCTCGATATTGGCGTTTAACGCGAGCAGCTTCGTCTGCTTAGCCAATTTGGAAATGGCCGCGGTGATTTCGTGAACATGCTGCGCTTCGATTGATGCTACGCTCATGCGACGCTCGCTGTCGTCCACCAGCTGCACTACATCCGCGTTAAGCCTCGAATGATGCTCCAACTGCTCATTGATCGCCGCAATGCTGCTTGCGATTTCGCCAGTGGTCACCGCGAGGCTGTTGATCGACTCGGCCGCGAGGCCAGTCCGGTGTGCGACATCGCTGGCCGCTGTCGACGTTTTTTGAACCATGCGGCTGAGATGTGTAGCCGAGCCATTGAGATTGGCCACAGCAACTACCTGATCGTCAACGACAGACACCACGTCCCGTCGGAAACGTTCGGCAAGCTCCAACATCTCCTGACGGCGCCTCTCTTCTGCCAAAGTCACGGCATCTGTGCGCAGGTCGGCATCCCTCAGCCGCTGCTCGGCTACCTTCCGGCTAGCCTCATCCTCGGCTCTTCGGTGTTCAATCTCATGTTGATGGATCGCTTCGCGATCACGCACGGACATGGCGAACATTCGAGACTGATCCACCGCCGTTCGCATCAGCATGACGAAGAGGATCATGATCAACGGGACTGCAACCAGCGTTCGGCCCTGCATACTCGAGAAGATCACCGCGAAGCTCGATGCGACAGGTATAGAGAATGCTAGGAACGCAACTGGAAGGTTGAGATAAAGCACGAAGCCCACGGCCACGAGCCCGATCTGCAAGCATGTGACGAACATGGCGGTCTCGACATTCGCTTGGGCCATCATCGCGGACGTGAGCATCATCCACCCTAATCCATGGATCAGGGCATAAAAGAAGTGCTTGCGAGCAACGTCCGACGTGGCGCCCGCCGTGGCTTGGTACGGCCACGCAATGTGCGCCCAGGTGCAACTTGCCGTAATCCATGCTCCGCCCGCAAAAAGGACGGGCTTGAAGCTGGTGGACCAAAATACCGCCGCGAGGGCGATCGTGGTCAATGCGGATAGCTTTGCTACCCAACGCACCATCCGAGTCGTCGCATCGATCTGCTGTGCGAAGACGTACTCGGGATTGCGATAAGATGGCGCAATCCTGACGAGGTCACGCGCATAGCGCCGTAGCTCGGACATTGATGCGGACGCGATCACGGTTCTATCAGGCGCTCATGAGCTACACTTGGTCTTTTGCTTTGCCTTACAAAGGGTAACAACGGCTTAACCGGCCCGAGTGCGCCGCCTCCTGCTCCGCCCATAGCTAATTTCAGAACTCATGAACCGGATCAGAAATGAGCCGAGCTAACGCCTTTTTGAGCTATTGAGGTGGCGCAAAGTCGCCTTCGGCCCGCAAACTCGTTTGGATTGTCCTCAGGCGCAGTGGAAAAAGTTCGCCCTCAGCGACCGGCTCGACATCGCGAGTGAGCTGTCTCGCTGTTCGGCTTAATGAATGACCAAGATTGGGAAATGGGCGGGGCAGGCTGAACGGCCGCAAGTGGGTCAAATACGATTTCGCAGATCTTCTGCTTCGCGCGATCAGGCTTGGCGCTCCTCGTTATCAAGGTTCGCGTCGGTCAGCCGCCAGCGCCGCAGCAGCGGCGGCATCGTCAGACCCTGCGCGAAAATTGAGAAAGCGACGACGCCGAAGGTGACGACCACGATCGGGCCCTGCTCGGCGACCGTATCGGGCACAGCCAGCGCCAGCGCGAGGCCGACGGCGCCGCGCAACCCGCCCCAGACGAGGACGTGTTGGTAGGTCGTCGGCAGCCGCAGCGCCGAGCCGCGGAACATCGCCGCCAACGGATAGACCGCCGCGGCACGCCCGATCAGCGTCAGCCCGATCCCCACCAGCAGCGCGCCCGAAACCAATGCGATCGGCTGGTGCGCTTCATGGCTGCCGATCAGCAGAAAGAGGCATGAGTTGGCGAGGAAGGCGGCATACTCCCAGAAATCAACGACGTGCTGGCGCCCCGTGGTGGAGATCGAGCCGCGCCAGCCGACGCCGCCGACGATGATCCCGGCAGCGAGCGCGGCGAACACGCCCGAGGCGCCGACATGCTCGGCGAGCAGGAAGCTGCCCCAGGCGATCACCGTGGTCAGCGTCACCTCGACGAGATGATCCTCGGTACGCCCCGCCACGGTCAGCACCATTACGGCGACCACCGCCCCGATCGCCACCCCGCCGACCACCGTCCAGGCCAGCGCGCCGGCGACGCCGAGCGGCGTCAGCGCCGCGCCGTTGGCGATGCCGATCAGGATGGCGAAGCCGACCGCGGCGACGCCGTCGTTGAGCAGGCTCTCCGATTCGACCACCATGCTCAGCCGCGGCTCGGCCTTCATCTCCTTGAACGCGGCGATCACCGACACCGGATCGGTGGCGGCGATCAGCACGCCGAAGAAGGCGGCGCCGAGCCAGCTCCAGCCGAGCAGCGCGTGCATGCCCCAGGTCACCAGCGCCGCCGAGATGGCAACGCCGACAAAGGCGAGCACCAGGGTGAGCGGCGCCTGTTCGCGGAACCGCTGCCAGCGCAGCTGCAGCGCCGCCTCGAAGATCAGCGGCGGCAGGAAGACGTTGAAGATCAGCTCGCGCGACAGCGGCAGATCGGCGCCGAGCGACAAAAAGGCGAGTGCGATTCCCGCCAGCACCAGCCCCGCCGTGTAAGGCAGCCCGATCCGCCGCGACAGCATCGCCACCAGCGACGCGACCACCAGCAGCGTGCCCAATTCCGTCAACCCGAACTCAGCCAAGCGCATCGCTCCCTATCGATCGTCGCCTGCCACGGGCGCGGGATCGCTCGCCAGCGAAAAGCGCTGCCCCGCCGCGGGCATCGGCACCGGCGTCATCCCCTGCTGGCGGAGCAGCTCGGCGACCGCCGCGGCCCGCCGCTGGGCGAGCGTCGGCCGGCTCGGCGGCTCACCCGTCGCCAGCCCGGGCACGCCCAGCGTCGTGACGTTCCAGCGCCGCGCTGCCCAGGCCGAGGTGAGCACCGCCTCCCGCGCGGCATCGTCCAGCTTGTCGATATCGTCGGCGAAGGCGATCACGGGCAACACGCCGTGCGGCGGGATGATGATCACCGACCAGCCATCGCTCTGCGCCGCGGCGCGCGCTTCGAGGATGCGATAGGTGGAGGCGGTGGCGCCGGGCAGCGGCGCGGCCGCGGCGGTGGCGCGGTGATGATCGCGATCGATGGTCACCGCGTCGGGAGCGACCCCGGTGATCAGCGCGACCGTGTTGGCCACGGCGGTGCCCTGCTGGCCTTCGGGGCTCGGCGTCTCGGCGGCCTGGCGCAGTTCGGCCTGTTGTGCCTCGAGCGCGCCGGCGCCTGCCTGGAGCAGGATCTGGTCGAGATCGAGCCGCACCCGGCGCCCGAGCGCCTCGGCCATCGCCTTCTGGACCACGGGGCTGCGCTGCACCCGCTCGCGCGGGGTGATCACCACCGCGCGCACCACCAGCGGGTCGGCGGCGAAGTCGAGGTCGAGTTGGGTGACGCGCGCGTCGTCGCCGAACCGTTCGGTCAGCACCGAGCGCGCCTGCGACACCGCCACCGCCTCGCGCCCTATCTTGTTGAGCGAGATGCCGAGCGGCACCGCCATCGCGACGAAGACGAGGGCGAGCGCGATGGTCTGTGCCCAGCTCTGGCGGCTCGAGAGATGATGGCCGAAGCCGTAGAAGCGCGCCATGATCGTCGCGGACAGCGCAATGGTGATGAAGTTGGTGACGAACAGCGCCAGCGCGCCGCCGGCGACCGGCATGTTGCGGGTGGCGAGGCCGAAGCCGACCACGGCGAGCGGCGGCATCAGCGCAGTGGCGATGGCGACGCCGACGATGGTATCGCCGCGACCGCGGATGATCGCGAAGCTGCCTGCGAGCGCGGCGAACAGCGCGACCGCGAGATCGAACAGGTTGGGCCGGGTCCGGGCGACGATCTCGGAGGTGGGTGCCTGGAGCGGCGATACGGTGACGATCAGCGCGGTGAACGCCACCGCCGCCACCGCGCCGATCGCCAGCGCCTTGAGCGAGCGGCGCAATTCGACCATGTCGAACAGCGCCAGGCTGAAGCCGAAGCCGAGGATCGGATTCATCAGCGGGGAGATCAGCATCGCCCCGATCACCACCGCCGGCGACGAGAGCAGCAGCCCGAGCACGGCGATGCCCGCCGACATCATCGTCATGAACGCAAAGCGCGGCGACCAGCCGCTCTCGCCGACGATCCGCGCCACCACGGCCTCGTGATCGATCGGCGCGACGATCGCGCGGCGCCACCAGCGATAGAGCGCGAGGCGCGCGAGGCGTTCGTTCACCTGCGATTCCGGAGCGGCGGCGTCGGTCACGATTGTGCGTCCTGCGGCGCCTGGCTGGCGGCCCGGCGCGGGCGGGGCGGATAGGCGCCCGCGGGCCAGCCCTCGCGCTGCGCGCTGCGATCGCCGTCGATCGTCTCGGTTTGATCGTGGAACAGCATCACCCTGGTCGGGAACGGCAGGTCGATCGCGGCCTGCTGGGCGGCCTTGAACAGCGCCAGCACGACCCGGGCGTGGGTATGCGCGACGTTGGTGCGCTTGGAATCGGTCCACCAGCGTGCGCGCAGGGTGACATAGCTGTCGTCGAGCGCCCAGGGCAGCACCTCGGGCGCGGGATCGGCGACAACGCCCTCCACGCCGGTGATGGCGGCGGCGAAGACCTGCGCGGCATGCTCCGGATCGTCGCCATAGCCGATCCCGACGTCGAACTGGCTGCGCCGCTCGGGAAAAGCGGTGTTGACGATCACCGGCGAGGTATAGACGTCGGAATTGGGGATGATCACGCGGCGCCCGTCATAGGTCTTGATCAGCGTCGCGCGGCTCTGGATGTGTTCCACCGTGCCTTCGAAATCCTTGACCACGATCTGGTCGCCACGGCGATAGGGGCGATTGACCAGGAGCAGGATGCCCGCCAGCAGATTCTGCAGGATGTCCTTGAAGGCGAAGCCGATCGCGACCGAGCCGATACCCAGGCTCGAGATGATTGTCGCCGGCTTGACGCTGGGGAAGATGATCACCGCGGCAACCATCACCGACGCGGCGACGATCAGCCCGAACACCAGCGAGGACAGCACACCGCCCAGATCCACTAGGTTCCTGTCGTGCAAGCCACGGCGCACGCCCTTGGCGACGAGCTTGCCGACGAACCAGGCCAGCGCGACGAAGATCAGCCCGCCGATGATATTGGGTAGTTGCAGGAAGAAATCGTTGGCGGCGATGTGGAGCTTGGCAAGGATGAGGTCGAGCGGATTCTTGACCGGTGGTGGGGTGACGGGTTGCATCGCTAGCGAACGGGTTCGGGCAGATCGGGGTTCCCGTCCTGACGAGCGCGCTCGGCTCAGCCTTCGTCTACCAACGATCGCCAGGCCTTGTCCTTTGCTCGCCGGTCGCACCATCGTCACCTCGCCCGCGCTGCACAGTGCCGCCGCCGCGGGGAGACGCGCCCGCGCCCTCGACTGCTCGCCGTTAGGGCGAGATGAACGGGCGTCCGCTTGTAAGCAGCGCGTAAGAGGACCTAACTGTCGGTTTTTGGGTCAAAGTCCCTTGGACGTCCGGCCCTCGGCGTTTCAATCGATACGCAATCCGTCGGCCAGCATCTCTATTACTGCGTTGACCTTGGGGGGTGAGCTGCCGTCTTCGGGGCCAGGCCAAATGCAACGGCAGTCCGACCGTTGCGACTTCTGGCAGGATTTCAACGAGTTCGCCGCTGTTCAGTTCGTCCTTGATCAACCACGTCGCGAGTTGAGCTATACCGAACCCTGCCTTCACTGCTCCTACCTGAGCTTCGGCGCTGCCGAGGATGATTCGGCCTTCCACCGGGCGTTCCTCGACTTGCCCGTCCGCCCGGCCAAATCGCCAGTTAATGGTGCTGCCATCGCCTCGACCGTAAAGGATGCAGTCAAACGCCCCGAGCGCCTCGGCGCCGACGGGCATGCCGCTGCGGTCGAGATAGGCAGGGGCGGCGCAAATGGTGACTCGTTCACTGCCGAGATAGCGATGGCCGAGGTTTTCGGGCCAAGGCTCCGACGCGCCAATCCGGATCGCAACATCGATGCCCTCCTCGACGATGTCGATTCTGCGGTCAGTAAAGGTGATGCTCGGACGCAGGTTCGGATGCCGCTCGGCAAAGGCAAGCAATAGGGGCATTGCTTGCATCCGCCCGAACGCGACTGGGACGTCGACCTTCAGCCTCCCTACTACTTCCGATCTATGCGCCGCCAGCACCGCTTCGGCGTCGGCGAGATCCCCGAGCACACGGACACACGTCTCGTAGAAGGCGGCACCGACGTCCGTCAGCATCAGGCGGCGAGTGGTGCGTTCGAAAAGCCGGCTGCCGAGCCGCGCCTCGAGCCGGGCGACGCTCTTGCTGACCGCGGAGTTGGTCAGATTGAGCCGGACCCCGGCACCCGTGAAGCTGCCGGAGTCAGCTGTGCAGACGAAAGCTTCGATGCCCTTGAGGCGCTCAGACGGGATCATCGATGAAGGCCTATTATGGAATTCCTGTCCTGCTATGAACGAATTAATGCCCCGCGACGTGGGTTTTCGTCGCGCGTAGAGCGGGCCCTATCCAGGAGCCTTGCCAAATGCCGTCCCTCGAACACCCCATCCACGCCGCACCATCCCGCACTAAGTCTGCGGGGCATGGCCTCGCCGTGCTGCTGCTGGCGATCTCCGCGTTCGTAATCGTCACCACAGAGTTCATCATCGTCGGGTTGCTGCCAAGCCTCGCACGAGACCTCGGCATCTCGATCACGGTTGCAGGGCAGCTCGTGACGCTGTTCGCGTTCACGGTGATGCTCGCCGGACCGTTCCTGACCGCGATGCTGTCGCATTTCGAGCGCAAGCGGTTGTTCGTGGTGATCCTCGTGATCTTTGCCGCAGCCAACGCACTCGCCGCGGCTGCACCTGATATCTGGGTGCTGGGACTCGCGCGGTTCCTGCCGGCCCTCGCGCTCCCAGTATTTTGGGGCACGGCGAGCGAGACCGCGGGCGAGCTTGCCGGACCGGAGAAAGCGGGCAAGGCCGTTGCAAACGTCTATCTCGGCATCTCCGGCGCGATGGTGCTCGGCATTCCGCTCGGCACGCTCGCATCGACCGCGTTCGGCTGGCGTGGGACCTTCTGGGGATTGTCAGGCCTGTCGCTGTTGATGGCGGTGTTGCTACTCGTGGTGATGCCGACACTGGCGAGACCGGCACGCGTCAAGCTGGCCGAACAGGCGCGGATCCTGAAGGACCCGTACTTCCTCGGCAACGTCGTGCTGTCCGTGATCGTCTTCACCGCTATGTTCACCGCCTATACCTATCTTGCCGACACGCTGGAGCAGATCGCGCATATTCCCGCAGGGCAGGTTGGCTGGTGGCTGATGGGCTTCGGGATCGTCGGGCTTGCCGGTAACTGGCTGGGTGGGCAGTTCGTCGGGCGCGGGCCGCTGCTGGTAACGGCCATCACGTCGCTGGTGCTTGCGGTGGGAATGGCCGCGACGACGCTGGTCGCAGGCTCGCCCGTCTGGCTCGTGATCGCACTAGCGGTCTGGGGTATCGCCAATACGGCGCTCTATCCGATCTGCCAAGTGCGCGTGATGCAGTCCGCCAGCCATGCACAGGCGCTGGCCGGAACGCTGAACGTGTCGATGGCCAACGCCGGGATTGGCCTTGGCGCGATCATCGGCGGGTCAGTGATCCAGCACATGGGCCTTGGCGCCGTCGGCTATGTCGCTGCCGCGATCGCCATCCTCGCCGTGCTCGTTACGCCGGTGGTGAACCGGTTAAAGGCCCGGAGTGCCAGTTGATGCACGTGCTTCCAGACGCATTGGCTCCTGACCTGGCCGGACACGCTGCCTATGCGCGAGTGTTCCAGCCCGGCCAGTTGACGCTGGGCTTCATCGCGCCGCTCGAAGCCTATCCAAGTGCGCCTTGGCCGACCCTTGCAGATCATGCGGCGCTGGCAAGGAAGGTGGATGATCTCGGCTTCGCGGCGATCTGGCTTCGCGATGTGCCCTTCTACGATCCGAGCTTCGGCGATGTCGGGCAGATCATTGATCCGCTGGTCTATGCGGTTGGCTCGCCGCACAGACCAAGCGGATCGCCATCGGTACGGCGGGCATAGTCCTGCCGCTGCGCGAACCGCTGATCGTAGCCAAGCAGGCGGCGAGCGTCGACCAGTTGCTGGGCGGGCGGTTTCTACTCGGGCTATCAACCGGCGACCGGTCGTCGGAGTTCGCAGCATTCGATAGCGATCTTGACGATCGGTCCGACCGCTATCGGGATGCGATCGGCGTCATTCGCGCGGCAACCGAGCAGTCGTTTGCGCGGCATGCCTCGGGCTTTTACGGAACGCTCGATGGTACGATCGACCTGGTACCCAAGCCGGTCGGACCTCGGCTGCCAATGCTGGCGATCGGCCGCGCCGGGCAGACGCTGGAATGGCTCGGTGAGAACACCGATGGCTGGATCTGGCATCTCAGCAACCCGCAGCGCTTACCTGATGTTCTCGCACAGTGGCGGGCAGCGACTGCTGGCGGTCCGTACAAGCCCTATGGCTATGGCGCCATGTTCGATCTGCTCGCGGAAACAAATGCGCCTCTGACGTATGCCAACGGAGGTATTCGCAGCGGCCGCAACGCGCTGATCGAACTTTGGAAACGTCAGCGCGACGAAGGTGTCGCGCACGTCACGCTCAACCTCAAACCGTCCCGTCGCCCGTTCGCGGACGTTGCCGACGAGCTAGCAACCTATGTCTTGCCGCAGTTCCCAACGGACGCGCGTTGAGCCACTTAACCGACAGGATCAGTCTCATGCCCAAAGTTTCGACCTCGACCGATTACGCGACCCGCGACGACAGCATCGCTATCAACAGCTATACGACGGTGCTGCGCCGACCGCGTGTGCCGCACGACGTGTTCGCCACCTATTGGCGCGACGTCCACGGTCCGCTGTGTTCGCGCATTCCGGGGCTCGCCTGGTACGTCCAGAACCATCTGGACCGCGAGCAGGACGCGCATCTCTGGCCAGCGATCGAGGGCATTGCGCCTTTCCCCGACTATGAACTCGACGGCGGTGTCGAGATCGGCTTCGCGTCGAAGGCCGACCAAGATGTCTTTAACGCAGCGAGCCACATCCTCTTCGCCGACGAGCAGAACATGTTCGCTGCCACCGTTGCCTATGCGCTGCCCAATGGTTCGCGCACGCTGGTCGATCGCATAGCCGACCCGATCCCCAACGGCGACGACGGCTTCGACCGCATCCATGTCCATTTCGGCGCGGCGGGCAACGACGCAAAGACGTTCGGCACCTTCATGACCGAGTTTGCCGAGACGTTTGCGGCTGACCCAGCGGTGCTCAGGCTGCGGCTGCATCTGCCTGACCGGTATGACAACGCCGATCCCGCACCGCCTGCGCCCAACGTCGATCATCTGGTACCCGCGGAACGCGCGTTGATCGCGGTGATCGAACTTGCCTTCGAAAGTCCGCTGACGCGTCGTGCATTCTTGGACTCCGATACCTTCACGGCGACGCAGGCTGGGCAGCAGGCGCATATCGCGCATGTCTCGGCATTCGCCGTCAGTGGCATCTACACCTACGTCCGTGACAAGCGGCTGACGACGGCCGGGCTGCGTGGAAGCCGGCAGGCCCAGCTCATCGAGCGCCTCGGTGCCAACAATCAGATAGCGGCTGACGTGCGCGAGTTGATGCGAACGGGCTTGGTAAGCTGACGCCCGTCGTGACTTGCGCTCGGGCGGAGCAATCGCGATGAAACCGATGCGCCGCCAATAGCTCGCTTATTATACATTGTTCGCTCCGAAGGTTCGAGCTTAGGAAGCGAGGCAGGGGCCGGGATTGGCCGGTCATTGAGGCGTATCGGTGTGGCGCTGATTGAGTGAGCGCGTCACAGTGGCCGCGGCGCGCAGCAGCGTGGCGCGGGGCAGCAGCCGAGCGCCGAGCGTGGCGAGGCGAACCGCCGCACTGCCGGGATAGACGATGCGCCGCCCACGTTCGAACCCGCGCAAGGTGTCGGAGACGACACGGTCAGGCTGCGCCATCTGCCGCGCAGGCATCCGGGGGTTCATGTCGGCGAAGAACTCGGTCGCGATCGGGCCAGGGCAGGCGGCCGTCACCGTCACGCCCAACCCATCGAGCTCGAGTGACAGCCCCTCACTGAAAAACAGCACGAAAGCCTTGGTCGCTGCATAGATCGTCGCGCCGGCGAGCGGCTGAAACGCGGCGGTCGAGGCGACGTTAATCACCCCGCCGCTCCGGCGATCTACCATTGCGGGAGTGAACGCCTGTGTCAGCGCGACAAGTGCGCGCACGTTGACATCGACCTGGCCGATCTGCCGGCTCGGGTTACTCGCGAGCACATCCTCGAACACACCATAACCGGCGTTGTTGATGAGGACATCAACCCGCAGCTCGCGCCTTCGTACCTCGGCGATCAGGTCCTCTACCGCACCGGGCGCGCTCAGATCGGCGGGCAGTACCGTCACCTGCACTGCCGGGCGTAGCGTCGCGGCGAGCGCTTCGAGCCGGTCCGCCGATCGCGCGACGAGGATGAGATCCGCGCCCTGTCGCGTCAGCTGCCGCGCGAACTCCGCTCCCAGCCCGGCCGAGGCACCGGTGATCAGCACCGTTAATCCACGATAGTCCATCGGCGTCTTCTCCTAGCTAGCCTTTAGCGTGGAGGTCCGCTCAACTAATGGCAATACTCGTGCTGAACTGATCGCATCGCACGAGCTCACGCCCGCAAAACGCCATCTAGCGGGCGTAACAGGGTGTCTAGCTCGATCAACATTCAGCATAAACGAACGGCTCCTTCTGGGAAGCCTTCAGTTGGTGCGAACGGCCGCATGTGGGTCTGACCGTCGAGCCACGTCACATGGACGATCATAGCCACCGGATCGGTCAGGGCGATCACCGGTCCTTAACCTTCTTGCTGTAGCCTGTAACGATGAGCCAAGACCCCGCCAGTCGCCGCGCTCGCTTCCGGAGCTTCGTCATGCGGCACCGTTTCGCCATCCGCGATCTGTCAGTCGTGGGCGCCGCCACCCTGGTCTCCCTTTACTGGGTTTACGCCGTCGACGTGTTCGAAAACGCGCCGGGCTTGGCGAAGAAGGAGGGCACGATCGAGCTGGACGAAGCGCTGCTGGTCGGCGCGCTGCTCGCGCTTGGCCTGCTGGTCTTTGCCTGGCGTCAGTATGTTCGGCAGCGGCAGGAGACGGCGCGGCGGATTGCCGCGGAGCAATACGCGCGCGAGCTGGCCTATCAGGACGGCCTCACCGGCTTGCCCAATCGGCGCCAGTTCGACGAGGCGCTACGTGAGGCGATCGCCTCGCCGACGCGTGCGGGGGCGGGGCACGGCCTATTCCTGCTCGACCTCAACGGCTTCAAGCAGATCAACGACGTTCACGGTCATAGCGCGGGCGACGAGGTGCTGACGATCGTCGGTCAGCGCCTGCTTGCGGCGATGCGCGACGGTGACATGGTGGCGCGGTTCGGCGGCGACGAGTTTGCCATCCTCGCCAAGCATCTGGTCGGCGGCGAGGCCGCGGCCAACGTTGCGATGCGCGTCATAGATGCCTTGGAGACGCCAATCACCGCCGCTGGCGCGATCCACCGGGTCGGCACTGGTATCGGCATCGCGCTGATCCCGCAGGACGCGGATAGCGTTGAGGAAGCGCTGCGCATGGCCGACGTCGCGCTCTACCGCGCCAAGGCGGAGCGGCGCTCTGCGCTACGCTTCTTCGAACCAGCGATGGACGCTCAGGTCCGCGAGCGATCCGCTTTCGAGGGCGAGCTGCGGGCCGCGATCAATGCTGGCGCGATCCGGGCCACCTTTCTGCCCGTCGTCCATCTCGCCACCGGCGCGATCACCGGCTTCGAGCTGAAGCCGCACTGGCAACGCGCCGATGGTGCCGACGTGCCAGCCGAGCGCTTCATCCCCGTCGCGGAGGAGACGGGCCTGATCCATGCGCTGGCGGAGGATCTGCTCCGTCAAGGGTGCCGAGCGGCGGCGGCCTGGCCACCGCAGGTGACGCTCTCCGTCGACGTGTTTCCGAGCCAGATCAAGGACCAGCTGCTCACGGCCCGGATCGTGCGGGTGCTGCACGAGGCGCAGCTCACGCCCGCACGTCTACAGCTGGAGGTGACGGAAAGCGCGCTTGTGGCCGATCCCGAAGGTGCCGGCACCCTGCTGGCAACCATGCGCGCGGCGGGGCTGCGCGTGGTGCTCGACAATTTCGGCACCGGCTATTCGAGCCTCTACCACCTGCGCGCCTTCAAACTGGACGCGGTCAAAATTGACCGGCGTTTTGTCGAGGCGATGAGTACTGACAGCGAGAGTGCCAGCATCGTCACCGCCCTGGTCGGGCTGGGACGTGGCCTCGGCATGAACGTCATCGCTGAGGGCGTTGTGGCGGGCGACCAAGAAAGAGCGCTGTTGGAGCGCGGTTGCGACACGGGCCAAGGGCCGCTGTTCAGCGAGCCGCTTTCCGCTCCAGCCTGCGCTGCGTTGTTCTCGGCCGACGCGCGACAAGGACAGGTCGCCTAGAAGCGTTCGTCACCGACGGCTTGTGTGGCGAGACCGCAGCGATGAACTCCGCCATGCCGTGCTCTGACGTGACCGCCATCTTCAACGACGCGCCGGCCGGGACCCTCGTCACCCACGCTCGTGCGCCATGCCTCCCCCTAGGACCGGTGCAAAGTGTTCGCCGTTCAGATGGAGGACACCAAGCGGTTCAGGATCGAGATCGTCCTGCGAGGAACAGCTGCATCAAGATGAACGGACGGCAGAGGCCGACACGCGGCGAAGCGCCTGTCAGTGTCGCCTTCTGGGTCGCTGGGTACCAAGTTGATTGTGGTTACCCTTCTTTGCGAACAGGTTTGCTCCTAACGGGGGACACGCACGAATGCAGTGGCCAATCCGGAAACTCCGGCACCTGCCGTCGATTCCCGGATAGCGCGTTTAGCCTCAGTCGAGCGTCACTTGCCAACTGCCGTCGCGTTGACGACGGAGCCGGGCCGGCGAGAGCTGCGCGTCGGGCAACCGGCCGAGCAGCACGTCGGTCGTGTCACGGGGGCGGCGATAGGTCACTTGGTACAAGGGGCGTCCGGTCCGTTGATCGCGCCTGCCGATCGGCGCGACGCGCACGTCGAACGGCCGGGCCATCGCCACGATCGTTCCGGCGCGGGTTGCGATGGCGCTCGTCGCGACGGGCGGAACCGTGATCGTCAGCATCATGACCGTCTGGGGCAACAGCCCGCCAGGACGACGGAACGTCGCCCGCGGGGCGAGCACGGAGCGGACGCGCTCGGCGACATCGCGATGGGCGTAGCCGATTGCGAGCGGCAACGGGTGACCCAAGACGTGGAGCAGCGTCATGGCATAGGTGCGTCGGGTCGCCGAATCCGCATGCTGCAGCACCGCCGCATCGCAGCTCGTTTCCCTCGCATGGCCGATGCGGCGGCGCGCCAGACGACTGGCGGGACACCACCAGAACAGCGCAGCCGCAGCCGCTTCCAGCCAAGCCTGTATGTTGTCGCGCCGCCGCGCATGGGTGAACTCATGCTCGCAGATCAGCCGCAGCTGTACTGTGCTGAGCCGGTCGATCAGTCGCTCGGGCATCAGGATAACTGGTCGCAGCCAGCCTGCCAGCATCGGCGTAGCGGCCGCAGTGCTGACGCGGATGGGCACGCGCTGCGGGTTCGCTGCCGTGGTCAGGTCCTCGCTCAGCGTTGCCCCGGCGGCCCGGATCATCGCGACGACATGCGCGGTGCCACGCACGAGCCGGATCAGCCGCAGCAAGATGCCCGCGGTGAGCACCAGCAGCATCGCCGCGACGGCCAACGCCCAATGCTCCGGCTCGGCGACACGCGCCAGCCTGGTCAGGATTTGCGGCTCGGCGATGTCGCCCCGGTCTTGCGTAGTGGCGATCAGGAAGGCGGTCAGCACGGCCGCGACCGGGCCGGTCCAAAAGGCCGACACCCACAATGCGTAACGTCGGCCGGGCGAGGCGGAACGTTCCCCGAGCGAGGCGCAACCACACGCCGCCGCACTCGCAAGCGAGGCGCTCGCCGACGCCGCCAGGATAGCGAGCCCGGTCACTGCGGATCGTCCGGCCGGTTCACCAATTCGGCGATCTCCGCCAGCTCGGCCGCGCTCAGCAGCGCGCTGCCGGAGAAGGCATTGACCGGCAGTTCACCGCGGACTTCAAGCACGCCGCGAGCGAGTCGGCGGATGACGCTGCCGAGCACCTGAACTTTCCCATCTACCGCTGCATAGACGGCGATGCCGTGCACCGCCTCGCGAGAGAGCAGGTTTTTGGCCCGCATCCGCTCCAGCATCGTACGGGTGGTCGAGATTGACCAACAATTCGCCTCATCGAGCCGGTCGTGGAGCTCGCGCGCGCTGAGCCGTTCATGCTCCCAGAAGATCTTCAGGATCTCGAGTTCGGTGGCGTTCGGCTGCATCTGTCCTCCATGGCCCCACTACACCGGCCCTTGCCGCGCCTCAAGATGGCCATCGGGCGACACCCCGTTGACATGCGTTACAGATGTAGTGAGAAGTCGCAGCATCAAGGAAAGGTGGTTTGATGGCTTCAGTCACTCTGGCACGACGTGATATGCTGGTCGGCGGTGCTGTGGCGGCGCTCGCTTTGGCGGCGAGGTCGGCGCGAGTTCTCGCGGCTGAGCGATCGGCGTTCGCCGGGACCCCGCTGGCGTCCAATCAGCTCGCCGCCAGCTTCAAGGCCGTTCCGGCCGGTTTGGCGACTCCGGCGACGACCCTGCTATCGCTCGGTGGCGCCCATCGACTGACCGGTTTGAACAACAACGCGACCTTGGTTTCGATCTGGGCGGACTGGTGCGTTCCATGCCTGTCCGAGATGCACGACCTCTCTACGTTGCGCGAACGCCACCATCGCGCCGGGTTCGAAGTCATCGCGCTGCTTCAGGGCAGTGCCCTCGACGTTCATGGCGCGCGGGCAAAGCTTGACGGGCTGAACGCAAAGGCGCTTCCGAGCTGGATTGAGCCGCGTGGCGCCAGCATTGCGGAGAAGCTCGCGACACCGCCGGGCGACAAGGGGTTCACGTTGCCCTGCAATCTGCTGCTCGACCGTCATGGCCGGGTTCGGGCGCGCGCATTCGGCAGTCATGTCCTCGCGCCGGTGGAGATCAAAAACGGGGAGCTGACGGCCAAGGCCAAGCAAGGGTTGCCGCACGCCAGCACCGCCTGGTCGCTGCCGGCGGCTGACTCCTTCGCCCAAGCGCTAGGTGCAGGCCTGCTCGATCGCCTGTAAGGCGCGGTACTGCCTGGGAATTTCCGTGCGCCGAGGGAAGGGCTGAGGCCGGGGCGGCGTTCCAGAATCTCGGTCGATCCGACGGCGCCCTGCCGCGGGAGCCGGTGGTCGTAGGGCTCGTCTTGCCCATCACCGACCTTGCATGTTTCACCGGGCGGGCGACGTTTGATGAGCATTGGGTTCTCGGTCTCTGCGGGTATCGGCAAGGGTTTGCAGCCCCGCCAGGCTCTCGCTAACGGTAGAATAGATCAACTGGGGCCCTTGGAGCTCCCGACGAGGATGCGCACGCCCGGCGCACCAAGATCATTCACTCGCCGTGCCGGCGGAGATCGGTCTAAACAGGATCGAGCACGCTGCTTTTGATTTCAGCCTCGCTTTTGCATTCGGGCCATTGTGTCAATTGATCGGTGGCAACTTCAGCGACATTGATTAAGCTAGGCGCTCAACATCAGGAGCTCGCCGGATGAAGGTTGTACCCGTAATCGCCTTGTCGATCATCGCCCTTGCGGGCTGCTCCAATCCGAAGGAAGCGAACAAGAGCAATTTCGAGCATGCGATTAACGAATGGATCGAGAAGGGACCTCCGTGCCTCGACGTCCCTAACGGAACTGTCACCGCACCAGGGCAGAAGTATGATGCGCTGCCAGCCTATGTCGAGGCTGCGCCGAAAACGCAGCCGTTCGCCGAAGAGTCCCGACAGAGGCGGCTGGCGCCGCTCGATGCGCTTGTCGATGCAGGCCTTATGAAAAAGACGCCGACCGAAATCGAGCAGCAGAACATGTTCGGTGGTGCCGAACGCAAGGTAGCCGTTATCGCCTATGATTTCACCAATGAAGGCAAGGCGGCTTTCAGCGGTGACGCTGGGCCCTCGGCAATGGGCGGTAAGCGGTCCGGCCTATGCTACGGCAAGCCGCACGTCGATGAGGTTACGAACTTCACACAGCCGGCCGACATGATGGGCATGACGCTCTCGCAGGTAAGCTATAAGTATCACCTAGCGGACCTGCCTGCTTGGACGAAGAACCCGAAGGTGAAGGCCGCTTTTCCGGATCTGGCACGCAACACGGCAGAGAGCCTCGATGCCAAGGCGGCCGTTGTTTTAACGAACGACGGATGGAAGCACGAAAAGGCGATCTGACCATCAGCCCCGTCAATCAAACGATTCTTCTGTTTGGCATGAAATGCGAGCTTTGCCGGATGACGAGCCGTCATCCGGCGATATGAATGAACGTCCGGTTTTAGGGAGCCCGTGAAGCGCCTCTGGATGACCGGAACTGGGTCGGCGTTACAGCCCGCTACTTTCACTGCGTGGCTTTGAGGATGACCTCGACCGTCTCCTCCGGCATGTCCCACATTGGAAAGTGACCGCTGGATTCGAACCAGTGCAGCTCTGCGGACGGGAATGCAGCTTTTGCGCGCGCCGCCTGCCGCGGCAGGCAGAGCCTGTCGTGCCTGCCCCATCCGATCACGATCCGGCCGGTGCTTTTGGCGGCAGGGCCGGTCTGCTCGGGTCCGGTCGCGAGGTCATGGACCAGCGCGTCAAACGTCTGTGTCGTACTGAGATCGGTGAGCTCAGTCGCCACCATCTGCGGATCAAGCGCCCAAGGATGCGCGGACAATTGGGCGAGCAGGGCAGTGCGGGAGGCCGCGTTACGGCTCAGCGTCGGCAGGGCAGGTCGGATCGCCCGCAACAAGCGGGCCGACACGCCGATCGTAGTCTTGAAGAAGGTGCGTTCCCAACCGCGCCAGAACCCGCCCGGGTCAAGTGCGACGACGTTGCCGACGACGCCACGCCTGGCAAGTTCGAGCACTATCCGCGCACCCATCGAGCTGCCGACGACGTCGATCCCGGTCAGCTCGTTCTCCACGAGGTAGCGCTGCACGCTGCCGACTAGGCCGTCGAACGTCCCACTATCGTGCTCTGCCGGGGTCGCGCCATGTCCGGGCAGGTCGATCGCGATCACCGTCCGACTGACGCCAAGCGAGTCTAGAATGGGGCTCCATGATCGCGAGCTTCCGCCCAGCCCGTGGACAAGCAGCAGTTTGCGGCCAGAGCCGCGGTTGATTTGGTGCATCTCATTCCATTTCGGTTAGTTGGAACGGCTCAACGAGCACCGTCCGTGCACGGCACCAGTTGATACGCGAGCCGCCGGTCGTCGCGGCGTTCGATCCTCAAAGAGGGATCGCACGTCGCCACGACGATGAGGGACGCGCAGCTCAGCCGTGCGGGCGCATGACCACCTTGATGACGCCGTCCTCCTTGTCGCGGAACCTGGCGTACATTTCGGGAGCGTCCTCGAGGCTGGCAGGATGGGTGATGACGAAGCTGGGGTCGATCTCCCCGGCCACGATCTTCTGCAGCAGCGGTTTGGTGTAGCGCTGAACGTGGGTCTGGCCGAGCTTGATGGTCAGCCCCTTGTTCATCGCCGCGCCGATCGGCAGCTTGTCGCCCATGCCGACGTAGACGCCGGGTACCGAGACAGTGCCGCCCTTGCGGCAGCTCATGATCGCCTGCCGCAGCACGTGAACCCGGTCGGTAGCGAGCATCATGCTTGCCTTGACCTTGTCCATGACGGCGTCCGCCGCGCCATGTCCGGCCGCCTCGCAACCCACCGCATCGATGCAGCTGTCGGGCCCGCGCCCCTTGGTCCGCGCCTGCAGCTCGTCGAACACGTCCGTCTCGGCGAAGTTGATCGTCTCGGCACCGCCGGCTTCCGCCATGGCGAGACGCTCGGGCACCTCGTCGATCGCGATCACCCGGCCTGCACCCATCATCAGCGCGGAGCGGATGGCGAACTGGCCGACCGGGCCGCAGCCCCAGATCGCGACGGTGTCGCCGGGCTCGATCTGTGCGTTCTCGGCGGCCATGTAGCCGGTCGGGAAGATGTCGGACAGGAACAGCGCTTGGTCGTCGGTCACGCTGTCGGGGATTTTGATCGGCCCGATGTCGGCCATCGGTACGCGGAGGTATTCCGCCTGCCCACCGCAATAGCCGCCAAGCATGTGGCTGAACCCGAACAGGCCGGCGGGCGAGTGGCCCATCGCTTTGGCCGCCATCTCGGCGTTCGGGTTGGTGCGATCGCAGGCGGCGAACAGGCCCTTGCGGCAGAACCAGCAGTCACCGCAGCTGATCGTGAACGGCACCACCACGCGGTCGCCGATCTTCAGGTTGGTGACCTCGGAGCCGAGCGCCACGACCTCGCCCATGTTTTCGTGACCGAGGATGTCACCGGCCTCCATGGTGGGCTGGTAGCCATCGAGCAGGTGGAGGTCCGACCCGCAGATCGCACACGCATTGACCTTGATGATCGCATCGCGCGGGTGCTTGATCTCGGGGTCCGCGACGGTGTCGACGCGGACGTCGCCCTTACCGTGCCAGCATAGTGCGCGCATGTGTTTTCTCCGTCGGGGCAGGAGCTCCGCCAGGATCGGAAAAGCGACTGGACCAACTCAACGTCTCTGAGCACGGAACGGGCTCGTACCCATTCGTCTATGTTAACAAACTTCCGGTTTGAGCAGCGATCGGCGACGCCGAAGCGCCCGCAACTGGTCCGCTCAGACCTCTGTGCGTTCGGCCAGTTCCAGAGCGTCCTCCACGTCTACACCTAAGTAGCGCACCGTACTGTCGATCTTGGCATGGCCGAGAAGGATCTGAACGGCGCGGAGGTTGCCAGTAGCCTTGTAAATGATCGATGCTTTTGTGCGCCGAAGCGAGTGCGTCCCGTAATCCTGAGCCGGAAGTCCGATGCCGACCACCCACTCGTGCACGAGGCGGGCATATTTACTCATGTGAGCCATATAGTCGTTTCGGCTCGGGAAGATGAAGTCGTTCAGTGTCCCGCCGCGTCTTTCCAACCATGCCCGCATCGTCTTACGTGCGGTGTCCATCAGCTCGAACTGGACCGGTCGTTTGGTCTTCTGCTGAACCACGACGGCGCGGTCACGTACGCGCCCGCCGGAAACTACATCGCCGATCCGCATCCTGACCACATCACAGCCGCGCAGCTTGCTGTCGATGGCAAGATCGAACAGCGCTCGATCGCGCAGTCGTCTATGCTGGTCGAGCCAGAAGCGAATGGCCCAGACCTGTTGCTGTTTCAGCGCCCGTTTCGCACCGATAAGCCGGCCTTCGTTCCAAGGTCGAAGTTCGTGAAAGGCGGGCTCCATCGGCGAGTGACCCATCGATAGTCTCCATCGGGCCGGATCGGCCGATCGAGCGTACGCAGGCGCGGTAAACCTGCGGTTCGTAAATGTGGTTTGTCGGCCGTCGGTGATGTTGAACAAGCGGCCGGTTTCGGGTGGCGTTTGGTAGTCCCTGAGCGGCCGGAAGTGGGTCTTCCCGACCACTTCCATTCATGCACGAGCCTTGCCGCCGATGCCTCGCTCGCGTGCCCAGATCACCGCGGCGCTGCGACGATTTACGCCGATCTTCGCGTAAAGGCGCGAGACGTGATTGCGGATGGTATTGCCCGAAAGCTCTAGTTGAGCGGCAATCGCCTTGTCGTCCAGCCCTTCACAAAGCAGTTCAAGCACCTCGCGCTCGCGCCTACTGAGCTCGCCGGTCGCCGGGATCGCGGCCGGTCCAGTGCCGCGCAGCGTCGCCAGCTTGTCCATGATCGAACGGCTGAACCAACTCGCGTCCTTCATCACCGCCTCGATCGCCTCGACGAGTTCCAACTCGCTGTGGCGGCGCGCGGTCACGTCCTGGTAAAGCCAAAGAACGCAGCGTTCGCCCCGCACGTCGACCGCCTCGGCGGAGACGAGGCAGTCAATCGGTTCGTCCTGCTTCGGAAGGACGCGAACGTCACAGGTCCGAACGCCTCCGCGCTTCTCGATCTCCTCCTCGATTGAGCAGCGCAAGCCGGCGTCGTTCCACAGCTGGATGTCGTCGGCGACACGGCCGACCAGCTCGTGCGCGGCGCGACCGGTCAGCCGCGAGAACGCTTCGTTGACCTCCACAAACCGGTTTTCCGGCGTTGATGTGACCGCCATTGCGACCGGCGCCATTTGAAATATCGTGGTCGATCGGTGCTCGCTTGCCCGCAGCGCCGACTCCGCCTTCCGCCGCGGGTCGAGATCGGCAAACGTGAACAGCATACACGGCTGCTCGGCCACCTCGATCGGCTGGCCAGCGAGGATGACGAACCGTGTTGATCCGTCGGGCAGCGGCAGCTCGGCCTCGACCTGCGGAATGGTTTTGCCGCCAGCGAGCCGCTCGGCGACGTGAGCTTGGCGCTCGGCATGGGCGAGGATGTCCATGTCACGAAGGTGCTTGCCCTCGATCGCGTCGCGCGAGCAGCCGCAAAGCTCGGCGAATCCGGCGTTGACGCGGATGAAGCGCTGGTCAGACAGTCGCAGGATCAGCGCAGGCGCGGGATTGGCCTGGAACATCGCCTCGAACCGCGCCTCGGCGTCGTAACGCTCGGATTCGTCTTGGATCACGAGCGCGAAGCAGTCAGCATCGCCGCCATCCTCGTCCATCACCACGTCGTGCACCGAATGCGTCCAGCGCGGCTCGTTGATGCCGATCGGAGCTACCTCGACAACAAGGTCGGGGAAGCTCTCGCCGGCAAGCATCCGCATGATCGGATATTCGCGCTTCGAAAGCCGCTGGTGGTTGCGGTAGCGCAGGCAAAAGCGCTGGCAGTAGTCGTCGGCGGTAGCACCTAGCTCGTCCAGCTTCTTGATCCCGTGCATGCGCAGCGCCGCTGCGTTGGCGTTGATGATGACGCCGGACGGATCAACGAGGATGATTCCCGCGCTGAGGTCCGCCATGAGCTGCTCGAGGTGGCGGAGCGTCGGAGAGGGGGGTCGGTTGCTAAATTCATCTGCCATGCTTTGGGAAGCGCCGCCAAGTGCATACGGTTCCCGTGAGTGCAGGACCAAACTACCAACTCGACAGTGACACCGGCACCAACCGCCGGATGCCGCCTGCTGCCGGTATATGAACGGGCGCTCGCAAATTGTGTTGACGCTCCCGAACTGCGATCGTGCCGGCATCCCGCTGGGATCGCGAACTCGGAGGGCAACATGGGTCTTATCATTCTTCTCATCGTCGGCGGCATCGTGGGCTGGCTTGCTGGTCTCATCATGCGCGACAACAACGGCATCCTCCTCAACGTGGTCGTCGGCATCGTCGGCGCGATCCTCGCCGGCTTTGTGGTGACGCCTTTGATCGGCGGAGTGCCAATCACCAGTGGCGTCATCAGCATCCAGTCGATCATCGTCTCGCTGGTAGGCGCGATCATCTTGCTCGCGATCGTCAACCTCGTTCGCCGAGGCGCCGTTCGCTGAAGCTCATTAATCAGACCGGCGCGTTGGTGGCGCGGGCGCATAGTTGCCTCCGACTGGACGCGATCCGTGCCACCTCACGACACAACACCAAGGAGAGAACGATGCACAAGCAGATCATCGCCGCCGCCCTGGCGGCGACCGCGACCACGGGCGCGCTCGCGCAGGCGAACACGGGATCGCACAACCCCGCGTTGAAGAACCCGGCGGTGCAGACCACCGCGATGACGGCGAAGGGGCACAACTCGTTCACGGAGAACCAGGCGCGCGGCCGGATTGCCAGGGACGGCTACACCAATGTGAGCAAGCTCATGAAGAATCAGAACGGCGTCTGGCAGGGCACCGCGATGAAGGGCGGCGCGAAGGTGAACGTCGCACTCGACTACAAGGGCAACGTCACCAACCATTGATCCCAATATTTCGGAGAACGACCATGTCACAGACCATCACCCGCCTGTTCGACGACTACACCGACGCCACCACCGCGGTGAGCGAACTCGAGGCGCTGGGCATCAGCCACGGCGACATCAGCATCGTTGCCAACAACGCTCATGGCCATCATGCCGCCGTCGATCATGAGGGCGTCAACGATTACGGAGACGTCGGCCGCGGCACCTCCACCGGAGCGCTGCTAGGCGGCGCTGGCGGGCTGCTCGCGGGCCTCGGCCTGCTCGCTATCCCGGGGCTCGGCCCGATCGTCGCTGCCGGCTGGCTCGCCGCGACGGTAGCAGGAGCCGGGATCGGCGCCGCCGGTGGGGCGGCGACCGGCAGCCTCGTCGGCGCGCTGAAGAACAGCGGCCATACCGAGGAGGACGCGAACGTCTACTCCGAGGGTGTTCGTCGCGGAGGAACGCTGGTCAGCGCCAAAGTGCCGGACGGCCAGCTCGCCGACGCGCAGGCGGTGCTCGACCGCAACGGCTCGGTTGACGCGACCACGCGCGGTGCCGCGTATCGTCAGTCCGGCTGGACCAGCTTCGATGCCGAAGCGCCAGCCTACACAAGCGATGAAGTCGATCGCGAACGGGCCACTTACGCCCGTACGCCGGCGGTCGAGCGTTATTGAGGGCAGCGACTGGGGAGCCAAACGGCTCCCCAGTCCCGAAGTTCAACACGAAGAGGAGAACACCATGGGTGAGTTCACTGACAAGCTGGATGCCGCCGGCAACAAGATCGCCGGCAACGTCAAGGAGGCCGCCGGCAAGGCGACTGGGAACGACAAGCTCGCTGCCGAGGGCAAGGCGCAGCAGGTCAAGGGCAGAGCGCAGGACGTAAAGGGCAGCGTCAAGGGCGCGCTCGGCGACGACATCTGAGCACCCGACGGGGGGCTGCAAAGGCCTCCCGCTGTACTCGCACATCACACTACCTTCATGGCGATGCGCGTCCCGATAAGATGAACAGACGGCAGGATTCGGCTGGCGATATAAGGCGCTGAACGGCCGGATGTGGGTCTCGACAGTCGCGATCAAGGCGTCGATCTCCTCGTCTCCGATAGGGAAGCGTTAGCGTTTGGATCAAGATCCAACTGGAGCCGCCAACCAATCAGGCAACGCTACCGGTCACCTTAGCGGATAACACCAAACCTGATCTTTGCGGTAAGGTCGAGAACCACGATCCCGTCCCACAGGGGGGCGTTGCCAAGAACGCCATCGGTTGGAACCGGCCAGTCTGCGAAGCTTTCCGGAGCCTCGGGGTTGGTGAATACCGTGGCCTTGCCGAGCGGTATGTTGCCGAGCATCACCGCTGCAGCAGCAGGCGCGCCGACAAGGGTAAAGGGCTTGCCCCAAGCTGTTCCCTGGATCGTGGCTGGGGCGCCAGCAACGGCGTCGCGACCTGCAATTCGCTTCCAGAGGGCCAAGTCGACGTGAAGCGGCATTTCGCTCGACCCAGTATCGAAGACGATCGTGTCGCTCGCGAACGTTCCGGTTCTGATCGGCACATGGAACTTGGCGTTGCGGAGCATCGCGCGGACGAACGTTGCCTGCTGGATCGGAGCGGGAAGATCGGCTTCGTCGAACAGGCAGAAACGCTGTTTGGGGTAGTCGATCACGGCAATGCGGCCCAGAAGCGCCGGCAGCCCCAGCGTTCCACGTAAGCTGGCATCCTCCTCCATGTTGGGGTTCAGGTAGAGCTGAGGCCGATCGAGCGCCGCGCTGGCAAGCTCGAATGACTTGGCGCGGAACGTCTCGCTGCCTTTCGCCGCCCAGCCTGCTTTGATCGGGAAGCTACCGTACACGCTGGTGACGTTGGCGCCAGTGTCGAGTTGCAGCGGAACGGTCTGGTCATTAATGCGAACCGGCACGCTGATGCCGCCGCGTGGCGATCCCTTGTCGTTCGGCAGCCACGTGAAGGCGACGCATTGCCGCTTTCCAGTCAAACTTGAAGAAGCCTGAGCGAGTGTCACAACAGGGGCACCGCTCCCGATCCTAGGCGGCGTGGGCGCGGGGTCGGGCGTGCTGGCCAGTGCGGCCCCCGCGGCGAATATCAGAGCGTTGGCGATCATCGGCATTCCGCGAGAGATCCTGCAATGGTGAGCCCGTGGCTGCCGGTCTTGTTTCTGATTACTGGCGCTGTGTCACGCATCCATCTGCCGCGCAGCTTACGCTGTCTCTGCAGACAGACTGCGCGTGCAATATCTCTTCGTAGCGGCGTTGTCTTTTGCTGATCCAGCCCAGCCTGAAAGAGCCGCGCGGTCCCGAACCGCCTTTGAACCAGTGGACGAGATCACAACAAATGATGACGCCGCACGCGCTTGGCCACCAGTGGAGATGCGTATTACCCGGGCCCTGAGCGGCAAAGGCGCCATTCGTCCGATGGACGAATAACCTATTTTGGCGAGCCGCAAGATCCCCCCCGGAACGGCTGATTATTGGTCATAACTCTGAGGCAAGGAACGACCCTCAAAGCGTGCTGGCGTCATAGCCGAGCGCCTCGCAGATTTTAAGATTGAACCATCGCGGGTTGATAGAGGTTAAGGTGCTCTGCTTTGGATCAGGGTGCCGGTGGTATGTGTCACGTCCTTATTATCGAAGATGAACCTCTAATCGCGGAGATCATCTGGACTTACCTAGAGATGGAGGGAGCAAGCTCGTTCGACGTAGCCACAGGCCATGCGGCGGCCGTCAGCATGGCAGCGGCTCGGCCGCCGGTAGTCATCACTTCAGATGTGCGGTTAGCAGACGGACGAGGTCCAGATGCCGTTCAAGAGATCCGCAACGTGCATGGTAAGGTGCCAACCATCTTCATCACCGCCCTGCCGGACGAATGCGAGCCGTGCGATCATGCGATCGCGATCCTGCCCAAACCATTCACCTTCGACTCTCTTGCTGGAGCGTTCTCACGTGCTTGGGCTGTGTCTCCGAACGCGTGATCAAAAAGCTCATTTCGCAATTCGACTTGGACGGAAGGCAGCACATCGATCATGAACTCGCTGCCGCCTTAGTTATCCATCCCCGCTGATCGCTGCGGAAGCCATTTGGCGTTTCGGTTCAGCGCGCGCATTGGCTGATCAGCCAGCTCTCGCAATCCAGCCCGCGTTAAGATCGTGTAATGCTGACGGTCACGGAAGACGAGCTTTCGGTCTTGGAGCTCCCGCAACATACGGTTTACATGGATGGATGTCAGTCCGACCACATCGGCAATCTGCTCTTGGGTTAGCATCATCTCAAACGTTCCGTCATGGACTTTCCCAATCAGGTCGAGACGCTCGCTCAGGTCGAGGATAAAGGCTGCAAGACGTGACTGGGCCGATGTCCTACCAAGAGAGGCCAGTCGATCCATCAGAGCAACACGCTCACGCTGCACGCTCAGCAGAAAGTGCGCCGCAAGGCGGGGGTGCTGGCTGATTATGTCGCCAAAACGCTCATAGGGTATCTCGGACGCTACCACCGGCGTGATCGCGAAGAGCGTGTCTGCGGTATGAGTTAGGCTCATGCTCGGGGTCCCCATTGCATCCCCCGGCAGGTGAACCTTCAGGATCTGCCGACTACCGTTGGCATGGCCGATGGCAGAGCCTGCCCAGCCTTCCACAAGCCTGTAGTAGCTCTCTGAAGGAGCGCCCTCTCGGCTGATGACCGCACCGCGGGGGTAAACCTTCGCCTCCTTTCCAAGCGCGTTGATCACGTCCAGTTCGGCTGGTGAAAGGTCGCCGAATTCGATGAGGCGATGAGTGGGGTAAAGAGCAGACATGCAAGCCCTAACGTAGGTTATGCTTCTGATTAGTGGCTGGAGAGAGGTAGCTCAATCGTCTTTGGTAGCAGCGTCAGCATGGCAGGGCCGAAGGGTAATGTGCACGCCTACGAACGGTGATGCGCAAGACGCCAGAGCACAGCATTCGTGCTGCAGTTTGATCACGGCTCCTGGCGTTATGGGGTGAACGTCAGCCTGGTGACCTACGGCAAATTGGGTGTCGAAGGGAGGTCCCGAACCTGAGGGGTGTCGTTGCAGCTGCGTGCCAGTTGCTGGATCATGTCGGCGTTGCCGGCATAAGCTACCTAGTCGCTTGGGCTGAGACAAACATTGATCGCATTCAGTCGATCAAGTCGGACGGTCTCATGCTGGCCCCCGCTAGTTGGGCAGCTACGCTTAGCGTCAACAATCAATGCAACTTTTCTTCGGGTGGGTAAGTGATGCAGATTGTTAATTGTCAGGGGGTATCAGGTTAATCTAGGTCTACTCGCAAGTCCGGATAACGATATGAAACCGTATCTGTTATTATTTGCGTTCACTTTAGTTCTTTCGGCGTGTGGTGGCGGATCATCCTCTGATAGTGTTCCAGTGGTGCCGACACCCACGCCAACGCCGAACGCAACCCCAACACCGGCGCCGACACCAACCCCGACGCCGACAGCCAGGGCAATCACCTTCAACACGCCATCCGTGACAGCACTGATCGACGCAAGTGGTGCGGCTCAGGTTCTCGCCGCTGTGAGTAGTTCGGCAGCCAACACGTTATCGGTTACCGATCCTGACGCTCCCTTGGCTGCGTCCTTCGAGGATCTGGCCTTGAGCGGCAATGAAGCGTTTTCGGTTGCTCGCGCCGATGGCACCTCTCCATACAGTGCGGAGTTCCCCAGCGTCGCCTCAACAGGCGCCACGACCGTCAATTTCTACGGTTCCGATGATGTTGCGCCGCGATCGGTGACCGTGCTGAAGTGGCATACGAGCGCGACAGCAGGCTCGCCACCAGAACTCAACGTCATTCAGGCGCAAGCTACCGATAGACCAACGCCAGTGCTCTCGCCCGCCAATCTACCCCTTCACGCTCGCCTGGTTGAGACAGTTGCTGCGGATCGCCGTGCCTTGCAACTGATCGGGACGCCAACGCCGGCTGGAGGACTATCTGGACAGAACGGCGTGCAGTATAGCGGGGAAGCCTATGGGACCGTGTTTACCGCGGACCAGCAGCAGCTTCAATTCATCGGCCAAGCTACCATTTACGTCGATGGCGGCGACAGTGACTCTCAAATTTATGGCATCATCAACGTCAATGAATACACAGGCCAGAACAACACGGGCGTTCCGGTCGAGATTGATGTCGTCGCCGACGTTGTGAATGGTGTCATCAAGACGAGGTCGATCAGGGTCATCGGCGCGGGCGGGATGGTCAGCTTTGGGGAAATATCCGGCGCATTCTATGGCTCGTCGGCAAACGAGCTGGGCTTGGTGCTTTCCGCAAGTGGTGAGCCCGGTAGCTTGATCGCGGGGCTCATCGTCAGGCGCCAATAATGTCATACAGCGCGCCAATGTCCGCAACACGGTCAAGCAGGAAGCTCGCCAGCAAAATGGCCGGGATCACGATCGCCGGAGTGAACGCAAGCCGGTAAGGGCCGCTGCGACGGTAGGCTCGCCAGACAGTCGTTCGCCGATCCGTCTGTTGAGCGGCATGAACATGATCGCTGCGACCGCGCTCCACAGGACGGCTCCAGCGAACAGCGCCCAGCCAAACAATCCTGTCACTGCGATCAGGGCCGCGGCGAAGGCGCGCCGATCAAGTGGGCTGCGACCAAGCGAGGGGATCACGCCGGCACCTCTTGCCCGACGCCGACTGCCCGCAGCAGTGCCGACGCATCGCGCGCGATCTGCTCCTCCTCGTGAGGCGAGAAGATCCTGACGTTGCCTGCGTCGCTGCCCTGTAGGCTCTGCGCCACCCCAGCCCAAGCTAGATCGGCGCAGATCGCGTTGCGTGTAGCAACGTCATGCTCGCCAATACCGCCGCTGAAGACGAGCATGTCGATGCCGCCAAGGCTGGCAATCATCGCCGCGATCTGCTTGGCGACCGATCGGCAGAAGATATCGACGGCGAGCCGCGCGTGGGGGCTGGACGGCGCCAGCTCCCGGAGCGTCCTCAAATCGCCGCTACGTTCCGAGATGCCGAGCAGTCCCGATCCGCGATCAAGCAAATCCTCCAGCTTGGGGGCTGTCATCTCGTGCTCACGCAGCAGGAACAGCAGCAGCCCCGGGTCGAGGTCGCCGCTGCGCGTGGCCATTACCACGCCACCAGAGGGCGTCAGCCCCATCGAGGTGTCGATCGACATCCCGCGCCGAACCGCCGTGACGCTCGCCCCGCTGCCCAGATGCGCGATCACCAGCCGCTCGGGCAGATCGGGGCCAAGCTGGCGCACGATTGATTGGCAGGACAGGCCGTGAAAACCGTAGCGTCTGACCCCAGAAGCCCGGAGCGCCTTTGGCACGGGCAGCACGGCGGCGATTGCCGGCAGATGCTCATGAAAGCCCGTATCGATGCAGGCAATCTGCGGCGTGTCCGGGAAGCGGCGCTGCGCTGCTGCAATCAGCGCCAGCGCGGCAGGCCCATGCAGGGGGGCGAACGCACAGGCTACCTCGAGCGCGGCAGTGGTGTCTTTATCGATCAGCGTCGGCCGGAACAGTGTTGGTCCGCCATGAACGATGCGGTGGCCGATCGCGTCAGGCTGCTGGCCCAGCTTCGCCACGATCTCGTCGAAGCTGGCGGTGGGATCGCGCCCGGCCTCGACCGTGCCGGATCCCACCGCTTCCACCCGGTCCTCCCCGACGGTGAAGACGCCGTATTTCAGGGACGACGACCCGCCGTTGATCGCCAGGATCAACGTATCCATCGCCAGTCGCGCACTTCGGGCAGGTCGTCGCCCTCTTCGGCGACGTAGAGCTTGTGCCGCTCGATCATCGCCCAGTAGCGCGTGGTTTCCTCGGGTACGCGGTCCTTCAACCGCGGCACTCGCTCGATCGCGTCGAGCGCAAGGCGATAGCGATCGAGATCGTTCATCACGACCATGTCGAACGGTGTCGTTGTGGTACCCTCGCCCTTGTACCCGCGGACGTGGAAGTTGTGATGGCCCTGGCGGGCATAAGCCAGCCGGTGCACCAGCGATGGAAAGCCGTGGAAGGCAAAGATCACCGGCCGATTGGTGGTGAACATCGCGTCGAACGCACGGTCGTCGAGCCCGTGCGGGTGTTCGGATTGCGGCTGCAACACCATCAGGTCGACGACGTTGACCAGCCGAATGCGGATATCGGGCACATACTCCCGTAGCAGCATCGCCGCGGCAAGCGTCTCCAGCGTCGGCACGTCGCCGGCGCAGGCGAGCACCACGTCGGGCTCGTCCTTGTCGCTTGCCCATTCCCAGATACCGGCGCCGATCGTGCAGTGGCGCACCGCCTCGTCGATCGTCAGCCACTGCCATTCGGGCTGCTTGCCCGCGACGATGACGTTCAAATAATCGCGACTGCGGAGGCAGTGATCGGCGACCGAGAGCAAGCAGTTCGCATCGGGCGGCAGATAGATGCGAGCGACCTCGGCCGTCTTGTTAGCGACATGGTCGAGGAACCCGGGATCCTGGTGCGAGGACCCGTTATGGTCCTGCCGCCAGACATGCGAGGTGAGCAGGTAATTGAGCGACGCGATCGGCTTGCGCCACGGGATCGCGCGCGTGGTCTTCAGCCACTTCGCGTGCTGATTGACCATCGAATCGACGATGTGGACGAACGCCTCGTAGCACGAGAACAGGCCATGGCGACCAGTTAGCAGGTAACCTTCCAGCCACCCCTGGCAGAGATGCTCGCTGAGCACCTCCATAACGCGGCCGTCCTGGCTGAGGTCGGTATCGTTCGGCTTTGTTTCCGCCATCCAGGTCTTGCCAGTTACGTCGTACACCGCCTGAAGGCGGTTCGACGCGGTCTCGTCCGGGCCGAACAGCCGCATGTTCGAGGCGCCGATGTTGAGCGCCATCGCTTCCTTGAGATAGCTGCCGAGCGTGGCCGTGGCAGCCGCTCTGACGCTGCCCGGCGTGGGCAACACCACGGCATGGGATCGGAAATCAGGCAGTACGAGCGGGCGCATCAGCTTGCCGCCATTGGCGTGTGGGTTGGAGCCCATTCGGCTGTGCCCGGTTGGCGCCAGCGATGCATATTCGTCGCGGAACTTGCCCGAGAAAGGTAATGGCTGATGCTTCGATCCCGTCGGGAAGGTCGGTCAACTCGATCGCATGGTGCCTGGCGATCTGCTCGACTAGCCTTGCGATCTGCTCCAGCTTGGCATTGGCGCCAAAGCTGTCGTCGGCCCATCGCCAGATGGAGCCCGGCGGGTGATCAAGGACCGGCTTACGTCCGGGATAGTCGCGAAACAAAGCGGTGTTGTTGGAAAGATCCCACCAGCGCTCGGCGCTAGCTGGGGGCACCAGGCTAAGGCCTCGATTCGTCTGGTTCCATAATCCGCGGTCAATCTCGAGTCGGGTAAGAAGAAGGCGCTCTGTGCCATCAAGGCCGCCATCGGTTCTCTGCGGCCCGAGGAAGTAAGCCGCGACGAGCTCGTCAGCTCGGTCCCTCGCTGTAGGTGCCGCGTATCCCGTCGCCTTCAGCCGCGCACGCGCCTCCTCGAATCGTGTCTCAAGCTCGGCATTAGCCTTGAGGAACAGGATATTGGCTTCGCTGGCGATCTTGGTGTCGAGCGTGACCTTGTAGAGCGACTTGCCACCAAAGGCTGGGCGGAGCGGGGCGGGGCGGGGATTTGCCGGCGCAGGTAAAAGTAGCCGGTATTCGGATGCTTCCAGGGTGCTGCCATGAGGGCCATTCAGATGCTCGCTGTACCAGTACGCTGTACCAGTGAGAGGCAAAGAATGGCTTAATTCCGCCGTTTCACGCACTTAGGCGGAAATGGTGACCCCTACGGGAATCGAACCCGTGCTTCAGCCGTGAAAGGGCCGCGTCCTAACCGCTAGACGAAGGGGCCAGCGCCGATGCCCCCTAGGCGGCGCGGGCGGCGGGGTCAAGCCGCTCAATCGGCCCAGGCGGCATCTTCGAGGTGGAGCTCGGCGGCAGGGCGGCTCCCCCAGTCGTCAATCTTGGCGCGGCCGGCGAGCCATAGCCGGCGGTGCGGCGCGGCGGAGAGCAGCGCCTGGCCGAGCGCATTGTCGGCGGCGCGGAACGCCATCGCCTTGAGGCTGCGGCCGTCGTCGCCCGCCACCACCGCGCGGACATGGCCGTTGCCGACCACATCGGCCTTGATGATCCGCACCGGCCCCATCGCCACCCGCGGCGCCGGCCAGCCCATGCCATAGGGGCCGCCCACTTCCAGCGCCTCGACCAGCGCGGGATTGACCCCGCCGGCGGCGAGCACCGCATCGAGCAATAGCGAACGATCCTCGCGGGCACGGTCGACCGCGCCCGCCAGCCGCTGCTCGAGAAAATCGGCAAAGGCGACGAGCTCGCCGGCGGCGATCGTCAGCCCGGCCGCCATCGCATGGCCACCGCCGGCGACGAGCAGGCCATGCTCCTTGGCGGCGAGCACCGCGGCGCCGAGATCGACCCCGGGGATCGAGCGCCCCGATCCCTTGCCGAGGCCATGCTCGTCGAGCGCGATCACGATTACCGGGCGGCCGAGCTTCTCCTTGAGCCGCCCGGCGACGATGCCGATCACCCCGGGGTGCCAGCCGAGCCCGGCGACCACCGCGACGCGGCGATCCTCGGCGGCGAGCAGCTCGGCGGCTTCCTGGACGCCGGCCTCGATGGTGCGGCGCTCGTCGTTGAGCCGGTCGAGCTCCTCTGCGATGGCCCGTGCCTCCTCGGGATCGCGGGTGGTGAGCAGGCGGACGCCGAGATCGGCCCGGCCGACCCGGCCGCCGGCGTTGATCCGCGGCCCGAGTGCGAAGCCGAGGTCGCTGCAGGTCGGCGCGCGGGTGAGCCGCGAGGCCTCGATCAGCGCGGCGACGCCGATGTTGCGGCGCTGCGCCATCACCTTGAGCCCCTGCGCGACGAAGGCGCGGTTGAGCCCCCTGAGCTGGGCGACATCGGCGACGGTGCCGAGCGCGACCAGATCGAGCAGGTCGATCAGCTTGGGCTCGGCCCGGTCGGCGAAGAAGCCGCGCGCGCGCAGGGTGCGGATCAGCGCCGCGGCGAGCAGGAAGCAGACGCCGACCGCGGCGAGATGGCCGTGCGCGGCGCCCTCATCCTCGTCGAGCCGGTTGGGGTTCACCACCGCATGGGCGTGGGGGAGGGTGGCGGCGCATTTGTGATGGTCGACCACCAGCACGTCGACCCCGGCGTCGCGCGCGATCGCCAGCGCCTCGAATGCCTGCGCGCCGCAATCGACGGTGACGATCAGCGACGCGCCTTCGTTCTTGAGCCGCACCATCGCGGTGCCGGACGGGCCATAGCCCTCGGTCAGCCGATCGGGGATGTAGGCGCGCGCCTCCAGCCCGAGATCGCGCAGCACCAGGATCATCACCGCCGCCGAGGTTGCGCCATCGACGTCATAATCGCCGAACACCGCGATCTGCTCGCCGGCTGCCACCGCATCGGCGAGGCGGGCGGCGGCGCGGTCCATGTCGCGGAAGATCGAGGGATCGGGCATGAACGCGCGGATCGAGGGCGCGCGATGCTCGTCGAGCGCCTCGCGCGGGCAGCCGCGGGCGAGCAGCAACTGGGTGACGAGATCGTCGCCGCCGAAGCCGTCGACGCCGTCACGGGTATCGGCGGACAGCGCGCGCCAGCGCCACGGCTGGCCGAGGATCGAGGTGGTGACGCCGAGGACAGGGGTCATGCGCGGTGTGACAGCGACTGAAAAGTGGAGACCATAGTCGCCGTTACCACCGCCGCGTGCGGATCGCACGGGCGGATGTGGGTAACGCCGAGGCTAACGGTGCTTTGCCATGTCTAGTCGCCGCTAACTCAAGTCGTCACCGCCGATTCAAATCTTCACCCCAGCGCAAGCTGGGGTCTTTTGCGATAGCGCGGGAACGGAGCCGCGGGAGACCCCAGCTTGCGCTGGGGTGACGGTATGAGGCGGCGGAGCGAGCGGGCTCCTCTCTATCCTGCGTCACTCCGAGCTTGTTTCGGCGTCCACCGTACCACCAATGATACGTCATTGATAACCTACGCGGCCCCAAAGCCGTCCCCGGATCACCAGCGATCAACGCCAGCGCGCGCCGCTCAGCGCTTCACCCAGGCTCCCTCGCGAAACCATTTGGTGACGATGTACTTGGTCCCCACCACCACGTCCGTCCCCTCGTGCAGCGTCAGCAGATTGGGGCTGCCGTCCGGGTTCATGTTGTTCCAGCACAACAGCAGGCCGCGCCGCGGCGCGATCTTGAACCCGGCCTGGGGAAACCACGTGGCGCCGCCGTCGGCGACGTCGTTGAGGTAGATCATCGCGGTCCAGGTGCGCTGGCCGCCCGACGCCTTCATCGCCGGCCAATAGCTTTCGGCCTCGTGGAAGAAGTCATGGTGGGCGCGGAAATGCTGGCCGGGGGCGTAGCGCTGGCCCTGCATGGTTTCGCCGTGGTCGGGCTCGATGCCGAGCAGTTGCGCGATCGATTCATCGATCGGCTGCACCGCTGGCGACCAGCGATCCATGTCGCAGCTCTCGCTGGTGCGGAAGTCGTCCTTGACGGTGTCCGACAGCAAGGTGGAGGGGCGGCGATTGCCATCGATCAGCGCGATCAGCGCGTCGCATTGCGCGGCGTCGAGGAAGTCGAGATGGTAGAAGACCTGCGCGGCCTCGATCTCGGCCTTGGTGACCAGCGGATTGGCATCGAGCCGCTCGGCGACGCGGCGGCCGACCAGCTGGCGGGTCTTGCTCGGCTTGTTGGCGGAGAAGGATTTGCGGAAGAACATGAGCCCGACGGTGCCGCCCGCGACCGGCAAAGGCAAGGGCCCGGCCGACCGGCCGAGCCCTCTTGAGAGATCAAGCGTCGGATCGACCGCCGCTTACCAGAAGATGTCGTAGACGACGTCCACCACCCGGCCCGATCGCAGGTCGACGAGCATCGCATCGTCATAGTAGCGCACCCAGCGATAGGGGCCGTATGCCTCCGGCAGGCGATAGTCGTAGGGATCGTCGATCCAGTAATTGTCGCTCCACAGCACCGACGACAGCACAGACCCGATCGAGAAGCGGCGATAGCCATAGCCCCAGCCGCCGGGCGCATAATAATGCGGCAGGCGATAGGCGCCGCGGTTCACCTGGCGGTAGCTGTTCCAATTGTACCGATTGTCGCCGCGCCAGCCGCGGTTCCACGCCCCGGCGCGATTGTCCGCATAGCCGCGGCCCGCACCGCCGCCATAACCGCCGCCATAGTTACCGCGATCGCCACCGCGGCCGCGGTCGTCGCGACCGCGCTGGCCGGCCTGGATCACGTTGCCGCGATCGCCGCGCGCGTCCTGGCCACCCTGAAACTGCACCGGGCGACCCTGGCTCCCGCGACCATCCTGGAACTGAACCGGGCGACCCTGACCCTGGCGGCGCGCGTCACCGCGGTCGCCGCCGTAATCCTGGCGACCGGCCGCAAGATCGCGCCCGCCGCGATCCGGTGCACGGTCGGCGGCGAAGGTCTGGCGATCCGGGCCGCGATCGGCCTGGAACGGCTGCGGCTGGCCGCGCTGGCCGTTGACCGGCTGCACCGCACCCTGCGGCCGCTGGTAGTTGCGATTGCCGCGGTCACCGCGCTCGCCGCGGCCGCCCTGATGCTCGGCGCGGCCCTGGCGGTCCGGCTGCTGGGCCTCCTGCGCCTGCGCGGCGATCGGCATCAGCGCGGTGGCGGCCAGCAATGCCTTGATCACGATATTCATGGTCGTCCTTACTCCCGCCGGCACCCGGGCCGGCTCCGATGATCGGCGATTACGCCCGGCGCGTTGATCGAAGGCTGAACTGGTTCGTCAGCATTGCGAAAGCTTCGCGGGGCTCAGTCGCGGTGCGGCACCAGCGCCGGCACCACCCGCGCGGCATCGGCGGCGTCGATCCCCGGGCGGGCACCGGCGGTGATCGTCTCCTCGCCGCGCAGCGCCCGCCCGGCGCGCTGGATTGCCTCGATCAGCCGCGGATAGACGCCGCAACGGCACAGATTGTCGATGCCTGCGCGGATCGCCGCCTCATCGGGATCGGCGTCCTTCTTGAGCAGCACGGCGGCGGCCATGATCATGCCCGGGATGCAGAAGCCGCATTGCGGCACGTTCGCGGCAATAAAAGCGAGCTGGAGCGGGTGGTTGCGCTCGTGGCTGAGGCCTTCGATCGTGGTAACGTAGGTGCCCTCCACCGTGCCGATCGGCGCCTGACAGGCGCGCACCGCGCGACCGTCGACATCGACGGTGCAGGCGCCACACTCGCCGGTGCCGCAGCCATATTTGGTACCGGTGAGGTTGGACGCGTCGCGCAGCGCCCACAGTAGCGGCGTCGCGGGGTCGAGCCGGTATTCGACCGGCTGGTTGTTGACGGTAAGGCGCGTCATGCCGCCTCCTAGCCTCGCCCCCCAAGCACGAACAGTGCGTTTCGATCCAGGCGATTGCGGCGACGTCGCTGGCTGCCGATCTTGCCGGCATGACGCTTCCTACCCTGTTCATCCCACACGGCGGCGGCCCGTGCTTCTTCATGGACCCGCACGGCGGCCCGGCGGACCCGATGTGGCAGCCGATGCAAGCCTATCTCGCCGGGCTGATCGCCTCGCTGCCGGAGCGGCCGCGCGCTATTCTGATGGTCTCGGGCCATTGGGAAACGGCCGGGGTGACGGTGCATGTCGGCGACGGCAAGCCGTTGCTGTTCGACTACCACGGCTTCCCGCCGCACACCTATCAGCTGCGCTGGGATGCGCCGGGCGCGCCCGATGTCGCCCGCCGGGCCGCGGCGCTGCTGGCGGCGGCGGGCCATGAGGTCGGCGAAGAGGCGAACCGGGGCTGGGACCATGGCGTGTTCATCCCGATGATGGTCGCGGTGCCAGAGGCTGATATCCCGCTGGTGCAGCTGTCGCTGCGCGCCGATCTCGATCCTGCCGCGCACCTCGCGATCGGCGCCGCGCTCGCGCCGCTGCGCGACGAGGGCGTGCTGATCGTCGGCTCGGGGATGAGCTTCCACAATCTGCGCGCCCGCGGGCCCCAGGTGACGCCGGTGGCGGCCGAATGGGACGATGCGCTGGCCGCCGCGGTGACCGACCCCGATCCAGACCGCCGCGCCGCGCGGCTCGCCGACTGGGCATCATTGCCGCACGCGCGCTTCGCTCATCCCGAGGCCGAGCATCTGCTGCCGCTGATGGTCACGGTCGGCGCCGGCGGCGGTGACCGGGCGGTGCGCGACTATCGCGATACGGTGATGGGGTGGGTCGTCTCGGGATTCCGCCTCGGCTGATCCGCTTGCCAGCGCCCGCGCGCGCGGCCTATGCCCTCGCCAAAGATCCTAGAGAGGGGCCGCGTTCGTCCATGGCAATGCACTTCGATACCACCAGCAGCAGCGATCCGGCCGCCGCCGGCGACGCCGCCCACGGCTATGACGCACCGGACCTGCGCGTCTTCGTGTTCGCGCTGTTCTTCATCTTCGGCGGGATCACCAGCCTCAACGACGTGATCATCCCCAAGCTGAAAGAGCTGTTCACGCTCGATCACTTCACCTCGCAGCTGGTGAATTCAGCGTTCTTCTTCGCTTATGCGCTGTTCTCGCTGCCCGCCGCGGCAATCGTGCGCCGCTTCGGCTACATGCGCACCGCCTCGATCGGCCTCGTCACGATGACCGCGGGCTGCCTGCTGTTCATTCCGGCCTCCTCCTCGGCCACCTTCGGCATGTTCCTGCTCGCCTTGTTCGTGCTCGGCGCCGGCATCACGGTGGTCCAGGTCGTCTCCAACCCGCTGATCTCGCTGCTCGGCAAGCCCGAGACCGCGCCGAGCCGGCTGACCTTCGCCCAGGCGTTCAACTCGCTCGGCACCACCATCTTCCCGCGGGTCGGCTCGGCGCTGATCCTCGGCGGGCTCGCCTCGCTGTCGGCAGCATCGCTCACCGGCGCCGCGCTCGAGGCCTACCGCGTCGAATCGTCGCGCGCGATCGTCCACACCTATCTCGGCCTCGCCGTCGCGCTGCTGGTGATCGCCGCGGTGGTCTGGACCCGCCGCAACCGGCTCCAGGAGGAGCAGGAAAAGGGCGGCAGCATCTTCCACCCGCTCACCCTGCTGTCCAGCCCGCGCTTCGCGATGGGCGCGCTGTGCATCTTCCTCTACGTCGGCGCCGAAGTCTCGATCGGTTCGCTGATCGTCTCCTATCTCACCCAGAGCGACGTGTGGGGCGTCAGCGACCAGATCGCCGGCAACCATGTGTTCTATTATTGGGGCGGCGCGCTGGTCGGCCGCTTCATCGGCTCGGGCGTGCTGCGGCTGGTGTCGCCAGGCAAGGTGCTCGCCTGCGTCGCCACCGGCTCGATCGCGCTGATCCTGATCTCGGCCAACACCGTCGGCGACGTCTCGGGCTGGACGCTGCTCGCGATCGGGCTGATGAACTCGATCATGTTCCCGACGATCTTCAGCCTCGCCAGCGCCGGTCTTGGTCGCCGCGCGGCCGAAGGCTCGGGCGTGATCGCCACCGCGATCGTCGGCGGCGCCGTGGTGCCGCCGCTCACCGGCTATCTCGCCGACAAGAGCGGTTCGCTCCACTTCTCGCTGCTGCTGCCGGCGCTCTGCTACGCCGTGATCGGCGCCTACGGGCTGTACGCCAGCCGTAAGCCGGTGAAGGTGGCGCGCTAACGCCTATCATCCCGCCCCGTCATGCCGGCGTCAGCCGGGATGACGGGACGAGGTTGGCGGATCACACCCGCACCAGCATCTTGCCCTTGTTCTGCCCGGAGAACAGCCCGAGGAACGCCTCGGGCATCCGCTCGAGCCCGTCGACCACCGTCTCCTCTCGGGTGAGCTTGCCGTCCTTCAGCCAGCCGCCCATGTCGCGGTAGAATTCGGCGGCGCGGTCGGCGAAGTCGGTGACGATGAAGCCTTGCAGCCGCACCCGCATGCCGATCATCCGCGCGATGTAGCGCAGCTGCACCGGATCGGCGGCGTTATAGCCGTCGATCATGCCACAGACGGCGAAGCGCGCGTGAAGCTTGGCGTGGGCGAACGCCGCATCGAGGTGATCGCCGCCGACATTGTCGAAATAGACGTCGATGCCGTTGCGCGCCTGCTCGCCGAGCGCCTGCACGATCGGCGTGCCGGCCTTGTAGTCGATCACCGAATCGGCGCCGAGCGACTGCACCCAGGCGCATTTCTCCGGGCCTCCGGCCGAGGCGATGACATGCATGCCTTTGGCCTTGGCGATCTGCACCACTGTCGAGCCGACTGCGCCCGCGGCGGCCGACACAAACACCGTCTCGCCCTCCTGCGCCGCGGCGATATCGAGCAACCCGAAATAGGCCGTCATCCCCGGCACGCCCAATTGGCCGAGATACGCCTGTGGCTCGACTTCGAGCTGGGGCAGCGGCTTGACCTGATCTGCGGGCAGCACCGCCTCGTCGCGCCAGCCGGCGAAATGCTGGACGATCTCGCCCGGCTTGAACTGGTCGGAGCGGCTCTCGGTCACCCGCCCGATCGCGCCGCCTGTCATCGGCTCGCCGAGCCCGAACGGCGGCGTGTAGCTCTTCACGTCGTTCATCCGCCCGCGCATATATGGGTCGACCGACAGCCACTCGTTGGCGATCCGCACCTCGCCGTCGGCGAGCTCTGGGCGGCCGAGATCGAGCAAGCGGAAATTGTCGGCGGTCGGCAACCCCTCTGGGCGGGACACCAGGCTCCAGGCGCGTGCCATCAGATCGCTCCCGAGAAGGTGTCGCACTGGGCAGGATCGCCCGTCTCGATGCCGCGGCGCAGCCACTTCATCCGCTCCGCCGAGGTGCCATGAGTGAAGCTGTCGGGCACCACGCGGCCCTGCGACTGTTGCTGAAGCGTATCGTCGCCGATCGCATGCGCGGCGGTCAGCCCTTCCTCGAGATCGCCCGGATCCATGCGGTCGCGGTTCTTCGCGGCCCACACGCCGGCGAAGCAATCGGCCTGCAGTTCGAGGCGAACCGAGGCGGCATTGCCCTGGGTCTCGCTGCCACCGCGCTGGATCTGCTGCACCTTGTCCGAGGTGCCGAGCAGATTCTGGATGTGATGGCCGAACTCATGCGCGATCACATAATCCTGCGCGAAATCGCCCTTAGCCTGGAAGCGGTTGGCTAGTTCGTCGAAGAAGGCGGTGTCGAGATAGATGTCGTGGTCGGTCGGGCAGTAGAAGGGACCCATCGCCGATTGCGCCGCGCCGCAGCCGGACTCGCCGTTGTTGCTGAAGAAGCGCAGGCCCGGCGCTTCGAACTGCTGGCCTTGTTGCGCGAAGATCGCCGCCCAGGTCTTCTGCGCCGAGCTGAACGCGTTGCACGCGGCATGCTTGGCGGGATCCGACGTGCAGACGCTGGTAGCGCTGGTGCCGTCGCCCGCGGTGCCGCTGGCAGGGCGCGAGATCTGCGTGCCGGTCTGGCTGCCGCCACCACCCAGCATCCCGCCGATGTTGCCGAGCCCGCCGAACACGGCGAGCAGGATCAGCACCACGACGATACCGCCGCAGCCGAACCGGCTGCCGATCAATGGCAGCAAGCCGAACAGCAGCCCGCCGCCGCCGCCACCACCGCCGCCCAGGCCACCAAAGCCGCCGCCCCGGTTGCCCTGGTCCTCGACGTTGATGTTGGGATCGAAATCGTCGAGGCGCATGCCAGGCTCCGTTGCTGTTCCGTCACGAAATGCTTGGCGAGGCTGGTGGTTGCAACCGGGCGGTGCGCCGGGCAGGAGATTGATGCCAGGAGATTGGCGCGCACGACATCGGCGGGAGACGGCACGACCATGACACGCACACGGCTGAGCCACCGACGGGCAGGTGGTGCCGCGAGACGGTGGCGTCAGGGGCTCGCGGCGGCCGCGCTGGTCGCATCGATCGCGGCCGGCAGCCTCGCCTCGGCCGAGGATCCGGTGGACGTCGATTGGCAACGGGTGGCGACTGGCGCGGACCGCGCACGGCTGCGCGACTGGCGCAACGCCTGGGTGGCGGCGCTCGCGATCGAGCGCGCCGCCGGCCACGCCGCGGTTCTCGCCGCGGATCCGTTGTTCGATCCTGATCGCAGCGTTGAAGGCGTCGCGCTACCGCCCGGCACCTACCATTGCCGCACCGTCAAGCTCGGCCGCCATCACGATGCCACGCGGCCGCTGGTCCCGGGCCGGTGGAACCCGTGCACGATCGCACCGGAAGAGGGTGTGCTCACCCTGCGCACCGGCGGCACCCAGCGGCTGGTGGGCCATCTGTTCGACCGTACCGACGCCCGCGAGGTCTTCCTCGGCACGCTGGTGCTCGGCGACGAACCGCGCGCGATGGTCTATGGCGGCGACAGCAAGCGCGACGTCGCCGGCGTGCTGGAGCGCATCGGCGAGCGCCGCTGGCGGCTGGTGGTGCCCTATCCCGCGTTCGAATCGATGCTCGACCTGGTCGAGATCGCGCCGGCGGGCTGATCGCCGTCGCTAGGTCCGCCCCGCGACCGCCCCATGGACGTCCGCCGCGACCGTCCCCGCGCCGTTCGCTCTGAGCTTGTCGAGAGGCCTCAGTCTCAAGGTGCTTCGGCAAGCTCAGCACGAACGGATCACAACGACGCCATCATATCCCGGCTGACTGAAAACCACTGCCACCCGGCTCTTCGCACTCCGGACTCGCTCCGCAGCCCGCGGCTCGACCAGGACGTTCGTCGCATGGGAGGAGTGGATGCCGGACCGGGTACGGCATGACGACGGTTCAGTGGGCAGCCACCGCCACCGCGGCGGGCGCCGCCACCACCGCCAGCGGCGGCAGCGAGGCGAGATAATCCTTGCCGTGCCGCCGCACCGGCGTGACCACCCCGATATTGGCCGCCTCCACCGCCTGCAGATAGGAGCGCGGCTTCTTCATCAGCCCGGGTTGGTCCAGCCCCGTCAGCCCCGCGATCCGCGCCGCTTCCTTGACGAAGTGAATGCAATTGCGGTTGGTCAGATTGTAATGGCCGTCGCCGGTCTTGTCGTCCCAGGCCGCGATCAGCGCCAGCACCTGACTGTATTGCGCATCGCTCAGCATCACCGAGAATTGCGCGTCGCTGCCGTTGATATAGCCCGGCTTGGCGATGTCGAGCCGCCCGCCCACCGTGCCCATCAGCAGCTTGGGGGTGATCGCCTTGGCGGTGAAGCCGTAATTGGCGTCCACCGGTGGCCCGCCGGCATCGGGTACGCCGCGCAGGGTGAAGAAGGCGTGGGGAAAGCTGTTGCCGAGTTCATGGCTCCAGAAGGTGATCGTCACCGCCGCGAACGCCGGCACCGCGCCGAGCAGCGCGGAGAGCGTCAGCAGCAGGCCGAGCAGCGGCCGAAGAAGCGAGCGGTGCATGGCTCGCGAGTGTATCCATCGCGTGACGATCGGCAACCACCTGTTTCAGGGGGCGACGCCGCTGAACACCGCCGCATTCTCGCGCTTTTCCGGGCGGATGTAGATCGAGCTCAGCATCGGCACCGCCTCGCGTAGCCGGTCCTCCAGTTCCTCGATCATGGTTTCGCCTTCACCCATCGTCACCGAATCGACGAAATCGGCGCTGACCGCAGCGAAGATCGAATCGGGCGCGGTGTGGATGGTGCGGACGTGGTTGACCGAGGAGATCGCCGGATGCGCCTCGATGATCGCGCGCACGGTTGCCACCACCCGCGGGTCGGCGCGCTCGCCAATTAGCAGCCCCTTGGATTCGCGCGCCAGCAGCCCTGCCACCGCGGCGAGGATGATGCCGATCAGGATTGAGGCGACGCCGTCGATCCGCGGGTCGTTCAGCGCATGGCTGGCGAACACGCCGGCCGCGGCGATCGCCAAGCCGGCGAGCGCCGCCGAATCCTCGAACAACACGATAAAGCCGGCTGGATCCTTCGAGCGGCGGATCGCGCTCCACCAGGCGGTGTCGCCTTTCTTGGCCGCGAACTCGCGCATCGCCAGGAACCAGGATGATCCCTCGAGCAGCGCCGAGACGGCGAGCACGATATAGTTGATCAGCGGGTTGCTGAGCGGTTCGGGCTCGATGATGTGGCGATAGCCCTCGTAAATCGATACGCCCGCGCCGACCGCGAAGATCAGGATCGCGACTACGAACGCCCAGAAATACAGTTCGCGACCATAGCCGAACGGGTGGGCGGTGTCGGCGGGGCGCTTGGCCTTGTGCTGGCCGTAGAGCAGCAGCAGCTGGTTGCCGCTGTCGACGCACGAATGCACGCCTTCGGTGAGCATTGACGACGAACCCGTGATCGCCGCGGCGATGAACTTGGCCACGCCGATGCCAAGGTTGGCGGCGAGCGCGCCGTAGAGAACTAGATTCTCGCGGATCCGCGCGGTGAAACCGTGGGTCATGCCTTCTCCCTATAGCCTCGGGCTATGGCCCGGAAACGCGCGGTGCGGAAGAAGGGCGCGTGATTGACACGCGGTGGCGGAGGAATGCCCGCCAGTGGGGGCCACCGGCGGGCACCTTTCCTCCCCAGGAAACCCGTGGGCCCGCGCTAGCGGCACTGCCGGGCGCGGGGCAGGGGCGGCGGTGATGGAGCGTGGTGTTGCTGTGCACGTAAGCGACTCAGTGTCAGTCTTGTTGTAACTAATTGACAGGTTGGCCCGACTGATCGATCAACGCAGCCAGGAGACGGACATGGCAGAACGCAAACTGTTCGCCGGGCATGCGGTGCGCCGGCTGCGGCGGCAGGCCGGGCTGACCCAGGCAGCGATGGCCGAGGCGCTGGCGATCTCGCCGAGCTACCTCAATCTGGTCGAGCGCAACCAGCGGCCGCTGTCGGCGACGTTGCTGGTCAGGCTCGCCGAATCGTACGATTTCGATCCGCGCGCGTTGAGCGCGGGCGAGCCCGGCGGTGGCGAGGCGGCGATCCGCCGGCGGCTGGCCGATCCGCTGTTCGCGGATCTGGAGGTTGATCGCAACGAGATCGCGGAGTGGCTCGCCGGCGCGCCCGGCGGTGCCGAGGCCTTTGCGCGCGTCTATGACCGGCTGGTCGCGGGTGGTGGCAGCGGTGCCGACAACGGCAGCGACCCGGTCGCCGAGGTGCGCCGCGAGATCGAGCGCTGGCGCGGCTATTTCGCCGATCTCGATGGTGCGGCCGAGGCGCTGGCGGACGAGCTGCGGCTCGGCGCCGGCGATCTTTATGGCGCGATCGCCGAGCGGCTGCGGGTCAAGCACCAGCTGACCATCCGCATCCTGCCGGTCGACGTCATGCCCGATCTGCTCCGTCGGCTCGATCTCCACGCGCGCCAGTTGCAGCTCAGCGAAACGCTCGATTCGGCGTCGCGTACCTTTGCCGCCGCCTATCAGCTCGCGCAGATCGAGGCGCGTGGCGAGATCGACGGTCTCGCCACCGGGGCGGGCTTTGCCGATCGCTCGGCGGAGAAGCTGTTCCGCCGCCATCTCGCCAGCTATTTCGCCGCCGCGGTGATGATGCCCTATGCCCGCTTCCTGCGCGCCTGCGAGAGCACCGGCTACGATCTCGAGTTGCTTCAGCGTCGCTTCGGCGCCGGGTTCGAGCAGGTCGCGCATCGGCTGACGACGCTGCAGCGGGTCGGCGCGCGCGGGTTGCCCTTCTTTCTCGTCCGGGTCGATCGCGCCGGGCAGTCGTCCAAACTTTTCTCGGGGGCGAGCGGGTCGCCGCTTGCCGAGGCCGAGGGGCGGTGCCCGTTATGGCGGCTCCACCACGCCTTCGATCGCCCCGGCAGCCTCGCGATCCAGCTGGTCGAGCTGGAGGATGGCGGCCGCTGGCTCACCGTCGCGCGCACCGTGACGCCGCAGCGCCGCCGCTATGGCGGGGTGCCGGCCGAGTTCACCGTCGGGCTCGGGGTGGCTGCCGACCTCGGCGGTACGCTGGCGATCGCGCGCGGCGTGGATCTGCGCGGCGACGCCACTCCAATCGGCCTCGGCTGCCGCGCCTGCCTGCGCGTCGACTGCCCCCAGCGCTCGGCGCCCCCCGCCGGCCGCACGCTGTCGATCGACGAGCGCGAGCGCGGCGTATCGGGCTTCAGCTTCGTCGGTGATTGAGTCGCGAATTCACATCAACACAGCTGTTGTTGGCCGATGATGACAGCTGAACCGCGTTTATGCGCGAAGTTAGACAGAATAGCCGGTCAAGATTGATACAGTCGCGCCGATAACAAGGCGAGGAGGGATCATGACCTATCACCAACAGCGCAGCTGGCCCGGGATCGATGCGCAAGCGGTGGCGCGGATGCGCCGGCAGAACCGGTTCGCCACCGGGCTCGACATCGCCCGCTACACCGCGGCGATCATGCGCCGCGACATGGCCGCCTATGACGCCGATCCCACCGCCTACACCCAGTCGCTCGGCTGCTGGCACGGCTTCATCGCCCAGCAGCAGATGATCAGCATCAAGAAGCACTTCGGCACCACCGAGCGGCGCTATCTGTACCTCTCGGGCTGGATGGTCGCGGCGCTGCGTAGCGAATTCGGCCCGCTGCCCGATCAGTCGATGCACGAGAAGACCAGCGTGCCCGCGCTGATCGCCGAGATCTACACCTTCCTCCGCCAGGCCGACGCGCGCGAGCTGGGCCTGCTGTTCCGCGACCTCGATGCCGCGCGCGAGGCCGGCAACCAGCTCGAGGAACAGCGGCTGCTCCACGCCATCGACGGCCACCAGACTCATGTTGTGCCGATCATCGCCGACATCGATGCCGGCTTCGGCAATGCCGAGGCGACCTATCTGCTCGCCCGCAAGATGATCGAGGCCGGCGCCTGCGCGCTCCAGATCGAGAACCAGGTCTCCGACGAGAAGCAGTGCGGCCATCAGGACGGCAAGGTGACGGTGCCGCACGAGGACTTCCTCGCCAAGATCCGCGCCTGCCGCTACGCCTTCCTCGAACTCGGCGTCGAGGATGGCATCATCGTCGCCCGCACCGACTCGCTCGGCGCCGGTCTCACCAAGCAGATCGCCTATAGCCAGGCGCCGGGCGACCTCGCCGACCAGTATAACGCCTTCCTCGATGCCGAGCCGGTCAGCAACCTGGCATCCCTGCGTGGCGACGTCGTGATCGAGCGCGATGGCAGGCTGGTGCGGCCCAAGCGGCTGCGCTCCAACCTGTTCCAGTTCCGCGAGGGTAGTGGTGAAGACCGCTGCGTGCTCGACGGCATCACCTCGCTCCAGCACGGCGCCGATCTGCTGTGGATCGAGACCGAGAAGCCGCACATCGCGCAGATCGCGCGGATGGTCGATCGGATCCGCGCGGTCGTGCCCGACGCCAAGCTGGTCTACAACAACTCGCCCTCGTTCAACTGGACGCTCAACTTCCGCCAGCAGGTGTTCGACGCCTGGGCTGCAGAAGGCCGCGACGTTTCGGCCTATGACCGCGCACGGCTGATGAGCGCCGACTATGACGATTGCGCGCTGGGGCGCGAGGCCGACGAGCGGATCAGGACCTTCCAGCGCGACGCTGCGGCCCGCGCAGGCGTGTTCCACCATCTGATCACGCTGCCCACCTACCACACCGCGGCGCTGAGCACGGACACGCTCGCCCGCGACTATTTCGGCGAAGCGGCGATGCTCGGCTATGTCCGCGGCGTGCAGCGCGAGGAGATCCGCCGGGGCATCGCCTGCGTGAAGCACCAGAACATGTCCGGCAGCGACATCGGCGACGACCACAAGGGCTATTTCGCCGGCGAGGCGGCGCTGAAAGCGGGTGGGGCGGCGAACACGATGAACCAGTTCGCCGCCTGATCTGTCAGGCGCCCGCGGTGGTGAGCCGCTCGAGCTGGTCCTGGCTCAGCTCGAGCGTCAGCGCCGGGAGCAGATCCTCGAGCTGCTCGACGCGGGTGGCGCTGGCGATCGGCGCGGTGACGCCGGGCTGGGCGATCAGCCAGGCGAGCGCGATCTGCGCAAGGGTGGCGCCGGTCTCCTCGGCGACGCCGTCCATCGCCGCGAGCACCGCCTTGCCCTTGCCGTCGAGCAACTCGGTCATGCGGCCGCCGCGCACGCTCTTCTTGAGATCGTCGGCCGAGCGGTACTTGCCGGTGAGGAAGCCCGAGGCGAGGCCGTAATAAGGCAGCACGCCGATGTTCTCGGTGACACAATAGTCCTGCAGCTCGCCTTCGAACTTGTGGCGGCTGACGAGGTTATATTCGGGCTGGAGCACGTGGTAGCGCGGCAGGCCGGCGGCCTTGGCGGCATCGACTGCCGACTTGAGCCGCGCGGCGTGGAAGTTGGACGCGCCGATCACGCGGACCTTGCCGGCCTCGATCAGCTTGGCGAAGGCTTCCGCTACCGCGTCCTGGGGCACGCCCTCATCGTCCTGATGGGCGTAGTAGAGATCGATGCGATCGGTGCCGAGCCGCTTGAGGGACGCGTCAGCGGCGGCAGCGATGCGGGCAGGCGCGAGCTTCTCGCCGCCCTCGCCGGGCAGCATGCCGACCTTGGTGGCGATCAGCACGTCATCGCGCTTGCCGCTCGCCTTGAGCCATGCCCCGATCATGCTCTCGGACTCGCCGCCCTGATGGCCGTCGACCCACGCCGAATAGACGTCGGCGGTGTCGATCATGGTGCCGCCGCCAGCGACGAAGGCGTCGAGCACGGCGAAGCTGGCGGCGCGATCGGCGGTCCAGCCGAACACGTTGCCGCCGAGCACGAGCGGCGCGATCTGGAGGTCGGTGGCACCGAGGCGGCGCTTGGCAATGGTCATGGCTGATCCTGGTCGTTGGCGGTGGCGGCGTTGAGGTCGACGCTGTTGGCGTCGAGCATCGCGGCGGCGTCGTTGAGCTGCGCGGCTTCTTCGGCACTGACCGCGCCGGGCTGATCGTCGTGGTGGCGCGAGCAGGCGGCGAGCGCCAGCGTCGCCGCGACGAGCGCGAGGGCTCGCCTCCGGTAAGTCCCGGCTCTAGCCGGGCCGAGGAGAGGGAGGCGAGCCGGGGCGCTCATCAGTGGCGGATGGCGTTGCCGGCGCGGACGAGCGCGTTGCCGGTGGCATCGCCGGCGCGGTCGGCGGCATTGGCGATGTCGTCGCCGGCGCGATCGGCGTGGTCGCTCAGCCGGTCGCCGACACGGTCGGCGCTGTTGCTGAGGCGATCGCCGGCGGCATCGGCATGGGCGCCGGCATTGTCCATCGAGCGCTCGGCAGAGCCGAAGGCGTCGTCGGTGGCGGCACCGACATCGCCGACCGCGTTCTGGAGGGTCGCATTGGCGTCACCGGCGACCGCATCGGCGGCGTTGGCGGTCTGGTCCTGGGTGTTCTGGCTGCAGGCGCCGAGCAGCAGCGCCGGCGCGGCGAGGATCATGAGACGCTTCATGTGGGTACTCCCTAATCTGTCTAACTTCGCGCATATGCAACGCGAGGCAAGGCCCTCGGGTCCGCGTTGACCTCATATAAAGATATCTTTATATGTTTATCCCGCTAAGCTGGACCCGACGATGACGCTTGCTTTGGATATCTTTCGCGCTCTGGCCGATGCCACGAGATTGCGTATCTTCTCGCTGCTGCGCTCGATGGAGCTGTCGGTGGGCGAGCTCGCGCAGGTGCTCGGCCAGAGCCAGCCGCGGGTGAGCCGCCACGTCAAGATCCTGTGCGACGCGGGGCTGGCCGAGCGGCGCAAGGAAGGCAGCTGGGTGTTCGTGGCGCTGGGCAAGCAGGCGGCGACCGCACCGGTCGCCGCGGCGCTCGATCAATGGCATGCGGCGCAGCCCGACCATTGGGCGGTGGCCGACGCGGCGCGGCTGGCAGCGGTGCGCGCCGATCGCGCGGCGAGCGCGGCGAGCTGGTTCGAGGGCCATGCCGACGAGTGGGACGCGATCCGCTCGCTCCATGTCGCCGAGGAGCAGGTGGAGCATGCGATGGCGGCGGTGCTCGGAGAGGGGCCGATCGGCCAGCTGATCGACATCGGCACCGGCACCGGGCGGATGCTCGAGCTGTTCGGCGACCAGGCGGAGACCGCGCTCGGCATCGATCGCTCGTCGGAGATGCTGCGGCTGGCGCGTGCCAAGCTGCACGATCGCGCCAACACCGAGCTGCGCCAGGCGGATCTCTATGCGCTGCCGATGGGCGATGGCGCCGCCGATGTCGCGATCCTCCACCATGTGCTGCATTTCGCGCAGCAGCCGGGCGCGGCGATCGCCGAGGCGGCGCGAGTGCTGGGGCCGGGCGGGCGGCTGCTGATCGCGGATTTTGCGCCGCATGATCGCGAGGAGTTGCGCGCCAAGGATGCGCACACGCGGCTTGGCTTCGCCGACGAGCAGATCGCGGCCTGGTTTGCCAATGCCGGGCTGCAGCTGGCACGGACCGAGACATTGAAGGGTGGGGAATTGACGGTGACTTTGTGGCTGGGCGCCAAGCCCGGTGCGCGCTTGCGTGAGGTGAAGGCGGCATGACGACGATCTCGGTGAACCAGCTCGAGGAGGCGCAGATCGCGCTCAAGGCGCCGCTCTATGCGGATGTCGCGGGCGACCTCGACGTCAGCTTCGAATTCTTCCCGCCCAAGAACGAGAAGATGGAAGAGCAATTGTGGGGCGCGGTGCGCACGCTGGAGCCGCTCGGGCCGAGCTTCGTCTCGGTGACCTATGGCGCCGGCGGCTCGACCCGCGAGCGGACCCACCAGACGGTGGCGCGGATCCAGCGCGAGACCAGCCTTGCCGCCGCTGCGCACCTTACCTGCGTGGAAGCGACCCGCGAGGAGATCGACCAGGTCGCCGAGGAATATTGGGCCGCCGGCGTCCGCCACATCGTTGCGCTGCGCGGCGATCCGCCCGCGGCGGGCGCGAAGTTCGTCAGCCATCCCGGCGGCTATGACAATGCCGCGGCGCTGGTGGCGGGGCTGAAGCGGCTGCACCCGTTCGAGGTGTCGGTGGCGGCCTATCCCGAATGCCATCCGGATTCGCCCGACGACCGTTCCGACATCGACAATCTCAAGGCGAAGCTCGATGCCGGCGCGACCCGCGCGATCACGCAGTTCTTCCACGAGCCCGAGACCTTCTTCCGCTATCGCGACAAGCTCGCCGCAGCGGGAATCGATGCCGAGATAGTCCCCGGGATCATGCCGGTGACCAATTTCGCCAGCGTGGTGCGGATGAGCAACATGTGCGGGACCAAGGTGCCCGAGTGGATGGCGCGCTTGTTCGAGGGGCTGGACGACCATCCCGCCTCGCGCCAGCTGATCGCCGCGACGCTCGCCGCCGAACTCAGCCGCAAGCTCTACGCGGGCGGGGTGAAGTCGCTGCACTTCTACACGCTCAACCGCGCCGAGCTGGCGTTCGCGATCTGCCACCTGCTCGGCGTGCGATCCAAGCCGGTGGCGAACGTGGCGGCGGCGTGAGCCAGGGGGGCATTCCGGCGAACGCTGGGATCTTCGGCAATGAAGCAGGCCCTTTGGCACGAGATCCCAGCTTTCGCTGGGATGACCGAGTGGGTCTGGGGTGACGGAATGGGTTTGGGGATGACGGAGTGGGTTTGATGAGCGTTCGCGATACCTTCCTGGCCGAGGCGGCCAAGCGCATCCTGATCACCGACGGCGCGTTCGGGACCGAGATCCAGAACTGGAAGCTCTCGGAAGAGGATTATGCCGGCAGCCTCGGGCTCGGCCATGACCAGAAGGGCAACAACGACATCCTCGCGCTGACCAAGCCGGCGGTGCCGGAGTCGATCCACCGCGCCTATTTCGAGGCCGGGGCGGACATCGCCGAAACCAACACCTTCTCCGCGAACCGGATCAGCCAGGCCGATTACGGCGCCGAGCATCTGGTGCGCGAGATCAACGTCGAGAGCGCCCGGCTCGCGCGGCGGATCGCCGACGAGTTCGAGGCCAAGGATGGCCGCCCGCGGTTCGTGGCGGGCGCGCTGGGGCCGACCAACAAGACCTTGTCGCTGTCGCCCGACGTCAACGACCCGGGCTATCGCGAGATCGACTTCGATTACCTCAAGGGCGTGTACCGCGAGCAGATCGACGCGCTGGTGGAGGGCGGCGTCGATTTCATCCTGATCGAGACGGTGTTCGACACGCTCAACGCCAAGGCCGGGATCATGGCGGCGCTCGACGCGGCGCATGACCTGGGCCGCGACCTGCCGATCATGATGTCGATGACGCTGACCGACCTGTCCGGGCGCAATCTGTCCGGCCACACCGTCGAGGCATTCTGGCATGCGGTGCGCCATGCGCGGCCGGTGACGATCGGGCTCAACTGCTCGTTCGGCGCCGAGCAATTGCGGCCGCACGTGAAGACTCTGTCGGAAATCTGCGACACGCTGATCATGGTCTATCCCAACGCCGGGTTGCCGAACGAGCTTGGCGCCTATGACGAATTGCCGGTGACGACCGCCGGGCTCGTCGGCGAATGGGCCGAGGCCGGGCAGGTCAACGTGCTCGGCGGCTGCTGCGGCTCGACCCCGGCGCATATCAAGGCGATCGCCGATGGCGTCGCCGGGGTGGCGCCGCGCGCGGTGCCCAAGGCGCCTGTGCGGACCCGGCTCGCCGGGCTGGAGCCGTTTACGATGGCGGCGTAGTTTCGGATCCTTCCCGGAGGGGAGGGGGACCAGCGAAGCTGGTGGAGGGGTAGTCTCCGCGAGCACGAGCCTTGGTATTTGCGGCGACTACCCCTCCACCGCCTTCGGCGGTTCCCCTCCCCTCCAGGGGAGGATCTAAAGAAGAAGATGATGACCAACCTTTCCACCAGCTTCGTCAACATCGGCGAGCGCACCAATGTCACCGGCTCGGCGCGGTTCAAGAAGCTGGTGATGGCGGGCGATTACCCCGCCGCCGTCGCGGTGGCGCTGCAGCAGGTAGAGGCCGGTGCGCAGGTGCTCGACGTCAACATGGACGAGGGCCTGCTCGACGCGCACGAGGCGATGACCACCTTTCTCAAGCTGATCCAGGCCGAGCCCGACATCGCGCGAATCCCGGTGATGGTGGACAGCTCGAAGTGGGACGTGATCGAGGCGGGGCTGAAGTGCGTTTCCGGCAAGCCGATCGTCAATTCGATCAGCATGAAGGAGGGCGAGGAATCGTTTCTCCACTATGCCCGCAAATGCATGGCCTATGGCGCCGCGGTGGTGGTGATGGCGTTCGATGAGGTCGGCCAGGCCGATACCAAGGCGCGCAAGGTCGAGATCTGCTCGCGCGCCTATGACCTGCTCGTCGGCATCGGTTTCCCGCCCGAGGACATCATCTTCGATCCCAATGTGTTCGCGGTGGCAACGGGGATCGAGGAGCATAACAACTACGGCGTCGACTTCATCGAGGCATGCCGCGAGATCAAGGCGCGCTGCCCGCACGTCCACATCTCGGGCGGGCTGTCCAACCTCAGCTTCTCGTTCCGCGGCAACGAGCCGGTGCGCAAGGCGATGCACTCGGTGTTCCTCCACCATGCGATCCCCGCCGGGATGGACATGGCGATCGTCAACGCCGGCCAGCTCGACGTCTACGACCAGATCGAGCCCGAGCTGCGCGTCGCGGTGGAGGACGTCATCCTCAACCGTGATCCCGAGGCCGGCGACCGGCTGGTCGCGCTCGCCGAGAAGTTTCGCGGCACCGATGCGGTGGCCGAGAAGGCGGCGGCGGAATGGCGTTCGCTGCCGGTGACGAAGCGGCTCGAATATGCGCTGGTGAAGGGCATTGACGCGCATGTCGTCGACGATACCGAGGAATGCCGCCAGCAGTTCGCGCGGCCGATCGAGGTGATCGAAGGCCCGCTGATGGACGGGATGAACGTGGTCGGCGACCTGTTCGGCTCGGGCAAGATGTTCCTGCCGCAGGTGGTGAAGAGCGCGCGGGTGATGAAGAAGGCGGTGGCGCACCTGCTGCCGTTCATCGAGGCCGCCAAGGAGCCCGGTGCCAAGGGCAAGGGCAAGATCGTGATGGCGACCGTCAAGGGCGACGTCCACGACATCGGCAAGAACATCGTCGGCGTGGTGCTGCAGTGCAACGGCTTCGACGTGGTCGATCTCGGCGTGATGGTGCCCTGGACCAGGATCATCGAGGCGGCGAACGACAGCGACGCCGACATGATCGGGCTGTCGGGCCTGATCACGCCGAGCCTCGACGAGATGGTGACCGTCGCCGAGGAGATGAAGCGCGCGGGCATGACCATGCCGCTGCTGATCGGCGGCGCGACCACCTCCAAGGTCCACACCGCGCTGCGCATCTCGCCCGCCTATGATGGCCCGATCGTCCATGTGCTCGACGCCTCGCGCGCGGTCGGGGTAGCGACGACGCTGGTCAGCGACACCCAGCGCGACGGCTATGTCGCGGGGATCGCCGCGGATTATGAGGCGGTGCGGGTGGCGCGCGCCAACAAGGGGCAGAACGACCTGCTGCCGATCGCCACCGCGCGCGAGCGTGGCTTTGCCGCGGACATGATGCTGAAGGCGCCGGCGCCGGTGCAGCCGGGCACCCATGTGTTCGACGACTGGAACCTCGAGGACCTGCGCCACTATATCGACTGGACACCGTTCTTCCGCGCCTGGGAGCTGGCGGGCAACTTCCCCGCGATCCTCGACGACGAGGTGGTCGGCGAGAGCGCGCGCGGGCTGTACCAGGATGCGCAGGCGATGCTCGACACGATCATCGCCGAGCGATGGCTGACGGCGCGCGGCGTCGCGGCGCTGTGGCCGTGCCGGCGCGACGGCGACGACGTGGTGCTCGACGACGGCGTGCGGCTGCCGTTCCTCCGCCAGCAGATCGCCAAGCGCGAGGGCCGCGCCAACATGTGCCTTGCCGATTTCATCGATCCCGCCGGCGACTGGATCGGCGGCTTCGCGGTCGGCATCCACGGCATCGACGCGCATATCGCGCGGTTCAAGGCGGGGCATGACGATTACAACGACATCCTGCTGAAGGCGCTCGCCGACCGGCTTGCCGAGGCGTTCGCCGAGCGGCTGCACGCGCATGTCCGCACCGACCTGTGGGGCTATGCGCACGGCGAGCAGCTCACCAACGAGGCGCTGATCCGCGAGAAGTATCGCGGCATCCGCCCGGCACCGGGCTATCCGGCCTGCCCCGAGCACAGCCTCAAGCGGCAGCTGTTCGACCTGCTCGGGGCCGAGGACAAGGTGGGGATCACGCTCACCGACAGCTTCGCGATGCTGCCGACCGCGGCGGTGTCCGGCTTCTATTTCGGCCATGCGCAGGCGGAATATTTCGGCGTGGCGCGGATCGGGGCGGACCAGGTCGCAGACTATGCGGCGCGACGCGGGGTGGATGTGGCGCAGGCGGAGCGCTGGCTGCGGCCGAACCTGGACTGATCGCGTCCGCGCCATCGTCGGTGCTGCGGCCAGCGGAGCCGTCGCAACAGACGTCGGCTGGTTCAGTGTGGGACAGATGCGGGTCGGGCTAACCGCTCGCGACCGCGCGGCGCTGCATTAACCGCGAATCTGCATGGCGCGCCGCGCGAAGTCCGCGGATGCTCGCACGCATGACCAAAGCCCTTCTTGCGCTCGCCCTCGTCGCTGCCCCTGCGCTCGCGCAGACCCATGCGCCCTTCACCATCGCCGAGACCGGCCAGGGCTTCGACCAGCTCCAGGCGGCGGTGGATTCGGTGCGGATGGGGACGGCGACGATCCTGATCGCGCCGGGCACCTATCGCCAGTGCGCGATCCAGGCCGGCGGGCACATCACCTTCCAGGCGGTGACGCCGGGCACCGCGATCTTCGAGCGCGAGGCGTGCGAGGGCAAGGCCGGGCTGGTGCTGCGCGGGCAGGGCTCGCGCGTCGATGGGCTGGTGTTCCGCGGCTACAAGGTGGCCGACGGCAACGGTGCCGGGATCCGCACCGAGATGGGCGACCTCACCGTCACCAATGCGATGTTCCTCGACAGCCAGGAGGGGATCCTCGGCGGCGAGCCGGTCGGGCAGAAGATCAGCATCGATCGGTCGACCTTTGCGGGGCTCGGCCAGTGCGACCAGACGCCCGATTGCGCGCATTCCATCTATCTCGCCAATCGCGGCAGCGTCACCGTCACCAACTCGCGGTTCGAGCGCGGCACCGGCGGCCATTACGTCAAGCTGCGCAGCCCGCACGTGTCGATCACCGACAACAGCTTCGACGACACCCAGGGCAGCAAGACCAACTACATGATCGACCTGCCCGAGGGCGCGACCGGGCTGATCGCGCGCAACACCTTCGTCCAGGGCCGCGGCAAGGAGAATCATTCGGGGCTGATCGTGATCGGCGCCGAGCATCGCACCTATGCCGCCACCGGCTTGCGGATCGAGGGCAATGACGCGCGGCTGGCGCCGGGCGCGCCGACCAACCCCGCGTTCGTCGCCGATTTCACCGGCGATCGGCTTGCGATCGGCGCCAACACGCTGGGCGCGGGGATCAGGCCGTTCGAGACGCGGTGACGCTCATTTCTCCGCCGGCGGCAGCGCGAGCTTGAGCGGCGCGCGCGGGGTCGGCCGCGCGGCGGGGGTGGGCTGCGGCGTCGGTGTCTCGGTGGGCGCACGGGCGTAGACGCGCTGCTCGACCGCGACGAGGCGCTGCTCGAGCAGCTGGGTGTCGATCGCCTGCTTGCCGTCGCGCAGCTCGGAGACCTCGGCGGACAGGTCGTTGACCTGCTTCTGCAGCGCGCTGATCCGCGCATTGTCGATGATCCCGGCATCCACCGCGCGCTCGCCGGCGAGCGCCTTGGCGGCCTCGTCATGGGCCGCGGGGGTAGGGGCCGGGCGGGGGTCGCAACCGGCGAGGAGCAGCAGCGGGATGAGGTGGCGGGGCAGCATGGCATCGCTGTAGCGGGCGCGGCCGGCGGCACAATCCGTCGGCTGCGCCCGCACGATCAGTTGGCGCAGGTGCTCGCCGCGCCGGGGTCGAGATCTAGGCAGCGGCCGTCGAGGCCGGAGACGGGGAGGTTGATCGTTGCCGCCAGCGTCGGCGCGATGTCTACCGTCTCGACCGACAGCGGTTGCTCGAACCCGGTCATCCCGCGGCGCCAGAACAGGATGGGGACGCGGCGGTCATAGTCCCAGGGGCTGCCATGGGTGGCGACATTGCCCTTAGCGCCTTCGGGGATGGCGGTGATCCGCGGGCGCAGGAAGACGATGAGGTCGCCGGAATGATCGGGGTTGAACGAGGCGCGGGCGCGCTCGATCAGCGTCCAGGTCTCGGGCGGGCCTGACGGCATCGGCGTTGCCGCGATCGCCTCGCGGGTGAAGACGGCGGCGACTTGTGGGTTGGCGGTGTAGATCGGGGTGGCGGCGGCGATCACCGCGGCGCGCTGCTTGGCGGTTATCGCAGGATCGATCCACACGTCGCCATTGCCGCCATCGCCCCACAGCAACTGGCCGGACAGGCCGAGCTGCCCCGCGACCGACTTGCCGACGGTGGCGGCGGCGAGCGCGCGATCGACCCGCGCGGCCATCGGCATGCCGTGCTCGCGCTCGCGCTCGGGCGTGTCGTTGCCGCCGTGGTCGGCGGTCAGCACCACCTCGTAATCGACCCCGGTGGCGTCGAGCGCGTCGAACATGCCGCCGAGCGTCTCGTCGAGGTTGGCGAGCTGGAGGCACATCTCCAGCCCCTCGGTGCCATAGCCGTGGCCGACGTAATCGGTAGCGGACAGGCCGATGTCGATGATGTCAGTGGCGGGGCCCTTGCCGAGCTTCATGTCCTGGACCAGCGCGACGCCAAGCGCGCCGATGCTGGCGTCGAACGCCGGCGAGGCGCGGAAACCGTGCTCGTCGCCCGCCGCGCGGACGAAGCGGCCGGTGCCGACGCTGCGACCATTGGCGAGCACCGCGTGATCGGTGGCGCGGCAGAAGGCGGGTACGTCCAGCGCCGCCTGCGGTCGCGCGACCAGCGCCTGAACCGCAGCGTTGGTGCGCTTCACCGCGGGCGGGGCGACACGACCGGCGTAGCTGACGAACGCGCCATTCTCATACCACCACAGTTCGTCGACCTTGTGGCCGCCCATCATTACCGCGGCGCGATCCTTGCCGGCAACCGAGACGACGCGGGTCGCCGGGTTGGCGTTCTTCATCCGCTCGCCGAGCGTCGGCACCTTCAGATGCTTGTCGGAGACGGTGTAATGCTCAGACGTGCTGCCGGGCACGCTCTCGTCCTCGGCGCAATAGACGGTCTTGTCGTCGCGCGGCGTCTTGAGGTCGACCCAGTTGTTGGCGATGATTCCGGTGTGGGCGGGGCGCATGCCGGTGAGGATCGTCGAATGGCCAGGGCAGGTCTCGGTCGCGGCGTGGCTCTGGAAGCCGGCCGGGAACACCGCGCCGTTGAGCAACCGGGCGAAGCCGCCGGTGAAGCGGTTGCGATATTGCTGGAACAGATCGGCCGAGAATTGATCCACCGAGATGGCGACGATCAGCTTGGGCGGGGTGCGCGGC
>NZ_JALNUP010000025.1 GCF_026540855.1 Sphingomonas sp. GC_Shp_5
ACTCGATCGCATGCCCCTTGCCGCTGCAGTAGGCACCTGGGTGCTACGCACTGCCATCGCCCAAGCCGCGCAGTGGATGCGGGCGGGTACGCCGATACGAGTTGGGGTAAACCTCTTTGCAGCACAATTCCGTTCTGGAAGCTTGCCCGAGCGTATCGCTGCAAAGCTGAGCGAGAACAATCTGCCTGCCAATTTGATTGAGATCGAGCTCACCGAAACGATTGCGGTCAAAAACAGCAGCATGGTCAAAACAGCCTTGAGCGCGCTGCGACAGCAGGGGATCGGCATTGCCCTTGATGACTTTGGTACTGGCTATGCATCGCTCAGCGTTCTGAAAGAGCTGCCTGTTACTCGATTGAAGGTCGACAAGTCCTTTGTTGAGGGCATGGTGGCCGGGAGCCCGGATGCCGTTGTCGTCGACTCGATATTGCGGATGGGTCAGAGCTTCCGCCTGGACGTCACAGCCGAAGGCATTGAGACTGTAGAGCAACAGGAATGGTTGAAGCGTTCGGGCTGCGCAGAGGGGCAGGGATACCTTTACGGCCGCCCCATGTCTGCAAGCGATCTTGACCATATCATGGCGGAGCAGGCCTCCGGCTTAGCCGCCTAGACCGGGAATATATGACAGTGATACTTACCGCGTAAACACCAGCTGCTGGGTACATTTCAAGGATGCTCAGCCGAAGGGTTGCATTATGGCTTAAGAACCCATAATTGCTTGGTCAGTAGCGGCTAGCTCGTGTGACGATTACCGGAAATAATCCGCGCCGACATCCTTGCCCAGTCGTCGGCGAACCAGACGGCGGGGTCTTCTGCGCAAACCGCCTGATCGTCATTGAGGCGGTCGCTAAGCACGGCATCCTCGTAATCGATCAGACACGTCTCGACCGTGTCATAGAACGCGCGAGCGACAGGACGGCAACCCTGCTGAGCGGCCGGCATAATGACCCCAAGCCGGTTCGAGCGCAGCCGGATCAGCTTGCCAGCCGGAAACACGCCGACACTGCGCATAAAGCGGAATAGCAGATCCCGATCGAAGTGGCCGTGCATCGCTGCCATCTGGGTCAGCGCCTCCACCGGCGACATTCCCTTCCGATACGGCCGGTGGGATGTCATCGCATCGTAAACGTCACAGATCGCCGCCATACGAGCGGCTTGGGTAATGCTATCCTCGCGCAGGCCGAATGGATACCCCGACCCATCGAGGCGCTCGTGGTGATGCAGGCAGACATCGAGCGCGGCGGTAGGTACACCTGTCTCCGCCAGCAGCATGGCGTGACCGATCTCGGGGTGCTTAGCGATCAGACTGCGCTCTTCCGCGATGAGATCTCCAGGCTTTCGCAAGATGGTCTCGTCGATCTGGAGCTTGCCCACGTCATGAAGGAGGCCCGCAGCGCCGAGATCACGAACGCTCTCGGCAGATAGGCCGAGCTCACGTGCAAGACTTATCATTAGCGCGCATACCGCGACCGAATGGGTATAGGTGTAGTCGTCCTTAGCCTTAAGCCGGGTGACACTGGCGAATGCCGTGCTGTTCTGCTCCAGGGTCTCTGCGATGTCGCGGACAATTGCGAGAATCTGCGCAGTCGGAATCGATCGCCCAAGCCGGCAGTTGTCAAATATATCTTTGACCACCCTGGTAGATCGCTCTGCCAGCGCTGCTGCGCGAAACTCATCGGCTTTTCCGAATGCAGGCGGCGCGATAGCTCTTTTAGGCAACCGCTTTGACTGCCCACGCGCCGAGGGCGCGGCCAATCTAGCCTGTAGTGCAGACACTTTCTTGGGTTCAACAATCGGGCGGTCCGGCTGCACTTCCTTCTGCAGCGCCACGGGTGCACCTTTTTCAGGATCAATAAAAATGTCAGTGCCGCCGCCTCGTATTCGGAGGAGATCGTCATCTGATTTGATCACGAAATGGGCCCGCCAGAACGGGTGCGAAAGCCAGCTTCCGGGAAAACCATCCACGTACATGCCTAGCTCAGCCTGCTCGGGCTTGATGCGGATGGACATGCTTAGCTCCTGACCCTGTACTGCCCCTCCCGGGTCTTACAGGCACAGCAATGCCGCCCTACAGCCTTCCAAATGGTTTATATAACGAGGGAAATTGTCAGTCCGTTGCCGCCCGCCCGACGATACGCCGCGATGCGGATGATCGTGGCAACACCCCGTTTAGAAACCTCCGTTAGGGCCGCCGCATTACAATTCCGAGGTGATCCTTGTTTCAACAAAGCCGCCATGTTGCCAAACCGAGGGCGACCAAGGAACCGGCCCGCATGGGGCTGGACGTGCTGACCTTCCTGACCGAGCAGGGACTGACGCCGACCCCGGCCAATTATGAGCTCGCCTATTGCTATCGGAGCGATCGCCAAACCCTTGTCGCCCGTGCCATAGATGCGGTGACCATGACCGGGGATCAGCTCAGTCAAGCAAAGGCAACTGAGTTGCTGGCGGTTCTTAGGCAGACGAACGATAGTGCGCCGGACGATGAGCGCTCGCGCATGCGCGACCATACACGGGAGTTGGCTGATCTTGCCGCCTTGGCAAAGGCTGCGACAGGCCAGTTTGGTCGCGACCTGGCGGGCGGCCTCGACGAAATGGGCGTTGAAGGCGTCAATGTAGCCGCAATCGTCAGCGCTATGATTGAACGCAGCCGGGACACCGAGCAGGCCCTCGTCGAAGCCAGCCGCCAAATAGAGACGCTTCGTCAGGAGGTGGAGGCGGCAAAAGGCGATGCCAGCCGCGACGCCCTAACCGGGCTGCACAATCGCCGTGGAGTTGAAAGCGAAGTGTTGGGCCTCAGCGGTCGTCAGCATTCGGTCGTGGCACTTTGCGACATCGACCATTTCAAGCTTATCAACGATCGGCACGGTCACGCGATCGGTGACCGGGTGCTGAAGGCGGTAGCTTCGTCTTTAGCCGAAAGCTGCCACCCACATCTCGTAGCACGGTGGGGCGGAGAGGAGTTCATCATCCTGATGAACGGGGTAGATTTGAACAGCGCAGCGACCATGGTCAACCGGGCTCGAACTCAGCTCAGCACGCGCAGTCTCAAGGTCAGCGAAACCGGCGAGCTCCTCGGCACCATCACGTTCAGCGCTGGCGTAGCCGTACTCGACGGCCGAAAATTCGAAGTGGCGGTCAACAGAGCCGACATTCTTCTTTATCGAGCCAAAGCCAACGGCCGAGATCAGGTGATCAGCGAGCCTGTAGATCCGTAGCCGGTTGTTTACCCGTCTCTCGCTGAGGGCGCCATCTTCGTAAACCGCTCAGCAGGCGGGGAGTCAATGCCGGAGTTGCGCTTATCTGCGGTAGCCTACAATTGCTCAGACGGTCCAGCAAACCGAGGTGGGCCATGGTACGGGCGTCGCGGGCAGCGTGGCCACCAAGACCGAGATCACTCACACCAGCAAGCATAAGAAGGTGACCCGCCAAACCGTTCGTGAGACCTCCGTCAGCACCAGTGGTGACCACAGCACCACTGGTGAAACGTCGCATCGAGATCAACCTTTACCTGGGCTTCACAATCCGAGCACAGGCAAGTTATTCCTGTTTGGCTTGGTGGTGGACGGTGTCACACGCCAGTTCGACAGGGCACATCGAGTGGAAGCGTAATGATATGAACAATGATGGGCAATTTACTTCGGGGATGAGATCACTTCAACCTGACCATCGGCTTGATCCTAGCCGGCTTTGGATGCTGCCGGATTTCGAGCTTGTGACAGAGCACGATCAGCTACCTCCTGAGCAGAATGATGCGCTTGCGCAAGCAATCCGAGACGAATTTAATCGGCGAGGCCTCGGTAGATCGGAAGCCTAGCTCTTACTCGATGCATGGAAAAGCCTTGAAGCCGTTGACCGCGTAGTGGCTTAGACGCCACAAATTCTGCGCCTTTCACATACGCAAGACGCACCATTTTTAACTGGTCGGACGTTAACATCCCAGCGGCGCGCTATCAGTGTGATCCGCGTCTATTAACTGGAGACTTCGTTCATGGCTCGGATCTTGATCGTCGATGACGACGAAGTCTTGGCGGAGATCGTTACAGACCTACTCGAACAAGCTGGCCACATGGTAAGCGCCGTCTACCATGGAGATGAAGCGATAGATGCCGCATTAGCCAGTGCCCCCGATCTCATCATACTGGACTATGCCCTTCCTGGTCGATCAGGGATGGATGTCCTCAGGACACTGCGGAACACACCGGCCTTGGCTGATGTGCCAATCATGATGCTGACAGGCAAGCGAGGAAATCTTCTTCCCGCGCGTGCGGAACACGACGGGGTCGACGACTACATCAACAAGCCTTTCAACCCTGAGGAATTGGCCACCCGCGTTGAGGTCCTACTGAGGAGAGCATCGACCGTACGCGGTAGGCCTCGCTGAATCATGACTGGTTTTGGCTGATCCCGAGATCGTTGGTCTGATCCTTAGGCTAAGTTTCGCGACATAGCTTTGGGCGTTCGTGTATCCTTGTGTAGATATCAGCGGTAATTTGCACGCAGCCGTCAGCGCATGCCGAACGGTGGGGAGTGGTGGCTAGTCTGCTTGGCGCGCGTCATTAATACAACAGCAGTGATGCCGCATGCCGCTCCAGCCATCCCCTTGCGGACGGGGTAGATCACCATGACTGATGATGGAAAGCCGGAACCGGGAAGTGCCGAAGTCGCGAAACGAATGGCCGTGCTTCGCCGGCACCTCCATCATGCGGTGCCGCTGAGCGAGGCCGCGACCGACGCCGGCATATCAGCACGCACCGCCCGCCGCTGGCTCGCCCGCTACCGTGCCGACGGTCCAGAAGGGCTGGCGCGTCCGATCCGACCGGAAGCCGGCAAGCGCACCTTTCCGAAAGAACTGGTCGAACTGATTGAGGGCATGGCGCTGCTCAAGGCGCGACCGTGGCTGACGACGGTGCTGGACGATCACTCGCGTGTGATCGCGGGCTACATGGTCTTCCTCGGTGCGCCCTCCGCGCTCAACACGTCGCTCGCACTACCACAGGCGATCTGCCGCCCTACAATCAGCGCAACCGCATTGAGCGCATGTTTGGCCACCTCAAGATCAACCGTGCCATCGCCACCCGCTACGACCAACTGACCAGCAGCTTCCTTGGCATGGCCCACCTCGCCACCGCCAGACACTGGCTCAAATTTGTCCACGCCGCCTAGTACCTCAACAGTGGGGTGGCGGGTGCGATCGACCTGCACGCCACGCCTTCCCGTTTGGGAACCTGTGGCGGGACAGTCGCCCAGGCGATCACGCCGGCAGCCGTCCGGGGCACCTGCTTTCCCAAAATCTGTTCCCGATTGCTCTTTCTTGAAATGATCCTTTGGAGACGAAGAAACGGGAAAGATCGCGCTGAACGAATGGCCGTTATCGGGAATGCGGATCGCCAGCCTGAACGTCCGCGTGTGAGCGAGGCCGACAAGCGCCATCGGAGCTGCGAGGCAGCGCCCTGCTGAGCAGCTACGGGCAAAGTTGTCCCATGCTGGATGGCTCGCCGGCTTCCGAGCGGCAGACGAGGGGGCTAGTTACCCATGCCCATCGTGTTGTTAGCAATTGGTAAAACGCCATCGTCCGACGCCGTGTCGTGAGCTTTTGCCGCCGCAACCGATTGTGAGCTTGGACGTGCATAAACGGCCGCTTTACACCCACCTTGTTTCGTATACGTTACACGAAGTGACGGTTCGTGTCACCGGTTGGGGAGGGGGAACTTATGCGGCGAGCGGCACTCTTACTGGCCGTTACCGCGATCACGAATTTTCAAGCCGTTGCTTCGACGCAAGGGGATCTCGTCCCGCTGTTTGCACAATGGCGTCAAGCGGCGGCGCCGGAGACGGTGCGCGGCGTTCCCGACTTCACCCCGCCCGCGATTGACCGTACCAGGGCGCGTCTTGCCCGGATGCGCGCGCGGCTGGCTGCGCTGGATCGGTCAGGTTGGACGGCGCCGAGGCGAACCGATGCAAGGCTCATCGAGGCCGAGATGAACGGGCTCGACTTCGACGTGCGCGTGCTGCGTCCGTGGGCGCGTGATCCCGGCTTCTATGCCAACGTTTGGGCTGAAATGAGCGATGTGCCCGCGCATGAAGGCACCACCGCGCCGGCGATCGACCTGTTCCGCTACCAGTTTCCTTTGTCTAAGGCCGATGCCGCAGCGTTGACGCGCCAATTGCGGACGGTGCCGCCGCTGCTCGAACAGGCGCGCGGCAATCTGCGGGACGGCAATGCGCGCGACTTGTGGCGCTACGCGGGCCGGGCATTGCAGGACCAGGCGGATACGCTGGCGGCCCTTGATGCCGGCACGTTGCGCATGCGCACGCTGGACGGCGAGCCACTCGCCACGCTTGCTGGCACGTCGCCCCAGCTGCGTGACGCCGTGCGCCAGGCAAAGGCGGCAACGGATCGCTTTCGTGATTGGGTGGCCGATCAGGCGCGGGACAAGACGGGGCCTTCGGGCGTCGGCAAAGCCGACTATGACTGGTATGCGCATAACGTCCATCTGGTGCCCTATGGCTGGGATCAGCAGGTGACGTTGCTGCAGCGCGAGCTTGATCGCGCGATCGCCGGCCTGCGCTTGGAGGAACTCCATAATCGTGCCTTGCCGCCGTTGCCGCAGCGTGATGATCCGGCGGCCTTCCTGGCCTGGTCGAACGAGCGGCTCCGGCGGTTTGGCGATTTCCTCGTGGCGACGCGGCTGATGGACGAGCGGCCGGCCTATCGCGCCGCGCTGGCCGCCCGGCTGCTGCCCTATGCAGCGCCCGACAAACGCGACTTCTTCGGTCACGGCGTCGCGCTTGATCCGATGCCGCTCTATTCACATTTCTATCATTGGATCGAGCTGGCCCGGATGCGCGAGCAGCCTAACCCCGATCCTGTTCGCCGTTCGCCATCGCTCTCCAACATCTATGATGGCCGAGCCGAGGGGTTCGCCACCGCGCTGGAGGAGCTGGCGATGCACGCCGGCCTCTATGACGATGTGCCGCGTGGGCGCGAGATCGTCTACATCATGCTGGCCAATCGCGCCGCGCGGGGCCTTGCCTCGCTGCACGTGCAGGCCAACGAATGGGACCTGGAACAAGCCGGCCGCTTCCACGCCCGCTGGACGCCGCGTGGCTGGTCGGATCCAACTAGTGCGCTGGTCGGGTTTGAACAGCTCCTCTACCTGCGCCAACCCGGCTACGGGACGAGCTATGTGATCGGCAAGCTGCAGTTCGATCATCTCGTCGCCCGCCTGTCGGAACGCGCCGATCGCAGGGGCGCCACGCTGGACATGCGCGACGTCTTCGCCCGCTTCCTCGCCGCCGGCGTGATCCCGACCGCATTGATCGAAGACGAAATGCTGGAGGATCCGCGATGAAATGGTGCGTCAGCCTCGGCCTCATGACATTCAGCCTGGTCCTCGCCGCGCCGGCGCCGGCGCAGGAGATGCCACGCCTCGTCACCAAGCAGGGCCGCCACGTCATGATGGTCGACGGCAAGCCGTTCTTCATCCTGGCCGCGCAGTTGCACAACAGCAGCGCCTGGCCTGCGGTACTCGACGACGCCTGGGCGGCAGCCGATGCACTGGCGCCGAACACGATCGAGGCGCCGGTTTATTGGGAGCAGTTCGAGCCGCAGCCCGGCCAGTTCGACACCACCAATGTCGATGCGCTGATCGCCAAGGCGCGAGCTACCGGCAAGCGGCTCGCGCTGCTCTGGTTCGGCACCTGGAAGAACGGCCAGATGCACTATGTGCCGGGCTGGATAAAAAGCGATCCGGCAACCTATCCGCGCATGACCGATGCGCGCGGCCAGCCGATCGACGTGATGTCTCCGCACGCTCCGGCGACGCTGGAGGCGGACAAGCGTGCATTCGCCGCGCTGCTCGCCCACCTCAAGAAGGTCGATGGCGATCGCCACACCGTCATCCTCATGCAGGTGGAGAATGAGCCGGGGTCGATCGGCTCGGTGCGTGATTTCGGCGCGGCGGCGCAGGCGGAATTCGCCGGACCGGTCCCGGCTGCGGTGCTCGCGCGCACCGGGCGCAAGCCGGGCGACTGGCGTGCCGTGTTCGGCCCCGATGCCGACGAGGCGTTTGCGGCCTATGCCACCGCCCATTTCATCGATGCCGTCGCCGCTGCCGGCAAGGCAGTCTATCCGTTGCCGATCTACGTCAACACCTGGCTGCGCTACAAGGACAAGAAGTATCCCGGGATCGACTATCCCAGTGGTGGCGCGGTCTGGACGATGTTCGACGTGTGGCGCGCGGCCAGTCCGTCGGTGGATTTCATCGGCACCGATATCTATGCCGACGATGCCGGCGAGTATCGCAAAGTGCTCGATCAATACGCCCGCGCCGACAATCCGTCCTGGGTGTCCGAGACCGGGTTCAACACCAAGACCGCGCCGTTCCTTTATTACGTGCTGGCGCGCGGCGGGATCGGCTTCTCGGTATTCGGCATCGACAACGCGTCCTCGGCCGAGCACGATGCCGCGGTCGCCGCGCATCGCGCCAATTTCGCCGCGCTCGATCCCATCCGTTCGCTGATTGGGCAGGCCGCGCTGGACGGCCGGCTGTTCGCCGCAGTGGAGGAACCCGGCGCCGCCAAGCAGCGGCTCGATCTTGGCCAGGGTTGGCGCGCCAATATCGCGTTCGGACCGCCGCCCTGGGGCGACACGCCGGCGCTGCTCGGCAATTCGCCGGCACAATCCGGCCGCGCCATGGTGATCCGCCTGTCCGACACCAGCGTGCTGCTCACCGGGATCGATGCCCGCATCGAGCTGGAGCGCGTCACGGGCGATGGCCGGCACGGCCAGCTGCTGCGCGTCGAGGAAGGCAGTTACGTCGGCGGCCAATGGCGGCCCACGCGCTGGCTGAACGGTGACGAGACTGACTACGGCATCAACTTCACCGGTGCGGCCCGCATGATCCGGATCGACCTCGGATCCTACTGAGCCGTCGCGCCGACCACGAACAAAAACAGAAACGACCAGAGGACGCCTGAAAGACAGGGAGCACAACAACAAGGGGGTTAATGATGACCGGACAACGAAGCCTCGCATCGCGTCTTCGTCTGCACGCGGGCACGGGCCTGATGGCGCTGATCCTCGCCGGCGGCGTGGTGGGACGGGCGCACGCCCAAACCGCCGCAGAACCTGCCGCAACTGCCACCAGCGGCGATGAGGAAATCGTCGTCACCGGATCGCGCATCCGCCGCAACCCGCTCGACCAGGCGGCGCCGGTCACCGGTATCGACCGCGCGGACATCGACCGCACCGGCCTGTCCTCGATCGCCGACGTGCTGCAGCGCCTGCCAGGCAGCGCCGGCGGCCTCAACTCCCGCTTCAACCGATCAGGCAACAACGGCAACCCGCCGGACGGCGGCGGCGTGGGCGCGGGCTCGGCGGAAATCGACCTGCGCTATCTCAGCAGTCGCCGCACCCTCGTCCTGCTCGATGGTCAGCGCTTCATCAACGGCAGCGCGGCGAGCGGCATTCCCGGCGCCGTCGACCTTAACGCGATCCCCGAAGCGATGATCGAGCGCGTCGAGGTGCTGCGCGATGGCGCTTCCACCACCTACGGTTCCGATGCGATCGCCGGCGTGGTCAACATCATTACCAAAAAGCGGCAGAACGGCTTCATGGCGAGTGCGCAGGGCGGCGCCTTCGACAAGGGCGATGGCGTCACCCAGAATTACCAGCTGAGCTGGGGCACCGAGGACAAGGGCACCGGCACCTCGATCGTGTTCGGCGGCAATTACGTCAAGCAGGGCAGCGTCTTTGCCGGCGACCGCGCGCACTACGCCTATCCGACGCCGGGGCAGACGGCGTGCGATAGCAATTGTAGCTCGGGCAGCGCCAACGGCCGCTTCATCGTCACCAATCCGCTCACCGGCGAAGCGCTCAACCTAACGCTGAAGGCGCCGGTCACCGGGCGTCCGGTGTTCGATCCCCTCGATCCGACCGGCGCCACCAGCGATTTCAAAACCTTCACCAATGCCGATCGCTACAACTTCCGGCCGGTGAACTATCTGGTGACGCCCTATCAGCGCTACGGTGCCTTTCTCAACTTCAAGCAGGCGCTCGGCAACGACGTCAACTTCTCGACCAAATTGATCTACAATCGCCGCACGTCCGACAATCAGGCGGCGCCCATTCCGCTGTTCGTCGGCCCCGATGCCGGCAACGGCAACCTGCTCGATACGATCTCAATTGATGCAACCAATCCCTACAACCCGTTCGGCGTAACCTTGAGCGCTGGCAACAACGGTACGCCGGCGAACTACACCTATATTGGGCGACGCTTCCTCGAAGCGGGGCCGCGCCATTTCTCGCAGAGCGTCGACACCATGTACATGAACGGTGGATTCGACGGGAAGTTCAAGATTGGTAACGGCACCTGGTATTGGGATGCGACGGCCATCTATGCCGAAAACCATGCCAAGCAGTCGATGAGCCGCAACGTCAACGCCGGGCGTCTTGCTCAGGCACTGGGCCCGGTGGCAAACTGCACCGGCGACTGCGTGCCGTTCAACATCTTCGGTGGCGAGGGCTCGATCACCCAGGCGATGATCGATTACGTGACCTTCGTTCAGCGCGATCGCTCGGAACAGTCGATGGTCGATGCGACCCTCAACCTGTCGGGCAATCTGTTCAACCTTCCCGGCGGCCCGCTCGGCACCGCCGTAGGTTATGAGTATCGCCGCAACGCCGGTTCGTTCGATCCCGATCCCATCGTCGCCGCCGGGCTCGGCTCGGACATCCCGGCGCAGCCGTCGCAAGGCTCGTTCGACGTGCACGAGGTCTACGGCGAACTCAACGCGCCGCTGTTGCGCAACGTGCCGTTCTTTTCGCTGCTCGAAGCCTCCTTCGCTGCACGCTATTCGAACTACTCGACCAGCGGCAGCAAGACGACGCTCAAGGGCGGGCTGAGCTGGAAACCGGTCGAAGATCTGCGGCTGCGCGGCACCTGGGCGCAGGGCTTCCGCGCCCCGAGCATCGGCGAGCTGTTCGGCTCGCCATCGCGCTTCGACGGTGGCGTGCAGGACCCGTGCTCCGATTTCCTCAACTCGGGCGTGTCGCAGACCGTCGTCCAGAACTGCGTCGCTCAAGGGGTTCCTGCCAACGGCACGTACGTGCAGGCAAACGGCCAAATCGGCATCATCACCGGTGGCAACCGCCAGCTGAAGGCGGAGACGTCGGAAAGCTGGGTGCTGGGGGGCGTATATAGCCCTGGCTGGGCGACCAACAGCGGCTGGGCACGAGCGCTCAGCCTCGAGGCGGACTATTACACGATCAAGGTGGACAATGCAATCGCCTCGATCGATGCGGCGGTGCTGCTGGCAAATTGCACCGGCCTCGCCGACGCCACCGCCTGCGCCTCCATCCCCCGCACTGCGTCGGGCGCGATCACCCAGATCAATGGCGTGCTGCAGAACATCGCCTCGCTGAAAAGCGAGGGGATCGACATCATCCTGTCGTATCGTAGCCCGGATGTTGCCGGGGGCAGTTTCGGCCTCGCGTGGTCGAGCAACATCCTTCTCGAATATTCGACGACGCTGCCGTCGGCAGGCGGAACCACCACCGTCAGCGAAAAGGGGCTGGAGCGTGGCTCGCAAGCGTATCCGCGCTACAAGGGCAACATCGTGCTGGACTGGTCGAGCCCAAGCATCCAGGCATCGGTAACGGGGCGCTTCATCAGCAAGGTGACCGAGCCGGGTTATGATGATCACGTCATGGGCAACACCTTCTACACCGATGTTCAGGTTGGCTGGTCTCCGAGCGCCTGGGACCGCCGCTTCACTCTCACGCTGGGCGTGAACAATCTGTTCGGCAAACAGGCGCCCGACTGCCTGAGCTGCGGCGGCTTCGATCCCACGACCTACGACATGCCCGACCAGTTCGGCTATGCGCGCCTGTCCGCACGGTTCTGATAATAAGCCAAGCTGCTGCTCCAAACTACAGGAGCAGCAGTTTTCAGCTCCCATGCGAGGAGTACGGGCGACGCAAATCCGGGCGAAAAGCTCAACCGAAGATTGGACCAAAGCTCATCCAACCTCTGCAAAGTCGCTGTTGGCATCGATGCGGTCAGGCGACGATGACTAGCTCTGGGTCCGCGTCATCTCCGGAGGATTGATGTGTTGGCGGCTTTTGGTTGCTCGTGCTCGCGCGCTCGCTACGCTGTGCCGCTGCAAGGCGATGGGGAATGGGATGAGCCACACGTGGAAACTGGCGGCGACATTGCTCGCTGCGTCAAGCATGTCGGTCGCAAAGCAATATGAGCTGCCTGCGACGCCGGCGACCGTCGCATGGGGCCATTATGATGCGTCGGCGGCACCGGCCCTGACGGTCCGCTCGGGTGATACGGTGGTGGTGCATACCTTGCTGACCAATAGCCCTAAGGGTCTGGAAGGCGCAGGGCTGCCAGCCGATCAGGTAGAACCATCGCTGCGTGCGGTGTTCGACGGCGTGCCTGCATCGGCGAGGGGGCCGGGGGGGCACATCCTCACCGGCCCGATCGCCATAGAGGGCGCCCAGCCGGGCGACACACTGGAGGTTCGAATCCTCAAAATCGATCTAGCCATTCCTTATGCTTACAATGCTTTCGGGCCGACTACCGGCTTCCTTTCCGACGACTTCCCCTATCGTCGGATCAAGATCGTACCGCTCGATCGGCGGCTGATGACGGGGGCGCTGGCGCCCGGCGTAGAGGTGCCTCTGCACCCGTTTTTCGGTTCGATCGGTGTCGCTCCACCGGTCGCCTTCGGCCGCTACGATACAACTGCGCCCGCGATCCACGGTGGCAACATGGACAACCGCATGCTCGTCGCCGGAACGACGCTGTTCCTGCCTGTTCACGCGCCCGGGGCGCTGCTTGAGGTGGGCGATGGACACGCGGCACAGGGCAATGGTGAAGTGGACATCACTGCGCTGGAAACCTCGCTTACAGGCACGTTTCAGCTCGTGCTGCACAAAAAGGGAGAGGGTGCCGCCGTCGAGGCGCCATATCCGCGTGCCGAGACTCCAGACGCCTATGTGGCGATGGGATATGACGAGGATCTTTCCAACGCCGCGCGCAAGGCGGTGAGAAACATGATCGCCTTTCTTGTTGCGGCGAAGGGCATGTCACGCGACGACGCGTACATGCTCGTGAGCACGGCAGGTGATGTGGACGTGACCGAGTTAGTGGACCGGAGCAAGGGCGTTCACGTCGTGCTGCCCAAGCGGGTATTCACCAAGCGCTGACAGACCTTACCGAGGATATCGAACGCAGCAGCCATATCAATGGGGTGAACGAAAGCGTGCTTTTGGGCCTCTGCCGCCGACAGCTGAATGCCCAACTATGGGTCACTCTCGCTAGGCTGGGTTTAAGGGCGGCCAGTCTCGTTTGGTGATTGCGACATCCTGCGCGACAGTTCCTGCGCTGGTGCCGATGGCTCCGATCACGGCCCCGTCGCACAGGACGGGCAGACCACCGCCGATCAGAGTGACGTCGCCGCGATTGCTCTCCTCGATGCCGTACAGTTCGGCCCCAGGGTGGGCCATGCAGCCGAGGGCGTCGGTACGTTTGTTGAACAGCCGAGCGGTGCGCGCCTTGTTGATCGCGAGATTGATGCACCCCAGCAAGGCTTCATCCTGGCGAGCGAACGCAAGCCGATGGCCGCCGGCATGGACCACGGCGAAGCAATAGGCGACTTTGATAGCGTCCGCTTCGCCTCGGCCGCGCGGATCATTTGCTGCGCATCGGCTTGGTCCAGGGGCGGAATGGTGCATGGACATGGTGCGCCTCTGGCCAAGGGCCGCGCCGCAGGTCTTGCATCCCGACTTGCGGCGTCGGGCCCGGCGTTTCGGGTCAGCGTGACGAACCGTCCGCCGTCTCGATGAAGACAGCGACCTCGTCGGGATGCGACATCATCACTGCGTGACTGCTCGCGATCTCCTCTGTCTTCGCATGCGCGCGCTTGGCCATGACGCGCTGGGCAGTCGGCGGCACCATGTGATTCTGCGTGGTGACCAGGAAGTAGCTGGGCTTTGTCTTCCAAGCGGGGCTGGTGATGACGCCGGCGACGGCATTCAGCCCCCAGGGCACCTGCGACCTAGCCATGAACGCCGTCGTTCCGGCATCAACATCGGACGCGAACGCCGTTGCGAACTTAGCAGGATCGACGATCAGGAACCCGTCTTTGGGAGGGAGAAGCGGCGCGCTCGGTTCGCCCGGCACCGGCGTTGCGGCAAGCTTAGCGACGGATTCGCCCGCATCGGGAGCAAATGCAGCGAGGTACACGAGGCTACGGACCTTGCGATCGTTGCCAGCTTCCGTGATAACCGAACCACCATAGGAATGGCCCACCAGGATCACGGGATGTCGAGCCGCCGCGATAGCATGCTCGGTCGCGGCGACGTCGTCCTTCAGCGTCACGGTGGGATTCTGGACAACAAGCACTTCATAGCCGTCCTTGGTCAGCCTGTCGTAGACGGAGCGCCAGCCCGAAGCGTCGACGAAGGCGCCATGGACGAGGACCACGGAGAGTCCCTTCTCGGCAGCCTTGGCCGGCAGGACCGGCGCGGCGGTCATCGCGAGAGCGAGCAGGGCGGATGCGGTACGGATCATGGGAAGTCTCCTGGGGATTGCGGGTGAGGTCAGGCCACGGAGGCGGGATCAAGTGTCACGGCAGTGCGCTCGGCGAGGTCGGCGATCGCCGCCAGGTAGTTCTGGAAGTGGGCGGACGTTCGATGCGCAACGACCGCGTCGCTATCGACGTACAGTTCATCGAGCGCAAAGCGTGTCGGATCGGTCTGGTCCTGCCAGAGGTCGTAGCGCAGGTTGCCCGGTTCGGACCGGCTGGGCGTGGTCATGCCGTCGAGCAGTGCTCGCAGTTCCGCAACCTTGCCGGGCCGTGCGGACAGGATAGCGACGATCTTGACGTGATTGGTCATGCTGCTGTTCCTTGTCGGGTTGGTGCGCAATGCAGGGCGCGCACCGAGCACCCCGCCGGTCATGCGCGTGCTCATGCGTTCTTCAGCGAGCGGTCGAGCGCCTCGATCAGCGCTGCCGCGACCGGGTGATCGGAGGCCATGTTCTGGCCGGTGATCAGCTCGCGGTCGATTACCACGTTAGGCGCCCAGTCGGCCGCGCCGGTTGTCACCTCGGCGCCCGCCAGCCGCAACGCGTCGGGCATGTAGAAGGGCAGGTGCGCATGGAAGAGGTTGTTCTCGGCCCACTGCTCCTCGGTGGTCGAGAACACGGTAGTGCGGTAGCCGGCATAGATCCAGTCCTTGGCCAGCTCAGTCGCCGCTTCGGTCTTCCCGGCAACCAACGCGGCACGGAACTCGCGAGCGTGCGGCAGGGCGGCGACCAGTGCGACGGGGCCGTGGCACAGCAGCGCGGTCGGTTTCGCGGCCGCGTGGAAGTGGCGCAGGATCGTGCCGACGTCCGCGTCCTGCATCAGGTCGACGACCGGGGCATGGCCGCCAGGCACGAACACGCCCGCAAAGCCGTCCAGCCCTTCGTCGATGACCGAGCCCAGCGTGCGCACCTGGTTCATCGAGGCATCATTATCGTAGAAGTGCCTAGCCCGGAGATGGGCCGCCTCGTCGTTACCGAAGTGCTGCGCGGCATCGGAGACCTCATCGATGTGCGGTTTGGTGCCGTCCGGCGTGGCGAGCACGACTTCGTACCCGGCGTTGATCAGCGCCATCGAGGGTACCACCGTCTCGTTGAGATACTGGCCGATCGCGGCCGAGCCGCCGTCCTTCAACTCGATCCGGGTCGCGTTGGAGCCGAGCACGAGTAGCTTTGCCTTGGTCATCTGAGCCTCCGTCTGTGGTGATGGGAGCAAGATGGCGGCAGGAGAGGCATTCAAGAACTTCATTGTTCGGATTATGGATATGCTCGAAGGAGCATATCTTGTGCGCTATGACCTTAACCTGCTGCCGATCTTCGTCGCGTTGATGGAGGAGCGCAGCGTCACCCGAGCCGCTGAGCGGGTCGGCATGACGCAGCCCGCGCTCTCCAACGCACTAGGGCGGCTACGTCTCATGCTGCAGGACCAGCTTTTCGTCCGCGAGCGTTACGGCATCCAACCGACGCCGATCGCACTGGAGCTCGCGCCCTCCATCGCAGAGGCGCTCGCGAGGCTGGACGATGCGGTGCTCGGCCAGCAGAATTTCGATCCCGCGAGAGCCGAACGGGTGCTGACCATCGCACCGAACGGTTATGTCGAGTTCGTGCTGGTGCCGGCGATCGTGGCAAGGCTTCAGGAGGTCGCCCCTGGTATCAAGCTGCGCCTGACACCCTACGGCAACGATCTGATCGAAACCGGCGTGGTCTCCGGCACCACGGCCTTGGTGCTGGGCCGCATAGTCGCTCCGCCAGATAATCTCGTGGTGCAGCACGTCATGGACGAGGGGCTGGCCTGCGTCGTGCGGGCGGAGCATCCCGACATCGGCGACAGCATCTCCCGCGAGCAGTTCGAGCGGCTTAAGCACGTCAACGTCGTGCCGCCCGGCCGCATGCGCGCAGGGCTATACCAGGCGCTGTCACAGCAGGAGTTGAAGCGCGATGTCGCGATCTCGGTCACGAACTTCTTCGCGGTTGCCGAGATGGTCGCTGTCACCGACTACTGCGCGACCTTGCCGAACCTAATTTGCCGGAAGCTGGCGCACGATCCTCGGCTGAAGGTGCTGCACGCGCCGGTCGACCTCGGGACTTTCCCGGTCGAGATGGCATGGCATGTGCGGTACCGTCATGATCCGGCCCATCGGTGGTTTCGGACACTGATCGGGGAGGTCGCCGAGATGCTTGCGGCAACAGAGGCGACGGACATGTAATCCGAAGGCGGTAGGACTGCTATCGAGTGGAAATGAATGTGCGTCTGCTTGCCCGGCGGCCGCAAACTGGGCTCAGGGTCCGAAACGGGGTCAACGTACCGACAAGTCCCGCGACTTGTCGTATGCGGTCACTGCCTCCGCCATCGCCTGCTCCTGATCCAGTGCCCACGAACAAAGCGCTTCGAAGGGTTCGCGAAGCGAGTGGCCTAGCGACGTGATCGTATAGACGACGCCGATCGGAGTGGTCGGGATCACAGTGCGCGTGATCAGTCCATGACGTTCCAGGCGCTTCAGTGCATCGGCGAGCGACTTGTGGGTGATGCCGTCCAGCCGTCGCTTGATCTCGTTGAAGCGTGCTGGTTGAGGGCACAGCACGGTCAAAATCATGATCGTCCACTTGTCCGCGATCTTGTCCAGCACGGGGCGGATTCGAGGCACGTCCATCATCGCCTTGCACGACAGGGCCTCCAGGTCGGTATCACTCGCCATATCTACGCTACTCCGAGTGCGTTCTTGATAGCAGATATGCTTTGTATATCTGGTTTGCCATCTCGAACGAAAGGGCTGAAGATGGCAAGAATGGCAGGCAAGGTCGCGCTGGTGGTCGGTGGAGCGAAGGGGATTGGTCTCGCGACCGCCCGCGGGCTCGCGAAGGAAGGTGCTACGGTCCTTCTGACCGGACGTCGGTCACGCGAGGTTGCTGCTGCGGCTGAGAGCATCGGTCCATCGGCGCACGGCATCGAAGCCGACGCGGCGTCCCAAAGCGATCTTGAGCGAGTCGTGGCCGAGGCCAAGCGTCTGCATGGTCGCATTGACGCGCTGGTGCTGAACGCCGGATTGTCGGAACCGGCAACGATCGTCGAGGAGACCGGCGAGCATTTCGACCGACACTTCGCCGTCAACGTGCGCGGCGCGCTGTTTGGAATTCAGGCGGCGCTGCCCGTGATGAGTGACGGAGCATCGGTGGTTCTAATCGGCTCGATCGCCGACATCATGGGCGTGACGCCGTTCAGTACCTACGGAGCGACCAAGGCGGCACTGCGCTCCTATGCGCGCAGCTGGGCGGCCGAACTCACGCCGCGTCGCATCCGCGTCAATGTCGTCGCGCCGGGACCAACCGATACGGACATGATGGCTGCGGTATCCGAGGAGATGCGGCAGATGCTCATCGAGCCCATTCCGCTCGGGCGCATGGCACGCGCCGACGAGGTTGCCGCCGCTGCCGTCTTCCTCCTCAGCGGCGAAGCCAGCTTTATCACCGGCGCCGAACTCTGCGTGGATGGAGGCATGCGACAGGTGTAGCCAGATGAACGAGCGGCGCCTGACGCGTGGATCGGCCAGACCGCGCAGTCAGCGTCGCCCGTCTCCAGTGGCAGCGAGATCGGCCGATCCGCCCGAAAACGCTGAGGCAAGCACGCCTCGCGCTTCTGAACGAATGACCGAAGTTCGGCGGCGAGGAACAAGCCGCTAATGTCTGAATGTGGGTCCTCAGCGCATTCGGTTCTAGATCCAATGGCGGCCTTGTTGTGCGAGTGGCCGGCGACGTGACAGGTGGTGCATAGAGCTTAAAGATCAGCGTCGTGGTTAGAGCCTACTACCGCATGGTGGACCTGCTCAGACGGTCTTGAGCACGTCCACGACGGTTCACAGACAGGCCGGAGTGCTCTGATGCTCCTGCCGGGCAGCGATCTCGTGTTCACCGTTCGCCGATTATGGCTCGCCGGACTAAATAGATGATAAAGCTTTTGGCGACCTACTCACTAGACTCGACAACTAGATCTTCGATCTGCGCCGCGTTCTGCTCGCCATCCGCCCCCTCACGATGGTTTAGCGCCATCGTACATGGCGCGATGGGTTTCGACGCCTTTGGCACCGGCTTCGACGGCCTGCCCACGAGTGCGGCGCGATCCCGTTTATGAAGAGGTTAACATCCTGCAAGACCATGTGAATCGAATGAACTCATGATCGGTTCGGGTGACAGTGATAACGCTGGATGAGCGTTTTTCGTCAGCCGGAGCTTGCGGGCATCCACAGCAGCGGAGGCAAATCGATGCCTGATGCGCATTTATCTCGTCTCGACGCTGCTATTTTGCCAGTACAGGCGAATTGGATTGTCCACTAGAAGTCGGCGCTGCGCCTCCTCCGTCTCGGCGATGCGCGGGATGATATCGACCAGATTGCCGTCGTCGGGCATGTGGCTGGTCATGTTGGGGTGCGGCCAATCGGTGCCCCACAGCACGCGATCCGGGAAGCGCTTCACCAGCGTGCGTGCGAAGGGCACGACGTCGTCGTAGTTGGGCGGCCCTGAGACCGACAGGCGCTCGGGGCACGTCACCTTGCTCCAGACATTGTCATGCTCGGCTATCAGCCGGATGAAACGGGCGAAGTCGGGGCCGTCGACCGGCTTGGTGACATCGGGTCGGCCCATGTGGTCGACCACCACCACCGTCGGCAGCGAGGTGAAGAAGTCCCAACGCTCTTCGAGATCGGCAGCCTCGAAATAGACCACCACGTGCCAGCCGAGCGGCGCGATGCGATCGATGATCGCGCGGTAATAAGCGTCGGGCTTAGGATCGACGAGGCGGCGTACGAAGTTGAAGCGTACGCCCCGTACTCCCGCGGCATCGAGCGCGGCGAGTTCCTCGTCGGTGACGGTGTCGCGCACGGTGGCGATGCCGCGGGCGCGGTCACCGGCCGCCTGCAAAGCATCGACCAAGGCACGATTGTCGGCGCCATGACAGGTCGCCTGGACGATGACGTTGCGCGCAAAGCCGAGATGGTCGCGCAGCGCGAACAATTGGTCCTTGCTGGCGTCGCACGGCGTGTATTTGCGCTCAGGGGCGTAGGGGAAGACATCGCCGGGGCCGAACACGTGGCAATGTGCGTCCACCGCGTCTGCCGGGGGCACGAAGCGCGGTGTGGTTGGCGCCGGATCCCAGCACAGCCATCCCTCGTCCATCTGAAAGTCTGCCATCAAAGCCCCCGTGCCGTGAGCTGCGCGTCGAGCCGTGGATAGACGCGACGGGCATTGCCTTCGAATACTTTGCGCTTATCCGCCTCGGGGATCGCCAGCGCGTCGATATAGCGCTTGGTGTCGTCGAAATAATGGCCGGTCTCGGGATCGATGCCGCGCACCGCGCCGACCATTTCCGAGCCGAACAGGATATTGTCGGTGTCGATCACCTCGATAGCAGGTCAATTCCCGGCTGGTGATAGACGCAGGTGTCGAAGAACACGTTCTTCATGACATGGTCGGCCAGCGGCGGTCGCTTGAGCATGTCGGAAAGGCCGCGATAGCGTCCCCAGTGGTACGGCACTGCGCCGCCGCCATGCGGGATGATGAAGTTGAGCGTGGGGAAGTCGCGGAACAGATCGCCCTCGATGAACTGCATGAAGGCGATCGTGTCGGCGGCAATGTAATAGGCGCCGGTGGCGTGCATCGCGGGATTGCAGCTGCCCGAGACGTGGATCATCGCCGGCACGTCGAGTTCGACCATCTTCTCGAAGAACGGATACCAGGCGCGGTCGTAGAGCGGCGGCGCGCTGAACTTGCCGCCCGAGGGATCAGGATTGAGGTTGCAGCCGATGAACCCGAGCTCGGTGACGCAGCGCTCGAGCTCGTCGATCGACTGCGCGATCGACAGGTCGGGGGTCTGCGGCAGCTGGCAGACGCCGACGAAGGTCTCGGGGTAGAGGTCGATCACGCGATTGATCAGGTCGTTGGATCGCCGTGCCCAGATCCGGCTCATCGCGGCATCGCCGACGTGGGGCGCCATCGCCGACGCGCGCGGGGAAAAGATCGTCATGTCGGCACCGCGCTCGCGGAGCAGGCGGAGCTGGTTGGCCTCGATCGTCTCGCGAATCTCGTCGTCGCTGATCGCGGGATAAGCGGGGTCAATGTCGACGCCGGTCTTGCCGGCTGCCTTCTGCGCTTCGCGCCATTCGTTATGCGGGGCGGGGGACGTGGTGTAATGACCGTGGCAGTCGATGATCATGCGGCGTTCCTCTCCAGGCCGGGGCGCGGCGGCCGTCCGGCAGGGTCGCCGCCCCAGCTAGTCCTCCGCGGCCGCTCATGCGTATCGAAACGGCTCGCGCTCGATTGCTTTTGCTGAAGTCCACTCATCGCACACGGCGCGGAAGGTGCGCACGAAGGCGTCCTGCAATGGTGTCGGGTGCCAGTCGTCGCGCACCGTGAGGCCGATCCTACGGCGGAGCGAGGTCCCAACCCCAGGGATCTCGGCGAGCAGACCGGCGCGGCGTTCGAACACGAATTGGTCGGGCGACATCAGCGTCAGCCAGTCGTCCTCCAGCATCAGCCCGCGCACCACCAGCACCGACCCGCATTCGATCCGCAGCGGCGGCGGTGTGATGCCGCGCTCGGCGAACATCTGTTCCCAGCGCGCACGCACCGGCGCGCCGGGCGCCGCGATCACCCAAGGGTAATCGAGCAGCCGGGTGAAGGCGAAGCCGGGTTCGTCGAGCAACGGGTGGCCCGAGCGCCCGACGATCACTGGGTCGTCGACGATCAGCCCCTCCTGGCGGACGTCGGCGGTCGGCGGCGGCTCGCGCATCGCGCCGATCAGCAGGTCTAGATCGCCCTGGCGCAGGCTGGACAGCAGTTCGGCATAGGGGCCCTCGACGACGTTGACCGAGGCGCGCGGGTGGGCGCGGGCGAAGCGCGCCAGCGCCTGAGGGAGCAGCAGCGCGCGGGCGAGCGGCATCGTGCCGAGGGTGATGTGACCCGCGCCCTGCTCGCGCAGCGCGGCGAGTTCGTCGAGCCCGGCCTGCAGCTCGGCATGGGCCAGCCGGGCGAAGCGGAGCAGCCGCGCCGAGGCGGGGGTGGGGCGGACGGTACGCCCCTGGCGGGTGAGGAGGTCGACGCCGAGCATCCGCTCCAGCTCGCGCGCGGCGCGGTGGAGTGCGGGCTGCGACAGCCCCGTGCGGGCCGAGGCGAGCGCGAAACTGCCCGCCGCATCGACCACGATCAGCGCGCGTAGCTGCCCGAGCGTGATCCGCCGCTCGATGTGCGGCAGCGGCGGCAGCCGGGCGCCGCGGCGGATCGCCTGGCCTCCGCGCGCGACATAATCCAGCGCGCGCTCGATCCGCGCGATCATCAGCCGTCCGGCCTCGGTGGCGGCGACCCCGGCGGGCTGCCGGTCGAACAGGCTGTGGCCGAGCTGCGCCTCCACCTTGCCGACGGCCTGGGTGAGCGCGGGTTGCGAAAGGTTCATCGCCTGCGAGGCGGCGCGAATGCTGCCGAGCCGCCCGGCGACCGCGACGGCATCGAGGTGGCGGAGGTTGAGATCGAACGGCGTTGCCATGACTGGATTAGCCTTAGCTTATATCCTGACGATAAATCCAACGGGGTGCTGCCTGGCCGATGACGTTAGGAGGCGTCCCCGTAACAAATGATACCAGAGGATGTTCGAATGCCCAAGGTGATCACCCGCGTCGACCGCGCGCCGCTCGACGTGATCGATGGCTTGGCGCACGCCGGGGTCGCCACCGTGCACGAGGCGCAGGGCCGGGGCGGCCTGCTCGGCAGCAGGCTGCGCCCCATCTACACCGGCGCGCGCATCGCCGGTTCTGCGGTCACGGTCTCGGTGCCGCCCGGCGACAATTGGATGATGCACGTTGCGATCGAGCAATTGCAGCAGGGCGACATCCTGGTGGTGGCGCCGACCAGCCCCTGCGAGGACGGCTATTTCGGCGACCTGCTTGCGACCTCGGCGCTGGCGCGCGGCTGCCGCGGGCTGGTGATCGACGCCGGCGTGCGCGACGTCCGCGATCTGACTGAGATGAACTTTCCTGTCTGGTCCAAGGCGATCTGCGCGCAGGGAACGGTCAAGGAGACGCTGGGCTCGGTCAACGTGCCGATCGTCTGCGCGGGCGAGTTGGTCAACGCCGGCGATGTGATCGTCGCCGATGACGACGGCGTTTGCGTGGTCCGCCGCGACGACGCGGCCGCGGTGCTCGAGAAGGCGCGCGACCGCGAGGTCAAGGAAGCCGACAAGCGCGAGCGGCTCGCCGCGGGCGAGCTCGGGCTCGATATCTACGCGATGCGCGAGCGGCTCGAGCAGAAAGGCCTGCGTTATGTCTGACGGGATCCGCGCGATGTGGATGCGCGGAGGGACCTCCAAGGGCGGGTTCTTCCTCGCCGAGGACCTGCCTGCCGAGACGGTGGCGCGCGATGCCTTCCTGCTGAGCGCGTTCGGCTCGCCCGATCCGCGCCAGATCGACGGCATGGGTGGCGCCGATCCGCTGACCTCCAAGGTCGCGGTGGTGTCGCGCTCGAGCCATGACGGCGCCGATGTCGATTACCTGTTCCTCCAGGTGTTCGTCGACCAGGCAATCGTCACCGATTCGCAGAATTGCGGCAACATGCTGGCAGGCGTCGGCCCGTTCGCGATCGAGCGCGGGCTGGTCGCGCCGACTGGCGACCAGACCCGCGTCTCGATCTTCATGGTCAACACCGGCAAGCTCGCCACCGCGACGGTGCAGACCCCCGGCGGCACCGCCACCTACGCAGGCGACGCGCGCATCGACGGCGTTCCCGGCACGTCGGCGCCGATCCCGCTCGCCTTTGCCGACATCGCCGGTTCGAGCTGCGGCGCGCTGCTGCCGACCGGCCATGCGGCGGACGAGATCGAGGGCGTGCTCGTCACGCTGATCGACAACGGCATGCCCTGCGTGGTGCTCGCCGCCGCCGATGTCGGCATCACCGGCTATGAGGATCGCGAGACGCTTGATGCCGATGGCGCGGTCAAGGCGCGGCTGGAGGCGATCCGCCTCAAGGCCGGGCCGCTGATGAACCTCGGCGACGTGGCCGAGAAATCGGTTCCCAAGATGATGGTGGTGGCGCCCCCGCGCGCCGGCGGCGCGATCAGCGTCCGTTCGTTCATCCCGCACCGCGTCCACGCCTCGATCGGCGTGCTTGGCGCGGTCAGTGTCGCCACCGCGTGCCTGATCGAAGGTTCGCCCGCCGCCGCGGTGGCTGTGGTGCCCGAAGGGCGCGCCGAGACGCTGGATGTCGAGCATCCCACCGGCGCCACCGGCTGCGTGATCGAGCTTGACGAGGCGGGTGAGATTACCGGCGCGGCGATGCTGCGCACGGCGCGCAAATTGTTCGATGGGCTGCTGTTCGGCTGACCCACCAGCGTCCGATCTGAGAAAGAGAATAGATGACGGATTTAGGAGAGACGGAGAAGAAGGCGAGCCGGTTCGGCATCGTCGGCCAGCTCTGGTTCCAGGTGCTGGCGGCGACGCTGATCGGCATCCTGCTCGGCCATTTCGCGCCCGGGCTCGGTGTCGCGATGAAGCCGCTCGGTGATGCTTTCATCAAGCTGATCCGGATGATGATCGCACCGATCATCTTCGTCACGGTGGTCCACGGCATCGCCGGCATGAACGACATGAAGAGCGTCGGCCGCGTCGCGTTGAAATCGATCCTCTATTTCGAGGCGATCACCATTGTTGCGCTGGTCGTCGGGCTGGTCGCGGTCGATCTGTGGCGCCCCGGCGTCGGCATGAACATCGATGCCGCGACGATCGATACCGCCTCGATCAAGACCTATGTCGTCGCCGCGCATGACCAGTCGATCAGCGGCTATCTGATGGACATCATCCCGGCGAGCTTCGCCGGCGCCTTCACCGAGGCGCACGTGCTCCAGGTCTTGTTCATCGCCGTGCTGTTCGGCATCGCGCTCGCCTCGATCGGTGAACGCGCCAAGCCGGTGATGGCGGTAGTGGAGAGCGCCTCGCAGGCGTTCTTCCGGATCATCGGCTATATCATGTATTTCGCACCGATCGGCGCCTTCGGGGGAATTGCCTTTACCGTCGGCCAGTTCGGCACCGCCTCGTTGCTCTCGCTCGGCAATCTGATCATCGAATTCTTCGTGGTCTGCCTGGTCTTCACCTTCGTGGTGCTCGGCGGCGTGGCCCATTGGTGCGGGGTCAGCCTGTGGCGGCTGCTCGGTTACCTGTGGGACGAGATCGTGATCGTCGCCGCCACCACCTCGACCGAGACGGTGCTGCCGCGGCTGATCCAGAAGATGCGCAAGACCGGCTGCGAGGAAAGCGTGGTCGGCTTCGTCATTCCCGCGGGCTATTCGTTCAATCTCGACGGGACCTGCCTGTACCTCACTACGGTGGCGGTGTTCCTGGCGCAGGCGACCAACACCCATCTGACGATCTGGCACGAGCTCGGGCTGATCGCGGTGCTGCTGCTCACCTCCAAGGGCGCGGCGGGGATCGCCGGCGCGGCGTTCGTGGTGCTCGCGGCGACGCTCAACACCACCGGCACGATTCCCGTCGCCAGCATCGCGCTCATCCTCGGTATCCACCGTATCCTCGCCGAGGGGCTCACCTTCGTGAACCTGATCGGCAACAGCCTCGCGACCATCGTCATCGCCAAGTGGGAGGGCAAGCTCGACCACAAGACGCTTGCCGCCACCGTCGGCAACGCCAGCCTGCGCCGACGCTACCTCGAGCCGGCGGCGGCCTGATTGACGACACCGGCCGGGTGACCCGGCCGGTGCCCCCGTTCTGCGTACAAGCCGGGCGCACAGACCCGGTCAGGAGAGTCCATGCCCGCTACCGCCCTCGCCGCCCTGCTGCTCGCCGCCCAGGCGACCTCGCCGCAGACCACGCTGCCCGACACCAACAGCATCCCCGACAGCGCCCCCGCCACCACCAACACGCCGCCGCTCACCGGCGAAGGCGACCGCGGCAGCGCGGTCGATCCCGCGGCAGCCTTTTCGCCCGGCAACCGCGCGGCGGGCCCTGCCGACCAGAGCAAGACGCCGACCGGCTTCGCCCGCTTCCAGCGCGACAACCCGATCGGCAAGGAACTGCGCGCGCTCAAGAAGGGCGGGGTGGATCTCACCGTCGACTTCGTCGACAATCTCGCCGCCAACCCGGTGGGGGGCATCAGCCATGGCAGCGCGGAATCGCACTGGTTCATGGGCGCCGCCGACCTCGATCTTGAGAAACTGGTCGGGATCTCCGATACCAAGGTTCACATCCAGGGCGCCTGGTTCACCGGCGAAAGCCTGGGGCGCAATGCGATCGGCAATTCGATCAGTTTTCAGCAGACCTGGCGGCCAGTATCGGGCCCGCGCCTCACCCAATTCAACATCGAACACGACTTCGGCAAGCTCAACCTGATGGTGGGCCGCGCCGCGGTGAACAGCTATTTCAACAGTTCGCCGCTCAATTGCGTGTTCATGAGCAACACCGCCTGCCTCACTGCCTATGGGGGGATCAGCGACATCGGCATCACCGCTTACCCCAATTCCTCCTGGGCGGCGAAGGCGCGCTATGCGGTCAACGATCGCTGGTACGTGCAGGCAGGCGCATTCGAATACAACAACACCCTCAACCTCAAGGGCAAGGGGGGCCTCGATTTCTCGCTCGGCAAGGGCACCGGCGTGCTCGTCCCCGCTGAGGTCGGCTATCAGACCACCTTCGCCAACGATCGGCTGCCGCGGCGCTATCGGCTGGGGTTCTACTATAATTCGGACGGTGGGCAGAGCCCGTTCTACGATCGCAACGGCAATTCCGCCGCGCTCTCCGGCCTTGCGCGAGTCGCCGAGCAATCGGGCAGCCGGATGGGCTGGTATGCGATGGTTGACCAGACAGTGCAGCGCGATGCGGGCGCGAGCAAGCGCAACCTCGCGCTGTTCGGCCGCCTGTTCGTCAACACCGGCAATGTCGCCCAGCTCGACTGGTTCGGGTCGGCGGGGTTCGTCAAGACCGGCACCTTCACCGGCCGCGACAACGACACGATCGGCTTCCTGGTCTCGAACACCCATTTCAGCGACCAGCAGATCGCCTATCTGCGGGATCTGCGCGCGAAGAACGGCGGCACCGGCGCGCCGCGCGCGAACGAGATCATCGGCGAGATCAACTATGGCTTCGCCGCGCTGCCGGGTGTGAGGCTGATGCCGAACCTGCAGTATGTGATCAACCCCGACCCCATCAACGCGCCAAAACGCCTCACCAATATTCCCGATGCGATCGTGCTTGGCCTCAGGGTCGACATCCACTTTTCTCAGCTGTTTGGCAGCTGAGGAGCCATCGGAGCCTGGCTGTCACCAAATGCAAGCCCGCGAGCGCAGTGCTGCTCACCGCGGTTCTGGAAGGTGAACGAAGGGCAGGTTGCGGGTGATCTCAAGTTGCGGCTGAATGGCGAAGATTGGGTCGTCCACGCCCTCACGAGCTGCACGAAAATCGCCGCGTCGGGATCGTTCACGCGGGATATGTCACGATCTATCTGCTCACCGGACACATAGTTCAGTGTCGTAGAATTACAGGGCCGAAGATGATTGCTGCTGACAGCTGAGAAAGAGGTAAGCTCAGGGCGTATCCTTTAGGCTTGCCAAGCAGGGAGCAAGGACCTTGAAGGCTTGATCGACCCATTCGGCCAGCGGGCTGCCGATGTTGGATGATATAGATAATTGACCATTCGAGTATGAAGATGGGGCCGTTAACGAGTAAGCTGTCCCGTCGACAACGAGTGGCTGAGGCGCGCCGATTCCGTAAGGCGCAGGGTGAGGCATCTCTACGTTACTCATGCCCTTAACAACGCTGTTTACTGCAGGGCACTTCTCGCTATCAATCCACCCCTCCTTTACTTGGAAAGGGATCTGCCGCTGCCACGTGTAATGCGCCTTGTAAATTCGTCTTTGTGGGCTTCCCAGGGGGGACTCGATCGAGATCCCAACGGTTTCCGTGATATAGACGAGCGACGCACTTCGACTGAATACCGCGAACTCTGATGGTCCAAGCGCAGCTTGGAGCAGCATGATCGCAGATGCTAACCCTGATGGCATGCACGCCCTCCACGCAGACGAAAGCCGGTTGAGTATACTGAGGCTTGTCCCTCACTAGTAAGCTCATCAAATCTTCACCCAACGGCAAGCAAAATCCCCGCCCGCCCAGCACAACCTCCGATGCGATCAGCGACTGTCGCACTGGCAACTCCGAACGCGGGCAAACAAGGGTTTTGGGAGGGCGCTTGCGTTCCCGCCTACTCATCTTGAACGCGGCCGCCTGCGCCTGCGCCTGCGCCTGCGCCTGCGCCTGCGCCAGCGGCTTGAGCGAGCTGTAGGCGAACATGAATGAATGGCTGGTTCTGGAAAGCGGAGGACTGGGTATGAATGTCGCTTTGTGGGTCAAGGCATCAGCCGGATCACCTTGGTTCGGCTTGCGGCACCGCGCACCAGCTCCAGCGTAGATACGGGTCGATCGAGCGCTTTGGCGAGCAGCCGCAAGACCGCGTCATTCGCTTTTCCGTTCTCAGGTGGCGCGGTGGTCCGTATGGCAAGTTGCCCTCCCGAAGCAGGAAGCACTACTGCATCGGCGGAGGCGCTAGGGGAGACCCGAACCTCTAGCCGTCCTTCCGTATCAGCGAGCGCCAGGATCGCGACTTTGGGCGGCATGGCTGACTTAGGCCGCGCCATCAGCGCTTTCGGACGAACTCGGCGCGTAGTACGAGGCCTTTGATCCCCTCGTAACGGCAGTCGATCTCCTGGGGATCCCCAGTCAGCCGGATCGACTTGATCAGCGTGCCGCGCTTCAGGGTCTGGCCGGCACCCTTGACGTCGAGATCCTTGATAAGCGTGACCTGATCGCCGTCAGCCAGCAGATTGCCGACCGCATCGCGCACTTCGACCTGCGCGCCGAGCTGGCGCTTGGCAGCCAGTTCGGCTGCCGGAACCCACTCACCGCTGTCCTCGTCATAGACATAGTCGTCGTCGGACATGCCGCCTCCTGCTCGATAATGATGGTAGGCAGCCCCTTACTCAGGGCAACCAGCCGTTTCTATGCCGAGCAGGCAGCGGTACCGGCGTGTGGCGAGCAGCGTAAGGGAGCCGCCGCCGTGCCGGCAGGTGGCACCACTGGGAGGCCGGCCCGCTTGCCAATCGCTCGTTCGCTGAGCGCCACCGCCCTATGCCTTGCCGGGGTTGATCACACCCAAACTCGCTATTTGGGCGAGATGAACGGACTTCAGCTTTTGGGCAGCGGCTCAAGCGCGCTGAGCGTCCGCGAATGGGTCGTCGCTGCGTCCGCGATCAAGGCACCGGGACGCAGCAGCGATACAGTTCAGCCGTGCGGGCGCATGACCACCTTGATGACGCCTTCCTCCTTGTCGCGGAACTTGGCATACATCTTGGGTGCGTCCTCAAGGCTGGCCGGATGGGTAACCACGAAGCTCGGATCGATCTCCCCAGCCACGATCTTGTCGAGCAGCGGCTTGGTGTAGCGCTGCACGTGCGTCTGGCCGAGCTTGATCGTCAGCCCCTTGTTCATGGCCGCGCCGAGCGGCAGCTTGTCTCCCATGCCGACATAGACGCCGGGCACGGATACCGTGCCGCCCTTGCGGCAGCTCATGATCGCCTGCCGCAGCACGTGGACACGATCCGTGGCGAGCATCATGCTCGCTTTCACCTTGTCCATCACAGCATCGGCCGCGCCATGGCCGGCGGCCTCGCAGCCGACCGCGTCGATGCAGCTGTCGGGCCCGCGACCCTTGGTCCGCGCCTGCAACTCGTCGAACACGTCGGTTTCGGCGAAGTTGATCGTCTCCGCGCCGCCGGCCTCGGCCATGGCGAGCCGCTCGGGCACCTCGTCGATCGCGATCACGCGGCCCGCGCCCATCATCAGCGCGGATCGGATCGCGAACTGGCCGACCGGGCCGCAGCCCCAGATCGCCACGGTGTCGCCATGCTCGATCTGCGCGTTCTCGGCCGCCATGTAGCCCGTCGGGAAGATATCGGACAGGAACAGGGCCTGCTCGTCGGTGACGTTGTCAGGGATCTTGATCGGGCCGATATCGGCCATCGGCACGCGGAGATACTCGGCTTGGCCGCCGCAATAGCCGCCTAGCATGTGGCTGAAGCCGAACAGGCCGGCGGGCGAGTGGCCCATAGCCTTAGCGGCCATCTCGGCATTGGGGTTCGTCCGGTCGCAGGCAGCGAACAGGCCTTTCTGGCAGAACCAGCACTCGCCGCAGCTGATCGTGAACGGCACCACCACGCGGTCGCCGATCCGGAGGTTGGTCACCTCCGAGCCGAGCGCCACGACCTCGCCCATGTTCTCGTGGCCCAGAATGTCGCCCGCTTCCATGGTGGGCTGGTAGCCATCCAGCAGGTGGAGGTCCGACCCGCAGATCGCGCAGGCAGTGACCTTGATGATTGCGTCGCGCGGGTGCTTGATCTCGGGATCCGCTACCGTGTCGACGCGGACGTCGCCCTTACCGTGCCAGCATAATGCGCGCATGTTTGTTCTCCATCTGAGGGGAGCTCAACCGGGATCGGAAAAGCAATTGATCGCGGTTAACGCCCCGGATCTCGGTATGGGCGCGTTCGCCTCGCGGACATCGTCCTACTCCAGGCTGACCGGCCCGCTCATCCCCGGCCAGTCCGAGTAGCCAACCGAGCCTCCCCCGTACCAATATTGCTTCGGCGCCTCGGCAAGCGGAGCCCCGGTCCGCAGACGTTCAACGAGATCGGGATTGGCGAGGAACGGCCGGCCGAAGCTGAACAGGTCGGCATCGCCATTGGCCAGCGTCTCCTCGGCGAGATCGAGGGTGTACTGGTTGTTGGCGATGTACGCGCCGTTGAAGCGCCGGCGCAGCTCCCGGAAGTCGACGCCGTCGGGGACGTCGCGCGTCTGCTGGGTCACACCTTCGATGTCGTGAATGTAGAGCAGGCCCATCTCGGACAGAGCGTCGACGAACGCATCGAAGGTCTGGCCGGGCTGGCTGTCGAGCGGCGTCTTGCCGGGCTCCGTCGTGGCCGGCGAGATGCGGATGCCAACCCGCTTGGCGCCCCAGACATCAACCACCGCACGGATCACGTCGAGCGGGAAGCGCAGACGGTTCTCGATCGATCCGCCATAGATGTCCGTTCGCCGGTTGGTGCTGTCCCGGATGAACTGCTCGAGGAGGTAGTTGTTCGCCGCATGAACCTCGACGCCATCGAAGCCGGCCGCCTTCGCCTGGGCGGCGGCATGGCGGTAATCCTCGACGATGCCGGGGATCTCGTGGGTTTCGAGCGCGCGCGGGGTGACGAAGTCCTTGAGGCCGTCGTTGGTGAACGCCTGTCCCTCGGCCGCGATCGCGGACGGGGCAACGGGAAGTGTGCCACCGTGCAGATCGGGATGAGAGATGCGACCTGTATGCCAAAGCTGGAGGAAGATCATGCCGCCGCGCCGGTGTACGGCCTCGACGATGGGCCTCCAGGCCGCGACCTGCGCGTCCGACCAGATGCCGGGCGTCATGGCGTAGCCGCGTGCCTGGGCCGAGATGTTCGTCGCTTCGGTGATGATGAGGCCTGCATCCGCGCGCTTGCCGTAATAATCGGCAGCAAAGTCGGGCGGCACGCCTTCGTCGTCCGAGCGGCTCCGCGTCAGGGGCGCCATGACGATACGGTTCTTGAGCTTCAGATCGCCAATAGTGACGGGTTGCAGGACGGGGCTGGCCGATGGGTTAGGCAAAAGATGATCCTCCGTGGGAGCGATGAGACCCCGAGTGAGGCGAGGGATAGAACGCGCGAACGCCGGCTTGCTCCCAGATGAAGGTGACGCCGATACCAGGCCGTCTCGAGATCGTCCGGTTGACTATTTCTACGGGCAGCCGAACGTGGTGACGGCCTGGCCTGTGGCAACCATATGGATTCGCGGCGCTTTGGTGGGAACGGGCCCGTGAACGGCAACGTTACACCGGCATCCCATATGTGAGAAGCGCCCATGAACGTTCAACTCAAGCCGATCGCCGATCAGGTGGTGGTAATTACCGGCGCGTCGTCCGGTATAGGGCTTGCTACGGCACGGCTCGCGGCCGAGCGCGGCGCGAAGCTGGTGCTGGCGGCGCGGAGCGAGGGCGCGCTCCGACAGCTGGTCGAAGAGATCCGTGGCAAGGGCGGGCAGGCGATCCATGTCATCGCCGACGTTGGCCAGGAGGACGACGTCCGCCGCATCGCCAGGGAGGCCGAAGCTGCGTTCGGCCGCATCGACACCTGGGTCAACAACGCCGGCATCGGGCTTTACGGCCGGCTCGAGGAGACTCCCGTCGATGACATGCGCAAGCAGATGGAGACCAACTACTGGGGCCATGTCTACGGCTCGCTGGAAGCGGTGAAGCTGCTGCGTCGCCACGGCGGCGGGGCGCTCATTAACGTCGGCAGCGAGGTGTCTGAGCGCGGCATCCCGCTCCAGGGCAGCTACTGCGCGACCAAGCATGCGGTGAAGGGCTTCACCGAGGCGCTCAGGATGGAGCTGGAGTGGGACGAGGCGCCCATTTCCGTCACGCTGGTCAAGCCCGGCCAGATCGACACGCCGTTTCCGGTCAACGCCAAGAACCACCTCGCCTCCGAACCGCACCACGTGCCGCCCGTCTATGCGCCCGCCGTGGTGGCAGACGCGATCCTGCATGCGGCGGTTAAGCCGGTGCGAGACATCTATGCGGGCGGCGGTGCCAAGGGCATGGCGACGATGGCGCATCTGGCGCCCGGCGGCATCGATCGGCCGATGGAGAAGATCGTCATTCCCGGCACGCCCAGCGGTCGCGCGCCGTTCCGGCCGATCGAGCGGAACGGCCTCGACAACGCCACCGAGCGGCTGGAGGAGCGCGGCAACTACGAAGGCCACGTCATGCAGACGAGCCTCTACACTAAGGCCGCACTCAATCCGCTGGCGACCGCGGCGGCGCTGATCGGCACCGGTGCCGCGTTGTTCGCAGCGCGCAAGCTCCTGCCGCACCTGCCTGCCAGGGTTGGCGGCGATGCCGGCAACACGATGGCCAAGGCGCTGCACATCACGCTTGAGGCGCGCCCGGGCAAGGCGGACGAGGTCGCGGCGCTGCTCGCGGGCATCTTGGCCGAGGTGGAGAGCGAACCGGCGACGCGGCCGTGGTTCGGTCTGCGACGCGACGGTTCGACGTTCGAGATCTTCGAGGCGTTCCCAGACGAAGCCGGCCGCGAGGCGCATCTGACGGGCAAGGGCGCGGCGCTGCTGATGGCGCGGTCAAACGTGTTGCTCGCAAGGCCGGCACGGATCGATCGACTGGATGTGCTGATGCGCAAGGGTGAAGCCGTACCTGGCATTCCGATGGCTGGGGCATCGAAGCCTGCTGGAACGTCCTGACCCCTGCCGTTCACAGCAACGATCGGCGAAAACCAGCCATCAGCCTGACCTTAACGAATGGCAGGAGTTGAGGCGCCGAACGGATGCGCTAAATGGCCGGGTGTGGGTCGGTCCGCTCGGGCAAATGTCGACCAAAATTCGCCCATTCCGATCCAGCGCTCCGTACGGTGGCTCGCGCCGAAAGCTGCCGATAAGGCTCTGCGAAGCGGCGGGTCATCATTTCGGGCGTCGCCGCAGACGCTGAAATTAGCAAGCTCGAACCGGCTGACGAAGAAAACACCGGACTGAACAGCTTCTCTTATCTTCGACTTTCGTCCTATAGACAGCTGCGCAGCAATCCCCAGCTTGCTACCACGACTTCGAGGTTCAGGTTGCCTTATACCGCGCGCCCGAACGGCCGCGTGGCCGTCACCATCGACAGCAATGTCTGGAATCAGTTCTTTGTCCTCGGCTTCGATCTGGCTGTCGAACTTCCCGCGACGCGCTTTGCGCTATTCTTGCCGCGCGAGATCGAAATCGCCGCCATCCCCGATCGGCCGAACAAGGTCGCTCTGAAGGCGTATATCCGGGAGCAGATGCGAGACGCCTCCGTCAGGGTCTCCGCCGTTTTCGGCTTCACCACCCAAACGGGCCCACAGCGGCGCGGCGGCTTCGGCTTCGGCACGTTCCAGTCTGAAGATGCGCGCGCGTTCTACGCTGCGATCCAAGAGCCCTTTCTGATCGAAAAGCCGACCCGTAACAGCCAGCTTAGCCATAATGAGGGCGATGCGGCCCTTGGCGCGGCATCGCTCACATCGGTCGTCCTGACCCGTGACCTCAGGAAGGCCGGCCCGCTGCGTGTCGCGCGCGATCATGGCGGCAAGCTGGTCGATATGACGAAGTTCGATCGCGCGGGGCCATCCCTCGCCTCCCTCATCGACGCCTGTATCGCGGAAGACTGACCGACGCGGGAGGCAGCCCCGTCCCTGGCACAATGATGGCCATAAGGGGGCCGCAACCGATTGCCTGCCCGTCGCCCGCTGCCTACCTTTATTCTGCCCATCTCCGAGGAAGATTCACGTCGTGCCGGCATTTGCGCAAAATTTCTCGAGCTATGCCCAGTCGTCGTTCGAGGTCCTCTGCGACATCGCCAATGTCACGAAGAACCCCTCGATCCAGGATCGCGAGGGTTGGGACTATATGGTCGAGTTTGCTCGCGAAAGGGTCCCTGGCCTCCCGCACGATCGGCAACCGGGAAACGCCACGGTGCGGGTTCAGGTAAAGTCCAAGACCGATGGAAAGCCGACCACGAGCGTCAAATTGAGCAATGCGCTCCGGTTCGCCAACGAGCCCGATCCGTGCTTCATCGCGCTTTGGTGGCGCAACAGCGACCATAGCGAGGAGCGGATCTACGCCCGTCACTTCGACAAGCCGCTGATCGAGGCCGCCCTGCGCCGCGCCCGGGAAGCGCAGCGCGACGATAAGCCGGATCTCCATCGTCTCCGCTTGTCGATCGCCTTCGACGAAGCCGACGATCGCACCGATGATCTTCTGCCGTGGATACGCTCGATCGGCGACACCGACCAGCACGACTATGCCAACGAGAAACGCCAGTTGACCCGCGACTTGGGCTTCGAGGAAGGCCGTTTCGGCGGCACGGTGACGCTCCCCTTCGACGACGTACAAAAGCTGATCGATGCCGCCGTCGGACTGCCGACAAGCCCGGCCGACGTCGAGATCACCTTCGGCGACAAGCGGTTTGACATCGTTTCTCCGCTTTTCGCGGGCAAGCCCACCATCTTCAACCTCAACGCCATTCCGCAACCCAGGCAGCTCACCTTTCAGAACGCGGCCGGCCAGGCCGCCACCTTCACCGGCGAGGTCCGCAAGTTCGCCATGGACAATCTCCCGTTGGAGACGGTCCGCGCGACCTTCACCTCACCGACCATGAGCGCTGTCCTGCGCGGCCCCGAGCTCAACATCAGCTACCATTTCAGCGGTGCCGATGTTCACCCGTTCGATCGCCTCCAGAATCTTGCGCGGTTCATGGTGATCTCGAACGAGCGCTGTACGGTTTCCCTTATGCTCGACGACCAGGACGAGCCGCTCGAGACGACCTGCCCTCCTGTCCCAATCGAGGACCGTGAGATCTTCGTCTGGCTGGACGACGCCTTAGGATATCTCCGAAGCTGCTGCAGCCCCGACGACAATCCGCCAATGCGCGCCGCCGACGTGTTTACGGCACATGACGAGGTCGTCAATTTCGCGATTGCCGGCGCCGCCGGCACGCCCACCTTCGATTTCGAAACCGACCGCGACATCAGCCTCCCGCTCGTGAGCAGCATGGTGGCCTATCGTCTCGTCCAGTTCGGAGACGTGAGCTTCTACTCGATATTCCGCCGCGCCTGCCTCGAACAGTCGGCCGAGACCCGGAAAATCCATCTCCGTTTCAACGATCCCGTCGAGCTTGAGGCCGGCATGTTGGCGACCGACAGTGCGTCCGCGCGCGCCACCGTCGCGCAACGCTTCGGCGCGCTCGCCACGCGTATCGGCAAGGGTGCGCTCATTCTCAATGGCGGCGATTACCTATCGCTGATGCGCAAGGAAGGCCCCCTTATCGAGGTGCTGTGAGCGCCTCGCCAGAAGACGCAGCTATTCTTTATTCCTCATTCCAATCACGACGCCGCTGCGCGACATCACGGGCTGCCCTGCGCTGCTCCCACGCCATATGCTGGGCGAGATCGCGCGCCCGATCCCGCGCATAGGCCTGAACGCGGGGCCTTGGATCGTCGCGGAAGCGCTCGATCAGTTCCTTGCGACGCGCATGGGCTTCGACGAAGCCGAACTCGCCCGAGACCACCCCGGATTGGCCGAGCACATCCGACACCCAATTGAGAAGTTTGTCGCCCGGCTCCAGCCGATCGACCACCTCCATTAGGACCGGATAGAGCTGCTCCGCCCCCTCATAGGCAGACAGCGTCTTCAAGATGAACTTGAAGTCCTGCTCGCCCCCCTGGCGGGCGACCGCGATCAGCTGGGCCGCGACTGCTTCCGTCAGCTCGGGGAAGGCATGCTTGAGCAAACGGCCGCCGCGATATTCGTGGAAGCCTGATTCCTCATTATACCATTCGCGCACGGCCGGCAGCAGCAGATCGGCGTGCGGCGACAGCACCTGTGCCAGATCATGCCCGTGGAATGGGATGGGCTCGAAGCGACTATCGCGCCCGCCTCGCTCGCGCCGAAGCCGGGCGCCGAAAAAATCGATCACCAATCGTGGTTGCCGCCGCGCCACCGCAGCCATCAACCGCACCGCCTGGAAATCTACTTCGGGGATATCGACGAAGGATCGCATCAACGCAGCCGCGTGAGGCTCCTCCATCTCCTGAACCATCTGCGCATGACCGGGAGCAAAGAAATGCCCGATCCAATGCGGCAGGCGCTGTTCCGTGACGAACCTTATCACCGGCAGCAACACCTCATCGATCAGCACCGGATCGGGAGCACGCTGATACCAGTTGGCCGCGATCGTGGCCGCATTGACGACCGACACCTGTTCTCCCCGCTCAATCGCCTTGGCGACATAGGCGCGCAGCCGATCGACATCGGTCGCGGGCTTGTGGTGCAGATAATCACCGATCGCCGACAGATGCTGCCCGGCCGCCAGCCGCTGGTCGACCAATGGAAGCACCTCAGCCAGCCTCCCCGCTCGCTCCAGCCCTGCCAACATCGCCGCGAGGAAGGCCGCCCCCTGCGCGCTCACCTCCTCCATCATCATCAGCGCGACGTCCGGCTTCTGCTCGGCGAGAAGGCCTAGGAAGGCGCGCATTGACATGAAATGCCCGCCGTCAAAGCCGACCGCATCGACATAGGCGTCGATCCTGCTGCGCCATTCGGCCACGGTGTCGGCCGTCACCTCGGCAATAATCGCCGGATAGCTTCCCTGCCGCCACGCATCGGTCGCCTCGAAGTCGAAGTGATCGCCGTCCCAGGCCCCGGGGTGAACGCTGTCATGCCCGATCAGGGTCTTGTAGCGCACGAAATCCGCATCCGCCGCTAGAAGGTCGCGCAGGCCCAGCAATGCGCCGATCAGCGCTGTCTGCGCCGCGACCAGCTCCGGTTTCTCCGCGAGGTCCGGCCTTAGGACGTGGAAACGGTAATGCGTGTGGAGGGCATCGACCTCGCGGCTGCGCCGCAGTTCGAGGCCCCACTGTGGTGCCCTTTCGAGGATGAGTTGGGCGACGCGGGCGCCGTCTTCCAGCAACATCTGGAACAGGCCGCCCTCGCCGCCGCCCTGCATCGGCATAGCATCGACATTACCAAGGGCCTGCAGGATCGCGGGGCGCTCGGCGTCGCTCCCGGCAGTATCAAGCCAGCCCTCAAGCCATCCGATCGCTGCCCCGCGCAACCGCCGAAGCTCGTCCGAAGCACGGACCGCGCCTTGGTGAATCATGACACCGTCGGACCGCCACGTTGTCCCGCCAAGCTCGGCCGACAACACCTGTGCAAGCATCCCGATCAGTAGTGGCCGCGCACCGTCGATGTCGGCGCCGTCCATCTTCCCCAGCTCTTCGAGAATGACGTGCTGGGCAGCTGGCCCATACTGCTTCCAGACCTCCAGATTATGTTCGGCCAGCTTCTCGCCGGCCTCGATCCAGAGGCGGCGCTCCTCATCATTGCACGCGCCGAGATACAGCCGGACGAGGGCACGGACGGTCTGGTCTGGCTCGAAATAGCGATACGACCGGATCAGCTGCGCGACCCGGCGCGCGACATTGATGCTCGCCTTGCCCGGATAGTCCCCATAGTCCGTGACGTCCGGGATGGTTGGATAATCCCGCGAACGCTCCACGGCACCGACAAGCGCATCGAACCGGCTGGAAAACTCCTCCGCCGGCTTGTCGAAATGGGGCAGCACCAGGTCCGTGTAGGTTTCGAGAGCATCTTCGAGCACATTGTTATCGCCCGCATGCTCGATCGCTTCGAGGGTCGCCGCCGTCGCCCCATCGGCCTCCAAGAGCCTATGAAAGTCGCGCGCTATCTTGTCGAAGTCGTGCCCGGCGGGGATCAGATGATCCTGCATCACCTTGTTCATGCGCTCGCCGATCGTCGTCATGCGGCCCGCACCCAGATGGGTCAGGTTGGGCTCCTTGTAGATCGTGTCGTGACCCATCTCTGCCCAGGCATGGTTGAGCAATGTCTGGATCTGGATTTCGGCGCGCAGCCCGTCGAACGCGCGATATTCCGTCAGCGCCAGGCGGTCAGGTTTCAGGCGGATAAGATAGTTGGTGCTGTCGAACAACTTCGTCTCGGTGTCGGTGCCGGGGACTGGATGATGGACATTGACGCTCAGCACCTCGAAATTTTCGTGCAGCGCCCCGGTGCTGTTGAATCGCTCGACCTGGGAATTGGTCAGGAACACAATCCGGCAGCCGGCGAGATCCTTGATCTCGTCCATCTCCCGATCGAGCGGGATCCCTCGACCGGTTAGCTTTTTGCGCAGGGAGGCGGGTTCCTTTGCTCGCCCCGTGATCGCATGCGCCACAAGCTCATGCTGCTCCAATGCCCGCTTCAGGATGGTCTGAATAACCTCAACGAACGCGAGATAGCGCGATCGCCCCGCCTGCTGATATTCCTCGAATGTCATCGGCACCCCATCTTGATTTTGCTCGGACGGCATGGCGGCTTATCCAGGGCGGTCAGGGTTGCGGCCCCTTCTGGCGAAGCATACCGCCGCTCCCGCCCATAGGGTCTCACAAAGTCTCTCGAACGTCAGCCGGTCGGATGATCGTTGAACGTCGAATTTTGACAACAACTGCCATTCGACATTCCGCATTCGAACGTCAGGAAAGTCCCACTTCTGGTCACTCAACGACTGTCTCGTTGGCGAGCCGAGCTAAGATGAATGGATGTCCGAAGCTGAGCGGCTGCAATGGCCCCGCGAACGGCCAGAACTGGGTCTTCATTGAGAGGCGACAGCTGGCGTTCATCGACGCACTAAGGACTTGTTCTTGTCGATGACCATCACCTAATGCCGCCCCTGAATGCGGTGGGCGTTACACCGGCCATCCGCTTGAAGAAACGTGTGAAGTAAGCGGCATCGTCAAAGCCGAGAGAGTAGCCGATTTCAGCGACGCTTGCGGAAGAGTATATCAGGCACCGTTTGGCCTCTGCAGCGATCCGGTCGTGAAGAAGCGCCAAGGGCGACAATCCTGTAGCGTCTTTGCACGCGTGGCGCAGTTGAGCGGCCGAGACTCCAAGCTCGCCGGCGAGCTGGTCGATGTCAGGCTGGGTTCGGTATCGAGTCTCAACAAGATCGATCAACCTGTCGACGAGCCTGCCACGCGCGCATAGCAGCGCGGCGTCGGCCGCCGGGCGATCGCGGAGGATCGTCAGCAACATCTGGAGCAGATGGATCTCCGCCGCGATCGCACTACCGCGGGAAGATGCCACCAGTTCCTGCTCAAGCATTGCCAGTGGGGCTGTCAGCCCCGCTTTTGCGGAGGCGGAGAGGGGAAATGCGCCCGCAGTCTCAAGAACGGGCCGAAGGTCCGGACCGCGGCCGAGAAGATCGCCAAGGTAATTGTTCTCGATCGTAACGACCTTGCCCGACGCTGAACCACGATAAAGGAAGCTGTGGATCCGGAACGGCGGAATCACCAGGACGCACGGGCTGGCAAACGGAAGTGCGTCGCCGTCGAGGGTCATCTCGCCGTCGCCCTGGGTTACGAAAAGCAATTGGGTGAATTTGGGATGAGTGTGCGGCTCGATTCGCCATTCGAGGGCCGCCGCGCGGCGCTCGAGCGGTTCCACGTTCACAAACCATTCGCGGGTCGTGGAGTCGCCATAAAGCGCATAGCGAGGCACGCGCACGGCCGTATCACTTCTGACACGGATCGGGGCGGCTGGCGTGCCATGCGGAATGTGCAAGGGAATGTCAGTTTTTGCCATCGCTGCACCTTAAGATCGGTGGCATCGTCCGTGCAACCGCAGCGAGGAGGCGCCTAACGTCACCAATCGCGTAACCGAGCGGACGCGCGGACGAGAGGATATCATGGCCACGATCATTGGCGCCATCGCCAGCTCCCATACGCCGACCATTGGCTTCGCGCTCGACGCGAAGAAGCAGCAGGACCCGGCGTGGAAGCCGATCTTCGATGCCTATCGTCCGATCCAGGAATGGATTGCGGCCAAGCAGCCCGATGTGATGGTGATGATCTACAACGATCATATCACCTCCTTCTTCTTCAACCATTATTCGGCGTTCGCGCTGGGCGTGGACGAGCGCTACGAGGTGGCTGACGAAGGCGGCGGGGTGCGCGGCGTGCCCCCGGTCGCCGGACACGCCGCGTTGTCGCGCCATATCGCGCAAAGCTTGATCACCGACGAGTTCGACCTCGCGACCTTTCGCGACAAGCCGCTCGATCATGGCGTGTTCTCGCCCTTGTCGGTGCTGATGCCGCATGACGAGGCGGGCTGGCCGGTGCCGATCGTACCGCTGCAACTCGGCGTCCTGCAATTTCCGGTGCCGACCGCCAGGCGCTGCTGGAAGCTGGGTCAGGCGCTGCGCACCGCGATCGAGAGCTACCCGGAGGATCTGAAGGTTGCGCTGGTGGCGACCGGCGGGCTGTCGCACCAGGTCCATGGCGAGCGCTGCGGGTTTAACAATACCGCCTGGGACGAACGCTTCCTGGCGCTGCTGGAAAAGGATCCGCTCGCGCTCACCCGCATGACCCATGCGCAATATGCCGAATTGGGCGGCATGGAGAGTTCGGAGGTGATCATGTGGCTGGTGATGCGCGGAGCGCTCTCGGCCGGCGTCCGCAAGGTGCATGGCAGTTACTACCTCCCCTCGATGACCGCGATCGCAACGGTGATCTTCGAGAACGAAGCCGAGCCGTTGCCTGCCCCGCTCGCCGCGGCGCATCGCGACCGCATGGTCGAGCAGTTGCGCGGCGCCGAGGCGATCGAAGGAACCTACCCATATACCTTGGAGCGCAGCGCCCGCGGTTATCGCCTCAACAAGTTCCTGCACGGCCTCACCGATCCGGCGGCGCGCGAGCGCTTCCGCCTGGATGAGGAGACGGCCTACGAGGTTGCCAGCCTGTCGGCGGAGGAGCGCGACCTCGTCCGCCGGCGTGACTGGCTCGGGCTGATCCGATATGGCGCGATCTTCTTCGTGCTCGAGAAGCTCGGCGCCGTGACCGGGATCTCCAACCTCGACATCTACGCCGGGATGCGGGGCGAGACGCTCGGGGACTTCATGAAGACTCGCAATCAGCAGGTGACCTACTCAGTGGCAGCTCAGCTCGAAGACTGAGCCCGGTCCACCGGGACTCTAACCATAACAGACCCGCGCGGCCGCACCGCGATGGGTGACGAGGAGACGTGCATGGAAGATCCACGGGCCATCATCGCGCGCGAGCCGATGCACATTCGCCAAATGCTCGCGATCGCAATCGCAACTGCCCTCAACGCGCTCGACGGCTTTGACGTGCTGTCGATCAGCTTTGCCGCACCCGGCATCGCCAAGGATTGGGGGATCAACCGCGCGGCGCTCGGTTTGGTGCTGTCGATGGAGCTGTTCGGGATGGGGATCGGCGCGCTGCTGCTCGGCACCATCGCCGATCGCATCGGTCGCCGCCCGACAATCCTCGGCTGCCTGGTGGTGATGGCGATCGGCATGGGGCTGGCGTCGACCGCGAGCAGCGTGCCGATGCTTTCGGCCTTCCGCCTGTTCACCGGCCTTGGCATCGGCGGCATGCTTGCGGCGACCAACGCGATCGTGGCGGAATGCTCCAATGCTCGCCGGCGCAATCTCTCGGTCGCGATCATGACCGGGGGCTATCCGATGGGCGCCGTGCTCGGCGGATCGCTAGCCGGATGGCTGCTCGCGGCGACCGGACGCTGGCAATCGGTATTCGAGTTCGGCGCGGTGATTACGACGCTATTCATACCGCTCGTACTGTGGCTGGTGCCGGAAACAATCGCCTTCCTGTGCCACAAACGGCCGGCGGGGGCGCTGGAGCGGATCAATCGCACGATGGTACGTCAGGGCCGCGCGCCGCTGGCCGAGCTGCCGCCGCGCGATGCGGTGAAGGCAGGCTTCAGCCTTACCCAGCTGTTCGCGCCGGGCATGGCTGCGGTCACGTTGCTGCTCACCTTGTCCTACTTCGGCCACATGATGACCTTCTACTTCCTGGTGAAGTGGATCCCTAAGATCGTCACGGACCTAGGCTTTGCCCCGGCCCTGGCGAGCGGCGTGCTGGTCTGGGCCAATGTGGGCGGGGCGACCGGCGCCGTCACCATGAGCTTGCTCACCCAAAAGCTCGGCGTGCGATCGCTGGTGGTCTGCTCGATGCTGTGTGGCGCGGTCGCGGTCGCGGTGTTCGGGCAGGGGTTCAGTACGCTGGGTAGCCTGTCTGCGATCGCCTGCGTCGCCGGCTTCTTCACCAATGGCGCCACCGCGGGACTGTATGCGGTGCTCGCGCAATCCTTCCCGGCATCGCTGCGCGCGGGCGGTACCGGCCTCGTGATCGGGCTTGGCCGCGCCGGTGCGGCGTCGGGCCCGATCGTCGCCGGGTTGCTGTTCTCGGCCGGTTGGGGCTTGTCGACCGTAGCGCTGACGCTGGCCTGCGGCACCGCCGCGGGCGGCATCGTGCTCGGCCTCGTCCGCTACCGCGAAACCAACGTCGCATGACGCGCAGCCTGCACCATCGCGGCCGGCGCGCCACACACACGCACCCATGGGGAGGACGAACTTTGCAGATCATGCCAATTCGATCGTCACGCGGACTTGCCGCGTTGCTGCTGGCAGGATTGTCCGGCGTGGCGCTGGCCACCCCGGGCCTGGCGCAAAGCGTGCCCCCGGACTCGCCGTCGAGCAGCGCCGCGGGTGGACCGCTCGCCAGCCAGACGCCGCCTGGCGTACGCCCGCCCAAATCGCAGGCGCCGGCGGAGGCACTGCCGGGCGGCCGCACCGGCCCGCATGGGGTGCCGCAGGCGATCCGCTGGACCGAAAATTGGTCCGCCGACCCCAAGCCCGACGCCCCCTTGCTCGAACGGATCAAGCACATTCCGATCGGCGATGGCAGCACCTATCTCACCCTCGGCGGCGAGGCGCGCGCCTATTACACCGATTGGCAGCATGCCGCGCTCGGTCGCACCGCCGGCGACGACAACGATCCGCTGCAGCTCAGGCTTCGCCTGCTTGCGGATCTCCACGTCGGGAGCAACCTGCGTGCCTATGTGGAGCTGGGCGACAATCGCGAGTTCGGCGAGCAGTTCGCCACCGGTCCCAACCGCAACAAGATCGACCTCTACCAGGCATTCGTCGACGTGACCTTGCCGCTGGGCAATGCCGGCAAGGTGACGCTGCGCCCAGGCCGCTTTGAAATGCCGCTCGGCAACGGCAAGCTAGTTGGGGTGCGCGAAGGTCTCAACATGCGCTTCACCTACCAGGGCGTGCGCGGCACCTACATTCTGCCCGGGAAGGTGTCGGTCGACGTGTTCGCGGTCAAGCCGGTCAACATCAAGCCCGATGCGTTCGACGACGGGCCGAACCACACGGTCGATTTCCACGGCATCTATGTCAGCGCGCCGAACCGGCTGTTCGGCTTCGGCACGGACCTCTATTGGTATGAAGTAGATCGGGACCGGGCGACGCTGGCCCAAGGCGTCGGTGAGGATCGGCGCGACAATTGGGGCGCTCGCCTGTGGAAGCGGAGCGCGGCCTACGACGTCGATCTCGAAGGCACCTATCAGAGCGGCCGGTTCATCGGGCGCGACATCGAAGCCTATGCCGTGCTGTTCGAGGGCGGCTATACGCTGGTGGACGCGGCGCTGAAGCCGCGGCTCGGGTTGCGCGCCAATCTGTTCAGCGGCGACGGCAATCTCTCCGATGGCAAGGCCGGCACCTTCGTCGCGGCCTTCCCGCGGCTGCCGCTGATCAGCGAGGCGGCGTTCTTCAACCTGTCGAACCTGATGGACCTCTACCCCTCGGTGACGCTGAAGCCGCGCAGCGACGTAACGGTGATGGTCGGTCCGGACTTCCTGTGGCGCAATCGCAAGGCTGACGGAATCTACATCGGGCCGACCGGCGCCTCGTTCGCGGCTTATTCCAATGGACGGTATATCGGCACCGACCTCAACCTCGAGGCGTCGTGGCAAGCGACCGAGAGGCTGCAGTTTCGCCTGTTCGAGACCTATCTCGCCGCGGGCGACGCCTTCGCAGCTCATGGCGGCAAGAACGGCAACTATCTCGGCGTGCAGGCAGATTACAGGTTCTGAGCCGAGATTCGCGTTGGCGCGTGAACGTCGCAGTCGAACAACCCTCGTGCAAACATCTAGGGAGGTGCAGCATCGTTTCCCATCCGGTGCAGCTTGGCTGAACAGGAGAGCAGTACGGGCGGCCTGAACGGCCGCCCGTAAAGCGTCGCAGCATTTGCGCCCATTTAAAGAACCTTGCTGCACATCGGCCAAGGCGCCGGAGCCGCACCTCGGCTCGACTGCAAACCACGCGACCGTCGTTCATCGCAGTGCGGAGCGTCATCCCGCATCCTCATGGCGGTTGCCTTGTCAAAGGCAGCTGAGCCGCTGCGGTTAGCGCTATGGTGCTCATCAACCTCATGTCCGCCTCGCATAATGCAGCGCTGCAACATAGCGTTATTCTCTTGCCATGTGTCCTTATTATCACACCTCCAGCTGCTGCAGGCTGGATGGTGTCGGTCAGGTTGCTGCGCTCATGAGCTAATTTGGTCCTTGGAGATGATGAATGTTGAGCTGGTTCCTATGGTCGTCGGGCTGGAGTCTGTCCGCTCATCCTAGTCGAGTGAACTTGCCTGAGCATCCCATTACAATTCTGCAGGCTCCCTTCACCCCGGCCGGCAGACTTGACTCGGTGGGGAGCACGCGACCATGAAGATGTTCCCTCATCCTACGCCGTCTTCCCAGCCCGACATCCCGCTGATCGATAACCCGTTCTCGCCGGAGATACTCGCAACGGCCGTGTCGGGACTGGCCGTTATCAACGGCATCGTCACGATCACGTTGGAAAGCGCCCGCTGCGATCATTCTAAAGCGCATCCTGGGCTGGAACGGGTCGTGGTAGGAAGGATAGCTCTAACTATTCCGGCAGCCCAAGCGCTGCTGACGGGCATGTTCGACTTTCTTGGCCAGCATGAGATCAACCCGATGATCAGCAACGGGGCTGGTGGGAAGGCGACGTGCCAGTGACGACGCTGTTCCACGCTATACGGACGCCTAGTTCAGATGCCGGCCGTGTCTCGACCTCGCCCTACGCCAACTAAGCCGCAGCTATGTCACGCTTGGATCCTGCGAAGATCAGCAATTGCCAAATGCGAAGTTCTCGTGCGCCGCTGCGCGTCCGGTGGTCGCGGTCCGGTTCGCTCCGATCACTTAAGCGCGACGATGGCGGCGTCTGTGTGATGCTCCGCCATCCACACCAGCGACAGGCGCGGCGCGCGCGACTCTATCTGCTGACCGATCGCCGGCATCTGGGAGTGACAGCGTCCTGCCACTCCCATGTCGCCGTCAGAACTTCACTGATGTGCTGACAAAGAACGCACGCCCGTAGGGATCGTAGGTCGACGGGTAGGTATTCGCCTGTTCCTGGTTGTCGCCGAGGATCGGCGGCTGGCGATTGAAGACGTTGTTCATGCCCACTGACCAGGTAAAGCCCTTGGCCACGTCGAATGCAGCGGTGACGTCGAAGTAGTGGTAAGCCTTGATGTGCTCGACCGAATAGGTGGTCGTGGCATCATCGTCGTCTACCGGCGAGAGGTAACGATGCAGCACGGAGAGCGTGACCGGGCCGCTGGTCCAGGTCACCCGCGACGAGAGACGCCATTTCGCATAGGGATTGCCGCAATTAACGCCGAACTTACCGGCGCAATTGAGGGTGAGGTCGGGAATTGCGGCGAGCGGGTTGTAGTCGAAAGCGATCAGCCGCGTGCCGCTAATCCGAAAGTCAAGTCGGCTGCCGCCGCTGCCGAATGCACCGAAGCCTAAGGGCACACTGTAGCGCGCCTCGAAATCGACGCCGCGGGTGTTGACCCCGCCGGTGTTCGACAGCGTGTTGCTGGCATCAGTGATAGCATAGCTGTTGGCGTCGCGCGGCAGGCTGGCACAATAACTGGCATCATAAGGCGTATAGCCGTTTGCCGCATCGCCATAGCAGGCTCGGATCAGGTTCGAGGTGCCTGGTGCCGCGATGTAGTTCGCGATCTTGATCTTGTAATAGTCCGCCGTGAACGAGAAGCGGGGCAGAAAGCGCGGCTGAAGTACGATGCCCGCGGTGTAGGTATCCGCCGTCTCCTCGCGCAGATTGGCGTTGCCGCCATCCACCGACTCGATCTGAGTACTACCACCGTCGTATGCAGTGCCGAGCAGCGCCGCCGGCACGCCGGTGGCGACGCAGCTTGCCGCAAGGTTGGCGTTCGTGGTCGCCGCCGCTGTGGTGCAGGGATCGGTTGCCGCCGGGAAGTCCTGCGACGAGCCGCTATACAGGTTGGATACCGTCGGTGCCCGCACAGCGCGTGAATATTGACCGCGCAGGCTGATGTCCTTGATCGGTGCCCAGACCACCCCGCCCGAGTAGGTGCTCACCGACTTGGCAGCCGTCGAGTAATAGGAATAGCGGTAGGCGCCGTTGAGCTCGAGCCGATTGACGAATGGCTTGTCCGCGAGCAGCGGCACATCGGCTTCGGTGTACAGCTCCTTGACGTCGTAGCCGCCGCTCAGCCCCTCGCCGGCGTTGAAGCCGACGACGTCGCCGGACGAGAGCGCAAAGTCGGGATTGTAGCTGCCGTGTTCACGACGATACTCGGTGCCAAACACGATCCCCGCGGGCCCCGCGCCCAGGTCGAACAGGTTGGTGTTCTTGATGGAAGCGCTCGCGACTTCCTCACTGATCGTGCTGGTATTCTGGACTGGGATGGTGATAAACGCCGCCGCGGCATCGCTGATGTTGCCCGCGCCGAAGATATTGAGCGGCATGCAGCCATTGCTGGTGTCGGAGCAGACGAGATTGCCATTGGCATCGTAGGTGGTGCGCAGGGCCTGAAGGACACGGCTGCGCGACACGTTACCAGTCTGGGTCTCGACAGACTTGGTCCGCGAGTAGCTATAATAAGCGTCGTAGGCCCAGTTGCCGCCAAGGTCGCCGTTTGCGCCAAGAACGACGCGATAGGCGGTATTGTCGGTGGAGGAGATGCGCGGGCCGACTTCCGTCAGTCGGCGATAGATGGTGGAGGTGACATAGCCGTCGCCATCGGTATCGAGTCCGCGCAACAGTGCTTGCGAACTCGGCGACAGGAACGAGGAGTCGACATCAAGCGCAACCGAGCCGGTGAACGGGGTCGCGGCAAGCTGGTTCTGCACGCGATTGTTGATGAACTGTCCCTCGGCATAGACGTTGAGCGCCGGACTCACCTCGTAATGGGTCTGGGCGCTCATCAGGAAGCGCTTCTGCGGCACCTGAAGGTAGTTATCGGGCGCGTAGTTATAGGCATCCGTCAGCGAGTTATAGGCTGAATAGCTGCCATCGCTCTCGAACTTGCGATTGATCCCGCCGATGGCAAAGCGAGTACCTTCGATCGATCCTGACCCACCAGCTATCAGGCCGCCGTCACCGTCATCGACGAGCGCCTGACGCGAATAGTCACGTTGGCCCTGGAGGATGCCGTTACGCTTGGTGTAATCGAAATAGATGGTGGCATTACCGCGATCATCCGCGAAATTGCCACCGAGCAGCAGGTTGGTGTTGAAGGTCCCACCATCACCTTCCTGATTGATGCGATAATTAGCGCTGGCCTGCACCCCGCTGAAGTCCTGCTTCAACACGAAGTTGATCACGCCTGACACAGCATCCGAGCCATAGACGGCCGACCGGCCGCCAGTGACGATATCCGCCCGCTCGATGAGACCGGCGGGGATCGTGTTAAGATCGACGATCTGACTGGAGTCATAGGAAACGTAGCGGCGGCCGTTGACCAACACCAGCGTTCGTGAAGCGCCGAGACCACGAAGATCGGCAGTCGAGACGCCGCCACCGGGATTGTTGGACGCGCCGCTCAGGCTTGGTACGATCTGCGGCAGATCCTTGAGGACGTTCTCGACATTAACTTGGCCGGTCAGCGCAAACTCCTGCGCAGTGACGGTCGCGATCGGTGACGCTTGGGTCAGCTCAGGCCGACCGAGGCGCGAACCAGTGACAACGATCTCGCTGTCCGCCGGAGTTGCGGTGGCCTCATCCTGCGAAGCAGCTGCGGGCACCGTTTGCCCCCACGCGGGCGTAACCGACGCGAACATTAGCGATGATGCAAGCAGATGCGTGCGATATGACAGTATCATTGACAAACCCCCAGAGCTGCCTGCAAATGGCAGTAGACATAAAGCGGTGGATGGCTCCACCTGCATAGGTTTGTCGCGGTCGATGTGGCTCAGCAATGGCTCTGCGTGGCAGCGGCGCAACTGAGATATTAAGTGTGCATTTGCAAACACTGTTTGTTGCACTTCGTGTCACGATGTCTGCTTAGTGTTACATAGATCATTTCGGCGTTTTATGATGCTGTTTGGTCTCTCCTGCCATTGTTATCACGTGATACTACCTGAGGCTCTACACAAGAGTGTGAGCACCCTTTGAAGAAACCTTGAGTTTGCCGATGGCCGGGCATCGAACATGCCGGTCAACAAAGGGCGAGATCTGATCCGTGAACCTAACCTTCTTCTTCGTGCGAGTTTATAAGACCTATGTCACAGGGGTTGGGCAGCAAACCTGCGGATCATTGGCTGCACGTGCATTTGTCGGCGGTAGGCAACAGGGAAGTCACAGCATCGTATCACCTCTATGTCGGCGATTTTTCCTCCCGGACGGGCATTTAGGCCGCTTGATGGGAGACGGGTATAATCGCTACGCACGTGGTTACGGACGCAAACCAGCTACTTGCCTGGCTTGCCTGGCCTTGGGGGGATAGGAGGAAGAACAAATGCCGGGCTGGAGCAGGCGGCCGCATTGAGCCCGGCGCTGCGCCCAGAAAGGAACGCGAAGGTGTCCACGCCCAATCCAGCCAAATCGACCTTCGTTCGACTGCTTGCGCTCCTTTTCACGACGGTGGTGGCGACCCAGGCGGTGACCTTCGCACTTGTGCTGGCGATGCCGACCCCGGCCGTACAGACGACAAAGGTAAGCGCGATCGTGGCCGCCCTCAAGTCAGGCACATCGGCGGGGACAATGCAGGTGGCCACCCGGGCCGTCGCCCCGGCGGATAACTGGCAGGATCCTACGGAAAGAGCTTTTGCCGCTCACATTGCCCATGATCTGGCGGTGAGGTCGGCGCGCGTGCGTGTTGTGTCTCGGCGCCGGGTAGATGAGGAACCCGGACCGCCACCTCCGGGCGGCCCTGGTGGTCCGGGGGGCGGCCTCGAACCCCCGTCCAACCGGATCGCGTTCCCCCCTGTCCGTGACAGCAGCCCGGCCCCGGTACTGACAGCGGATGATCTTGCCAGCCCGTTCGAAGTAGGCCTCAGGCAGCCCGGCGGCAGATGGCGTGTTGTGTCGTCATCAGCCTTGAAGGTCGAACGGTGGCAGTGGGAAGTACTGCTGTGGCTCCTGGCCTCGGCCATCGTCGTTGCGCCATTTGCCTGGTTCTTTGCGCGCCGCATCGTCGAACCGATCGCTACTTTCAGTCGCGCCGCAGATCGGCTGGGGCTCGATCCGCGCAGCGAACCCGTCGCCGTCCGAGGCCCGCCGGAAATTACGGCTGCCGCAACGGCGATCAACCGAATGCAGGAACGGCTGCGCCGATATGTCGAGGAGCGACTGCTAATGGTGGGCTCAATGGCCCACGATCTCAGAACGCCTTTGATGCGGCTCGCGCTCCTCTTGCAGGACGCTCCCGACGCCATTCGTCACGCCGGCGAAGCGGAGATCAGAGAAATCGACCAGATGGCAGCCGGCGTTCTGGCGCTGGTCCGCGACCACTCTCATACGCCCAAGCGTCAGCGGCTGGCGCTTCGCTCGCTGACCGAAACGGTGGTGGAAGAGTTTGCGGACACCGGGCAGGATGTGAGCCTGTTGCCGGGCATCGATGTTGAGGTGGAGGTCGATGTGCCGGGTATCCGGCGCCTGCTCACCAATGTCATCGAGAACGCGGTGGTCTACGGCGGGGAAGCCCATGTCGAGCTGACCGCGACCGACGAAGCAGCGATCGTCGAAGTGCGTGATCGCGGGCCAGGGCTTGCCGCCGGGGATCTGGAGCGGGTGTTCGAGCCGTTCTACCGCGGCGAACCATCGCGCAATCGCAAGACCGGGGGTATTGGCCTTGGCCTCGCCAGTGCGCGAGCGATCGCGCGTGCCCATGGGGGCGACGTCACCCTTGCCAATCACAGTGTCGGAGGGCTCTTGGCACTCGTGACGATCCCGCGGTGATCAGGAGGCGTGGCTGATGATGGCACAAAGTGGTTCGGTTGATCCGCGGCTCGGCCGCAAGCCGCATCTGCTGGTCGTCGATGACGACGAAAGCCTCGCGCGATTGTTGGCAAACTACCTGTCGCGAAACGGATTCGAGGTCGGCCTCGCCGCCAATGCCGTGGCGATGAAAACGGCTCTCGCCACCTACCAGATCGACCTTATCATCCTCGATCTGATGCTGCCGGGTGACGACGGTTTGACCATTTTGCGTGAGCTTGGCGCACAGCCTGGTAAGCCTGCGGTGCTCATGTTTTCTGCGTACAGCACCGATACTGACCGCATCGCCGGCCTGGACCTTGGTGCGGAAGACTTCGTCCAGAAGCCCTGCAGCCCTCCTGAGCTTCTCGCGCGGATCAAGGTGGCGTTGCGACGAGCGGAGCGAACCGCGCCTGATGGCACCGACGCGCTGAGGCAGCGCAGGATCTTCCGGTTTCAAGGCTGGATGCTGGATGCGACCATGCGGGTGCTGCTCGACCCTTCGGGCGTGATCGTGCACTTGTCGGAAGGTGAACTGAGCTTGCTGCTGTCCTTTGTGGAGCAACCAAAGCAGCTGCTCACGCGAACGGACCTGCTCGACAGCGCTCCCGACAGCGATCGCGACGTGTTCGATCGTAACGTTGACGTTCAAGTCAGCCGCCTTCGCCGCAAGATGGCAGGCCGCGTTGGCAGTCTGGAGATGATTAGGACGATACGGGGCCAGGGCTACACCTTCGATCTCCCGGTGGTCGCCTCGCTCGAGAAATGACAGATGAAGCGCGTTTATTGCAGCCGTTGAAAAACTCCCGGGCAGCCGATCTGCTAAGCGGAGGCATCAATTGATGATCTGACGGAGAGAGTGATGGCTGTTATGCGGCATAGGGGATCGTACCTGGTGATCGCGTCGGCGCTCATGCTGGCAAGCTGCGGTGATGATTCAGGCGATACGTCGACCGCTACGCCTACCCCTACCGCAACAGCAACCCCGACACCTACCGCCACGGCCACGCCAACTCCCACCTCCAGCACGTCCACCAATGGCGTCGGCACCGGAGTCAGCCAGGGCACCGGCACGGCTGCGGTCGTTACCGCCGCGGAAGCCTTTCTTGCGACGTTGAGCGACACGCAGAAGACGGAAACGGGTACCGCCGGCACGACGACCACGGCTCGATTTACGCTTACGCGCGCGAACGCAATTCAATGGACCAATCTTCCCGGAAACCGGCAAGGACTGCGGCTCAACACCTCGACGCTGACGACGGCTCAGCTCACGGCAGCAGAAAACCTGATGGCGACGGCGCTGAGCACCGCCGGAAAGACCGAGCAGGATGAAATCCGCCGGGCAGACGATGTTCTTGCCAGCTCGCAAAGCGGCTATGGCTCGGGCCTGTACTCGATCGCCATTCTCGGAACGCCATCGACCAGTTCGCCCTGGATGCTGCAGATTGCCGGGCACCACCTCGCCTACAACATCATGTACAACTCGACCTATGTGTCGGGGTCGCCCGCCTTCCTTGGCGTCGAGCCCCCGAACTGGGCGGTGACGTCCACGGGCTCGGTCGTCGTGAACGGATCGGTGACGGCTTCCACCGCGGGCACGCAGCATGCGCCAGTCGAAACGCAGCGGCTCGCCGCCTACAATCTGGCGCAGGCACTTCAGGCCAACAGCACATTCGCGTCAGGCGCATTGCTCAGCGGCACCTACAACGACGTGGTCGCCGGGGCCAACGGCAACACCGACAGCAACTTTGGGTCTCTGTCATACCCCACGGCTAATCGTGGACTGCTCTATACCAGCTTGGATTCAACAACCCAGGCGCTGGTGAAGTCGTTGATCGAAGCATATGTCAACACGCAGCCAAGCGACAAAGCCAGTCAATTGCTGGGCGTTTACGAAAGCACCAGCCAGCTTGCGTCGACTTATGTTGGCTACGCCAAAGGTGCTGGCGGCTCGGCCGACTTCGGGGCTTTCCCATCGGGTGTGACGTCGCAACGCTCCTACATACGCGTCGATGGCCCGCGTGTCTGGATTGAATTCGTTGTTCAACAAGGCGTCGTCTACAGCAGCCAGGTCCACTATCACAGCATCTGGCGCGACAAGGTCGCCGACTATGGCGGCCAGTTCGGTAACGGATCGAGCAACTTCAGCGGGACATGAGGCTTAGCCTGATCAAGTGGCTGGCGGCATTGCTGCTCCTGATCTCTGGAGCAGCAGTACTCGCCCATGCGCTGCCAGGCACGGCCGCGTTGCTCGACTTCCGTCGCAGCGATGTCGGACTGGAACTCGACATGCCGCTCGACCAGTTCGAGCTCGGCTTCAAGCACCCGATCATGGATGCGCCCGGCAAGACGGTCGAGCGCTACCCCCGTGAGCTTCCTGCCTATCTGATGGCTCACGTCCAGCCGGTCGCGCCTGATGGACGTGCCTGGCGCGTTCGCGTCGACAGCCTCAAGGTCGACGAGAACCTTGATCTAGGCCATGCTGACCTCGTTGCCCATCTCACCCTAACGCCGCCGCCAGGCGCACCGACGCGGCGTTTCCGCTTCAACTACTCAGTCATCAATCACGAGGTGATGACACACACGGTGCTGGTGTTCGCACGCTCGGACTGGGCCAATGGCGTGTTCGGCGCGGATCCGCAGCTGCTTGGCACCATTCGCTTCATCACCACCGGGCTTGACGTGAACCGCGACGAGGGGTCGTTCTGGAATGGCTTTACCGGTGTCTTTCGCCTTGGGATGGAGCACATCGCCGACGGTACTGACCACCTGCTCTTCTTGCTTGCCCTGCTTCTGCCGGCGCCGTTGTGCCGCCAAGGCAGTCGCGCCTGGGGCGCCTATATCGGCACGCGGCAGACACTGGTCCGGCTCGCCAAGCTCGTCACCGCCTTTACGCTGGGTCATTCACTGACACTGATCATCGGCGTGTTCGGCAGCATTCCGGTTCCCGCCCGGCCGGTCGAGGTCGCCATTGCCCTGTCGATCTTCGTCTCCGCACTCCATGCCTGGCGCCCGCTCCTGAGGGGTCGCGAGACATGGGTGGCGGCGGGGTTCGGCCTCGTCCATGGCCTGGCCTTCAGTCAGGTCATCGCTGGTGGGGGCCTGGACGGCTGGAACAAGGCGGCTGCGGTCCTCGGTTTCAATCTTGGCATCGAATCCGTTCAGCTGCTCGTCGTTGCGGCAGTCGTTCCATGGCTCATGTTACTTGCCTGGTCGGGGCATTATCGACCCGTGCGGCTGGCGGGCGCCGCCTTCGCGGCGGTGGCGTCGCTGGGCTGGGCACTGGAGCGCATCAGCGGCACGGCTAACGTGGTGTCGGCGTCGTTGGAGGGGCTTCGTGCGAGCGCCCCGTGGCTAGTGCTCGTGCTTGCGATCGCAGCCTCTCTCGTTGCCGCCTTCAGCCATCGCAAGAGTGACATCGACGCATAGCCTGAGGCTGATCGGCTCACACGCCGGGTACCCGAGACGCTGCGCTGCTGCCCGGGCACGCTGAAGCGCGACGTCACCCCTTGTCTGGCGGTGGTGGGCCACGCCGTGCGATACGTGCAGCGGTGGGCAAAAGTGCGGCAACGCGTGGCTCGCCGGTGAGTGGCCGTGCTCCGGGCGGCGGGCCAGGACGCTCACCGAGCCCCGGTAGAAAGCCGTGACGAGGTGGTCCATCGCCGGGCGGGGGGGGCAGGCGGAGGTCCCCGCCTGTCATGAGCGTTGACGGGGCCGAACGAGCCGGGGTCCTGGCGGGGCCTGTCGCCCGGCGCATGATCGGGAGAGGCGATCGCATTCCGGTCGACGCAGACGGTCAGCCCGATGACATACCGCCCATTCGTCTCGCGCACCGTTCCTTCGACGCTGTCGCCTGCCTCGATCGTAACGCCGTCTTCGGAGTTCAGGGTGTCGCGCAGTGCGTCACGTCGATAGGCAGCGACCTGCGTGTACAGGAACTCACTCAAGCTATCGGGCAGGAACAGTTGGGACGTGAGATTGGTCTTGGCTCCCGATCGAATTTTGAAGTGGATGTGCGTCGTGATGCTGAGCGGCGTGATGTGGGTCCTCGATGCGGTTACCCGAACGATCGTCGCTTCAGAGCGTGGCGATCGCGTCGATCAGGTAAGCCACGCCCGCCCCGGCGACGACGATCGAGCCCAGTCGCCGAACGCGTCGCACCCTTTGCTGTCCCGGACCGCCTGCCTTCCAGGTCATTGCCCGCAAGCCAGCGAACAGGGGCAGGAGCACCATCTGATTGCCGGCCTCGACGCCGAGGCTGAAGCCGAGGATGGCCAGTGTGACGATGCGGCCCGACATTGCGTGCATCACGTCCAGTAGCCCGCCCGCGAAGCCCAGGCCGTGAAAGCATCCTGAAGGAGCTGATTGCAGGCCAGGACGAGAAGGTCTCCAAGGAGCACTGCAAAGGCATGGAAGGCCTCGTTGCCGAGGCGACCAAGCACGTGCTGGAGGAAGGGCCGGAGAAGGGACCTTTGCTCGATGTTCTGATCATCGCGCAGTACCAGCGCATGACGCACTACGGGATTGCCGGCTTCGGCACGGCTGCCGCCTACGCTGAGGCACTCGGCCTGAAGGACGACAGCAAAAGGCTCAAAGAGGCTACCAAAGAGATTTACGGTGGCGATGAGTACATGACTCAACTCGCCGAGACGTCGGTCAACTTGCAAGCCGAGGATGCGTGAGTTGCCTCGTCCGCCTGGCTGCTGCCGGGCGGACGACAACCAACAGCCGCTCGATCATCGCCCGAACGCTCAGCTCCTCCGAGCTGTAAGCCAGATCTTCAGGCGAGCCCCCGTTCGCGGGCCCAGGCTGCGGCTGCAGCGCGGCGGTTCACGCCGAGCTTACTGTAAACGCTGGCAACGTGGTTGCGCACCGTGTTGCCCGATAGCGATAAACGCTGGGCGATCGCCTTGTCGTCCAACCCCTCGCAAATAGCTCCCAGCACCTCTCGCTCGCGGGTGGTCAGCTCTGGCGTTGACTTTTGCCCCTCGGTCCCCCGCGGGTTCTTGAGGCTGGCAAGCTTGTCCATGATCGAGCGGCTGAACCAGCTCGCGTCCTTCATCACGGCTTCAATTGCCTCAACGAGTTCAAGCTCGCTGGTCCGCCGAGCAGAGATGTCCTGAAACAGCCACAGCGTGCAGTGTTCGCCGCGCAGCGACATGCGCTCGGCCGAAAGCAGGCAATCTACCGGCTGGTTCTTGGCGCCGAGCAGCCGGACGTCACGATTGCGGATGCCACCTGACCGCTCGATCTCCGCTTCAACAGAGTTGCGTTCCCCGACATCGGCCCACAGCTCCGGATCGCCCGCAGCCTTGCCGAGGAAGTTGGTGGAGGTGTAGCCGGTCAAGCGCCAGAACGCCTCGTTTCCCTCGATCATGCGATGGCCGTCTGGGGACGTCAGCGCCATCGCCACTGGCGCCATCCTGAACAGGGTGGAAAAATGGGCCTCACTGTCGCGCAGGGAGCGCTCGGCCCTGCGCCGCGGCTCGAGGTCGGTGAAGGTGAACAGCATGCACTTGTCATCGCCGATCTCGATAGGTTGCCCAGCAACCACCACGAGCGCCTCTTGCCCGTCTGAAAGTGGCAGCTTCGCCTCCATCTGCGGGATGGTCTTGCCCGCCTCGAGCCGTTCCTTGGCAATGTGCAGGCGCTCGGCCCCATGTAGAACGTCTAGGTCATACAAAGAACGACCGATTACAGTTGTTCGTGCATAGCCACTCATTTCCAGGAAGCCGCTGTTGACGCGCACGTACCGGTGATCTGCCAGCCGCAGGATCAGAGCCGGCGCCGGATTGGCCTGGAACATGGCTTCGAAACGCTCTTCGGCATCATATTGCTCTGAAACATCCTGGATGACGAGGGCCAGGCAATCTGGATCGGCATCCTCGCCGGTCATGACGACATCGCGGACATGGTGCGTCCAGCGGGGCCCCTTAGCCCCGTTGGCACTGACCTCGACGATTAGATCGGGAATGTCTTCGCCTGCGAGCACCCGCATCACCGGATAATCACGACTGGCAAGCCGCTGACCGTTGCGTTCGCTCAAGGCAAAGCGCTTGGCATATTCGTCCGCTGTCGTACCCAGGCCGTCGAGCTTGTCGACACCGTGCATGGTGAGGGCAGCGCCGTTCGCCCAAATGATGCTACCGGAGAGATCAAGCAGGATAACACCCGCAGACAGCTCGCCGATCAGCTGCTCCAGATGGACAAGCGTGTTACCGGCGAGGGAGCGAGGGAGAGGATTGTTCATGCTCCTCAAAGCGCAGGGTCGCTGCCGATGTTCCTGCTCACCGCCTGCGAAGGCACCATTGTACCACCAAGCTTCTAGTATTTTCCTACTAGCTAGTCGGGTTGGCTAAATGTCCCAGCCCGGAACACCTGTGATGTGAAGCTGTTGGAGGGGCTTAACCACAAGGTCAGCCATGTCCGACGAACTGCGCATC
>NZ_JALNUP010000026.1 GCF_026540855.1 Sphingomonas sp. GC_Shp_5
CGTCACCCGCCATCGGCAGAGACCCCAGCTTTCGCTGGGGTGACGAGGATATCTTACCCCGCGTTGCGCGACGGGGTGTTGACCCCCATCGATTGCAGATACTTCTTCACGTTGCGCGCCGCCTGGCGCAGCCGCTGCTCGTTCTCGACCATCGCGATGCGCACGAAGCCCTCGCCGTTCTCGCCATAGCCGACGCCCGGTGCCACGGCGACCTTGGCGTGGGTGAGCAGCTGCTTGGAGAATTCAAGGCTGCCGAGATGCGCCACCGCCGGCGGCAGCGGCGCCCAGGCGAACATCGACGCGCGCGGGGAGGGGATGTCCCAGCCGGCGCGGCCGAAGCTCTCGACCAGCACGTCGCGGCGGTGCTGGTAGAGCTGGCGGTTCTTCTCGACGATGTCTTGCGGGCCGTTGAGTGCGGCGCAGGCGGCGGCCTGGATCGGCGTGAACGCGCCATAGTCGAGGTAGCTCTTCACCCGGGTGAGCGCCGCGATCAGCTGCTTGTTGCCGACCGCAAAGCCGATCCGCCAGCCTGCCATCGAATAGGTCTTGCTGAGCGAGGTGAACTCGATCGCGACGTCCTTGGCGCCCTTGACCTGGAGGATCGAGGGCGTCGGGTTGCCGTCATAATAGAGCTCGGAATAAGCGAGGTCGGAAATGATCCAGACCTTGTTCTCCTTCGCCCAGGCGACCAGCCGCTCGTAGAAGGCGAGGTCCACCGCTTCGGCGGTGGGGTTGGACGGATAGTTGACCACCAGGATGCTCGGCCTCGGCACGGTGAAGTTCATCGCCCGCTCGAGGCTCTCGAAATAATGCTCGTCGGGCGTGGTCGGCACCGCGCGGATGGTCGCGCCGGCGATGATGAAGCCGAAGGTGTGGATCGGGTAGGAGGGATTGGGCGCGAGCACCACGTCGCCCGGCGCGGTGATCGCGGTGGCGAGGCTGGCGAGCCCCTCCTTGGAGCCCATCGTCACCACAACCTCGGTCTCGGGATCGAGATCGACCCCGAAGCGGCGGCCATAATAGTTCGCCTGGGCGCGGCGCAGCCCGGGAATGCCCTTCGACTGCGAATAGCCATGCGCGTCGGGCTTCATCGCCACCTCGCACAATTTGTCGAGCACGTGGCTCGGCGGCGGCAGATCGGGGTTACCCATGCCGAGATCGATGATGTCCTCGCCGGCCGCGCGCGCCGCCGCTCGCATGCCGTTGACCTCGGCGATGACATAGGGGGGGAGACGGCGGATGCGGTAGAAATCGTCGGACATGGGGCACCTTTCTGCGTCCACCCTATCCTTTAGCGCCCGGCGAAACCATCCTTTCGCGCCCGTTTAGTCTGCGGCGCTTCGCATCTGCCACCAGGGCGTCACCCCTGCGCAAGCTGGGGTCTTTCACGAGGGCAGGCGGCAGGAGCCGCTTGGGGCCGCAGCCTTCGCTGGGGCGACGGAGCGGATATCGAGGCTTCCCCACCGCCGCGGTGCCTGTATATGGCCAAATATATCAGGGAATGGCGCGGCAACGTCCGCGTGTAACAGGTCAGTACGGGGGCAACGAATGACCAAGCGGCTCGGCGGCATGATTTCGGCGGCGGCACTGGGTTGCGCGCTCGCGACACCGGCATGGGCGCAGGGTGCCGGCGCCGCGATCCCCGAGCAGAACGCCGTCGCCGCGACCGGCGAGAATTCCACCGCTGCGACCCGCCCGACGCGAGTCGCCGCCGACGATGGCTCCGCCGCCCTGCCCGAGATCCTCGTCACCGCACGGCGTCGCTCGGAGGATGCTCAAGCCGTGCCGAGCGGGCTATCGGTGGTCGGCGGCGACCTGCTCGATCGCTCCTATACGGTGAACACCCAGCAGCTGTCGCAACTGGTGCCGGCGCTCAACTACAGCTCGGCCAACCCGCGCAACACCGCCTTCACCATCCGCGGTCTCGGCAGCAGCGTGGTCGCGGTCAGCCAGGCCAATGACGGGCTCGAGCCCGGCGTCGGCTATTACGTCGACCAGGTCTATCATGCCCGTCCGGCGACCGCGGCATTCGATTTCAGCGACATCGAGCAGATCGAGGTGCTGCGCGGGCCGCAGGGCACGCTGTTCGGCAAGAACACCACCGCCGGCGCGATCAACATTACTACCCGCGCGCCGACCTTCACCCCCGAAGGCCAGGCCGAGATCAGCTATGGCAGCTTCAACTTCGTTCAGGCCAAGGCGGCGGTGTCGGGCCCGATCAGCGACAATCTTGCGGGCCGCGTGTCGGTGGTCAGCACCCGGCGTGACGGAGTGATCGACAACGTCCGCACCGGCCGCGCCAACAACGGCGTCGGCAACCAGGCGATCCGCGGCCAGTTGCTGTTCAAGCCGTCGGACGATCTGTCGGTGCGGCTCACCGGCGATTTTACCAATTTCCAGAGCAATTGCTGCACCCAGGTCTATTACGATGTCGCGGTGCGGCCGACGACGGGCACCGACCCGACGATGTTCCGCACCGCCTCGCGCCAATATGGCGGCCCCGCTGGGCTCGCCGCGCAGTTCGGCTATGCGCCGCCGAGCACCAACCCTTATGACCGCAAGACCGACATCGACGCGGCGCTGGGGGTGGATACCAACGAGGGCGGCGTCTCGGCGATCGTCGACTGGAACCTCGGCGCCGTGACGCTGACCTCGGTCAGCGCCTGGCGGTTCTGGAACTGGGATGCCGCCAACGATCGCGATTATACTGGCATCCAGATCCAGACCGAGCAGCACATCCCCTCGCGCCAGGACCAGTACAGCCAGGAATTGCGCTTCGCCTCCAACGGCGATCATGCCCTGAGCTATGTCGGCGGGCTGTACTTCTTCCGCCAGCGGGTGATCGGGCGGCCGATCTCGATCTACGGGTCGCAGGCCGCGCGCTGGCTGATCGGCACCACCACCGGCACCGGCGCCGCCGCGATCGCGGTCCCCGCCAATCTGCTCGACGGCTTCGGCACCGACGGCCGCACCGATTTCCAGTCGAACAGCTACGCCGCGTTCGGCGAGGTCAACTGGCGCCCGGTCGACCGGCTGACGCTGACCGGCGGGCTGCGCTACACCTATGAGGATAAGAAGGGCACCTACGACACCTTCACCTTCGGCGGGCTGCAGACCACCAACGCCGCGCTAAACGCCGCCAAGCTCTCGATCCTGCGCGGCCAGAGCTATGACGCCAAGGTCAACGACGGTGCGCTGACCGGCCGCGCCAACATCTCCTATGAGGTGGTGGACGACATCTTCACCTACGCCAGCTTCGCGCGCGGCGCGAAATCGGGCGGGATCAACATGTCTGGCCTGCCGCTCAACAACCAGAACCTGCCCGCGCTCAACACCGCGGTGGTGCGCCCCGAAGAGAATACCGCCTATGAGGTCGGGGTGAAGACCCGGCTGTTTGACCGCCGCCTGATCCTCAACATCGATGGCTTCTACACCCGCGTCACCGATTTCCAGGCCAATGTCACCGATACCAACGCCGCCGCGGCGCTGCGTACCTATCTCGCCAACATCCCGCAGGTGACGGTGAAGGGCTTCGAGGCGGACGCCACTGCCGCGGTGACCCGCCACCTGACGCTGCGCGCCAGCGTCGCTTATGCCGATGGCAAATACGCCTCCTACCCGGCGGCGCCATGCCCGATCGAGCGGATCGGCAACACCACCGCGGTGTGCGACCTCTCCGGCCAGCAGCTGCCGAGCCTGCCGAAATGGGCCTACACCTTGGGCGCCGATTATGCCCAGCCGATCGGCGACGCCGGCAGTGGCTTCCTCCACGTCGATTCGAACACCCGCACCCGCCAGTTCGGCGATCCGACCGGCTCGGCCTATACGGTGATCAACGGCTATACGGTGGTCAACGGCAGCATCGGCTATCGCTCCACCGAGGGCTGGGAGCTGGCGGTGTTCGCCCGCAACCTGCTCGACAAGGATTATATCCAGAACGTTACCGTCCAGGCCGGCAATTCCGGGCTGATCCTGGCGACGCCGAGCGACCCGCGCACCATCGGCGTCACCTTCCGCATCCGCCGCTGAGGGAGGAGGCGCGAAGTTCTTTCCCTTGCCCCGGTCGAGCGGCTAAGGCGCTGGCCCAAGAGAAAAGCCATGGCCGACCCTGCCGACCAACCATCCACTGCGATCCCGAGCCTGGCCGAGCTCCAGCAGTGGACCTGGGTGCTCGGCCGCGCCCAGCAGATGATGATGGAACAGGGGTTCGATCTCGCCGAGGCCATGATGCCGGCAGATACACCCGCCGCCGCCGCGCTGGGGGGCGCCCATGATTATTGGAGTGACAGCATCGCGCTGTGGCAACGCTGGCTCGACCCGGCAGCAGCGGCGCCGCCACCCGCCGCGTCAGACGGCGACCCGCGCGATCGCCGCTTCACCGCGCCGGCCTGGCGCGACGATCCGCTGTTCGACTGGATCCGCCGAAGTTATCATCTGCTCGCCGGCCGCATGCTCGGCGAGGTCGATGCGCTCGCCGATCTGCCCGATCGCCAGCGCGAGCAGCTGCGCTTCGCCACCAGGGCGCTGGTCGACGCGATCAGCCCGGCCAATTTCCCGCTCACCAACCCCGAGGTGATCGAGCGGACGATCGCCACCAACGGCCAGAACCTGCTCGACGGGCTGCAGCACATGCTCGCCGATCTCGCCCGCGGCCAGCTCACCCACAGCGACGGCAACGCCTTCGAGCTCGGCCGCAACCTCGCGACCACGCCGGGCAAGGTGATCAAGCGCACGCCTTTGTACGAGCTGATCCATTATGCGCCCACCACCGACACGGTGCTCGCGACCCCGCTGGTGATCTTCCCGCCGTGGATCAACCGCTTCTACATCCTCGATCTCACGCCCGAGAAGAGCTTCATCCGCTGGGCGGTGGCGCAGGGGATCAGCGTGTTCGCGGTGTCGTGGAAGTCGGCCGACGCGACGATGAAGGACGTGAGCTGGGACGATTACGTCGTCGCCCAGGCCGAGGTGGTGGAGACCATCCGCGCGCTGCTGGCGGTGCCCGCGGTGCACGCGATCGGCTATTGTGTCGCCGGCACCACGCTCGCCGCGACTCTGGCCTGGCTTGCCGCGCGCGGTGAGGCGGAGCAGATCGCCAGCGCCACCTTCTTCACCGCGCAGGTCGATTTCGCCGAGGCGGGCGATCTTGCCTATTTCGTCGACGACGACGCGCTGGCGCTGATCCGCGCGGTCTCGCCCGAGGGCTTCCTCGATGGCCGCTACATGGCGGCGACCTTCAACCTGCTGCGTGGCCGCGACCTGATCTGGAGCTATGTCACCAACCATTATCTGCTCGGGCGCGATTACCCGCCGTTCGACCTGCTTCACTGGAACGCCGACACCACCAACCTCCCGCTCGACTGGCATCTCGGTTATCTGACCGATCTGTACCGCGACAATCTGCTGGTGCAGCCCGGCGCGCTGGCGATCCGCGGTGTGCCGCTCGATCTCTCCCGCGTCGCCACTCCAAGCTACGTCCAGGCCGGGCGCGACGATCATATCGCGCCGGCGGCGAGCGTCTGGTCGATCACCCGGCTGTTCCGCGGCCCGATGCGCTTCGTGCTCGCCGGCTCGGGGCATATCGCGGGCGTGGTCAACCCGCCGGCCGCGGGCAAATACCAATATTGGACCAACGATGCCCCCGCCGACACGCTCGACGCCTTCGTTGCCGGTGCCACCGAGACCAAGGGCAGCTGGTGGCCCGACTGGAGCGCCTGGCTGCGCCGCCACGGCGATGCCATGGTGCCGGCGACCGGCGCCCGGTTACCGGGGGAGGGCACGCTGCCCGCGCTCGGCGACGCGCCCGGCGACTATGTCCGCACGCGCTGAGCGGGGCCGATCAGGGCTGCTGCCGATCCCGGCGCGCTTTAAGTCGGCCGCGCCTCTTGCCCCCACCCCCCGGCATGCCATATTTCTCTAACATCATGCAGCTTTCACCTTTCACCATGGCCGGTCGCCCCGACGACGGTTCCGACGACGGCGCTGGCGGCAACGGCAGCGGCACCGGGGTCGCCACCAAGACGCGCACCCGCACCAAGCAGCCGACGCCTTACCGGGTGCTGATGCTCAACGACGATTACACGCCGATGGAATTCGTCGTGCTGTGCCTGCAGCGCTTCTTCCGGATGGACATGGAGGCGGCGACGCGGGTGATGCTCCACGTCCACCAGAAGGGCGTCGGCGTGTGCGGCACGTTCAGCTACGAGGTCGCGGAAACCAAGGTCGGCCAGGTGATGGACTTCGCCCGCCAAAACCAGCACCCGCTGCAATGCACGCTGGAGAAGGCCTGAGCCGAGCGGCTAGACTAGCGGCGCCGCTGCAGGCAGGTCATTTGGCGGCAGGCAGCCAGCCAAGATCGATCCGGCTGCTGCGGTCGATGTAATTGGCGGCGCGGATCAGCGCCGGCTCGTTGGTGATGGTGAACCGACCGCCGGCGCGGCTGATCATTCCTTCCTCCTCGAGCTGGCGGAGCATGCGGTTGACGTGCACCGAGGTTAGCCCGGTGGCGTCGCCGATCTCCTCCTGGGTCAGCCCCAGCGCAAAGGACGCACCGATGTTGCGGTCGTCGATCCGCTGGCGGTTGCGGATCTCGATCAGCAGCGACGCCACCCGCACCTTGGCAGAGGTGCGGCCGAGTGCCGCGAGCCGATCGGTGAGGATCACCCGCTCCATCTCGTGCAGCGCCATCAGCACGCCGGTGAGGCGCGGGTGCTCGGCGATCAGCGTGCCGATCAGCGCGCGATCGAACGGCGCCACCACCGCCTCGCTCAGCGCCGCGATCGATTCGGTCGAGGTGCGGTAGACCAGCGACGAGACGCCGATCAGGTCGCCGGGAAACAGGAAGCGCAGGATCTGGCGACTGCCGTCCGGCAGCAGCACGAAGCTCATCAGCACGCCGCGGCGGACGATAAACATGTCGGCAAGCTTGTCGTGCTCGCGCAGCAGCACCGCGCCACGCCGCAGCGAGCGCTCGCGTTGTTCCAATCCGCTTAGGGCCACCATCTCGGCCGCCGTCAGTTCAATGAGTTCGCCGATGCGATCGACGAAACAGCTGCCCACGCGAATTTTTCCCCTTTTATCCGTGGCATGTAACAAGGCTCGGAAATCTTTGCCTTAAAGTTGATCAACCTAACAAGGCCCCAATGATCATGGCGGGCCGATGGTTGCCGGCCTTGCACGCGCCGGGCAGCGCGCTAGAGCCTTTGGTCATGGACCGTATCCTAATCCGCGGTGGCAACCGCCTCGAGGGCCGCTTGCCCATTTCCGGCGCCAAGAACGCGGCGCTTACCCTGATGCCCTGCGCCTTGCTCACCGACGAGCCGCTGACGCTACGGAATCTGCCGCGGCTCGCCGATGTCGATGGCTTCGGCCATGTGCTCAACCAGCTCGGCGCGTCGACTAAGATCGAAGGATCGCGGCCCGAGGATTTCGGCCGGGTGATGACGATCCGTGCCGGCCAGCTGACCTCAACCGAGGCGCCCTACGATATCGTGCGCAAGATGCGCGCCTCGATCTTGGTGCTCGGCCCCGTGCTCGCGCGCGCCGGCGAGGCGACGGTGTCGCTGCCCGGCGGCTGCGCGATCGGCAATCGCCCGATCGATCTCCACCTGAAAGCGCTGGAGGCGATCGGCGCGGAGCTCGAGATGGCGGCAGGCTATGTCCGCGCCACCGCGCCGCAAGGCCGCCTCAGCGGCGGGCGCTACCGCTTCCCGGTGGTCTCGGTCGGCGCCACCGAGAATGTGATCATGGCCGCGGTGCTCGCCAAGGGCGGTAGCTGCATCGAGAATGCCGCGCGCGAGCCCGAGATCGTCGATCTGTGCAACTGCCTGGTGGCGATGGGCGCGAAGATCAGCGGCATCGGTACCGAGACGCTGGAAATCGAGGGCGTCGACCGACTCCATGGCGCCACCTATGCGGTGATGCCCGACCGGATCGAGGCGGGCAGCTATGCCTGCGCCGCGGCGATCACCGGCGGCTCGCTCGAGCTGGTCGGCGTGTCGGTGGCCGATATGCAGGCGACGATCGATGCGCTGCGCGAAGCCGGTGTCTCGGTCGACGAGACCAAGGACGGCATCCGGGTGTCGGCGAGCGGCCCGCTCCAGCCCGTTACCCTGTCGACCGCGCCGTTCCCGGGCTTCGCTACCGACATGCAGGCGCAGTTCATGGCGATGCTGTGCCTGGCGCAGGGCACCAGCGTGCTCACCGAGACGATCTTCGAGAACCGCTACATGCACGTGCCCGAGCTCGCGCGGATGGGCGCCGATATCCAGGTCCACGGCCGCACCGCGGTGGTCAAGGGCGTCGCCAAGCTGACCGGCGCGCCGGTGATGGCGACCGACCTTCGCGCCTCGATGAGCCTGATCCTCGCCGGGCTCGCCGCCGAGGGCGAGACCTCGGTGGCACGAGTTTATCACCTCGACCGAGGTTACGAGCGGCTGGAGGAGAAGCTCTCCGCCGTCGGCGCCGATATCGAACGCGCCAGCGACGGGTGAGCCTCACCATCACCTCGGCAGGTTGACCGCACGCCGGATCGCCTCGTCGGCCTTCCTCAGCCGATCCGCTCGGGCACCTCGGCAGCATCGGCGGCGATCGACTCCGCAGGGGCGACGGCCTCCCAGGGAAACACGAACCAGTCCTTGGTCACGCGGCGATCGATCGACCGCGCGCGATAGTCCACCCGCTCCGCCGAGGCGACATTGTCGATCAGCGTTGCAAAGCGCACGCCGTTGCCCCGCGCGCCCGCCGCCGCCAACGCGCCGCGAAGCTGGGCGATGGTGCGGCCCGAATCGTTGATGTCGTCCACCACCAGCAATCGCCCGCCGGCCCGGGTCCGCCCGGCGAGCCGCGCCAGCGCCAAGTCGGTCACCGCCGGCTCGCCGCCGGACCAATCCACCGACTGCATCGGCGCGCCGATCGCGTGGCTGAGGAACACCGCCGGCACCAGCCCGCCGCGGCCGATGCCGACGATCACATCGGGCCGCCAGCCGTCGCCGGCGATCGCATCGGCCAATTGACGAACAGCGGCGACGACCTCGTCGTGCGCGACAGGGGTGAAGATCGGCATCGCCCGGCTATCGCGACATTGCCCGGTAGGGGCAAGTCGCGGCACCGGGCGCACCGCTCAGATCGCCGCCAGCGCTTGATCGAAATCGGCAATCAGATCGTCGGCATCCTCCACCCCGATCGAGATCCGCACCAGATTGTCGGTGATTCCCAGCGCCTGCTTGCGCGCGTCGGGCACCGAGAGGTGGGTCATCGCCGCGGGGTGGCTCGCCAGCGTCTCGGTGCCGCCGAGGCTGACCGCGAGCTTGGCGATCTTTAGCGCATCGAGAAAGGCGAACGCCTCCTTCTCGCCGCCGTTGACCAGCAGCGAGAAGGTCGATCCCGCACCGGTGCAATGCCGCCGGTAGATGTCGGCCTGGCGCTCCATGCCGGGGCTGTCCTCGAGGAAGCCGAGATAGCCGACCCGCTCCACCTTGGGATGATGACGCAGGAAGGCGCAGACCTTGGCGGCATTCTCGCCGGCACGGCTCATCCTCAGCTCCAGCGTCTCCAGGCTGCGCAGCAGCATCCAGGCGGTGTTGGGGTCGCAGATCGTGCCGATGGTGTTGCGCATCGAGCGGATGGTGTTGATGTGCGCCTTGGTGCCGAGCACCCCGCCCGCGACCAGGTCCGAATGGCCGCCGGCATATTTGGTGAGGCTGTAGACGACGATATCGGCGCCGTGGCGCAGCGGCTGCTGCCACAACGGCCCCAGGAAGGTGTTGTCGATCGCGATCGGCGGCTTGTCGGCGGCATCGGCGAAGATCGCGTCGCGGCTCGCGGCAACCGCCTCGACATCGACCAGCGCGTTGGTCGGGTTGGCGGGGCTTTCGAGATAGATCAGCGCGACATGGCCGGTGGCGGCCTCGGTCAGCACCGCATCGATCTCCTCGCGGGTCGCGCCCGCCGGGAAGTCGAGCCACTTCACCCCGAACTTGCCGAGGATGCGGCCGATCAGCGTCTCGGTGGCGGCATAGAGCGGTCCGGAATGGACGATGGTGTCGCCCGGCTTGGTCATTGCCAGGAACAAGGTCGCGATCGCCGACATGCCGCTCGAGAAGGCGAGCGCATCCTCGGCCTCTTCCCAGATCGCCAGGCGATCCTCGAGGATCTCCTGGTTGGGCCCGTTGAAGCGCGAATAGACCAGCCCCTCGGCGCCGCCCGGGCGCTTGCCGGTGACGCCTTCGAAATGGCGCTTGCCGGCCGCGGCATTGGGGAAGACGAAGGTGGAGGTGAGGAAGATCGGCGGTTTTAGCGATCCTTCCGACAGCTGCGGATCAAAGCCATGGCCCATCATCCGGGTGGAGGCCTTCAGCTTGCGGTCGCCGATCGAATCGATCGACGCCTTGGGACGGCGGCTCGCCTGTACCCCGGTCAGATCGGCTTCGGTGTCGTTGGTCGCCATGGTGATCTCCTTGCGTTGCGGCTCAGCCTAAGTGAGGACGGTATCGAATGATACCACCTTCGTGCGCCGCACCGTGCCCCGACGGAGGCAGGAGCCCAGGCAAGGTCAGCCTGCGGCGATCAGGCTGATCTGGCGGCCGTAGCTCGGCTCGCCGCGATGGGTGGCGCGGCGGAAGCTGTAGAAGCGGTCCTCGGCCGCATAGGTGTCGAGCCCCAGCGCCTCGACCCGGCCGATGCCCGCAGCGGCGAGCCGGGCGACCACATTGGCTTCAAGATCGAACTGGTGATGCCCGGGCGCGCCGTCGACGAAAAAGCGTTCGTTGGCAGGATCGGCGGCGGCGAAGCGGGCGAGGAAGGCATCATCCACTTCATAGGAGGTGCGCGCGATGCACGGGCCGACCGCGGCGACGATCCTTGCCCGCTGCGCCCCGAGCCGCTCCATCGCGGCCAGCGTCGCATCGGTGACGCCGCCGAGCGCCCCCTTCCAGCCGGCGTGCGCGGCGCCGACCACGCCCGCTTGCGCGTCGGCGAACAGCACCGGCGCGCAATCGGCGGTGAGGATGCCGAGCACCAGCCCGGGCCGGTCGGTCACCAGCGCATCGGCCTGCGCGCGGGCATCGTCGGCGACCGGCGCGATGACGGTGACCGCCGTGGCGGAATGGACCTGGTAGACGGTGACGAGGCTGGCGCCGGGGGCCACCGCGTCGGCGGCGCGGCGGCGGTTGTCGGCGACCGCGGTAGGATCGTCGTCCGAGCCGAGCCCGACGTTGAGCCCCGCCATCGCCCCAGTCGACACCCCGCCGCGGCGGCCGAGAAAGCCATGGGCGACGCCGGCAAGCGCCGCGGCGCGGTTGACCTCGACGCTCACAGCGCCAGCCTCATGATCCGGTCGTCGTCTTCCTTGTCGCCGACCATGAAGGTGTAGCGGCCGATCTCGGCAAAGCCGCGCCGCTCGTAGAAGCGCCGCGCGCGGTGGTTGTCGACATAGACGCTGAGGATGATCTCGGCCTTGCCCATCGTGCGCGCGGCGTCGATCGTCCAGTCCATCAGCGCCGGGCCGACGCCGGCGCCATGCCAGCCGTCGAGCACATAGAGCTGGTGGAGCTCGATGGCCTGCGGGTGCCACTCGCCGGGGAACACCACCGGGCCGAGCTTGGCGAAGCCGATGATCGCCGCGCCGTCGGTGGCGACGCGGATGGTGTAGCGTGGGTCGGCGGCGTGCGCCGGCAGCCCGGCGGGGCCGAACGCCTCGCCGAGGAAGGTGGCCAGGTCGTGCGGCTGGTACAGCGTGCCGAAGGTGGCGGTGAACGACGCCGCGGCCATGGTGGCGAGTGCGGCGCCATCGGCGGCGGTGGCGTCGCGATAGGCGATCATGCGAACGCCGCCGGGGTCGGCCAGTCGCGGTTGGTGAGCGCGAGCGAGCGGAACAGCGTCCCCATGTCGCTCATCAGCCGCGATCGATCGGCGAGGATCGCCTCGGTGCGCTCGGGGGAGCCGGCGGCGAGCGCTGCGGCGCGGGCGTCGATGCCGAGCTGGCCGAGCAGGTCGCGCTGCGTCACCGGTCCCCAGGCGACCGCGCCTTCGGCCTGGCCGGCGGCGGCGAGGGTGGCGAAATCGACATGCGCGGACAGGTCGTTGTCGCCCGGCCCCTCGAACGGATTGGCAAAGCCATGGCCGCGCACCGCCTGCAGCGTCTCGCCGAGCACCGGGCCCTCATAGCCGTAATCCACCGCCAGCAGCCCGCCGCCCTGCGCGGTGAGCCGCCGCGCCAGCGTGCGGACGATGCCGACCGCGGCGGGCGAGGTTTCGAGGATCGCGCCCGCCGGGGCGTCGCGTAGCGATTCGGGCATCAGCTCGGCCGGCACCGGCTTGCCCGCGATCGGCAGGAACAGCGTGTCCTGGCAGGCGACCAGCCGCTCGTGCCAGCCATCGGCGCGATGAACCAACTGGCGGATCGGCAGCGCGTCGAAGAATTCGTTGGCGACGACCAGCAGCGGCCGATCGGTGGGCAGGGTGTCGACGCCGTCATGCCAGGTCGCGTGCGGCACCCGTTCGGCCTGGGCGGCGCGGAGCAGCGGGCTGGTCTCGACGAAATGGACCGGCGGCGTCAGCCCGGTCTTGGCCATCGCCCGCAGCGCATCGGCGGCGAGCGTGCCGCGACCGGGGCCGAGCTCCACCCAGGCGACCTCGGGGCTGCCGGCGCGCTGCCACAGATCGGCGCACCACAGGCCGATCAGTTCGCCGAACATCTGGCTGATCTCGGGCGCGGTGACGAAATCGCCACCGGCGCCGAGCGGATCGCGGGTCGCATAATAATGCGCATTGGCCGCGGCCATGAACTGCGACACCGGCATCGGCCCGGCCAGCGTGATCGCCCGGGCGAGCCGATCGGCGAGAGGGGCGGCGGGGCCGGGGCCGGAGCCGGGGTCGGGCGTATCGTTCATCTATCTTCCGGTCGTGTCGGCATGGCCATGGGGCCCTTCACCGTTGGCGAAGGGCGGGCGAGCCCGATCTACGAAACGCTCACCGTTCCCGCGATCGGCTCCACCCGCGTCCGCCGCCGCGCCGAGGTCAGCATCAGATAGGCGCCGCCGGCGATCATCGGCACGCACAGCCACTGGCCCATATGGATGTGGGTCGCCTCGATGAAGCTGCCGCGGAATTGGGCGTCGGGCTCGCGGAAGAATTCGACCACGAAGCGCGCGATGCCATAGCCGAGCACGAACAGGCCGACGAGCTTGCCCGGATCGTAGCGCGCCTTGGTGCGCCAGAAGGCGAACCACAGGATCGCGAACAGCACGATGCCCTCGAGCCCCGCCTCGTACAGCTGGCTCGGGTGGCGCGCCGGCTCGGGGATGCCGTAGGGCACGGTACGCTCGAACACGATCGCCCAGGCGACATTGGCGGGCTTGCCCCACAATTCGCCGTTCACGAAATTGGCGAGCCGGCCGAAGAACAGCCCGAACGGCACGCAGCAGGCGATATAGTCGTGGACGCGCAGCCAGTTGAGCTGATGCTTGCGCGAGAACAGGATCAGCCCGATCGAGGTGCCGATCACCCCGCCGTGGAAGCTCATCCCGCCATCCCACAGCCGGAAGATGTGCAGCGGGTGGAGGAACATCTCGGGCGCGTAGAAGATCACATAGCCGAGCCTGCCGCCGAGGATGATCCCCAGCGTCGCGTAGAAGACGAGATCGTCGGCATGGCGCCGCGCCATCGGCGCGCCGGGCTGGGCAAGCAGCTTGAGCAGGTACCACCAGCCGATCAGGATGCCGGCGATATAGGCCAGGCTGTACCAGCGCAGCGTGAAGAAGCCGAGCGAGAACACGTCCGGGTGGAGGCCGAGGTCGGCGAAATGGATGTGCTCCGCGGGCACGGTGGCAGCGGCGGCGAGAACGGGCAGGATCAAGGCTTCCCCCTGGGCTATGGCGCCTGCATAGTGGGGCAACGGCGTAAGACCAAGCGGAGAGAGATATGCGGACGGTGCTCGACGAGCGCATGGATGCGACGGTCAATGCACTGACCGCGCCGGGCGGCATGCTCGCCGCCGGTACGGTCGAGCAGGACGGCCGCACCCTGCCGGTGATCGCGGTCGCGCCGCCCACCCTGCCGCTCTATTTTGCCCATTACTGCCAGGAACATGCCGACAAGACCTTCCTGGTCGCCGGTGACGAGCGGCTGACCTTCGCCGCCGTTTATGCCGCCGCCACCGAGGTCGCGGGCGCGCTGATCGCGGATCACGGCATCGTGCCGGGCGACCGGGTGGGCATCGCGATGCGCAACTCGCCGTCGTGGATCGTGCTCTACATGGGCATCCTGATGGCGGGCGGCATCGCCACGCTGCTCAACGGCTGGTGGCAGGCGGACGAGCTGGAGGCGGCGATTCGCGAGGTCGATTGCCGGCTGATCCTCGCCGATCCGCCGCGCGCCGCGCGGCTTGCCGCGATTCCCGGCCTTGCCCGGCCGGTGATCGCGCTCGACGATACCCCGCCGCTGCTCGCGGCGCTGGCGCCGGTGCTGGGAACGAGCGGGAGCGGGGCGCTGCCGACGCTTCCCGCGCTCGCCCCCACCGATCCGGCGACGATCCTGTTCACCTCGGGCTCCACCGGCCTCTCCAAGGGCGCGCTCAGCGATCATCGCGGCGTGGTGCAAGGCGTGTTCAGCTTCCTCACCCAGGCGGTGACCATGCTCTCGATCGCCACCGCCGACGGCAATCCGCCGACCAGCCAGCCGGCGACGCTGCTGACGCTGCCGCTGTTCCACGTCACCGCGCAGGTGCCGGTGATGCTGCAGAGCTTCGCGATGGGCCGCAAGCTGGTGCTGATCCCCAAGTGGAACGTGCTGGAGGCGATGCGGCTGATCGAAGCCGAGCAGGTCACCTATTTCATCGGCGTGCCGCTGATGAGCTTCGAGATCCTCACCCACCCGGATCGCGCGCGCTACGACCTGTCCACCGTCACCGATTTCGGTTGCGGCGGCGCGCCGCGGCCGGTGGAGCATGTCCGCCGGATCGATGCGGAGATGGGCGGCGCGGCGCCGCTGATCGGCTATGGCCTCACCGAGACCAACGCGGTCGGCGCGGGCAATTGGCGCACCAACTATCTCGCCAAGCCCGACAGCACCGGCCGCGCCTCGCGGCCGCTGGTCGAGATCGCGATCCTCGACGATGACGGCGCCGAACTGCCGCAGGGCGCGCGCGGCGAGATCGGCATCCGCTCGATCTGCAACTTCCGCGAATATTGGCAGCGCCCCGAGGCGACCCGCGCCGCCTTCACCCCGCACGGCTTCTTCCGCACCGGCGACATCGGCTATCTCGACGAGGACGGCTATCTGTTCATCGTCGATCGCAGCAAGGACATCATCATCCGCGGCGGCGAGAACATCGCCTGCCTCGAGGTGGAGGCGGCGCTCTATGCGCATCCCGCGGTGGCCGAAGCCGCGGTGTTCGGCCTTGCCGATCCGCGGCTCGGCGAGGTGCCGGGCGCGGTGGTCCACCTACGTGCCGGATTGGCGCTGACCGAGGCCGATCTCCAGGCCTTCCTCGCTGTGCACATCGCCGCGTTCAAGGTGCCGGTGCGGATCTGGCTCGCGCCGGTGGCGCTGCCCCGGCTCGGCACCGAGAAGATCGACAAGGTCACGATCCGCGCCACCTATCGCGCGCTCGCGGCGCCGGAGCCGGCCTGAGCGAGGCTGCTGCAGGCGCAGCAGCCTCCGTCATCGCCGCGGCTGGCTCAAAGCCCCATGCTCTTCACCACCGTCAGCATTAGCCAGTAGAGCAGCCCCGACAGCAGCATCGCTACCGGCAGCGTCAGCACCCAGGCGAGCGCCATGTTGCGCACCGTGCGCTTCTGCAGCCCCGCGCCGTTGGCGACCGAGGCGCCGGCGACGCCCGACGACAGCACATGGGTGGTCGACACCGGCAGGCCGAACTGATCGGCGAGAAGGATGGTGGAGGCGGCGACCAGCTCGGCCGAGGCGCCCATGCCGTAGGTGAGGTGGCTCTGGCCGATCTTCTCGCCGACCGTGACCACGATCCGCTTCCAGCCGACCATCGTGCCGAGCCCCAGCGCCAGCGCGACGGCGACCTTCACCCAGATCGGGATGTAGCGCGTGCCCTCCTGGAGCTTGGTGTCATAGGCCTTGACCGCGTCGAGCTCGGCCGCGGTCATCTTGGTGCGCACGTCCTTGTCCTTGGCGACCAGCGTCGAGGCGTCGAGCACCAGATACATGTCGTTGCGCAGGTTCGGGGTCTCGGCGGCGGGCACCTTGCCGAGCGAACCATATTCCTCGATCCGGCCGGTGACGTCCTTCGACAGCGAGGCGAGCGCGGCAAAGCTCTGCGGCGAGCCGACCTTGCGCTCGCGCAGGCCCTGAGCGAGCGTCGCGCGGGCTTGGTCCGGGGTCGCCGACACACCAGGCGCCTGGCGCGCGAACGCCTGTTCGGCGGCGGTGGCGGCGCGGACGAAGGCCGGCGTCGCGCTCTCGGGCACGGTGCGGTTGAGCGCGTAGGCGGTGGGCGCGCAGCCGATCAGGATCAGCATGATCAGCCCCATGCCCTTCTGGCCGTCGTTGCTGCCATGGGCGTAGCTCACCGCGGTGCAGGTGAAGATCAGCAGCGCGCGGATGCCGCGCGGCGGCGGCTGGTTGGCGCCCGGCTCGCGATAGAGTTCGGGCTGCGGCGCGACCCGCTTCATCACCAGCAGCATCACGAACGCGCCGGCAAAGCCGATCAGCGGGCTCAGCAGCAGCGCCGCCAGCACCTTCTCGGCCTGGCCCCAGTCGACGCCGGCGGTGCCGCCCGGATTGGTCGAGAGCAACTGGTTGGCGAGGCCGACGCCGAGGATCGAGCCGATCAGCGCATGGCTCGACGAATTGGGCAGGCCGGCCAGCCAGGTGGCGAGATTCCAGCCGACGGCGGCGAGCAGCAGCGCGAAGATCATCGCATAGCCGCCGGCGCTGCCGACATGGAGGATGAGGTCGACGGGAAGCAGGGTAACGATCGAATAGGCCACCGCCCCGCTCGACATCATCACGCCGAGGAAATTGAAGCAGCCCGACCATACCACCGCGAGCGGCGCGGGCAGGGCATGGGTGTAGATCACCGTTGCCACCGCATTGGCGGTGTCGTGGAAGCCGTTGACGAATTCGAAGCCGAGCGCGATCACCAGCGCCAGGCCGAGGAACAGGAACACCCCGAACGCGAGCTTCTCGCCCACTTCGCTGGTGTCGAGCAGGATACTTACCCCCGCATAGGCAAGCCCGCCGAGCAGCACGGCAAGGAAGATCCACCGCCCCGCCGGATGGATATGTCCGTCGAGATGAGGCCCGCGGTGCGCTGCGGGCGCGTGCGGCGAGTCGGCGCCGGCGAATGCGGTAGTGGCCATGACGGAGCTATCGGCCTCCAGTGCGACAGTTTCGTGACGGCTGCGGGGGCATGATGGTGCAGGGCATCGGCCCATAACGCGGCGGCGGGAAACCCTATCCATCGCATCGTCACCCCCGTGTACACTGGACGACGGCTGGCGACGGGCGGCCGGGCGCGAGGAGCGACGACCTGCGACCTCCCACTGGCCTCGCCGTACCACCCTCGATACAGCCCGATCCATGACAGCGATCAGCAGACGCGGCGTGGTGATCGGTGGCGGCGCCGGAATCGGCCTGGTGGTCGCCTGGGCCTTGTGGCCGCGTACCTACCGGCCGACGCTGGTCGCCGATCCCGGCGAGCATCTGTTCGGCGCCTGGCTCAAGATCGGCAGCGACGGCCATGTCACCGTCGCGGTGCCGCAGCTCGAGCATGGCCAGGGCGTCTATACCGCGCTGCCGCAGATCGTCGCCGACGAGCTCGGCGCCGATTGGCGGACCGTCGGCGTCGAGCCCGCGCCGCTCAACCCGCTCTACGCCAACCCGCTGGCGCTCGACGAGCTGTTCGGCGGCGGGCTCGCCGGGCTGCCGCCCGGCTGGCGCGCCACGCTGGCCGAGCGCGCCGGGCTGATGCTCACTGGCGGCTCGAGCTCGGTGCGGATGTTCGAGGAGCCGTGCCGCGCCGCTGGTGCGACCGCGCGGGCGCTGCTCTGCCAGGCCGCGGCGGCGCGCTGGGGCGTTGCCTGGGCGGATTGCACGGTGGATGCGGGCTTCGTCGTCCACGGGAGCCGCAAGCTGCGCTTCGCCGAGCTTGCCGAGGCCGCCGCGGGGCTCACCCCGCCCGATCCGCCGCCGATCGGCGCGCAGGGCGCCGGCGCGCTCGCCGGCCATTCGCTGCCGCGGCTCGATGTGCCCGCCAAGGTGGACGGCTCGGCCAATTTCGCCGGTGACATCCGCCTGCCCGACATGGTCCATGCCGCGATCCGCATGGCCCCGCTCGGCGACAGCCGGCTGGTACGGGTTGATCGCGCTGCGGCGGACCGGGTTCGCGGCGTGGTCGCGGTGGTCGAGAACCCGCGCTGGCTCGCTGCGGTCGCCACCGACTGGTGGGCGGCGAACCGCGCGCTCGACGCGCTGGCGCCGCGGTTCGAGACCGCCGACGGCATCGTCGACGCCGCCGGCGTCGATGCCGCGCTCGCCACCGCCTTGGCGGCAAACGGCGTGGCGATGGCCACGGCGGGCGATGTCGCGCCGCTGCTGCGCGGCGGCGGGCTGATCACAGCCGATTATCGCGTCGGCCTCGGCGTCCATGCCGCCGCCGAGACGATGAGCGCCGCGGCCGCCTGGCGCGACGGCAGGCTTGAACTGTGGCTGCCGACCGCGGCGCCCGGGCTCACCCGCGCTGCCGCGGCGGCGGCGGCGGGGCTCGGCGAGGAGGCCGTGGTCGTCCACCCGATGATGGCCGGCGGGTCGTTCGGCGCCGCGCTCGAGCCGCTCGTCGCCGAGCAGGCGGCGGTGCTGGCGATGCGGCTCAAGCGCCCGGTCAACCTGGTCTGGTCGCGGGTCGAGGACCTGCTGCACGATCGCTATCGCCCGCCAGCGCGCGCGCGGATGACGGCGCGGCTCGCCGCCAATGGCGCGTTGGCCGGCTGGCGTGCCCAGATCGCCGCCCCCGCCACCGGGCACCAGCTCGCGCACCGGCTGATGCCGGGGGCACTCGCCACCGCCGCGACGCTCGGGCGCTCGGGTGATCCTTATGCGATCGCCGGCGCGGTGCCGCCCTATCGCGTCCCGGCTTATGCGGTCGATCATCATCTGGCGGCGATCGGGGTCCCCACCGGGCATCTGCGCGGCGGCGCCCACGGCTACACCGCCTTCTTCACCGAATCCTTCCTCGACGAATGCGCCCGCGCCGCCAACGCCGAGCCGCTGTCGTACCGGATCGGCATGCTCGGCGGCGAGCCGCGGCTGGCGCGCTGCCTATCGACCGTCGCCGCGCTCGGCGGCTGGAACGGCGGCGTGCCGGGCAGCGGCCAGGGCATCGCCTGCCATGCCCTGCGCGGCAGTTATATTGCGGTGCTCGCCGAGGCGCATGTGGGGGAGGGCGGCCGGCCGGTGGTCGACCGGTTGGTCGCGGCGGTGGATTGCGGCCGGCGGATCAACCCCGATCTGGTGCTCCAGCAGATCGAGGGCGGGCTGATCTTCGGCCTCGCCACCGCGCTCGGCGCGAGCACCGGCGTCACCCGCAACCTCGCCAATGCCCGCCACCTCGGCGCGCTCGGCCTGCCGCGGCTCGCCGACACGCCCGACATCATCGTCGAATTCGTGCCGTCTGCCGAGGATCCGGGCGGGGTCAGCGAGATCGGCGTCCCCGCGGTCGCCCCCGCGATCGCCAACGCGCTGTTTTCCGCAACCGGTACCCGGCGCCGCGCTTTGCCGCTAAGAGCCTGATCATGACCCCTCCCGCCGATCACCCGCCGATCCCCCCGCGCAAGGTTGGCGTGTTGCTGACCAACCTCGGCACCCCCGATGCGCCCGATGCGAAGGCGGTGAAGCGCTACCTCGGGGAATTCCTGTCCGATCGGCGCGTGGTCGAGCTGCCGGCGATCGCCTGGCAGCCGATCCTGCGCGGCATCATCCTCCAGACCCGGCCGAAGAAGTCGGCGCATGCCTATGGCCTGGTGTGGCGCGACGACGGCTCGCCGCTCGCCGCGATCACCCGCGCGCAGGCCGCGGCGCTGCGGGGCGCGTTCGGCGAGGGCGTGCTGGTCGATTATGCGATGCGCTACGGCAATCCGTCGATCCCAGAGCGGCTCGCCGCGCTGAAGGCGCAGGGCTGCGAGCGCATCCTGCTCGCGCCGCTCTATCCGCAATATTGCGCCGCCACCACCGCGACCGCCAACGATCGCGCCTTCGCGGCGCTCGCCGGCATGCGCTGGCAGCCGGCGATCCGCACCCTGCCGCCCTATCATGACGATCCCGCCTATATCGACGCGCTCAAGCGCACCGTCGAGGCGCAGATCGCCGCGCTCGATTTCGTCCCCGAGGCGGTGGTCGCGAGCTTCCACGGCATGCCCAAGCGCACGCTCGAGCTCGGCGATCCCTATCACTGCCACTGCCAGAAGACCGCGCGGCTGCTCGGCGAGGCGCTGGGCCGCGAGCTGATCGTCGCCTTCCAGTCGCGGTTCGGCCCGGCCAAATGGCTCGGCCCCGCGACCGACGAGACGCTGGCGGCGCTGCCCGCGCAAGGCATCCGCAAGGTCGCGATCCTCGCGCCCGGCTTTTCCGCCGACTGCCTCGAAACGCTGGAGGAACTCAGCATCCGCGGCCGCGAGAGCTTTGTCGCCGCCGGCGGTACCGATTTCGCCTATCTGCCCTGCCTCAACGACACGCCGGTCGGCATCGACATGCTGCGCGCGCTGATCGGCCGCGAGCTGCAGGGCTGGGTGGCGGCTGGCTAGGGCGGCGTCGGTAGGCCAGGGTGCGAGAACGGCAACGAGGGAGCAGGCATGGCACGGGTAGCGATCGTCACCGGCGGCACGCGCGGGATCGGCGAGGCGATCAGCTTGGCGTTGCGCGAAGCCGGGATGATTGTCGCCGCCACCTATGCGCGTGACGAGGCCCGCGCCGCCGCCTTCACCGCCGCGACCGGCATCGCCACCTACCGCTGGGACGTCGCCGACCCCGAGGCCTGCACCGCCGGGTGCGCCCGTGTCGCCGCCGAACTCGGCCCGGTCGATGTACTCGTCAACAACGCTGGCATCACTCGCGACGGTACGCTGATGACGCTCGACTATGCCGCCTGGCAGGCGGTGATCGACACCAACCTTGGCGGCTGCTTCAACATGGCCAAGGCGGTCTTCCCCGGCATGCGGGAACGGCGCTGGGGGCGGATCGTCAACATCGGCTCGATCAACGGCCAGGCCGGCCAATATGGCCAGGTCAATTATGCCGCCGCCAAGTCCGGCATCCATGGCCTCACCAAGGCGCTGGCGCAGGAGGGCGCGCGCGCCGGGATCACCGTCAACGCGATCGCACCGGGCTATATCGATACCGAGATGGTCGCCGCCGTGCCACCCGAGGTGCTCGACAAGATCGTCGCCCGCATCCCCGTCGGCCGCCTCGGCCAGGCGCGCGAGATCGCGCGCGGCGTCGCCTTCCTCTGCGCGGAGGAAGCCGGTTTCGTCACTGGCTCGACGCTGAGCATCAACGGCGGCCAGCACATGTACTGAGGCGGCAGCGGCGCATGGTTAAACCCTGGATTAACAACACATTCCGCCTCGGTTCAGCCCGACTCGGGCAAAGCCTGCAACACGCTCTCACTTGGTGCGTTTATCCAGGCGAACCGAGCGATTACGAGTTGAGGAGGTTCGGCATGAACGGTTTGATCAAGAAGGCAGGGCTGGGTATCGCGCTCGCCGCGACCGCGGTGGTGGCGGCAGCACCGGCAGACGCGCAGCGCTACGGCTATCGCGGTGGCTATCATGGCGGTTATCGCCATGGCGGTGGTGACGTCGCGGCGGGCGCGCTGCTCGGCGGCATCGTCGGCCTGGGTCTCGGCGCGGCGATCGCGAACGACGGCCGCGGCCGCTATTACGATCGCGGCTATTATGACGCGCCGCCCCCGCCGCCGCGCGCTTACTACGACGGCTACGGCTATAACGACGGCTACGGCTATAACGGCGGCTATGGCTACAACCGCGGCGGCTATGGCTATGGCTACGCCCGCCGCTGCTGGACCGAGCGTCGCTACGATCCTTATTACGGCCGCAGCGCCCGGGTCCGGGTCTGCAACTAAGTCGTAGGCGAGCGATCGCCTGTTACATCGGCCACCAACGGGCGGCGGGCGCAAGCCTGCCGCCCCTTTTGCGTCGACACCGCGTCGGTCAGGCGGGATCGCGCCGCCACGCATAATCGCGCGCGACATCGGCGACGACCATCTCATACCAGGCGTACCACCGCGCCCGCCCGGCGTTGCGGATGGCGTGATGCTCGGGGTGATCGCGCCAGGCGATCGCGCTCGCCTCGTCGGCCCAATAGCTCACGGTGATCCCCAGGCCCGCCGCGTCGCGGCTACTGCGTTCACCGCGATAGCCGGGCTGGATGGCCGCCAGGGCCCCCATCGCCGCGGCGGCGGCGCCATAGCCTGCGGCATCCTCATCGGTCCGCTGCGAGACGAAGATCACCGCGATCTGTCCCGCACGATCCTCACCCGATTGGTTTGCCCCCGTCGTCATCGCCACCTCCATCGTAATCCCGGTGCAACAGTTCGGCGCAGCAACGCAACCGTCACACTTGAAACGCGTTCGGCAATCGTGCGACGGGGGGATCAAAGCCCTCGCCGTGCGCGGGGAATACGAACGACAAGGAAGCCGATGCCCAGTTCGACCACCGCCGCCGCCCGACGCGCTCGTCCCGCCGGCGTCCCCAGCCCGGTCGCGATGTTCTTCCAAGGTTTCCTGAAGCATCCGGTGATGGTCGGCTCGATCATCCCGTCGTCGGACAAGTTGATCCGCAAGATGCTCGGCCCGGTGGATTGGGAATCGTGCAAGCTGTTCGTCGAATATGGCCCCGGCGTCGGCACCTTCTGCCGCCCGATCCTCGAGCGGATGGCGCCCGATGCGACGCTGATCGCGATCGACACCAACGCCGATTTCATCCGCTATCTCGATCACACCATCACCGATTCCCGCTTCGTCGCGGTCAACGGCTCGGCGGCGGACGTTGAGCAGATCGTCCGCGATCACGGCCATGATCATGCCGATTACGTGCTCTCGGGCCTGCCCTTCTCGACGCTGCCCGCCGGTGTCGGCCCCGCGATCGCCAGCGCCACCCAGCGCGTGATCCGCCCCGGCGGTGCCTTCCTGGTCTATCAGTTCTCGCCCAAGGTGAAGGATTTCCTCACCCCTCATTTCTCCAACATCGATCACGACATGGAATGGTGGAACGTGCCCCCCGCCCAGCTCTACTGGGCCTGGAAGGACTGACGCGCCCGGCGGCGCCGTGTCGCCGCCTAACCGTGCTGCCCTGCCTCTCCGTGCCAAACAGCGACAGCCCCGGCCTGCCGCGGGTTGCGCCGCCGCCAACCCCCGCCTAGGTACTTGTCGGAGTTATTGCGGAGAGCATCATGATTACCGGCGCCAGCCTCATCGGCAGCAGCGAGCGCGACAGCGCCGCCACATTCAGCGCGATCAACCCGGCGACGGGCGAGACGCTGCAGCCATCCTTTTCCTCCGCCGGCCCCGACGAGGTCGCTGCCGCCTGCGCGCTTGCCGAGGCGGCTTATCCCAGCTTCTCCGAGCTCGCGCTCGAAGACCGCGCCGCCTTCCTCGAGGCGGTTGCCGACGCAATCGTCGCGATCGGTGACGAGCTGATCGACCGCGCCGTCGCCGAATCCGGCCTGCCGCGCGGCCGCATCGAGGGTGAGCGCGGCCGCACCGTCGGCCAGCTGCGGCTGTTCGCGAGCGTGGTCCGCGAGGGCGCCTGGGTCCAGGCGACCGTGGATCCCGCGCTGCCCGATCGCGCGCCGCTGCCGCGCCCGGACCTGCGCCGCCGCCACGTCTCGGTCGGCCCGGTCGCGGTGTTCGGCGCCTCCAACTTCCCGCTCGCCTTCTCGGTCGCCGGCGGCGACACCGCCTCGGCGCTCGCCGCGGGCAGCCCGGTGGTGGTCAAGGGCCATCCCGCGCACCCCGGCACCGGCGAGTTCGTCGCCCGCGCCATCCAGTCCGCGGTCAAGGCCTGCGGCCTCCACGAGGGCGTGTTCTCCTTCCTTCCCGGCGACACCAACGAGCTCGGCGGCGCCTTGGTCGCCGATCCGCGCATCAAGGCGGTGGGCTTCACCGGTTCGCGTGGCGGTGGCCTTGCCCTCGTCCGCATCGCCGCCGGGCGTGACGAGCCGATCCCGGTCTATGCCGAGATGAGCAGCATCAACCCCGTGCTGCTGTTCCCGGCCGCGCTCAAGGCCCGCGGCGCCGCGCTCGCCCCCGCCTATGTCCAGTCGCTGACGATGGGCGCCGGCCAGTTCTGCACCAACCCCGGCGTGCTGATCGCCCCCAAGGGACCCGAGCTCGACGCCTTCGTCGCCGCCGCCGCCGCGGCGATGACCGACAGCCAGCCGCAGGCGATGCTCAGCCCGGGCATCCACGCGAGCTTCGAGCAGGGCGTCGATGCGCTCAGCAGCCACAGCGCCGTTACCAGCGTCGCGCGCGGCTGCGTCGGCGAGGGCGTCAACCAGGCCCGTGGTGCGCTGTTCCGCACCGATGCCAAGAGCTTCCTCGCCGATCCCGCGCTTGCGCACGAGGTATTCGGCTCCTCGTCGATCGTCATCGAGGTCGACGACATGAGCGAGGCCGCCGAGCTGATCGGCGCGCTCGAGGGCCAGCTCACCGCGACGCTGCTGATCGACGCCGAGGACGAGCCCGCCGCCGCCGCACTGGTGCCGCTGCTCGCGCGCAAGGTCGGCCGCATCCTCGCCAATGGCTGGCCGACCGGTGTCGAGGTCAGCCATGCGATGGTCCATGGCGGTCCTTACCCCGCCACCTCGGACGGCCGCACCACCTCGGTCGGCACGCTCGCGATCGACCGTTTCCTGCGCCCGGTCTGCTACCAGAACCTGCCGGATGCGCTGCTGCCGGCCCCCTTGCGCAGCGATAATCCCTGGCAGCTCGTCCGCCGCGTCGACGGCAAGATCGAGCAGGCCTGACAAGAATCGACGGCGGCCATCGAGCCAGCCGAAGGAGAGGAGTTACCCCGTGTTGCTGTCACTCGTTCAGTTCCGTGACGCCGCCGGCGCGCGCGGTGTCGCCGCCTTTACCGATGGCGACGGCGCCCCGCGCCGCGTCACCGGGGCGACCACCACGCTTGCGCTGGCCGAGGCGGCGATCGCTGCCGGCCATGGCCTCGCCGCCGCGGTCGAGCAGGCCGGCCTCGGCGAGCCGGTCGATCTTGCCGCCGTCACCCTGCTCGCGCCGATCGACCATGCCGACGAGGCGCATCTGCTGCTCACCGGCACCGGCCTCACCCACCTCGGCTCGGCCGAGGGGCGCGACAAGATGCATCGCAGCGCTGCCGAGAATCCGGCGCCGACCGACTCGATGAAGATGTTCCTGCTGGGCGTCGAGGGCGGCAAGCCGTCGCAAGCCGGGCAGGGCGTCCAGCCCGAATGGTTCTACAAGGGCGATGGCTCGCAGCTCGTCGACCCCGGCGAGGCCCTGCGCTCGCCCGCCTTTGCGCTCGACGCCGGCGAGGAGCCGGAGATCGCCGGCATCTATCTGATCGGCGAGGACGGCAACCCGGTGCGCCTCGGCTTCGCGCTCGCCAACGAATTCTCCGATCACGTCACCGAGCGTGGCAATTATCTGTGGCTCGCCCACAGCAAGCTGCGCAACGCGTCGCTCGGCGCCGAGCTGCTGGTCGGCGAACTGCCCGCCGACGTGCGCGGTACCAGCCGCATCGTCCGCGATGGCGCCACGGTGTGGGAAAAGCCGTTCCTGTCGGGCGAGGCGAACATGTCGCACAGCGTCGACAATCTCGAGCATCACCATTTCAAATACGACCTGTTCCGCCGCCCCGGCGACGTCCATGTCCATTTCTTCGGCACCGCGACGCTGTCGTTCGCCGAGGGCTTTGCCACCCAGGAAGGCGATGTGTTCGAGATCGAGGCCGCGCCGTTCCGCCTCCCCGTCCGCAACCCCATCGCGGTCGATGCGCCCGCGCCCGTCTCCGTAAAGGTGCTCTGAGCCATGGCGATCAAAATTGGCATCGTCGGCATCGGCAAGATCGCGCGCGACCAGCACATCCCGGTGCTCGACGCCTCGCCCGATTTCGAGCTGTTCACCGCCGCCAGCCACAACAGCAAGCTGGATCGCGGCACCACTTATGGCTCGATCGAGGAGATGATCGCGGCCGAGCCCAGCCTTGAGGCGATCGCGCTCTGCCAGCCGCCACAGGTCCGCTTCGATGCCGCGCGCCTCGCGCTGCAATCGGGCAAGCACGTCTTTCTCGAAAAGCCGCCCGGCGCGACGCTGAGCGAGATCCGCCTGCTTCGCGACATCGCCGATGCGCATGGCGTGACCCTCTTCGCCAGCTGGCATTCGCGCTACGCCTCGGGCGTCGAGCCCGCTCGCCAGTGGCTCGCCGGCAAGACGCTGAAGTCGGTCGCGATCGAGTGGAAGGAAGATGTCCGCCACTGGCATCCGGGCCAGGCCTGGATCTGGCAGCCGGGCGGGATGGGCGTGTTCGATCCCGGCATCAACGCGCTGTCGATCGCGACCCACATCCTGCCGCCGTTCTTCCTCACCGAAGGCTCAATCGAGGTGCCCGCCAACCGCGCCGCGCCGATCGCCGCCGACCTTCGCTTCACCGATGCTGCCGGCACGCCGATCGTCGCGGCGTTCGACTGGCGCCAGACCGGCCCGCAGACCTGGGACATCCGCGTCGACACCGATGCCGGCCAGCTCACCCTCTCCAAAGGCGGCAGCGAGATGTACCTGGACGGCGTGCAGCAGTCGCTTCCGCCCGAGGCCGAATATCGCGGCCTCTATGATCGTTTTGCCGATCTGGTGAAGCGCGGCGTCAGCGATGTTGACGTCGCGCCGATGCGCCACGTCGCCGACGCCTACCTCCGCGCCGAGCGCCTCCAGGTCGAGGCGTTCGAGGATTGATCCGCCGGGGTGCCCGCCTGCTGTTGCTGGCGGGCACCCTCGCCGGCGTCACGGCCGCCGCGCCGCCCGCGGCGCCGCGCCCTGTGCTCGACGAACCCCGTCTCGCCCGCGCCGCCTTCGGCAACGATGCGCCCTGGTACCAGGGCAACATCCCCTTCTTCGATTCGTCGGACGCCGAGCTGACGGCGATCTATTACTATCGCTGGAAGCTGCTGCGCGCGCACCAGCGTGACCTCGGCAGCCGCGGCTATATCACCACCGAGTTCATGGACGACGTCGGCTGGCAGCGCGAGCCCTATGCCAGCCTCAACGACGCCACCGGCTTCCACCTCGCCGAGGCCCGCTGGCTGCGTGATCGGCGCTATGCCGGCGATTACGTCGACTTCCTCTACGAGGGCGGCGGCAACGATCGCCATTTCAGCGAGGCGATCGCCGATGCCGTCTGGGGTCGCTACCTCGCCGATGGCGATCGCGCCGCCGCGATCCGCCACCTCGGCGCGATGCGCCACATCTACAATCTGTGGGACGATCGCTACGATTTCGCCAAGCAGCTCTACTGGATCGAGCCGCTGCTCGACGCCACCGAATATACCATCTCGTCGATCGACGCCTCGGGCGGCAAGGACGGCTTCCGCGGCGGCGACGCCTTCCGCCCGTCGATCAACAGCTACATGTACGCCAACGCCCGCGCGATCGGCCAGATCGCGGCGCTCGCCGGCGACGCGGCCACCGCGCAGGATTATGCCACCCGCGCCGATCGCCTGCGCACCCGCCTCGACGAGGCGCTGTGGAGCGAGCCGCTCGGACATTATGTCGACCGCTACAAGGTCGACAACGAGCATGTACATTATTGGGCGCCGATCCGCGGCCGCGAGCTGGTCGGCTATCTGCCCTGGACCTACGGCCTCGCGCCCGACACGCCCCAGCGCGCCGCCGCCTGGCGTCATATCCTCGACGCGAACGAGCTCGCCGGCCCCGCCGGCCTGCGTACCGTCGAGCCGAGCTACCCTTATTACATGCGGCAATATCGCTACGACACGCCAACGGGCCTGCGCGAATGCCAGTGGAACGGCCCGGTCTGGCCGTTCCAGACCACCCAGCTGCTCACCGGCCTCGCCAACCTCCTCCACGATTACCACCAGCGCGTGATCACCCGTGCCGATTACGTCCGCCTGCTGCGCCAATATGCGCACCTCCATTATGGCGCGGACGGCGTCCCCGATCTGCAGGAGGATTACGATCCACAGACCGGCCGGCCGATCGTCGGCTTGCCGCGAAGCCATCATTACGATCATTCGGGCTATGTCGACCTGATCGTCACCGGCCTCGTCGGCCTGCGCCCGCGCGCCGACGACGTGCTCGAGGTCGATCCGCTGGTCCCCGCCACCGGCCCCCAGGCGCTGCGCTGGTTCGCGCTCCAGGACGTGCCCTACCACGGCCACCGGGTGAGCGTGGTCTATGACGCCGATGGCCGCCACTATCGCCAGGGCAGGGGCCTCAGCCTGTGGGTGGACGGCGCGCGCGTCGCCCAAGCCCCCGGCCTCGCCCGACTGTCGGTGCCGCTGCCGCGTGCGCCCGCGGCTCAAATCGCGCGCCGCATCGATCTCGCGGTCGAGCTGGTCCGCGGCGACTTCCCCAAACCCAGCGCTTCGATCAACGCCGATCCGGTTTCGGTCCATCAGGCGGTCGACGGCCGCACCTGGTTCTTCCCGGAGATGGTCAACGGCTGGTCGAGCGCCGGGGCCACCGGCGAGGCCTGGTTCGCGGTCGATCTCGGCGCGCCGCGCCCGGTCCACGCCGCCGAACTCGCCTTCTTCGCCGATGCCAAGGCGGTGGCCGCGCCGGCGCGCTATCGCCTCCAGGCCTGGCAGGACGGGCAATGGACCGATCTGCCGATCGGCGTCGCACCCGCGGTTCCCAATGGCATCACCGAGCTCGGCTGGCCGGCGATCACCACCAGCAAGGTCCGCCTGCTCCTCACCAACCGCCCCGGCCGTGCCGCGCGGCTGGTGGAATTCAAGCTGTTCTGAGCAGCACGAATGGCCGTGGGCGCTTGTACCGCCCACGGCCCCGTTAGCTCAATATTTGAAGTTCGCGCCGATCCGGAACGCCCGGCCGACCGCGCCCGCCTGGGTGTAGGTCGGGTTGTAGTTCACCGCGGCGTAGTTGCCCGCATTGAGCGGCGCCTTGGCGTCGAACAGGTTCGCGACGTTGAAGTAGATCGAGAACTTGTCGTTGACGTCGACGTTGCCGTGCAGGTCGACGTCGATGAAGTGCTTGACGTGGCAGTTGAAGTCGCCGTCGCCATAGGTGCTGCCGTCGGCGCAGGTGGTGGCATTATAGGCGTCGTAGGCGACCGCCTTGTAGCCCGAGGTGTAATAGGCCGTTGCGGTAAGCTGGGTCTTGCCGATCGCGACGCTGTTCTGCCAGTTGCCGCGCCACGCCGGCGTCCCGGCGCCCGACGAGGTGACGTACGGCGCCTGGGTGCCGACGAAGTCGACATAGGGATCGCCCACGGCATCCTGGAAATAGTAATGCAGGATCTTGGTCGCTTCGGCACGGCTCAGGAAGTGGACGTTGTCGGCGAGCTTGGTCTGGACCTGCGCGGCGAAATCGAGGCCCGAGGTCTTGAGGCCCCCGGCGTTGGCGAACGGCCCGTTGACGTAGAGCACGCGCCGCGCCGCGGTGGGGTTGTCGGGATCGACCGAATCCAGCGTGACACTGTAGCCGGTCGGAAGCGTGGTGCCGGCATAATAATCCGCCAGCGCGACGCCGGAGAGCGGCGCGGCGGTGATCACCCGGGTCTTCTTGATGTTGTAGTAATCGACGGTGAAGCTCAGCCACCGGGTCGGCTGCACCACCGTGCCCGCGGTGAAGCTGGTCGACAGCTCGGGCTTGAGGTTCGGGTTGCCGGTGGTGTTGGTGCCCAGCGAATAAGCCTGGTTGTAGGCCGAGCCGCCCGAGCAGCTGCCGTCCCCGGCCACCGTCGCGCCGTGCAGCGCCTGGAACGAGCAGGGCGTCGTGGTCGAGGTATAGCCGATCACCGCCCCGGAGGTTTCGGCGAAGCTCGGCGCACGGAAGCCCTTGGAGAAGGTGCCCCGGAACGCGATCTGCTGGATAGGGGTGAACTTGGCGCCGATCTTGGGCGAGAAGTGGCTGTAGCCCTCGCTGTAATGATCGTAGCGGCCCGAGGCATCGATCTCGAGCTGCTTGAAGATCGGCGCGCTGACTTCGAAGTAGCTCGATTCCACCCAATGATGGCCCTTGGCGGTGAAGGCGTTGAGCCCCAGCGTTGCCTCGTCCGCGTTCTGGTTGGGATCGTCGACCGCTTCGTAGCGGACCGAGCCGCCGACGCCGAGCTGCAGCGCGCCACCCGGCAGGTTGAACAGCGACTTGGTGATCACGCCCTGGATCATGTCCTGATCACTGGTCGCGGTGCTGCGGATGGTCGGCGACAAGGCCGAGCGCACCGCTGCCGAATTCTGCGTGGGATCGACGAAATTGTAGGTGCCGGTGTTGATCGCATCTTCGAGCGCGGCGAGGTTGATGTAGCCGTTCTCGGTCATGTCGAGCCACGAATGCGCGGCGGTGGCGTCGACCGAATAGCCCCAGCCGTTGCCGAACTTGCCGTCGATTCCGGTCGCGGCGCGCACCACGTGGTTCTTATATTCGCTGCTCGCGGGGATGTCGCCGAACAGATAATAGATCGCCGCGGGCTCGCCGTTGGCGGCATAGGGATCGTTCGGGTTGAGCGCGCCGCTGGTCAGCGTCGCCGGCAGCACGATGTTCCGGGTGTAGATCGGGTTGCTCGAGCGGATCGTGTTCGGCGTACCGGTCGTCTTGACGTCGTTCTGATAATAGGACGCCATCAGATACGCTTGCGCATCCGGGTTGATCTGCCAGGTGCCATGCGCGGTGACGCCCAAGCGAGTCTGCTCGGGCTGGATCTGCCCGTAATCGGCGGCAGTATTCTGTTCGCAGCCGGTGCCCGAGGCCCCGGTCACGGTGGTGGTCGTGCCGGCGCAGCCAGCCGGATTGAGCACCTGCCACGGTCCGCTGGTGATGCCGGTGCCCGAGAGCACGTCGCCCGCGGTCAGCTGCGTCGTCGGTGCGACGATCGCGCTGGTCGTCGCGCCGGGGACGGCCGAACCGGCATTGTTGTTGAGCCCGCCGATCGAGGTCAGGTCGTTGGTATTGTACGGGAAGCCGCGGCCCTTGTTGTAGATCGCGCTGTCGTGCTGATACTCGCCCGAGATGTAGACATTGTAGCCGTCCTCGTTGAGATGGCCGTGGCCGATGGTCAGCGTGCCGCGCTGCTCGCCGCCGTCGCCGCGCTGGGTCACGCCGCCCTCCACCGAACCCTGGATGCCGGTGATTTCCTTCTTCATGATGATGTTGACCACACCACCGATCGCGTCCGCACCATAGCTCGACGAGGCGCCATCCTTGAGCACCTCGACCCGGTCGACGATCGCATCGGGAATGGTGTTGAGGTCGACGAACGCGCGCTGGCCGTCGTCGGCGAGCGGATAGTTGGCGGTGCGCAGCCCGTCGATCAGGGTCAGCGTCGAGTTCACCGTCAGGCCACGCAGCGACACCGCCGACGAGCCGGCACCAAAGCCGTTGGTGAAGGAGGTCGGGATCGAGCCCGAGCTGTCCGCCGAGATCGAGCGCACCGCGTCGGAGACGTTGTTGAGGCCGGCGCGGGCTAGCGTGTCGGCGCTGAGCACGGTGATCGGCGACGGGGTCTCGGTGTCGGTGCGGCGGAACAGCGTGCCGGTGACGACGATGTCGCTGCCGCCGGTCGCAGGTGTCGCTGCCGAGCTCGGCGCGGCCGAGGCGGCAGTCGCGCCCTGGGTGTCGTTGACGGCTTCGCTGGTGTCGGGCTGCACGCCGGCGGTGCCGGTCACGGCCGGCTGGGCCTGGCCGGCGACGTCCTGGGCGGCGGCGGGCGAGGCGATCACGATGCCGGCGCCGACCAGCGCAAGCGCGCAGCGAGCGGAGCCGAGGAGCAGGGCTTTACGCGTGAACGGGAAACTGGTGGTCAAAGCAAGCGTCCTTACTGGGGATCGTCGATCCCGGATAATCATGCAGGGCTTCGCGCAACTTTCCGGGCTTCCGGCTTTGGAGCAGCGCGTGGCGGCGGCGATTAACCTTGAGGATCACGCTGTAAAGTTGCGCTTTTCTGGCCTGACATGATTGCGCAGGGGTGTCGCAAATGCGGCACTGTTCATGTCCTAAATGTAACAAGCCCGTACTACCGCCGGTGCTTGAGAGACGCGCTTTGCCGAGGCCCCGCCCCACCCCGTTATCCCTGCTGAAGCTGGATCTTCCGCAGGTGAAGGACAGGAGCCGCCAACGACCCCAGCTCTCGCTGGGGTGATGCGCAGGGGAGCGGCGTACCGAACGAACGCGACGAGACAATGCCGAAATCATCTTACGCGGCCCGGGTGGACGGGGCGGCCAATGCGAACCCGAGCCACGTTAAGCCGCGTAATAACCCGTCACGATGCTCCCCGGCGGCTAGTCGTCGATGCCGAAGTTCAACCCGCGCGACACACTGGGGTCGACCACCGCGATCAGCAGATAGGCGAAGAACTGGCGCACCCGCTGCCATGGGCCGATATGCGCCTTGTACCAGGCGCGGGTGATCGGCTCCGAGCGGGCGATCTCGCCATCGACATAGCTGCGGACGTGGGTGGCGAAGGCCGCGTCCTCGATCCGCAGCATCAGCTCTAGGTTGATGAACAGGCTGCGCATGTCGAGGTTTGCCGAGCCGATGTGCACCGCATCGTCGATCACGTAGAGCTTGGTGTGGAGCTTGGTCGGCTGATATTCGAACAGCGCCACGCCCTTGCGCAGCAGGCCGGCGTAGGTGAAGCGCGCCGCGGCGATGGTGGCGTTGTTGTCGGATTTGGCGGCGGTGACGATCCGCACCGCGGCCTGGCGCCGCCCGGCCCGGTCGAGCCGCCGCAGCATTGTCGGCGATGGCGTGAAATAGGCCGCGATTACGTCGATCTTGGCCGCGTGGCGCATGTCGGCGCGCACCGCGCGCGCCCAGGGCGACAATCGCCGGGTCGGCCCGCCGATCAGCCAGCGCATCGGCCCCTCGCGCTCGCTCCACCGCGACAGCGCCTTGTTGAGGTGGCGCAGCTTGCCGCCGGGCTGGCGCACCCATTCGTGCAGCGCGTCGAAATAGCCGGCGAGCTTGGCCGCTTGGGATCCTTCCACCAGCAGCCCAAGGTCGCGCCACGCCTGCTCGGCGACCGTGCCGAAATAATCGTCCTCGACGTTGAACCCGCCGACGATGATCCGTGGGTTCTCGTCCGCGTCGGCGAGCGCGAGCTTCTGGTGGTTGCGCAGCAGGTAGCGTCGCCCCACCCGTGGCGAGAAGCGGCATACCGAGCCGCCGGCCGCCTGCAGTGGCGAGAAAAAGTGTTCGTCGACGTCGCTGCCGAAGCCGTCGACGATCACCGCCACCGTCACCCCGCGCTGCGCCGCCGCGGTCAGCGCATCGTTGACCTTCCGCCCGGTCTCGTCGTCGGCATAGATGTAATAGAGGATGCGCAGCGAATGGCGGGCGTCCGCAATCAGGTCGAGCAGCGCCTGCAACCGCCGCGGCCCGGTGTCGAGCAGGGTCAGCCGGTTGTCGGCGACGGTGAAGCTGGGCTGGGAGGCGGGCTCGGGCACGCGGGGGTGATGGCCGCAACCGGCGCGCGCAACAAGGCCGTATCGACCTGCCTGCCGCTTCCTTGACTTGGCCGCGCCGAGCGCCTAACCGTCGCGACTTCATTTCATCGGTATTTGCGAAGGAAAGCGTCCATGGCGCGCGTCACCGTCGAGGATTGCGTCGACAAGGTCTCCAACCGCTTCGATCTGGTGCTGTTCGCGGCGCAGCGCGCCCGCCAGATTTCCGGCGGTGCCGAACTCCTGCTCGATCGCGATCGTGACAAGAACCCGGTCGTTGCGCTGCGCGAGATCGCCGACGAGCTGGTCCGTCCCGATCAGCTCGAGGAATCGGTCATCAACAGTCTGCAAAAGGTCCAGCAGGACGACGAGGACGAGGCCGATGCCGTCGGCTCGCTGTCCGCCTCGGCCGAGGCGCTCCGCCTCACCGCCGCGGCGCCGCCGCGCAACCAGAACCTGGGCGCCGATTACGACGGCTAAGCCATTGTAATCTGGTACTTAAAAGGGCCGTGGCAGCAATGCCGCGGCCCTTTTTGCGTGTGGCGATATGCGTGACGTTAGTGAAGTTAGGCGGGCTCGTCGCGCCGCCCCTTGAACCCTTGCGCGACCACGAACCACTCCACCGATCCCTTGCGGCTCGATGGCGGCTTGGCGTGCTTCACCGTCGTGAAGTTGCGCTTCATCTCGGCAACCAGCTGCGAATCGGCCCCCCCGGCGAACACCTTGGAGACGAAGGTCCCGCCTGGTTCGAGCACGTCGCAGGCAAAGGCGAGCGCGGTCTCGACCAGCGCCATGGTGCGCAGCGCGTCGGTCTGCGGATGGCCAACGGTGTTGGCGGCCATGTCGGAGAGGACGAGGTCGGGCGCGCCGCCTAGTGCCTCGATCAGCTTGGCCGGCGCGGCATCGTCCATGAAGTCCATCTGGAAGATGGTGACGCCGTCGATCGGGTCGACGGGCAGCAGGTCGATGCCGACCACGGCGGCCTTGGGCAGCCGGCGCTTGATCACCTGGCTCCACCCCCCCGGCGCGATGCCGAGGTCGACCACGCGCTTGGCGCCGCGGATCAGCGCAAAGCGCTCGTCGAGCTCGATCAATTTGTAGGCGGCGCGGCTGCGATAGCCCTCCGCCCGCGCGCGGCGGACATAGGGGTCGTTGAGCTGGCGCTCCAGCCAGCGGGTCGATTGTGCGGTGCGCCCCCGCGCCGTCTTCACCCGCGTCCGCAGGCCGCCACCGTCCCGGCTCATATCATCGTCCCGTTCATGGCCGCGCACTTCCCATCAATCGTCGCAAGATGCCCTCGCGGATGCCGCGATCGGCGATGCCCAGCCGCTCGGCGGGCCACAGGTCGAGAATCGTCTCGAGGATCGCACAGCCGGCGACCACCAGGTCGGCGCGCTCGGTGCCGATACAGGCGAGCTGCGCGCGCTCGCGGATCGACATGGAGGAGAGGTCGGTGCTGATCTGACGCATCGCCCTGGCCGGCACGATCAGCCCGTCGACCTGAGCACGGTCGTAATGGCTGAGCCCCAGGTGGACGCTGCCGAGCGTCGTCACCGTGCCGCTGGTGCCGAGCAGCCGCGGCCGCCGCACCTTCTTGGGCAGGCGGCTGGCGAAGTCGGCGAAGCTGTCCGCCACCATCGAGCGCATCCGTGCATAGGAGGCGAGCCGCTCCTCCGGGCTTTCGCCACCGCCGGCGCTCTCGGTCAGCGACACCACACCCCATGGCGCCGAATGCCAGTCGAGCACCCGCGGCATCGCGTCGCGCGGCGTGTCGATCAGCACCAATTCGGTCGAGCCGCCGCCGATGTCGAACACCAGCGCCGGATCGTCGCCCGGCTCGATCAGCGCGTGGCAGCCGAGCACCGCTAGCCGTGCCTCTTCCTCGGCCGAGATGATGTCGAGGTGGATGCCGGTCTCCTCATAGGCGCGGGCGATGAACGCGGCGCCATTGCCGGCACGGCGGCACGCCTCGGTGGCGACCGAGCGGGCGAGGGTGACGTTGCGGCGCTTGAGCTTGTCCGCGCAGACCCGGAGTGCCGCGATGGTGCGCTCGATTGCGGCATCGCTGAGCTGGCCGGTCGCAGCGAGGCCTTCGCCGAGTCGCACGATCCGCGAAAAGGCATCGATCACCGCAAAGCCATCGCCCCGCGGCCGCGCGATCAGCAGCCGGCAATTGTTGGTGCCAAGATCCAGCGCGGCAAAGGCCTGCGCATCGGACCAGCGGCCACGCTGGGGCCGCAAGGGCGCCGGACGGGCAGGGCTCCCCTGCCGGTACGGCGTGCGGGCAGAACGATCCCCCATAGCCGTGTTCTTTCTATTCTGTTCTGCCGCCGCGAGAAATTCCCGCTCGGTGCTTGTCCCCTAGGTAGCGCGCCACCAGCCCAACGGCAAGGGAAGCGGCAAAGCCCGGTTGACAGCCCCCGACGCCCCGCCTAGATGCGCGCCTCCTGTTGCCCCGTCGTCTAAAGGTAAGACTACGGACTCTGACTCCGTTAATTGAGGTTCGAATCCTCACGGGGCATCCAGGATGGGCGGTCATTCCGCAGTCTTTCCAGTAAGTTGGTTCGTTCCGCCGGCTAACCGATCAGAGCGGTTAGCCATGACCTTCTTCATTGCGGCGTCGGCGACCTCCGGTCTTGCGTCTGATCCGGCATAATGTCGGTACTCCTTCACCGTCTTGTGACCCGTGATTGCCATACCCTCTTCGTCGGTGCAGCCGGCCTCGCGGCATCGCCTGGCGGCAGCCTTGCGAAGCCCATGCGGCGAGCAGTGCGGAACGCCCGCAGCACGGCAGGCTTTTTTCATCATTCCGTAGAAGCCTTTTTCCGTGAACGGATCCCCGTCTTTCGTTTCGAGGAGGGTAGTCTTGCCAAGCGGTCCGGCATCGAGCGAAGCCTGCAGTAACTCGACCACGGGAATGTCCACCGCGTTGCTCGTCTTCCTTTGATCGAGACGGATGCGGCCGTCTGCGATCATCTCATGGGTCATAAGCCTCACGTCACCACTGCGCTGCGCACCATAGAGCAGTAGGTCGAAGGCAAGGCGTGGCTTGGTCCCTAGGGGGTAGTGGTTCTCGAAGGCGGTCAGTTCTTCCTCGGTCCAGCGATGGTACCCGCCCCCCGACGTCTTCGGCGGGCGCGTGTCACTGATCGGGTCGAACCCAGCCGGAACAAGCTTTCCACGCCGTGCCACCCGCAGCAGCTGGGCGAGTAGCTTGCGGAGGCGAGCTGCTGCATGGGGCTTGTGCCGCATAGCCGTCATCAACCGCTGGATCCGGTCGGCATCAAATGCCTTGATCGAGACGTGCGCAAAGTCAGTCCGGAACCGTTCCAGGACCCCCCTGTAGACCGTCTGGGTCGCGGGCTTCAGATCGAGGAACGCATTGTCGCTGTAGTAGCGCGCGATGACGTCCCCGACACTGCCAGGGATAGCCGCGCGAAGAACCACTGGCTCCGGATCGGCGTTGAGGCAGGCAGCATATTCCCGCTCGAAGGCCTTCGTTCCGTGCGGCGACTTGAACGAGTGATGAGGATAGCCCTTGCGGCGGAAGCGCCATCGGCGCTTGCCGTGGCGATCAACAAAGGGCGTGACGTAGAGGATCTTGCCCGTCATTTCCGAGCAAACGCGTCTAGCTTGTCGTCAATGTCGTCATCGAGGATCGCTGGGCGCGACGAACTCGGATGAAGCACGATGCTGCCGTCACGTAGCACGCGCACCTCTCCGACCTCTAGGCCAGAGGCGAGGGCGCCGCTGATGAGGCGTTTCACATCATCTTTGGTGAAGAGAGCTGCGCGCTTGGCCATCATACTACTCCGGCGTAAGCATCTTTGTGGCCACTGCCTCCCAATCGGGCTCAGGTGGTGCACCGTCGCCAAGGATCGCTTCGTGGCAGACCTGCCGCACTCTGCGATCGATGAGGTTCAGCAGGACGATTTTAGCGCTCGCGCGACCTCGGAAGAAAAGAGCGCCAAACAGGGTTGAGTGGGCATCGGACGCTTGCGGATCGATCCCCGCGATCCGGCAGACCGGCTCTCGCGAACTCTCCGGCTCGACCTCCGCTCCCATGACGAGATAGGTCATGTACGGAGCGGGGAAGAGGCCGCCGCTCCGCCGTAGAGCGGGCGCTCCCTGTTGGCCCTCCGCAACGCCATCCCTCATCCAGTGGTCGGCTGCCCGCGAAGCGATTGCAGGCGATGCCCCCTGGCGGACGAGTTCCGCCGTGAGCGCCAGCATGAGCACGCTTCGCGCGGTGAACTTGTTGGGAGCGCCGTTGATGTGTCGCTCGGTGTCGCCGTCGTTGAGGCGGACATGCCCTCGCTGGAACCACGCTCGCATGGTGGCTGGTGCGACTTCGGCCGCCTTGGCGACCGTCGCCATCGTGAACAACGGAATGTCGTCTGGTATTTGCCACATAGGTTTGTGGTCCTTATGCAAATCAGTATGGACCATATGCGCTTGTTTAGGATTGCCGTCAATGTGTCGTCGATCCGCATTCCGCACCGCCTCTTTCTCGGCCAAGCGTTCGCACTCGCCGCCTGTGCCGAACCGAGGGAGCGCGGTGAGGTCGTCTTCGGACAGCATGGTCACGAGTTTGCCCCCTCACGGCGAATCAGTGCAGATGTCTCGGGTGACGCGTTGCCGTTCAGAAGGCGTCGAGCATCCCTCAGCATCGGTTCCACGTAGTCGATCGCCCAGGTGGCAGTGCAGTCATCGCCGTCGTCATTAATCAGTCGCTCGATCTTCCACGGCAAAGCCTCGCGATGAGGCGCCGGCATTGCGATCAGGCGATTTTCGCATTGATCGAGTCGGTCGACGGCTGCTTCATCGGCTTCAACAGCGGGCTCATAGATAGCCGCGTGGCGTCGCTTGTTTTCGGCGTCTGCGTCTCGGTAGGCTTCCACCTGGTCCAGCGCCGCAAGCCGACGCTGGGGGTGCTCGGGATCATACCTCCAACAACCCGCTTCGATATGGCGCAGGGTGGCGTGACGGACCTGCGCGGTGTCGATGTGCCGAAGGTTGGCGGAACTGTCGATTACCCCTTCCAGCCCTTGCCAATCCACTTGCCCTTCGTCCGGTGCAGTTGCGCGCATCGCCGCTCTCGCTGCCCGGTAGCGAGCAGCGGTCACGGCTACATCGTGCTCGGCTTGAAGCAGATCGCGCATCGCGGCATCCCAAGCTCCTGTGCTCGTAGCCGCGCTTGCGATCGCAGTTGGCGCGATCGCCACGCCTGCCGCAGCAACGGCTCCGGTGAGAACGCTGCGCCGCGAGGCGAGGAAGGTGGAAAGATTGGTCGATTTGCCCGGTGACGTGCCGGTATCGGCGCCGCTATGGGCGCACGTAGCCTGTTGCATGGAATAAGCCTCCTGCGATGGGTCAGAGCCGGTGCAGGGGTCCTACGCCTTGCACCGGTTCGCAATTGTGGTATCAATAACCTATGCCACGGTCAACCGCTGATACCAAAAACCTCGGGGGACGGCCGAAGACGGGCGTTGGCACACCCGTGATGGTTCGCCTCCAGCCTGATCAGATCGATGCACTGGATGCGTGGATAAAGCAGCAGGATCCGCAGCCGACGAGGCCAGAGGCGATGCGCAGGATCCTCGGCACCTTCATGCAGGAGTGGCGGTAACATGCGCCCGTGCGATCAGGTCCAGTCCCGCCGTTCAAGGTCGGCGATCATGTCCGCAGTCGTCACTATGGAGACGCGACTGTAGTCGGCCCCATCGTCGCTTTTGCTGGAGCTGATCCGCACTCCCCGGACGGAACAAGCGACGCGGGCTGGCTGGTCGCGGTGCAATGGGATGCGGCAGAGTGGGGCATCATCGGCATCGCTGATTTCGCCCTGTCTGCCATCGCTTCCGATTTACCGCCAAGGCGCTGTTTCGGGAGGCTGATCTGACACGGGCAGTCCGCGGCGCATTGAAGGCAGGGATGAAGGTCGAGCGCTTCGAAATCGACCCGAACGGCGCGCTCGTCGTCTATGTCGCTGGACGTGAGGTCGAGCCGGGGGTCAACGAGTGGGATGCCGAATTTGAGTGATGATGCTGCCAACATCCCTGTGAGCATGGATGAGCTGCGCGACCGCATCGACGTCCTGGTTCATGATGCCATCGTCCGGTATCTGGCTCTCTCATTGGTTGTACCTTCGCAGCCAACAGCCAAGAGAGTGCCTTTCACGCAAGCCGATGTTGCCCGGGCGGTGAAGGGCGCGAGGGCTAGAAGACTGAAGATCGGGTGGGCGGAGATCGAGACAGGCGGTCGGATCGTCGTCTATAAAGCTGGCACGGCGGCCAAGCGAGATACCAGCTGGGATGATCTTAGCTGAAAGACGCGGGCCCGACGCTGGCAATCGCCGGCCTCACGTAAGCACAACCTGCTCGGGTTTTATCATTTCCGTTACAGCTTCGGTTGTATAGGCTCGCCCCGCCGCGCTGGGCGAAGGCCAGCACTCTTGCTGGACTTGCCGGCGAAAAAGCGGAATCCTTCCGTCATCTATCGGGGGTGGCATGCAGAACCAGAAAACGCGACAGGTTGTCTTCTTCGATCTAAACCTCGCCACGTCTCCGCCCGGCAAGCTACCTGCAATGGGGGACTTGGCTCGTTTTCTGAAAGAGCGCGTGGACGCGGATCTCTGCGTCCGGCTTATCGAGGCGGAACGCTACCTGATCGGTATAACGCGAGCCCGCATCGTGAAAAAGGCCAATGGTGCCGAGGCGCTGGCCTTGCTGTTTGTCTTCGTAGATCCCGACGCAGCGGATCCCGCGAATATGCACCTTCACACTCGCGAGGTTCGCCGCTTTGCCAAGCAGGCCGGCGAAGGTCGCGCTATCTCCGCGCACGTCCTAGTTGACCTCGAGCCACGTGTTTACGGCGGGGCCATCTTCCGGGTGTTGCTGGAGAACGCGGACCGCCTCGGTAAAACTCGCGTGCGCGCCGAACTGCAGCGAGAGATGCGCGAGGTTTTCAGGGACAAGGAGATCACCGTCGAGAACATCGATGGCGACGATGTGGCGGCAGCGCCGAAGATCGACATGAGCGCCGTCGCCGGCGACCGCCTGCGTCAGGGCATCACACAGGGAACGCTGAAGGAACTGAAGCTCATCGACGCAAAGGCGATTGAGCGAGGCTTCGATGCGCCGGAGCCGGTCAAGGTCCAGAGACGAGAGATGTCCTTGAAGGTGCAGATCCCACCCGGGCAACGGCTGGAGGATGTGCTGGAAGCGATCAAGCCTTGGGCGCGGGCCAACGACTTTGAGGAGATGTACGTGCGCTGGGTGCCGGCGATTGAGGAGGGACCTATGGGACCGCGGCCCCCGCAGGAAGCCGAGCGAGCCAAGATCAACTTGGCGCAGGAGGACATTGGCGAGACGCTCTACGCTAGGAAGGAGTTCGTCCAGCTCGCCGAACCGCTGAGCGATCTGTGCGACGATCTCAGCAATGAACTAGTGGATGCGATGAAGGGTTTGTTGAGCTAGGATGCGCGACCTGGCGCAGATCGGACCCGCGTGATGATGCTGCTTAAGCCCTTTCGCTATCTGGCGATCCGACACCGCTCGAAGTTGACCATTGATGTGGTGGCTCCGATCGCCTTGGGCGGTGGTCTGACGGCGCTCATCTGGTGGTCGCACCCCGCCGGCACCTTCACCAAGGACGGATATGTCGGGAGCCTTCAGAACCTGCTCACGGTCTTGGGTGGCTTCTTCGTTGCCGCGCTAACCCTCATCACCACAGCAACCCTTCCTATGCTGAAGGAGCCAGTGGGCGGGCGCGAGCCGCCACATCTGAAAGGCGAAGGCGCCCCGCTTAGCCGCAAGCGCTTCCTGGCGTACATGTTTGGCTATCTCTCGACCTCGTCCTTTTGTCTGGTCGCGATCTCGGTGGTGGCGATCGTAGTTGCCCCGGGCCTTTCAAAGCACCTCGCTACCGACGTCAGGCCCGTCGTGAAGTGGCTGTTCGTCGGGACATACAACCTGTGGGTAAGTCATGTCTTCATCACCACCTTGCTGGGCATGTTCTACTTTACCGAACGGCTCCAGATGTCCGATGGCCGTGCCAAGATCGGCAAGCCGGATGCGGCGCCGTCTTCTACGGATGGGGTACGAGTAGAGTTGCGCTCAGCCACTTGATGCAGCCAGCCGCCGATGGAACGATCTTCGCTCCATTTTTGGGAGATGATGCGACAGAGCACGATCGGACGCGATGCAAGCCGGTGTCATTCGGTTTGGCCATGAGCCGCAAGGGATCATGCTGTTACAATCCCTCATGCCGAATAGGTTGAATGAGCGGCCAAATCGCCAGCCGAGGACGTCTTGATCGTGAGCGCTCGCCCCTTCCTCCAGTGCGAGCGGCACCAAATGTCCGGAATGCGCTCGGCTAGTCGGCGTCCGCAGCTTAGAATGTAGCTGTAATCCGGTAAGACAATGCGGTTATAGCATCCGCCATGAACGAGGCAGCCTTCGGCGTCGGCATCTACACCGCCCCTGAGGCGGCACGGATGGTCGGCATGCGCGCCGCCACGCTCCGGCGCTGGCTGCTCGGCTATGACCATCACGCTAAGCACGAGGATCCGCTGTGGCGCCCGCAGTACGCCTCGATCGAGGACGACGGCGTGCTGCTGGGCTTCCGCGACTTGGTGGAGGCGCGCATCGTAAATGCGCTACGTGCGAAGAAGATCGGGCTGCCGACCATCCGCGTTTGCATGGAACGGGCCCGCGACATCGTGGGCCAGGATCGGCCGTTTTCGACGTCGCAGTTCAAGACTGACGGTAAAACGATCTTCCTGAAAATCACGCGTGGCTTGGACGAACCGCAGCTGATTGATCTGCGCCGCAGCCAAGGCGTCTTCAACCGGGTTGTAGCACCCAGCTTGGCCGACCTCGACTTCGGCCCTGACGGCGCCGAGCGCTGGTGGCTGTTGCACGGCAAAAAGACGATCGTAGCGGACCCTGATCGCGCGTTCGGTCAACCGATCGTTGCCGAACACGGCATGACGACGGCGCGCGTTGCCGAAGCCGTCCAGGCCGAAGGATCGATCGCCAAGGTCGCTACGCTCTACGAGCTGAAGCCCCGCCTGATACGCGATGCTCTCGCCTATGAGCAGATGCTGGAAATGCGCAAAGCCGCGTGAAGCTGCTGATCGACAACAATCTGCCACCGCGTCTCGGTCGAGGCCTTGGGGCATTGTTCGACGGTATGCACGAGGTGCTGCACATCAGGGACAAGTTCGGCACCGGCGGCCTACCAGACGAGGCTTGGATCGAGGCATTGGGCCGTGAAGGTGGCTGGTGCGTCCTGTCTGGGGATCGCCGAATCGCATCGAAGAAGCCGTCTCGCGACCTGTTCTTGCGTTCCAATCTCGTCGGCTTCTTCCCACTGCCAGCAGTGATGGGCCTGCCCCTAACAAGCCAAGCCGCGCGTATACTGGCGCTCTGGCCGGTATTAGAAACGACGTCACAGACGATGGACCGTGGGTGCTTTGAGGTTGGAGTTAAAGGCACTCGACTACGGCCGATCAGCTAAGGAATGATCAGCCCGCTGCCACATGTATTGTCGTATAAATCCAGGATCCGCCGAACGCGCCAGCTGGTGATCGGCGCCGCCATGTAGCTCCGGTGCACCGATCACCCCCTGCAAACTCACTCCAGCCGTTTGACGCCGATGCGAAAACAATCGGGCGGGATCGTGCGTTCTGTTCGTACACCATCCTGATCCATTGAGCTTGGGTCTGTCGGAGCCTAATCCTCGACCCGGAAGGTCCGTTCTCGTGATCTCAGCGCCAGAAGACGCCTGTCGTTTAACCACTAGAGCGGTTTCCCATCAGTCTGCATCGTAGCCCGCGTTGACGAAGTAGTTGGCGCATTCCTGTGGCGAGTAGAGATCGAGGATGCGCCCGATGGCGTCCCACAGGCCGTGGATGGTTCGCTCGGCCGCTTTGCGCAGGTGCGCCTTCAGCTTCGAGAATGCCTGTTCGATCGGGTTGAAGTCGGGGCTGTAGGGCGGGAGGAAGAGCAGCTTGGCACCTGCCGCTTCGATGGCCTCGCGAGCGGCGGGAGCCTTGTGGCTCGACAGATTGTCCATGATGACGATGTCGCCGGGTGACAGGTCGGGCACGAGCACCTGGCGGACATAGGCGACGAAGGCATCGCGGTTGATTGGGCCGTCGAGCACCATCGGCGCGACCATACCGGTGCGGCGCAGGCCGGCGACGAAGGTGGTGGTCTTCCAGTGTCCATGCGGCACGTCGGAGCGCAGGCGCTCGCCGCGTCGGCAACGACCATCCATATTGCTTCTGTCCTGACAGGCCGCGTAGTCAGTGCTCGGCCGCGAAGCTAAGCGTATGATCTTGTCTTTCGCTGGGTGCGGCCGCGTTCCCATCCAGGAAGCAGCGCCCGTGCGGCGGCTGGGAGGCTCGCTAATCCATTTCCGATGGGCCAGCAGATGGCCCCAGGACATGCGCCGCGAGGGCAGATGCTGATCTCATTCACAACCGCGGATGATATGGCTTCAACGCCAGCTGCGCCGTCTGCTTCGATCAAGCTCGACTTTAACGTCACCCGACCGAACATTGTGCATACCGGCCGTCCGCAATGCCGCACACGACGCTGAAGGCGGATTCCGGTGGTCGAAAGGTGAAAGCGAGACGCTGATCGTCCTCCCACATTTCCAGCGCAAGGCGGTCCCCGATGCCGACTGCCTGAGCCTGCCGATGCATGAACCGGATCGCGACCCGCGCAGGATTGTACACGAAGCATCCGCGCTCAAAACGGGCAGGTCGGGACAGGTGGGGGGCATGTGGACGGCTTAGCGGGATGGTCACTACGTCCCAACGTGCAGCGTAACCTTGAATGCCTGCGCGCCAGTTCACCGGGTATACTCACGTGCGCGGCGCTCGACATCGTCGAGGCGTCCATTGTTGCTGAACATGCCCGGACAAGCGAAGCTAGGAAGGCGGCCATCGTTTCCCGCCTGGGTGACATAGGCGCGGGCGGCCTCCTAGCGGTCCAGTGCCTCCCGCAGCGTCGCGATCGCGTCGGCGATCGGCAACTGCCGTGCGATGCGCGGGCGCCATATCCCCGGCGGCATCGATCGAACGTTCGGAGCGGATAGTCGCTACGACTTCGTCCTGAATCCTGAGCGCCTGCGCATAAGAGTGCTGATCGAGCTTGTGCGGCGCAGCAAACTCGAGGAATCATCGTGAAGCATTTGGTTGAGATCCGGTTCGAGCGGCGAGCTTCTGAGCGTCAGGAAATCGATGTTTCGACGGCGGCCAAGGTCGAAGGTCAGCCGGTAGTGGCAGTGCTGATCGATGAGGTTTCCACAACCGGCTTCAGCATGGTCGCGGCAGTACCAGTTGAGATCGGCGAAGCGGCGAGAGTGTCATTGCCAAGCATTGGCGAGCGGACAGTCAGCATTGTTCGCGGTCGAGGTATGAGGTTGGCCTGCGCCTTCGACGAGCCGATCGCGCCTGAAGAACTAAAGGCGGTTATTGCCTCAGGTGACGAGCGTCGTGCTCTGCAGGAGCACCGCGCCGCCATTGGATGGCGACCTGAGGGGTGGGGACTGGCAGCCTAGGCAGCCTGCCTACGCGCGTTTAGCGGCAGTCACCCATCCCATACTGCCGCCAGTACCGGTCCCACCGCACGGCTGCGCCCCCCGCGACGGCGGCGCAAGACAATGAACGTCCATCCGGCAAAGTGCATCGCGCAACCACCCGCTTGTAGCTCTTGCCCATGGCTTGGCAGCTCAACGTCCGGTTGAGCACCAACTGCTCAACGATCTGCTGACTGCGCGCTGCCGCCTGGTCGTCGCAGGTATAGTTCACCCGCCGCACATCAGGTCGCCGGCATGGCTCGGCGCTGGTGAAGTCCGGCGCCTGGATGCCAGCCACGCGCACCTTGATGCCGTTGGAGCACCATAGCGGGCCGTCACCGTCGTAGACGAGGGTGACAGTGCAGGAGAAGACGGTGGTCGGGGTGGCTGCGACCACATCGGCAATTATCATCGGGCGACCGTGGACCGGCCAGCATCGGTAGGAAAGGTGGGATGCGGCAGGCGATTGATCTGCCCGTCGCAGTCGCCAACGTTAAGCTTCTACCGTCTTCGGGAGCGTGGGCGTTTGCTGATGCTGAACAACTCGCCACACCTCGTGCTCGAGCCGACGGATCACCGAGGTGCAGTGCGCCTCATAAGCTTCGTCGCCGCGCTGGGCATGCACCTTGTAGGCGATTGCGATCAGTCCCTCCTGGGTACGGGATACCTGGCGCTCGCTTAACTCGGCGCTGCCCCACACCGGGGTATCAGCCACTGCGTCAATCGCCGCTTCCCCCGTGAACACGAACGGCGGCTTGGGCAGCACCATCACCACCTCTTGATCCACCTTCTCGCTGTAGTTCTCCGCACCCTCGGTCCACAGGCTCTGCTCAAAGCTCCACAGGCGGGTATCGTCCATCGCATCTCTCCTCGTGCCTGCCTGTCCAAGCGGCTGCCGGCGATGGATGTTCCAGGAAGAGCAGCCAGTCACCCAAGGCCACCAGTGGCTCAACGGCCTCGCGAATGGTTCACCCTTCGTTCTACTTGGCGATGCGCCGCTGATGGTGCCTCGACATGGATGGAGTTTGAGCATGGAGCATGATCTCCGGCTGCGTGCGGCTGCGCGCGCGATCTACGACGCCTGCTATCCGGCCGAAGAGTGGGCGCCGTGCACATTCGACGAGGCTGAGCGGTTCGGGACGGTGCACTACCGCCAAGCCATCGGCGCCGCCCACCAGGCAGCGCGGGTGCTCACCACTAAGGAGCGGCTGCTTCTCGTCGCGGCGCTTTTACATACCGTAAGGGCGAGCGAGCGGTCGCAGTGCGGCTGGACACGTGGTCTGCCGATCACCCTGTGTCTGACGTCATCGCTTCGAGCACGCCCTGGTTCGACGCTTGGCTGCGGCAGAAGGCGACATCAATCGCGCTGTTGTCGAAACGCACGGGGATCACTGGAGCGGCTGATGACCATTGCGGCTGGCGACCGTCTGTTGCGGGCGGAGCTAGATGCGCTTGCTCGGCATGGAGCATCAGCGCTGGAGATCTGATCGCGTCGATCGGCGGCAGCACCATCGTGGTCGACTGAAGGTGGCACCCGGGGACGAGCTGACCCACGTCGGCCAGAAGCTGCGTACTCTGCAGCACTGCGCCTTGCATCGGCGTACCATCAAGCTGACATGCACGGCCTGCGAGCGTGAGCGCCGGTTCGATGCGGTGGCGCTGGTGGATGTACGAGTGCAAGGGCTGGGATGATCGTCTGCCGGGTGCGTTTCGGCGGCTGTACTGCGAGGGCTGCCAGGCCGCCGGCCGCGTCGTGCGCCCGCGGGCTGAGATCACCCGCGAGCAGCGTGACTAGAAGCAGCCGCCGGACCCAGACCAGCGGACTTGGCGTAAGATGGTGTCGAGGTATCGGTCGTAGCTGGCGAGTTAAGCAGCGCGCAGAGTGCAGCGCTCGTCAAGAAACATACGGGCCGTGTCGTACAGGTTTGCTGCCTCAATCAGCCGAGCGGCACGCCCCCTGAGCCCACGCGCCTCGTTGCTAGGCGAACAGTGGTTGGCGCGGTGCAGGCAGATGAGCGCCTCGTTCCGCAGTTCATCAACATCCATGTTGCTGTAATGCTTGCAGAAACGCGCCGGTTCCCCGCAATCGGGGTTAACCACCCGCTAGGTATAAATGCACAAGCCTTACTGCGCGGTTCTACCTCGGCAGGTTGCGACGGAGCCATGGATCCAAGTTCTGCGCTTCGAAATCAAGCTGACGCAGCATCGCGGCTCGGAGCCCGGCCGAGTCACGCCGGTAGCCCTCCCAGTCGGCCTCGATGGCTCGCAGGGTCCACTTGCCGATGTGCGCGCCCGACTTGAGGCGAGCTTCCCGCGTCGATGCCACCACCATGTCTAAAGCCTTGAGGTCGACCGAGCCAGCGGCCTTAGCCTCTGCCAGCCTCTCCTCCAGCAGCATAGCTCGACTGGACTTGCTTCAGAAAAGTGGAGAGTTTTCCTGAGGTGAAAGGCGAACTCGATGACGAAGCAACGACGGTTTACGAAGGAATTCGAGGACGAGGCGGTTCGGCTGGCGGCGACCAGCGGGCGCACGCAGCGTGAGGTTGCGGAAGATCTGGGGGTCGGCCTGTCGACGCTGGTGCGGTGGATCGGGCGCCGGCGTGATCGGCTGATGGAGATGCCTGGCGAAGCGCCGCAGGCAGATATGGCTGCCGAGCTGAAGCGCCTTCGGCGGGAGAACGAGATCCTTCGGCAGGAACGCGACATACTGAAACGGGCGACCGCTTTTTTCGCCCGGGAGGGAAGTCGATGAGGTTCGAGCTCGTCGATCAGGCGAAGAAGAGATTTCCCCGTACATCGTCTCTGCCAAGTGCTCGGTGTCAGCCAGAGCGGCTATTTTGCCTGGAAGGACCGGCCAGCCAGTCGGCGACAACGCGATGACATGGTGATGCTGGCGCACGTCCGTTCGGCGTTCGCATTATCGAACGGCACATACGGCAGTCCCCGCATGACGCGGGAGTTGCAGGATGATGGCTTCGCCATCGGGCGACGTCGCACGGCGCGACTGATGCGCGAGAACGGCCTGCGCGGTCGGCAGAAGCGTCGATTCAAACGGACAACCGACAGCGAGCATAGCTGGCCGATCGCGCCGAACATCATCGACCAGGATTTTACAGCGACGACGCCCAACCAGAAATGGGGCGTGGACATCTCGTATGTCTGGACGCGGGAGGGATGGCTCTATCTGGCCGTGGTCATCGACCTGTTCTCCCGCCGCGTAATCGGCTGGGCCGTTATACCCGGAACCAGGCCGCGCAGGCCATTGCCCGCTATATCGACGGCTTCTACAACCCCGTCCGGCGCCACTCCGCGCTCGACTACATCAGCCCCGCGCAGTTCGAACGAACCGCGTCACGCTGAGCAAACGCCTCTCCACTTACGCGGGGCAAGTCCATAGAGCGCCGGCCTTTCACGTCACGTGTTCGGTAGCGCCTCGCCAGGAAATTTGACCACCGCGGCGGGGCGCTTTCCACCACCAACATTTCGCCATATGCCTTTGGAGCGAAACGCGTTAGGGCTGTCCTCACAAACTGAGGTGAACGATAGCGGGCCGAAACAACAAGCGTTCCAGGTCGTAGACAGGTGCCTGTTCATGCTAATCCTGCTGGTCGGCGCATTATCTGCTTGGCTCGCGATACGAGGCTTGCACGAGGAGCCACATGGCGCGGCGGCGGATAGCGATGCGCTGCAAGGTCAAGCTGCGCGCGCCACCCACGCCAACCTTATCGGACAACCCACTAGCCAGATGATGAACAGCTCGGGAAGCGGTGCATTGAACATCCATGGATGACCGTCACATTACAGGAAGGGCTCTCGTGGCCATCGTTCGCGCCACCGCCGAGAGGCACAACATCGCCTGGAGCGCCTTGGTGCCCAGCCGCGATGTTGTGGACTGGTCAGCGGAAGCGCACGAGGAAGCTGCTTTTGTTGAAATGGCCGAGGCCAAGCACGCTCTCCGCCAACATCTGTGCGAAACCTATGGTATCAGCGCCGAGGAATTCGCTTACCTCGCTCTCGGTTGATAGAGGCAGCGCCAAGCTGGTTTGTCTTCGCTACGCCGGAGCGCTCTCAGCCCTCATCAGCGCCTTATGCCCAAGTGGGGCGCAGTCAGGGAACTGAACAGCAACTGAGCGCTTCTCATCGGTCAGCAAGCGTGAGTACCAGCATTGAAGCCTAACCCCCAACATGCCGCTGCACGTGAGCCTCCATTCAAAATGTTCTACTTGTGCGTGCTGGGAGCAGGAGGCGCTAGCCGCCGGGTCCATGTGCTGAACATCTCTAAGTCAGGCGCGCTGATCCACGGAGGTGGGGTGAACGCATCCGGGGTCCGGGTTACCCTGACATGTGGCCCATTGCGCCGCGCAGGACGAAGCGTTTGGGCCAGTGGCGATCGCATCGGCGTGCTCTTCAATCTGCCCCTCGAAAAGGCACAGCTTGATGCAGCGCTCGAGCCGAGTCTCTCTCGGCGGGAGGCGCGTTCCGCTTGTTTCGAACCTAATCGTCCTGCCGGGTTACGCCGCAATGGGTGAGATCGAGAGGCTGGTTCCGTCCAGCGTTGTTGAACAATGGGTGTACCATCTTCGGCGTCAGCGAGCGCGAGCGCGTGATGCACTGTGGCTGCTAGATCAGGGGTTCACAGTTCATGATGGTCGCAAGGGAGTGCCGACGGCGGACGCCAGTGCGCGTTGGCGGACGGAACAGAAAGCCGTCATTAACGAGGTCAACGCTCTCCTCGAGCTTTACGACAGCATCAACTTTCACCGCCCTGCCGATGAACCGGTCGATGCGTAACCCTCGGCCGCTGCGGCTTCGCCTGCGATTGATGACACTCTCGTCAGTTGACCGGGATTACGCCTGCGGGCAGCTTTGCTTGCCCGATTAACGGGGGCGAGGAGAGATCATGCATAAGGTGCTCTTCGCGGTGGCTTCCCTGGCTCTGTTTGCCGGCGCAACGCCAACGCTGGCAGCCCCCTGCAAGGATGCAAAGGGTCGGTTCACCAAGTGCGCGCCAAAGGCACCTGCCAAGCCTGTGCGGTGCAAGGCGGCCAACGGCAAGTTCGCCAAGTGCGGCACACCAGGCGCCAAACCGATCTGATGGAGGCCCCCGTCCGTATGTTGATCGGGCGGGATAGCCCCGGACGTCCAGAATGACTTCGGCCGTACGAGCAATTTCGCCCGGATAACGGTTAAGGTCAATGCTGTAGTTCTACGAGGTTTTTGGCTGAAGAGACGCCCCGCCGTCCGTAGTGACTCAGAAGCGGCGGAGCGCCGGGCCTACATGAGGGATGTAAGACCCACCTTCCTCAACCATCGCCGGCGGCTGAATGTCCTTTCTGGCTGGAGGGGCTGCAAGATAGCCGCCGCCGGCCCACGGCGGATCGTATGCTCGGTTAGTGCGCCGTCTCTGCAGGAGTGGTACCGGAGCCAAACGGAGAACGGCAGGACTCATCTGGATCAATCGCTCGCGCTCCTTCGCAAAGCCCTGAGCATACAGGACGCACATGGTAGCCCGATCGTCGCTGCGCACATCTCCTACGCGATCGATCTGCTGGAGGGGCATGGGTCCGACGAGGTGGTTAAGCTGAGAGAATCGCCTCTGTCGCATTGAGGCGATCACCCAGTCCACGTGTTCAAGTGCCTTGTCGATCTCGCCTGCGGCAGGCAGTTCGCAGCCAGTCAGCAATAGCTGCAGCGCCTCGGCCAGAACAGTCCGTAGCTCGCAAAGGCGATCAAGACCTCGTCCATAGCCGCAAGTACGCTTTTGCCAGAGCGAGAGATGCAACCTGTCAGAAGTATACTTTATAGTCGCATAGCCGCCTAACGCCCGCGGCTGACACGTGTAAGATTAGCCGTGTTCCAGAATGCTTGCTGCCAGGCTACTTTCTTCCGAGACTGGAACCCTAACCTTCGCGCTTGGGTAACCCAGCAGCTTGCGAATGCCGGAGCGCTCCTGGGTCAAGTGGTCCCGGATTGACTCGGCCATTGCTGACGCTGCCACGCGATAGGTGCTCCATTGAGCGAGAGGACGAGCCGGTCCAGCCGCCCTGGTATAGTCGCGGTACGCTTCGCCTGCCTCGATGCATGCGAGCTTGAGGCGCATTGCCTCCGCTCCTTTCAGCCCCCCCACCTGCAATCACAGGCCCAAAAACATCTCTGTGTTTGAACAGCGCATATTCCATCAGCAGGCGGGAAAGCTCCATCCGTCGCGTCATCATTTCCGCAGCGACTTCCGGAGTGACAGCTGCCTTCTCGAGGAGCGGAGTGGCCCAACGTAGAATGCTGCTGATCCGCTGCTGATGGTAGTCTAATTGCCTGACGAGCGAGGACTTTTCCATGGCTCTTCGAGTAAGCGAGCTTAGTTACCGCTTTGTGCAGCGAGACTACCGTAGTCGCGGCAGCCAGGCTGTCAGCGGCACTTGATCCAACTGATGGCTCCTAGCTCAGCGGGTCCAAAAGCGGGCTTGATCGGCAGAGCTCTACTCAGGAGAGGACGTGCCGAACCCGACGGTGGAGACGTAGAGCTGTTCAACACACTGCTCAGCGGCCCATGCTAAGCCCACAGCTTCCGCTTCTTCGTAGGTGTCGTAGGTCGTCATCTGCACCAGCGACACGGACTCCACCTCATCCCCATCTCCGCAGTTGATCAAAGCAGATCCCTGCAACTCGTACCGGCCGTCATCCTGGCGCTCGATGCTGATGCAATCGACTTCGTCGGGGGCTCGCTCGCCTTCAGGCAGCTTCAGAATTTCCATGGTCTCTCTCCTTATGTTGGCCGCCAAACGAGGCCGGGCGAGGTAACGCTTGCGGCTACAGCTTCGCTCGTCAGCAAATCATCTTGGGGCTACGGTTTACGTTAGTGACGACTTCCTAACTGGCGCATCTTGCCCCTGAGTGCTTTCCTGCCCCTTGTCGAGCGTGTCACTTCGGCGGCGCGCGTCACCATCATCCTGATCCTCGGTGGACAGGTTCGGCTTGTCGGTCTGGGTGGTCGGGTTCTTGGGATCGGTCATGGCGATTCTCCTCCAGCCGCAACAGTCGCGATGCGAAGCTGTTCCGCCGTGGATCAACTTGGATATGCCTGCGACTTGCCGCTTGGCGGCGCTGCGCTCGGCAAGAGACTGGTTCCATGATTATCAGGCTTTCGTCGGCATCTTCCTCATGCCGAACCGAAGCGCCTGAAAGCCTTCTGTTAGGGCTTGAGCTGTAGTCGCTGAGCCGTCGAGGATGGCAGCGCTTGATCGTTCAGGGCCGATCAAGGCCCAAAGCTGCTTCGGGAGCACAGACGATCAGGAGCACGTAATGTACCGTATTGCCGTAGATAGACGCCGTGGGCTGGTCGAGGTCACGCTTGGAGGCCTGCTGAGCGTGGAAGAGACGACCACGTACATCAACGATCTGCGTCGCGCCTTTGTCGTGAACAAGCTCCGCGCGCCCTATAGCATGGTGGTCGACGTCAGCGCTTGTAACATCCAGGCTCAGGACATGATCAAGGCCATGGGCGAGCACATGGTGAGCATGCCCAAGGCCACAGCTATAGCGATCGTGACAGGCAGTTCACTGGCACGCATGCAGATCCGCAGGCTCTTCACACAACCATACGCGCGGATTGTCTCAACACAGGAAGAGGCTCATGCCTGGATCCATAGCGGGGTGGAGCCCCTGGAACAGGCGGTCTGCTGACGTCGAGAGCGGCATCGGCCTGTTGCTGACGCAAGCTCAAGCGGGCGGGCAACCATCATGTAAGATTTTGCGACGGCGGCTGTGATGCGTGATAGCGTCGGCACATGGACCCCGAGACGCTAAGGGTAGCCGCCCGCCTCGCGAGGATGAGAGCGCGTTTGCCGGGACCTATTGGCCAAGCTGACGGCCCGGAGCAAATCGCCGTCAGGCGCGCGTTGGACGCCCTAGCCGCGGATCTGGAGGTCACGGCGTGGCACATCGAGACTCGCAGCGATGGCGATGGCCACGGCTGAGTCCTCGTTAGTTCGGCTCATCGTTTAAGCGCCATCGCGCCTCCCAGCAGGGCATCGTCCGCAACCCATTCACGCCAGATAAGCACTAGCGCCGCCATCGCAGCTGGGCCGACGAACAGGCCGAGCAAGCCGATGGTTTCTACGCCACCGATGATCCCGATAAGGACCCAGACGAATGGAAGCTTGGTGGCGCCGCCGATCAGCGCAGGCTTGGCCGTGTGATCCACCATGAACGACATGGTGCCGCCAATGACACCCACGATGATCGCCGCAAAGATCGAGCCCTTGATCACCAAAAAGCCGAGCGCGATCACCATGATCGCCATCAATCCGAACGGTACCATGGCGCCGACGCCGGACAAAAGCCCGAGCAGGATCGGGTGCGGTACGCCGGCGAAGGCATAGAGTGTGGCCATGAACACGCCTTGGGCGAGGCCGAGGAGAACGACTCCGTCAACGGTGCCACGCACCGACAGCGTGATCTGGCGGCCGATCCGCTGCCCGGCCTCTCCGAACGCGCGATCAATGGCTCGAGTGAGTTGCGCTCCAATCGCATCGTGGTCGCGGATCATGAAGAAGAGCATGAGAACCGTGAAGGCGAACACCACGGCGCGTTCGACGATGTTGTGCCCGATAGACTTCGACTTTTCGATGATGGTGCCCATGTCGAAGTGAGCAATCTGCTCAGCGGCTCCCTGAGGCGTCGCCAAGTGGTTCGTCCGCCAAGCGGTAAGCTGGGTTGACCCCACAGGGAGGTTGGCCACCCATGCGGCGACCGGCACGCCGTGCGCACGGGCACCGTTGATCCAGGCGGTAATGCATCGACTTCGGCGATCGCCCGAGTCACCGCGATCACTAGCGGCACGACCACAATCAGGATCACCGCTAACGTGATCAGCCCAGCGACAGGCGTGTCACTGCCGGGCCAGCGGCGCAGTAGACGCAGCCGCAGCGGCTCGACGGCAATGCCGACGACAGCAGCCCACAGGATGGCAGGAACGAACGCTGCGCCGATCCATAGGGCGGAGAGAGCCACGGCTGCAGCGAGAGCAACTCGAGCGCGTACCTGGGCGGGCGTGGTTGTGGCTGGC
>NZ_JALNUP010000027.1 GCF_026540855.1 Sphingomonas sp. GC_Shp_5
AGAGCCTCACGGCCGATGTTGCCGGGGGCGATCCGGTGCCGAACTTCCGCAGCAACGTTTCGGTGGTGCCGGACGGCGCGATCGGCGGTGCGGCGCGCTGGGAAGACGATGGCTATGTCGCCTGGCAGGCGGCGGGCAACATGCTCAGCCAGCGCGGCACCCTCGCCTTCTTCTGGCGCGCGCGCCAGCCGGTCGGCGAGGCGCCCTTCGTGATCTTCCGCGCCGGCTTCGCCGATCATTCGAGCTGGGACATGGCGTTCCTGCGCATCGACTGGAACGGCCACGGCTTCGATGCCTTTGTCACCGACGCCAATCTGTCGCGGCTGCGGGTGTCGTGGCGAATGCCCGATCTGCCCGATCCCCGCGCCTGGCATCACATCGCCTTCGGCTGGGACGAGACCCGTGGCGTGCAACTGTTCGTCGATGGCCGCGAAGTCGCCCGTCGCGACCAGCGGGCCGACCTCGACAGCGGGCTCGATCAGTTCGGCATGGCCGGCCGCGTGCTCTCGCCGCATCAGGTGCAGAGCCGCTACAATTTCATGCGCGGCTCCGACCTCGACGAAATCCGCGTCTACGATCGCCTGCTCGCCCCCGCGGACATGGCGGCGCTGGCCGACAAGCGCGAGCCTGGCGCTGCACCTGCTGCCGGATTGGCTGCCGAAGAGGCCGGCCGCCGTGCGGCCTGGCTGCATCGCTACGGCTGGGATCGCACCGACCCGCCGCTGCTCGATGCGCCCGTCACCCGCATCCGCAAGGTCGAGTTCGCCGACGCCAAGGATCTCAAGGCGTGGATGTGGAAGGGCGTCGACGGCATTGCGGAGACGACCTGGCCGGGCGTCTACAACCGCTCGCGGCTGCCGGGCCGCGACGACTATTTCGAGCTGCCCGACTGGAACACCTATGTCGAGGGCGGCAAGCGTTACGACCTGACGATCCCGCCGGGCGAACGCGTCAACCGCGTCGAGCTCCGCGGTGCGGCTTATGGCACGCTGGCCGGGTCCGATGGCACCAGGCCGGTCACGCTCGCGAGCCGGCCCCGCGGTGTCGTGCGCAGCGTCGATCAGTTCGCCGCGCGCACCGGCGGGACGCTGAGCTTCACCAACGTCATGCAGGAACAGCCGATCCAGGAGATCTGGGCCTATGACGTCGCCGCCGGTACCGAGCCGGCGGGCAGCTTCAAGCTCGATTACACCGTGCGCGCCGATGTCGCGCCGAGCCAGGCCGCACTCGCACCGCTCAACGCCTTTATCGCCGGCCGTCACCCGCCCGAAGAGCGCAGCACCGTCGTCGCGCTGCCATCGGCAGGGCTCAAGGCCGCGGTCGGCGCGGCGGCAGCCGGTGCCACCGGCAAGGTGACGCGCGCCGATCATGCCGCGCCCATCGTCCACGTCCTGATCCCCGCAAGCTTCGGCGATGCCGCGCCGGATCAACCGGTCGCCCGTGCCTGGGATTATGGCTGGCAGAACATTCACGACGGCCTCGATGGCATCGCCATCGACCTGCCCGCGCTGACGGTGAAACCCGACGCCCGCGGGCTGGTCCCGCTCAACATCCGGGTCAAGGATCCGATCTGGCCGGGCCGCGACATGATCGACATCTCGGTCTCCGTCCGCCCCGGCGAAGCGCGGACGCTGTGGCTCGACCTGCGCGACCGCATCCTCTCGCAGGACAGCCTGTATCTGACGGTCGCTTCGGCGGCGCCCGACTTCGACGCCCGCAGCCTCGACGGCGCGCGCATCCGGCTCGTCTTCAAGCCGCGTGGCGAAGCCGCGAAGGAGCATGTCGCCGATCGCTTCAACCAGGTCCGCGACAATTGGGGATTCCTCGTCGAGGAGCATACGGCCTCGAAGCGCGCGGCGCTCTATGCGCGGCTGTACGCCGACGCGTCCGATCTGCTCCGGGTCGACCCCGATCACGTCCAGGGTCGCGCCTATTGGGCCGACATCAATTACCGGCCCGAGAATTTGCCCGCCGTGCCCCAGCCGACGCCGCCACCCGGCGTACCCTTATGGGCGTTCCGCCAGCTCGAGGATCTCAAGCTCACCCGCCGGTTCGTCGAGTGGTGGATCGACCATCGCCAGGTGCCGTTCGGCGATTTCGGCGGCGGCATCTCCGATGATGTCGATCTCACCCAGCAATGGCCGGGCCTCGCGTTGATGGGCGTCGAACCCGACAAGATCAACGCCTCGCTGCGGGCGCTGTCCGATGCGGTCTACAAGAACGGGATGATCGTCGACGGGCTCGGCTACGTCACCACCGACGAGCTTCACGCCTATGAGGAAGGGCTCAACATTAACGCCGAGCGGCTCTACCTCAACTGGGGCGAACCGCGCGCGGTCGAGCGGCTGATGGACAACACGCGGGCCCTTACCCGCGTCATCCTGCCCAACCCTGCAGGCCATCTCCACTTCGCCTCGAGCTGGTACGGCGGCCGCAAGATCTATCGCGACGATCCGTGGAGCTGGCAAAAGCCTTATGCCTTCACCGTCCTCCACGGCCCGACGCTGGTCGGCCTCTACAACGGCAATTCGATCGCGCGCGGGCTGGTCACCGGCGTGGTCGACGGCTGGTTGGCGCATGGCAAGCAGGACGCCAAAGGCGCGTGGAGCTTTCCCAACGAGATCAACTGGCGGACTGATGCCGAGCGGGCCGGCGACGGCGGCGGCGCGACCACCCCGATCCAGGTCGCCTGGAGCGCCTGGCATTTCACGGGCGACGGCAAATATCTGCGCCCGCTCGAGGCGCGGGTCGCCAAGGCGGGACCGGCCGCGCTGGCGGAGATCGACGACAATGTGTTCGATCTGCTGCCCGAAGGCCGACAGTGGCGCGCGACGCTTGGCAAGGGCGGCAGTGACGACGCCTTCGCCCGCTACGCCGCCTGGGCAGCCAGCGGCGACACGGCGCCGCTCGCCGAGCTCCATGGCGCCGCGATTGCCGACAAGGCCGCGCACGAATATATGTACACCGAGGGCCATTGGTGGTCGGATCGGGTCGACCAGCCCAACGAGATCCTGCAGCGTGAGCGGCTCGGCGCAATCGCGCTGCGCCGCAACCAGCACTGGCCCGCCAACGCCGTCAGTTGGCGGTTCGCCGAGCCGGGTGGCGCCGAGCAGGTCGCGATCCTGGTGCCCGGCGCGACGACCGACAAGATCCGCGTGGTCGCCTACAACGTCGGCGATAGCCCGCAGCCGGTGATCCTCTCGACCTGGAACGTCACCGCGGGGCAGTGGCGGGTCTCCACCGCGACCAGCGTCGACGAGGGCAAGACGCTGCAGCCGCAGGGCAATCCTGTCATGGCGTCGCTCGAACGCAGCGCCGGTCTGCCGGTGAGCTTCGCGCCGCACACCACCACCGTGATCGATCTCGCCCTTGTCCAGGCAACCACGCCGGTCGACCAGCGTGCCGACCTCGGCGTCGGACGCGACGACGTGACGGTGGTCCGCCGCCGGGTCGCGGTCACCGTCCACAGCCTCGGTGCCAAGCCCACCGGCGGCGGCTTCGTGCACTTGATGGAAGGCACCAGGGTGATCGCCAGCGCGCCGCTGCCGTCGCTGGCCGCGCCGCTCGATCTGCTGGCAAAGACCGCCACGGTGCGGCTGACCATTCCCGCCGGTGCCGATCGGCGACAGCTGGCGGTGCAGGTCGCGCTGCCCGACTCGGCGGCGGAAGTCACCCTGCTCAACAACCGGGTGCCGCTGCCGTGACGGTCGATCGGCGGGCGCTGCTGGCCGGGCTCGGCACCGCGCTGTGCCTGCCGGCAGAAGCGGCCGGTGCAGCCGACGCGGCCGGCGCGCCCGCCGACGCGCGCGGCCTGCTCGACGCCGCCGCCGCCGCCGCCACGCCTGTCGCAGGGCTGCAGATGCTCGAGCAGCTCGATCCGGCGCGGCTCCCGCCGGGGCTGCGGCTCGACGTCGCCAGCGCACGCGCCGGGCTTGCGATCGACGCGGCGCTGGCGCGAACGCCCGACGATTACTCGCTCCGGCTGCAGCGCTCGCTCGGCACCGGTGTCGACCCCGACTGGGCCGAGCAACGGCTCGCGCGCGAACTCGATCGGCTCTCGGCCAAAGCGACAGGCCTGTTCGCGCAACTTGGTTTGCCAAGCGGCGGCATCGGCAGCCGCTTCAGCGAGCTCTGGCAGAACGAACGCTGGCTCTATCCGGACGACGACGCCGGACGCCGGGCCGCGCTGGCCGACATGACCGCCACGCTCGTGCGGGCCCGCACGGCGTCGCTGCGGGCCTTTCCCAAAGCACCTGCCTTCTGCTTCGACGTCGCCGTCCGCAGCCTCAGCGCAGCCGAGATCGCGGCCGGCAAGGGCGGCTACCGCGAGGTGCCGGCTCGTGACCGGCCCGGCGCCTATATCGTCGATCTCAAGCAGATCCGCCGCCGGCCGCAGTGGACGCTCGACAGTGTCGTCACTCATGAACTGCTGCCCGGGCACATGATCCAGCTCGGCATCGAAGCGCTCGAACCGCCGCACCCGCTGCGGCTCACTTATGCGGCGGCGTTCGTCGAAGGCTGGAGCATCTATGCCGAACAGCTCGCGGCCAGCTGGGGCCTGTTCGCCTCCCCCGAGACGATGCTCGGCCATTGTCACTGGCTGCTGTTCCGCGTCGGCCGCGCGCTGGTCGACCTGCGCATCCATCGCCGCGGATGGTCGATCGACCAGGCTCATGCGGCGTTGGTCGACTGGCAAGGCGAGCCCGCCTATTTCGCGCCGTTCGACACAGAGCTTGCCCGGATCGCGCGCGAGCCGGGGTCGCGCGCGGCGGAGGCGCTGGCGTGGCTGGGGATCGCCGACCGCGCGCCGGCGGCGCCTCACGCACGGGGCGCCTATCACCGGGCGGTGCTTGCGCATGGCCGCAAGCGGCTCGAGGCGTTGCCGCACGGCTAAACGCGCCAGCCGGGGCCGAACACCGATCGCCGCCACCCGGGGGAACCATGTCTCCGGCCGGCGGTAATGGACCTTCGAAACGGCAATGCCCGGCCGCGCGCCGGACCAGGAGACGATCGATGGACTATGTGAAGCTCGGCCGTACCGGCCTCGATGTCTCGCGCCTGTGCCTCGGCTGCATGACCTATGGCGTGCCCGAGCGGGGGCCGCACCCCTGGACGCTCGACGAGGAGCGCAGCCGCCCGCTGATCCGCCAGGCGGTCGAGGCCGGGATCAACTTCTTCGACACCGCCAACGTCTATTCGGACGGCACCTCGGAAGAGATCGTCGGCCGCGCGCTCAAGGAATTCACCCGGCGGGACGAGGTGGTGATCGCGACCAAGGTCCATGGTCGCATGCATCCCGGACCCAATGGCGCCGGGCTCAGCCGCAAGGCGATCCTGCAGGAGATCGACCATTCGCTGCGCCGACTCGGCACCGATCATGTCGATCTCTACCAGATCCACCGCTTCGATCCCGAGGTGCCGATCGAGGAGACGCTGGAAGCGCTTCACGATGTCGTCAAGGCGGGTAAGGCGCGGTACATCGGTGCGTCGTCGATGTTCGCCTGGCAGTTCGCGACCATGCTCCACGTCGCCGAGGCGAATGGATGGACGCGGTTTGCGACCATGCAGGATTACGTCAACCTGCTGTACCGCGAGGAAGAGCGCGAGATGCTGCCGCTGTGCGATGCCGAAGGGATCGGCGTGATCCCGTGGAGCCCGCTCGCGCGCGGGCGGCTGACGCGGCCGTGGGACGAAGCAACCGAGCGATCGCAGAGCGACCAGTTCGGCCAGACGCTGTACGCGCATACCGCCGATGCCGACCGCCAGGTGGTCGAGGCGGTGGCCAAGGTCGCCGAGGGGCGCGGCGTGCCGCGGGCGCAGGTGGCGCTCGCCTGGGTGCTCGCCAAGCCCGAGATCAGCGCGCCAATCGTCGGCGCGTCGAAGCCCGGTCATCTCGACGACGCGTTCGCCGCGCTCGATCTGGTGCTCAGCGACGACGAGATCGCAACCCTCGAGGCGCCATACGTGCCGCACGCGGTGGTCGGCTTCTCCTGATCCAACGCCTGTCTAAATCACCAGCTCAGCCGGCTGATGAGGCCGATCGCGGCTGAGGATATAGACCCCGGCGAGCATCAGATCGGCGACCCAGATGAAGCCGCCGTTCATGAAGAAATCGGTGTTCTGGCCTACCCACAGCATGTTGTACTTGCCATTGGCGAGCCAGAAGCCGTCGAACAGCTCGATCACCGCGCCCTGCAGCAGCAGGATGGCGAGCAGCCGGTGATCGTGGCGGCGCACCGCATACCAGAGCGCGAACAGGATGAAGAGGCCGAACGCCAGGTTGCGGTTGCCGATCATCCGCGCCGGCAGCAAGGCGCCGAACAGGTCGGCGCCCGACCCCCAATCGGGAAATGGCCGGAACGCGGCGAGCCAGAAGCCGATGCTGTCGAACCACCACCAATAAGCGAACAACAGTTTCATGCCCGCATAGACCAGCGCCACCGCGTAGCAGAGATAGATGAAGTAGCGGTCGAGTAACCGCGCCAGCGACGAGAGGGGCAACGTGGTCTTGGCGGGGCGCGAGAGCGGCGCGGGTTCGTCCCTCCCCCACAACAGCCATGCCGCCGCCAGTAGCAGCACGGCCCAGCACAGATCGGTGACGATCGCCTGGTTCGTCGCCGCGGTGATCCAGCCCTGCTGCTCCCCGATCGTCAGCCACAGCGCATCGAGCAGCTCGATCGCTGCCGCCTCGCAGGCGACCAGCGCGGCCAGCCGATAGGCGCGCACGCTGAAGCCGGTAGCCAGCGCCGCAAACATCCCGATGGCGGCGCCAAGCGACCGGGTGCCGAGCCATTTGGAGGGCAGCAGGCCCCCATAAAGCTCTGCACCACTACCCCAATCGGGATAAGGCCGAAACAACGCCAGCCAATGGTCCACGCCATGAAACCAGAATTGCCCGACCAGCAACGACTTGGACAGCACGAACGCGAGCAGCACCACGATCCCGGCGATGATGGCAACGGCTGAATAGCGAAGGCTCATGGCTGGCGTCCTTTCTGGCCGGGAAACCGGTGGGCAGTCGCGATCAAGGGGCATGGACTTCGACCCAGGCGAGGATGCCCTTGATCAGCTCGGGCGGGGGCTTGAGGATCATCAGGTGCGGCAGATCGCCCAGCAGCAGAAAATGCTTCGGGCACGTCAGCCGGTCGAACAGATGCTGCTCATAGGCTGGCGGAAACACCTCGTCGCCGGTTGACGAGATCAGCATCAGCGGCATGGCGATTTGCGCGAACGGATCGGCTGGCGGACATTTGGCGAGCGTCGAGATCGCGCCGAGGCTATAGGCCAGGGTGGCGAGCGGATCCTGCGCCATCAGCGCCAGCGCACCACCGCCGCCACCCGGCAGCTTGAGCTTGTTGAACGGAAGATACCAGTTCACCGGCAGCGACCAGGCGCGCATCGCCGTGAACAGCCAGCATAGCAAGGGCACCACGAACAACGGCGGTTTCAGGATCGCGATCTGCCGGATGGTGTTGCCGTCCAGCCAGGCGATGTTGTGGCACACCACGGTGGCGATATGGGGATCCCTGGTTGCCGCGACGTACATCGAGACCACGCCGCCCTGGCTGCTGCCGGAGAAGACGACCTTTTTGCCAAACCGCTGATGCGCATAGGCCGCCACCTTGCGGCCGTCGGCGATCATTTGCGGAATGGTGAACAGGCCGCGCCTGCCGCCGCTGCGGCCATGCCCGCGCGGATCGTAGGCGACGATTGTGTAGCCATGGCCGTGAAGATCGACGAGCAGTTGCGCGTAGAGCTGCGCGTAAACGGCGGTTCCGGGCATGAACACGTAGACCGGCGCGTCGGGTTTGCCGCGCAGGATGTACAGCGCCAGGCAGATCCCCCCGCCGACATCCAGCCAGTCGCGCTCGAAGCCTGCCGGATCTGCGGCGATCCCGAACCGGGCGTAGATCTTGGCAAGATAGGCGATCAGCGCGCACTCGTAATCGCGTCGTTGCGCCACATACCATTGGCTGAGCGCCAGCCATGCCAATAGGGCCGCGACCGCCACGCCGAGGATGATCAGCACCAGCGTCATGCTGCTTTCTCCAATCCGCCGCGGCAGACGATCATCGCCTGAGTGCTCGGCAGCTCGATCGCCCGCTCGGGACGACCGGCAAGGAAATCGGCAAACGCGCGTTCCACGCCGGGCAGGATCGAGAAATCATGGCTAACGATGATCCCGCCGGGCACCATCCGCGGGTAGAAATAGGTCAACCCCGCCAGCGTGCTGTCGTACAGATCGACATCGAGATTGACGAAGCTGAAGCGGAGGTGATCCAGCCCAGCGGTCGAGCCGGGAAAGGCGCCGACGTGGAAGGCGAGATTGTCATGGCCGGCCAGCCGTCGGCGGACCCGATGAAGGCTGGTGCCGAACTGCCCCTTGCGGAACACCGCCTGCTCGCCGGCGCCGGGTTCCGGCAGCCCCGCGAAGGTATCGAACAGATGGAGCGTACGGTGCGGCGCCGCGGTGGCGATGATCGTCGCCGAACTCCCCTCGAAGACGCCGAACTCAGCCATCTCCCCGGCGAGCACCGCCTGCGCGCGGGCGATGCTGAACAGCGTAAAATGCTCGTTGGCGGTCAGTAGCGACTCCCGCCCACGGCGGCTGCCGCGGATCAACGCCATCACCTCGTCCCGCTTGTGGCCGCGCATCGCCGCAGTTTCGATCGCCGAGAGCAGCCCGATCGCGGACCGCCGCAGCAGGCGATTGCGGCCGACAATGCGCTGCACCAACGGCTGCTTCATCCACATCGCGCCGGCTCCACTTGGCGCACCGCGAGCGCCGCGACCACGCGGCAGGCGGGCGGCAGCGCAAGGTCGCGCCACGCCCATAATGTTCCGCCATATTGCACCGACCCGATCGGCTGGCGGAGTGGCAACCGGAAACGCGCGGTCAGCCCTATCCCGATCGCCTTGGCCACCGCCTCTCGCCGCGTCCATCGCCGCAGCCGCTCGATCGGATCGAGATCGTCACCCAGCCCGTCGCGATGCAATACCCGTGGCACGACACGCTCGATGTCGACGCCGAGCTCGCATCCCCCGACCGCGATCAACACGAAGCGGTCACTTCGGCTCATATTGAAGAACAGCGGCGGGGTGCCGGACGCGCGAAGCGCGGGCTTGCCGCGTGCGCCGATGATCAGCTCCACCGCTTCTGCCGGGCAGTTCAGCATGCTGCCCAGCACTTCGCGCAGCCGTCGCTGCGCCTCCTCCTGGCGGGGTGGCCTGCCGGTGGCCGAGAAGCCGGGTTCATCAAGCGCAAACAGCCAAAGCTCGACGGCGTCTGGCGTCAGGCAACTGTGATCAACCGCCGCGGCCGTATCGCCCAGCATGTCCTCGGCAAGCAGCAGGCGCGCACGCCATAGCGGTGCGGGCCTGGTGAGGAGCGCCGCCGCTATCACGCCGCCTCTCTCCGTGGATCAGCGCGCCCGCGCGGTTCGTCGCGCAGCCGCTCGGAATAACCGGTCAGCACCGCCACCAGCAGCGCGATTCCCGCCACGCCGACGGCGATGGGCCGCGCGAGATCGGGCATGGAGACAAGCGAGGCGATGCCGATCAACGGCATCAGCACCATGGTCGCGCGGCGCAGCGGGGTCGGCACACCCGAGCGGAAGGGTCGCGGATAATCGGGCCGTACCCGCCGAAGCTGCTCCACCGCCCCGATATAGCAGGCGTAGATCAGGCAGATGATCGCTGAGGCGATCAGACCGATGATCAGGTAGAGATCGAACGCGGCCAGCGCAAACGACGAGATCGTTGCCAGCCCGCCCAGCAGCAGCACAGCGCCGACCGGCGCGCCGGTGGCGAGGTCCGTTCGACCTACTCAATGTGGCAGGGTCCGCTCGCGGGCCATCGCCTGGAGGAGCTGCGCGCCGCCGAGGATCCCTGCGTTGAAGGTGGAGAAGATCGCCCCGAACGCGAGCAGCAAGGCAAAGACCAGGCCGATGTTCCCGCCAAGGGAGCCAAACAGCAGCACCTGCGGCGTCGCCGACGCGGCGATCGTCGGCGCAGGGATTGTCGCGCCAAGGCCGGCGACGAACAGGCCATACGTCACGAACAGCGCGCCGAGCGCCAGGAGCATCGACACGGGCACGCGGCGCGCATAGGCGTCGCGCGACAGGCCGACGGGGGTGACCCATTCAAAGCCGGTGTAGATGAACACCGCCAGCGCCACCGTGCCCGGCAGCCGGCCCCACGCCGTGCCGGCCGGCACCGCCAGCAGCGCCGTTTCTCCCTGCCCCACGCCAGCCGCCCCAAAGCCTATGAGCAGCGCCATGGCGGCAAAGGCGGTGACGATCTGTGCTCGTCTAGACAGCGCCAGTCCGCGCAGATTGACCAGCACCACCGCCGACAACAGCAGCAGGATCGTCATCGCCGTCGGCATCTGCGGCACCACGGCGTGCACCGCGACCGCAAAGCTGTAGCTCTCCACGCCCGCGACCAACACCACGAACAACAGGTAGAGGTGGATCAGCGCCAGCGCAGCGCGATGACCGAAGGCCGCGCGGAAATAGGTCAGCACGGCAGGCGCCGAGGGCCACATGCTCGCGAGTTCGCCGATCGACAGCGCGATGATCACGCAGATCGCGGCGGCAAGCGCCAGCGCCAGCAGCGCAAGCCCGCCGGGCACCAGCGCGAACAGGCCCGACACCATCGCGAAGGCGGCGTTGCTGATCGCCATCCCCGCGCCGACGGCGACATAGAACAGCCACTCGCTGAGCCTTGCTGGCCGGCCGGTCACGCTACAGCCCCCATATCACGAGGGCGAGCGCCTCGAGCTTCACCTTGTCGCGCGGATCGGAATAGACCTCGAGCTGGCCGTCGATCAGCGCGGTGGACGGATTGGTCGTCCCTGAGAAGATCTCGATCAGCGTCCGTTCGTCGGCGCTCATCGTCACCAGCCGCTCGTCGCCGCCTGGCTCGATACCACCCTCGCGGACGTCGATCAGCCGCGCGTCGGCGACGGTGAGCGTGTGCGTCGGCCCGCCATCGGTAGGCTCGACCACCAGACGCCGGTCCCAGCCCGCGGTCAGCTTGGCGACACGCGGGTTGTCGTTGAACCGAGCCTCAAAGTCGTACAGCCAATAGGCAAGGCTGCGATCGATGATCGTCTGTGCCGTGATCGTCATACTTCCTCCCGATGGTAGTGGCGCGGCGATCATGCCCATGGCTGCGGCGTACCGAGCAGCTGATTGCCCATGATCACCTTGAGCGTGTCGTCGGATGGCCCCATCAGCGAGCCGGCGCGGGCGTCGCGATAGCAACGCTCGACCGCGTGGCCGCGCTTGTAGCCCTGGCCGCCGCAGATCTGCAGGGCGGTGTGCGAAACCTGCACCGCCATCTCGCTGGCGATGATCTTCAATTGCGCGAGCTCGACGAAATAGGGGTCGTCGGGATTGTCGCGGATGATCTCGTCGAGCAACCCGGCATTGTTGAACTCGTCGAACAGCACCGTCGCATTGTCCGACATCTGGGCGACGCGCAGGATCGCGGCGCGCACCGCATCGATCCGGCACTTCATTTCGGCGGCGTAGCGCTGCACCGTCTCCACCGTCGCCAGGCTGCGGTTGGTATCAGAATGCACCCGCCCCTTCACATGAGCGATTGCGGCGTCGAACGCCTCCTGGGCAAGGCCGAGGTAGCAGGTCGCGATTCCGACCAAATAGACGGGCAGCGAATAGGCCATCATGAACGAAAAGCCGGCGGTCTCGTCGCCGAAGCGTTTTTCGCCGGCACCCGGCATTTGTTGAAATGGAGCGGTCGGCTGCCGTTGCCGCGCAGCCCCATGCCGTCCCACTCGCCCTTGGGCTCGATTCCCGGCTCGTCGCCATCGATCCAGAACAGGCTGAGATCGGTGGCACCGCCGTCGGCGCTGCCGCGGGTCGGCACCAAGTAGAAATCGGCATGGCCTGCCGAGGTGCAGAACGACTTGAACGAGTCGATCACGAACGTGTCGCCATCCGCCACCGCGTGGCTGTCCATGTGCCAGATCCGATTGCCCGATCCCGGCTCGCTCATCGCAAAGGCGCCGAACAACTCGCCGCGCGCGATCGGCGCGAGGAATCGCTCGGCCTGTTCCGGCGTCGCGAGCGCGACCATCAGCATCAGCGTCGACTGGTGCATGGTGTAGATCATCGCGGTGGAGATGCAGCCCTTGGCGAGCGCCTCGGTGACCAGTATCGCGGTAGCGACGTCGCCGCCGCCGCCGCCGAGCGAGGTGGGGATCAGCAACCCAAGCAGACCGGATTTCTTCAGCGCCTCGATGTTGGCCGCGGGAAACACGCCGCTGCGATCCGTTTCGGGGGCGTTGGGACGCAGCACCTCGGCGGCGAGCTTCTCCGCGACGCGCCGCCAGCGTCCCTGATCACGCGTTAGGGCAATTCCGTCGAGATTAAGGGCGTTCGGCATGCTGTCCCCTGTCGCGGGTCGGTGAGATGATGGGGGCGACAGCGGCGCGCATCCGCCGCCAATCGCCATCGCCCAGCACGCGGCCGAAGCTGCGGAGCTCGGCGAGACGGAAGCCGTGGCGTAGCCCCCAGCCGCGCAGCGCCCGAAGGTAATCGAGCGGCACCCCAAGCCCCCGCGGCGCGGCGTCGAACCGGCCCTCGAGCGCCAGGATCATCGGCTCGCACATGCAGGCGAAGGCGACGCCCGGCGGCAGGCCGAAGCGCCAGCCGAGATCCACCCGCCCCGGCACCGCCACCAGCCCGCCGTCGAGCACCAGCACGTCGTCTCGCTCGGCCGCAATGCTGCCGGCGAGATTGCGCGGCTGCGACACGTCGCAGACGATCGCGCCAGCCCGGAATGCTTCGGGATCGATCAACAGGTCGGGGCTGGAGGTGGCGGTGAGCACCAATTGGCTGTCGGCGAGCGCGCGCGCCATGCTCACCGACAACACACAATCGCCCTGCGCGATCAGCCACGCCGCGACGGTCGCCGGGTCGCTGCCGGTGCGATCGTGAAAGGCGATCGCCCGACGGGCGAGCGCGCCGCCGCCATGATGGCGCTCGGCGATGATCGCGGCGACCGCCGCTTCCAGCGATCGGCGCAGCCCCCTCAGGCTCGCCTCGGGGTGCGCGGGATTGCCGATCAGCACCAGCCGCCCGGCGCGCTCCGCCATGAGATAGGTAAGGCCCAGCCCGACCGATCCGCCACCGCCGACGATCGCCGTCTCGGCTTCGCCGAGCGCAATGTCGAGCCGGTCGCAGGCCGCCTCCACGGCCTCGACGGCGGCAATGGCGGTATAGCTGTTGCCGGTCGTCAGCGACACGCCGCCGTCGGCGAGATCGAGGCCGCCGTTGCTGGCGATCGACACATAACCGCCGAGGCCGATCACCTGCGCGCCGTTCGCCCGCGCCAGCGCCGCCCCGGCGCGGATCGCGCTCAGCCCGGCGCTGCGATGGCCGTGCAGCGCCGCCGCCGTCCACGGCACGACGACGAACTGGCCCGGTGCCGAAACGCCGGCGCCGACGATCTCGATCTCGCCCGCGACGAACGGATCGACCGCGCTGCCGATCCGCTCTGCCAATTCGCCAAGCTCTCCCACGGAGAAGCAGGCGAGCGACGCGTCGAGATCGGCGTAGCTCGCGGCAGTCATCGGATGCGCGAGGAACCCCCAGCGCGGACCCACCGTGGCGGTGCGGCGGATCGCAGGTGCGGCGCGTGGCGCCGGTGACGGGATCACGGTCCGCGGCTTGTTGAGGAGATGATTGACCAGCGCGGCGGCATCGTCCTCCGCAAGGTGACGGACTGCCTGCTCGATCGCAGCGACGATCAGCGGGATTTCCGCCTCCTCCAGCGTCAGCGGCGGCTCGATGCGGAGCACGTCGCTGCCGAGCAAGGTCGGCGCGACGCGAAGCTGCGCGACGTTGAGCAGGTAGCTCGCCACCAGGGGGGCGAGCGCCTGCTGTTCGGCGAGCACGCCGAGCAGCGAATGGTGCCCGAACCCGGCCCGGTCCCGGGTCAGTTGGATCCCGAGCAGCAGCCCACGCCCGCGCACCGCGCGCAGCACGGTGGGATAGCGATCGACGACGAGGGCCAATTGCTCACGCAGCCGCGCGCCGCGCAGCGCCACCTCTTCTACCAGCCGCCCATGGTCGGCGGTAAGCAGCGCCAGCGACGCCAGCCCGACCCTGCAGGCCAGCGTATTGCCCGCGAAGGTAGAGCTGTGATGGCGGGCGAAATCCTCGGTGTAGCTGTCGGCGGTGCACAGCACCGCACCGATCGGCACAAGGCCTCCGCCGAGTGCCTTGGCAACCAGCAGGATATCGGGACGGACGTCCTCGGCGGCGCAGGCAAACAGCGCACCGGTGCGGCCAAGCCCGGTCTGCACCTCGTCGACGATCAGCTTGACGCCATGCGCGCGGCACAGCTCGGCGGCTGCGGCAAGGTAGCCGGCCGGCGGCTCGACGATCCCGCCCTCTCCTTGGATCGGCTCGACCAGCAGCCCGGCATAACGATCGGGGTGATCAACCAATGCCGCCCGCAACGATCCGATATCGCCATAGGCCACATAGCCAACGTCGAGCACCGGCGCGCCGAACGGCGCTTGGAACGCCGGTCTCCCGGTTACTGACAGCGCGCCGAGCGTCTTGCCGTGAAAGCCGTTGGCGGTCGACAGGAACGCGCGGCGGCCGGTGGCGGCCCGCGCCAGCTTCAGCGCGACCTCGGTCGCCTCGGCGCCGCTGTTGACGAAGGTGACGTGGCGCAAGCCGGGCGGCGCGACCGCGAGCAGCGCCTGCGCCAGTTCGCCCGCGGCATCGTTCATCGCCGGCTGGATCAGGCTCGGCTCGGCGGCGACGCGTACGCGGTCCAGGGCGGCCCAGATCGCCGGCGGATTGTGCCCGAACGGCAGCGCGCCATAGCCCGCGATGCCATCCAATATCCTGCTGCCGTCGGCACGCACCAGCCAATGTCCCTCGCCGCGCACGAACGGCTCGTCGAGGCGAAAGCGGCGCAGCAGCCCGCCGACCACCGGATTGACGTAGCGCTCCCATGGATGGCGATCACCGCCGCTGCGTCCGCGGCGAACCGGCGGCCCATCGAGGTCGGCGACCATGTCGGCAATACTGCATCCCTGGAGCAATCGGGCGAGCGGGACGTCGAGGCCCAGCTCCTCCTCGATCCGCCCCTTCAGGTCGGCCAACTCGAGCGAGCCGAGCCCCAGCCGATGCACCGGCGCTTCCAGGTCGACGACAAGATCGGGATCGTCGAGCAGCAGCCGGATCTCGCGCACCACGCAGGCGACCAGCTGGCCGGGATCCGGCATGGCAGCGACCGCGGCGACGATCGGCCGCGGCCTCCGTATCGGCCATTCGGCGACGACGCCCTCGCTGCGCTGCGCGATCCAGGCGTTGCGCACCGCGCTCCGCTTGATCTTGCCGCTGGAGGTCTTGGGGAGCGACCGTCCACGCAGCAGCATCACCGCACCGACGGTGATGCCCTGAGCGCCGGCCACTGCCGCCCTGATCGCGGCGATCACTTCGTCGGTTCGGCCGCCCGCGCGCTCGCCGAAGATCTCCGCGGCGATCACCAGCCGGTCCGTGACGTCGCCGACCGCGAAAGCAACGACATGGCCGGTACGGATCGCCGGATGAGCTGCCTCAGCGATGGCTTCGATATCCTGCGGCGCATGATTGGTGCCGGCGATGATCACCATGTCCTTGATCCGCCCGGTCACCACAAGCTCGCCGTCGGCGATGAACCCGGCATCGCCGGTGCGCAGCCAGGTCGTGGCGCCGTCGCTCGCCAGCGTCGCGCGGAACACCTCGTCGCTGTCGTCGGCTCGTCCCCAATAGCCTTGCGCCACGCTCGGCCCCGACAGCCAGATCTCGCCCGCCGCTGATCCGGCGGCACGCATCCGTGTGTCCGGGTCGACGATCGCGATCGCATGACCGGCGGCGGGCGCACCACAGCCGGCATACCAGCCGGGCTTGCGGCCACCGTTGACGCCAGGCCCGCGCACCCAGGTTGGTGGCGCGGCGGGGGCAGCGCCGCTCGCGAACACCACATGCTCCGCCAACCCGTAGAAGGGGGACATCGCCTCGCGGCGGAAGCCGGCGGGCGCGAAGGTATCGCTGAACCGGTCGATGGTGGATCGCCGCACCGGCTCGGCACCGTTGACCGCAAGCGCCCAACGGCTGAGATCGAGTCCGGCAATCTCTTGGGGTCGGATCTGGCGGCAGCAGAGTTCATAGGCAAAATTGGGGCCGCCGCTCCACGTCGCGCGATGGTCGGAGATCGCGCGTAACCAGCGGATCGGCCGGCTGAGAAAGGCGAAGGGCGACATGAGGACGACGGGAAGGTCGCCATAGATCCCGGTCAGCAGCCCACCGACCAGCCCCATGTCATGATAATGCGGCAGCCAGCTCAGCCCAGTGGAGCCGCCCTCCGGCACGGTGGGCAGCATCGCCTGGCTCGCCGCAAGGTTCGCCATCACGTTGCCATGGCTGATCATCACGCCCTTGGGGGCGCTGGTCGAACCAGAGGTATATTGGAGATAGGCGAGATCATCGAGCGCGGGCGCCGGCAGCGGTTCGGTGGCGCCCTCCCCGATCAGGTCGGTCGCGATCCAGCGTGGGCCGGCGTCGAGGGCGCCAGCAGGAAGCGCGGCGAGCACCGCCGCAGTGGTCAACGCCAGCCGGGGCGTGCAGTCGCCGATCGCCGCCGCTGCACCGACGAACTCCTCGGGCCGGATCGGCAATGTCCGTGGGCAGGCGACGGGCACGCCGATCAGGCCGGCGATCGCCGCCGCGAAGAAGCCGATGATGAAGTCGAGCCCCGGCGGATAGCAGAGCAACACCCGGTCGCCCCGATCGGCATGGGCGAGGAGGTGTAGCGCCAGATGACGCGCGCGGCGGTCAAGCGTGACAAGATCCAGCAACCGATCGTCGCCGCCGCTACGATCGGCCAGATAGCGGAAGCCGCCCCGGCCCGGGCGCGCGGCACGGGCGCCGAGCAGGTCGGCGAGCGTCGTGCCGTCGGCGATCTCGGCGGCAGGACCCGGCATCACCGGACAATGCCGCTGACGACAGGATCGACGCGTGGCGCCAGCGCGGTGGTGCGGACCGAAGCGGCGGGGATAGCCATCTGATCGCGCACCCATCGCACCACCGGCGCCATCGTCTCGCGCGCGCCGCGCGGCCGATAGCCGAGCGCCGCCCGGGCCTTGCCCGAATCGACAAACCAGTAGCGGCGCAGATAGCCGAGGACGCCGGGTTCGACGGGTGGCGTGATCCGCAGCAGCCGGCACACCGCCACCGCCGCGCGCAACGCCGCGAAGGGGACGACGACCACGGGGCGCCTGATCCCGGCGAGATCGAGGGTCAAGCGCACGAGCTGCGCGATGGTGAGATTGTCGCCGCCGAGGATGTAGCGCTCGCCGGGCAGGCCGCGATCGATCGCGCGGGCAATGCCGTCGGCGACATCGTCGACATGGACCACCGAGGTGCCGCCCACCGTCGCCAGCGCCGGCCAGCCACGCAGGATGTCGCGCACGCTGCCCGCGGTGATCCAGTCGTCGTCCTCGGCGCCATAGGTTTCGGCCGGGTTGACGATCAGCGTCTCGAAGCCCTGGCCGTTGCGGGCGATCACCGCCTGCTCGGCAGCATGTTTGGCGAGCGCGTAGACCAGCCCCGACCGCTCCAGCGTGAACCGGCTGGTCTCGTCGAGCATCACCGGCCGCGCCGTGCCGTCGATCGCCGCCGCCGACGACACATAGACGAACCGCCGCAGCCCGGCCGCCTGCACCGCATCGAGCAACCTCACGGTGCCGGCATGGATGGTGTCGTGGATCGCGGGATCGGCGATATGGTCCCAGCCGCTCACCCCGGCGAGATGGACGCACGCCTCGCACCCGGCGGCGGCGCGCGCCAGGCTGGCGGGATCGCGCAGATCGCCGCGCACCTGCTCGACCGGCAGGCCGTCGAGCCGCGCACGGCGACGATCCGAACGGATCAGGCAGCGCACCTCATGGCCGGCCGCGAGCAGCTTGCGCACGGTGCGCGAGCCGATCAATCCCGTACTGCCGGTGACGAGTATTCTCATGACGTGTCCCCGATCGTTGTTGCTCGGCGCTCAGTCCGCGCCGGGTGCTCGCTGGCTGGCTGTTCGCCCGCTACGGGCTCGCGACGATGCCCGGCGCGGCGTAATGGGCGAGCGCCATCACCGTCATCTGCAGGTTCACCGTGATCGGCGACGGGATGATGCTGGCATCGGTGATCCACAGCCGGTCGATGCCGTGGACCCGCATCTCCATGTCGACCACGCCCTGGGCCGGGCTGGCGTGGAGGACGTTGCCGCCCTGCAGGTGCGCGGTGGTGATCTTGAGATATTGCAGCGGGCCGACCGCGCCGAAATAGGCGTCGAGATCGTCCGCGCAGGTTGCCCCTCTTGCATCGAACCGGCTCGAGCCGACACGGGTGGCGCCCGCCGCGAACATCGCCTTGCCCGCCGCCTTCATGCCCAATGTCAGCCGATACCAGTCGTCGTCGTCGAGCTTGTAGGAGATGGTGTAGCCGCTCGCCGACCAATCGGCGTTGATGCTGCCGTAGGCGTTGGCGCCGATCACCGGCACCGCCACCGCGATCCGGTTGTAGTTGTTGAGCAGGCCCATGAAGGCGCTACCCCATTGCGCCGCTTCCATGCCGATCGTCGCGGGCGGGCCGAACGCGGTCTCGATCACCATCCGCTCGCGCGGCATCTCGATCGCATAGCCCACCTGGATGCCGCGCGCGCCATATTGGTCGGTCGGGAATTCGCCGAACACCGGCGTCCCCATGTTGCCCGAAAAGCGCTTGCCGACGGTGCGCACCCCGGGCAGCGCGCCGGAAAAGCCGCTGCGGCGCAGGATCTTGGTGGAGGCGAAGGCGCCGGCGGCGAGCACGATCTTGTCGGCTTCCACCAATCGCCGGTGCCGTCGCCGTCGACGACATGCGCACCCCGGCAACGCTGCGCGCCTGGCGGCCCCTCGAGCTCGAGCTTGAGCACATGCGCGTCGGGCACCAGCAGCCCGCCCGCCTTTACCACCGCGGGCAGCGTGGTCTCGTTCATCGATTACTTGGCGGCATAGCGGCAGCCCGAGTTGCAGCGCCCGCAGCCGATGCAGTTGAGCGTGTTGATGGTCACGTCCACCGCCTGATGGCCGGTGCGCGCAAACCCATCGCGCAGCGTTTCGGCCATCGGCGCCATCACCACCGGCCTCGCCGGGCCGGCATGGATCAGCGCGAGCATCGCATCGTAGCTGCGGTTGAGCCGCGGCCAATCGAGCGACACGCCGAACCGCTCCCAGCGCTTGACCAGCACCTCATCCCACCAGAAGCCCGCTGGCTTCCACGCCACCGCATTGTTGACCAGCGTGCCGCCGCCGACGGTGCGGGCTTGGACAAAGGTGGAGCATTGGTCGGCAGACAGCGTGAAGCCGCCATTCATGTAGATCGTCGACGCCGCCTGCATCAGGTGATCGGGGAGCTCGTCATTGGCCACCAGCGGCCCCGATTCGACCATCACGATCCGCGCCGACGGGTCCGCCTGCTGGATGAAATAGGCCGCGGTCGAGCCGCCCGCGCCCGATCCGATCACCAGATAGGTGACCACGCCCGCGGGCTTGGCGGCGACATCGGCAAGCCGCGCCCGGCGCTCCACAAGCAGCGTGGACGCCGCCGATCGTGCCGGCTGCGCGAGATCCGGGCCGCTCGGCGGCGTCCAGCTGCGCTGCTGGTAGCGCTCATAGTCCAGCCCGCGCCAGGTTTCGTCGAGGTCAAGATAGGCACCGGTGATCAGCGTCTTCACCACGCCGACGACGATGATGCTCTTGATCGGCAGATCCTCCTCCGCCGCGGCCTGCTCGCCGAGCCGCGTGAACATCCGGTCCACCACCCTCGTGCGCCGGGCGCGGCTGCTGAAGCAGAAGCCGATCCGCGCCACCTGGCTCCACACCGGCACCAGCAGAAACAGCAGCGTCCGCCAGAAAGGCGAGTAAGGCAGCCGCCGCGGCACCCACAAGGGGAGCGCGAGGACGCTCAGCGCCGCCTGGATGAACACCGCATTGGTCATCAGCCCGAGCAGCCGATCAAGCTCGCGGATCACCGCGCGGCCATCGGGATCAAGGTCGGGATTGCCGGGATTGGGGCCGATCAGCGCCGGCGCAAACCGCACCAGGAACGGGCGATTGGCGCGCCAGTAGAGCCACAACAGCTTGCCGATCAGCCACTCAGCCATCGACCGAGCCGCGCCCGGCCACGCTGCCTCCCGTCGTGATGGTGAGCATAGGATCTCCCTCCGCACGAGCCGTTCGCTCGCGCGTCGCTGCATTGCTGGTGTTGGAGCGGTCGGGCGGCGGCGCGGCGCCTACCGTTGGCGCCCGGCCAGATCGTCTACCGCCGCGCCGACTCTGGCGCCGGCTTCGCCGACCTGATCCTGCGCGTCACGTTGGTCGGTCTGGTCGCGTGGCCCGTCCGGCTGCCGATCCCGGCGGCCGCGCGCGCGCTTCGCCTGCCGCGGGTTGGTGTCGCGGCGACCGACGCTGTCGTCGAGCTCGGCGCTCTCGTCGAGCGCGGCATCAAATTCATCCTGGAACCGCCGGCTGGAGCGCGCGGTGACGCTCGCCGCCTCCGCAAACGCGTCGGACAAGGAGTGGGTGACGTCGGCAACATCGCCGCCGACATCGCCCACCGCGTCGCGCCGCCGGCCCTGCCGGGGTGTCCGGCGATAGTCGTCGTTGTCCTCGTCGTCGTCCGCATAGCTGCGCAGGCGCGTACCGCGATCATCGTCCTCGTCGCGGTAATCGTCATCATAAGCGGCGGAGCGCCGCGGCCGCACATCGCCGACCAGATCGAGCGCGATATTGCCGACGATGGTGACGATGCCTTTGAACGCCTCGGCGTTTGACGCGCTCCACGCGCGGACCAGGGCATTGACGTCATTGGCAACGCGATCGGCGACGCGGTCGGCCGATTGGACGTTGTCGCTGAGCCTGCCGCCGCGGTCGCGGATCCGCCGACGCGGCTCGCGGCGATCGGTATCGCGTGCCCGGCGGAGCAGCCGGTCCCGCTCCTGGCGGTCGCGCAGATTGGTGTCGTCGGTGCCGGCGTAATCGGTGTTATCGACCATGTCCCGTCCTTCTCGTCTGGAGAATCATCGACGTCGCCAAGATGATTGATAATGATCGGCAGCAAAAGCCTCGACGTGGTCCGTCATCCTGTTTTCTGGCCCGAAACGGAGAGGACGACCTCCAGATCGGATGCTTCGGATCCGTCTCTCCAGCGCAATTGCTGCTATGCCGATCGCCTGATCGGGAGGCGGGGATCTTGGGCGCGGTGCGCATGTTCTTGACGGTGATGCGAATGGGGCTGCTGCTGGCGGCGCTATGCTTGATCGGGCTGCTCGCGCCGGTGCGATCCCCCGCCCTCACCCGCCGCACGGTCCGCAGGCTGCTGGAACGCGGCGGCGTCACCACCATCAAGATCGGCCAGTATCTCGCGATCCGGCGCGATCTCTTCTCCGCCGAGATGTGCGCCGAACTCGCACGGCTGTTCGACGCGGTGCCGCCGATGGCGCCCGCGACGGTGCGTCGGATCATCGAACGCGAACTCGACGGGCCAGTCGACCGCTTTTTCGCGTCCATCGACTGGACGCCGATCGGCGCCGCCTCGATCGCCCAGGTCCATCGTGCCCACACCCGATCCGGCGCCATGGTCGCGGTGAAGGTGCAGCGTCCCGGTCTGGAGGCGCGCCTCGCCGCCGACTTCGGGCTGTTGCACCAGCTCGCGCGGATTGGCGACGGCCTGGCGCTGTTCGGCGGAGTGAAGGTCGCCGAGCTCGTCGCCGAGATCTCCACCTTCACGCGCCGCGAGGTCGATTTCCGCGCCGAGGGGCGGACGGCCGAACGCATCGCCGCCGATCCCGGCCGCGGCGTCCATGTCCCCGCGATCATCTGGCCGCTCTGCACCCGGCGGCTGCTGGTGATGGAATTCATCGAGGCGGTGCCGCTCGCGCGCGCGGTGGCGCTCGCGGAAGCGGGCGACGACCGGGCGTTCGCCGCCATCGCGCCGGGCATCGCCACCGCCACCATCGTCGCCGCGCTGGCCCGCGCGTTCCTGCGGCAATTGTTCGTCACCGGCCTGTTCCACGGCGATCCGCACCCCGCCAACGTGCTGATCCGGCGCGACGGCGGCATCGCTCTGATCGATTTCGGGATCTTTGGCGAACTCGGCCCCGCCGACCGCGCCTTGCTGACCGGCTATGTCGAGCATCTCGCGCTGGGTCGCTTTGACGCCGCGTTCGACTGCTACCGGCACCTGGTACATTTCGGGCCGCGCACCGACCCCACGGCGTTCCGGCATGACGCAGTCGCGGTGCTCGCCGCTTGGCATGCCGCCGCCACCGATCCGTCGACCCCGGTGGAACTGCAACTGACCGCGCGCTATCAGGGAATCATGTTCGCGGTGATGCGTGAGCATGGGGTGCGGATGGGAACTCAGCATCTGCTGTTCTGGCGCGCATTGGGGATGCTCGATTCCACGGCTCATCGCCTGCCGGGCGATTTCAACCTGCTCGCCGCCATTCGCCATTACTTTGCCGCGCGTCGGCCCGCGCTCACCACCCGCGCCGTGCGCGCCGGCGCCGATGCGATCGTCCATGCACGATGGCTGCTGCCGGACGCGATCGATGCCGTCGCCACCATCGGCCGCGAGCCGATCCGGACCGATGACGCCATCTCATCCGCCGACCGGCGTGAGGATGCCAGGATCGTGCGGACGATCTCGCTGATATTGGTAAGCCTCGCACTCGCGCTGCACGCTGCCGCGCTCGCGCCGCTGACGATGCTGTGGCCGGTGGCCGCTACGCTCGCCGTGATCGCGCTCGCGATCGGCGCTGCGGGAAGCCGGCGTGCCGCCTGACCCGGGCGACGCCATGGCGGCGCTGGCGCGGATGGGCGACGGCGCGATCCGTGCCGCGCAACTGATGGCGTTGCGCCGAGACCTGTTCGCCCCTCCCGTCGCCGACGCGCTGTCGCTGCTGCCGCCCAATCGATTGGCACCGCCGGCCGAGGCAGTCTCGATCATGGCACGCGAAGGCGGCAAGACCCGCGCGGCGGTGGTCGGCAGCTGGCTGCCGGTCAGCGAACCGAGCCCGCTCGCCTGGACCACCCGTGGCTTCGAGGCGCACCGCGAGGTCCGGGTCCGCGTCACGCTGCCGACGGCCGCCCCCGATGCCGCTGTCATCGCCGCCGCGATCCGGCTGGCGCTGCCGCTGATCGCCTCCCCCGATCGCGAGGCCGCGCGCCGCTCGCTCCACGACGACCTCACCCGCTGGCTGGCCGCCGAACTCGACGCTCCCGCGCAGCATGTCCGCCTTGCGCGCTGGCGCCGCCAGGCGCTGGCCCGCACCGGCACGATCGTTGCGCGACCGCTGGATAGCTGGACGGCACCACACCTCATCGGGATCGCCCGACTTCCGGCCTTGCCGCTGCCGCAGGTCGTGGCGCTGGCGGCCGGCGGCAACGAGGCGACGCTCGACGCGCACGACATTGATGCCGCCGCCACCGCACGGCGCCTGATCGAGGCCGCACTCGAGCAGGTCATGGTGTTCGGATCGGTGCCGATTGAACCGCGGCTTGACCATCTCGGCGTTCTCGCCGGTGATCGGATAGCCAGGATCGACATCGGCGGCGTCGAAGCGCTGTCGAAGGGGCTCCGCCGAGCAATCAACGGAGTCGCGCGCGCGGCGATCGCCCGCGACGCCGGGCTGGTCGCGGCCCGGCTCGCAGCGCTGCTCACGCCTTGCGATGCTGCCGATCATGCAGCGCTGGTGACGCGGCTCGACCGGGTCATCCAGCGGCTCGACGACGACGACGATGTTCGGGCGAGTCCCGCGCGTCTGCTCGACGACGGCCTGGCCGCGGTGCGGGCGAGCGGCTTTGCCGTTGCCGCGGACCTGCTCGCGCTCGGTCGCTGGCTCGCTGCCATGGCCACGGCAGCAGCGACGATCGATCACGCGGTCGACATCGGCGATGTCGCGCGCCGCTTCATGCTCCGGCGGGAACTGGAAGAAGCGGTCGCGCTGCCCGACAGCCTGGAAGCCGCGCAGCGGGTGCTCGCGGTGGTCGCGCCGCTCGAGACGCTGCCGGGGCGGCTGGATCGCCTGGTCGCCGATGCGGCGAGCGGCACCTATCGGCTGCCGGTCGAACAGCATCGCGCCGCCGTGGATCGACAGCTGCGCCTCGCCCAGGCGCGGCTGGTGGCGGTCGCGATCGGCTGGACGGGCATCGCGTTGCTGCTGCTCGTCGCTGCCGGCCTGCCCGCCGGCCCGTTGCGCACCGGCCTGACCGGGCTGCTCTGGGCTGGCGCGGCAGTGGCCGCCGGGCTCTTTCTGGCATTGTGGAGGCGGACCGCATGACGCGCCTGGGCGACACCATCCGGGTTACGGAGCGGCTGACGAGCGGCACGGCCGCCGCGCTGTTCCGCGCCGCCTCGCTCGCGCTGGCCGGCGCCGGCTCGTCCGAAGACGGGTCGCTATCCCCTGCCCTGCGGGCGCGTCTGCAGCGCGACGCCGCCGAGGCGCGCGCGCTCTACGACACGCTGGCGGAGGCCAAGGGGCTGAGCGGCGCGCTCCATGCGGTCGCCGTGCTCGCCCGTGGCGGCAGCGACCGCATCCTTGCGATCGCGGCGCTGGTCGATCTGCTTGCCGACGAGGCCGAGCGGCGCGGCGGCACCCGCACCGGCCGTGGCGCCTACAAGCGCCAGCAGGTCAAGGCGGCGCTGCTCTATGCGGTGCGGCGCGGCGGCTATACCATCCCGTTGGTGCCATCGTTTCTCGAGCCGGTGATCTTCTCGATCGGCGCCGACCTGCTGATCGACTTCACCGTCGCGCACATCAACGCGCAGCAACTGTGGACGTCCGGGCTGACGCCGACGCCAATCGGCCTGTGGTCGCGGTTCATGGCGCCGCTGCTGCTCGGGATCCGCACCGTGTTCCTGCGGACCTCGGAACTGCTCGCCGGGCTTGCCTGGTCGCTGATCCTTGCCGCCAATCAGCTTTCCCCGGCGGCGCGGGCGGCGGTCAACCGCGCCGTCGACTCGGATGCCGCCGCCATCGGCGCCTTGGTATCGCTGCGGGGTTTCCTCGAGGCCAATCCGCGCTTCGTCACCGGCGCCGCCGCGCTGTTCGGGATCGCCACCCGCCAGGCGGAGGCGTTGACCGGGCTCAGCGGGCCGGAAAAGCAGGCCTATGTGCGCGAGCTGGTCATGATCGTGCTCGAGCAGCAGGGCATCGTCGGCCAGTCGCCACTGCTCGACCGGATCATCGAGACGGTGGTCACGATCGGCATCGACGCCACCGTTGCCTTGTTCAACCGGCGCGGGCTGTTCAGCTGACCGCGCCGGCTTCAATCGCGGCGACTAGCGCGGCGATCGTCGGGCCCTCGCGCAAGGCAGCCGCGTCGACGTGGCGGGCATAAGCAAGGCCGATGGTGCGGCTGAAGCCGAAGCCGTCGAGCGGCCGGCGGATCATGCCGGGGTGGCGAAAGCAATCGGGCATCACCGTCACCGCGAGGCCCGCAGCGACGTAGCCCATCGCGCGATCGTCGCTGTTGGTCCGCGCCGGGAAGAAGGGCCGCACGCCGCGCGCGGTGAAGAAGCGACTGGTCTCCGACAGCAACTCGCAATGGCGGCGCACGATCATCGGATCGTTGACCAGATCCTCGGCGCGGATCGTTGACCCGCCCGCCAGCGGATGGGTAGCCGGCAGCGCCAGGCCATAGCCTTCGGTGAGCAGCGGCTGATGACGATCGTCATGCTCTCGCAGGATCATCAGTGCCGCATCCAAACGGCCACGCGCCAGCCGTTCGCGCAAGACGCTGTCCTTGCCCTCGACGATCTCGACGCGATCGGAAGAGCCGGAAGCATGAAGCGCACCGAGCCATGCCTCGATCCAGCGTCCTGGCACCGTTGACAATACGCCCAGCCGCAGGCTGCGCCGCTCCGCGGCGCCGGGGACGTCCCGCTCCGCCGCCGCAAACCCGGCCTCGATCGCCCGGGCATGACCCGCAAGACGCGCCCCCGCCTCGGTCAGCTCGACCCGTCGATTGGTACGCAGGAACAGCGGATGGCTAAGCATCGCCTCGAGCTTGGCGATGCCGACGGACAAGGTCGGCTGCGACACGTTGCAGGCCGCCGCGGCGCGCGAGAAGTTGCCATGGTCGACCACGGCGAGAAAATAGCGGAGCAGATAACGGTCGATCATAGACAGCTTCTATGATGTGAGGCGCGCGGTTTCAATTTTGCGCAGGGCCAGGCGGGGGCTATGGGCAGACGCAACAACAAGGAGAGGCTGGATGAGCGAACTCGATTTCGCCGCGGGCGAGATGGCGGACGCGATCCGCGAAACGACGCGCCGCTTCGCCGCGGACCGCATCGCGCCGATCGCCGCGCGGATCGATGCCGATGACGCTTTCCCCCGCGAGCTCTGGCCGGCGATGGGCGCGCTCGGGCTGCACGGCATCACCGTCGAGGAGGAATTTGGCGGGCTCGGGCTCGGCTATCTCGAGCATGTCATCGCCTGCGAGGAGGTCAGCCGCGCTTCGGCGTCGGTCGGGCTCAGCTATGGCGCCCATTCCAACCTCTGCGTCAACCAGATCCGACGCTGGGGCAGCCCTGCGCAAAAGGCCGCCTATCTGCCCAAGCTCGTCTCGGGCGAGCATGTCGGCAGCCTCGCCATGTCCGAGGTCGCCGCCGGATCCGACGTCGTCTCGATGAAGCTGCGCGCCGACAAGGTCGACGGCGGCTGGAAGCTCAACGGCACCAAATTCTGGATCACCAACGCCGCTTATGCGGACACGCTGGTGGTCTATGCCAAGACCAGCCCCGACGCGGGCTCGAAGGGCATCACCGCCTTCATCATCGAGAAGGACTTTGCTGGTTTCTCGATCGGCCAGAAGATCGACAAGCTCGGCATGCGCGGCTCGCCGACCGCGGAGCTGGTGTTCGACGATTGCTTCGTCGCCGACGCCCAGGTGATGGGGCCGCTCGACGGCGGCGCCAAGGTGCTGATGTCGGGGCTCGATTATGAGCGGGTCGTGCTCTCGGGGATCCAGCTCGGGATCATGCAGGCCTGCCTCGACGTCGTGCTGCCCTATGTGCGCGAGCGGCGCCAGTTCGGCCGCGCGATCGGCGAGTTCCAGCTGATGCAGGCCAAGATCGCCGACATGCACGTCGCGCTCAACTCGTCGCGTGCCTATGTCTATGCGGTCGCCCGGGCCTGCGATGCCGGGCAGACCACCCGGTTCGACGCCGCCGGCTGCATCCTGCTCGCCTCCGAGAATGCGGTGAAGGTCGCGGGCGAGGCGATCCAGGCGCTGGGCGGCGCGGGCTACACCAAGGACTGGCCGGTCGAGCGCTATTGGCGCGACGCCAAGCTGCTCGACATCGGCGCGGGCACCAACGAGGTGCGCCGGATGCTGATCGGCCGCGAGCTGATCGGCCATGACGCGCCGCGGGCGCAGTGAGGCCGCGGCGATGACCACGCTCGGCACGATGGTCGACACCGGCTCGGCCGAGTTCGCGGCCAATGCCGCGCACAATGTGGCGTTGGTCGAGGCCCTCCGCACCGCCACCGCGGCGAGCGCATTGGGCGGCTCCGAACAGCATCGCGCCCGCCACGTCGCCCGCGGCAAGCTGCTGCCGCGCGATCGCGTCGCCCGCCTGCTCGATCCCGGCGCGCCGTTCCTCGAGGTCGGCGCGCTCGCGGCGAACGGCCTGTACGGCGACAGCGCGCCCGGCGCCGGGATGATCGCCGGCGTCGGCCGCGTCGCGGGCCGCGAGTGCATGATCCTCGCCAACGACCCCACGGTAAAAGGCGGCGCTTATTTCCCGATGACGGTCAAGAAGCACCTGCGCGCGCAGGAGATCGCGCAGGAGAATGCCCTGCCGTGCATCTACCTGGTCGATTCGGGTGGCGCCAACCTGCCGCACCAGGCCGAGGTCTTCCCTGATCGCGAGCATTTCGGCCGCATCTTCTTCAACCAGGCGCAGATGTCCGCCAAGGGCATCCCCCAGATCGCCTGCGTGATGGGCAGCTGCACCGCCGGCGGCGCCTATGTCCCTGCGATGTCCGACGAGACGGTGATCGTCCGCGGCCAGGGCACGATTTTCCTCGCCGGCCCGCCGCTGGTGAAAGCGGCGACCGGCGAGGTGATTTCGGCCGAGGAACTGGGCGGCGCCGATACCCATGCCCGCAAGTCGGGCGTGGTCGATCACGTCGCCGAGAATGACGAGCAGGCGTTGCTGATCGTCCGCGACATCATCGCGACGCTCAATCGCCCCAAGGTGGTCGACATCGAGATCACCGCACCGCGCCCGCCCCGCCACGATCCGCAGGAGCTCTACGGCATCGTCCCCCAGGATGTCCGCGCGCCCTATGACGTCCATGAGGTGATCGCGCGGATCGTCGATGGCTCCGAGCTGCACGAGTTCAAGCCGCTGTACGGCGCCACTCTGGTCTGCGGCTTCGCGCGGATCTGGGGCATGCCCGTCGCGATCCTCGCCAACAACGGCGTGCTGTTTTCCGAAAGCGCGTTGAAGGGCGCGCATTTCATCGAGCTCGCCTGCCAGCGCCGGGTGCCGCTGCTGTTCCTGCAGAATATCTCCGGCTTCATGGTCGGCGGCAAATATGAGGCGGAGGGGATCGCCAAGCATGGCGCCAAGCTAGTGACCGCGGTCGCCACCGCCTCGGTGCCCAAGCTCACCGTGCTGATCGGCGGCAGCTTCGGCGCGGGCAATTACGGCATGTGCGGCCGCGCCTATTCGCCGCGCTTCCTGTTCACCTGGCCCAACGCCCGCATTTCGGTGATGGGCGGCGAGCAGGCGGCAAGCGTGCTCGCGACCGTCCACCGCGACGCCGACAGCTGGACGCCCGACCAGGCCGAGGCGTTCAAGGCGCCGATCCGCCAGACCTATGAGGACGAGGGCAATCCTTATTACGCCACGGCGCGGCTGTGGGACGATGGCATCATCGATCCCGCGCAGACCCGTGACGTGCTCGGCCTCGCCCTCTCCACCACGCTGAACGCCCCGATCCCCGATCGCGCGCAGTTCGGCCTGTTCCGGATGTGACGGCATGATCGAGAGCCTGCTGATCGCCAACCGCGGCGAGATCGCCCGCCGCATCATCCGCACCGCGCGTACGCTCGGCATCCGCACGATCGCGGTCCATTCCGATGTCGACGCCGCGATGCCGTTCGTCCGCGAGGCCGACGAGGCCGTGTGCATCGGCACCGCCGCCGCCGCTGACAGCTATCTGCGGCAGGACCGGCTGCTCGAGGCGGCGCGCGCCACCGGAGCCGAGGCGATCCACCCGGGCTATGGCTTCCTGTCGGAGAATGCGGAGTTCGCCGAGGCGGTGATCGCCGCCGGGCTGATCTGGGTCGGCGCCTCGCCGGCGAGCATCCGCGCGATGGGGCTGAAGGACGCCGCCAAGCAGCGGATGATCGCAGCCGGCGTACCGGTGACGCCGGGCTATCTCGGCGCCGACCAGTCGCCGGCGCGGCTCCAGGCCGAGGCAGACGGCATCGGCTATCCCGTGCTGATCAAGGCAGTCGCCGGCGGCGGCGGCAAGGGCATGCGCAAGGTGGACGCCGCCGGCGACTTCGCGGCGATGCTGGAAAGCTGCCAGCGCGAGGCCGCCGCGTCGTTCGGCGATGCGCGCGTGCTGATCGAGAAATACATCCTGTCGCCCCGCCACATCGAGGTGCAGGTGTTCGGCGACCGCCATGGCGAGGTCGTCCATTTGTTCGAGCGCGATTGCTCGCTCCAGCGACGCCACCAGAAGGTGATCGAGGAGGCCCCGGCCCCCGGCATGGACCCGGCAACGCGCGCCGCGGTCTGCGACGCCGCGGTGCGCGCCGCCCGGGCGGTCGATTATGTCGGCGCGGGGACCATCGAGTTCATCGCCGACGCCTCCGAGGGCCTGCGCGCCGACCGCATCTGGTTCATGGAGATGAACACGCGGCTGCAGGTCGAGCATCCGGTGACGGAGGCGATCACCGGTCAGGATCTGGTCGAATGGCAGCTCCGCGTCGCCGCCGGCGAGCCGTTGCCGCGGCGGCAGGACGAGCTGTCGATCACCGGCTGGGCGATGGAGGCGCGGCTCTACGCCGAGAACCCCGCCAGCGGCTTCCTGCCCTCGACCGGCCCGCTCGAGCGGCTGCGCTTCCCCGCCGGGGTGCGGGTCGACAGCGGCGTCGAGGAAGGCGGCGAGGTCACGCCCTTTTACGATCCGATGATCGCCAAGCTGATCGTCCACGGCCGCAGCCGTGGCGAGGCGGCGGCGAGGCTTGCGGCCGCGGCGCGCGGCACCGAGGTGTGGCCGGTGCGCACGAATGCCGCCTTCCTCGCCTGCGCCGGCGCCGACCCGGCCTTTGTCGCTGGTGCGGTGGATACCGGCTTCATCGAGCGCCACGCCGATCGCCTGATCCCGCCCACCGAGCCATCGGAGCGGGTCCGCCAGGCTGCCGTGGCGGCCATCCTCCCGGTCGCCACCGGTGATCCGTGGACCGGCCTGCCGGGCTTCCGGGTCAACGCGCCATCCGACCTGCAGGTCGCGGTCGAGATCGCCGGCAAGCCCTATCTGGTCGAGCGCGGGACGCCACCCGCCGCCACCCTGGCCGATGGCGTGCTGTTCATCGATGGTGAGGCATGGCCTTATGCGCCGCGCCGCGCCGGTCATGTCGATGGCAGCGGCGACGGCGATGGCGCGATCGTCGCGCCGATGCCGGGCCGCGTCATTGCGGTGCTGGTCACCGCCGGCCAGACGGTCGCCAAGGGCGAACGGATGCTGGTATTGGAAGCGATGAAGATGGAACAGGCGCTGCTCGCCCCCTTCGCCGGCACCGTTGCCACGCTGGGCGTCAGCGAAGGCGAGCAAGTCGCCGAGGGCGTGGTGCTGGCGCGGATCGAACGGGAGGCGGAGTGATGGCCGGGCGTTGCTATGAGGATTGGCAGGTCGGCGACCGGTTGGTCCACGATATCCGCCGCACCGTCACCGAGACCGATAACCTGCTGTTCTCGACGATGACCCACAACCCGCAGCCGTTGCACATCGATGCCGAGGCCGCGCGCGCCAGCGAGTTCGGGCAAATCCTCGTCAACGGCACCTTCACCTTCGCGCTGATGGTCGGCCTGTCGGTCGGCGACACCACGCTCGGAACGCTGGTGGCGAACCTCGGCTACGACCAGTTGGTGATGCCCAAGCCGGTATTCCTCGGCGACACGCTGCGCGCCGAAACCGAGGTCCACGCGCTCAAGGACAGCCGCTCGCGCCCCGATGCCGGCATTGTCACCTTCGCCCATCGCATGCTCAACCAGCGCGACGAGATCGTCTGCCAGTGCCTGCGCACCGCGCTGATCAGGCGCGCCGCGGCATAATGCTGCGCTCGCTGCTGTTCGTGCCCGGCGATCGGCCGGACCGGTTTGACAAGGCGGCGGCGAGCGGCGCCGATGCGCTGATCTTTGATCTCGAGGATGCGGTGGCGACCACCGCCAAGCCGGCGGCCCGCGCCGCGGTAGCGACCCGGCTGCGGGGGGAGCGCCGCCAAGGCGTTAGCCTGTTCGTCCGCGTCAACCCGCTCGACACGTCCGCCTGCGCCGACGATCTGGCTTCGCTCGCGGGCCTCGCGCTCGACGGTATCGTGCTGCCCAAGGCCGAAGGTGCCGCCAGCGTCCAGGCGCTCGCCGCCAGGCTTGCCGCGGCGCAGATCGATGCGCCGATCCTGCCGATCGCCACCGAAACACCCGCGGCGATCTTCGCACTCGGCAGCTATGCCGCCGCCGGCGTGTTGTTGGCCGGCCTCACCTGGGGGGCGGAGGACCTGCCCGCCGCGATCGGCGCCGCTACCAGTCGCGAGGCCGACGGCCGCTTCACGCCTCCCTATGAACTCGCCCGGTCGCTGACCCTCTTCGGTGCCCATGCTGCGGGCGTTCCCGCGATCGACACGGTCTTCCCCGCGTTTCGCGATCACGACGGCCTCGATCTCTATGCGCGCCGCGCCGCGCGCGACGGCTTCACCGGAATGATGGCCATCCATCCCGGCCAGGTCGCGATCATCAACGCCGCGTTCACACCGGAAGCCGAGCAGATCGCCGCCGCCCGCCGCATCGTTGCCGCCTTTGCCGCTGCGCCGGAGACCGGCGCACTGCAGGTCGATGGCCGGATGGTCGATGCGCCGCATCTCAAGCAGGCACAGGCGCTGCTCGATCGCGCGGGCGAGTGGAGCTAGCGAGCACGCGGTGAAATGGTGTTGCACGGCAGCAACGATCGTTCATGATCGGCGCGCCCAGCGGAAACCCCGCCGACACCGTCACGCAACGAGGTGCCTTCATTGACTATTCCCCGCCTTCTCGCCGCCACGCTGCTGCTCGCCGCCGGCAGCGCCGCTCATGCCCAGGCCGACAAGACCACCACCACCGTCGAAAAGAAGAGCGAGGATACGCCAAAGCTGCCGCCGCTCCCGGCTGACAAGTCGATCACCCAGACCGCGCAGATCGGGGGCCGCACGATCAGCTACAAGGCGACGGTCGGCACCATCACGGTGCGTGACGACAAGGGCAAGGAGATCGGCCAGGTCGTTTACACCGCCTATACCGTGCCCGGCCGCGATCCCGCCCGCCCGGTCACCTTCGCGTTCAACGGCGGTCCCGGCGCGGCCTCGGTGTATCTCAACCTCGGCGCGGTCGGCCCCAAGCGTGTCCAGTTCGGCGCTCAGGGCAATGCACCCTCCGACTCCCCGATCGCGCGCGACAACGCCAACAGCTGGCTCGATTTCACCGATCTCGTGTTCATCGATCCGGTCGGCACCGGCTTCAGCCGCAGCCTGGTCGACGAGGCCGAGACCAAGAAGGCCTTTTACGCCAACGATCCTGACATCCATTATCTGTCCAAGGTGGTCTACGACTGGCTGGTCAAGGAAGGCCGGCTGCGCAGCCCCAAATATGTGATGGGTGAAAGCTATGGCGGCTATCGCGCGCCGCGCATCGCCTATGAGCTCCAGTCGCAGATCGGCGTCGGCGTCAACGGCCTGATCATGGTCTCGCCCTATCTCGATCCCGCCTCGGGCGACGGCGCCACCGCGCTGTCGCCGCTGCCGTGGATGATCGACCTGCCGTCGATGGCCGCCGCCAACCTCGAGCGCCAGGGCCGGCTCACCCCGACCGCGATGGCCGAGGTCGAGGCCTATACCCGCGGCGATTTCGCCCGGGATCTGCTGCGCGGCCGCTCGGATCCGGAGGCGACCGGGCGCGTCGTCACCCGCGTCACCGAGCTTACCGGGCTCGATCCCGCCTTGGTCCGCCGGCTCGGCGGCCGGGTCGACAGCGGCACCTACCTGCGCGAGATCCATCGCGCCGACAACACCATCGGTTCCGTCTATGATTCCAACGTCACCGCCTTCGATCCCTTCCCCTGGTCGGCGCAGCAGCAGTCAAACGATCCGATCCTCGATGCGCTGATCGCCCCCACCACCAGCGCGATGGTCGATTTCGTCACCCGCGAGGTCGGCTGGAAGACCGACGCGCGCTACAACGCTTTGTCCTATGCGGTGAACAAGGCCTGGGATCGCGGCAAGCCGGACGACACGCCGGTGACCGACCTGCGCAAGGCGATCGCCAACGATCCCAAGATGCGGGTGCTGATCGTCCATGGCTGGGACGACCTGTCCTGCCCGTTCATGGCCTCGCGGCTGATCGTCGACCAGATGCCGGCGTTCGGCGTCGCCGAGCGCGTCCAGCTGCGGGTCTATGCCGGCGGCCACATGTTCTACAGCCGCAGCGACAGCGGCGCGCAGTTCAAGGCGGATGCCGAGCGGCTCTACCGATAGGCCGGGCCGGCGCGGGGTCTGCCCCCGCGCCGGTTCACAGCTCGCGCAGCGTGGTCGCCGGCTTGGCGCGCAACGCCGGCAGGCTGCCGATCACGCCGATGCCGAGCGTCATCGCGGTCGCGGCCAGCAACGTCAGCGCGACCACCGACCAGTTCGATGCCCAGGGCAGCGCGAACACATGGACGACGACGAACCAGCCGCCGCCCCCGCCGACCAGCAGCGCCACCGTCGCCAGCACCAGCGACAGCAACGCATATTCGATCGCCTGCGCCGCCAGCACCTGGCGCGCGGTGCCGCCGAGCAGCTTGAGGATCACCGCATCGTAGCGCCGGGTGCGCTCGGCGGCGGCAACCGCGCCGATCAGCACCACGATCCCGGCCGCGATCGTCACCGCCGCCGCCGCGCGGATCGCCACCGCGACCTGGCCGAGCACCGCGCCGATCTGGCCGATCACGTCGCCGACGCGGATCATCGTCACCGACGGCAAGGCGTCCGCCACCCGCCGCGCGACCGCGGCATCCCGGCCCGGCGGCGCATAGACGCTCGCGAGCAGGCTGTGCGGCGCCTCCTCGATATAGCCCGGTGAAAACACGATCGCGAAGTTGAGCCCGAGCCCGCTCCAGTCGATGTGGCGCAGCGCCGCAATCCGCGCCGGCACGTCAACGCCGAGCACCGAGACCACAATGCTGTCGCCGATCCGCAGCCCCAGCGCCTCGGCGGCGCGGTCCTCGAGCGACACCAGCGGGGGCCCGCGATAATCGGCCGGCCACCAGCGCCCGGCGACCACCGTGTTGCGTGGCGGCATGCCCGCCGACCAGGTCAGCGTCCGGTCGCCACGCAGCACCCAGGCGCCTGCCGGCAGCGTCTTCATCTCGGCGACCCGTTGGCCCTTCAACGCGACGATCGAGCCGCGCAGCGACGGCACCGCCTCGATCCGCGCGTCCGGCGCGGCGGCGGCCACCGCGGCGCGGAACCGGCCCGCATCCTCGGGCTGGAGATCGATCGTGAAGAAGCGCTGCGCCTTGGCGGGCGCGGCGCCGGCGAGCTCGGCCGACAGGCTGGTGTCGATCACCGCCAGCGCGACGAACAGCGAGAAGCCGAGCCCGAGCGCGACCACCAGCCGGTCGGTCTGCGCGCCGGGGCGGTGGAGGTTGGCGAGCGCGAGCCGCAGCAGCGGTGCGCGCGGCCGCGGCAGCCGCGCGAGCAGCCAGCGCAGCGCTATCCCGACCAGCCACAGCAGCACCACCAGCACCGTCACCGCGGCGACGAACTGCAGCGCAAGCAACCGATCGGTCGCGGTGAGCACGGCCAGCCCGATCAGCGCCGCGAGCAGCGCCGCCATCCCGCCGAGCACCGCGGCGCCGGGCAGCCGCCGGGTCGCGAGCGCATCGCGCAGCAACGTCGCCGCCGGCACCGCGCGCGCGCGCGCCAGCGCCGGCAGCGCGAACAGCAATCCGGCGAACAGCCCGAGCAGCGCCGCGGTCGCCAGCGGCACCGGATAGAGCGCCAGCCGCGGCGCAACCGGCAGCGCCGATCCCGCCATGCCGGCGACGATCCACGGCACCAGCGCGCCGAGCGCGACCCCGGCGAGGATCGCCCCGGCGGCGACCAGCCCGAGCTGGAGCAGGAAGATCGCCGCGATCGTCCCCGAGCGCGCGCCGAGCACCTTGAGCGTGGCGATGATCCGCGTCTTGCCGGCGAGATAGGCCGCGACCCCGCTCCCCACCCCGACCCCGGCGATCGCCAGTGCCGACAGGCCGACCAGCAGCAGGAATTGGCCGAGCTGGGCGATGCCGCGCTTGAGCCCGCCCGCGGCCTGCGCGCTGGTCCGGGCCGACCAGCCGGCGCCGGCGAAGCGCCGCACCAGCCGGTCGCCGGTCGCCTCGGCCCGGGCCGGATCGGCGCGGGGCAGGACGAGACGATAATGGCTTTCATAGAGGCTGCCGGGCTGCAGCAGCCGGGTGGCGTCGAGCCCGGCCATATTGACCAGCGCCGGCGCGCCGAGCGCGAATCCGGCACCGAGCCGATCGGGCTCCTGCGCGATCAGCCCAACCAGGCGGAGCTCGGCGGCACCGACCTTGATCCGGTCGCCGACGCGAACGCCGAGCCGCGCCGCCGCCACCGGGGCGAGCGCGATGCCGTCGCCGCGCGGTCGCGGCGCCAGCGCGCCTGCCGCGAGGCGCGCGTCGCCGACCAGCGGCCAGCCCGCGTCGACCCCGCGCAGGTCGAGCAGCACCGGCGCACCGCCGCGGACGCTCGCCATCGCGCGCAGCGACACCGTCTCCGCAACCCGGCCGGCGCCGGCGAACGCCGCCGCCTCCTCGACGGTGGCGCGGCGCTGCGACACGGTGAGTTCGAGGTCGCCGCCGAGCATCTGCCGCCCCTGGTCGTCCAATGCGGCGAGCAGGCTCGCCGACAGGCTGCCGATCCCGGCGAGCGCCGCGGTGCCGAGGAACAGGCACAAGGCGAGCAGCAGCAGCCCGCGCCCGCCGCGCCGGAGATCGCGCAGCGCCAGCCGCCAGGCGATGTTCATGCGCCACGACGATCGGCGACGATACGGCCATCGGCGAGCTCGATCACCCGCGCGCACCGCGCCGCGAGCGCGGCATCGTGGGTGATCACGAACAGGGTCGCCCCGCTCGCGGCGTGGCGGGCGAACAGCATGTCCATGATCGCCGCGCCGGTGGCGGTGTCGAGGTTGCCGGTCGGCTCGTCGGCGAACAGCAGCCCGGGCTGGCCCACCAGCGCGCGCGCGATCGCCACCCGCTGTTGCTCGCCGCCGGACAATTGCGCCGGATAGTGCCCGGTGCGATCGGCGAGGCCGACCGCCGCCAGTTCCACCTGCGCCCGCGCGAACGCGTCGCTCGCGCCTGCCAGCTCGAGCGGCACCGCGACATTCTCGAGCGCGGTCATCGTCGGCAGCAGGTGGAAGGCCTGGAGCACGATCCCGATCCGGCCGCGGCGCGCGATCGCCAGGCCGTCCTCGTCGAGCGTGGTGAAAACGAGCCCGCTCACCGTCACCTCGCCGCCGGTCGGCCGCTCGAGCCCGGCCAGGATCGCCATCAGCGACGATTTGCCCGATCCAGAGGCGCCGAGCAGCGCCACGCTCTCCCCCGCCGCGACGCTGAGATCGATGCCATGGAGGATGTCGACCCGGCTGGGCGGGCGGCCCAGCGACAGGCGGACGTTGCGCGCGACGATCAGCGCGCTATCGCGGGGAGATGGAGAAGATATCACGCCGCCAGCGATACGGAGGGCATGGCCTGCTTGTCCATCTCGCGTTGCTCGTCGCCGGGCTGGTCGCCCCGCCCGCAGCCCTCGCCGCACCGCGCGCGCCGCTGGTCTGGGCGTTCGGCGACAGCCTGTCGGCCGGCTATGGCCTGCCGCCCGCGGACGGGTTCCCGAGCCAGCTCCAGGCCGCGCTGCGCCGCGCCGGCATCGCCGCCACGGTGCGCAATGGCGGCGTCGCCGGCGACACCGCCGCGCAGGCTCGGGCACGGCTGCGCTGGGGGTTGCGCGGGCTCGGCGTCGCGCCCGATCTGGTGATCGTCGAGCTCGGCGCTAACGACATGCTGCGCGGCCTGCCGGTGGCCCAGGCCCGCGCCAACCTGGATGCGGTGCTCACCGAGCTGCAGCGCCGGCACATTCCCGTTCTGATCGCCGGCATGCGCGCCGCGCCCAACCTCGGCAGCGACTATGGCCGCGCGTTCGACGGCCTGTACCCCGCGCTCGCCCGCGCCCACCGGATGCCGCTCTACCCCTTCTTCCTCGACGGGGTCGCCGCCAATCGCACGCTGCTGCAGGCGGACGGGCTTCATCCCAACCGGCGCGGCGTCAGCATCATCGTCGGCCGGATGCTGCCGGCGGTCACCGCCGCGCTTCGCCAACGACAGGATTGACGCCGAGGCGCTTTGGGGCGGCGCTCGGCTCGGGTGCATAGGCCCTCAGGAACAGCTGGACGATCTCGTCGGCATCCTCCGCGGCCGATGATGCCAGATGCGCCTCGACACCCCACAACCGGCGCGTCTGCGGCCCGACGCACAGGTCGATCAGCCGCTCGGCCATATGGTCGGGCCGCGCCTGGCGTAGCCGCCCCTCGGCGATGTACGGCTCGAGGAACCGCGTCAGCGCCTCGCGGGTATGCCGCGCCGCTTGCTGGTAGAAGATCTGGCCGACCTCGGGAAACCGGCCGCTCTCGGCGACCACCAGCCGCCACGTCTCCAGCGATTCGGGTGCGCTGATCTTGCGCATGAAGGTGCGGCAGAAGGCCGCCAGCACCGTCTCGAGCTCACCGCGGGTCGCCAGCACGTTCGCCAGTTCGGCACGGAAGGCGGCACTGACCTGCTCGATGACGGCACCGAACAGCTCTTCCTTGGATGGGAAATAGCTCCACAGCGTCCCCTTCGAGCCGCCCAGCGTCTTCACCAGTGCCGACATCGACGTCCCCGCATAGCCATGCTCGAGGAACGAGTGCCGCGCCGCCTCGATGATCGCCTGGCGGCGATCGAATTTACGCGCATCGCGCCGCGACAAGGCGGGTTCGGGGATCTCGGCAGACATAATCGTACTATAGGGTACGCTTTCTCATTGACAAGCATGTCGCCGATCCTCATCTGGCCAACCGTACCCATTAGTACGGTTTCTTGACATGCCCTCGCCTCCCTTTGCTGCTTTGCCTGCCGCGGCGCTGTTGCCGCTGGCACTCCTCTCCGCCTGCGCGACCGTGCCCAAATTGGGCGCGGCACCGCAGATCGCCACGCCGGCCCAGTTCGACTCCCGGCAGACGCTTGCTGGCGCTGCCACGGTGACGACCTGGCCAGCGGCGGATTGGTGGACCGGCTATGGCGACACCCAGCTCGACGCGCTGATCGCCGAGGCGCTTGCCGGCTCGCCGGACCTCGCCGCCGCCGCCGCGCGCGTGCGCCAGGCGGATGCCTATGCCGAGCAGGCCAATGCGGCGCGGCTGCCGACGCTGGACGCGACCGGCAGCGTCGGCGCCGCCAAGCAGAGCTACAACAACGGCATCCCGGCAGCCTTCGTCCCTAAGGGGTGGAACGGCACCGGGCAGCTGGCGGCGAACGTCGGCTTCGATCTCGACCTGTGGGGGCGCAACCGCGCCGCTTATGCCGCGGCGCGCTCGGAGGCCGAGGCGGCACGGCTGGATTTTGCGCAATCCTCGCTGATGCTGTCGACCAACATCGCCGATGCCTATGCCGATCTTGCCCGGCTGTTTGCCGAGCGCGGGGTGCAGCAAAGCGCGCTCGCCATCCGTCAGCAAACGGAATCACTCACGGTCGATCGCGTCGCCTCCGGCCTCGACACCCAGGCCGAGCTGAAGCAGGCCCGCGCCGCGGTGCCGACCGCGCGCGCCGACCTGATCGCCACCGACGAACAGATCGCCCTCACCCGCAACCGCCTCGCCTCCTTGCTCGGCAAGGGTCCCGACCGCGGGCTCTCGATCCAGGCGCCGGCGGCGATCGTGCCGTCGCGTGGCATCCCACAGGACGTCACCACCGATCTGGTCGGGCGTCGTCCCGATGTGGTCGCCGCGCGCAGCCGGGTCGAAGCGGAGGCCAGCCGGATCAAGGTCGCCCGCGCCGATTTCTATCCCGCGATCAACCTCAGCGCCGCCTTTGGCCTGCAGGCGCTCGGCCTCGGCAATCTGATCAAGACCGGCTCAACCTATGGCGATGCCGGGCCCGCGGTCAGCCTGCCGATCTTCCGCGGCGGCGAGCTGCAGGGTCGCTACCGCAACGCGCGCGCGACCTATGACGAGGCCGTCGCCAATTACGATCGCACCGTCACCGATGCCTATCGCCAGGTCGGCGATGCAGTGACCAGCCGACGCTCGCTCGCCAGCCAGCTGGTCGAAGCGCGCGAGGCGCTGGTCCAGGCGCAAGGCGCCTATGACGTCGCCCGCCAGCGCTACGAAGGCGGTCTGTCACGCTTCCTCGATGTGCTGACGGCGCAGGACCGCGCGCTTCAGGCGCAGCGCAGCTTCGCCGATCTTCAGGCGCGTGCCTTCACCCTCGATGTCGCGCTCGTCCGCGCGCTCGGCGGCGGGTTCGCCGCCGCCCCCCTCCCGACCGACCACCAGACCAGCAAGGATAGCAGCCGTGGCTGATGCCGATCCCCAATTCCCCCAGGCCGATGCCATGTCCGTCCAGGCACCGCCGCCCCGCAACGGCCGCCGCCGCACGCTGCTCGCCGGTATCGCCGGCGTCGTGCTAGTTGCCGGTGTCGGCTATGGCGGCTGGTATGCGCTGGTCGGCAGCCATTATGTCGAAACCGACAACGCCTATGTCGGCGCCGATACCGCGCAGGTGACGCCGATGGTCGCCGGCCAGGCGCTCGACGTTCGCGTCTCGGATACCCAGGCGGTAAGGAAGGGCGACGTCCTCGTTCGTCTCGACGACAGCGACGCGCGGATCACGCTGGCCACCGCCGAGGCGGATCTTGCGAAAGCGCGGCGCATGTTCGGCCAGACCTCGGCGACCAGCAATGCCTTGTCGGCGCAGGTGCAGGCGCGCGGCGCCGACATCCTCAGCGCCCGCGCGCAGCTGATCGCCGCCCAGGCGAGCTTCGCCAAGGCCCAGGTCGATTTCAATCGCCGCCAGAAGCTCGCCCCCAATGGCGCGGTCTCGGGCGACGAACTGACCTCCGCGACCAACGCGCTGGCCGCGGCGCGGGCGAGCCTAGAGCAGGCGCGCGCCGCCGTCGCCCAGGCAAGCTCGCAGCGTGGCGCCGCGGCGGGCAACCTTGCCGCGAACCAGGCGCTGATCCAGGGCACCAGCGTCGCCAACGCGCCCGATGTGCTGATGGCCGAGGCGCGGGTGCGGCAGGCGCGGCTCGATCTCGATCGTACCGTGATCCGCGCACCGATCGACGGCGTGGTCGCCAACCGCACGATCCAGATCGGCCAGCGCATCGCGCCCGGCGCCACGATCATGCGCATCGTCCCGGTCGGCCAGGTCTATGTCGATGCCAACTTCAAGGAAGGCCAGCTCGAGAAGGTGAAGCCCGGCCAGCCGGTGACGCTGACCTCTGACCTTTATGGCGGCAGCGTCGATTATCACGGCCGCGTTGCCGGCTTCTCCGGCGGCACCGGCTCGGCGTTCGCGCTAATCCCGGCGCAGAATGCCACCGGCAACTGGATCAAGGTGGTCCAGCGTCTGCCGGTCCGCGTCACGCTCGACCCTCGCGAACTCGCTGCGCACCCGCTGCGCGTCGGCCTGTCGATGACGGCCGAGATCGATACCTCGGCCCGCTAGGAGGACAGCGGCGATGGCCGGTACCGATACGTTCAAGCCCCTCGCCGGGCCCACCCTGCTGCTCGCCGGCATGGTCCTGGCGCTGACCAATTTCATGGTGGTGCTCGATACCACCATCGCCAACGTCTCGGTCGCGCATATCGCCGGCTCGATGGGCATCTCGTCGTCGCAGGGGACGTGGATCATCACTTCCTATGCGGTGGCGGAGGCGATCTGCGTGCCGCTCACCGGCTGGCTCGCCGGGCGGTTCGGTGCGGTGCGGACCTTCATCGTCGGGATGATCGGCTTTGGCCTGTTCTCGATCCTGTGCGGCCTGTCGGGTAGCCTGCCGATGATCGTCGCCTGCCGGATCGGTCAGGGCCTGTGCGGCGGGCCGCTGATGCCGCTCAGCCAGACCCTGCTGCTGCGCGTCTTCCCCAAGCAGCAGCACGGCCAGGCGATGGGGCTGTGGGCGATGACCACGGTGGTCGCGCCGATCCTCGGGCCGATCCTCGGCGGCACAATCAGCGACAGCTGGTCGTGGCACTGGATCTTCTTCATCAACATCCCCGTCGCCGCGCTCTGCGCCTATGGCGCCTATCGGCTGCTGACGCCGGCCGAGACCCGCACCGAGCGGCTGGGCGTCGACAAGATCGGGCTGGCGCTGATGGTGCTGTGGATCGGCGCGCTGCAGATCATGCTCGATCTCGGCCGCGAGCGCGACTGGTTCGGCGACAGCCTGATCGTCGCGCTGGCGGTGATCGCGGGGGTCGGCTTCCTTGTCTTCCTGGCATGGGAGTTCACCGAGGAGCGGCCGATCGTCGATCTCAAGGTATTCCGTCATCGCGGCTTCAGCGTCGCCGTGGCGAGCCTCGCCTTCGCTTTTGCCACCTTTTTCGCCTCTGCGGTGCTGATTCCGCAATGGCTGCAGGCGAGCCTCGGCTACACCTCCACCTACGCCGGCTACGTCACCGCCTTCTCCGGCGTGGCGGCGGTGATCATGTCGCCGATCGTCGCGAAGATTTCCGGCAAGGTGGATCCTCGCGCGCTCGTCTGCTTCGGCATTCTCTGGCTCGGGCTGATCTCGCTGCTGCGGACGCACTGGACGAGCGGCGCCGATTATTGGTCGCTGGCGATCCCGCAGATGCTGCAGGGCTTCGGAATGCCGTTCTTCTTCATCCCGCTCACCACCATCGCGCTTGGCGCCGTCGAACCGCACGAAACCGCCTCGGCCGCGGGCGTGATGAGCTTCCTGCGGACGATGGCAGGTGCGATCGGCACGTCGGTGTCCACCACCATGTTCGCCAACAGCACGATCGCATCGCGCAGCGAGATCGTCGGCAGCCTCAACGCGGCCGACACTAGCCAGCAGCTCCAGGCGAGTGGATTTTCGATCGATCAGGTGCGCGGCATTATAGAGCGGACGGTGGAGCAGGAGGCGGCCGCGGTCGCCATCGACCACATCTTCCTGCTGTCGGCGATCATCTTCGGGATCGCCGCGATGGTGATCTGGTTGTCGCCACGCCCGCGGCGGCCAGTGGGAGCCGGCGCCGCGCATTGATACGGCCGGCAGGCGAGCGTCCCACAACCGCTACCGCTGGCATGCTCACATTGGCATTCGCGGGTGCAGACGGTACGGCGCGTGATGATCGCGACCCTTGATGCCGCGCGAAAGGAACGATGGCCACCCTCCCCCAATATCTGATGCAGCTGCGTCATCTGCTGGCAGGGCGGCGGCACAGGGCCCATGGCGCCGTTGCCCTGGTCAATCGACGGCTGGCGACCGGCATCGGGGCGGTCGTGCTGGGGCTTGCGGCCCTCGCGTTCGCAAGGCTCGGCGATGTCGCGCAAGCAGCCTTTGCCCGTCTCGTCGCCGCGTGGTCTTATGCCCCGCTGCTGATCACGCCCATGGTGTTCGGGCTGGTGGCGTACGCCACGCGGTGCTGGGCGCCCGAGGCGCGTGGCTCCGGCATACCCCAAGTCATCGCGGCATCGCGGGACCCTGCCGGCAAGGGCTATGGCCCGCTAGTGTCGCTGCGCACGGCCGCCGCCAAGATCGGCCTGACGCTCGCCATGCTCGGCGCAGGCGGTGCGGTGGGGCGCGAAGGACCGACGGTGCAGCTCAGCGCCGCGATCATGGTTGCCTGCCACCGGCTGCTGCGGGTGCCGGTGACGGCCGGCGTGCTGATCGCCGGTGGCGCGGCCGGCGTCGCGGCGGCCTTCAACACGCCGCTCGCGGGGGTCGCCTTCGCGATCGAGGAACTCGCCTCAGCCTATGAGCAGAAGGTCGCGGTGCTGGTGATGGTGGCGGTGATGATCGCCGGCATGGTCAGCCTCGGGATCGCCGGCGACTATGTCTATTTCGGCACCATGCGGCAGACGCTGGCGCTCGGCTCGGTCCTCGTCGTCGCGCCGGTGGCGGGGATCGTCGGCGGTCTCGGCGGCGGCCTGTTCACGCGGATCGTGCTCGCCGTTGCCGCGCCGAGCCGCGGCTGGTTGATCCGCGCCAAACGCCGTCCCGTCTTACTCGCGATCCTGTGCGGGGTGGTGGTGGCCGTGCTCGGGGTGGTCACCCACGGCGCGACTTGGGGCACCGGCTATGAGGCGACCCGCCACTTGGTCGAGGGTCAGGGCGAGCCCTTGTGGTTCGGCCCTGCCAAGTTCGTGTCGGCGTTGATGGCGACGCTCAGCGGCGCGCCCGGCGGCGTGTTCGCGCCATCCCTCGCGGTCGGCGCCGGCGTCGGCAATCTGCTGACGGCCGCCTTCCCGAACGATCCCGCGGGCGCCGTGGTGCTGCTCGGCATGATCGCCTATTTCGTGGGCGTCGTCCGCGCGCCGCTAACGGCAGTGATCATCATCAGCGAGACTACCGCCAGCCGAGGCATGATCATTCCCCTGTTCGCCACCGCGCTGATCGCCGATCTGGTCAGCACGATGGTCTGCAAGGAGCGCCTGTACCACGGGCTCGCCAAACCGTTCTTGCAGCCGGCTTCGCCTAGCTCCGGACTGTAATGGTCGGCATGGCGATCAGCCCGCGTCGACCCCCTCGACGATGAACACGCGATAGTCCGCGCCCTTCAGGCGATGCTCGCGCGCGGCCTGGTAGATCGGACTGTCATACCAGCCACGCGCCTCGGCGATGCTCGGGAAGGCAAGGATCACACAGCCCTCGACGGGCGCGCCTTCAAGCACCTCCAGCGGACCGTAGAAGGCGAGCGGGGTCATGTCATGCCCGACACGCGCGGCGGGTGCCTGCTCGCCGTACAGCTTCAGTTCGGCGGCATCGGTGGTCCATTCGCGGGTGAAGACGACATAGGCGGTCATGATGGTTCCTCTGCAACGGCAAGCGCCAGTCGGCGTAGATCGCCGATGAACGTGGGTTCCCAAACGGAATGCTAGGGCCGGCAACGAGTTCCGCCCCCGTGCATTGAACGGCTCGCATGCCTACATTCGAGTTCCTTTCCAGCCGCAACGGTGCCGCATGCCCAAGCCCATGAAGATCGACTTCGTTTCCGACGTTTCCTGTCCCTGGTGCATCATCGGCCCGCGCGGGCTCGAGGAAGCGCTCGTCCGTACCGCCGATGTGGTGGCGGCCGACATCACCTTTCAGCCGTTCGAGCTCAACCCGCAGATGGGCAAGGACGGGCAGAATATCGGCGAGCATATCGCGGAGAAATATGGCTCGACGCCCGAGCAATCGGCCGCCAACCGCGCGATTATCCGCGACCGCGCCGCCGCAATCGGCTTCCGAATGCAGATGTCGGAGGCCAGCCGCATCTACAACACGTTCGACGCGCACCGGCTGCTGCACTGGGCGCATGGCGAGGGAAAGCAGGCAGCGCTCAAGCACGCGCTGTTCGACGCCTATTTTACCGATGGGCAGGATCCGTCCGACCACGCAGTGCTCGTCGCCGCTGCCGCCAAGGCCGGGCTCGATCCGGCGCGGGCCGACCAGATCCTCGCGTCCGACACTTACGCGCAGGACGTGCGTGTCGCCGAACAGCTATGGCAATCACGCGGGATCAGCGCTGTGCCCGCGGTAGTCATCAACGATCGCTACCTGATCTCCGGCGGCCAGCCGCCTGAGGCCTTTGAAAACGCGCTGCGCGAAATCGCCGCCGCAGCCTGACCTCCTGCATTACCGTTCCCAACGAAAGATCCCCATGCCAACCTTGTTCGATCCCTACATGCTCGGCACCATTCCGCTGGCCAATCGCATCGTGATGGCACCCCTCACTCGCAACCGCGCCGCCGCCGGCATGGTTCCGGGCTCGTTTGCCGCCGACTATTACGCCCAGCGTGCCTCCGCCGGTCTGCTGATCGCCGAAGCGACCCAGGTGTCGCAGCAGGGCCAGGGCTATCAGGACACGCCGGGGATCTATACCGACGCGCAGGTCGAGGGCTGGCGCACCGTCACCGACGCAGTGCACGCCGCCGGCGGCAAGATCTTCCTCCAGCTTTGGCATGTCGGCCGCGTCTCGCATGCCGACCTCCAACCCCGCGGTGGAGAGCCCGTCGCGCCATCGGCCATCCGCGCCGACAGCAAGGTTTACGTCGGCGGCAGCTTCGTCGACTGCTCGGAGCCCCGCGCGCTCGCGCTCGACGAGATCCCGGGCATCGTCGAGGACTTCCGCCGTGGCGCTGCGAATGCGATCCGCGCCGGCTTTGACGGCGTCGAGGTGCATGGCGCCAACGGCTATCTGCTCGATCAGTTCGCCAAGGACGGCGCCAATCACCGTGACGACATCTATGGTGGGTCGATCGAGAACCGCGCCAGGCTGATGCTCGAGGTCACGAAGGCGGTCGTGAACGAGGTCGGTGCCGCGCGCACCGGCATCCGCATCTCGCCGGTCACTCCCGCGAACGGCATTGCGGACAGCGATCCCCAGCCCTTGTTCGACCATATCGTCGAGCAGCTCAGCGCCCTCCGTCTCGTCTACCTCCACGTCATCGAAGGCGCGACCGGTGGGCCGCGAGACATCGCGCCGTTCGACTATGTCTCGCTCCGCCGCCGCTTCGCCCAAGCCTATATGGCCAACAACGGCTACACGCTCGAGCTATCCAACAAGGCATTGGAGGCCGGCGACGCCGATCTGATCGCCTTCGGCCAGGCGTTCATCGCCAATCCGGACCTCGTTACGCGCCTCGAGCGAGGCGCGCCGCTCAACGAGATCGACAAGGACACGCTCTACGGTGGCGGTGCCAAGGGCTATAGCGACTATCCCACGCTCGAGATCGAGCACGCCTGACACAGGAAGGGCTGCGTCACTAGCGCAGCGCCTTCGGTGTCAGCTCCAGATCGACCATTGGAGCAACAACAGCCACAGCCGCGCTATCGATGATGCTGCGTAGGTCAGATAACGGGCCGGCCATCACAGCTCCGAGGGCAAGTCGCGGCGATTATCTCCCCCGCCGATCTGCCAAACTTGTGTGGCCTGATTGCTCCGTCGGCGCCCCGGAGCTAGGCGCATCGCTGCTTGCCGACCTCACCCGCTCTGCTGAAGGACCGAGTCTTGGCCATCGACATCGTGATCTACCACAACCCCGACTGCGGCACGTCGCGCAACACGCTTGGGCTGATCCGCAATGCCGGAATCGAGCCGCATGTCGTCGAGTATCTCAAGACCCCGCCCTCGCGGGCACTGCTCCTCGGCTTAATCGAGCGCGCCGGCATCACGCCGCGGATGCTGTTGCGAGAGAAGGGCACGCCGTTCGCCGCACTGGGGCTTGGTGATGAGACGCTGTCCGACGAGGCATTGGTCGACGCGATGATGCGGCATCCCCTTCTGATCAACCGCCCCCTAGTGGTATCGCCGCTGGGCGTGAAGCTGTGCCGGCCATCAGAAGCGGTGCTCGATCTGCTGCCGATGCTTCAGCAAGGCGCCTTCACCAAGGAAGATGGTGAGACGGTAGTGGTGGCAACTTGCTAGCGCTCGGCCTGACGCTCGGGTTCCGGCTTACCTGGCCACCACGATGCTGTGGCGATGCTATGGCAATGATCACCCGCACGTCCGAGTGGTGCTACGGCTAAACGCTACCACTTTCCCGTACTTACCTGCGGGGTGCTGAGGCATGCGTTAATAATTGGATCGTCGATCGAAAGGCCGGCTTCTCCGTGGCGGAAACGCGTCCGTCGCAGTTGAACTGAAAAATAGCATCGACCCTGATCCGGCCAACCCAACGCTGATCAATGCCCGTATGTCGCTCCGAGCCACGTCGCGATCAGGACGGCCGCTTTGTAAAGCGTATGCTGCGCGAGCAGGATGTCTTAGCCATCGTTGGTCAGGCACCGCGGGCCGGTCGGCACGGGTCGCCAAAGATGCCGATATTTCCGCGAAAGCGACGACGGGCCGATCGACACGCTTCACGTAAACGCGGCTGAACAGCTACCCGAGCAGCGAGCGAAACTTACAGAAACTTATTTGGTATGTAGAGCGGTATAGAATCCTCCCACAACTGTCAGTAGTTAACCGCTTTCCGGTCCCGTCCGCGTTCATGACCATGATCTGCCCATAAGGCTGGAACGTGTTGTCGTAGATAGCCGCGTCGTCTCGGAAGCCGTACATCCCGCTCGACCAGGCTATGCGTCCGTCATACGTCCACACGGCGTGCGGGTCGTTTGCCTGGCTGGTGGTCAGCGTCTTCAACCCGGAACCGTCCGGGCGGATCGTGCAGATGTCGAAATTCGTCGCGCTGGTCTTGCGGGTGAACACGATCAGCTTGCCATCGGGCGACCAGAAGGGAAGATTGTCGACTTCCTTGGTCAGGATGCGCACGCTCTTGTCGCTGAGATACATGACGCGCAGACCAAAGTTGTTCTCGCCCCAAACCCGATAGCCCAGGTAGCGCCCGTCAGCCGAATAGCTTGGAAATCCCGAATGCACGGTGCCGTCGGTCAGTGCCTCGTGCCCCGAACCATCTGCCTTCGCGCGCATCACCGTAGCTTTGCCGTGCGCCCGCTCTTGAAACCAGGCGCCAACGCCGAACGCGATCCACTGCCCGTCCGGCGACAACGCCGGTTGGAATGCGCCCGCCAGTCCCTTCTTGACCAGCGCCGGATCGAGGCCCGCACCGTCGGCATTGAACACGACCTTCTGGTCGGAACCATCAGGCTTCATGGTGACGATCGAAGAGTTGCCCAACTGCTTCTCCGTGATCGCCAGCCGCCCTTGGCGCGACAGCAACGGGAACACGTCGGTCGAACGATACTCCCATTCGGAGTCCCAGCTGTAGTAGCGTGGTATTCGAACCGGGATGTTGGCAACAGCTTGCGCTCGTTTGATCCATCGCCATCAGCCACAAACAGTTCGGAGGTGGACGGGCCGATGCGGTTCATCAGCATCACGCCCTTCTTGCCAGGCGCAGCCTTGGCGATACCCGATTGCGCGAGTAGCAAGGCGGCGGGCACCGCGACCATGAGCTCCCGACGGTTCACACACACTCTCCTTGGAGGTCTTTGCCGCTCACCGGCTGCCCCCGCCTCAAACCGTTAGCTGAAAGTTTGTCGCACTGCATCGCCGTGGATGCAGAAGTTAGCGAGCGTGATCCATCTCCTATGGGTCATCTTCCCTCCGGCTCGATTGGCGACGTGCGGACCAACCCGGAGCCCTGATTGACCAAGCTCGCCCCTATACGGACCGCCGGCTGGGGCCGGGTGTCAACGCGGGACACGGCGCCATCTGCCGAAGGAACAGCAGCTATACCGATCATGACCAGGGAGCCGCGGCTGTTATGAAGATCGTGCGGACCCATCTACCCGCGTCGCGAGCGCGGGTGATAGCTCAGGCGCATCGGGCTAATCTCAGCGCAGGTTATCGCTGACGCAGCGCCGATGATCCGGCAGGTCGCCCGATTCTGTGGGTCCGGAAGCGAGACCTGCATGATCCGAAAGGCTGTTCGCCGGGCCAGCCATCCCACAGGTGTCGATCGCCACTTGCCTGCTAACCGTCATCCCCGACCTGCGGGAGCGCAGCAACCGGCGTGCGACTTTCTGTGATGGTCACGATATGCCATCGAGCGGCACGGCTCGTCGAGACATTGACGCGTTCAAGCGATGTACCGCTCACTTGCCGGCGCGAACGTCGGTCAGGCTGCAGTAACAGGGAGTGGCGCTTGTCCACGGCAGCCTGCTCGCAACCTACCCCGCCAACCACG
>NZ_JALNUP010000028.1 GCF_026540855.1 Sphingomonas sp. GC_Shp_5
GCGTCGCCCGCACCGGCGAGCACGGCCGCCGACCCGTCGGTAGCCGGCGTCACCGTGTCACCGTCCTTCGGCGCCGCAACGCCGGAAGCCATCGTGACGGCGCCGATCCCGCTTCCTGCCGCGGCGCTCCCGCCCACCACGCCACCCGGCGACGCCCCGGCCGCCCGAACCGTGACGGTCGCGGCGATCCGTACCGGCAGCTCGACTCTGGCCATGGCCGCCGCCGCCCCCTCGCCGGTCCGATCGGAGCCGCCCGCGTCGACGGTCACACCCGCCGACCTGACTGACCCGGCAGCGCCACGCGCGCCACGCACGACCGCAGCTGAGGCCGAGCCGTCAGATCCCACCGGCGCGCGTTCGCCGGCCCAGGCAATTGTCACGGCGGCAGCGTTGCCCGCCGAGGACGGCAACGGGGCGATCGCGGCGGCCAGGCTCGCGTCTGCCGGCCAGCCTCGGGCAAGCCAGGCGCAGATCGTTAAGCCTTCGCTTGTGCCGAGCGGGTCGCCGGTGGCTGCTGCGCGTGACGCGACGCCATCACCCGCAGCGGATATTCAGCCCGCCGTCACGACGGCAACGGCCTCCCCGATCCAATCGGTCGGTCGCGATACGCCGGTCGAGGCAGCGATCGTCACACCCGCGCCCCGCGACCTGCCGCCGATCCGCGGCAATCGCCGCACGACCGCCGCCACGGTCGCTGTTGCCGCCGCCGTGCCGAATGCCGTCGCGGCAGCCGATCTCGCCCAGGCCGTGTCACCCACGCCCGTAGCCAGCCCTGTGCCATCGGTGGGCGTGAGCCTGTCACCCGGAGCAGACACCCCGGTGGCCGGCCCCAAGGCCGATCGCCCGTCGCTGGTTGCCGCCGCCGCGGCACTGCCGACCGCTACCGCCAGCTCGGCTCCGCGCGCGACGACGGTCGCCAATGTGGCACTAGATTCCGTACCCGTGGCCGCTGCTGCGGCGCCCGTCCCTGTCGCGGGTGGCGTGCAGCTGCCGGCAGACCCGCTAGCCGCGGTGGCCGCACCGGCGTCCACCGCCACGCCCGTTGCCGGCGATCAGCCACGCTCAAGCTTTATCCGCGATGTCTCCGCCACGGCCGCGCCGTCGGTAGCGCTGGCGCCGCAGCTGCCACCGGCACCGCAGCCCGTCGCAGGGACCACCGCGCCCGCGCTCCAGGTGTTCGGCGCCGCGATGCATGCCGCCGTTGCCGCGGACGAGCGCCGGCGCGACACCCCGGGCGATGCCACCGCAACGCTCGCCGCGGCGGTCACCGACGTGCGCCAGGCGGTGCCCGCCACCGCCGACGCGCAGCAGGCGCCGCTCGACATGCGCCAGGAGCGCTGGCCGCACACGATGATCGATCATATCGAGCGGCTGCGCGACGCCGCCGATGCGGTCGACACCAGCATCCGCCTGATCCCCGATGCGCTCGGCACCATCGACGTGTCGGTGAAGAAGGACGGCGACACCGTCCACGTCCATTTCGCCGCCGAACAGGCCGCCACCCGCGCCATGCTCCAGGAGGCGCAGCCGCGGCTCGCCCAGGCGGCCGAGGAGCGCGGGCTGCGCCTCGGCCAGACCGCGGTGGATGCCGGCGCGTTCGGCCATCAGCCCGGCCAGGGCCAGCCGCAGCGCCAAGCGGCCGGCCAGCCCGCCACCGCGCCCGCCCGCGCCGCCGTCACCCCTGCCAACGATACCGAGGCCGATGCCGCCGACACTGGCCGCATCGCCTGATCCCCACCCACAGATCGACCCAAAGGACTGAACCATGAGCGACAAGCCAGACGACGCGCCCAAGAAGAAGAAGGGCGGCCTCAAGAAGATGCTGATCATGGGCGTTGCGCTGCTCGTCCTCGTCGGCGGCGGCGTCGGTGCCGGGGTCTATGCCTCGAGCGCCGGGCTGATTGGTGGCGGCCATGGCGCCGCCGCGGCCGAGGAGCACGGCCCCAAGCTGGTGCCCAAGGCCGAGCAGAAGCGCGCCGCGGCCGGCGGCGAGGGTGGCGAAGGCGGCCATGGCGCCACGACGAGCGGCAAATCGGTGCCGAGCGGCAGCGGCGGCGATCAATATGCCTCCAACTATTTCGCGATGGACCCGCAATTCACCTCCAATCTCCAGGATTCGGTGCACGTCATCCAGGTCGGCATCGCCGTGTCGACGCCCTACGACGACACCGTGATCGAGAACCTCAAGACCAACGACATCGCGGTCCGCTCGGCGGTGCTGATGGCGCTCGGCGACACGCCGGAGGAGCAGGTCTTCACTTCGGCCGGCAAGCAGCAGCTGCAGGGTCGGCTGGCAAAATCGATCAACGCCGTTCTTCAACAAAAAGAGGGCTTCGGCGGGATTAGTAACGTCTACTTTACCAATTTTGTTGTTCAGTGAGTCATGGTTAACGCAGCAGCAGACACCGAACGACGGACGCGTGATCGCACCCCAGCCGCCCATGCGAGCGGGCTGGGTGCGACGCAGCTCAACCCGTTCGGCGATCTTCACACGCTGCAGCATCTGTCGGCGCGGCTTGCGCGCAGCCTGCGCGGTGTGTTCGAGCCGCTGCTCCGCCAGGAAGTGCGCGCCTGGGCCGAACCGCTCTCGGTCCAGCGCTTCGCCGATTACCGCGCCGAGCGTTCGGAGGCGCTGACCGCCTGGCTGCCGATGATCATGTCGCCGCAGGGCGCGACCGGCCTGTGCGTGCTCGACGGCCATTTCGTGTTTGAGCTGCTCGACCTGTTCTTCGGCGGTACCGGCTCGGTGCCGCCGGTGTTGCCGCCCGAGTTTTCGCCTGCGGCCGAGGCGCTGGTCACCCGGATCGGCGCCAGCATCGCCGGGCCGCTCGGCACCGCCTGGGAGCCGCTCGCCAAGATCGATTTCACGCCGACCCGGGTGGAAGTGAATCCGGCAATGCTCGCGACCGATGCCGATGATGCGATGATCGTCACCCGCTTCGGCATCGCCGCGGGCGAGCATGCCCCGGTGTTCATCGACCTGCTCTACCCGGTCACCGCGCTCAAGCCGCACGCGCCGACGCTCACCGGCAAGGTGCTCGACAAGGCCGAGGCCAATCCGGCGTGGCGCACCGCGCTGACCCGCGCGGCGATGAACGTGCGCTTCCCGATCCGCTCGGTGCTCGCCGAGCCGGTAGTGCCGCTGTCGCTGCTGATGAACCTCAAGGCCGGCGATGTCATCCCGATCAGCTTCGGCCCCGACGTGCCGGTGATGGTCGGCGGCGATTGCCTCGGCAAGGGCACCGTCGGCACCTCCAACGGCCACGCCGCCGTGCGCCTCACTTCCATCGCGATTCCCGAAGGACAAGATTCATGAACGACATGGCCGGTGGATTTCCGGTCGACTCCGCACTGGCCGCCAATTTCCGGCTGCTGCAGGATGTCGACGTCAAGCTGACGGTGGAGATCGGTTCCACCCAGCTCACCTTGCGCGAGCTGCTCGCGCTCGGTGAATCGAGCGTGATCGAGCTCGATCGCCAGGCCAACGAACTGCTCGACGTGTTCGTCAACGGCACGCTGATCGGCCGAGGCGAGGTGGTCACGGTCGGCGATCGCTTCGGCGTGCGCATGACCGAGCTGGTCTCGCCCGACAAGTCCGTCGCGGCGCGCGGCTGAACCCTCGATGCTTTGGTCGTACATCCTCAAGCTCGTCATCCTGCTGCCGCTGGTCTGCGGTCTGATGATCGGCTGTCTCTACCTCTGGCGACGGCTCGAAACCCGGATGCCGGGCAAGCCCTCGTCGCGGCTGATCAACATCCGCGAAACGATGATGATCTCGCCGGGCCTGCGCCTCGCGGTGCTCGATTTCGAGGGCAAGCGGCTGCTCGTATCGGTCGGCCGCGGCGGTGTGACGCTGGTCGACAAGGTCGATGGCGGCGCCGATATCGCGCCGACGCCCGAACCGCGCGGCGACGCGCCGGTCCGCAAGCCGTTCGAGCTGCCCAAGTTCGATCTGGGGCGCGGCCGGTGAGCGTCACCATCACCCGCCGCGGCACCGGTCCCGCGCTGATCCAGCAACGCACCGCCGCGCCGCGCTCGCGCAACCTCAAGTGGCTGTGGGTCGCGCTGGCGCTGATCCTCGCGATCGTGGTGGCGATGCCCGCCTTTGCGCAAGCCGCGCCCGCCGCCGCGCCGGCCCCCGGCGTCGGCGACGCGGTGGACCGCGCGCTCGGCCAGCTCTCGGCGCAGGGTGGCGCCGGTGCCGGTGCGGGCGTCGGCCAGTCGGCGCCGCTGTCGCTGAGCCTCCAGGTCCTGATCATCATGGGCCTGCTGACGATCCTGCCGGGCATCCTGCTGATGATGACCAGCTTTACCCGGATCGTGATCGTGCTCGCGGTGCTCCGCCAGGCGCTCGGCCTCCAGCAGACCCCGCCCAACCAGGTGCTGATCGGGCTGGCGCTGTTCCTGTCGCTGTTCGTGATGGCGCCGACCATCAGCCAGATGAACACCCAGGCGATCCAGCCTTATGCCGCCGGCCAGATCGCCGGCACCCAGATGATCCAGGCCGCCGGCGCGCCGCTGCATGATTTCATGACCAAGCAGACCCGGATCAAGGACGTCACGCTGTTTGCGCAAATGGCCAAGTCGGGCCCCTACGCCAGCCCCAAGGACATTCCCTTCGCGGTGCTGCTGCCGGCGTTCGTCACCTCCGAGCTCAAGACCGCGTTCCAGATCGGCTTCCTGATCTTCCTGCCGTTCATCGTCGTCGATCTCGTCGTCGCCACCGTGCTGATGGCGCTCGGCATGGCGATGCTGTCGCCGACGATCATCTCGCTGCCGTTCAAGCTGCTGCTGTTCGTGCTCGTCGACGGCTGGGCGCTGACCATGGGCAGCCTCGCCAACAGCTTCGCGACCTGAGGACCTGATACCGATGGACGCCGATTATTTCCTCACCGTCGCCAACCAGACGATGTGGGTGCTGGCGCTGGCGACGGCACCGATCCTGATCCCGGCGCTGCTCGCGGGGCTGATCCTGGGCATGATCCAGGCCGCAACCTCGATCAACGAGCAGACGCTGTCGTTCGTCCCCAAGCTGCTGGTGGTCGCGGTATCAATCATGATCTTCGGCAGCCTGATCCTCGGGCTGCTCAGCGACTTCACCATCGGCATGTTCGAGCGCATCCCGGATCTGGTGAAGTAGGGTCGATGCTCGGCTTCGGCCTCGCCATCGAGGGCCAGTTGTGGACCCTCATCTACGTGATGATCCGCATCGGCGCGGCATTCGTGATCGCGCCGGTGTTCGGCGCCGTCGCCATCCCGCTGCCGGTGCGCGTCTCGCTCGCCGGCGCGATCGGCATCCTCGTGCTCAGCGTCCATCCGGTCGTGCCGCCGGCACAGATCTTCACGGTCGTCACCATCCTGTCGATCGCTGCGGAGGCGCTGACCGGCATGGCGATCGGCTTCATCCTGCAGATCGCCTTCGCCGCGCCGATGATTGCCGCCGAAATGATCGGCGGCTCGATGGGGATCGGCTTCGCCTCGTCGGTTGACCCGCAAAATGGTCATTCCAGCCCCGCGCTCGGCCAGTTCTTTTCGGTGATGATCACGCTGCTGTTCCTCTCGGTGAACGGCCATCTGGTGCTCGTCGAGATGCTGGTGAAAAGCTATGACGTGATGCCGCCCGGCTCCTGGCTCGCGGTGCCGCGGTTGCGCGAGATCGCCTTCTTCGGCGGCTACATGTTCCTCGCCGGGCTGCTGCTGGCGCTGCCGGTCGGCTTCCTGTTGCTCTGCCTCAACCTCATCGTCGGCATGCTCAGCCGCGCTGCGCCGTCGCTCAACCTGTTCGCGGTCGGCATGCCCGCCAGCCTCGCGGTCGGCGTGATCGCGATGGCGGTCGCCTTCCCGGCGATGGGCGATTACATGCTGGTGATCATCCGCGAGGGCCTCGCCGCCACCGAATCGCTGGTACTCGGCTGATGAGCGACGAGGGCGGCGAAAAAACCGAAGCACCAACCCAGAAGCGCAAGCAAAAGGCCGCCGATGACGGCAATGTGCTGCGCTCCAAGGACTTCGCCACCGCCCTTGTCGTCCTTGCCGGCGTCGCCTGGTTCATGCTCTTCGGCCCATCGCTGGTGTCGGCGTGCAAGGCGCTGATGGCGGCGAGCTTCCAGTTCGATCGCGGTGACGTCGAGGATTTCTCGCCGTGGCGCGCCATGTCCGAAGCCGGCTACAAGCTGGTGCCCTCGCTGGTCAGCCTGCTCGCGATCAGCCTGATCGCCACGATCGTCAGCTCGGCAGGCTTGGGCTCGCTGCGCTTCAACGGCAGCCTGCTCGCGCCCAAGGCGAGCCGGATCAACCCTGCCTCCGGGCTCAAGCGGATCATCGGCGCGCACGGCTGGATCGAACTTGGCAAGTCGCTGCTCAAGGTGGTGCTGCTCGGCGTGATCGGCGGCTACATGCTATGGAAGTCAAGCCGCACCACGCTAGGCCTGTCGTCATCCAATCTCGGCGATGCGGTAGGCGCGCTCGGCGACACCTTCATGTCGGTGATGATCGCGATGAGCCTCGGCCTGGTTGCCATCGCGCTGTTCGACGTGCCGGTGCAGATCCTCCAGCTGTTTCGCAAGCTCAGGATGAGCAAGCAGGAAATCCGCGATGAGCATAAGGAGAGTGAAGGCTCGCCCGAGGCAAAGGGCCAGCAGCGCGCAGCGATGCGCGCCATGGCCACCCGCGGCTTCCGCAAAGCGGTCACCGAGGCGCATGTGGTGCTTACCAACCCGACCCATTTCGCGGTGGCGCTGCGCTACGAGCGCGGGATCGATCAGGTGCCGGTGGTGGTCGCCAAAGGCCGCGGCGCGACCGCGCTCGCGATCCGCGATCTCGCCGGCGAACACCGGGTGCCGATCCTCGAATATCCGATGCTGGCACGCGCGATTTACTACACCAGCAAGGAAAATCAGGAGGTCCGCGACGACCTCTACACCGCGATCGCGACCGTGCTCGCCTTCGTCTTCAACCTCAACGCCCAGGCCGGCGGCAGCCCGCCGCCGATCGACGTGCCGCAGGGCGCACGCTTCGACGAGAATGGCGTAGAAATTCGTTAAAGATTCCTCGGCTGCGGCCGTTATCCCCTGTGAAGCGCGCGGAGTTCGACGATGACCACAACCACCAGCACGACGAGCACCACTACCGCGAGCGCCGCCAGCGTGACTGCTGCGGCCGCCCAGTCGCTGCTGACCTCGCTCAACACCGGTTCGGGCGTGGATACCGCCTCGCTGGTTACCTCGCTGGTCCAGGCGCAGTTCGCCGCAAAGACCGCGGCGATCGCCGCCAAGAACACCACGCTCACTGCGCAGATTTCCGGCGTCAGCACGCTCAAGAGCACGATCAGCGGCTTTTCCACCGCGCTCAGCACGCTGATCAGCGGCGGCACGCTGACCACCCAGCCCAAGAGCTCGAACACCGCCGTGCTGACCGCAACCGCGCTGTCGGGTGCCAAGATCGGCGATCTGTCATCCAGCATCACCGTCAATGCCCTGGCGAGCGCGCAGAGCGCACGCAGCGCCACGGCGGTGGCGAGCCGGTCCACGGTGCTCGGCTCGGGGAGCTTCACGCTGCAGCTCGGCACCGGCACGTATAGCGGCACGACGCTGACCGGGATCGATCCCGCCACCGCGACGTCGGTGCCGATCACCGTCACCGATGGCAGCCTCGACGACGTCGCCGCGGCCATCAACGGCGCCAAGGCCGGCGTGACGGCGAGCGTCATCACCGATGCTAGTGGCGCCGCCTATCTGTCGCTCAAAGGTCCCACCGGCGCCGCCAAGGCCTTCACCCTCACCGCCGACGCAGGCTCGGATGCGGCCATGTCGCAATTCACCGTCGGCGGCTCCGCCGCTGGATCAATGACGATGACCGGCACCGCGCAGGATGCGTCGCTCACCGTCGACGGCGTGACGGTAACGCGCAGCAGCAACTCGATCAGCGATCTCGTTGCGGGCGTAAAGCTCGACCTCACCGGCACCTCGACGACCGCCGTGGCGCTGACCTCGACCCGGCCGACCGCATCGCTGATCCAGAGCGCCAGTGACTTCACCGAAACCTACAATCAGGTGCTGGCCACGGTCACAGGGCTGACCAATGCCGCCACCGGCGATCTGAAATCCGACTCCGCCGCCAAGACGCTGCTGCACTCGATGCAGACGCTGACGACCAAACAGCTCACCACCAGCACCACGCCGGGCGCGCCGACCACGCTCGCTCAAATCGGCATTGGCACCAATCGCGACGGTACGCTGACGGTGAACTCGGCCACGCTCGCCGACATGCTCACCAAGTTTCCGGACGAGGTGGAAGCGATGTTCGCCAGCGCCACCGACAACACCGGTGGCCTCAGCGCACAGCTGACGGCGATCTCCACCGCCGCGTCCAACACCACGTATGGGCTCGGTGCCTCGACGACCCGCTACACCAAGGCGCAGTCGGATTTGACCAGCGAGCAGGACAAGATCACCACCCAGTCCGATGCCATGACCACCCGGCTCACCCAGCAGTTCTCGACCATGAACTCGAAGGTAGCCGCTTATAAATCCACGCAGACCTTCCTGGAAAACCAGATCAAGGCCTGGAACTCGAGCGACGATTGATGGCTTACGCGTCTGCTCTCCTGCGCGATCCGTTCGCTACCTATCGCCAGATCGACATTGCCGGTCGCACAGGCGAGGCCAAGGGTCCGGCCCTCGTCCAGCTGCTGTACGAGGAGCTCGTCGCCGCGCTTCGCGCCGCCGCATGGGCGGTCGAGAACAACCAGCAGCGGGGTAAGAGCGAGCGTATCACCCGCGCCACCGCCATCCTGTTCGCGCTTGAAGCCGGGCTCGACTTCGAGCGCGGTGGTGAGGTGTCATACACGCTGGCGCGCTTCTACGGTGGCATCCGCCGGACGATCGTCGATGCCTCAATCGGCATCGACCCCCGACCATTCCGCGAGGCGGCAAACAGCCTCAGCGAGATCGCCGAGGCGTGGCGAACGGCGAGCAAGGCCTGAGCCACGGCACGGCACTGCGCCGCGCTAGCGCTGGAACCAGTGGCGCTGAACGAAATAGATGACCACGCCGGCCGCGATCACCGCGCACACGCCCATGATCGCGTCGAACGCCCAGGGCTCGTGCGCATAAGGCAGATTGTCGACGTTCATCCCGTATAGCCCGGTGATGAAGGTGAGCGGCAGGAACACCATCGCCACGATCGAGATGATCAGCGAGCGGTTGTCGAGCTGCTCGCCGCGCAAGTCGGTGAGCGCATCGTGCATCAGCGACGAGCGCTCGCGGATTGATTCCAGCTCTTCGGCCATCCGCGCCGCGCGATCGGCCGCGGCATTGAGGTGCAGCCGGTCGTCATCGTGGAGCCAGTCGCAAGGCAAGGTGGCGAGCTTTTCCAGCGCGGCACGCTGCGGGGTGAGGAAGCGGCGCAGGCCGATCGCCGACACCCGCACCCGGCTGACGTGGCGCCGCAGCTCGAACACGCGCGAGGCATCGAGCTGCTCCTCGCAATCGTCTAGCGTGTCGCCAAGATCGGCGACCTCGGGGTCGAGGTCTGTGGTGATTGCGGTGGCGAAGGCGGCGATCAGATCGCCGGGATCGACGATGCGGCCGGTCTGCACCACCTTCTCCACCTCATCCACCGCGATCAGCGGCCGCCGCGTCACCGAGAACACCCGGCCGCCGATCGCCCAGATCCGCACCGAGGCGAGCGGATCGCCCGAGCTCATCTCCTCGCTCGATCGGCCACGCAGGTTGAGCAGCGCGCCCTCGCCGAACGCCTCGCAGCGCGGCCGCGTCTCGGTCGCGGTCAACGCATCGACAACATAGTCGGGCAGCTTGGCGTCGTCGCGCAGCCAGGCCTGGGCGCGGGCCTCGTTGGTCGACAGATGCGCCCAGATCAGATCGGCCGGGGCACCCAGCGCAGCCTTGATCTCGATCCGCTCTGCCTTGCCGCCCGAAACCCGATAGCCGAAACCGCTCATGTCATCTCCACGTCGACGGTGAGCCCATCCTCCAGCGCAACGGGCGGGGTGGCGCTTGCGATCCGCGGGGCATCGGCGCGGGCGCGATCCAGGATAGCGCCGGGCACGTCGACGCGGTGACACACCCGATCGGCATTGGCGAGCGCACGGGCCTGCCGAAGGGTGAGATCGTCGGGATCGGCGGACGTCAGCCGAAGCGTCACCAGCCGGGCGCCGAGGGCCGTACCGTCGAACGTCAATGCAAGCGGCAGCGCCGCTGCGTCCACCGCGAGCAGATCGAGCGGGCCGCCGGGCGCCAACGCCGCCGCGATCGCTTGGCGCCGCTCGCCCATCTGCGGATAGCGCGTGCGGAGCGTTGGGCGAGCGGCATGGAGGCGTTCCGCCAGCAAGCCGAGCGCCGGCGGCAAGATCGTCTCGAGCCGCTGGCGCAGCGCCGCGGCAAGCCCTGCCGACACTCCGCCGGTGCCGATCGCGATCAGCACGGGATGGCGATCGACGATCGCCGGCAGGGTGAAGTCGCACAGCTCGGCACGATCGACCGCGTTGACCAGGATGCCGCGCGCGCGCAGCCGCTCGACGATCGGCGCCGGATCGTCCACCGCGACGATCGCCAGCGCTGCCGCAGCCTCCTCGCCGACGATCACCGCACCGGCACGCTCGAGCAGGCGCCGCTTGGCATCGGCGGGCTCGCCATCGCCGATCAGGATCACCGGGCGGCCCGCCAGCCGCACGAACAGCGGCAGGCTGTTAAGGCTCACCGGTGCAGCCACTCCGGCACCCGCTCGGCGGCGAGGATGGTCTCGGGCTGGATGCGATCGGCGACCACGGCGAAGCGGTCGCCGTCCACCAGCACCTCGGGCACCAGCGCGCGGCTGTTGTAGGTCGAGGCCATGGTCGCGCCATAGGCACCTGCGGTGCGGAACACGCCGAGGTCGCCGCTCTTCACCACGTCGATCTCGCGGTTCATCGCGAAGGTGTCGCCGCTCTCGCACACCGGGCCGGCGATGTTGGCGGTCATCGTCTCGCCGGTCGGCTGCACCGCGACGAAGTCGTGGAAGGCGTCGTATAGCGCCGGCCGGGCGAGGTCGTTCATGGCGGCATCGACGATGACATAGGGGTTGGTCACACCCGGCTTCACCCAGATCACCTCGGTGAGCAGCAGCCCGGCGTTGCCGGCGATGACGCGCCCGGGCTCGAACATCAGCTCGACATCCCAGCCCCTAGTCGCACGCTCGACCATCGCGCCGTAATCGGCGGGGGTCGGCAGCACGTCATCGGGCTTGTAGGGCACGCCGAGGCCGCCGCCGAGATCGACGCGGCTGACCGTGTGCCCGGCGGCGCGCAGCTCGGCGACCAGCTCGCCGACGCGCGCATAGGCCTCTTCCAATCGCGACAGATCACTGAGCTGGCTGCCGATGTGGATGGCAACGCCGCGCAGATCGAGGCCGTCGAGCGGCGCCAGCCGATCGAACATCCCGCGGGCCTGATCGATCGGCACGCCGAACTTGTTCTCGCGCCGCCCGGTGGAGATCTTGGCGTGGGTGCCGGCGTCGACATCCGGGTTGACCCGCAGCACCGCCGGCGCCCTCAGGCCCTTGGCCGCGGCGAGCTGGGCGAGGACGACGCCCTCTTCCTCCAGCTCGAGGTTGAATTGGCCGATCCCGACCTCCAGCCCGCGGGTAAGCTCGGCGCGGGTCTTGCCGACGCCCGAGAAGACGATGTCGGCCGCGGGGATGCCAGCCGCCAGCGCGCGCGCCATCTCGCCGCCGGAGACGACATCGGCGCCATAGCCCTCATCGGCCAGCACGCGCAGTACCGCGACATTGGGGTTGGCCTTGATCGCATAAGCGAGGTGGACGCGGTCGAGCCCGGCAAGCCCTTCGCGAAACACCTGGGCGTGGCGGCGGAAGGTGGCGGTGGAATAGACGTAGACGGGGGTGCCGACCGCCTCGGCGATGGCGGTCAGCGGCACGTCCTCGCAGTGGAGGATGCCGTCGCGGTAGGTGAAATGATCCATCAGCTTGGCGGCAGATCGAATTCGTCGCTGCGCCGCTCGTCCGAGGCTGTAAGCAGCTCGTCGCTGCGCTGCGGCCGCTGCTGGGTGGTCGGGGTCAGCAATTGCTTGGGCGTCGGCGTCGCCAGCGCGCCATAAGGCGCGACGGGGAGCGAATGGGACGGGCGCGGCTGCAACGGCTTGGCGGCGCCGCATCCGGCGAGCGCCAGCGCCAGGGCCATGGGGATCAACCTCTTCATCGCAACTCCTCGCGCGCCGCGGCGATCGCGGCACGGACATTGGCCGGCGCGGTGCCGCCGAAGCTGGTACGGCTCGCCACCGACGCATCCACCGAGAGCACGTCATAGACGCGCGCGTCGATCCGCGCATCGATTCCCGTCAACTCGTCGATCGGCAATTGATCGAGCGCGACGCCGAGCTCCTCGGCGCGCTTCACCGCGCGGCCGGTGACGTGATGCGCCTCGCGGAATGGCAGCCCCGCCTCGCGCACCAGCCAGTCGGCAAGATCGGTCGCGGTGGCGAAGCCCGCTTCGGCGAGTGCGCGCATCCGGTCGGTGCGGAAGGTCGCGCTCTCGACCATCCCGGTCATGGCCGCGATCGACAGGCCGAGCAGGTCGTGCGCCTCGAACACCGGCGGCTTGTCGTCCTGCATGTCCTTCGAATAGGCGAGCGGCAGGCCCTTCATGGTGATCATCAGGCTGACCAGCGCTCCGGTGATCCGCCCGGCATGGCCGCGCACCAGCTCGGCCGCATCGGGATTGCGCTTCTGTGGCATGATCGAGCTGCCGGTGGACCATTGATCACTGAGCGCGACGAAACCGAACGGCTGGCTCGCCCAGATCACGAACTCCTCGGCCAGGCGGCTGAGATGCAGGCTGCACTGCGCCGCAGCGGTGAGATATTCGATCGCGAAATCACGGTCGGACACCGAATCGAGGCTGTTGCGCGTCGGCCCATCAAAGCCGAGCGCCTTGGCGGTGGCCTCGCGATCGAGCGGGAAGCCGGTGCCGGCCAGCGCCGCCGCGCCGAGCGGGCAGCGGTTCATCCGCGCCCGAGCGTCGGCAAAGCGCGACACGTCGCGCGCGGCCATCTCGACATAGGCCATCAGATGATGGCCGAGCGTCACCGGCTGCGCCGATTGCAGATGGGTGAAGCCGGGCATCACGCTGGCGGCATGCTCCTCGGCGCGCGCCAGTAGCGCGAGCTGGAAACCGTTGAGCGCCGCGAGCACCTGGTCGATCGCGTCGCGCACCCACAGCCGGAAGTCGGTCGCGACCTGGTCGTTGCGCGAGCGCGCCGTGTGCAGCCGGCCGGCAACCGGGCCGATCGCGTCGGCGAGCTTGGCCTCGCTGAGCATGTGGATGTCTTCGAGCGCGAGATCCTCGGGCACGCCATGAGCGGCATAGTCCGCCGCGACCAGATCGAGCCCTGCGTCAATCGCCGCGGCATCCTCCGCGGAGACGATCCCCTGCTGGCCGAGCATCGCGACATGCGCCTTGGAACCCGCGATGTCCTGGCGCCACATCCGCTTGTCGAACGGGATCGACGCATTTATCTCGCGCATCACCGCCGCCGGGCCTTCGGCAAACCGCCCGCCCCACATCGAATTGGATCCGCCTATGGCCCCGTCATTTCCTGCGCGCGTCGCGATCGTCTGTCTCCTGGCCCTCGCCGCTGCCGGCTGCGATAGGCAAAGCCCGCCCGCCGGGCAAGCCAACGTCGCGTCGCCCGATGAGGCCGCCGCCAACGTCGCGTCGCCCGACGAAGCCGGCGCCGCTGCCGCACCGACGGCGATGGTCGGCCTCGATCGCAGCCACAAGGGCCGCCCCGCGCCAACGGTGAGCTTCGCCGGGCCGGACGGCAAGCCGGTGACGCTGGCGGCGTTCAAGGGCAAGCCGGTGCTCGTCAACCTGTGGGCGACCTGGTGCGGGCCGTGCATCGCCGAACTGCCGACGCTCCAAAAGCTTGCCGCATCGAACGCGGTCCGCGTCGTCGCGATCAGCCAGGACACGCAGGATCCCGCCAAGGTCCCGGCCTTCCTCAAGGCGCATGGCGCACCGACGATCGCGCCCTATGTCGACAGCAAGATGGCGCTCAGCCTCGCCTATCAGGCCAATCTGCCGACCACGATTCTGTTCGACAGTGCCGGCAAGGAAGTGTGGCGGTGGAACGGCGGCAACGACTGGTCTGGCGCGCCGGCCGCGGCGCTGATCGCCGAAGCGTCCTGATCGGCGGTGCCCGATGCGCTCGGCGCGCGTTCAACCCGCGATGTGCGCGCCTCGCGCCAGACGGAGACTATTCGTGAGCACACTCTTCCAGCCGATCGACGTCGGTCAACTTCACCTAGACAACCGCATCGTCATTGCGCCGATGTGCCAATATTCGGCCGAGCAGGGCTGCATGACCGATTGGCACCTGATCCACCTCGGCCAATTGGCACTGTCGGGCGCCGGGCTGCTGACGATCGAGGCGACCGCGGTGGTGCCCGAGGGCCGGATCACCTATGGTGACGTCGGCCTGTGGGACGATGCCACCGAAGCGGCGATGGCGCGCGTGCTCGCGGGGATCCGCCGCTGGTCGCGGATGCCGATCGCGATCCAGCTCAGCCATGCCGGGCGCAAGGCCTCCACTGAGGTGCCATGGCAAGGCGGTGCCCAGATCGCGCCGGACGCCGCCAACGGCTGGCGGACCGAGGCGCCTTCGGCGCTGCCGTTCGCGGACGGCCAAGCTGCTCCGACGGCGCTCGATCGCGCCGGGCTCGATCGGATCCGCGACGCATTCACCGACGCCGCCCGGCGTGCCGCGCGGCTCGGGATCGATGCGGTGCAGCTCCACGGCGCCCATGGCTATCTGCTCCACCAGTTCCTCTCGCCGCTCGCCAATCAGCGCACCGACGAATACGGCGGCTCGCTCGAGAACCGGATGCGCTTCCCGCTCGAGGTGTTCGACGCCGTCCGCGCCGCCTTCCCGGCAGACCACCCGGTGACGATGCGCGTCTCGGGCACCGACTGGGTCGAGGGCGGGTGGGAAGTCGAACAGACCATCGCCTTTGCGCAAGCGCTCGAGGCGCGCGGCTGTGTGGCGATCCACGTCTCGAGCGGCGGCCTCCATCCCGACCAGCAGATTCCGGTCGGCCCGAGCTATCAGGTGCCACTCGCCCGCCAGGTTAAGCAGAGCGTATCAATTCCGGTAGTCGCCGTTGGCCTGATCACCGAGTTCGAACAGGCCGAAGCGATCGTCGCCACCGGCGACGCCGACATGATCGCGCTTGCCCGCACCATCCTCTACGATCCCCGTTGGCCCTGGCATGCCGCCGCTGCGCTCGGCGCGCAGGTCAAGGCGCCCGACCAGTACCTCCGCTCGCAGCCGCGGCAGTTCAAGCATCTGTTCGGCTGAACCCCGGCAGCGGCATCGCCGCGGCGCGGAGGGCGCCCGCGGCGATGCCGGTCGATCAGGCGTTCAGGCGTCCACGGCCGCAGGCACCGGGGCGGTCGGCGCCAGCTCACGAGCCCGGCCGATCGCGCCGTCGATCGAGGCACGCCGCGCGTCATCGCCGCGGCCGAGTCCTTCGGCGATGATCACCTCGACATCGGCGCCGACGAAGCCGAACACCGAGCGCAGCAGCGTCTCGCCATGCTCATAGGCCGCATAAGGCGCACCCTCTCCATAGAAATTGCCGCGGGCGAGGGCGATGATCACGCGCTTGCCGGCGGCAAGACCGATTGGACCGTTCTCGCCATAGGAGAAGGTCTTGCCGCGCACGGCGATGCGATCGATCCAGGCCTTGAGTTGGCTGGGAATAGAGAAATTGTAGAAGCCGGCGCCGATCACGACAATATCCGCGTCGAGGAACTGCTGCACATCCGCGCCTGCCCCCAGCGCGAGATAGGTGTCGAGCGTCAGGTGCGGCAACGGCTCGGCAGCAAGGTCGCGGTAGATCACCTCAAGGCCTTCATGCGTATCGCGCAGGCGCTCGACGACGGCGGCAGAGATTACCCGGCTCGCCGAGCCGTCGCCCGTGATGCTGGAATCGAGATGCAGAAGCTTCACTGATGATCTCCGGTCTGGAATTGTGACCAGGGTGAGTTATGTGACCGACGGCGCTCCGCCAAGAACGCATCTGTGTAGGACTAGGTCACATGGTTATGCCCGCCTCGCCCGGCGTCAGCACGCAATGCCGCAGGATGAGCAGCGTGCTCACCATCGTCGGTGACAAATGGACGGTGATGCTGGTGATGGTGCTGACCGAGCGGCCGCGTCGGTTCAACGATCTCAAGCGGACAATCGGCGGCATCTCGCAGCAGATGCTCACGCGCACGCTGAAGGCGCTCGAGCGCGACGGCATGGTCAGCCGAACGGTGCATCCGACGGTGCCGCCCCAGGTCGAATATGCGCTGACGGCGCTTGGCCATTCGCTTGCGGAACCGCTGCGGGCGCTCGGCATCTGGGCCGGCGCGCATCTCGAGGTGATCGACGGCAATCGCCTCCGCTACGACATCGGCGGACGTGTCGATTCGAATGACGTTCCTCGCAATGCGGCTGTCGCCCCGGCGAGATGACGCGTTCGCGTCTCGCCGACGGGAGAAGTGGTTCCGCTGCGATTGGCGGATGTCGGCGAGTGTCGCCGCCAACGCCGTCCGCCAGTATGCGAAGAAGCCTGGCCGCGCCGGATGATACGCACCGAGCGCGGCCAGGAGGAAACCCGCTGGTCAACAAACCTACAGGGGACGGCGCTGGCCATGGTCAAAGGAGCGCGCCCATGGATCAGACGGAGCGAGCACCGCGAAGCCTTGGCCATCAGGCAAATCGGGGTTGACGCCCCTGACGGCTACACCGCCATGAAGATGCTGGACTAACCGACCGCCAGCGGCTGATAGCACGAGGACACTCGTCAACTGAGATGCCGCATGGCCACGCATGCGCGTGGCGCCGCCATGACGAGGCTGGCCCGGAACCGATCCGGCGCCGGCGGACCGCCGGTCATCTTGAAGGATGGAAACCTGGATGCCCCGTGAGGGCTGGACATGCCAAACAAAAACAATCGCTTGCGCTGTCAAACCCATCTTCAACCGCGCAACGTCTCCCGAGGGGCGCGCATAACACGCTGGCTAACCATCTGCCGGCAGTTGCGCTCTGCAATCGGAGCAACGCCAAGTGCGCCGGCATGGACGCGGTGCCGATGGAACGCGCTCTCGCTCGCGCTTTCACGAAGATGTCGGGAAACTGCCCCGTTGGGCCAGAGAAGCAGCGGGGGCGCGGGTGGTACACACCGTGCAGGACAGTGCAGCGCCTTCGCCGGCGTGATAATGAGACCGGCCCCCGCTACGCCATCTGGACCTTCTTCAGCAGTCGCCGGGTCGATCTGCGGTTTCCGCCGGTTGGTTGCGACACCTTCGCGGTTGCCCAGCGCATGGCGTTCGATCGCCTTGAACAGGCTGGTGGCGCCCAGGTCCTGACGGGCCGCCGCGGTGGCTTCGATCTTGCCCGAGCGGGCGACGTCGTCGGCTTGGACGACATCGCATGATTGCGGTCATCGGCTTGGTCGAAGCGGCACTGCGATATGCTTTGCGCGGATGGCCGGTGTTTCCGTGCGATCCCACGACCAAGCGCCCCTTCTTGCCCATGGATAAGGACAAGGACGGTAAGCCGATCAGGGGAACCGGGGGCGTCAAAAAGGCGTCAACCGATCCCGATCAGATCAGGGCGTGGTGGAGCAAGTGGCCGAAGGCGATGATCGGTGTCGCCGTAGGCGCTGCCGGTCTTCTCGTCGTCGACTTCGATCCTCGTACCGACGACATCATGGACGAAGCGACCGGTGAGATTATTAGTCAGGACGTCTGGACGCTCGATAGGCTGAAGGCCAAGCTGACCGAAGCGACGGGATGTGAGCTACCGCCGACGCTGATCAGTGTCACGCGATCGGGCGGTGAGCATCATTGGTTCAAGATGCCCGCCGGCATGAACATCGGCAACGTCGGCAGCCTGCCCAAGCACATCGACGTGCGAGGTGCAGGTGGATACGTCATCGTTGCCCCAAGCCATTTTGCTGGAAACGCTGAGGACAAGCCGGGCGACTATCGCTGGCTGACCGACGACAATGCGTCGCGCATGGCGGAGCTGCCGGCCGCGCTGCTCGAGCTGATGCTACGCCCTGTTGGCAAAGAGATCGCGGCGGCCCCCGCGCTGCCGCAGAACACGCGCCGGTTCGCCGTTGACGTGGACGAAGCACACCGCCGCTACGCCATGAACGCGCTTGACCGGGAGGTCAGCGAACTCGCGGCAACGCCGAAAGGCGGCGGACGATTTGGTGGCCGAAATCAGGGGGCGTATCATGCCGCCTTCAGCCTAGGGCAGTTCGTCGGCGCGGGCGCGCTGAGCGAAACCATCGTGCGCCAGTCACTGCTGGAGGTGGTGCGCAGCTTTGATGCTGCTGCATACCAGGCGCACGCAGGCGCCATCGAAAACGGCATTGAGAATGGGCGCGCCAAGCCTCGCGATCTGACCGTGATCAGCACCAGCCGCCGCCAGTCGGGCCGTTCGTCTGCTCCCGGTGAGCGACGGCCGTCCGTCCCACTTTCGGCCTGGGCCGACCGTTCGGCCGATGACCGCCGCAACGGCGGCCGATCTGACGATCAACCCTCCCACGATGGGAACATTAGCGTCGTCTCTGCTCTGGCAGGGGCAGAGCGTGACCGCCATCTCAGCATTGCCGCCGCATGGTTCCGCCGTGCTGTAGAGGCTCTCGACGGAACGGCAGATGCCGCAACCGCGCTGGCATTCGGAGCGGGTAGGCGCAGCGTCGCAGGCCTCTTGGATGACGCGGCTGTGGCCGAAGCACTAGCTAAGGCCGCGAAGAACCTCCCGGCCGGGACGGCGGTGGCGATCGAGCAGGCAACGTCTGCCGGCTGGGAACGCGGCTTCGACTTCAGCTCCATTCTGCTGACACTCCGCTGCGCGCGATATGCCCTCACGGACTTTGGGATCGCCGAGCGATTCCGCGAACGCTACGGCGACGATTACCGCTTCACGACGGCCAAGGGTTGGCTTGGCTGGGATGGCAAGCGGTGGAAGGAACTCGACCAGGACGAGAAGACGCCGCCCGCAGAGGTGATCGCAGCTGTATTCAACACGGTGCGACTCATTCAGCGCGAGGCGAAGCTCGTCGCGGATACGGGAGCCAACAACGCGCTTGATGGCGACGGTAAAGCCATCGTTCCGGGAGCTGGCGACGCTCACGGGTTGGACAGCTGGCTGCCAAAGGGAAACACGTTCCAGCTGTTCTCCGACGTCATCCGGGCATTCGGCCGCAAGTCGGAGACGACAGGCAAGCCGGCCGCGGTCGCGCTGCTCGCCCGCCAGTGGCTGACGGTGCCCATCGAGCAGTTCGACCTCGACCCTCTGGCGATCGGGGTGCTCAACGGCACATTGCGCTTTACGAACGGTAGGCGCGATGACGGTAGTCGGTGGGCGACCGTCGAGCTGTCGGAGCACCGTCGCGAAGACTACAACACAAAGCTCGCTCCAGTCGAATATGACGAGCAGGCCTCAGCGCCGCTGTATGACGCCATGCTTGCATGGGCGCAGCCCGACAATACCGTTCGGCGCTACCTGCATCAGGTGGGCGGCTATGGTGCAACCGGCCTGACCGGCGAACACAAGCTCTGGTACAACTACGGGCGAGGCCGGAACGGCAAGTCGACGACGATCGACGCTTGGTGCCACGTCTTAGGTGACTACTCCGGAACAACGCTGATCGAGACCTTCCTCGATCAAGGGATCAAGAAGCGCGGCGATCAGGCGTCGCCCGATCTCGCCCGCCTCGGCGGTGTACGAATGCTCCGCGCATCGGAGCCGGATCGCGACGCCAAGCTCAACGCCGCCTTGGTCAAGTTCGCCACTGGCGGCGAACCGGTCCCGACGCGCGCGCTGCATCGCGGCTTCTTCGAGCTTGTCCCCCGATTCAAGCTCATCATGAGCGGCAACAGCAAGCCCGGCATCCCCGATACAGATGACGGGATCTGGAGCCGCATGAAGCTGGTCTCATGGCTCAAGAACATCGATCTTGAATTCAACGAGGACGGCACGCCGAAGAAGGATCCGGAACTCCTCGACAAGATCAAGCGCCATGAGGCGTCCGGCGTGTTCCTGCGCCTGGTGCAGGGCCTCCTCGACTATCTCCGACATGGGCTGATCGAACCGTCATCTGTGACGGCCGACACGCAGGCCTACCGCGATGCCAGTGATCCGCTTGCCCGCTTCCTGCGTGAATGCGTCGTCCCGGACGACAAGGCGAGCGTCCAGTCCTCGATCCTGCATGGCGTGTTCGTGGCTTGGGCTCGCGCTGCCGGCGAACGCGAATGGACCAACAAAGGCTTCTCCAGCGCCATGACGGAGAAGGGCTACCGCAAGCACAAGTCTAATGGGATGCACTGGCTGGAGCTGCGTCTGACCCGCGCCGCGTCCGACTTCGTCAACGATGATGGCTCTGTGCGCGTCCTCCACGACAGCGCGTCGGGCAGCCCTCGCGCGCCTCCGCCGCGGCCCGACCCGGACGACTGGCCGGATGACATACCCTGAGCCTCCCAAGCTGGGATGGCCGTGGGAAGATTGTGGGAAGCAGAAACGGCGGTTTTCTGCGGGATTGGGAGGGTTGGAAGGGTTTCGACGATGTTCCGTACAACATGCATGCGCGCACATGCGCGCATGTGCGCGACAAAACATACGACAACCCTTCCAACCCTCCCAATCCTCCCATGAAAAGAGAATAAGCCATTGGGATATAATGATATGACCAGATTTGATGGTGGGAGGATCGAGGCTTTCGGTGGGAGGGTCGCGGGAGGATCATTGGTAGCGCGCCCCTCATTGGCCATGCTGTGTCTCGCCGCATGTGATGAACTGCTGCGCAAAAATGCGCAGCAGTTGCACGGCGCCGAGAGGCGGGATGTTTGCTTCCAATTTTGGACAGCAGTCTCAACTCATCCGCGATCCCCACCCCCCCCCGGGGGGGGGTACATTCTGGTGAGGAGGCCTTCGCCCTAGACCCCATAGGTTCTCACTCAGGGATTTTTTCTACGTCCGGCGGTTTTTCCGGTGAGGACCGTGGCGCAGGATGGCCGTCAAAGGTCGCTACGCCCTTTGAGGCTTCGCAAGCCGCCTCTGGCAGCATCGCTGCCCAGCGGCCGGCCACATCAAACCACACTGCTGCCGCCGCCTGAAGGTATGTTGTTCCCTTCAAGGCGACTAGAGCTGCCATTTATTTCCCGCGCCTCGGAAGCGCTCGATGAACGTCGGGACCTTTGCCAATCTCGGGCGGGTCGATGGCATGCCGAGTGTGCCTTCGATCGCACGGTTCATTGCCGCGCGCCCCGACTTCCCAGTGATCCAACATGGTCGATACGGCAAGCCGTTCGCCCTCGACGCGGCTGCCGCCATCATCCGCAAGCACTGGCGCGACGGCCGACACGAGCGCCGGCTTCGTCGCCTCGCAGCTGCGGAGGGAGACGGCGTATGGCGAGCAGCAACCCTTGCCGGGGCTGTTTCCGCGCGACGAACAGGCGCGGTCGTCCGAATGATCAGCGCCGTCCGCCTCGAAGCGCCTGGTGTTCGCCCGACTGTCGGCGACCTGCGCGCGCAAGGGGCACGCTGATCGCAACTGGCGATGCCTCCGCGGTCAACGTGGCCGTCGCGATCGGGCAATCCTCCGGGGTGACGACGCCATCTGCACATTGGGCTGAGGGCTTCCGCGGGTCGGCGTTCCGCCTTGACCGTCGATCGTGTCGCCACGCGCGACGATCTCCTCCGTCGAATGGCGGAGCGGCACTGGGCGGGAGTTTCGGTAAGCGCTCAATACCGCGAGATCGCCACGGCCGCCAGCGCATACTGGCGCCGCGCGGCGCGCCTGAACGCCCGGATGCCGGAGGGGCTGAGCTGCGCCTCCGTTTCGATATCCATGGCGTCGATGCGGACCTGCTCGAAGTCGGCGCAGTTGGCGATACCGTAGCGGTTGGCGTCCTTCTCGATCATCATCGCCTGCTGATGCCGTCATTGGGATTGGTGTTGTATTCCGCGATGGCGTGGACGGCGACCACCTCAAGCTCCATCATGATTACGCAGGCCCCGTCCTCGGCATTGTGACCAAGGCGCCGGGCCTCGACGAGCGGCAAGGTCTTGCCGGGAAGCATCTCGCAGATCATACGCACCACGGTGCCGATTGTCCGTTCGCCGATCGCGCGGTAGCGCGGTAGCGCGGGCGCTTGATAGGGCAGAACCTGACGCTGAAGCCGCTACTGCGGGCGGCAGCCTCCATCATATGGCTGCGGAACTCCACGGCGTTGTCCACGATCAGTTCGACGGGCTTGCCGCGCAATCGCACAGGATCGGGTACTTGCGATCGAATTTGGCGGGCACCTTCTTCGGCAGCACCATGCGGCGCAGGATCTCTCCGACAGTCCAGTTGCACGGATCGATGAAGGAGATGAGGTAGGCGACCACCGCCTGCCCCAGCAGGACAATCGCGATCCGACGGCTGAGCGCCTCGACATCCTCCACCACCCAAGCGAGGCCGGAGACATTGGCATCAACGTAGACAGGTTCTGATGCGATCGCGCCCAACCAACCCCCTCCCGGGAATCTCGCCCCAGGACGGGGATCGCCCTTCCTGTGTTCCAAGGACAAGCGTTTTCGTCGGCGAGGCCGAGACCTGCGACCTCGGGATCGCGGAACGGTCCGTTTATAGACGCAAGCGCGAGCGGCTACCCGGGCAAGGGAGTGGGTGGCCGGTTACCTTCGCGCGCCAACAAACTGTGATTGAACGTGAGCTGTTGTTGCGAGCTGACCTGGGCGATGTCAACTTGCCGTCAGTCGTGAATGCCGGGTTGAGACCGCGACGAGTTCTCCGTGAGCACGCACGTCATGCTGGCTATGTTTAATGTCCGACAGGTAACACCCAAGTAGCTTGCCGGCAGGGCGAAACCGCGGCACAGGGACGCCTTAGCTGGTGGCCCATCCTGTAGGTACTCAGAACCGATTGGTTCGAATCCCACATTGTTTCAGCGCAAGCCGTAGACAGGCACTAGGTTCTAGGCGAAGTCAAAATGCGGCGCCGAACTCGGCGATCTCCTGTCGGCGTCAAGCAGAGAATAGATGAACCAGCGGATAACTCCCCACTGGCCACAGATCCACTCGGCGCGTGCCGAGCAGGAACTTGCTATGGCTTCTCGGGCGCGACACGAAGCGGCGCGACGTTCACACCTTGATCTCGCCTCAATGCACGCCGCGAAGGCAGAGGAAATGCGAAAGGTTTGTCTCGCCGAATTTACCACGCCTGTAGCCTCTTCGCCCTACGCTGCGGCCGGCTCTTGAAGCTGACGGACATCAGCCCCGGGCTCAGACGACCGAAGCAGCAACCTCGAGCGTCAGCGCCTCGCCCTTACGCTTGGAGCTTGTCCTCAGGCGAGAAGAGAAACGACCGTTTCCACGCCCTCGATCGTCAGACTGACGTAGAAGCGTCTGCGGTCGAGAGCATCGGCATTGCGCGTCACCAGCCGGCTACCTTCCAGAAGAGACAAGTAGCGCAGGGCGGTCGCGGAATTCGTGCCGGATCCCACGCATGCGTCTGAGACACTGATCAACCGACCTTCTGCATTCGAGATGTACAGATCCAGCAACATCTTCCAAGCCGGGTCATTCGAGACGGCCAATCCGAGCATCGCCGTCTTTTGGCAGGCGCGATGGTATGCTCTCTTGGCTAGCAGAAGCATGTTCTGTGCCTCGCTATTTTGATCCAGTAATCCGCCCTGCGGCGGGTCACCATCGTAACCCTCTATGGAATGCCTCCGCCGCGTTAAAGGCGAGACACTAGGCTTCTCAACTTGGCCTTGAACGGTCGCGTCGGATAAGGAGAGACGGTAGTGCAACATGAGGCTTACTCTGGGTTTCGCGCCCGTCAGGAACGTGCGCGGCAACTCCAGTCCAAATCCCGGCCCTCAGCCCGCATTCGGCGAACGTGACGGGCGGTTCCAAGCGCGAGCACCAGCATCATCGGATACGCCCAAGCCGCCGTCATCACGGCGTAGGCCATCCGCAGCACCTCTTGATCCGCGGCACGGACCAGGTGGGCACCGGTTCCAATTGCATGGAAGGTCACGAGCCAGAACGGCCAGAAGCGGTCAGCGTAGAGCGAGACGACGAGCAGCACCACAAGGAGGAGCAGATCGACGAGCATCACTCCGCTCTCGATGCCGACGAACCGGCTGGGCATGGCGTGTTGGACGAAGTGCGTGATGATCGTTGCGATTAGCAGCGATGCGCCGGTTATCTTCTCGGGTGCACCGCCGCGAATCACGGCATAGGAACTGACCAGCAGCTGGAGCAGATTGAATACTATTACGCGTTCCATGCTGGGCCTTGGTTCCTTCAGGCGACGAGAGCAATCGGCGTTGCCGAACGCGCCATCGGGCCCACGACATCCGGCGGGCACTCGGATTGATCGCCATATGCCCGCAGGCCCATATCGCTGCGAACTTCGAGAAGAGCGCTATGGGCGTCGATCAGTTTCTGCCTGGCCCGCATGAGATCGCCAGTTGCCTCGCTTACCAGCCGAAGAGCTTCGGTGCCCATACCCAGTGGAAGGTTCGCGGCGGCTCGTTGCTCCAGCATCTTTGCAAGGCATGCAGCGGTCGACGAGGTTGCTAGGTCAGCGGCCTTCTCGGCGGTGAGGAAATGAGCGGTTACCAGGTCGGCAGCGAGACGTCGTTCTTTCAGCATCGTTAGTCCTAAGCGCGGCGATGCAACGTATCAGTGGGCGATGAATGCTCTTGCCTTGCCTATCACACTAGACAGGGTTTGCCCCATGTTCAGCAGAGCGACAGATAGCACACACACAACAAGGATGAGCATTCCGATCAGCAGAAGCCGCTCGGTCTTGCGCAGCTCGTTGCGGGCTCCCCCAACGTCTCGGATCGTGGGCGCCACCCCCATGATCCGTCGAGCCAGCCCCCACGGCCGGCTCTGGGGCTCTTCTGCTGCTACTGCCGGCTCAGCGGCAACGTCGATTAGTTCGGATGGAAGCGGATCGGATACGGTCGAAGCCGACAGTTCAGTACCCCTGATTGAATATGGGGGGGGCGTAGAGAGTACGGGTTCCCCGCTGGTTGCGGTATTGGCCTCATGAGCATCCAGCATTCGAGCCGCCGCAAACCGAGACGACGCGCCCAGCACTTGCACCGCCCGCTCGAGACGCTTGTCGACAGCAGACGGCGATACGCCCACGATCTGAGCGATCTCTTTCGAATTGTGATGGGTGAGCACTAAGCGCAGACACACGCGCTGAGCCTCGGTCACTTGGTCGAATGCGGCGGACATGGAGACTACCTAATCCCCCGCAACTTGGTTGAGAACCGACAAATCAAAATGGTTCTAATTGCGCCTGCGCTTTCGAGACGCTGCGCTACCCAGGTGCCATCTTCGCATCATAAACCCTACCAGGGATACCCGTTCAGATTGGTGAAAATGCCAGCGGGCGGCAGGTGCTCCGGTATTCTGGTGGGCCAAGCGGATCTTGGCGGCTGGAAGCATCATCATGGCGGACTGCTTCGGACGTGACGACGATCCAATTGACCGGCATGCGATTGTCTTCGGAAGCGAACGTGGAGCTTCGCGTGCGTGGCGAATACGACGGCTGACGTTAGTTCCTGACAGCTATCTTGAGGACCTAGGTGTTTAGTCCTGGTATCTGGCGGGTCGGATCGATGATGAACCGATCTGGCTCTGACGTCCAGATCTTGGCGATGTATTCGTAGGGTGTGAGCCCGCTGAGCGTCTTGAGCCGGCGGGCGGAGTTATAGGCGGCCATGAAGTCGGTGAGGTGCGTGCGGAGCTGGTCGTGGCTCTCGTAGTGGAAGCGTTTGACGGTCGCTTCCTTGATGGTGCGGTTCATCCGCTCGACCTGGCCGTTGGTCCACGGGTGGTTCGGTTTGGTGAGCCGGTGCTCGATCTCGTTCGCCTCACAGATCATGTCGAAGCGCATCTGACGCGACCAGGCCGTGTTGCGGTTGCGGGGCTGCTCGGCGAACTGGATGCCATAGCACATTGGGAAGAGCGCTATGGCCCTGATGGAGACAAGGCCGCGAAGCGGCCGCAGGCTTCATCAGGGCAAGCCATGGCCGGTCAGCAGGTATCTAAAGTGAGGTTGTCGAGACAACACTTTGGAGGCCGACCGACCATGACCAAACTCACCCCTACGCTCGCCGGCGCCGTGCTGGTAGCCATCGACATGTCCAAGAGCCGGCAGGAGGTCCTTATCGAGCGACCGGAAGGCGGTCGGCGCCGGCGGATGACGGTCATGGCGACGAAGGAGGACTATGACGGCTTTGCCGAGCAGCTCGCGGCCATCGGCCGTCCCATCGTCGTCGGGTTCGAGGCGACGGGCAATTACCATCGTACGCTGGCCCATCGGCTGCTGACAGCGGGGTTCGAGCTGCGCCTCATCTCGTCGGTCGCGCTCGCCCGGACCCGTGAGGCGCTGCACAACGGCTGGGACAAGAACGACTCCAAGGATGCCCAGGTCATCCTGCACATGCTGCGGATCGGCGCGACGCAGCGCTACATCGACCCGCTGGCTGCCGGGATCAACGATCTGCAGGAACTGTCGAAAACCCACGAGACCATCTCGAAGGCCAAGACGCAGACCTGGCACCGGATACTCACTCACTACCTGCCGCTCTACTTTCCCGAGATCGCCCGCTTTGCCGGCAACAGCCGGTCCGACTGGTTCCTGGCACTCATCGAGCGGTTCCCGATTCCGGCCAGCATCACGGCGCTGGACCGCGAAATGTTCTCGGCCGCGGCTTGGCCGCTCATCGGTCGCAAGGTCTCCAAGGCACGGCTCATCAACGACATTTACGAGACGGCCTGCGCCTCGATAGCCCTGCCCGTGCCAGAGGACTCGGTCGCCGTGACCATGTTCCGCATGGTCATCGCGCAGGGTCGCGGCCTCATCCAGCAACGCGACGAGATCGAGCGGCTCGCCCATGCTCGGCTGGCCGAGCACATCGACTATCAGTTACTGCGCAAGATCCCCGGCATAGGCCCGATCAATGCGCTGACCATCCTGGCCGAGGCCGGTGATCTGCGCCGCTTCAACCATCATCGCCAGTTCCTGAAGTTCTGCGGTCTCGATCTCGCGACGTGTCAGTCAGGCACGTTCCGGGGCCGCACGAAGCTGTCCAAATACGGCAACGCGCGCCTGCGCCGGACCTTCTGGATGGCTGCTCAGGTCGCCGCGCGTCAGCGCGACAACAGCTTCCGCGATAAGCTTGGCCGATATGTCGCCGGGCACGCGGACGATGCCGACCGTCGCCGCAAGGCGATGACGGCGCTCACCGCCAAGATGGCGCGCGTGGCTCACGCCGTCATCAAGACGGGAACAGAGTACCGGCCGTTCCTCGAACGGTCGGATGCCAGGTGGAAGGACCCCTCTCTGATATGCCGTGAGGGCGGACAAGCGACCTTGTAGATAATGTTCGGGCCTTCCACCTGGGTGCGTATCTCGTCTTAAGGATGGTGAGGACCACGGCTGCTTCCCGATGGATCCTGTGTTTGCTATGGCAGGGAGCGATCCCGTTGACGGTGGAAGCCATCTGGCTCAAAATGCATGCCGCGCCGATGGTTGTCGGCGCATAGATATCTGCTGGCCAAAACCCGCCGCTGCTTCCCGACATAGGACGTTGTCGGTCAGGATCGTGTGGATGCGGTAAGGCACGGCTTTCAACAGGTGTTCGAGGAACTCCCACGCTGCCCGTCTGTCGGCTTTGTCGACCAGCTGGGTGACCGCAAAATTGCTGGTGCGGTCGATGCCGACGAACAGGTAGAGCTTGCCTTCGGCGGTCTGCACCTCAGCGATATCCATGTGGAAGAAGCCGATGGGGTAGCGCTTGAAGGATTGCCGCTTCGGCTTGTCGCCCTCGACATCCGGCAACCGTGAGATGCCGTGCCGCTGTAGGCAGCGGTGCAGCGCTGACCGGGTCAGCCACGGTACCGATGGCTGCAACTCATAGAGACAGTCGTCGAGCGGCAGCAGCGTTTGGCCCCGGAACGCCACCACCATCGCCTCTTCGGTCTCGGACAGGTGGTTGAGTGAGGGGCCTTCGGCCCGGTCTTCAGATCCTCGACGGTCGCCCGCTCCGCCACTTGGCTACCGTCTTGGGGTATCCCCAGCTCTCGGCTTAGCGTCGCGAGCGAAGCTTGCGATCGCTGTATTGCTGCTCGCACGGCGTGCGTGGTCGTCGCGCACCCATGACGTACCCGTCCCATGCGGCTTCCTTCCATTTCAACGAAAGGATCGCACCGTCAAATCGTGGGATCAAACACCTAGGCACCTCCGCGTGAGTTCAGATATCGCTGACAGAATGGTAGACGATCCAACCCGCGCGACCGGTATTGTGTAATCTGCCGGGGCGATGGAGTACCCCCTCTCGGCAGAGGATTACCGACTAAGCACTTGGGTTGAAGGGGGAAAGTGCTTCCACGTTTTGGTGTGTGCGCGCATGCGTCAGCTTCGAGTCGCTTCCATCCTCAGGCGACGGCACGATTTCTCAAGTACAATCTTGTCGTTCCGACAAGATATTAGTTCATATTGAATACGCTTCAGCTTTACTGACGCGGTGCCGGCAGACACTTTTCACTAGCCAACCTAAGACAGTTTAACTGAGACTGTCGAAGGTGGTTTCGTCTGCGGCAGGGGCGTATCCGCGGATGATTTCTGTCTCGCCTAGCAACGGAGTGGAAACATGAAGAAGATCTCCATCGTCAAGGTTCAGGACCTGAAGACCACCGCGGTTGCGGCTTACCCGATCTGGGTTTGCTGGCCCTACTAATTACCGACGTCTGGGCGCGTTCGGAGACCGAAGGCGCCCAGATTGCGTCCTTGTAGCTCGACGGCGATTACCGCTGCTGAAAGCCTGTTGGGAGATCTGTATGTGGACTTCGGTAGTTAATTCGGCGCTTGGTGTGTTCGCGCTCCTTCAGCCGCACGCCATGCCGGCAACCCTCGAACCACAGCGTGTAGGGACGGCTCCTGCGAAAGCGGACGCGGAATTGCTGGCTGTGATTCAGTCGGCAATTCAGGCCGAGCGGACGTTCGACCCCGGGGCACTCGCAGCGGTGCTCGCGCCGGATTACATCGAGGTGTCACCTGTTGGTGAGGTGGATCGCCGTAAAGCGGTGCTCGGCTTCTATGATCCCGCCAACCGCCGCAATGCACCGCTAGTCACGATCAACGACCCTGTCACCCGTCGCGACGGATCAAACGCGATTGCCATTGTGCAACTCGCCTTCTCATCGCAGGACTCGACGCCGCCACGCCCCCCGATGCTGATGCGAGCGACCTTCGTCATGCGGCGGGAGTCGACGAAATGGTTGATCGCCAGCGCTCAGTTTACCCCGATCCGACCAGCGGGACAATGACGGCGGTGCAAGCCGAAGGTGATGCGCGGTTTCAAGTCGCTGCGCTCACCGTACAACCTGAAGGCGACGCCTTCCTCGTGGGCAGCGCACAGCTAGGCGCATTTTACCAGTTCCCGGCGGAAGCACTGGATATTCTGGAGCGACTTCGAAACGGCGCCACGCCCGACGAAATCAGCCGCGACATGCACGTCGGGACCAATGCTGAGGATCTCGACATCGCAGATTTCGTAAGCACGCTTCAGGAAATAGGGTTCATATGGCCGCTTGGGGAGCAGGTCAAACCAAACGAGCCAGCCTCTCCGTCCCGCACCGTCGAATTTACAGTCAGCGCTCACACTGCACAAAACTTCTTTAAGCCGAGCGCCGTGGCGATTTACGTCTTGCTCGTCGCAGCAGCCATAGGGTGTGCCATTCGCCTCCCGGTAGCGCGACTGCATCCGGACGCTTTCTTCATCGAAGATCACCTCGCCGCGACGTTGGTACTGCTACTAGTGATGTCCTCCGCAGCGACAGGACTTCATGAACTCGGCCATCTTCTAGCCGCGGCTCGTAGAGGGGTTTCCAGTCGCCTAGGCATGGGCACTAGGCTCTGGAACATCGTCTTCGAAGCTGACCTTTCTGGTATTTTCGCGCTACCTCGCAGTCAACGTTACCTGCCACTTGCGGCGGGCATGATCGTAGACGTGCTTGTGGCTTCGGTTGTTACGATCCTTATTGCGGCTCTGTCGTCATCCGACGCGCCGGCATTCCCGATAGCACTTCTACAAGCACTCGTCCTCCAGATTGCCGTCACCGTCGCATGGCAGTTTAATCTTTTCCTTCGTACCGATGTGTACTTCATGCTTTCCAACTGGTCCGGCCACCCCAATCTAGACGGCGCTGCGCGGGTATATATCGCAGATAGGATGAGCCGGCTGACTTATGGTCGCATCGGCCGACGCGATGATGCCGCCGCTCACTCCCGTTCCCTGGCAATGGTCAAGAGCTTCGTGGTCGTTTGGATCGTCGGTCGCGTGTTGTCGGTCACAATGCTGGCCTTCGTCGTGCTGCCAACGCTGGCCCGCTACGCGGAGAAAGCGTGGCGCACTATCAAGGACCCGACTGCGACGGTGGGGCGGGGCATCGATGCAGCACTTTTTGCTGGAATATCGACGCTGCTAGTTGCTGTGGGCCTGCTGCTCTGGCTGCTTCCTAAGTTCAGAACTCGGATTAAGGAGTCTTAAATGGCGTGCTTGTCCTGCTCTTCTGAGCTAACGGAAAGCTTCGACCTGGACATGCGCTTTGACCATGGCGGCGCTTGGGCAGGGGTCGAGGACCTCGTCGAGTGTGTCTATGTCGACCTGCTGCAACTTGGCGAGAAAGAGTTGATCGACCGGCACGGGTACGAATTGCATTTCGTGCTGCGCCGCCGCCGCGAAGCCATCCCGCTGAGGTACGCGTCGCTAACTGATCTCGCGAGTGGATTAGAGAAGACGCGCAATTACCCGGTAGACCGTGCCTATAGGATTGTCAGCGGACTGACAGACCTCGTACTCGCGTGGCGCGCACTGACGCGTCCCGACACCATTGTCAGGCTCGTTGCTCATGCTGCTGATGATGCGCAGCACCTCGCACGTCGGTTTCTGACGGAATTGGCTCGTCGGGGATCTACGGCAGGCGTGCAGGTCATTTACCCGAGCAGTGACGCGACGACCCTCCCGTCGATCGATGTCACCGCAGCGCAACAGATTGCGAGTGGGGGACCGGAGCATCTACTCGACATGAAAATCGTCGAGGAGCACCATCCCGGACTGCTTGCCCTCCATCTGCAAACAGGCGACCAAGTAGCGGCTGCCCGAGTAGCACTCCGAGCACTCTGCCTCTACAATCATTTCGGCTACTATCACGAATCCGGCAGCTTTGCCGACCGGGTCATCGCGCATCTCGACCAACTTGCGGGTGATGACCAGGAAGCAAGATGGAATTATGTTGGCAACATCTTCCAAGGTCTCGTGATGACGGGAAGGTTAGATCAAGCGCGCACCCTCGTCGAGGTTGCCACTGCCCCAAAGCTGTCGAGGCCGGATCTTCGCGCGAAGATGCACTACCTGTTAGGCATGGTTCACTTGCGTTATGCAGCTCAGAAAGATGTTGAGAGCGCTGAGAGGCATTTGCTTGAGGCGCGTCACGAGATTGCCCGCGCCCGTGAGATCATGGCATCGGCGGACCACGCATTCTACTCGGTTTTCATCGAAAATGGACTGGCGTTTCTACGCGTGAGGCAGGGACGCCCGAGGGACGCCATTGAGCTATGCCAAACCGGATCCACGCTGCTCGAGCGAGTGCTGGCAGAAGATGAGCATCGGCTACACCGCTCTGTGCTGCACTACAATACAGCTCAGGTTTACGCGATGATTGGCGAACTCGACGAATCACTCCGGTTCTACGATTTAAGCATCGAGATGGACCCCTACTATTCGGAATATCATAACGAGAGCGGAAATTTGCTGCTAAAAGCCGGGCGACCGCAAGAGGCCTTGGCTCGGTATGCCGATGCGGTACGATTTAGCGCGCCCTATCCTGAGGTCTTCCACAACATGGGCATCTGTTTCGCCCGAATGAGCCTTAACGATAAGGCTCGTGAAGCGTTTGATCGTAGCTTGGAACTTGACCCTGCTCAGGTTGATGTTCTCCTCATGCGTGCCGAGGTTTTAGAGGCATTGGGGGAGAGCGAACAGCAGCTCCGTGATCTGGATGCCGCCGTGTCGCTTGATCCGTTCCGATTGGAAGCGCGCGTCAACCGCGCCGTGGCCCGTTTCGAACGAGGCGAGTACGACCTCGCTCTTGCGGACATGGATCACGCGATCGAAATTTCTCCGATGGATCCCGAGTTTTACACCAGTCGATCAGAAGTGCATCGCGCAATGGGCCGAAGCGACCTACTTGCCCAAGACCTGAAGATGGCGGCTGGCCTGGAGGCCGCCTGAATGAAGATTTCCAATATCGTGAGCCCACGCCCCTTGCCGCAGCTCACAACGATGAGCTGCGAGATCAATGAAAGTGCCGCATCCCTGCGTGCGGCCTGCAGCCTTTATTAGAGCAAACGAGGATGAGGCGGACAGCCTGTCCCGCCAATCGGCCGATTGTTTATAGCACATCAACTGGAACCGTCTCATTGACCAAACGGGTTCTCGTCGTTGAAGACGACTTCAAGCTGGCTGAGTATCTGCGTAACGGCCTCACAGTCGCTTCGTACGAGGTTGAGGTGGCAATGAGCGCGGCGGCCGCAATCTGCCTCTTCGATCCGATGAGTCACTCGGTCGTGTTGCTGGACCGAATGCTTCCGGACGTGGACGGTCTGCATCTAATGGCGCAGCTTCGTACGCGAGACGACGCCATGCCAATCATCATCTTGTCCGCCATCTCGTCCGTGGACGAACGCGTTCGAGGTTTGAGCCACGGTGCCGACGACTATATCGTCAAGCCCTTCCACATAAGTGAGGTCATTGCACGTATCGAGGCGGTCGGGCGGCGGTCTGAGACGCGACGCGGCCCGACCACGAGGCGCTACGCGGACCTCGAACTAGATGTGGTTGAACGCACGGTCGCACGGGCGGGGCGGGATGTGCAACTGAACAATCGCGAGTTCAATATCTTGCGCTACATGGTCGGGAGGCCTGGCGAGCTTGTCGCTCGACGGACCCTGTTGAAGGAGGTTTGGGATTACGACTTCGACCCGGGAACGAATCTCGTGGACGTTCACATCAGTAGAATTCGGGCTAAGATCTCCCAAGAGGGATCGAAACCGTTGATTCATCCCGTACGTGGGATCGGCTACGTTTTGGAACTGCGGAACTACTGAAGGTGAGGCGCGGAATGAGGGCGGCGCCCTTCCCCTTTAAGTCGGTCCTGCTGCATGTTGCATTCCAGATCTCTTCGGCGACCGTCCTGATCATGTACCTCGAGTCTGGTTGGGGCCGAGAGGCCGTGAAGATTGAGAAATTTCGCCTCGGCATAGAGGCCGATATGCTTGGCGCGCTTGCCAGCGCATCAGGGCATAGGGGGCTGGAACGCCTCGACGTCTTGCGCGACATGTCAAAGCAGCCAGCATGGCACAGCTTGGTCGTCGCCAAAGATGGCCGCAGGTTGGCCGGTACGCTACCCTTGGACCTCGCGACCGCAGGACTGATGCATCGGGGCCTCAGCGAAATTATCGTCGATCACAGGTTGAAGACGGTGACGCTAATCCGCCCGCTCACCGGGGGGCACACACTACTGCTTCGTGGCAGTATCGCGTCGACGCAGCATCGGCGAACAATGTTGATCGGTTTGCTAGGCGCTGTCCTCCTTGGCCTAGACGCCGCCGTGGTGGCCGCCGCGCTGCAGGCGCGGTCGATGAACCGCCGCGTCAGGAGCATCGCTGATGTGACCACCGAGGTTCAGCTGGGTAGGCTGGATCGGCGCGTACCCCGGACGATGAACAAAGACGCCTTCGATCGCCTCGGCGCTGCGTTGAATACGATGTTCGCTGGGATCGAGCGCTCTGTTAACGAAATGCGCGCAATGACGGACGCGATTGCGCACGATCTGCGCTCTCCCCTTATGCGCATCAGAGTTCGCGTCGAGGAGTTGTGCGAGCTCCCCCTACCGGAACACGTCCTTGGCAGCCTCGACAAAGTGCTCGAGGAGATGGACCAGGTGGTTTCGATGCTGCAAGTCGCGCTCGAGATCACTCGGGCAGAGGCCGGCGTTGCTCGATCTCAGTTCATGCTCTTGAATTTAGCGGCGGTGGCTCGCGATATGGTCGACAGCTATCAAGTCGTCACGGATACCGATGGCATTCGTTTGACCTTAGCGGTCGACGGCGTCCCGGTAATCTTGGGGCATAAGCAGTTGCTGGGTCAGCTAATTGCCAATCTTATCGACAACGCGCTGTCCCATGGTGGCGGCGCGGTCCACGTAAGCGTGAGCGATGAAGCTGACGGAGTTGTGTTGCGTGTGGGCGACCGTGGTCCTGGCATCAGACCCGAAGACCGCAGCCTTGCCATGAGCCGGTTTGGGCGCCTGGACGTGGCCAGAGCCGCCTTGGGAGAGGGGCTCGGACTTTCTCTTGTCCAATCAATCTGTCACCTGCATTCCGGCACGGTACAGCTTCTCGAAGCCGCGCCGGGTCTGTTGGTTGAAGTATGTCTGCCGCGCGGCGACAACAGCGGCTTGCCATAGCGGCTGCGCTAAGAAGGAGGCGGCGCGAGCCGCGCAAAGCGTTAGACGCGCAGCGACTCCCCATTCACCGCATCCTCTGGAGCACGCACGCATGGGCCCGCAGGCCCATACTGGTTGGTCCCGCAGGCCCATACTGGCGAAAGCCGTTTACGGCCCCTTCTACCGCGCGAATGAATGCTGCCGGGTCGTCAGGCCGGACACCAGCCCGTCGGACCTGCCTTGTTCCCTTCAATGGAACGTGCGCGGTGATGTCGCGCGACAGTTCAATGTAGACCGTCGGCGACGACATCAGTGCTGTGTTAAGCGATCCACCCCGCCCTGATTGCTCCTGACCCGATGATCCTTGCACCGAGGCAACGGCGTCGATGGGGATGTCAAGTTCAATGAATATGCCTGCTCGAACAATGATCTTGTTCGAGCCCACTAGGAGGGGAAGCTTGCCGAGGGATGCCGCTAGCGCGATAAAGTAGAGGAGTCCGACGTCGCTGATGACGAATACAGTCCACCGGGCTATCGGACCCGCGTGGAGCAGCATGAGGTGGCCTGCAGCGGCTTCCACCGATGCAAGCGAGATGAACACGAGCAGTAGAGGGCGGATCTGCCGATGGTAGTCGAACGCCAGATAACCCGGCGGTGTGTCACGGCGCCGCAATTTTGGGATCACGTAGCTGAGCAGGTTCACATCGGTAGCCGCGAAGGTGGCTAAGCGAGTCGGGAGGAGGCAAGCGAGGAAGGAAGCAAGTTTGACTTTGAAGTTGTCCGGCGCGGCTCGTGCCCGGGTTACACCGCGGGCAGATCCCAGCGCGAGATGGAGAAGCAATATGGCCATCGGCAGCGCGACCCATCCGCTGTCGATAAGCCGAGTGCGCCAGGGAGCCGGCATGGCGACCGTGACCAGGATTGTCGTACCGCAGAGGTGACGGATGATACCGGCTATAGTCCGGGCTCGCTCACGCAAGACCACTCTGCCAAACCTTACCACGATCAACCCCATGGCGACCACAGTGAGCGGCCTGACCCACGTCGGTGGGGCCGCGCATTTAATGCAGAGCACAAGGACCAACCAAGCAATACTTGGTACCCGACCAATCAGCCAATCGCGGCTTGATCTTGAAAGCCTCACAACGTGCAGTTCTCCGGGCGGCGCGCCTGCCGTCATGCGGCTGTTCTGCTATAATCTCGGCTGCCTGCGCCATTTACCAGTGTCTTGGCGCTCAGTCGAACCACATCCGTCGGTAGCCTGCATGAGAGCCGGTCCGCTTCATCGGCGTCGAGATCTCGCAGAACGTTCAAGGCGTATGCCCGTGAACGGTCCGATGGATGCTTCTCCGCAAAATTGCTGAGCACGTCGATTGTGTTCTGATCGTTTACATGGCGGAGTATTTCGAGAACGAACATTCGCATCGAGCAGAGGTCGCCGGCTCCATTGACGATAGTTCGGTTGGTGACGTCGAACAGATACTGCTGTGTCTTGTGCATGCGCCGGGATGTACACAGAAGGTTAAGCGAGACGGAGACGTCAGGCGGCGTCCGCTGGACGTGGATATCGCGTCCCCCGCGATAAACCATCACGCGACCGGGATGCAGCTTGTGAGTTCCGTGATCTTCCAAGTCCACGTGCTCTCCCACAAAGCCGTCGACGGCGTCGTAGTCGTACGAGTAGAGGTCCGTATCGTACCCGCTGCCGAAGTAGCCCACGGTCACAAAGTCGAAATTGTGGTCATGCGCGAGATCGTAGGAGTAGAGCTGTCGCTCGAACGCTGCGTGAGCACCCTCGGCAATCGGCAGCCAGACGTTGGATCGGACATAAAAGCCCTTTCCCGCGCCGAGCCGGGTAGTCTGAGAGGACTGCACGTTCGCCGCCTCCGCTTGCCAATGGCGCTTCAGTTCTTCGTGATAGCCACGTAGCACGAAGTCGCGATCGTTCGCCAGGGCGCGGAGCGCCCATGCGTTCTCGACCACCGAGTCGTAATCGTCGACATCGACCTTCGTCTCGACGTGCTCGATGAACTCGGCCAGCGTAAGGGCGTCGTTCACTACCGCGTCTTGGATGCTGACCATGTGGATCTTCCTGTTTACTGGGGCAGTTGCTCGAGCGTGGCGGCTGCCGCCTGTCGAATGTGAGGATGGCGGTCGTTCAAAGCGTTTCTTACCATGGTGCGGCGGCGCTCTGGTGCGAGACGGCCAACGGTCTGGACCGCTTTCCAGCGAACATGATGTGCTCCGTGCGTCAGGAATGGCTCGACCACGTCGACGGACGACGAGGAGCCAACAGCGGCAAGCAGATCGAAGATGGACTCGATATTGCTGTGGACGTTGCTGATACTGGTCACCCGCTTGGGCAACCGGGTATTCCGATCGAAGGACCACTCGAACGCTCCGAAAGCGGCGCTATTCGCTCGCAGCGTGAAGGCCGGCCCGAATCCCGTTGGTTGGACATCCAAAGCCTGACTCCGGCCGTCTTTTAGGAGATGCTCCGCTGTTTGGTGGAGCTTAACCTGCTTCTGAACGAGACGGGTTGCGGGATCTAATACGCTGAAATCAACTTTCCGGTCGGTCTCGTAAAGGACCGAGTCGACGCTGTGGCCCGCTACGGGAGCACTGATCGAGTGCGTTGGGTTGAGATAGAGTCCAGCATTGATGTTGCGGTGAAGGAGGATGGCCCACGTGGTCACCCGTGAGGAATAGAGCACCACGAAAGGCCCCGAAGAGACGTTTGGCGTGATATCCGTGGCGCCGGAGGCCATTCGACCGACGAGGTCGTGTAGCGAGGCCACGTACGCCCCTGTCGAAACAGCTTCGTCGAATACGTCAGCTATCTTAGCGAAGCCGTCGAAGCTTGTCTCGCCGGCGCCGATGATCCGATCCGCCCAATTGCCGAATTGCATAATGGAATCGTTCAAGGAAGCCTCCCTCTGTATAAGGTGACCGCCTGCCCGGGGAGCAGGCGGTCGGGTGATCATTCGCTCGATGCGGCGACGATGATCGCGATGCCCCAGATGATAGCGACGAAGGCAACCGACTCGGTCGCCCCCGCCTTTCCGACCGAGGTCGGCAGGTCTGCGCACGAGTTCGAAAGATCCTGTGAAGCAATTTGCTGCGTCCAGTTCATCTTCTATCCCTTCTCTAAGCGGCATGTGTTGTCCGCGATGCAAGGCTTGCTTGTTCCTTCGCGTCTTTCAATCCACTTTGACGTATCATTGCAAAAACTTAATCGTTGCCGGATTTTCATGATACATAGACGGTGCTGCTCATGACTGAGCTCAACATAGCCGCCCCAGAGAACTTGCCTTCCGTGAGGCACCCAGTTGCGCTAATAACGGGGACCCGCGGCATCGGCCTTGAGGTCGCATCGGCGCTTCATCTCAAAGGATTCAGAACCTACGTGGTCGGCCGCGATCACCAGGTTGGAGACGCGGCAGTGCAGCGAATGAGACTTGAGAGGCCGGACGTTCCATGCGGCTTTCTTCAAGCCGACCTCGGCGACCTTGGCTCCCTACAGGCGCTCGCGAAACGTTTCGATAGAGATCATGAACGCCTCGATGTTCTCGTGAACAATGCAGGAAGGGTGACCTCCCGACGCAGCCTGACCACTAGCGGGTGGGAGATGCAGATGGGCGTCAATTACCTCGGTCATTTTGCATTGACGGGACTGCTTCTTCCCCTGCTGCGCAGATCATGCTCGGCGAGGGTAGTCAGCGTCGCCAGCAGAGGAGTGTCGAGCGCGCGGCTCGACTTGGCCGACTTGCAGTCGACAGTCAGATTCAACCCCATGGTTGCTTACTCGACGTCCAAGATGGCCCTACTTTCATTCGGCTTGCATCTCGACGCGATGAGTAGGGCTGAAAGCTGGAACTTAGCAAGCTACGTGGCTCATCCCGGCATTTGTCCTACTGGCATTATGGACGGCGCATTCACATCGCCCATAATGCGGCGTGCTGTTCATAACTTGTACCGCATCATCGGCCACCCGCCCGCGCAGGCGGCACGCTCCATTCTGCGCTGCGCCTTGGATCCTGGGTTGCCAACCGGATCAGTGATAGGCCCTTCGGGGATCCTCGAGATTAGAGGCGAGCCTGCGGTTTCGTCCGTCACCAGGTTAGCGCCCTCTTCCGCAGCAGCAAGTCGACTTTGGGCGCTCTCCCAAGAACTCACAGAGCGGCCTTTTCCAGCGCTGTCATTGCCGAGCGTCGCTTAAGGTCATGACTTCGGTGACAGCCGTCCGTAATGCCGGAGATCTTTGATCGTAATAGCCGGTCATAAGCTCGATTCTGGACGGTGCTGTAGAGGTTAGACGGGTATGGGTATGAGATTGAACGGGATCTCGGCGGGATCTTCAATATCCGGCAGCTGGTAGAGATCGCGCTCATAGGCGACCGATTTAGGCGATCCCCATTGCCCGTGTAGCACGCCAGCGGGACCGAGTGGCCGGATGTACCGGTACACTAACCCATTGTTGGCCCAACGCTCGAGGTAGAACTGGGGCAGATAGTGGTGCTTAACGGGGGATGTTCACGCGCCCCACTCCGGCCCTTCCTCGTCGGGGTAGAAGGCATGCGGGTCGTATGGCTCGGATCGACGTGGCGGCCGTGGTGGTCGGGGAACAGGCGGCTTGTCCGACCGCGGCGGCAGCGTCGGGGCACTGCCGCCGAACCGCACCCGGATGAAGGCAGCCCCACCATCGAGTCCCTGGAAGATCGCCCTCGACATCCTCGCCGCGGCTCATCCTGCTGTTGATATACGGCGCCCGTTCCGCGTTGATGTAGCCGAGTTGGACGCCGCGGGGGCTGATGACGGCAATGGCGTTGCTGTCGTGCTTGTTCTTCGGCTCGGGCAATAGCTCGATCGGCTCGCCCGGCATGGTCATCAGCGCCTCAGACAGCCGGTTACCGCCATCGGCGTTCGGGAAGTCGATGCCAACTACGGCCAGCGTGAGTTCCTGCATTTCTCACTCTGTAAGATCGTTGGCTGCGCTGATCCACGCCCTTAGAACGCGATCATTATAAGAAGGGGGATTGATGCCAG
>NZ_JALNUP010000029.1 GCF_026540855.1 Sphingomonas sp. GC_Shp_5
CCTCCACCTCGGGCCAGCCGGCGGCGATCGTGATCACCCCGGAAGAGCAGCTCGCGATCGTCAACGCCGGCACCAACAACAACGTCAACGGCGTCGGCGCGACGCTCAACGGCATCTACCCGGCCGCCGCTGCGTCGCTCGCGACCGCGACCGATCCGTCGTCGATCAACAGCTTCTTCACCAGCACCAATTATGTCGGCGCGCTCAACGGGCCCACCGATACCGCCTTCCAGGATTGGACCTGCAACTCGACCACCGCGCAGTTCGGCGGCAGCGGCGGCGCCTGCACCGCGGTGCCCGCGATCGGCACCGGCGGCTCGGCCGCAGCCTGCCCGACCGGCACGATCGACGACGGCCTGGTCCAGACCTTCCGCGCCTGCCGCCTGCCGGCCGCGGTCACCACCAGCCTGACGCTGCCCAAGATCGCCGGCGTCTTCTACCGCCTGCGCGGCCAGACCGAGGTCGGCACCGATGTCGGCACCACCGGCGCCGACAGCGGCATTACCCTGACGATCGAGCCGGGCGTCGTCGTCGCCGCGGATTCGTCGGAGGCGACCAACGATCTGCTGCTCGTCAATCGCGGGTCCAAGATCAACGCCGTCGGCACCCGCGCGCTGCCGATCATCTTCACCTCGCAGCAGAACCTCGCCGCCAACGGCGTATCCGATGCTTCGCAGGGCCAGTGGGGCGGCGTCATCCTGCTCGGCCGCGCGCCGATCGCGCCCTGCGCCAGCGGCGCGAACAATGCCGGCGGCACCTCCACCACCTGCCAGCAGGCGATCGAGGGCGTCACCGGCCGCTTCTACGGCGGTCCCACCGCGGCCGACTCGAGCGGCGCCATGTCCTATGTGCAGATCCGCTATTCGGGCATCGCCATCTCCGAAGGCAATGAGCTGCAGGGCCTCACCCTCGGCGGCACCGGCTCGGGCACCACGCTCGATCACATCCAGAGCCACAATTCGGCCGACGACGGCATCGAGATCTTCGGTGGCGCCACCAACATCAAGTATATCGCGGTCACCGGCGCCGATGACGACGGCTTCGACATCGACAGCGGCTATCGCGGCTTCATGCAGTTCATGATCGCCTCGCAGCGGCTGCTCGGCGCCACCGCCGACTCCTTCTCGACCGAGATCGACTCGAACGGCAACGAGGATCTGCTGCCGAGGACCTTCGCGACCTATGCGAACTTCACCTTCATCCAGACCGCGCTCGCCCCGTCGGCGATCCGCCAGCGCGGCGGCTCGGACATGCGCTTCGTCAACGGCGTGGTCCGCACGCCGGCCAACGTGACCTGCGTTAACTTCATCGCGTCCGAGAAGAGCCAGGCCGATCGCTCGACGGTGCGCCCGGCGGACGCGTCGATCCAGGAGTTTGGCGCGCCGTCGTTCAACTCGGTCTACTTCGCCTGCCAAGGCCGCTGAGGCGCCTCACGCTCCTCAGTGAATGATCCCGGGGTGGCGGCAGCGCCGCCCCGGCGATCTGTTTAAAAGCCTCCTGATCCGGGAAACTTGGCCATGCAGCAGCGGCACGCCCTAGGCACTCTCCTTCTTCTTTCGTCCTTCCTCGTCGCGCCCGCGGTGCTCGCGCAAACTGCTGGTGGCACCGCCTCGCCGAGCGCGGCGACCCCGCCCGCGGCGCAGACCTCCACTCCGGCGACCTCGGTCCAGACCGGCGACGCCGCAGCCGATGTTCCCGGCGAGGCGGGCGAGGAGCAGGTCGAGATTTCGGCCCCCGGCATGAGCAACGATGTCGCCGACATCGTCGTCGTCGGGCGCAACATCCCCAACACGGTCCGCGCCACCGCGCAGATCGTCTCGGTGCTGTCGGCGGCGGACATCGCGCGGACGGGCGAGGGCGACATCGCCGGCGCGCTGACCCGCGTCACCGGCTTGTCAGTGGTCGGCGGCGGCTTCGTCTACGTCCGCGGCCTCGGCGATCGTTATTCCTCGTCGCTGCTCAACGGCTCGCCGCTGCCGAGCCCCGAGCCGCTGCGCCGTTCGGTGCCGCTCGACATCTTCCCGACCACCATCGTCGGCTCGGCGCTGGTCCAGAAGACCTATTCGGTGAACTATCCCGGCGAGTTCGGCGGCGGCGTCATCAATCTCACCACCAAGGCGGTGCCGGAGAAGAGCTTCGTCTCGGCGGGCGCGTCGGTGTCGGCGGACGATGCCACCACCAGCGAGCTCGGCTATACCTATTATGGCGGCGATGCCGACTGGCTGGGCTTCGACGACGGCACCCGCAAGGTGCCAGCCTTCATCCGCAATGCGCCCAAGGGCAGCGGCATCATCGATGCCGCGCAGGTCGGGCAGCTGTCCAACGCCTCCACCACCCTGCTCCAGCGCAACAACCAGCTGCCGGCGAACTTCTCGGCCGAACTGTCGGGCGGCTCGGTGTTCGATCTCGGCGCGTCGCGGCTCGGGCTGATCTCGTCCTTGAGCCTCAGCAACACCTTCCGCACCCGCTCGTCCACCCAGCAGGACAGCGTCACCGCCGACGGCGCGCTGCGCAACGACTTCACCACGCTGATCACCGACAATCGCGTGGTGGCTAACGCCTTGGTCGGCGTCGGGCTGGAATTCGGCGCGAACACCATCCGCTGGACCAACGTCTATATCCACGACACGCTCAAGCAGGCGCGCGGTGCGGCGGCGGTGCAATATGTCAACACCAGCGGGCTGCGCTTTCAGCAGAACACCAGCTGGTTCGAGCGCCAACTGATCGAATCGCAGCTAGTCGGCGAGTTCAAGATCACCGACGCGCTCAAGGTCGACGCGCGCGGCGCCTATGCCAATTCCAAGCGCAACGCGCCTTATGAGCGCCAGTTCGACTATCTCTGCTCGGCTGCGACCCCGGGCGGCACCGCCACCTATGATGGCGGCAATGGCGCGACCGGCTATCAGTGCAATGGCGCCTATCAGGTCAGCAACCGCTTCTCGCCGTTCGCCTCGATCATCTTCTCGGAGTTGAGCGAGGATCTGTGGACCGGCCAGGCCGACGCCACCTACCAGATCGAGGCCGAGCGGCCGATGACGCTGTCGGCGGGCTATTTCTACCAGGATACCCAGCGCAGCTCGTCGCGGCTCCAGTTCAACTACCAGACCTCGAACGGCGCCGGCACCGCGCCCGCCTATCCCTATAGCCTGCTGCGGCCTGACTATCTGCTCAGCCCGGACGTGCTGGGCAACGCCTGCCCGGGGCAGCTCAACCCGTGCACCATCCAGCTGCAGTTCAACACCCCGCAGGGGGCCTATGCCTATGACGCCGGGCTCACCGTCCACGCCGGCTACGTCCAGGCCGAGGCCGAGGCGCTCGACGGTCTGCGCGCGGTGATCGGCGTCCGCTACGAGACCGCCAAGGAAGACGTCACGCCGATTGGGGACTTCACCTCCACCCGCCTCAACAACGATTACTTCCTGCCCGCAGCGACGCTGACCTGGAACTTCGCCGAGAACATGCAGCTGCGCGCCAGCGCGTCGAAGACGATCTCGCGCCCGCAGTTCCGCGAGCTCGCGCCCCAGCAGTTCCGCGATCCCGATTCGGACCGGCTGTTCTTCGGCAACCCCTTGTTGCGCGATTCCAAGCTCTACAACCTCGAGGCGCGCTACGAATGGTTCTTCAAGCGTGACGAGCGCTTCACGCTGGCGGGCTTCTACAAGCGGATCGACAATCCGATCGAGCAGGTCGGCTTCTACACCGGTTCGGACGATCGCCTGCAGACGGGCTTCACCTATCTGCCGCGCGCGTCGCTGTACGGCGGCGAGGTCGAGCTGCAGAAATACTTCCGCCTCGGCGACGTGATCGGCGGCGACTTCTTTGCCACCCGCCGCGCGGTGCTGATCGCCAATTACACTTATACCCAGTCGTCGATCACCGCCGACGGCAGCTGTGTGCCCAGCGTCACCACCGCCAACCAGGGCCTGGGCGGCTGCGGCGAAGGGTTCCGCCCCGCCGTCGACCAGTTCCGCGACGGCGCGCCGCTCACCGGCCAGTCGGATCATCTCGTCAACGTCCAGGTCGGGCTCGAGGACACTGCCTCGCTGTCGCAGATCACCTTGCTGTTCAACTACGCCAGCGATCGCGTCACCAACCGCGGCCCGGCGCTGATCGGCCAGGACGGCTTCCAGCCCGACATCGTCGAGCATCCCGGCATCCGCCTCGACCTCGTCGCGCGCCAGGGCGTCAACATGTTCGGCGGCAAGTTCGAACTGAAGGCCGAGGCGCGCAACCTCACCCGCACCAATTATCGCGAAAGCCAGACGTTCGCCGGCGGCACCGAGGTATACATCAACCGCTACAAGCTCGGTCGGGTATTCACGCTGGGGGCGAGCGTGACGTTCTGATCAGAGAGCGACATCGTCATCCCAGCGCAAGCTGGGGTGACGAATGGGGGCGAGGTGGCCAGCCCCGCATCACCCCCACGGCTTCTCCCGAAACCATTTGGTGATCACATATTTCACCCCGCTGCGCACCTTCATCCCCTGGTGCAGCGTCGCCGGGTTGGGCGAGCCGTCGGCGCGGCGGTTGTTCCAGGCGACCATCTTGCCGGTCTCGGGGTGGATGATCTTGTCGACCGCCTTGAACCGCGTCGCGCCGCCCGCCTCGGGCGCGTTGAGATAGACCATCACCGTCCAGGTGCGGTTGCCGGCGACCCCGCAATAGCGCTGATAGTCGCGCCCGGTCGGCTCGAAATAGTCGGTATGGCCTTTGAACTCCTGCCCCACCGCATAGCGCTGCCCTTGCAGCGGCTCGCCATGCGCGCCGTCGAGCCCGGTGACCGCGGCGATCCGCGCCTCCACCGCAATCACCAGCGGGTCGGTGGGATCGAGATCGCCGGTCTCGCTGGTGCGATAGCTCGCATCGCCATTCGAATCGGCGATCGTCGAGGGCCGGCGCACCGCATCGATCCGCTCGATCACGCCGGCGCATTGCTCGGGCGACAGGAAGCCGCGCGCGACGAACAGATCGAGCTTGGCGCTCGGCACCTTCTGGATGCCGGGCTGGGCGATCAGCCGCGCCGCGATCGGCGCGCCATCGAGTCCGCTGCCGAGCGTCGCACCCGGGGAAAGGGAAAGATCGGTCATGGCCTCTTCTATCCTCGTGGTCGGCGCGCGGCCATAATGTCGGTGCGATAACTTCCGTCCATGTCAGCCCTTTGACGCATCAGCGTAACATGGCATGCGTAGGCGCAGCGATGCGGGAACGGGTAACCATATGCAGTTGAAACTCGACGCGCGCGCGCGCCGCTGGTTGCGGCGCCTGCCTGTCGTGAACGTCTATTCGCTGGCGGAGTTGATCCTGATCGCAGGATTGGCGATCCAGGCGGCGCGGCTGGTGTGGACGCTGGTGACCCCGGTGACGCCGCTGGGCGACTGGCGTCCGGCCGAGATCAGCGTGCCCGGCTCGCCCGGCGACGTGATCGCCAGCTTCGATCCCTTCTTCCGCCTCGGCGCCCGCCAGCAGGGCCCCGCCACCGTCACCTCGCTCCAGCTCACCCTGTTCGGCACCCGCGTCGACGAGGCGTCGGGCCGCGGCTCGGCGATTCTCGCCGGGCCCGACAACGTCCAGAAGAGCATCGCGGTGGGCGAGGAGATCCAGCCCGGCGTCCATCTCAAGGCGGTCGCCTTCGATCACGTCACCATCGATCGCGGCGGCGCCTCGGAAGACTTGTTCCTGGTCCAGTCGGATGCGCCGCCACCCTCGCCGGAAGCCATCCAGTCCGGCGGCACCCCGCCGGCGCCGCCGTCTCCGCCCGGCGGCGGCATCGCGATCGGCCAGCTGCGCAGCGAGTTTGGCTTCATTCCGCGGATCGACGGCGGCCGCATCTCCGGGCTCGTCGTCCGCCCGCAGGGCAGCGGCGCCGCGTTCCGCGCCGCGGGGCTGCGCGACGGCGACGTCGTCACCGCGATCGGCGGCCGCCCGGTTACCGGCCCGGGAGATCTCGACCGGATCACCACTGACTTTGCCAAGGGCGGCAACATCCCCATCACCGTCGAGCGCGGCACCCAGACGCTGCCGCTCGCCATCACGATCGCACCGAACCCATGAGCTCGATGAAGAACCTTTTCCTGTCCTCCGCGGTCGCGCTCGCCTCGCCGGCGTTGCTCGCCGCCCCTATTGCCGCGCAAACCACGCTCAACGTCCGCGATGCCGATATCCGCGCCTTCATCGCCGATGCCGCCAAGGTCACCGGCCGGGTGTTCATCATCGATAGCCGCGTCCAAGGCAAGGTGACGGTGGTCACCGATCGGCCGCTGTCGCGCTCCGAATATTTCGAGGTGTTCCTCTCCACGTTGCGCGCCAACGGCCTGGTCGCGGTGCCCACCGGCAACGGCGCGTTCCGCGTCCAGCCGATTGACAACGCCGCCTCGCAGCCGAGCCGGATCGGCAGCGCCGGCGCCAACCGCAACAGCTATGTCACCGAGATCGTCCGCCTGCGCTCGATCGACGCCACCTCGGCGGTGGAGACGGTGCGGCCGTTGGTCAGCGCGCAGGGCGCGGTCAGCGCCAATCGCGCCGGCAACAGCCTGGTGATTGTCGATTTCGCCGACAACATCCGCCGCATCCGCGAGGTGCTGCGCCGCGTCGATCTCGACAATGCCGCCACCCGAGTGATCGCGCTCAAGAACGCCAATGCGCGCGAGATCGCCACCGCGCTGCAGGGGGCGGCCGGTGGCGCGGGCACGGGCGGCACCGCCGGCGGCCCGAGCGGCGGCCCCGGCGCCTCGGTGGTCGCGGTAGAAAGCTCCAACTCTGTGGTGATCCGCGGCGATGCCACCAGCGTCGCCCGGCTCGCCCAGGTCGCGCTCGATCTCGATCAGAAGGCCAAGAACGGCACCGAGATCAAGGTGATCTACCTCGAGAATGCCGATGCCGAGCAACTGCTGCCGGTGCTCCAGCAGCTCGTCGGGCAGACGCCGGACCAGCCGCAGCAGACCCAGCTGTCACGCTCCACCTTCGGCAGCAACGGCCAGAACGGCTCGGGCACCGGCACCAGCGGCGGCGGCGGCCAGTCGTTCGGCCAACAGTCGCAGCAGGTCGTTCAGCCCTCCGCCTCCGCCTCCTCGTCGTCGGGCGGCGGCTCGGGCCAGCCGGCGCTGACCACGCAAGGCGGGCGCACCGCCGCGGTCGTCACCCGCTTCGCCGGCGCCAACGCCATCGTCATCGCCGCGCCCGCCGATATCCAGCGCCAGCTTACCGAAGTGGTGCGTCAGCTCGATACCCGGCGCGAGCAGGTGCTGGTCGAGGCGATCGTCGCCGAGGTGTCGGACACCACCGCCAAGACGCTGGGCGCCCAGTTCCTGATCGGCGATCCCAGCGGCGGCGCGTTCGGCGCCTCCACCTTCGCCAATTCCGCGCCCAATATCCTCCAGATCGCCGGCGCGATCGGTGCCACCCAGCTGTCCACCTCGTCCACCACCACCACCAATACCGACGGCAGCACCACCACCACCAAGAACACCAGCGACGCTGCCGACACGCTCGCGCAATCGGCGATCACCTCGATCCTCGGCGCCAGCGGCGGCTTTGGCGGGTTCGGCGGCAAGATCGGCAGCACCTTTTTCGGCGCGATCATCAACGCGGTGAAGAGCGATACCCAGTCCAACCTGCTCCAGGTTCCCCATCTGGTCACGCTCGACAATCAGGAAGCGCACAGCCTGGTTGGCCAGGAGATCCCGATCACCACCGGCCAGGCGCTGTCGACCAACTTCGACAATGCGTTCCGCACCACCCAGCGCGAGAATGTCGGCATCGAGCTGACGGTACGCCCGCAGGTCAATTCCAGCGGCACGGTGAAGCTCAACCTGCGCCTCGAGGTCAGCTCGATCGCCGGCCCGGTGTCGAGCGACAACAGCGATCTGATCCTCAACAAGCGCGAGGTGGAGACGACGCGGACGGTGGACGACGGCCAGATCGCGGTGATCAGCGGGCTCTTGGATGACAACGAGCGCCGCACCATCGAGAAGATCCCGCTGCTCGGCGACATCCCCGTGCTCGGCAACCTCTTCACCTCCAAGGCGAAGACGCGGGCGAAGACCAACCTGATGATCTTCATCCGCCCAACCATCCTGCGCACGGCCGAGGACAGCCGCCGCATCACCGAGCAGCGCTACGGCTATCTCCGCCTTCAGCAGGGCCTGCAGGGCGGCCCCAACGAGGAGCCGTCGATCGACGAGCTCGTGCGCGACTATCTCGGCGCGGCGCCGCCGATCCCCTCGGCGCCGATCCCCGGCAACATCGAGGATCCGCGCATCGGCGTGCCGGTCCAGCGCACCTCGACCACCGTGATCCATACCGGCAAGCGGCGATGATCATCCGCGAGGGCAACGCCTTCGACCAAGGCCAGTCCCCTTCAGGGGAGGGGTTGGGATGGGGCAGTGCGGCGGAGGCCGCGCTCGGTGAGACACGCCCCGCCCCTTACCCCTCTCCTGAAGGGGAGGGGCGAGACGCTCCAGCGGTCGTCCCCCAGCTGACGCTGCCCTATGCCTTCGCCCGCAAGTTCGGCGTCGTCATCCAGCATACCGACGCTGACAGCCAGCTCACGGTCGCGCTGCGCACCGGTGCCGATCCCAAGGCGCTGCTCGAGGTCCGCCGCTATCTTGCCAAGCCGTTTGCGGTCGCCGTGGTCGAGGCGCCGGCGTTCGATCGCCTACTCTCCGACAATTATGCGATGGACGGCCAGGCCACCGCGCTTGCCGCGGTCGGGATGGGTGACGAGCTCGATCTCCTCGCCGGCGATCTGCCGACCGCCGAGGATCTGCTCGATACTGCCGATGATGCCCCCGCGATCCGGCTGATCAACGGCGTCATCGCCGATGCCGCACGCAACGGCGTGTCGGACATCCACATCGAGCCTTATGAAAGCGGCCTCGTCGTGCGCATGCGCATCGATGGCGTGCTCCGCGAGACGCTGCGCATGCCGCCGCATGTCGCCCCCGTCGTCGTCAGCCGGATCAAGGTCATGGCCCGACTCGACATCGCCGAGCGGCGGGTGCCGCAGGATGGCCGCATGGGGCTCACCCTCGGCGGCAAGCTGCTCGACGTCCGCGTCTCGACCTTGCCGAGCCGCGCCGGCGAGCGCGTGGTGCTGCGTATCCTCGACAAGGACAATGCCGGGATCGATCTCGAGGCGCTCGGCATGAACGATGCGATGTACGCGCTGCTGCGCGGCGCGCTTGCCGAGCCCAACGGCATCATCCTCGTCACCGGGCCGACCGGCTCGGGCAAGACCACCACGCTCTACGGCGCGCTGCGCCTGCTTAACGATGGCAGCCGCAACATCCTCACCGTCGAGGATCCGGTCGAATATGCCGTCGACGGCGTCGGCCAGACCCAGGTCAACGCCAAGGTCGGGCTCACCTTTGCGGCCGGCCTGCGCGCCATCCTCCGCCAGGATCCCGACGTGGTGATGGTCGGCGAAATCCGCGATCGGGAGACCGCGGAGATCGCCGTCCAGGCCTCGCTCACCGGCCATCTGGTGCTCTCCACCGTCCACACCAACGATGCGGTCGGCGCGATCACCCGGATGCGCGACATGAAGGTCGAGCCGTTCCTGCTCGCCTCGACGCTGCGCGCGGTGATCGCCCAGCGGCTGGTCCGCCGCCTCTGCCCGGTCTGCCGTCACCCGGTCGCCGCCAATGCCGGCGTCGCCGCCTCGCTCGGGATCGATCCGGGAACGACGGTCTATGAAGCGGTCGGCTGCGAGGCCTGCAGCCACACCGGCTTCAAGGGCCGGATCGGCGTCTACGAGGCGGTCCGCGTCGACGAGACGATCCGTCGCCTGATCAACGACGGCGGCGACGAACAGGCGATCACCCGCCACGCCTTCGCCCGCAGCCCCACCCTCGGCCAGGCCGCGCGCGAGCTGGTGAGGGCAGGGCTGACCACGCCCGAGGAGGCGATCCGTGTCTCGCGGCGCGACGCGACTGACCCGGTGGTGGACGACGTGGATGCGTGATCGGCTGTCCGGCGCCAGCAATGGGCTGGGTCATCGTCTTTTCCCCTCCCTGGTCGGGGAGGGGCTGAACCATGGCTGATTTCGACTATCTCGCGATCGACACCCGCGGCCAGGAGCAGCGCGGCCATGTCGCCGCCGCGAGCCTTGATGCCGCGCGCACCGCGCTCGATCGCCGCAAGCTCTATGTCGTCCGCATCGAGCCCGGCTCGCCGCCGCCAGCGCGCAGCCGGCCGCTGTTCGGCCTCCAGCTCGGCCGCGCCAAGATGGGTACCAAGCAGCTCACCCTTTTTACCCGCCAGCTCGCCACCCTCAACCGCGTCTCGCCGCTCGAGGAGTCGCTGCGCACCATCACCCGCCAGACCGAGCAGGACAGCGTCCGCGCGATCGTCGCCCAGGTCCACACCGGCGTTGTCGAAGGCCGCCGCCTCGCCGATTCGATGGCGCGCGAGCCCCGCAGCTTCCCGCCCTTGTACCGCGCGATGGTCGCCGCCGGCGAAAGCTCGGGTACCTTGCCGACCATCCTCGATCGCCTCGCCGCGCTGCTCGAGCGCCAGGCCGAGATCCGCGGCAAGCTGATCACCGCGCTCGCCTATCCGACCATCCTCGCGGTGGTCGCATTGGGCGTCGTTACCGCGTTGATGATGTTCGTCGTTCCCCAAGTTGTCGAGCAATTTGATACGGTTGGCCAGCAATTGCCGTTCCTCACCCGGGTCGTGATCGGCTTCTCGGACGTGCTGGTCGGCTATTGGTGGGTGATGCTCCTATGCGTGATGTTAGTGAGTTTAGGCGGCTGGTACGCGCTCAAGGATCCCGCCTTCCGGCTCGCGGTGGATAGCTGGCTGCTGCGGCTGCCGCTGCTCGGCCGGCTGCTCCGCGACCTCCATGCCGCGGGCATGGCGCGCACGCTCGGCACCATGGTGGCGAGCCGCCTGCCACTGCTCGAGGGCCTCACCTTGACGGCCAGCACCATCCACAACCGCCGCCTCCGCCTCGCCTCGGACGAGATCGTCGACGCCATCCGCGGCGGCGGCAGCCTGTCGGCGGCGATGCGCCGCGCCGGGGTGTTCCCGCCGTTGCTCACCTATCTCGCCGCCTCCGGCGAGGCGGCGGGCCGGCTCGACGAGATGCTCGAGCGCGCCGCCGACTATCTCGAGCGCGAGTTCGACCGCTTCACCGCGACCGCGCTGTCGCTGCTCGAGCCGGCGATCATCGTCGTGATGGGGGGCATCGTCGCCACCATCGTGCTATCCATCCTGCTGCCGATCCTCCAGCTCAACACGCTGGCCGGCCAATGAGGACCCTTATGCGTACCGAACCCAACAAGCGCCGCCGGAACGAGGAGGGCTTTACGCTCGTCGAGCTGATGGTGGTGATCGTGATCATCGGCCTGCTCGCGACGATCGTCGCGCTCAACGTGCTACCCTCGGGCGACAAGGCGCGGGTGGAGAAGGCCAAGGCCGATATCGCACAGATCGAGGGCGGGCTCGAGCTCTACCGGCTGCAGATGTCGGTCTATCCCAACACCACCCAGGGCCTGGCCGCGCTGGTCAGCGCCCCCGCCGGGATCGATGCCTCGCGCTACCAGCGCGGCGGCTATCTCAAGAAGCTGCCCAACGACCCCTGGGGCCGCCCCTATCTCTATGCGTCGCCCGGCCAGCATGGCGAGGCCGACGTCTGGACCTTCGGTGCCGATGGCAAGGAAGGCGGCGAGGGGATCGATGCCGATATCGGCAGCTGGCAATAACAGCGGCGAACCTGGCGTCACGCCCGTGACGCGCTTTGCCGAACGCGGCTTCACGCTGGTCGAGCTGATGGTCGTGGTCACGATCATCGGGCTCGCCTCGGCGGTGGCGCTGTGGGCGATGCCCGATCCGCGCGGGCGGGTGGTGGACGAGGCGGCGCGCTTCGCGGTGCGCACCCGTGCGGCACATGACGCCGCGATCGTCGAGGCGCGGCCGGTGAGCCTGTGGGTCACCGCCGGCGGCTATGGCTTCGACCGGCGGCTGGCGGGCAATTGGGTGCCGATCGGCGACAAGCCGCTGCGCGTGACGCGCTGGAGCGATGGTACCCGCGCCGCGATCGGCGAGGCGCGGCTGCGCGTGATCTACGATCCCACCGGTCTCGCCGATCGACCGGCGCAGGTGACGCTGAGCCGCGGCGGCGCGCGCGCGGTGATCGACATGGCCGCCGATGGCACCGTCCGTGTCGCCAGCTGAGCGCGACCGGGTCGCCGGCTTCACCCTCATCGAGATCATGGTCGCGCTGGCGGTATTCAGCTTGGCGGTACTCGCGCTGATCCGCCTCGAGGGCGCGACGGTGCGCGGTGCCTCCATCCTCGACGACACGATGGTGGCCAATCTGGTCGCGCACAACGTCGCGGTCGATGCAGTCACCGACGGCGTACCCCCAGGAGTCGGCCGCGAGAGCGGGGTCGAGGTCAATGCCGGCCGCTCGTGGCGGTGGACTCGCGAGGTACGCCCGACCGGCAATGCCCAGATCCTGCGCATCGACGTTGCGGTGCAGGATCGTACCGGCACCACGCTCGGCCACACGACGATGATCAGGCCGCCATCTGCTCCACAAGCGACGCCCGGCCCAAGCCCGCGCCCGACGCCGACGCCGGGCAGCAAATCATGACGCGCGCCGACATCGACCAGCGGACCCGCGGCTTCACTCTCGTCGAGGTCATGGTCGCGCTGTTGATCTTCGGCATGATCGCCGCTGCGGGCGTGGCGATCCTGTCGTTCAGCATCCGCACCCAGGGCGTGACCAACAGTCGCTTCGACGACATCGCCGCGCTCAACCGCACGGCGTCGCTGCTGTCGGGCGATCTCGGCCAGGCGGTCGACCGCCCGGCGCGCGACGAGGCGGGAACGACGTTCCCCGCCTTCGTCGGCAGCGCCGATGGCCAGCTGCGCTTCGTCCGCACCGGCTGGAGCAATATCGATGCGGCGCCGCGGGCAAGCGCGCAGAAGGTTGCCTATCAGCTGGTCGGCGGCGTGCTGCAGCGGCTGGCCTATCCGATGCTGGATGGGGCGGCGCCGCTGCCGCCGGTGGCGCTGCTCGATCATGTCCGCCAGGTCGGCACCCGCTACCGGTTCCAGGGAGCATGGAGCGATCGCTGGGACGGCAGCCAGGGGGCGGCCCTGCCGCAGGCGGTGGAGTTCACGATCCAGCGCGACACCGGCAGCGGCCTGCGGATCATGCTGCTGGTCGGCACCGGCTATGCCTCGCCGCAGAATGGCGTCGGAGGTACCAATGCACCGGCCTGACCGCGAGCGCGGCGCGGCGCTGCTCACCGTGCTGATGCTGGTCGCGGTGATCGCGGTGATGGCGGGCGCTGCGCTCGAGCGGCTGCGGCTGACCACGCGGCTGGCGGCGAATGCCGCTGCCGGCGAGCAGGCCCGCGCCTATGCGCAGGCCGCGGAGACGCTGGCGACCAGCCGGATTACCGACCTGCTCAGCCGCAGCCCCTCGCGCGTCACGCTCGCGGGGGACTGGAGCGGCAAGCCGTTCGGCCTGCCGCTGCCCGGCGGCGTCGCGCTGGCGCGGGTGACCGACGGCGGCAATTGCTTCAACCTCAACGGACTGGTCACCCGCAGCGGCCCCGGCATTTATTCAAGCACGGGATCGAACCCGGCCCGGCTCGAGTTTGCGCGGCTGATGCGCCTGCTCAACGTGCCCGCGCAGATTGCCGACGGCATCGCCGCAAGCACCGCCGACTGGATCGACACCGATCAGGACCAGCAGGCGGGCGGCGCCGAGGACAGCGTCTATCTGGCGCGCGAGACGCCCTATCGCACTGGCGGCACGCTGATGGCTGATCCCAGCGAACTGCGCGCCGTGCAGGGGGTGACGCCGACGATCTATGCGACGCTGAAGCCATGGATCTGCACCTTGCCCAACGCGAAGCTCGCAACGCTCAACATCAACACGCTGACGCCCGAGCAGGCACCGCTGATCGCGATGCTGTTCCCCGACAATCTGTCGGTCGGCGCGGCACGGAGCATGATCCTCCGCCGTCCGCCGCAGGGCTTCGGCGACACCACCACCTTCTTCAACCTGGCATCGGCGAGTAGCTCGACGGGCCAGGATACGAGCCAGGCGGCGGTGACGTCGCAATGGTTCGCGCTGCGCATCGATGTCACCTTGGGGAGCACGCAATTGCAGGAAAGGGCATTGATCGACGCAAGCCGTCTTCCCGCGCGGCTCGTGGCACGGCAATGGGGAGACGAGACATGACCACCTTGCTGTTCCTTCCCTCCGCTTCACGCGACTATCGATGGATCTCGCTCGACGCATCGGGCGTGACCGGCGAGGGCGATGGCATGCCCGCGGGCGATGATGCGACGGTGGCGATCGTGCCCGCGGAGGCGGTGACGCTGCATTGGGCGGAGCTGCCGTCGCGCTCGCCGGCACAGGCGGCCGCGGCGGCGCGCATCCTCGCCGCCGAGGTCAGCGCCGCACCGCTGACCGAGCTGCATGTCACGGTGGGCGACGAGGCGAGCGTTGATCGTCCAATCGGCGTGGTCGATGCCGCGGCGATGCGCGATTGGCTGGCGACGCTTGCCGCCGCGGGCATCGATCCTGCCGCGATGATCCCGGCGCCGATGCTACTGCCGCGGCCCGACGACGGCTACGTCCAGGCCCATCTCGCCGGCGCCCAACTGGTGCGCGGCCGCTCCACCGGCTTTGCCGGCGACGAGGTGATCATGCCGTTCGTCACCGGGGGTACCGAGCCCGAACTGCTCGACGACCTCGTGCTGGCGCGATCGCTGCTCGCGGCGGCGGCGCGTCCGCCGCTCGATCTACGCCAGGGCGCATTCGCCCGGCGGCGCAAGGTAGCGCTCGATTGGGCCCTGATCCGTCGTCTTGCGCTGCTTGCCGCCGGCATCCTGCTGGCGACGCTGGCGATCGATCTTGTCCGCATTGCCAAATACAGTTTCGGTGCCGACGCGCTCGAGGGGCGCGCCGACGCGCTGGGACGGACGGGCCTCGCGCGCGGCGAGACCGTCACCGATGTCGATCGCCAGTTGAGCGAGCGCGTCGCCGGCGTGCGCGGACCGGGGCTCGGCTTCACCACCACCACAGCCGCCGTCTACGCCGCGGTCCGTGCGATCCCGGGGGTCGAACTCACCGGCCTCGACTTCCAGAGCAATGGAGACCTTCGCCTGTCCGTCGCCGCAACCCGCGAATCGCTGCCGACCGATCTCAAGCGCCAGCTCGAAGGGGCAGGCTTCGTCGTCACCGCCGGCACCTTCCAGTCCGCCGGCGGCCGCGTCACCGGTGAGATGACGGTGAAGCGGCCATGAGCGGGATCCGCCAGTGGTTTGAAGGGCGATCGCTGCGCGAGCGGCGGATGATCCTGGTCATGCTGGGGCTGCTGGCGCTTACGATCCTGTGGGGCGGGATCATCCGCCCGGTGCGTGATGGGCTGTCGAGCGCGCGCGAACGCCACGCCGATGCCGTGGTGCGGCTCGCCGCCACCCAGTCCGAGCTAGCCGCGATCAAGGGCGCCGGCCGGCTGGTGCCGCTCACCGGATCGCTGGCCGACGCGGTGCGCCTGCGCGCCGATGCCGCCGGCTTTTCGGTCACCTCGCTCGACGAGCCGGGGGCAGGGCGGATCCACCTTGTCATCCAGTCGGCGCGCTCGGCGGCGCTCGGCCGATGGCTGGCGCAATTGGAGCGAAGCGGCGTGTTGATCGATTCGGCGACGTGGCGGGACAATGGCGACACCACCGTGGCCGCCGATCTCGTGCTGCGGGCGCGGGTGGCATGAGGCGGATCCGCCTCACCACCACGCCGGCGGTGCTGTTCGGGCTGATGATGGTCATCGCATTGATCCTGTTCCTGCCGATGCGGCTGGCGCTCGGCTGGGCGGGGCTCGCCGACGAGGGGTTTGCCGCCCGATCCGTCTCGGGGAGCGTCTGGGCCGGCCGGTTGAGCGAGGCGCAGTTCGGTGATCTGGCACTCGGCTCGCTCGACGCCGGCGTGTCGCCGCTGGCGCTGCTGATCGGCCGCGCCCGGGTGTCGCTGCGTGGCAGGGGCGGCGATCTGCACGGCACGATCACGCTCAGCCGTCACAGCCAGGGCGTCGACGATCTCACCGCGACCTTGCCGACCGGACGGGTGTTCGCACCGCTCCCGGTGACCGCGCTGTTGCTGGAGGACGTCACCGTCCACTTCACCGACGCGACGTGCGACAAGGCCGACGGCCGGGTGCGCGCGACGCTGGTCGGCGAGGCAGGGGGCATCGGCCTGCCGCCATCGGTGTCCGGCACCGCGCGGTGCGACGGCGGCGCGCTGCTGCTGCCGCTCGCTAGCCAGGCCGGCACCGAAAGCGTCCAGCTGCGAATCACGGGCGAGGGCCGCTACACCGCGGTGCTGCAGATCGTCCCGGCGGATCCGACCGCGGCGCAGCGGCTCGCCGCGTCCGGCTTCATCGCCACCGCACAGGGATATCGTCTTTCGATCGAAGGAAGCTTCTGATTGCCTTGACGGGCCGTGATCACCCCGGCTAGGGGCACGATCCTTCGCGGCGATCGTAGTTCAATTGGTTAGAGCGTCGGCTTGTGATGCCGGATGTTGCGGGTTCAAGTCCCGTCGGTCGCCCCATTCCCTTTTTGCGAAAAGATGCGCGATGGCTGGCTGGGGATTCGCTGACTTCGACGACCATGAGGGCGTCCATCTGTTCACGGATCCCGCGTCGGGCCTCCGTGCCGTGATCGCGATCCACTCCACCCACCTCGGCCCCGCGGCCGGTGGCGCGCGCTTCTGGCATTATGCCGATGCCGCGCAGGGCATCACCGATGCGCTGCGCCTGTCGCGCGGGATGAGCTTCAAGAACGCGATGGCCGGACTCGAGCTCGGTGGCGGCAAGGGCGTGATCCTCGCCGATCGCCCAGGCCAGGTGATCTCGACCGAACAGCTCCAGGCATTCGGCCGCGCGGTCGAATCGCTCGGCGGCAAATATGTCACCGCCGAAGACGTCGGCATGTCCGAAGCGCGGATGAAGGTGATCGCCGGCGAGACGCGCTACGTTTCCGGCCTGCCCGTCGCGAGCGGTGCGGCGGGCGGCGATCCCGGTCCCTATACCGCCCACGGCATCTATCTCGGCGTTAAGGCCGCCGCGAAGCGCGGGCTGAACGCGTCAGACATGCAGGGCGTGCACGTCGTCATCCAGGGCGTCGGCTCGGTCGGCGGCGGGCTTGCCCGGCTGCTCGCCAAGGACGGCGCCAAGCTGACTCTCGCCGATGTTGATGCGGCACGCGCCGCCGCGCTCGCTGCCGAACTCGGCGCCGAGACGGTTGCCGCGGGCGCTATCCTCGGTGTCGAGGCCGACATCTTCAGCCCCAACGCGCTCGGCGCGATCCTCACCGAGGCGACCATCCCGACGCTGACCGCCAAGGTCGTCGCCGGTGGTGCCAACAACCAGCTCGCCACCCGCGAGGATTACGATCGCCTCCACGCGCGCGGCATCCTCTACGCGCCTGATTATGTGATCAATGCCGGCGGGATCATCAATGTCGGGCTCGAATATCTCGGCCAGGGCGACGAGGCCGAGGTGATGGCGCGGATCGCCAAGATTCCGGGCCGCCTCGACGCGATCTGGGATGAAAGCGAGCGCACCGGCACCTCCGCGGCCGAGGTCGCCGACATCCAGGCCGAGCGGCTGATCGGTCGTTAAGGCTGACGACCTGACAACGCATCGAGTCAGCGCCATCGACCCTGGTTTCTAAGATCGGGGCAGCCCGTCGCGCGGGCAGGTGACGCAGCGCGATTTTGGCCATATCACCCCTGGATCGTGCCAGCCCTTCATGCCCTCGCCAAGCCTGCGCGCTTCCTCCAGATCGCCCGGCCGCTGACGCCGCTGCTGGCCTGGGCCGGCATCGTACTGATCGCGATCGGCTGCTGGGCCGGGCTGACGCAGACGCCGCCCGACTATCTCCAGGGCGAGACGGTGCGGATCCTCTATATCCACGTTCCCGCGGCATGGCTCGGCATGGGCGGCTGGAGCGGCATCGCGCTCGCAAGCATCGCCTTCCTGGTGTGGCGGCACCCGCTGGCGCAGATCGCCGCGCGTGCGATCGCGCTGCCGGGCGCGACGTTCGCGGCGTTGTGCCTCGTCACCGGATCGATCTGGGGCCGGCCGACCTGGGGCACCTGGTGGCAATGGGATGGCCGGCTAACGTCGATGCTGCTGCTGTTCTTCGTCTACTGCGGCTATATCGCGCTCGCCCGCGCCGATGCCGAGCGCGGCGGCGATGGCCGGATCCCCGCGCTCTACGGGATCGCCGGTTCGGTGCTGCTTCCGGTCATCCGTTACTCGGTGGTGTGGTGGAACACGCTTCACCAGGGGCCGAGCATAGGCCTCACGCGCTCGTCGATCGATCCCTCCATCCTGTGGCCGCTGCCGATCATGCTGATCGGGTTCAGCCTGTTTTTCGCCGCGATCGTGCTGATGCGAATGCGCGCGATGCTCGCCACCGCCAAGGCCGAGGCGAGAATGCGGCGGATGGCGCGCGCATGAGTCCTTGGCCGTTCGTCGCCGCCGCATACGGCATCACCCTGGCCGGTAGCGCGATCGTCGCGCTGGCGAGCTATTGGGCGATGCGCCGGGCGGAGCGGCGATGAAGCCGCGCCACCAACGTCTTACCCTCGCCCTGCTCGCGCTCGCTGCCGTGGTTGCGGCAGGGTTGCTCGCCTTGTCGGCGCTCAAGGACCAGGCGGCGTTCTTCTATGCGCCGTCTGACGTGAAGCGAGACGGACTGCCGCTCGGCCGCGCGGTGCGCCTTGGCGGGATGGTCGAGGCGGGGTCGGTCAGTCGCGCGGCCGACGGCGTCACCGTGCGCTTCGTGGTCGGCGACGGACAGGCGAGCACACCGGTGCGCTTCGCCGGGATCGTTCCCGATCTCTTTCGTGAACGGTCGGGCGTGGTCGCCGAAGGGCATTTCAACCCCGACGGCAGCTTTACCGCTACCAACCTGCTCGCCAAGCACGACGAGAAGTACATGCCGCCGCCGATGGTCAAGACCAAGGCGGGCGCGATGCACGAGACTAGGACGCTGGCGCGATGATGGCGGAAGCCGGACTGGCGGCGCTGTGGCTGGCCGCGGCGTTGGCGGCGCTGCAGTTGCTCGTCGCCGCGCTGGCGGTGCGATCCTCGACGGCGCCGGTCGGTGCGGATCTGCTGGCGGCGGTACGGCCGGTGGCGATCATCCAGGGGGCGCTGGTGCTGAGCGCGATGGCGATGCTGATCGGCGTGTTCCTCGATTCCGACATGTCCGTGAAGCTGGTGGTGGAGAACAGCCATTCCGCCAAGCCGTGGCTGTACAAGTTCGCCGGTGCCTGGGGAAACCACGAAGGCTCGATGCTGCTGTGGGTGACGATCCTCGGTCTTGGCGGCGCCGCGGTCGCGGGGTTCGAACGGCGGCTGCCGGAGGCGACCTTGACCGCCACGCTCGGCGCGCAGGCGGCGATCGCACTGGGCTTCTATGCCTTCCTGCTGTTTGCTTCCAACCCGTTTGCGCGGCTCAACCCGGCCGCACCCGACGGGCTGGGGCTCAACCCGCTGCTCCAGGACCCCGGCCTCGCCTTCCATCCGCCGACGCTGTACATCGGCTATGTCGGCATCTCGATCGCCTTCTCCTTCGCGGTCGGCGCGCTCGTCACCCGCGACGTCGGCCCGGTGTTCGCCCGAGCGATGCGGCCGTGGGTGCTTGGCGCGTGGATCTTCCTCACCCTCGGCATCACCGCCGGCTCCTATTGGGCTTATTACGAACTCGGCTGGGGCGGCTGGTGGTTCTGGGATCCGGTGGAGAATGCGTCGCTGATGCCCTGGCTGGCGGCGACCGCATTGCTCCATTCGGTGACGGTGCTCGCCACTCGTGACGGTCTGCGCGCCTGGACGGTCATGCTCGCAGTGGTAGCCTTTTCAATGTCGATGGTTGGCACCTTCCTGGTGCGCTCGGGCATCCTCACCAGCGTCCACGCCTTTGCGGTAGATCCGGCGCGGGGCGCCTTCATCCTCGCCCTACTCGCCATCTATATCGGGGGGGCGCTGGTGCTGTTCGCGGCTCGCATCGGCACCGTGCGGATCGGCAACACCTTTGAACTGGTCAGCCGCGAGGGCGGGCTGGTGCTCAACAACCTGCTGTTGTCGGTAATCCTCGGCATTGTCCTGATCGGCACGCTCTACCCGCTGGTCGCGGCGAGCTTCGGCGTGCAGCTCTCGGTCGGACCGCCGTTCTTCAACAAGGCGGCGGGGCCGATCGCGCTCACGCTGGTGGTGACGATGGCGGTGGGGCCACTGCTGCGCTGGCGTCGCGACGAGCCAACGGCGCTGATCGCCCGGCTGATCTGGCCGATCGGCGCGAGCTGCTTTGCCGCCGCCGGGTTGGTGGTGTTCGCGGATATCGGCCTGCTGCCGTTCCTCGGCCTGTCGCTGGCCGCGGGGCTAGCCGTCGCCAGCGTGATTCCGCTCACCGGCCGGGCAGTGCGGCGCATTCCGCTGTTCACTTGGGGCATGGTTATCGCCCATTTCGGCATCGCCGTCAGCCTTGCCGGCATGGCCTGCGACAGCGCCTTCACCAGCGAAACCCTAGTCGCGGCGGCGGTCGGCCAGCCGGTGGCGGTAGGCCCCTATGTGGTGCGGCTCGATGGTATCAAGCCGGTGGTGGGTGACAATTGGTCTGCACTCGAAGCGCGGCTCAGCGCCACCCGCGACGACGACACGCTGATCCTGCGCCCGCAATCGCGCTTCTTCAGCACGCCGGCGACGACCACCAATGAAAGCGCGATCGCCACCACCTGGGATGGCCAGCTTTATACGGTGCTCGGCCAGCCCAACGGCGATGGCCGCTGGCAGCTGCGGCTGTGGTGGAAGCCGTTCGTGACGCTGATCTGGCTTGGCGGCGCGATGGTCGCGTTCGGCGGCCTGCTCTCGCTGGTAGGGCGGTGGCAGCGCGAGCGACGGTCACGGCTCCGCGCACTGGCGGACTATTGGGCATGAAGCGCTGGCTGCTGTGGCTGCCGCTGGTGGCATTTGCGACCGTGTTCGCGGTGGTTGCGCTTGGCCTGCTCAAGCCTGCCGACCGCACGGTCCGTTCGGCGATGATCGGTAAGCCGCTGCCCGCTTTCCGCCTTGCGCCGCTGGTAGCGGGAAAGCCGGGATTGGACACCGCGATTTTTCGGCAGGGGCAGCCGCATCTGCTCAACGTGTTCGCGAGCTGGTGCATTCCTTGCGCAGCCGAGGCGCCGCAGCTGATGCGGCTGAAGGCGTTGGGCGTGCCGATCGAGGGGGTGGCGATCCGCGATACCGCGCCGGCGCTTGCGGACTTCCTCGCGCGGAATGGCGATCCTTACGCTCATATTGGCGACGATCCACAAAGCGCCGTCCAGCTTGCCTTGGGCTCATCCGGCGTTCCGGAAAGCTTCGTGATTGATGGTCAGGGGCGGATCGTTCTCCAGCACATCGGCGACATCCGATACGACGACGTCGACGCGATTGCCGCTGCTGTGCGGGCAGCACGATGATCGCGCGCGGTCGTACCCTCTCGGGCTGCGTTGCCCTGGCGGCGGCGTTGACGATGGCCTCCGACGCCGCGGCCGATCCATCGACGCCGGCGGCGCCACTCGCCAATAGCCAGTTGCGCGATCCTGCCCAGGAGGCGCAAGCCCGCGAGCTGATGGGCACGCTTCGCTGCTTGGTCTGCCAGGGCCAGTCGATCGCCGACAGCGATGCGGCGATGGCGGGCGATATGCGGGCGCTGGTGCGCGAACGTATCCATCAGGGCGAAACCCCAGCTGCGGTGCGCCGCTGGCTGATCGAGCGCTATGGCGACTATGTCACCTACGATCCCCCCCTCGGCGCGGCGACCTGGCCCTTGTGGCTGGCGCCGCTGGCGCTGCTGCTGATCGGCGCGGCGATCGCGCGCTCGAGTTTTCGGCGGCGGCGCTGATGGGCTGGATCGCGCTTCTCCTGCTTGGCCTTGTCGTGCTCGCGGCGGCAATGAAACTGGGCGTGCGGCGACCGCTTTGGTCGATGCTGGGCGCGGCGCTGATGCTCGCGGCGGCCGGTTATGCCTGGCAGGGGCGGCCCCTACTGCCGGCACAGCCGGCGCAGTCGGATCTGCAGGTCGACGCCGAGGATCCTGCCATGCTCGACCTGCGCAACCGGATGCTTGGTACGTTCAGCGGCGATTATCCCTATGTCGCGGCTGGCGATGCGATGGCACGATCGGGTAATCGCGATGCCGCGGTGCGGGTAATCCTCGGCGGGATCAGTCATATTCCCGAAAGCGTGATGCTGTGGACGGCGCTCGGCACCGCTCTCGTCGCGCATGACGGCGGGCAACTCTCGCCGCCGGCTTCTTTCGCCTTCCAGCAGGCGACCCGCCTCTCCCCGCGTCATCCGGCACCGCGCTTCTTCCTGGGGCTGGCGGCGGTGCGGAGCGGCGACTTCAAGGCCGCGCGGGACAATTGGGCGCGAGCGCTGGCGTTGACACCGGCCAATGCCTCGTATCGGTCGGATATCGCGGTGCGTCTGGCACTGCTGGATCGCGTCCTGGCCGTGCAAAGCGCCAAGTAGCGGCTTGGCCGCTGATGGTCGGCATCCGGCGGCCGATCTCCGCGCCCGCAGGCTAGCTGCGCACGCCGTCATCCTGAACTTACTCCAGGATCCATAATCCACCGGTTTTCGCCAGCAGCATTTGGGCCATGGATGCTGAAACAAGTTCAGCATGACGGATGAGGCGGGCGCATCGTTCGCAAAAACCCCCGGCCAGGCAGTGCCTACGACACGGAATCAAGCGAACGAAACCAAGTTCTATTGCCCCCGCCCGGTCTCCGCCTGCAACTCGTCGATCCGCTTCGAGGCATCGGCCTTGTTCAGCGTATCGTCGAATTCCTCATGCGCTTCTTCGCTCAGCGTCTTGAGGTAGCTCGCCTGGGCGCCCGTCATCGGCTCGCCGCCGGTGGTCCAGTCGTCGGGGTTCTTTTCGGCGTTGCCGGTAGGGTGGTCTTTGGGATTGGGCGTGTCGGTCATGGGGTCTTCCTTTCAGAAGACCCCAACCGTCATGTTCCTTTTTCGTTCCATGTGATGGTGGTTAGCCGGGCCATGCCTCAAACGTCAGGTCGAGCGCCTCAGCGACGGCCTGGTGGCGGATCTTGCCGGCCGAGACGTTGAGTCCATTGGCGAGATGCGGGTCCGCCTTCATCGCCGCTTCGGCGCCCAAGGTCGCGAGCTTGATCGCGAACGGTAGCGTCGCATTGTTGAGGGCGATAGCAGACGTCCGCGCCACGGCGCCCGGCATGTTGGCGACGCAATAATGGGTTACGCCGTCCACTTCGAAGACCGGATCTTCATGGGTGGTGGCATGGCTGGTCTCGAAACACCCGCCCTGATCGATGGCGATGTCGACCATCACCGCGCCACGCTTCATCGTCTTGACCATCTCGCGCGTCACCAGCTTGGGGGCGGCGGCGCCGGGCACCAGCACCGCACCGATCACCAGATGCGCGCTCTTCACGGCGGCGGCGATCGCCGCCTTGGAGGCATAGGCCGTCTTGATCTGGCTCGAGAAGAACATGTCGAGTTCGGCGAGGCGATCGTTCGAGATGTCATAGATGGTGACATCGGCGCGCATGCCGACCGCCATCTGCGCGGCGTTGACGCCCGACACGCCGCCACCGAGGATCGCCACCTTGGCCGGGGCGACGCCGGGCACACCGCCGAGCAGCACGCCGCGGCCGCCCTGTTCCTTCTCGAGATAATGCGCGCCGACCTGTACCGACATCCGACCGGCGACCTCGCTCATCGGCTTGAGCAGCGGCAGACCGCCGCGGGCTGCGGTCACCGTTTCATAGGCGATGCAGGTCGCGCCCGAGGCGATCAACCCCTCGGCCTGCGGCTTGTCCGCGGCGAGATGCAGGTAGGTGAACAGCAGGTGGCGCGGCTCGAGCATTGCGATCTCGCTGGCCTGCGGCTCCTTGACCTTCACGATCATGTCCGCGCCGGCGAACACCGATCGCGCATCGGGCAGGATCGACGCGCCCGCTGCGACATAGGAGTCGTCGTCGAAATCGATTCCGGCGCCGGCGCCGGTTTCCACCACCACCTCGTGGCCGGCAGCGACCAGTTCCGCCACCGATGGCGGGGTCAGGCCCACGCGATATTCGTGGTTCTTGATCTCCTTGGGAACACCGACTCGCATCACTATCTCTCCAGTTAGCATGGAGGCGCCTATACAGAGGCGAGGATGGGCTGTCCCGTTGCCTGCGTTCCGCTGCCCATGCTAAGTGGCGCCCTTCGAGGGGCGAAGAACAGGCTGTGAACATGGCGCATTTTGCACAACTTCCCGGGGCGTTACGCGTCCTGTGAGCGAGCCCGCAATGGCCGCGCTGCCGGCAGCGCGCGACGAAGACAGCCATGGCCACGGCCATAGCGAGGGCATGCTCAAGCTCGCCGTGGGCGCGATCGGCATCGTCTTCGGCGATATCGGCACCAGTCCGCTCTACGCCTTTCGCGAGACCTTCGCCGGCCACCACAAGCTGACGCTCGATCCCGCGCACATCATGGGCGTGATTAGCCTGATGTTCTGGTCGATGATGATCGTGGTGACGATCAAATATGTCGTGATCATCATGCGGGCCGACAACAAGGGCGAAGGCGGCAGCCTCGCGCTGCTCGCGCTTGTCTCGGGTCGCACCAAGAGCAAGCGCTGGTCCGCCGGCATTATCCTGCTCGGCGTGTTTGCGACGTCGCTATTCTACGGCGACAGCATGATCACTCCCGCGGTGACGGTGCTCGGCGCCGTCGAGGGCCTGGCGATCGCCGCGCCCGCCTTTACCAACCTCGTGCTGCCGATCGTGATTGCGATCCTGATCGCGCTGTTCTGGGTGCAGAAGAGCGGCACCGCGCGGATCGGGCTGGTGTTCGGGCCGATCATGCTGGTGTATTTCACCGTGATCGCCGTGCTCGGCCTGCTCAGCGTCGCCAAGACGCCCGGCGTGCTGTGGGCGCTGTCGCCGCATTATGCGGTGGAGTTCTTCCTGATCGACCCGGTCCGCGCCTTCCTGGCGTTGGGATCGGTGGTGCTCGCCGTCACCGGCGCCGAGGCACTCTATGCCGACATGGGGCATTTCGGGCGCAGGCCGATCGGCCTGTCATGGCTGGTGTTCGTGCTGCCGGCGCTGATGTGCAACTATATGGGGCAGGGGGCGCTGCTGTTCCGCGAGGGCAGCGCGGCGTTGCGGAGTCCATTCTACATGCTGGCGCCGGACAATCTGCAGCTGCCGCTGGTGCTGCTGGCGACGATGGCGGCGATCATCGCCAGCCAGGCGGTGATCTCGGGCGCCTTCTCGGTGACGCAGCAGGCGATCCAGCTCGGCTTCATGCCGCGGCTGCGCATCGAGCATACCAGCGCCGCGACCGCAGGGCAGATCTACATCCCGCTGGTCAATTGGGCGCTGATGACGATGGTCATCCTGCTGGTGCTGTTCTTCCGCACCTCGTCCAACCTCACCTCGGCCTATGGCATCGCCGTCACCGGTGCGATGTTCATCGATTCGTGCCTGCTCGGCGTGGCGTTGACCCGGCTGTGGAACTGGCCGCGCTATGCCGCTTATCCGCTGCTCGCGGTGTTCTTCCTGGTCGATGGCGCCTATTTCACCGCCAATCTCACCAAGGTGCCCGACGGCGGCTGGTTCCCGCTGCTGGTCGGGCTGATCATCTTCACCTTCCTCACTACCTGGTCGAAGGGGCGCAAGCTGATGATGGAGCGGCTCCACGAGGCGGCGATGCCGATCAAGGTATTCATCACCTCGGCCGCGAGCTCCGCCAGCCGGGTGCCGGGTACCGCGGTGTTCATGACGTCGGCGTCGGACGGCGTGCCGCACGCGCTGCTGCACAACCTCAAGCACAACAAGGTGCTCCACGAGCGGGTGATCCTGCTCACCGTCAAGATCGTCGGCCAGCCTTACTGGCCCGAGGCGGAACGTGCCGATCGCCAGCCGATGGGCGAGGGCTTCTACCGCCTGGTGCTGCGCTACGGCTTTATGGAGGAAGTGGACGTTCCCGCCGCGCTCCATCGCGTCCATGAGTGTGGCAGCGACTTCAAGATGATGGACACCAGCTTCTTCCTGTCGCGGCAAACGCTGTTGCCGTCGGAACGGCCCGGCATGATGATCTGGCGCGAGAAGCTGTTCGCGTGGATGCTGCGCAACGCCGAAAGCGCGATGGAGTTCTTCCGGCTTCCCACCAACCGCGTGGTCGAGCTCGGCAGCCAGGTGGAGATTTGACTCCCGCGCGCGCTGGCAGCGGCGCGGCACCGATCATCGTCACCGCGCTGCTCGGGCGGCGTGACCAGGGCTGGTTCGATGCGCAGCGGGCGGAATTCTTCCCGCCCGAGCGCAACCAGCTCGCGGCGCACCTGACGATGTTCCACCATCTGCCGCCGTCGAGCGAGGCCGAGCTCAAGCACCGGCTGGTCGAGGAGACACGTGGGGTACGGGCGCCGCCAGCGCGGGTCGGCGGGCTGATGTCGCTCGGCCGCGGAGTCGCCTATCGGATCGAGGCGCCGGGGCTGGTCGCCATCCGCCAAGCGCTCGTCGAAGCCTTTACGGGGCTGCTGACGCCGCAGGATGCGGCGGGGTGGCGCCCGCACATCACCATCCAGAACAAGGTCCAGCCCGCCATCGCCAAGGTGCTGATGGCGACGCTGTCGCGCGATTTCGCCCCGCGCGACATCGAGATCGCGGGTCTTGCCACCTGGTGGTACCGCGGCGGGCCGTGGGAGCCGCTGTCTCGTCACATGTTCGCTTGACGATGCCGTCGTTCCGCTCTTATAGGCGCCGCTCCCAATCGGTAGGGCGGAGTAGCTCAGCTGGTTAGAGCACGGGAATCATAATCCTGGGGTCGGGGGTTCAAGTCCCTCCTCCGCTACCATTGGGCTACCTTACCAGCGCGAACGCTTCGTCAATCTTTGCCGGCCAAGATGCCGGCATCAGCCTCCGTGAGGCGTGGCAGAAGACGGGCATGGCGTACCACTTTCCCAACGAACGGCGCAGGATCGAGCGCCGCCAGCATCCGAGCCCAGCTTATGCCGGCCCGGAGCGGCGGCTTGCCGAACGCCGCAACACCGAGGTGAAGCTGGTTCGCGACAAGCAGCCGATCAACCGCACATTGCTATGGGCGGCGGTGCTCACCGTTCTGGTGGTGGTCGATGCGAGCTGCCTCGATGGCTATTATCGGCACCAGTTCCTCAGCTGGTTCGACGGCTTGTTCGACGGCATTCGCTATTGGTCTGCGCATCTGTGGGGCTGGGAGCGCTAGGCGAACGCCGCGAAGGGATCATTGAGCACCAGGATCGAATCGCCGCGGGCAAGCGCGGTGAGCGTGAGGCCGTGCTCGCGGGCATGATCGATCGCCATGCTGGTGGGGGCCGAGATGCCGACCAGCATCGGCGTCGCCGCGACCAACGCCTTGTCGACCATCTCGAAGCTGATCCGCGACGTGACGAGGATGAAGCCGCGGCGGCCGGCATCACCGCGCTGCGCGAGCGTGCCCACCAGCTTGTCGAGCGCATTGTGGCGGCCTACGTCCTCGCAGGCGGCGAGAATCGCGCCCGCGTCATCGCAGGCCGCGGCGGCATGGACCGCGCCGGTGAGCGCGTTGAGCGGCTGGTGGGCGCGCAGGCCGCCGAGCGCCGCGAACAGCGCAGATGGCTTGGCGAGCGGCGCGGCAGGGACGGTGGTGACCGGGCGGCGCAGCTGCTCGAGCCCCGAGATGCCGCACAGGCCGCAGCTGGAGTCGCTGGTGCGGTGGCGGACACGATCATGGATGCGGCCGGCGCAGCGCGGCGCGAGGATGACGCGGACGATCCAGCCGGCCTCGGCCTCGAACGGCTCGACCGCGACGACGTCGGCGGCGCTATCCGCCAGCCGCTCGGTGAGCATGAAGCCGACCGCGAACGCCTCGAGATCGACGGGCGTCATCATCATCACCGCATAGCCGAGGCCATCGACCTCGATCGCTACCGGCGCCTCGACCGCGACCTCGCGGCTGCCGGGGGTGGCGCTGCCATCGGGGCGAAGGACGAGGGTCGGTTCGTGGCGGGTAGGCGTCATAGCGCCGTGAGGTCGGCCGGGGTGTTGATGTTGGCAAGGGGAACGGGCGAATCGATCGGGACGGCGCCGATCATTCGTGCCCAGCGCCGCACCGAGCGGTCCTCGCCGCGGTCGAGATGGGCGAGGAGCTGGGCGCCGACTGCCGCGGGCCAGTGACCGATCACGGGGGCGTCCGCGCAATAGGCGGGCGCGCGGCGGAGCAGCGCTTCGATCAGCCCGGGAGGCACGCTCGGCATGTCGCAGGGCAGGGTGAGGACGCTGGCGAAGCCGTGGTCGGCCGCATGATCGAGCGCGGCGGCGATGCCGCCGAGCGGGCCGAGGCCGGGCGCGGGGAGATCGGGGACGCCCTCGGCGCGGCCGATCACGATCACGGCATCGGCGCTAACTTCACCAACTTCGCGCATATGCGCCAACAACGGCCGGCCCCTAAATAGGGCAGTAGCCTTGTCTGACCCGAAGCGGCTGGAGCGTCCGCCGGCAAGGATGGCCGCGAGGATCAGGACGCTTTCTCCACCCGGACCGGCACGGATTTTGCCGCCGGAACATGGCTTTCCGTGGCATGGTGACCAACCGGTATGAGGATGTTGCACTCGGGATAATAAGCGCCGATGCAGCCTGCGGGGATGTCGTAGGGCACCACCAGCAGCCCGGACACGCGCCGGTCGCCATTGTCGCCGGCGTCGCCGACCAGATCGACCTTGTCATGCCCGGCAAGGCCCATGCGAGCCATGTCGGCGCGGTTCATCAGCACCACGTCGCGGGTGCCGTTGATGCCGCGGAAGCGATCCGAATAGCCGTAGATGGTGGTGTTGAACTGGTCGTTGGAGCGCAGCGTCATCAGCCGGAAGCGGCCGGCGGATTCGGCAAAGCCGGTGGCGTTGAGCGCCTTGGGGATGTTGATCTCGGCCTTGCCGCTCTCAGTGAGCCACTGGCGATGTGCGGCTTCAACGCCCTTCCAGAAGCCGCCGGGAGTCCACATCCGCTCGTTGAAGCGGGAGAATTTGTCCGGATAGGTGACCTCGATCGCGTCGCGGATCGCGCCATAATCGGCGACCCAGGCGTCCCAGTCGAGCTTGGGATTGGGCGCGAGCGTCGCCTTGGCGATACCCGCCAGGATCGCCGGTTCGGACAGGAGCGTCTCTGCCGCCGGAGTCGCGCGGCCGCGCGAGCCGTAGATGCGGCTGAACGAATCCTCCATCGTCACCGCCTGGGCGCCGGCGGCCTGCTCGTCGGTCTCGATCCGGCCGAGGCAGGGCAGCAGATAGCAGGTCTTGCCGGGCAGCAGATGGGTGCGGTTGAGCTTGGTGGCGATGGTGACGGTGAGATCGAGATCGCGCCAGCCGGGCTCGATCTCGGCTGTATCGGGCACCGCGCGCGCGAGGTTGCCGCCGAGGCCGATATACGCCTGTGCCTCGCGCTTGACGATCGCCTCGCATGCCGCGACCGTGTCCCAGCCCTTGTCGCGCGGCGGCTCGAAGCCGAACTGCTCGGCGATCCGGTCGAGCGGCACCAGCTCGGGCTTTTCGGTGATGCCGACGGTGCGCTGGCCCTGGACGTTGGAATGGCCGCGCACCGGGCCCAGGCCGGCACCCGGCTTGCCGATGTTGCCGCGCAGCAGCATCATGTTGACGACCATGTGGACGTTGTCGATGCCGCCGACATGCTGGGTGAGGCCCATGCCATAGACGGCGATCACCCGCTGCGAACGGGCATAGACCGCGCCCGCGGCCTCGAGGTCAGCGCGGGCGAGGCCGCTCTCGCGCTCGATCTCGGTCCAGCTGGTCGCGCGCGCCTTGGCCGCGAAGGCGTCAAAGCCCTTGGTGTGCTCGGCCAGGAAGGCATGATCGAGCACTGCCGGGGCGTTGTTTTTACGAGCCTTGTCATCGGCTTCGATGACAAACTTGCAGATGCCCATCAAGGCGGCGATGTCGCCGCCGGCCTTTACCTGATGATATTGGCTGGCGATCGGGGTGGACTTGCCGGTCGCCATCTCGAGCGGGTTCTGCGGATCGGTGAAGCGCTCGAGCCCGCGTTCCTTGAGCGGGTTGAACACGACGATCTCGACGCCGCGCTTGGCGCAGCTGCGCAGCGGGTGGAGAAAACGCGGGCTGTTCACGCCTGGATTCTGGCCGAAATAGAAGATCGCATCGCATTCGTCGTAGTCGGCGAGATGGATGGTGCCGACCGGCGACCCGATCGCCGACTTGAGCCCGACCGAGGTGGTCTCGTGGCACATGTTGGACGAATCCGGCAGGTTCTGGCTGCCGTACATCCGCGCGATCAGCCCCCACATATACGAGGTCTCCAGGCTGGCACGGCCGGAGGCGTAGAACACCACCTTCTTGGGATCGTAGGTCTTGAGATGGGCGCCGATGTCGGCGAAGGCTTCCTCCCAGCTTACCGCAACATAGCGGTCGCTGCTCGCATCATATCTGAGCGGATGGGTGAGCCGGCCGGCCTGTTCGAGATCATAGTCCTTCCACGTGCGCAGCTCGGTGACGGTATGTTCGGCGAAGAAGGCCGGGGTGTTGCGATAGCTGGTCAGCTCCCAGGCAGTGGCCTTGGCGCCATTCTCGCAGAATTCGGCGATGTGCGGGTGCGCGGGTTTGCCCCAGGCGCAGCTCACGCACATGAAGCCGCCGGGTTTGTTCTGGCGGGTGAGTTCGCGCGCGGTTTCGGGCCCGACCTTTTCGCGGATGCTGATCTCCGCGACCGACTTCATCGATCCCCAGCCGCCTGCTGGTCCGGTATATGGCTCGGTATCGATCTTATCGGTCACGCTTTACCCTCCTCTGCCGGTTGAACGCCGCGGCCCAGTTTTCGATGCAGCGCCAACAGATTTCCCTGCGGTTCAAATTAGGCTGCGCATCGCCTAGATCAGGGATGATTCTTCCCACGTCCGTTCGTCACCCCCGTCCACCACAAGGCCGTTCCATGACCACCCACTCGACCCGCATGCTCATCCTCGGCTCCGGCCCGGCCGGGCTTTCTGCCGCCATCTACGGCGCGCGCGCCGGGATGAACCCGATCGTGGTGCAGGGCATCCAGCCGGGCGGGCAGCTCACCACCACCACCGATGTCGAGAATTACCCGGGCTTTGCCGAGGTGATCCAGGGGCCGTGGCTGATGGAGCAGATGCAGAAGCAGGCCGAGCATGTCGGCACGCGGATGATGTGGGACACGATCGTTGAGGTCGATCTGTCGCGGCGGCCGTTCCGGCTGATCGGCGATGGCGGCGACGTCTATGAGGGCGAGGTGCTGGTGATCGCCACCGGTGCGCAGGCCAAGTGGCTGGGGATCGACAGCGAGGAGCCGATGAAGGGCAAGGGCGTCTCCGCCTGTGCGACCTGCGACGGCTTCTTCTATCGCGGCAAGAAGGTGGCGGTGATCGGCGGCGGCAACACCGCGGTGGAGGAGGCGCTGTACCTCACCAACCATTCGCCCGACGTGACCCTGATCCACCGCCGCGACAGCCTGCGCGCCGAGCGAATCTTGCAGGAGCGGCTGCACGCCCATCCGGGGATCACCGTGCTGTGGAACAAGGAAGTGCGCGCATTCGTCGACGGCGGCGGCACCGCAGGGCTGGTCGCGCTGACGCTCGAGGACACGGTGACCGGCGAGCATAGCCGGCTGGACGTCGACGGCGGCTTCGTCGCGATCGGCCATCACCCGGCGACCGAGCTGTTCCGCGGCCATCTCGATCTCGACAGCGACGGCTATGTCGCGGTGGAGACGGGATCGACGCGGACCAGCGTGCCGGGCGTATTCGCCTGCGGCGATGTCGCCGATAAGGTGTACCGCCAGGCGGTAACCGCGGCCGGCACCGGCTGCATGGCGGCGCTGGACGCCGAGCGCTTCCTGGCGGCGGCGGAGTTCGCCGAGCTGGCCGAGGCGGCTGAATAAGCTTCTGGATTTGATGATCGCGCGAAGGCGCGATGGCGCGAAGAACGGGTTGCGGGGCGCCTTCGTCACGCCGGTGCAAGTCCGGGGTGACGAGGCATGTGGTGGGCGGCTAGTTCGAATCGCCGCGAAGCGGTTCGAGCTCGGCTGGTGGATCAGGCAACGACTGATGCTGGCGCCGCATCTTTGCGCCTTCGCGCCTTCGCGCGGACATCCTTTTTCTTGATCCGAACGGCTTGCGGCGGGAGATCCCAGCGTTCGCTGGGATGACGATTAGGCGGTGGCGGCCAGCGCGGCTGTTATGGCGCCGTGGAGTTGGTGCTGGTCGGCTTCGCGGGCGAAGCTGTGGGAATCTGTGTCGATGATCGTCGTTCTGGTCGGCGCGCCGGTGGCCGCGGCCTGGTAGGCGATCGCGGTGGCGTCGCCTGCGGCGAGGAGGATGTGGGCGCTCTCGCCCCAGGTGGCGATGGCCTCGGCCACGCGTCGACCCAGGCCGTCGGGTTGCGAGGATGTGGTAGCCAGCTTCTTCAAGCCTTTGACAAGCCTCGCTAAATCAATCCCGCCGCTAATCAGCCGCCGCCAGGTGGCGGGGTCGCGCAGGCGCTCGCGGTAGCGGGCGCGGATCGCGGCGGCGGGGGGGAGATCGTCGGGCTGGTCGATCACCCAGGGGTTGGCGAGGAGCAGCCGGTCGATACCGGCATCGCGGCCGAACAGGGCAAGCGTGCTGGCGGCGTCGCAATTGCCGAAGCCGAGCAGCGTGTCGAGCTGCGGCGCCTCGGCGCGAAAGGCGGCGGCGGCGGCGATCAGGTCGGCCCGGGCACCGAGGAAGCCGCGATTGTCACCGGTCGAATCGCCGATGCCACGGCGGTCGTAGCGGAACACCGGATGGCCCGCGGCGGCGATGCGCGCGGCGAGCATCGCCATGCCACGGTGGGCGCCGATCCGGGGCTCGTTGCCGCCCGAAACGATCAGCAGGCCGGTGCGGCCGGGGGCGGGATCGAGCGTGGCGACCAGCGTCTCGCCCGCGCACGGAAAGGCAGTCAGGCGGCGCATGCGGCAAGCCACTGGGCGATGTCGTCGGCGAGCAGGGCGGCGAGCGCAGGGTCGTCACCTGGTTCGGTGCGGCGCCACAGCGGGGCGGCGTCGATCCTGCGGTCGGCCGGCGCGGGGTCGGTGGCGAGGCGAATCACGCGGCGGGGGACGCCGGGCTGGTCGAAGGGTGTTGCGCCGGCGAAGGACGCGAGCAGCGGCGGGGACAGGCGGTTGCCCGCGATCTCGATCGGCCCGGCGCCCGGGTCCGTCATCGCCTCGGCGCCGCCGCGCTGGCCGGCGGCCTGCCAGACCCGCCGCAGCTCGCGGAGCAGCTCGTCGCCGGTTTGCGGGCTAAACCGCCAGCGGCCGCCGAGCCGGGCCTGGGTATCGAGCAGCGCGCCGCTGCGGATGCCGAGCGTATAGACCTGGCTGCCTTCGGCGTCGCAGCGATCGGCCAGCGCTGCGACGGCCTCGGTCATCGCCGCGACAGTCAGCGCGGCGAGCGGCACGAGGCTTTCGCCTTGCCCCGGCAGATCGGGCAGCAGGCCGGCAATGCCGCGGTCGGCGAGTTTGCGCAGCAGGCCGACGGTGAAGGTGCGGGTGCGGTTGGCTTCCTCGAACAGCGGCAGCAGCGCGATGACCACCGGGCCATGATCGGGCCCGAACCGCAGCAGCGCCTCGCGGCCGCCGGGCCATTGGTAATGATCGATGCGCGGCGCCATGCCGGGCGGAGGCTAGACCAGCGCCTTGCCCGCGGCAAATGCGACCAGTGCGCCGAACGTCTCGAGCATGTCGCCATCGACCTCGTCATCCTCGATCAGGATGCCGAGCCGGTCCTCGATTTCGGTGAGGACGCCGGCGACCGCCATCGAATCGAGCTCGGGCAATGCGCCGAACAGCGGCGTCGCCGCGGTGAAGGCGGCGGTGCGCTCGGGGGAGAGGCCGAGCACGTCCGCGAGCACCGCGCGGACGGTCTGATCAACCTGGTTCATGCCTTCGGGGAGCAAATCGGGGCCTCGTCGGGATCGATGGTTGTGCGTCGCGATAATCGCCGGGGGTGAATTCGGCAACGGGGAGGCGCTATGAGGGGACGATGATCAGCCTCGACCCCCAGCCCTACCCGATCGATCATGTCCTGCGCGGCGCGGCGCAGGCGGTGGCGCTGGTCGATCGCGCGGGGGACTGGCGCTACGCCGACGTCGAGGCGGCGGTGACGGCGGCGGCAGGATGGCTGGCGGCTCAGGGGCTGGCGCCGGGTGCGCGGGTGGCGAGCTGGCTGCCGAAGACGCGGCTGGCGTGCGTGATGCCGCTCGCCGCGGCGCGGGCGGGCTATGTCCATGTGCCGATCAACCCGGCGCTCCGGCGCGCGCAGGTGGCGCATATCCTCGCCGACAGCGGTGCCGCGCTGCTGGTGACGCAAGGACCGCGGGCGGCAACGCTCGACGCTGTCGACGTGTCGACAACGAGGGTGGTGGACGAGGGCGCGGTGCCGCTCGCGGGCGCCGGGCCGGGGCGGTCGGCGGCCGATCCGGACGTTCTGGCGGCGATCCTCTATACCTCGGGGTCGACCGGGCGACCCAAGGGGGTGATGCTGAGCCACGCCAATCTGTGGCTGGGGGCGATCGCGGTGGCGCATTATCTGGCGCTGGAGCCGGACGATCGCGTGCTCGCGGTGCTGCCGCTGAGCTTTGATTATGGGCAGAACCAATTGCTCTCGACCTGGGCAGCGGGGGCGGCGGTGGCGCCGCTCGATTATCTCACCGCGCGCGACGTGGTGAAGGCGGTCGACCGGGTGGGGGCGACGACGCTCGCCGGGGTGCCGCCGCTGTGGGTGCAGTTGCTCGAGGCGGACTGGCCGGCGCCGACCGCGGCGCGGCTGCGGCGGCTGACCAATTCGGGCGGCGCGCTGACGCCACGGCTGGTGCGGGGGCTGCGCGACCGGTTTGCCGAGGCGCGGCTGTTCGCGATGTACGGGCTGACCGAGGCGTTCCGCTCGACCTATCTCGATCCCGCGCTGATCGATGCCCATCCGCAAGCGATGGGGCGCGCGATCCCCTTTGCCGAGGTGATGGCGGTGGCGGCGGACGGCCGCCGCGCGGTCGGGGTGCCGGGCGAGCTGGTCCATGCCGGGCCGCTGGTGGCGCAGGGCTATTGGCGCGATGCGGCGCGCACCGCACAGCGATTTCGCCCGGCGCCCGATTGGGCCGTGAGCGGAGGCATGGCGGTATGGTCGGGCGACACGGTGATCGAGGGCGCGGACGGCCTGTTCCGCTTCGTCGGGCGCGACGACGAGATGATCAAGTCGGCGGGCAACCGGATCAGCCCGCTCGAGGTGGAGGAAGCGGTGCTCGCCGGCGGCGAGGCGCGCGAGGCGGTGGCGGTGGGGGTCACCGACGAGCGGCTGGGGCAGGCGATCGTGGTGGTGGTGGCGGGCGATCCGGCGGGGGAGGCGGCGCTGCGGGCGCGGTTGCGGACAATGCTGCCGAGCTTCATGCAGCCGGCGCGCTATGCGTGGCGCGACGACCTGCCGCGCAACGCCAATGGCAAGCTCGATCGCGCGGCGATCCGCGCGGAGGTGACGGCATGAAGCCGATGGGCCCGGTACCTGCCGAATTCGCAACCCAGCTGGGCGAGCTGGTGATCGCTGGGCGGCCCGCGCAGGCGTGGGCAAGCGAGACGCCGGTGTTCGTCTATGACCGCGCGATCGTCGCGGCGCGGGTGGCGCGGTTCCGCGCGGCATTTGCGGGGGTCGACCTCCATTATGCGATCAAGGCCAATCCGCTGCCGGCGTTGCTCGCGGTGGTGGCGCCGTGGGTGGACGGGCTCGATGTCGCTTCGGGCGGCGAACTGGCGACGGCGCTGGCGGTGAAGCCGGCGGGCGCGATCAGCTTCGCCGGGCCGGGCAAGCGCGACGACGAATTGCGCGCGGCGGTGGCTGCGGGGGCGGCGCTCAACGTCGAATCGGAGGGCGAGGCGGCGCGGGCGATCGCGATCGGCGAGGCGCTGGGGACGACGCCGCGACTCGCGGTGCGGGTCAACCCCGATGTCGAGCTGCGCGGCTCGGGGATGAAGATGGGTGGCCGGCCATCGCCGTTCGGGGTGGACGCGGTGCGCGCGGCGGCGCTGGTGCGGACCATCATTGCGGCGGGGGCCGACTGGCGGGGCTTTCACATCTATGCGGGCAGCCAGGCGCTCGATCCGCAGGCGATCATGGACACGCAGGCGGCGACGCTGATGCTCGCCGAGCGGCTCACGGAGGAGGCAGGCTTTGTGCCGCCGGTGGTCAATCTGGGCGGCGGCTTTGGCATACCTTATTTTGCGGGCGATCGATCGCTCGATATCGAGATGATCGGTGCCGCTTTGGCGGAGGAACTCGCGCGATGCGATCTCACCGTCGCCGGCACGACGTTCGCAATCGAGCTTGGCCGCTGGCTGGTGGCGGAAGCGGGGGTGTATCTGACCCGGATCGTCGACCGCAAGGAGAGCGGCGGCGAGACCTTCCTCGTCACCGACGGCGGGCTCAACCACCAGCTCGCCGCGTCGGGCAATTTCGGCACGGTGGTGCGGCGCAACTACCCGCTCGCGCTTGCCGCACAGATGGGCGCGGCGGCGAGCGAGACGGTATCGGTGGTGGGGCCGCTGTGCACGCCGCTCGACCGGCTCGGCGACCGCATCGGGCTGCCGCACGGCGCGCCGGGCGATCTGGTCGCGGTGTTCCTGGCGGGCGCCTATGGCGCCTCGGCAAGCCCGGCGGCGTTCCTCGGCCATCCGCCCGCCGCGGAGATCGTCGGCTAAGCGTTCCTAACGCTATCTTCACCTCTCTTACCTCATACCTCCGGATCAAGCCAATCGTGCGCCTGCCGTTCGCGGCGCGCCGACAGGAGACTGACTATGCGTTCCGGGGTTGCCGTCCGTTCCCTCCTCATCGCCGGCCTGGCCGCCTCGACGCTGAGCGCGTGTGCGAGCGACGGCAATCGCCCGCAGCTGCCGCCCGCGAGCTATGTCGCGAGCAAGGAGCAGCCCGGCGAGGAATATGTGATCGGGCCGCTCGACCAGCTCAACATCTTCGTGTGGCGCAACCCGGAACTATCGGCCAAGGTGCAGGTGCGTCCCGATGGCCGCATCACCACGCCGCTGATCAACGACATGCCCGCGGTCGGCAAGACGCCGTCGATGCTCGCCGCCGACATGAAGGCGGCGCTCGGCGACTATGTGAAGGACCCGATCGTCTCCGTCATCGTCGAGAATTTCTCCGGCACCTACAGCCAGCAGGTGCGGATCATCGGCGCGACCGAGAAGCCCGCCTCCATCCCGTATCGCGCCAACATGACGCTGCTCGACGCGATGATCGCGGTGGGCGGGCTCAACCAATATGCCGCGGGCAACAAGGCCAAACTGGTGCGCCACGATCGCAAGACCGGCGAGCAACACGAATATCGGCTGCAGATCGCCGACCTGCTCAAGAAGGGCGACAGCAGCGCCAACGTCGGCCTGCAGCCCGGCGACGTGATCATCATCCCCGAATCGATGTTCTGAGGGGGCCGCGGGGGTGAACGGCATTTACGATGAGGTGCGGCTGGCGCTGCACGCGATTTGGACGCGGCGCTGGCTGGCGCTGGGCGTCGCCTGGGGCGTTTGCGTTCTCGGCTGGTTCGTGGTGTCGCAGATGCCGAGCCGCTACGAATCGCGCGCGCGGGTGTTCGTGCAGATGCAGTCGCTGCTGCCCGCCTCGGTCGATGCGCCCGCGCAGAGCCAGCAGGACAATGTCGACACCATCCGGCAAACGCTGATCTCGGCGGTGAACCTGGAAAAGGTGGTGCGCGGCACCGACCTGGCCAACACCGTGTCGAGCGACCGCGATGTCGCCGACCGGGTGGCCGGGCTCGCCAATGCGATCAAGGTGGACAGCCAGCAGAACAACCTGTTCCAGATCACCACCACCGCCTCCAGCCCCAAGCTGGCGCGATCGATCACCCAGAAGCTGATCGACATCTTCGTCGAGCAGAACCTTGCCGGCGACCGTCGCCAGACCAGCCAGAGCCTGACCTTCCTCAACAAGCAGCTCGACGATCTCACCAAGCAGCTCGCCGACGCGGAGGCCAAGCGCGCCGACTTCCAGAATCGCTATCTCGGCTCGCTACCGGGCACCGGATCGGTAAGCGACCGGATCGGCGCCTCGCGCAGCCAGATGGCGCAGGTGGACGGCGATCTTGCCGCCGCGCAATCGAGCCTCGCCGCGGTGCAGGGCCAGATGGCAGGCACCCAGCAGAGCATCGCCGGCGTCGGTGGGGCGGGCACGGCCGGCCCGGCCCGCGCGCGGCTGATCGCCATCCAGGGCCAGCTGGCCGATGCCCGCGCGCGTGGCTATACCGAGAACCATCCGGACGTGATCGCGCTCAAGAGCCAGCTGGTCGCGGCGCAGGCCGCCGCCCGCAGCGAGCCGCTGACCGGCGGTGGCGCCGGGGGCGGCTCGCCCAACCCGCTGTACCTGTCGCTGCAATCGATGGCCGCCGACAAGCAATCCGCGGTCGCCGCGCTGAAGATGCGCAAGGCGCAGCTGCAGGGCGATCTTGACCAGCTCAACGCGAAGCTCGCAGGCGACCCGCAGGTCGCCGCCGAGCAGGGCCAGATCGACCGCGACTATCAAGTGCTGAAAGATCAATATGATACGCTGCTGACCCAGCGCCAGCAGATCGCGCTGCGCGGTGACGCGCAGAGCCAGACCGATACGGTGAAGTTCAGCGTGATCGACCCGCCGACGACGCCTCGCACGCCCACGGCACCCAACCGGATGCTGCTGCTCACCGGCGTGCTGATCGCCGGGGTCGCCGCCGGGATCGGCGCGGCGTTCGCGATGGGACAGCTCCGCTCCACCTTCGCGACCGGCACCCGGCTCGAGCGCGCCACCGGCATGCCGGTGATCGGCTCGATCGGCGAGGTGGTAACGCGCGCGCAATCGGATCAGCGGGCCAAGCGGCTGAAGCTGTTCCTCGGCGGCGGCGCGGGCCTGGCGGCGGCCTATGTGCTGCTGCTGTTCG
>NZ_JALNUP010000003.1 GCF_026540855.1 Sphingomonas sp. GC_Shp_5
CGTGACGGCTCGGCGCGGGCGAGCAGGAAGATATCGTAGGACGGCTCGGCATCGGCGTGGAGCAACGGCCACAGCCGCCCCTTGGCGACCGCCTCTTCAGCCGCCAGCACGGGCACGAAGCCGATGCCGACGCCGAGCGTGATCAGGCGGATCGCCTCGTTGATGTCCTCGGCACGGCCGGTGGCGCGGCCGCCGAGCCGATAGCGTCGCCGCAGCCGGGTGATGGTGTCGAGCTCGTCCTCCCCGGTGAGGACGAAGCCCTCGTCCTTGAGTTCGCCGAGCCGCTCGACCCGGTGCCCGAACAAGGGATGGCTGCGCGCGCAATAGAGCTGCTGGCGTTCGACGAACAGCGGTTCGTAGACCAGCCCGCCGCGCACCGCGCTGTCATAGCCGACGCCGATCTCGGCCTCGCCATGTTCCAGCGCATCGAGCACCGCCCGCCACGGCGACACGCGGATCTCGATGTGGATGTTGGGGTTGCGGCGGTGGAAGCTGCCGATCGCCTCGTCGAACTCGGGCGAGGAGACGGCGGAGATGAGCTGGATGCGCACCACGCCCTCGATCCGCTTGGTCGCCTGGGCCACCTGGTGGGGCACCATCCGTGCCGCTTCCAGCATTTCCTCGCACAAGGCGAGCAGCGCCGTGCCTGCCGCCGTCGTCTCCACCCCTGCCGACGAGCGGTTGAGCAGTTGCACGCCGACCTGCTCTTCGAGACGCTTGAGCGCGGCGCTGATGCTCGGCTGCTGCTTGTTGAGCCGGCGCGCCGCGGCCCCGATCCCGCCCGCGCGCACGATCTCGACGAAGGTGCGCAGCAGGTTCCAGTCGACCCGGCTGGCGAACGTCTTGTCAGGCAGCATCACGTCGACCAAATGCCAAGCTCCACGATCCCGGGCCGGGCACCTTTAGCTGTGCGGGGTCGATCCGCAACGTGGTTGCCGGCTGATCGGGATACGGGAAGCGGGGCGAGCGATCAGGCGCCGATCAGGCTTTTCCTGAACAGCGCCTTGATCCGCCGATCCTCGAGGATCCGCCCGATCACGTAGAGGGCGGCGAAGATACCGGCGAAGACATAGCCGGTGGTCGGCGACGGCTTCTTGTCCTTCTCGGCGCCCTTCTTCTTGGACTTGTCGGGCTCGGGCGCGCCCAGCGCCTTGTCGATCGGGTTGAGCGGCACGGGCGTCTTCTTGGCGTCTGGCTTCTTGCCCTTGGCTTCAATATTCGGTTTCTCGAACTTGCCGACGAACACCGTCGCCTGCGCAAAGAAGAGGAACAGCAGCGGCGCGAGGAAGCAGAACAGCAGCGCGCGGCTGGCGAGGCGATAGCGCAGCACCGGCCCGGCCTCGCCCTGCTCGATCCGCAGCACGCCGCCGTCGAACACGGCCATCTTGTCCTGGGCCGCGGCCTCCTTCTTGCTGAACGTCAGCGTCTCACCGGTGCGGTCGCGGCTGGTGCCGCGCTCGCGAAACAAGGGGTCGAGCCGATCGAATGCGTCATCGCTTGACTCGCCGGGGGCGAGCGGAAGGCTGCCCGTGACGTGCCAGATCCCGTCGAACCGCGACAACAGGGATCGGTGGGGAGCAGTGTCCGCCGGCGCGGTGAACGGCAGGGCGGACGCCGTTGACGTGGCGCCGGTCACTCGGCCGGCACCGCGGCGCCGAGGTTGCCGCGGCCGAAGCGATCCTTGATGCTCTTCCAGCCTTCGGTGAAGGTATAGGTCATCGTCTCCTTGATCGACATCGGGCGACCGCCCTCCATGCCGAGCAGTTCCGCCTCGCCGTCGACGCAGGTGCCGAACATGCGGTCGATAATCACCCAGGTGTTGGAATAGTTGCTGCGGCTGGCCTCATAGTCCTGCGAGTGATGGACGCTGTGATGCTCGGTGGTGTTGAACATGAAGCGCCACCAGCGCGGCGAGTTGAAGCGGACATTGATGTGCTGATAGGTGCCGACGGCAAGGCCGAAGGCGCCGGCGAGCAGCGCCGCCCGCGGCACGAAATCGAAGAACCCGCCGACGCCGAGCCCGATCAGGAACAGCTCCACCGGGTTGCCAACCGCGCCCTTGTTGACGTTGAGCTGGGTGATGTAGTGGTGCGGTGCGTGGGCCAGCCACAGGGGATGCCAATTGTGCATGCCGCGGTGCATCCAATATTGGCCGAAATCGAACACGAACGAGATCAGGAACGCCTGCAGCAGCAGCGGCAGTCCGGTGAACCAGGCGAACTTGTCCCAGTTGAAGGCGTGCTGGACCGCCTCGATCATCACGCCGTCGCCGATGTAGGAATCGACCATGCGCAGCACGGTGAAGCCGAGGCCGACATAGAACAGGTCGCTGGTCAGCTCCTTCCAGGTCAGCCGCCAGCTCTCGTGGCGCGGGGTGAGCCATTCGAGGCCGAGCAGCAGCACCTTGAAGCCGACGCCGATGCCGATCGCGGTGGAGGCCTTGGCGATCGAGTTGGGCGCATAGAACCAGAAGGCGATCAGCGCGAACAGCATGGTCGGCTGGAACCAGGTGAAGAAGATCTGCTTAACCGGGCCGCCTTCGACCTTGGGGATATTCTCCCACCCGACGGTAACGGGCGCCTGCGCGCCGATCACCCGCTTGCCTACGCGAACACCGTCCATTGCCACCCCGTTCCGCCAAGTTGCAGAAAAGAGAATGTCCCAAATCGCGCCGTAACGTCATACGTCATCGAACGTATAAGCGGGTGTCGTGGCGTTGCTCAGGCTCAGGCGCTGCCGACCGATCGAGCCCACAGCTTGTCCCGCGCCTGCGTCACGCGGGCATAGACGCGATCGGCGCCTTCGTCGGCGCACCATGAGATCCTTCGCCAACAAAGTCGGGGGAGAGTCGCCGACAACAACGTAAAGCGCCGCGTGGGCACGATGTGTAAGCCGGCGTTCAGGTTTGTGGCCTCACGGCGCGACGACCCGCTGCTCATCACCGCAGAATCGCAATTTGCAGTTCACAACCCTCGCCATTTCCCGGCAATAGAGTGATCGACTGGCACGGAGGATCAATGACCGCTCATCTTTCCGACAGCGACTACCATCCTGACGAACATATTCCCGCCCCGTCGCCCGCGCTCACCCGGCGCGGTCGTGTGACGAGCTGGATCGCGGGGCTGATCGGGCTGGTGCTGCTGATCGCGCTGGCCGTGTGGCTGTCCGGCCACGCGGCAAGTGGTGGAAAGGGCAAGGCGGGCGCCGGTCGCCAGGGCGGTCGTAGTCGCGGCGGCGGGGGTCCCGGCGGCGGCATGAACCAGCCGACCACGGTCGGCACCGCCAAGGCGGTGGCGGCGGATCTGCCGATCGAGATCGAGGCGCTCGGCACCGTGACGCCGGCAGCGACGGTGACCGTCCGCCCGCAGGTGTCGGGCACGATCACCCAGCTGCTCTATCGCGAGGGCCAGCGGGTGAGCCGTGGCCAGGTGCTCGCGGTGATCGATCCGCGTCCCTATCAGGCCGCCCTGCTCCAGGCGCAGGGCGCGCTGCAGCGCGATCAGGCGCAGCTCACCAACGCGCGGCTGACGCTGCAGCGCTATCAGACGCTGCTCAAGCAGGATTCGATCGCGCGCCAGGACGTCGATACCCAGGCGGCGACGGTGCAGCAGCTCCAGGGCACCGCCAACGTCGATCGCGGCGCGGTGCAGACGGCGCAGATCAATCTCGGCTATACCCGCATCGTCTCGCCGGTCGCCGGCCGGGTCGGGCTGAAAGTGGTCGATGTCGGCAATTACATTGCCGCGGGCGACACCAACGGGCTGGTGGTGGTCACCACGCTGCAGCCGATCGACGTCGAATTCGCCGTGCCGCAGCAGCAGGTGCCGATGATCCAGCAGCGCGTCGGCCAGGGCGCGCGCATCCCCGCGCTCGCGCTCGACAGCACGCGCAGCCAGACACTCGACAGCGGCGCCTTCTCGACCCTCAACAACCAGGTCGACACCACCACCGGCACGGTGCGCGGCAAGGCGCGGTTCGCCAATGCCGCCAACCAGCTCTACCCCAGCCAGTTCGTCAACGTCCGGCTGACCGCGAACACCGTGCAGGGCGCGGTGACGATCCCGCCCTCCGCCGTGCGCTCGGGCCCCGATGGCAGCTTCGTCTGGCTGCTGAAAGGCGATCGCACCGTCACCGAACGCAAGGTCAAGACCGGCGCCACCACCGCCGACAGGGTGCAGGTGACGCAAGGGCTGGCGCTCGGCGAGACGGTGGTCACCGATGGCGGCGACCGGCTCAACGAGGGCGCCAAGGTCGCGCTGCCGGGCGATCAGCCGGCATCGGGCGGCAAGAACGGTAGCAAGCACCGCCGTGGTGGCGCCGCCTCCGCCGCGAACGGCTGAGGATCACGCCACCATGGGTCCGTCCCGCCTCTTCATCCTGCGCCCGGTCGCGACCGCCTTGTTCATGGTCGCGATCGTGCTCGCCGGGCTGGTCGGCTTCCGATCGCTGTCGCTGTCGGCGCTGCCGGGAGTGGATTATCCGACCATCCAGGTGACGACGCTCTATCCCGGCGGCAGCCCCGAGGTGATGAGCCAGACGGTGACGGCGCCGCTGGAGCGCAATTTCGGCGAAATGCCGGGGCTGTCGCGGATGGAATCCACCAGCTCGTCGGGCGCGTCGGTGATCACCCTCCAGTTCAACCTGTCCGAAGGCCTCGATGTCGCCGAACAGGAGGTGCAGGCGGCGATCAACGCCTCGCAGGCGCTGCTTCCGGCCGATCTGCCTGCCCCGCCGGTCTATGCCAAGGTCAACCCCGCCGACGCGCCGATCCTGACGCTGGCGATCACCTCCAAGACAATGCCGCTCACCCAGGTGCAGTCGCTGGTCGACACCCGGCTGGCGCAGAAGATCAGCCAGGTCTCGGGCGTCGGGCTGGTCGGACTCGCGGGCGGGCAGAAGCCGGCGATGCGGATCCAGGCCGATACGCAGAAGCTGTCGAGCTATGGCCTCAGCCTCGCCCAGGTGGAAACGGCGATCTCCAACGCCAACGCCAATGCGGCCAAGGGCAGCTTCGACGGCCCCAGCCGGGCCTATCAGATCAACGCCAACGACCAGCTCGAGAGCGTCGACGATTACAAGAACCTGATCCTCACCTACCAGAACAGCGCCCCGGTCCGCCTCAAGGACGTCGCCAACGTCGTCGAGGCCGCCGAGAATGCCCGGCTCGGTGCGCTCGCCAACACCACGCAGGCGATCATCCTCAACGTCCAGCGCCAGCCCGGCGCCAACGTGATCGCCACCACCGACGCGATCAAGCAGCAGCTTCCCGATCTGCTCAAGAGCCTGCCCGCCGGGCTCGACGCGACCGTGCTCGCCGATCGCACCACCGGAATCCGCGCCTCGGTGCACGATGTCGAATTCGAGCTGCTGCTCGCGGTGATGCTCGTCGTGCTGGTGATCTTCTTCTTCCTGCACTCCGCGCGCGCGACGCTGGTCGCGGCGCTGGCGGTGCCGATCAGCCTGATCGGCACCTTCGGGGTGATGTACCTGCTCGATTTCAGCCTCGACAACCTCAGCCTGATGGCGCTGACGATCGCGACGGGCTTCGTCGTCGATGACGCGATCGTGATGATCGAGAACATCCAGCGCCACATCGAGGAAGGCATGACCCCGTTCGACGCGGCGCTGCGCGGGGCGGGCGAGATCGGCTTCACGATCATCTCGCTGACGGTGTCGCTGATCGCGGTGCTGATCCCGCTGCTGTTCATGGGCGACATCGTCGGCCGGCTGTTCCGCGAGTTCGCGGTGACGCTGGCGGTGACGATCCTGATCTCGGCGGTGGTGTCGCTGACGCTGACGCCGATGCTGTCGGCGCGCTGGCTCAAGCGGCCGGAGGAAGAGCGGCCAAGCCGCATCGCCCAGCGGTCGGCACAGGGGTTCACCTGGGTGGAAGCCCGCTATGCGCGCGGGCTCGATTGGGTGCTCGCCCGGCGGTTCGCGACGCTGATGGTCGCGATCGCGACGCTGGGGCTAACCGTGCTGCTCTACCTCGTCATCCCCAAGGGGCTGTTCCCCACCCAGGATACCGGGCAGCTGCAGGCTCGGATCATCGCCGCCAACGGCGTGTCCTACGACCGCATGACGCAGCTCCAGGCGCAGGCGGCGCGGCTGATCCTGCAGGATCCCGCGGTCGCCTCGCTATCGTCGTTCGTCGGCGTCGACGGGTCGAACAACGCCGCGCTTAATGCGGGCACGATGCTGATCAACCTCAAGGACGATCATGGCAGCCAGGCAAGCGTGATGAACCGGCTGAAGGAGGACGTCGACGGCGTGCCCGGGCTGACGCTCTATCTCCAGCCAACCCAGGACCTGACGATCGACGCCGAGAGCGGCCCCACCCAATATCGCATCGCCGTGCAGGGGGCGAACACCGCCGACGTGACCGCGGAGACCAAGCGCATCGTCGCCGCGCTCCAGCATGTCGCCAAGATCGCGAACGTGTCGAGCGACGCCGGCGCGACCGGGCCGTCGGCGGTGGTGACGCTTAACCGCGACACCGCGAGCCGGCTCGCGATCACCGCCTCCAGCCTCGACGACACGCTCTATTCGGCGTTCGGCCAGCGCATCGTCTCGACGATCTTTACCGAGACCACGCAATATCGCGTCATCCTCGAGGCGGCGCCCGGGCTGGTGAAGGACCCACAGTCGCTGGGGCTGCTGCACCTGCCCGCGAGCGGCGGCGCCACCCCGCTCAATGCGGTGGCGACGATCACCGAGGGCCAGTCGCCGCTGTCGATCACCCATGTCGGCCAGTTCCCCGCGGCGACGATCAACTTCGATACCGCGCCCGGCGTGTCGCTCGGCACCGCGAGCTCGGCGATCGAGGCCGAGCTGACCAGGCTCCAGCTGAAGCCCGGCATCACCACCGTGTTCCTCGGCGCGGCAGGCGCGTTCTCGTCGTCGCTCAACAACCAATTGTGGCTGATCCTCGCCGCCGTCGTGTGCGTCTACATCGTCCTAGGCGTGCTCTACGAGAGCTTCATCCACCCGGTGACGATCCTCTCCACCCTGCCCTCGGCGGCGGTCGGCGCGCTGCTCGCCTTGTGGGTGACGGGCCATGACCTCGACATCATCGGCATCATTGGCATCGTGCTGCTGATCGGCATCGTGAAGAAGAACGCGATCATGATGATCGACTTCGCGATCGCTGCCGAACGCGACGAGGGACTGGCGCCGGCCGCGGCGATCCGCCAGGCCGCGATCCTACGCTTCCGGCCGATCCTGATGACGACACTTGCCGCGCTGTTCGCCGCTGTGCCGCTGATGATCGGCCTCGGCGAAGGCGCCGAGCTGCGCCGGCCGCTCGGCATCGCCATCTTCGGCGGGCTGATGGTCAGCCAGCTGCTGACGATGTTCACCACCCCGATCGTCTACCTCTATTTCGATCGCGGCCAGCAATGGTTCGCCCGGCGCGGCTGGGGGGCCAAGCACACGCCCAACGTCGGCCCCGAATCCGAAGCCCACGCGTGAACCTGTCGGGTCCCTTCATCCGCCGTCCGATCGGCACCATGCTGCTGACGATCGGGCTGGCGCTGGCGGGGATCGCCGGCTTTTTCAGCCTGCCGGTGGCGCCGCTGCCGCAGATCGACTTCCCGACGATCAGCGTCAGCGCCAGCCTGTCGGGGGCGAGCCCCGAAGTGATGGCGCAAAGCGTCGCGACCCCGCTCGAACGGCGATTGTCGGCGATCGCCGGGGTGACGGAGATGACCTCGCAGAGCTCGCTCGGCTCGACGCGGATCAACATGCAGTTCGACCTGTCGAAGAACATCGACGGCGCCGCGCGCGAGGTGCAGGCGGCGATCAACGCCAGCCGGGTCGACCTGCCCGCAACGCTCAAGCAGAACCCCACCTACCGCAAGGTCAACCCCGCCAATCAGCCGGTGGTGACGCTGGCGCTGACCTCGCCGACCAAATCGGCGGGGCAGATCTATGACGCCGTCTCCAACATCGTCCAGCAGCGCATGCTGCAAATCCAGGGCGTCGGCGACGTCGAGGTCGGCGGCGGCTCGCTCCCGGCGGTGCGGGTGGACGTCAATCCCTATCGCCTCAACGCCTATGGCATCGCCATGGAGGATGTGCGCGCCGCGATTCAAGCCGCCAACGCCAACCGGCCCAAGGGGCTGCTCCAGGGCACCGGCGCGCGCGCGTGGCAGATCTACACCAACGCCCCCGGGCGCGTCGCCGCCGATTACCGGCCGCTGATCGTCGCCTGGCGCAACGGCGCCGCGGTGCAGCTGGCCGATGTCGCCGAGGTCACCGACAGCGTCGCCGATCTCCACACGCTCGGGCTGTTCAACGGACAGCGCGCGGTGATCGTCAACATCACCCAGCAGCCCGGCGCCAACCTCATCCAGATGGTGGACGCGATCCGGGCGCAATTGCCCGGGATCCAGGCGGCGATCCCCGCCGACGTCAAGCTCGACGTGGCGATGGATCGCACCAGCTCGATCCGCGCCTCGATCCGCGAGATCGAGATCACGGTGGTGATCGCGCTGATCCTGGTGGTGCTGGTGGTGCTCGCCTTTTTGCGCGACTTACGCGCGACGATGATCCCGGCGATTGCGACGATTGTGTCGCTGCTCGGCACCTTCGGAGTGATGTACCTGATCGGCTTCAGCCTCAACAATCTGTCGCTGATGGCGATCACCGTCGCCACGGGCTTCGTGGTGGATGACGCGATCGTGGTGCTGGAGAATACCACCCGGCACCTCGAAACCGGGATGGGCCGGTTCGAGGCGGCATGGAAGGGCGCCTCGGAAGTCGGTTTCACCGTGCTGTCGATCTCGTTGAGCCTGGTCGCGGTGTTCATCCCCCTGCTGTTCCTTGGCGGGATCATCGGCCGGCTGTTCCGCGAATTCTCGGTCACGCTGTGCGTCGCGGTGCTGATCAGCCTGGTGCTGTCGCTCACCACCACGCCGATGCTGTGTGCCTGGTTCCTGCGCCCCGGCGATGCCGCGCAGGAGCGCCACCCGCAGGGCCGGCTCGCGCGCGGCTTCGAGCGCGGCTACCAGCGCATCGAGCGCGGCTATGCCCGGGCGCTGGACTGGGCCTTGTCGATGAAGCGGCTCGTTATCCTCCTGCTGGTCGCGGTGATGGGGCTCACCGTCTACCTCTACATCGTCGCGCCCAAGGGCTTTTTCCCGCAGCAGGAAAGCCCGTTGATCATGGCCGGCGTGCGCGCCGACGAGAGCGTTTCCTTCCAGTCGATGCAGGGCAAGCTGCAGCAGGTGGTCGGCATCATCCACCATGACCGCGCGGTGCAGAACGTGGTCGGCTTCACCGGCGGCAGCCGCGCCGGTGGCGCCTTCATCCTGATCGCGCTGAAACCCGTCGAGCAGCGCCCGGGGCAGAAGAGCACGATGGTGATCGAGCGGCTCCAGCGCGCCCTCCAGCCGGTCACCGGCATCCGCCTGTTCCTGACGCCGATCCAGGATCTGCGCGCCGGCGGGCGCCAGGGCAATGCGACCTATCAATATACGCTGATGGCCGATTCGATGGCCGATCTTAAGACCTGGGCACAGAAGCTCAACGATGCGATGGCCGCCGACAAGACCTTCACCAACGTCGACAGCGATCTCGCCGAGAACGGCGTGGAAAGCTATGTGACGATCGATCGGGACGCCGCCTCGCGGCTTGGCATCACCCCCCTCGCCGTAGACAACGCACTGTACGACGCGTTCGGCCAGCGCAGCGTCGCCACCATCTACGAAGACATCAACCAATATAGCGTGATCCTTGGCTGGCGGCAGGACGCGACCACCGGCCCGCACGCGCTGCCCGACGTGCGCGTGCCGGTCGCGGCGGCGACGCCGACCGCCATCGCCGCCAATAGCGCGAGCAGCGCTACCAGCACCGGCCAGACCAGCGGCACCGCGACAACGACGACCGGCACCACCGCGGCGACCGGGACAATCGGGGCGACCGGCACCACCGCGGCGACCGCCACGACGGGCACCACCACAGCGGTCTCGCCCAACCCCGCCTTGCGCGATGCCTCAGCCGGATCGACGCTCAGCACCGCCGCCTCCACCATGGTCCCGCTCACCGCCATCTCCACCACCGGCCAGGCAGCCACCGCGGCAAGCATCAATCACCAGGGGACCGAAGTCGCGGCCACCATCTCCTTCGATCTGCCCCCCGGCAAGACGCTCAGCCAGGCCGCCGAGGCGATCGCCGCGGCCGAGGCGAAGATCGCGATGCCCACCTCGGTCCACGGCACCTTCGCGGGTACCGCCCTTCAATATCAGCAGCAGCAAGGCTCGCAGCCGCTGCTGATCCTCGCGACGCTGGTGACCATCTACATCGTGCTCGGCATGCTCTACGAAAACCTGATCCACCCGATCACGGTGCTCTCGACACTGCCGGCCGCCGGAGTCGGCGCCGTGCTGGCGCTGATGATGTTCGGGATGGAGTTCGACATCATCGCGCTGATCGGCGTCTTTCTGCTGCTCGGCATCGTCAAGAAGAACGCGATCTTGATCATCGATTTCGCGCTTGCCGCTCAGCGCGACCGCGGGCTGACGGCCGAGGCTGCCGCCCGCGAGGCGAGCCTGCTGCGCTTCCGGCCGATCCTGATGACCACCCTCGCCGCGGCGCTCGGCGCGCTGCCGCTGGCGATCGGCTTCGGCGAGGGCGCCGAGCTGCGCCGGCCGCTCGGCGTCGCCATCATCGGCGGGTTGATCGCCAGCCAGCTGCTCACGCTGATCACCACGCCCGTCGTCTATGTCGTGCTCGATCGGCTCTCGCGCCGCCGACGCCGCGACGGCACCCGTCGCTCCCGCTATCACGAGTTGCCCGCATGATCCGTCGCCCGCTCAGCCTCGTCGTCTCCCTGCTGCTCGCCGGCTGCTCGCTGGCGCCCGACTATCACCGGCCGCAGGTCGCGGGCGATGTCGCGCCGCAATGGAAGACGGTCGCCGGCTGGCGCCCGGCCAACCCGTCCGACGGCGCCCCGCGCGCCGATTGGTGGACTGCGTTCAACGACGCGACGCTCAACGAGCTGGCAGTGCGGCTCGACCAGCACAACCAGAGCCTCGCCCAGGCGCTCGCCACCTATCGTGAGGCGGTGGCTGCAACACGCGAGGCGCGCGCTAGCCTGTTCCCGACCATTTCGGCCAATGGCGCGGTGACGCACAGCTATTCCGGATCGGGCAATGTCATCACCGGGAGCGTGATCAGCTCCACCACCGGGACCAGCACAGGTGGCACCACCACCGGCGGCACCAGCACGGGAACGGGGACCAGCACCGGCAGCATCGTCAGCCGCGGCAATTCGAGCAGCAGCTATCGGCTCAATCTCCAGGCGAGCTGGCAACCCGATTTCTTCGGCCAGCTGACCAACACGGTGCGCAACGCGCGCTATACCGCGCAGGCGCGTGCCGCGGATCTCGCCAACACCCGGCTGACGCTGCAGGGCGAGCTGGTCAGCGACTATCTGTCGCTCCGCGAGGCGGATGCCGATATCGCCAGCCTGCAGGCGACGGTGACCGGCTACGCCCGCGCGCTGCAGATCTCCACCAATCGCTACAATGCCGGGATCGCCGCGCGGACCGACGTGTTCCAGGCCCAGTCGCAGCTGGCCAGCGCGCAATCCGACCTCGAGGCCGAAACGCGCACCCGCTCGCAGTTCGAGAATGCGATCGCGGTGCTGATCGGCGAGAATCCGGCGACCTACCGCCTGGCCTCGCTGGGCATGCGCTGGACCCCGGTAGTGCCGGACATGCCGGTGTCGCTCGCGTCCGATCTGCTCGAGCGGCGGCCCGACATCGCCTCGGCCGAGCGCCAGGTGGCCGCCGCCAATGCCGAGATCGGCGTGGAGCGGGCCGCGTTCTTCCCCACCGTATCGCTCACCGGCAGCGGCGGAGTGGAGAATGGCGCCTTGTCCGGGCTGTTCAGCGCCGGCGCGCTGCTCTGGTCGGTGGGCGCGCAGGTGACGCAGACCTTGCTTGATTTCGGTGCGCGCAGCGCTCGCGTCGCGCAGGCGCGCGAGGCCTATAATGCGACGGTCGCCAATTACCGCCAGGTGACGCTGACTGCCTTTCAGGAAGTGCAGGACGATCTGATCGCGGTGGAGGTGCTGGCGCGCCAGGAGGCCTATCTGCGGACCGCCAGCCGCGCCGCCGACCAATCGGAGGCCTCTTTGCGCAACCAATATCTTGCCGGCACCGCCATCTACACCGACGTGGTCACCGCGGCCGCCACCGCGCTCACCGCGCGTCGCGCGCTGCTGCAGGCCCAGCTCGACCGCCAGAACGCCGCGGTGGCGCTGGTCCAGGCGATGGGCGGCGGCTGGACCGATCCGGTCGCGGCGGAGCCCGAAGTCAACCCCCAACCAAGATAGCGGGCGGCGATAAGTAAACCAGGCCGTTCAATCATCCGCCTGGTTGGTGACCGAACGGCGGACTACACCGTTGGCAGGGCGGTGGAGGCATCGACATGGATCCGGCGCGCCGATGACGCAGTGCTGCGCCGCCAGCGGGCGCTGACCGTCACCTCGTCGAACAGGTGCTTGCCCCAGAATGTTATGGCAACACCGATGCTGGCGCTCAGCAAGCCGCCGGCAGCAAACGCGAGGGCGGACAGGTCGGGCGTGCCCAAGGCCGTGGGCGGCGCGGCGAACAGTTGCGCAATCGCGGCATAGGCGAGCGCACAACAAGCCAGGCCAACGGCCCGCAACCCAAGATCAGCCTTCCAGGAACGATGCCGTTTTCCCACGCCACAATCCTCATTGTGGCAAGCCAGCTATCCGCCGGGACGTAGCAATGCGAGATCGATTTCCGGAAAAACCATAGTGCCGGCGTAGCGCGGTGACGCAGCCGCAATGTCATCCGCCGCTGCCTAGGGCAGACGCCGTCCGCAAAAGCCGGCACCCGGATCAAGCGGCGATGGCACGGGTTGTCCGGTAGCCTGCGCGAAGGTCGGATGATCGACGACCCGCAGGACCACCGTCGCGTCAGCATGCGCGATAGATAGCGAGCGGACGTGCAGCAGGTCGATCGTCGCATAGCCGTCCGCCGTCGGCGTGCCGAGGTATGCCCGGAGGCAACCGATGACCACGGCCGGCAGGATTGCCGGCTCGCCATGCCGGACATGAGCCGTGATGATCAGCCCCTCGTCCGGCCCGAGAACGCCGAGCCAGGCTGCTTCGCCGGCGGCGAGTGGCAGCGCGAAACAATCCCCCGGCTTCATGGCGGCGATCGGCAGCACGCCGAGGCTGGTCGGCAGCGAGCCGATCACCCCTGTCGCCGGTTGCACAAAGCGCTGCGCGGAGACGATCATGTCGCCAAGGCGCAGTCCTTCCGAACTAGGTTCCCATCGGGAGGCTATTCCCCGACTCCTCGACGGCACCAGTGTGGTGCACGGTCAGTTCCACCGCAGAGGGAGGGATGCCCATCGCGACCGCTCGGGCGACGGCCGTGGCGTTGCCCTCATCCGCCAGCTTTTGATGGTCAACCGGATCCGGTGCTGCCGCGCCGAGGGAGGCGAACGGCAAGTCGATCGCCACCGGCATCGTCACGGCAGTAGAAACGGCAGGCGCGAGCCGTTCTGCCACTGCCTTGGCGAAGGCGGCCCGAGTTGTTGCATCCTCCGACCAGCTGAAGAAAGGCGTTGTTCCGGTGGTCGCCTGAACCTGTTGCCAAAGGGTGGCCGAAATCAGCCCGGGCTGCTGCGCGCTGCCGGCGACCAGCAGACGCCAGCTCCGCTCGTACATCGGCGGCCCCTTAATCGCCTGCGGCGGTGCGATGCTGCCATCTCCACAGTGCAGCGCCAGCGCCTCGACATCGGGATGATCCGGGCCGAGCAGATCGCGCAGTTTCTGAACCAAGGTTTCCATCAGGCCCGGGCCATATTCGTTGCCGGCGCCCTGGTTGAGGAGCAACAGATGGCCGCCGATGATGCCGACCAGGGGGTTGGCGAGATCACCGTTTACCGCCTCCAGCAGCCACTCGCCGACGATCGGACGCTCGTCCGCCAGCGCGACCGTCAGCCGCTCGCTCAGCAGATCGGCGGCGCTGTCGGGCGCCGCCTCAGGACGCCGCATGATCAACGACACGCGCGGTCGGGTATCGGATGCGCCGCCGATCGTCGCCCGCAGCAGATAACAGTCCAGCCGCCAGCCGTTAGGCGGCAGCACCAGTGACTGCGCGATCGTCTCGCCGGCATCGGTACGGAAGCGCAATTGGTAATGGCCGGGGTCCAGGCGGATCAGGCAGGCCGCCCACGGGTCGTGGCTGGCATCCTCGTTGCGAACACCGTCATGCGCCAGATCGGCGATGAGCGTGCCGGCAGCGGTCCATATCTCCACCCCCCGCCAGGGCGGCGCGCCGCCTGCGGCGGCTCCTTCCTCGCGATAGCGGCGGGCCATCACGAACAACTCGGCACCGCTGCCGCAGGTGAGGTCGGGTGTGCCGCAGCGCACGGCCGCCTGATGATAGTCGTGGCTGGCGCGCGACGCGGGCAAGGGCGCAGCGGTGGTCATCGCCGGCATGTCCGGCACATTGTCGTCCGTCTGCGGCCAATCGGCGTCGAGCAGGATCACCTTCTCGACCATCTGTCGTCCGCTCTGGATTCGCATCTCGTAGAGACCGTAAGGAAGCTGCGACGACAGGCGGCCGATGCCGGTGTCGACGAGTTGCCAGCGCTCGCCGAACAGCCGGATCTCGGGATCGGCCTCGGGCGGGTTGATGGTCAGCTGGTAAGGTCCAGGTCCCGCGGCCATGCGCGGCGGCGGACCGCGCTCGCTGAGCGCGACGGCGATTGGACGGGTAACGGCGAAGCCGTGACGGATGCCATCGTCGGTTTCCGCCAGGTAGAGGCCGGGCTGCAGATCGAGCGCGAGCGTTGTCCCCGCCGGTACGTCGAGCCAGGCACCGGGGACCGGCGGATGCCCCGACCAGAGCCGCATCCGGGCGCCGGCCGATGCCGGCAAGGTCAGCGTCACGGCATAATCGGGCGGCTGCAGGCCGCGCGCGAAGATCAGCGCCTGATCCTCCTGCAGCAGCGCCGGCATCTTGGCCAATGACGGGTTGATCCGATCGGCATCGTCGAACCAGCTGAGCTGCGTTCGGCGCAGCCAGTCTCCGAGCGAGCGGCCGGTGACGCGGCCGAACTGGTCGGCTGCCGCGCCGTGCAGCCCCTCGACCAGATTGTAGGTGAAGACCCCGCGCCATGGGTCGGTCGCCTCCGGCAGCTGCTTTTCGAGGGCGAGCAGCGGACGCGGCGCCGCCATCGCGATGAACGTCGGGCCAGGGGCGCTCCGCGTGCCGATGAACCTGTCGGCCGGTGCGTCATTCGGCGGGACAAGCGCAACTCGCTCCATGCAGGCATCCATCCACAACACGCATTCGCGGAAATAGCCGGCATCCTGCAGCCACTCGATCCACGACGATGGCGAGATGTGGATCGTCCGGCTGTCTGTGGCGGTGCCGGCGATCAGGCAGGCCTTGAATTGCGACGAGAAGCCGTGCCCGGACATGTAGAGGTAGAGGCGCTGGCCGACCCGCCACCCCCGCTGGCCGCCGTCCCGTTTCGACATCAGCCACTCGAATGCCGCGTCGAGTTGCTCCTTGCTCGGCGCCGCGGGTGGCACGGTATAATCGGCCGAGACGATCTGGAAGATGTGGTCGGCGTCATCCAAAAGCGCGCCGCCGGCCGGATCGATGAGCCATTTTCTCACCGCGGCGACGTCCATGGCCGGCCCCTCCAGCTTGCGGAAACTCTCCGCATATTGGGAGATACCGAAAAGAAGCGCGTAATGATCGGCGTTGGTCATCGCGCTATTTCGGATAGATCTGCTCGATCAGCAGCTTGTCGTCTTCCGACAGCCTGTCGTTCAGGCCCGACGAGAAGCCGTCCGTCGTCCAAGCTGCCGGGATGGGATAGAGCATGATCGACTCGCCGTCGAACTGCGTCCCGATGCCTTCGGCGGGATCATATTTGCGGAACATGTTATTCTCGATCGTCTGCATCGACCAGTTGTTCGGCGGTCCGCCGAGATCGGCGATCACCGCCGCCTGGTTCCACTGAACGCCGCCGAGCGGGTTCTGATGCTCGTGGATCATGCCCAGAGCATGGCCAAACTCGTGCAGCACCACGCGGCGCACCTCGTCGTCATCCGAGTTCGCCGTGAGCCAACCGTAGTTCATCGTTGGCTTGGGTTCGTCGATGTGGCGGGCATCGGTGCCAAGATACGACCAGCTGCCGGCGCCTGGGATGAAAGCGATGCGGATGTCGCTTGGCGCCGCGTCGACGAAGCGGAAGATCAGGTCCGCATGGTCCAGCCACTCGTTGGCGACGTCCGTTACGCGCTGGCGAAGCACCGGATCTCCCTCCAGAAAGCGGATCGTGATCTCCTCGCGCGGCGACCAGCGCTTCGCCTCGAGAACGAACCCCCTCGTCCGGGTGCCGGTATGAACCGTGTCCGTTTCGGAGTTGCTCTCCAGCAGCATGCAGAAATGATGTTCGTTGACCGCCATGCCATCCTCCACCGAAGAAACGGCGCCGCGGCACGGTAGTAATAAATACTTACAGCTTGCTCGCCGGAGCCGGTACATCCTTCATAGCGTCAATCATGAGACTAGGTCTTAATAATGATCCCAAATTGGATGATATAAAGCCTCTGGTGTTCTTTGACTCACCTCGGCGTATGCCGCCCCCCCTTATGCGCAAGCTTGATAAGGAAGGCGCCGGTCAGGGCGGCGTGATCGCCCCGATCACAATAGCTCGTCGGCGCTCTCACGCGAAGGCAGCGGCGCGACCGCGGTGAAGACCACGCCGGTGGGCGGATAGTCCAGCGTTGCGGTGCCCCCCATCTCGCTGGCGAGCACCCGCTGGATCAGCTTCGAGCCGAAGCCGACCCGGGTCGGCGGCGCGACAATCGGTCCGTTGATCTCCTCCCACCGAATGCAGAGCCGATCCTCGGCCATCGTCCAGACCAGCTCGATATGCCCATCGACATTGGAGAGCGCGCCATATTTTGCGGCGTTGGTGGCCAGTTCATGCAGGGCCAGCGCCAGCCCGACCGCCGTCCTCGGCTGGATCCGCACGGCCGGGCCATCCACCCTGAACCGATCGCCGCTCGCGGACCGGAACGGCGCCAGCGCGCGCTCGACGAGATCGTGCATGGCCGCGCTGTCCCATTGGTCGTTGACGAGAAGATCGTTGGCCGCGTCCATCGACTGGATGCGTGCCGACAGCGTGTCGCCTGCTTCCTCCAGCGAGGCCGCGGCGCGCAACGTCTGCCCGACGATGGCCTGCAGGGTCGCCAGCATGTTCTTGACGCGGTGGCTGAGCTCGTTGGCGAGGAGCGTCCGATGCTCCTCCGCGCGTTTGCGGACGGTGATGTTCTGCGACACGCCCACCAGCAACAAGGGTGTGCCGTCGGCACGGCGGAACACCTGCCCGCGCACCGCCAGCCAACGCTCGTCGCCCTGCGGCGTAAGGATGCGATATTCGACCTGATAATGGTCGGTCTCTTCCAGGGCCACCCGGAGCGCCTCCTCACGGTGGGCACGATCATCAGGGTGAACGGCAGCTTCGATGTCGCTATAGTGGAAGGCCTTGGTCACCGGCCAGCCGAAGTTCTCCTTGCTGCCGTCGGTGGTGGTCATGCGCTTGGTCGCGAGATCCAGGGTCCAGGAACCCATCTGAGCGGCTTGCAGGGCAAAGCGGAGGCGGGATTCTGCCTGCACCAGGTCGGTGGTGCGCTGCCCCACTTCGGCTTCCAGATCGTCGCGATCCTGCTGCAACCTGATCAAGCGCTCGCGCTCGAGCGTCACATCGAATTGCGAGGCGAAGAAATAGGTCACCTTGCCGTCCGCGTCGAACACCGGCGAGACCAGCAGGCGGTTCCAGAAGTGGGCGCCATCCTTGCGATAGTTCAGCAGCTCCAGTTCGATGGGCTCACGCCGCTCGATCGCGGCGCGTAGCCGGGCAACCTCGGCGCGGTTGGTGTCCGGTCCCTGCAGGAAGCGACAATTGCGCCCAATGATCTCGTCATGCTCGAATCCCGTCAGCTTCGAGAAAGCCGCGTTGACGAAGACGATCGGGTTATCGGGCTGATTTGGATCGGTGATGAGCATCGGCATCCGCGTTGCGCGGACCGCGGCGGAAAAAGGATCGGTGCCCCGATCCTCTCGCACCAGTTCGTGCTCGATGCGGGATTGCTCGTGTTCGTCTCTCAAGCGTCGGCTCCGGGTGCATGGTACCGGGTCGCGTATCCGGTTGTTTCCACCGCTTTAAGCCAGGTTACATCGCCGTGCTACCGGCCATGACGCCGACCGCCCCGCGATGCAGGCCCACGCAGGCGCAATCAAAGGCCGCCCGGCGGCCCGCCCCCGGGTCCGGGCGTCGGCGCCGTAGTCGCCAAGCGACCACTGCTTTGGTGGGACTGCACGCGCTGGCAGCACGTCACATCAGGCGATCGGTGTCGCTGTACTTGAGTTCCAGATAACGCCCCTGCACCGCGATGGCATCTAGGGCGCCGTGCCCGAGCTGCTCGCTCGCCCGGGTCATTTCCGCGTGGATCAGCTGCATCCCATTGATCAGATGATCGTCCGGCGATCGGCCGTCGGCGTGCGGCATCCGCCGCGCGGACACCGGCACCACACGCCAGCCTTCGATCAGCGCGGGCAGCTCGACCGCCACCAGCTTACGGATAGACAGCGCGGCGGAACTGCGCGGGTCGAGCTGGCCAAGCACCGGGGCCAGCTCGTCAAGCCGGCTGCCGATCGCGTCGACGAGCTCCAGCGCGGGCAACGGCAGGCCACGGCGCTGGGCGGCGAGCCAGACCAGCGCCTCCTCCGCCAGGCGTGGCAGCGCGGCTTCTGCCAAGACTTCCCGACCCGGTGCGCGCGGTTCGGCACGGACGAACACCAGCGTGATCAACGACAGCGCCAGTGCCGCTGCGGCGGCGAGTGCCACGGCGGCAGGAACCACGGCAGCAAGCACCGCCCAGGCAAGCAGCGAGGCGATCGCCGCCATTATCAGCCGGCGCATCAGCCGCTGTTGCCGGCGGAGTTTCGCCTCGCGCTCGCGGCGCGCCTGCTCGCGCCCCTCGGGCGACAGGCGGCGCAGCAGTTCTTCGGCATGGGTGAGCCCAACGTCCGCAAAGCCGGCCGCCACATCACGTGCCCGCCGGGCCATCGGCCCGCGCTGACTGGGATCATCGATCATGCCGACAGAATGACGGTTTCTGCCCTGCGGGTCCATCGCTGTTCGGCAGCCTGTGTGACTGTCCAGCCCTGCTATCGGTCGGTATAGCTGCTCGCGCCATGCGATCGGCACCCAGTCGACATCGCGGCAACGCAAGGAACCACGGATGCTCGATCGCCGTTCGTTTTGTCTCGCCTCCGCCGCGGCGCTGGCCTTGTCGCGGCACGCAGTCGCGGCGACGCCGGCGGCCCCCGGCCTGGACGATGCGGCATTTGGACGCCTGCTCGAAGACTTCTACAACAGCGCGCTTGATGAAAGCCCGACCCTGGCGACTTCACTCGGGGTCGACACCGGTAGCCGGGCGGCCGCAAAGAGCCGGCTCGACGATGCGTCGCCGGCCGGCCTTGCCCGACGCAAGCGCATCGTCGTGGAGCAGCTCGGTCAGCTCCGTCGCCTCGATCGCACCCGCCTGAGCCCCAGCGCGGCGATCAATTACGATGCTATCCTCTACGACACGGCGGCGACCGACGAGGCTGACCGCCGTTTCGCTTACGGCGGCACCGGCGCCGGCGGCCCTTATGTGCTGTCGCAGCTGAACGGCGCTTATGCCGGCACGCCCGACTTCCTCGACAGCCAGCACACGATCGCGACGGCGGCGGATGGCGAGGCCTATCTCGCCCGCCTCGATGCCTTTGCCGGAGTGATGGACCAGGAGATCGAGCGCGTTCGCCACGATGTCGGCCGCGGCGTCGTCCCGCCCGATTTTGCGATCGACGGCGCGGTTGCGCAGATGAAGGTGCTGCGCCAGCCCGCCGCCGCCTCGACCCTCGTCACCTCGCTGGCGACACGCGCCCGGGCGAAGGGCATCCCCGGCGACTGGCAGGCCCGGGCAACCGACATCTACACCAAGCGGGTGGTCCCCGCGCTCGACCGGCAGATGGCGCTGCTCGCGTCGCTGCGGCCACAGGCGGTACACGACGCGGGCGTCTGGCGGCTTCCTGATGGCGACGCTTATTATGCCGCCTCGCTCCGCGCCGCCACCACGACCGATCTGTCGCCCGACGAGGTCCACCGCCTCGGCCTCGACGTCACCCGCGATCTCAGCGCTCGTGCCGACACGCTGTTCCGCAAGCTAGGCATGACCAAGGGCACCGTAGCCGAGCGTTACGCCGAGCTCTTCAAGGACCCGCGCTACCTCTATCCGAACACCGATGCCGGCAAGGCCAAGGAGATCACCGATCTCAACGCGCTGGTCCAGGCGATGCAGCAGCGACTGCCGGCCTATTTCGCGACGCTGCCAAAAACCCCGCTCGAGATCCGCCGCATCCCCGCCGCGACCGAGGCGGGCGCCTCGACCCATTATACCGAGGGCAGCCTCGACGGCACGCGGCCGGGTATCTACTGGCTCAACCTGCGCGACACGGCGGAGGCGCCGTTCTGGGACATGCCGACGACGACCTTCCACGAGGGCATTCCGGGCCATCATCTGCAGATCACACTGCAGCGGGAATCGGCGCTGCCGATGTATCGCAAGATCCTGTTCTTCGGTGCCTATGTCGAAGGATGGGCGCTCTATGCCGAGCAGCTCGCCGACGAGATGGGCTTCTACAAGGACCAGCCCGCCTGGGAGTTAGGCTATATCCACGACGTCCTTCTCCGCTCGGGTCGGCTCGTCGTCGACACCGGCATCCATGCCAAGCGCTGGAGCCGCGAGAAAGCCATCGCCACGCTCAGCGGCATCGACGGCGACCCCGTGTCGCTGTCGACCCAGGAGATCGAGCGCTATGCGGTCTCGCCGGGCCAGGCCTGCAGCTATATGCTGGGCAAGGTCACCATCCTGCGCCTGCGCCTTGCCGCTCAAGGTGCTGGAAGCACGCGTAGACGCATTTATCGCCAACGGCGGCCAGGCATGAGGCATGCAGCGGCCCTGTATGCCGGGGAAGACATGCTTGTCGTCGATCCGTAATCGAATGACCTGATCGATTGCCGCCGAATAATCGATTGGACAACTATCCGGCAACTGCTGCATTCGGTGGCGCAAGGAACATCGTTAGAGAGAGGACGCCGCAATGGCCGATTACGAACAGCCTCAAGGCAGCGGGTGCCCCATGAGCCCCAAGGGTGGCGGCGAGGTCAAGGCCCGGTCGCTGCTGGGTCGGACCAACAAGGATTGGTGGCCCGATGCGCTGCCGATCGACATGCTGCACCAGCACGGCGTCTCGCCCGACCCGATGGGCGACGATTTCGACTATGCCGAAGCGTTCAGCGCGCTCGACTATGCCGCGCTCAAGGCGGACCTGACGGCGCTGATGACCGACAGCAAGGCGTGGTGGCCGGCGGATTACGGTCACTATGGACCGTTCATGATCCGCATGGCGTGGCACGCTGCGGGCACCTATCGCGTGACCGACGGCCGTGGCGGATCGTCGTCGGGCCAGCAGCGCTTCGAACCGCTCAATTCCTGGCCGGACAACGGGAATCTTGACAAGGCGCGTCGTCTGTTGTGGCCGCTCAAGCAGAAGTACGGCAAGAACATCAGCTGGGCCGACCTGTTCATCCTCGCCGGCAACGTCGCCATCGAGAGCATAGGCGGACCGGTGTTCGGCTTTGCCGGCGGCCGCAAGGACGTCTTCGCGTCCGAAGGCGACACCTTCTGGGGTGCCGAGGAACTCTGGGTCAACGAAGGCGCGCAGACCCGCATCAGCGAGGACCTGCCCGAGCTCGAAGGGCCACTCGCCGCGATCCAGATGGGGCTGATCTACGTCAATCCTGAGGGGCCGGGCGGTGTTCCGGACGCGCTCAAGTCCGCGCGCGACATGAAGGCGACGTTCCAGCGGATGGCGATGAACTCCGAGGAGACCGTGGCGCTAACCGCAGGCGGCCATGCGTTCGGCAAGGCTCATGGCGCCAAGCCAGCGCCGCACTTCAAGAGCCCGTCGTCGGAGGCCGTGCACATGCAGGGCCTCGGCTGGCTGACCGACAGCGAGGAGATCGGCCAGGGCCATATCACCACCTCGGGCATCGAGGGCGCCTGGTCGAACAACCCGACGCAATGGACCGGCGACTATCTGCGGCTGCTGTTCAAATACGACTATGAGCTGACCGAGAGCCCTGCCGGCGCCAAGCAGTGGACGCCGGTTAACCCCGACCCCGAGGACATGGCGCCCGACGCCCGCGACCCCAACAAGCGCGTGCCGACGATGATGACCACCGCGGACATGGCGCTGAAGATGGACCCCGAGTTCCGCGAGATCGCGTTGCGCTTCCGCGACGACCAGGCCGCGCTCGACGACGCCTTCGCGCGCGCGTGGTTCAAGCTCACCCATCGCGACATGGGACCCAAGGTCCGCTATCTCGGGCCCGAGGTTCCGGAAGAGACGCTGATCTGGCAGGATCCCGTGCCTGACGGTGTACAGCCGTCGGATACGGACGTGGCGGCGTTCAAGGACGCCGTGCTGGCGAGCGGGCTGACGATCGGCCAGCTGGTCAAGACGGCCTGGGCGTCGGCGTCGAGCTACCGCCGGTCGGACCACCGCGGCGGGGCGAACGGTGCGCGCATCGCGCTCGCGCCGCAAAAGGACTGGCCGGTCAACGAGCCCGACCAGCTGAGCCAGGTACTGGCCAAGCTCAACGAGCTGCGTGGCGGTCTGTCGCTGGCGGACGCGATCGTGCTGGCCGGCTCGGCGGCGGTCGAGAAAGCGGCACGCGATGCCGGGTTCGACGTCGCGGTGCCGTTCCTCGGCGGGCGTGGTGATGCCACGCAGGACTGGACCGATGTCGAGAGCTTCGTGTGGATGGAGCCGCAGGCCGACGGGTTCCGCAACTATCTGAAGACCCGTCATCCGGTGAAGACCGAAGAGCTGCTGCTCGACAAGGCGTCGCTGCTCGGACTGTCGGCGCCGGAGATGACCGTGCTGGTCGGCGGCCTGCGCGTGCTCGGCGCGAACTTCGGCGATGCGCCCGAAGGCGTGCTGACCGAGCGCAAGGGGCAGCTGACCAACGACTTCTTCGTCAACCTGCTCGACAATGACACCTTCTGGGATCTGGTCGATACGGCGAGCGACGAGAAGTTCATCGGCTATGATCGCGGCGGCCGGCAGCAGAAGTGGCAGGCGACCCGGACCGACCTGATTTTCGGCTCCAACTCGCAGCTGCGCGCAACGGCCGAAGTCTATGCCGAGAACGGCAACGAGGAGAAGTTCGTTCGCGACTTCATCCGCGCGTGGGTCAAGGTCATGAACGCCGACCGGTTCGACATCACCGCCAAGCCGGTGTCGTCCAACCAGGCGACCTAAGCGCCGACGTTGAGCGGATAAGCGGTGGCGATCCGGACAGGATCCGGAGAACCACCGCTTATCCGCGACTGGCTGCATCAAGACAGCGGAGGCTGCGACTTACCCGCCATCACCCGGCTCGGCGAGTCGCCGGCCTTGAGGATGGTGCTGCAGCGTCACGCAGAGCATCTCCACACGACCCGCACCAGAGCGGATCATCCCCTCCCGTCGGGCCGCCAGGCCAGCTTCACCGAACCCCGCTCCGAGCGACCACAGCCGTGACCGCGTCCGGCCAACGGCGATCGCCTCAGCTGATGCACCGGTTGCCGCAAAATCCCGGGCGAGCGCTGCCATGCTCACGCTGCGTCAACCTTTGCGACGCTTAGCTGTAACTCACCACCGGCGATCATGCCGGCTTCACGGGGAGAGTTACCATGGCATTCTACGTCGCGATGTCCGGTTTCATCGCTGCCAATCTGACGCTCATCGGCGCGGAACTGCGCAGCGTCCGCCGCACGAACGGGATGCGCCGAGGCAAGTCGCTGGTGTGACGTGAGCAGGTTGATGCTGGCGCGATCATCGGCGTCGCGGACAGCATAACGACCATTACGATCCCCCGGTTGTCGCGGCGATTGATCCTCGGCAGGACAGCTTCCCGGCGGCGGTGTTGGTCGGATCACCCGCCAAACAGCTGCGCGAAATGCACGTCGACCCGCAGGCCGAGCACGATGGCAGCGGGGATGTCCGTAGTGCGCTTGGGCGCGTTGATCGGATCCGGGTTGATCACATATTGCAGGTTGGGCATCAGCCGCAGACCCGGCAGCGCCGCGAAGCCATAGTTGATCTCGCCGACGATTTCGTCCACCTTGGGGGCGCCGGTGCCGCCGTTCCTGGCGCGCAGATCGCGCAGATAGGCGATCTCCTGATCGCTGAAATGCGTGTTCGAGACAAGGAAGCCGACCGTGTCATTGTCGCGGCCCCCGAAGGTGCCGGTCTTGACGAAGCCGGCCGAGCCGAACCAGTCGAGCTGCGCGACGTTGCCGGTGTTGAGGAACACGCGGCCGAACAGCGCCAGGTTGCGCTTGCTGTCGCCGGCGTCGCGCTGCACCGTCTGGTCGACCATCGCATACCAGCCCATCCGGCTGCCCGGCTGCTGCGCGATGCGGGCAAGGCCCGTGAGCGCCGCCGAGCCGCCGTTGCGGTCGTAGAACGGGCTCTGGCCGCCATCCGAATTGTAATAGAAGCCGAGCTTGTAGCGGCGCGGCAGGCGATCGTTGGCGAAGGTGGTCTGATAACCGATCTCGGCCGGCACGAGCACGCCCGTTCCCTCGCCCAGCGAGAAATCGACCCCGTCCTTGCCCTTGAGGTTGAGATCGTTGTTGTAATCGAACGCACCGACCTGGGCGTACCAGCGGTCGTTGACCGCATAGCGGACCTTCGCCGCCCAGGACGAATTGGGATAGGCGGTGATGCCGATATCGCTGATCCCGCCATAAGCGGTGAGGCAGGCGGTGTTGCTCATGAACACGCAGTTGAGCGGCGAGCTGTTGAAATAGCTGTTCACCGCGGCACGGCCGACCATCACGTTGAGCTTGCCGAAATCATGCTCGATGTTGAGCTGGGTTAGCCGCGGGCCAGACACCGGCCGCCAGGTCTGCTGGAAACTGATCGAGTTGCCGATCGAGTTGCGCCCGAGGCTCTCGCCGGTGAACCAGGCGCCCTGGATGTGGACCTTGGTATTAGGGATGCCGACCAGCTTATAGAGATCGAGATCGGCCGCACCCATCACCCAGTGTGATTCCGCGGTGCCATGGCTGATGCCGCCGACCGGGTTGGCGGCGAAATTTTCGACATAATCCAGCGTCAGGTCGACCCCACCCTGCTTGAGCGCGCGCAGTTCCTTGCCGATCGGATTGTCGCGCTGGAAGCGGCCGAAGCCGGTCGGCGTCTTGCTCTGATCCGCCGGCCGCGCCTCGCGATTGCCGGACGAGAAGGCCGCGGCAGGATCGACGGCGCTGCCGCGATCGCCCTCGCCGGTGAGTGGCGGCGCATTGGTGGTCGGTGCCGCGCCGTCGGGCAGCTGGGCCGCGTCGGGTGGCGTGGTCTGCGGCGCGGATTGCGGCGGCGTCGGGGCGGCAAGCAGCAAGGCGGTGGCAAGGGCGATGACGGGCATGAACTCTCCTGGCCGGGTCGCAGCGCCCGGTTTGTACGCGAAGGGTGGGCACCGACCGGGACAAGCCGATCGGTGCCGTCACTCAGGCGGTCGCCGCCGCCGGCTCAAGGAAGCGCCGGCGCAGGCTGGCATTGCCGACCACGGCGGCCAGCGTCTTCTGGTCGAGCTTGCCCTCCCATTTGGCGATGACGATGGTGGCAAGGCTGTTGCCGATCAGGTTCACGAAGGTGAGCCCCTCGGCGAGGATGCGGTGGATACCGAGGATCAGCGCAATGCTGGCGACGGGAATGGTTCCGGTGGTGTTGAGCGTTGCCGCCAGCACCACGAACGCCGCGCCGGCGACGCCCGCCGCGCCCTTTGAGGTGAGCAGCAGCACCGCGATCAGCCCGAGTTCCTGCCACAGCGTCAGATGCGTGTTGGTCGCCTGCGCTAGGAACACCGCGACGGTGGTGAGATAGAGGCAGGTGCCGTCGAGATTAAACGAATAGCCGGCGGGAATGACGAAGCCGACCACGCTCTCCTCGCACCCCGCCTTGCGCATCTTCTGGATCAGCCGCGGCAGCACCGTCTCGGTCGAGGTGGTGGCGGCGACGATCACGATCTCGTCCCACAGATAGCCGAGCAGCCGCCACAGGCTGACCCCGCACCAATGCGCGATGCCGCCGAGCACCACGAAGGTGAACACCAGGCATACCACGAAGAACTCGATGATAAGGTTGCCGAGCGACAGCAGTGACGCGGTACCGAATTGGCCGACGGTAAAGGCGATGCCGCCGAAGGCGCCGATCGGCGCGAAATACATGATGTAGCCAATGATCCGGAAGAACGCCTGCGAGGCGCTCTCCACCACCGCCAGCACCGGCTTGGCGCGTTCGCCGATCGAGGCGAGCGCGATGCCGAACAGCACGGCGACGAACAGCACCTGGAGCACGTGCGCCTCGGTAAAGGCACCGGCGAAGCTGTCGGGGATGATGTCCATGAAATAGCCGCTGATCGACTGATCGTGCGCGGCGACGACATAGGTCTTGATCGAAGCGGTGCCGATTGTGCTCGCATCGATGTTCATGCCGACGCCCGGGCGCCACAGATCGACCGCGATCAGCCCGACCACCAGCGCGGCGACGGTGATCGCCTCGAAATAGATGATCGATTTCAGCGCCACCCGGCCGACGCTCTTCATGTCGTTCATGCCGGCGATGCCGTGGACCACGGTGACGAAGATGATCGGCGCGATCATCATGCGGATGAGCTTGATGAAGGCATCGCCGAACGGCTTCATGGCAACGCCGATGCCGGGCGCGAAATGGCCGAGCAGGATGCCGGCGAACGTCGCCACCAGCACCTGGAACCAGAGCTGGCCGGCGAGGCCAAACCGCCCCGCCTTCTTCTCCGTCTCTCCTATATCCGTCATCTGTTTTCTTTCTTTGCGAGCGGACGTTGCACGGGGTCGGTCAGCCGAACAGCGTTCCGTCGAACAATTTGCGCGCGGTGCGCAGCATCGCGGCGCCGATGATCTCGCCGGCGTCGTCGAGCTCGATCACGCAGCCGGTGGCGCCGGTCGGATGCTCGACGTCGAGGGTCTTGGTGCGCCCGCCGGGCACGACCGCTACCGCGGCGGCGGGCGACCCCTCGATCAGGCAAGCAGTGGCAACGCTGACGGCGCCGAGCACGCCGATCGAGGCATGGACGCGATGCGGGATAAACGAGCGGACGGTGATCGCGCCGCCCTGACGTGGCGGCGCCACCACCATCATCTTGGGCACCGATTTATCGGCGACGTCGCCGAGGTTCATCAGCGGGCCTGCCGCGAGCCGGATCGCCTCGAGCCGGGTCTTGACCGCGTCGTCGGCATCGAGCGTCTCGCGATCCTCATAGCCGGTGATGCCGACATCGGCGGCGGCGAGGACGACGCAGGGCATGCCATTGTCGATCAGCGTCACCGCCACGCCCTCGATCTCGTCGACGGCATGGCCGGTCGGCAGCAGCGCGCCACAGCTCGACCCGGCGATGTCGGCAAAGGCGAGCGGGATCGGTGCCGCGGTGCCGGGGACGCCGTCGATCCGCGCATCGCCGGCATAGCTGACCGCGCCGCCCGGCGTGCGGACGGTGGCGGTGGCGAGCTTGCCGGTGTTGACCATGAAGATCGACACCTGGGTTTCCTCGCCGCTTGCCACGACCAGCCCGCGCTCGATGGCGAACGGGCCGACGCCGGCGAGCATGTTGCCGCAATTCTGCGAGTCGGAGACGATCGCCTGATCGACGAACACCTGGAGGAACAGGTAATCGACATCGGCGCCCGGCTGGGTGGAACGAGACACGACCGCGACCTTGGAGGTCAGCGGATCGGCGCCGCCCATGCCGTCGATCTGTCGCGGGTCGGGCGAGCCGAATGCGCTGAGCAGGAAGGCATCGCGCACCGCGGCGTCGCTCGGGAGGTCGTCGGCGAGGAAGAAGCCGCCCTTCGAGGTGCCGCCGCGCATCCACATCGCGCGGATCGCCTGGAGATCAGACATAACGCAGGCCCTTCTGCTCGAGCCGCTCGCGCATCGCATAGATGTCGAGGCCCAGTTCGCCCGCCGCGAGCCGCGCGCGCTTGTCGGTTTCCTTGGCCTCGCGCTCGCGTGCCTTCTCCAGCACCGTGGCCGCGTCTTCGCGACGGACGACGCAGACGCCGTCATCATCGGCGACGATCACGTCGCCGGCGTTGACCAGCTGACCGGCGCAGACCAGCGGCACGTTGACCGATCCCGGCGTCTCCTTGACGGTGCCCTGCGCGCAGATCGCCTTGGACCACACCGGGAAGGCCATCTCGGTAAGGTCGCTCACGTCGCGCACCCCGGCATCGATCACCAGCCCGCGACACCCACGCGCGATCGCCGAGGTGGCGAGCAGATCGCCGAAATAGCCGTCGTCGCATGGCGAGGTCGGCGCCACCACGAGGATGTCGCCCTGCTTCAACTGCTCGATCGCGACATGCATCATCCAATTGTCGCCGGGCGGCACCGACACGGTCACCGCCGAGCCGGCGATGCGCGCGCCGGCGTAGATCGGCCGCAGGCGGCTGGCGAGCAGGCCGATGCGGCCCTGCGCCTCGTGCACCGTGGCGACCCCGGCGTGCGCCAGGCCGTCGATGACCTTGAGCGGGGCGCGATCAACCGTGGTGATGACCTTGGGCATCCATTCATCCTCTGGTATCATTTGTTACGGAGGAGGCCCTAAACCCTCCGCCGCCCGACGCCCCGTTGGATTTGTCGCCAGGATATAAGCTAAGGCTAATCCTGTCATGGACTCGGCCTTCGATCTCAACCTCCGCCACCTCGATGCGGTCGCCACTGCCGGACGGCTGGGGAGCATCCGCGCCGCCTCGCAAGCGATGAACCTGTCGCAGCCCGCGCTGACCTAGGCGGTCGGCAAGGTGGAGGCGCGGCTCGGCCACAGCCTGTTCGATCGCCAGCCGGCCGGCGTGGTGCCGACCGAGGCGGGACGGCTGATAATCGCACGGATCGAGCGGGCGCTCGATTATGTTGCGCGCGGCGGCCAGGCGATCCGCCGCGGCGCCCGGCTGCCGCCGCTCCCGCACATCGAGCGGCGGATCACCCTGGGGCAGCTGCGCGCGCTTATCGCGGTGGATGCGGCAGGCAATTTCGCGCTCGCCTCGGCGCGCACCGGCCTGTCGCAGCCCGCGCTCCACCGCGCCGCACGGGAGCTGGAACGGCTGCTCGGCGTCGACCTGCTGACCCGCCAGGGCCGCACCGTTCGCCCCACCCCCGCCTCTGCCCGGCTGCTGCGCTTCGCCCGGCTGGGCTATGCCGAGCTCCAGGCGGGGCTGAGCGAACTGGAGGCGCTGCGCGAACAGGGCGCCGGGCACATCACGCTCGGCACGATGCCGTTGGCGCGCGCGTTGCTGCTGCCCCAGGCGCTCGCCCGCTTCGCTCGCGCCCATCCGCGCGCCTCGGTCAATGTCGTCGAAGGACCCTATACGGAGCTGCTGTCCAGCCTGCGCCAGGGCGACCTCGACCTGCTGATCGGCGCGATGCGCGATCCGCCGCCGACCGACGACGTCCGCCAGGAAGGGCTGATCATCGACGATCCGGTGATCGTCGGCCGCTCGGGCCACCCGTTGCTCCAGGAGCCGGGCTTCGGCTTCGAACGCCTGCTCGATTACCCGTGGGTGATCGCCGCGCCGGGGGCGCCGGTGCGGACCCGCTGGGAGGAGATGTTTGCCGCGCGCGGCATCGCGCCGCCGCGGCTGCGGATCGAATGTGGCTCGGTGCTGGTGGTGCGCGGGCTAATGCTGGAAGACGATTGGCTGACGCTGATGTCGCCCGACCAGTTCGCCTTCGAGCGCCGCGCCGGGCTGCTCGCGGAGATCCCGGGCGTCGGCAGCTCACTGCGTCGCCGGATCGGCCTCACCGTGCGCGACGACTGGCACCCCACCCCGCTGCAAACCGAATTCGTGAGCACCTTCCGCGCTGTCTGCGACGAGTGGACTTCAGGAAAAGCAATGGGGCGGGAGCCGTTTCGATACGCGTGAACTGTGCGGGAGGTCTAGCGCGGCGGGCAATCCTGCCGGATGGCCCCGCCGCCGGCTTGCTGAGGAACCAGCGCGCATGATTATCGATTGCCATGGCCATTACACCACCTCGCCCGGTCCGCATAACGACTGGCGCGAGGCGCAGAAAGCGGCGGGCAAGGCAGGTGGCGACATCGATCCCGCTTATCCCGCGATCAGCGACGACGAGATCCGCGACACGATCGAGGCCAACCAGCTGCGCCTGCTGCGCGAGCGCGGCGCCGACATGACGATCTTCAGCCCCCGCGCCTCGGCGATGGCGCCGCATATCGGCGATGCCGCGATGAGCCGGGTCTGGGCGCAGCGCTCCAACGACCTGATCAAGCGCGTCGTCGACCTCTACCCCGAATCGTTCGTCGGCGTCTGCCAGTTGCCGCAGACGCCGGACCTGTCGATCGCCCAGTCGATCGTCGAGCTCGAGCGTTGCGTCACCGAGCTCGGCTTCATCGGCTGCAACCTCAACCCCGACCCGTCGGGCGGTAAGTTCAGCGCACCGCCGCTCTACGATCGTGCCTGGTATCCCTTCTTCGAGAAGATGGTCGAGCTCGACGTGCCGGCGATGATCCACGTCTCGGGCAGCTGCAACCCGGCGATGCATGCCACCGGCGCTTACTATATCGCCGCGGACACGATCGCCTTCATGCAGTTCATCGAGGGCGATCTGTTCAAGGACTTTCCGACGCTCAAGTTCATCATCCCGCATGGCGGCGGCGCGGTGCCCTACCATTGGGGACGCTATCGCGGCCTGTCAGACATGCTCAAGCGGCCGCCGCTTGCCGAGCATGTGATGAAGAACGTGTTCTTCGACACCTGCGTCTACCACCAGCCGGGGATCGACCTGTTGTTCAAGGTGATCGATATAGACAATATCCTGTTCGGCTCCGAGATGGTGGGCGCAGTGCGCGGGATCGATCCAGAGACCGGCTTCTACTTCGACGACACCAAGCGCTATGTCGATGCGCTGCCAATCCCGGCGGCGGACAAGGCCAAGGTGTTCGAGGGCAATGCTCGGCGCGTCTATCCGCGGCTCGATGCGCAACTCAGCGCACGGGGGCTGTGATGGCGACCTTCACGACTGATCCAGGCTGGCTGTGCTGGGATCCGGCACCGAGCAAGCCGCGCTTCGTGCCGCCGGCGGGCGCCGTCGATGCGCATTGCCACGTGTTCGGGCCCGGCGACGTCTTCCCTTATGCCCCCGAGCGCAAATACACGCCATGCGATGCCGGCAAGGACCAGCTGTTTGCGCTGCGCGATCATCTCGGCTTCGCGCGCAACGTCATCGTCCAGGCGACCTGCCATGGTGCCGACAACAGCGCGCTGGTGGACGCGTTGCGCGCCGCGGGTGACCGCGCCCGCGGCATCGCCACCGTGCGCGACACCGTCACCGACGCCGAACTCGCCGCGCTGGACGACGCGGGCGTGCGCGGCGTCCGCTTCAACTTCGTCCGCCGGCTCGTCGATCCCAAGCCCGACGCCTATTACCGCGCGATCATCGATCGCATCGCGCCGCTCGGCTGGCATGTGGTGATCTATTTCGAGGCCGCCGACCTCGAGGAACGCTGGGACTTCTTCACCTCGCTGCCGACGGTGGTGGTGGTAGATCACATGGGCAGGCCCGACGTCACCAAGCCCGTCGACGGTCCCGACTTTGGCCGCTTCATCCGCCTGATGGCCGAGCATCACAATGTCTGGAGCAAGGTCACCTGCCCCGAGCGGCTTTCGGTATCGGGGCCGCCGTCCTACGATGACGTCGTCCCCTTCGCGCGCACCCTGGTGGAGCGCTTCCCCGATCGCGTGCTGTGGGGCACCGATTGGCCGCACCCCAACATGACCAGCCACATGCCCGACGATGGCGCGCTGGTGGATTACATCCCGCGGATCGCGGTGAGCGAGGAAGCTCAGCGTCGGCTGCTCGTCGATAATCCCATGAAACTTTATTGGCAGACCGCCTGACGCCACCTGCGGCGCGGGTGAGCCTGGTCGAAGCCCAGCCCCCGATCGTGTTCTCGTCAACGCGGTTGGGGGTGCTGCGCTCGAGCGCTGATCGGTGCGAGCTGCGCCGCCTGCGGCAATCTCGCCGCCCGCCAGCCGTGTTACGATCTCCTATCCAACGCACTTTCTTCGCTCACTGACCTCAACGATCACACCTGGATAGCAGCGCGGGGACGACGACGAGGCGCCGCGTCGGATTGGCGCCTAACCAGCTGGTGAGGCAGGGTGATCCGCTCGGCCGGCGGAGCGTGTCCCTCGCGTCGAGCGGCAATCGCGGCGGCGATCAGATCTGCTGCGATCGTTCCCATCTGCGCTGTCGGCAGGCGAACGGTGGTGATGTTCGGCCAGATCGTCGTCGCGACCGGGCTATCGCCGAAGCCGCAGACGGTGAGATCGCTCGGTACGTTGAGGCCGCGGCGATGGGCGACCGAGATCGTGGCTGCCGCCGTATCGTCGTCGCTGGCGAAAATGGCTGTCGGCGGGGCCTCCGCGTCGAGCAGCAGCTCGGCGGCGTCGAGCCCCGAGCGATAGGTGGAGGAGCCCGTTCCGATCAGATCATCCTCCGTGGTCAGGCCGTGGTCGGCCAGCGCTGCGCAATGCCCGTCATATCGCCGTCGGCTCGCCGGGCGGGTCGGGCATCCCATGATGAAGCCGATCCGGCTGTGGCCGAGCGCGATGAGGTGTGTGGTCATATCGTACGCTGCCTTGAAGTCGTCGATATCGAGCGTCGAAGCCGATCCCGCCGGCTGGCCGGCCATCAGCACAGTCGGCATGCGCTGCTGTTCGAGCATGTCGAGCAACTCCCCCGCGTCGCACAAGGCAGGGGGCAGCACGACGCCGTCGATCCCGCGTTGGGCAAGCCTGCGCGCCGCGGCGGCTGGACGCTCGGCCATGTCGCACTGTTCGATCACCAGCTGCATCGTGCTGGCGGCGACCCGATCGAGGCTGCCGACCATGAAGGCATTGAGATAGCCGGCGCTTTCCGAAGTTCGGATCAGACCGATCCGCATCGGGAGCGGTGCGCCGTGCAACAGTGGCGAGGCCGGCGTGAACCGCAGCAGGGCGATGGCGCGGATCACCGCCTCCTGAGCCGCCGGGCGCACGCGCGCATTGCCTTTGAGCACGCGCCACACGGTGGTCACCGATACGTCGGCAACACGGGCGACATCGTCGATCGTCGGTGGCTGGACCAGGCGCGATTCGACCACCGGCGGCCGCGCTATCATGACAGGGTGGCCGCCGATCACGACACCCCCCTTGGCGCGGCGCAATGCTGGGCGATGAACTGCTCATGGGTCGGCATGGCCGCGGCGGTCTTGCCGATGACCTCGCGCAGATGCGCCATGAGGCGGATGCTGTCGTCCAGCGGCAAGGCCGCGACCAGCGGATCGTGCGACACCGGCCGCACGCGCTGCCCGAGCAGCACGGCGATCCAGCTGTCGGGGGTGAACAGCTCGCCGGCTTCGCGAAACAGCCGCGCCTTGCCGCCCCACAGCTCGATCTTGGCGGCCAGCGACGGTGGTGGCGCCATCGTCCGGCAGTGATCCCAGAAGGCTGAATCGCTGCGGCTGGTGGCATGATAGTGGAGGACGATGAAGTCGCGGACCTGATCGTACTCGCGCAGCAGCAGCCGATTGTACTCGGCAATCTCCACCGGATCGAACGAGGAATCGGGAAACAGGCTCATCAGCCGGGTGATGCCCGACTGGATCAGGTGGATGCTGGTCGATTCGAGCGGCTCGAGGAACCCGCCGGCAAGGCCAATGGCGACGCAGTTGCGCTCCCACAACCGCTCGCGGCGACCCGCGACGAAGCGCAGCTGGCGCGGCTCGGCCAGCGGCTCGCCGTCGAGCCCGTCGAGCAGCGCCTGCAGCGCGGCATCGTCGCCGAGGTGCGCGCTCGAATAGACATGGCCGTTGCCCACCCGATGCTGAAGCGGAATCCGCCAGCGCCAGCCGGCGGCACTCGCCATGGCGCGGGTATAAGGCAGTGCCGGCCCGGTGCGCCGGCTCGGCACGGCCCAGGCCCGGTCGCACGGCAGCCAATGCTGCCAGCTGGTGAACGGCACCCCCAGCGTCTCGCCGAGCAGCAGCGAGCGAAATCCGCTGCAATCGATGAACAGATCGCCCTCGATCCGACGGCCATCGGCTAGGGTGACGGCGTCGATGAAGCCGCTGTCGCTTGCCAGATCGACCGCGGTGACCCGCCCCTCGAGGCGCACCACCCCCTCCGCTTCCGCATAGTTTCGCAGGAACCGCGCATAGAGGCCGGCGTCGAAGTGGAAGGCGTAGGACAGGGTCGACAACACCGCCGCCGGGTTCGCCGCGGGGCGCGTGAACCGTCCGTTTCGCGCCGCGACCGATGACAGGCAGTAATCGCCGATCAGTCCTGGATCGGGCGCGGCTTGCGCCAAGGCTTGCCGCAGCCACAATTGGTGAAACGACACGCCCTGAATGTCGCGGCCGTGGGTACCGAACGGATGCAGGTAAGTGTCCCCGACCCTTGCCCAATCGGTGAACTCGATGCCGAGCTTGAAGGTCGCCTGGGTGGCGCGGACGAAGTCATCCTCGTCGATGCCCAGCAGCTGGTTGAAATCGAGCAGCGAGGGGATCGTCGCCTCGCCGACGCCGACCGTGCCGATCTCGTCGGATTCGACCAGGGTTACCGAAACGTCGGCCGCCACCAGCCGCGCCATCGCCGCCGCGGTCATCCACCCCGCGGTGCCGCCGCCGACGATCACCACCCTGCGGATCGGCGCCGCCACCTGGCTCATCGCGCGGCACCGCCGCCGAAACGATGCGCCTGGGCATAGCTGGTCAGGTCGCGATTGGACGGCAGGTTCTGCACCGCATAGCCTGCCTGCTGGCGCACCTCGGCAAATGCCCGCCGCGCGTCGTCGGCAAAGCGCAGCGATCCGCCCCGCGCTGCCAGATCGGTCTTCCAGCCCATGCCATAGAGCACATATTGCCAGCTGGCTTCGGTGAAGATGTCGACCTGCGGGTCGATGTCGAGCTCGTTGGGCGGCCGGAATCGCCAGCGATCGAGCAGCTCGAGCAGGCTATCCGGGATCGACTCGTCCGCCACATTGTCGCGCCAGAAGGCAGAATCCTGCCGCGCGGACAGGCAATAGTGGAGCTTGATGAAGTCGAGCGCGCGTTCGTAGCGGCGCAGCATGTTGGCGTTGAACTGCCGTGCCGACGTCTCGACATCGCCGCCCCAGGGGAAGAGATTGGCCACCATCCCCGCCGCTACCTCGGCAAAGGCGATGCCGGTCGCCTCGAGAGGCTCGAAGAAGCCGCTCGACAGCCCGATCGCGACACAATTCTTGTGCCAGTTGACCTCGCGGAACCCGCCGTCGAAGCGCAGACGGCGGACGTCGACGTTGGCACCCCGCGCACCGAGATGGGCGCGAAGCACGGTTTCGGCGGCATCGTCGCTCATATGTCGCGACGAATAAACGTGGCCGATACCGCGGCGCTGGGTGAGCCCGATATCCCACATCCAGCCCGCCTCCTGGGCGGTCGCGATCGTATAGGAGGCGATCGGGTCCTGTGGATCCGCATAAGGGAGCTGCGCCGCCAGCGCCCGATCGCAGAACAGCACGTCGCTGCACGAGCGATACGGCATGCCCATCGCCCGGCCGATCAGTTCGGCACGAAAGCCGGTGCAATCGATGTACAGATCGGCGTCGAGTACGCCGTTGCGCTCGGTGCGCACGCCGCCGATGCTGCCGTCGGGCGCGATCATCACCTCGGCGATCTTGTCGACGAGATGGTGGACGCCGTTGCGGATGCCCTGCTCCGCCAGCAGGCCTGCCAAGGCAACGGCGTCGAAATGGAACGCGTAGTTGAGCGGCGCGACATAGTCAGGATGCGACGGCAGCTTGGGCGCGCGGTGCGCGTCGGCAGCCGCCCGCTGCGGCGTCGCCGCATCGTCCCAGTCCTGGCCATCGGCCAGCCCCATCAGCCAATAGGGCAGCAGTTCGATGCCGCTGTCCTCGGCCGCGACCTGAAACGGATGGGTGTAGAATTCACCGGCATGGTGAGCAGGGCTGTGCCGCCAGTTGACGAACTTGGCCCCCTGCTTGAACGTCGCGCCGCACCGGCGGACGAGATCGGTCTCGCTGATACCGATGGTAGCGAGCGTGCGCCGGATGGTGGGAAAGGTGCCCTCGCCCACCCCCAGCACGCCGATCGCATCGGATTCGACGAGCGTGATCGTGACGCCGCCCGGCAGATCCGCGCCCAGGCGCTTCGCCAGATAGGCGGCCGTCAGCCACCCGGCGGTGCCGCCGCCGGCGACCAGAATGCGCTTCTTCATGCTACTGGCCTCATTAGCGGCCCACCCCCACGGGCGGGCCGCCATGCTTCATACATCAGAACGCCAGGTTGATCCCTACCGACAAGCGCCGATCGCTCTGGAACCAGCTGCGTCCGACCAGCTTGCCCCCCGGATAGCCGCCCATCAGCGTCCGCTGGGTGGAGGCCGTCAGGTTTGTGCCCTGAATGCCGAACGAGAACTGGTCGGTGACCTTGAAGCGAACGCCCGCGTCAATCGACCCGTAATTGCCACCATAGATCGGCAGCGCGATCTGGGTGCTGGTGTCGACACCACCGTCCTGGTTGGTGATCACCCCCGGCGCGCTGTAATAAGTGTAGGGCGAGTTGGTGCCGTTGCTGTTCGTCGACAGCAGGTAGCGCGAGCGCCACGAGTAAGCGACGCGCAGCGACACCGGATTGCGCTCGTAGAGCAGCGTGGCATTAAAGTTGTGCTTGGACAGCCCAACCAGCGGCGCGTCGGTCCTGATCGTTCCGTTGATATCGCGATAAACATCGCCGGGGTTGCTGCTCTTGATGAACGTATAGTTCCCCTCGAACCCGAAGCCGGCAAGCGCGCCCGGCAGCATGTCGAGGAAGAAGCGGCCCCCGACCTCGACGCCCTTGACCGTCGCGGCCTTGGGCGAGTTGATATAGTCGCTCGCGGATGCGTTGACGCTTTCAGTGAAGCCGTCCGTAAACAGCACGTTCACCTGCCGCGTCGTCAGCGAGTAGATCGGCAGGTCGGTTAACCGCTTGTAGAAGGGCGCGAGGTGGAACGAGGTGCCCGCCCGGCCGTAATATTCGAGCGACAGATCGACGTTGTTCGACAGCGTGGGCTTGAGCAGCGGGTTGCCCGTATCCGCGGTGAAGTTGGTGAAGGTGCCCGGTTGACCCGCGACCGGGTTGCTGGTCGTGGCGACGCCAACCGAACCCGATGCGCGCAACGCATTGAAGCTCGGCAAGTCCATTGTGATGTTATAGCCGCCGCGCAGCTTGATCTTCTCGGCGGGTGACCATTCGAGGTTGACCGACGGCAGGACGCGCGTGAAATCCGCCTTGCCGCCGCGGGGGAGGAACGTGCTCGCCAGCGTCTGCGGAACCCCGTTGCGGATGAAGATCGTGCCGCCATTCTGCTGAATGTAGCCGCTGCCCTCATTCTCGATATGCACGACGCGGACGCCGACATTGCCGGAGATGCCCTTCGCGCCATCCTGCGGCCCAAAGCGCAGCAGGGCATAGCCCGCGATATTCTCGGTGCGGTTGTCGACCTGGTCGCCGGGCAGAACAAAGCCCGGCGCGCGGATGCCGGACAGACCGCCATAGCCGGTGACCGGCAACAGGCCAGCGGCGGAGCAATTGGACTCGATACCAGTACAGAAGCCGGCAGGCGGCGGCGTGACCAGGCCGGTGCGGTTGACGTTGAAGCGCGAGGCGAGATCCTCCGACGCGAACATCAGATTGCCGGGCAGCGTCGTGTTGCCGCGGAAGAAGTCCTTGAACGCGTGGAAGGCGACATCGCCGGGTGCGGCGTTCGCATAGGTCAGCTGCGGATCGCCGTTCCAGCCGCGACCCAGCGCCGTCCAATTGTAGCCGTTGGCGAGATCGCGCTCGGTGCGCTTGGCATAGCGGCCGCCGACCTTGACCGAGCGGAAGAAGCTGTTGTCGAACTTGTACTCGGCATCAAGCTGCGCCGCGTCGAGCCGGCCCTTGTTCCGTTCGTTGTGCGGCATCGACGCCGACCAGAAATAGTTGGCCGGATCGGCGAAGGACGCCTGGGTAGCCGGGCTGACGGTGATCTGGGGCAGGTCGCCGCGCAGATCCATGCCGAAGCTCGTGCCGAACCCGATCTCGCGGAAGATGTCGATGCGATCATAGATCTGACGTGAATCGACGCGCTGCAGCGAGCCCTTGAGCGACAAGGGGCCGCCTTCCGGCACCCAAGCGAACGACAAGGAGTAATCGCGCGTTCGCGTGTTGCTCTGCACGAACCCCTTGTTGCCGCTGCTGGTGATCGTTCCACCGGTGGGCAGGAAGGTGTTCGGATCGCGGTTGTACAAGGCGGTCGTGCTGGTCAGCAGGCCGTTGCTGTCGAACGTGCTGGTCGCCGGATCGACTGCGAGCGTCTGCGAATCGAGCTGCGTGCCATAGTCGCTCGACTGGCTCTTGTAGCGCGACTGGAAGAAGCTGCCGGTGAAGGTCAGCGAATCGGTCGGCTGCCACTGTGCGGCGCCATAGATGCCATAGCGCTTGTACTGGAATGCCTCGTCGCCATAGGCGAAGCCGCTCGGAACGTAACGCGCATTGCCGTCGCTCAGCGTCGTCTTGAAATACGGACTGGTGCGCAGGAACTGCGACAGCGAACTGAACTGGCTGAAGGCGATATCGCCGAGCAGGCCGATCCGGCCGATCGGGGTGTCGAACGTGTCGGTGACCAGGATCGAACCCGAAGGATCCGCCTTGCGCGCCATGTCGCCCACCGCAAGCTCGCTCGTGCCGGCGACGTGGAACTTGCCGTCGAAATCGAACGGCAGCTTGGTGCGCAGATCGATCTGGCCGCCGGTGCCGCCCTCGATGAGATCGGCCGTCGATGCCTTGTAGACGTCGACCGCCGACATCAGTTCGGGGGTGACGTCGCTCCACAGGATCGCGCGCCCGTTGTTTGCGCTGAAGATCTCGCGGCCGTTCAGCCGCGACGCGACGCCCGTAAGGCCGCGCACCTGCACGCCCGAACCCTGGACGGAATAATGATCGGGATCGCCGAGCGCGGCGAAGCGGACGATCGACACACCCGAGACACGCTGGAGAACCTCGGTAATCGAATTGTCCGGCAGCTTGCCGGCATCGTCAGCGACGACCGAGTCGACGATGGTCTCGCTGCGACGCTTGCGCTCGTCAGCCGCCTCGAGCGCGGCGCGACGGCCGGTCACGACGATGTCGGTGCCGCCGGTGTCGGCCGCGGGAGAAGTGGATTGATCGCTGTTGGGGGTTGCTGCCTGGGTCGCGTCCTTCGACACGCCGAGCGTTTCCGCCTGGATCATCGGCGTGGCCAGCGCCTGCGTCGACAAGGTGAATACGCCAAGCGCCAGACATGACGCACCTGCACGCAATGTGGCATCAAAAGCCGCGCGACTACGGCCAACACGAACGAAGTTCGTCATCCCCAACCCTCTCCTGTGTCGCCCCGCCGTTGCGGCCTCAGCGATCTTTATCGCGCTTATGGTAGCGCTATCGGGTCCGATACGGTATTTGTTTGAGGGCGGCAACAGAAAATCATGATGAGACACATGATGAAATGTCGTGTCACCTCTGCGCAACAGGCAAAGCTGTTCGAGCTTTGAGCGATGCGATCGGTTGCCAACGGCGCTCAACCGGCAGAGCGCGTCCGCGGCGATGACGATCAATCCATCGCCGGCTACAGTCGCGTGGACTCAAGTATCGATCATGTTAAGGCGCTGGGCATCTTGCGACATTGGTATTGTTAGCGTTATCTTTTTCGGTAATATGGCGTTGCTGCAAGAACACCTGCGCTCGGCTTCCAGTGGGATACTTCCGCCTTCACGGATTCCACGACCAGCAGCACTGGCCGTGCAAACGCTGCCGGTCTTGAACTGCCTAACCCACCCGCAATGGCCGGCCAATCTTGATATCGGCCGAGGATGCGCCGATCAGCACCTGCACCCGCTCGGGCTCGACCCGCAGCGCATGGCGTCCCTCGTCCCAATAAGCGAGTTGCGCCGCCTTCAGCGTGATGCGCACCGTCTTGGTCTCGCCCGCGGCGAGCGGTACGCGGCTGAAGCCGGCAAGCTGGAGCTTTGGTCGGGCGATGCGCGAACTGAGATGCCGCACGTACAGCTGCGGCACCGCGTCTCCTGCCATCTGCCCTGTGTTGGTGACATCGATGCTGACCACCGCGACGCCATCCGGCGACAGGTGCGGCCGATCGATGCGAAGATTGGCGTAGCGGAAGCTGGTATAGCTCAGGCCATGGCCGAACGGATACAGCGGCTTGGCCTTGGCATACATGTAGGTGCGGCCGTGGCGGATGTCGTAATCGAGCATCGGCGGCAACTGGTCGACCGAGGCGGGCCAGGTGACGACTTCATGCCCCCCGGGATTATACTGGCCGAACAGGACCTGTGCGAGCGCCGTGCCCTCGTCTTGCGAACTATGGGCCATGTGCAGGATTGCCGGCACCCGCTCCTGAGACCAGTTGATCGTGTACGGAAAGCTCGATTTCAGCACCATGATCGTGTGCGGATTGGCCGCCATCACCTGCTTGACCAACTGCTCCTGCGCCAGCGCCAGCGTTTCGCGGTCGCGGCCTTCCCGTCCGTCGCCCGGGTCGGCACAGGGCTTGGTGCCATTGTCCGTCCAATCGTTGGCCATGTTGGGGCCGCACGTGGGATCGTTACCAACCACCACCACCGCGACATCGGCCGCATGCGCGGCCGCCACGGCCGCGGCATTCATATTATCGGCCGTATAACTGACGTGAACGTCGGGTCCCGCCGCAGCGCGGATGCCGGCCAGCGGGGTCACCGCATAGGGCGGGTAACCACCATACCAATCCCAGTGCACGCTGTTCGCGAGCGGGCCGATCACGGCGATCGAGTGCAGCCGAGCCGTCTTCAGCGGCAGCGCGCCACCGTCATTCTTGAGCAGCACCACCGATTCGAGCGCCGCGCGGCGGGAGACGGCGCGGTCCGCATCGCCGTCCCAAGGCGGCGTGCCGTCGTGGAGCGCGGCATAAGGCACCCGCTCCGCCGGATCGAGCAGCCCCAGCTTGATCGTGATCCGAAACTTGCGGGTCAGCGCATCGTCCAGGTCCGCCATCGTGATCGCCTTGCTGGCAAAAGCCGCGTGGAGCTCGTCCTTATAGGTGTCGAGATACTGGTTCACGCCGGCCTTGAGTGCCGCAATAGCCGCCGCCTGCTGATCGGGCACGGCGTGATGATCGTGCCACAGCGTCTTGATCGCGCCACCGTCGCTGGAGACGAGATTGACGTGCCATTGATCGATCACCACTCGGCGCAGCACCGGGTTGATCACCATCGGCACGCCGTTCCAGCTATTGTACGCGGCCATCACCCCGCTTGCGCCGGCATCCTGAAACGCCATGCGGAATGGCAGCGAATAATATTCCCAGAACAACCGCTCATCGAAATCCGAGCTGGTGCGCGTGCGATCCTGCTCGTTCGAATTGGCCAGAAAGTGCTTCAGCAGCGGCGCTGCCTGCCAGTAACGCGGATCGTCGCCCTCGAGGCCCTTGGAGAAGGCGGCCGCCATCGTGCCATTGAAGAACCCGTCCTCGCCATAAACTTCTTCGCTCCGCCCCCAGCGCGGATCGCGGGCGAGATCGGCCTGCGGGCCCCACAGCATCAGGATCTTGCGATCATAGGCAGGCGTCTGCGAGATCCACCGGGCCTCATGCCCTTCGACACCGCCTGCCTGCCGCACCAATTCGGGGTCCCAGGTCGCGCCAAGCCCTGGCGGCTGGGGAAATTGCGTCGTGAGCACGGGTGTGCGCCGCGCCTTGCCCTCGCCGCGCTGCTGAACGCCATGGATCCCCTCCGACGAACCGAAGCTCGGCACGCCCAGTCGCGGCACGCTGGAATCAGTGCTGAGGGCATCGATCTTCTCGTCGAGCGTCATCAGCGACAGCAGATTGGCGATCCGCGCATCGGCAGGCAGGTCGGCGTTGCGAAACGCGGGTGCCGACGGCGGCTGCGCCATCGCCGTCACCAGGAGGACGCCGAGCAACGCCGGCAACTTGGCTTTGGCCATTCTCTTGTGCATCTCGCCTCCTATCGCCGCCGCACCTGATCCTGGCGCTTGCTTCGCCTCTAGGATCTCATGCACGTCGCGGCAACGGATCAGTGCCGGACGGCATCGTTCATCAAAGTAGTCCGTCCGAGCAAAAACACGGTAATCGTAGTGGTTACTAACAAATAAGCGGCGCTGAAGGTCAAGGTGAAAACCGAATTGCACGATAATCACTAAACATCAACCATAGCTTATCCACGTAATATACTGAGCTTACTGCTATGATTTCGTAATACGGCGGCAATCCCGTTTGTACGGCGCCGTCTCCTTATTTGCTTATAGCACCTCATAGCCGGAAGTGCGCGCAGCGGTGTGCGAAACTGGGTGCCAAGGTGCGGCCTGAAATCAATGGTCCTGCAGAACCGTTGATGGAACCTAAAATCAAGATGAGCTTGGCGACGCTTGGATTGTGCGCCTAAGGTGCCGCTTGCTGACCTGTTCCGGAGTTGTTGATGCGCCGATGCTGTCAGCGAACCGCTCGCACCACGATGCACTTCAGTCTTTGAGCGCAGCGGCCTAACTCGCAAGACCTGCCACTCCGCCAGGGCGGCGAAGCATCGTTCCTTGTAGATCTGTCGATCGGTGAGATGGTGCTCCAGGCAGAAGTGATTGTGTATGTTGGCGTGAACCGATGCGAACTTCTGCAACGTCTTCATCTGCCTGTATCTTCACCTTCAACCGGATCACCTCCGGCGACGAGTTGAACGGCAAACGGGCTTGGCGGCCGTGCCCTCGATTTGCGGCTCATCCGCCGCCACATATTAGCCCCCTGCCCCGTCTGCCACGTTCGTCTGACAGAGCCGATGGCTTCGTTCTTAACAAAGACGGCTCGAACGTAGGCTAAAATCCGATGTCGCCCGCAGCAATTTTTTGGTCGCGCTCAGCGAGCTCGCCGTCGTCGGCGGGGCACATCATCGCCATTCCATCGCTCGCCGCCCGCTCCTGCACTTCTTCGACAAAAGGCCGCAGGCCATCTTCATAGTGCCGAAAGGCCGCCGCGTGATCGCCGGGATATCGTTCCAGCGCGGCCGCTAGGCGCCCCGCGCCTATAATCGCGATCGAGCCGCCGAAGCCAGCAAGCGGCGAGACGCAATAGCCCGCATCGCCGACCAGCGCGACGCGCCCGCGCGACCAGCTCGGCATCCTGATCTGGTTGATCCGATCGAAGTAGAAGTCGTCGTCGCCGGCCGAGCCAGCGAGCATCGCGGGCACCTTCCAGCCGAGCCCGTCGAACCGTTCATGGATCAGGCGGCGTTGCTGCACGCGATCGCGATAGTCGTAGTCGATCTCGCCATCGGTGCGGAAGCCGAAGCCGATGTCAGTACGATCGTCATAGCCATTGAGCATCGCCATCCGGCCGGGCACGCTGAAGACCTCCGAGACGTTCGCAGCCAGCAGGCCCGTTTGCGGCACCACCTTCAGGAAGAAGTAGCCGCCCATGAAGTGGGTGAACTGCTCGCCATCGCCGAAGAGCAGCTTGCGCGTGTTCGACCGATTGCCGTCGCAGCCAAAGACCAAGGCAAAATCGCGCCGCTCGCCATCGGTGAAGGTGATCGACACCGCATCTGTGCCCTCCTCCAGCCGATCAATCGAGCGGCCGAACAGCAGCTCGGTTTCGTCCGCTACGGCGCCGAAAAGGATGTCCAGCAGATCGTCGCGATGAATTTCGTAACGCTCGTGCGACGCTTGGTCGCCGGCGGCGCCGACCCTGCCCAGGGTTCTGTCGTCGGCATCCTTGAACGCGAAGCAGCGGGGCGGCAGCGCCTTGGCGCGAACCGCGTCGGCGAGCCCCATGCGAGTCAGGATTTCGATGGTCTCGCCCTCTATATCGACAGGCGTCCCCCCTCGCCGAAGCCCCTTCGCCACCTCGATGATCGTAACGCGGTGCCCAAGCCGGTTGAGCCAATAGGCGGTGGCGAGGCCGGCGAAGCTGGCGCCGCTGACGAGCACCGTGGTTGACAAAGCCATGAGAACACCCCCAAACTGGATAGATCCCTATTATGTACTCAGTCTATATAGGTGTGCAAGCTATGATCGACCGCAGTATGGATCGAAGAACCCGCAAGCGGCTCGCAACCCGTCAGACGATATCCGACGTGGCCACCCGCCTGTTCATGGAGCGCGGCTTCGACCAGGTGACGATCGACGAGATCGCGGACGCGGCCGACGTCGGGCGCATGACGGTCTTTAATCATTTCCCACGGAAGGAGGACATGTTCTTCGACCGCGAACAGGAGGGGCACGATCTGGCGTTTGAAGCGATCAGATCACGGCCGCCCGGCACATCGCCGATCCAGGCTCTGGGACTGCTCGCGCATGCAATAATTGAACAGCCTTCGGCAGCGTTTCCGTTGTTCGCAGACACCCGAACGTTTGTAGAAACCGCTCAGGCAAGCGAGGCGTTGAAAGCACGGGCGAGACAGATGCGCGACGATTTCGTGCGTGCATTGGCCGGCGTGCTAGCCGACGGGGTCGGGCGCGCCGCCGATGATCCCGATGCACATCTCGCTGCGGCCTTGATAGCGACGACGTGGAGTATCGCGTTTACACGAGCGCACGCTGAACTGAGTGCCGCCGGCGACGTCGAAGCGGCGAAGGGCGTCTTCTTGGGCCTGATCGATCGGGGAATCATCGGCACGCATGCGGCTCTGGAAGGAACGCCATTCTTGGACGCTGCTTGACCTACAAGTGAGCGTTCCGAGGTGGTGCATTCGGGCTGACAGCGCGCCTTGGCTTGATAGTGCCTGTTCGCGCTGCATCCGGTCCTAGTCAAAACCCTCCCCATTGCTTCTGATAAAGGTCGATCGCTCGAGCGACGGCGGACCAGCGTAGCCCTGGGCATGCGCCGGGAGGTGCAGCGCGATCGAAGAAGCATCGTCATCGAAGACAAATCGGTTGAACCAGTGGCGCCACGCGCCCCGATGCTCGGGCGCAAGATCGCGTACGGCCTTGATTGCCAGGATCAGCGCCTTCAGTGCCGATCCTGCATCGGGATCACCCCACCAATAGTTCATCATCACGTTGAACGGCGCATCCGCCCGCACATTGTGCCACCAGATAGCCGGAATGTAGATGGCATCGCCGGGCTCGAGATCGGCGACTAGGGCATACTCCAAAGCCTCGGCAAACCGCGGATATCGGGCGAGATCCGGCTGCTCGAGATCAACCATGCTCACCGGCGGCCCGGCGATGGTGTGGTGCAGCGGACCGACGTAGAGATTGTCGAGCTGTTCGGGCGGGAACAGCGTGAAGCGTCGCTTGCCCGCGATCACCGCGGCGACGTTGTGCGTCTCGTCCATGTGGGTGGAGATGCGCGTCCTGTTGCCGATCCAGATCCGCGCCTCCGCGTCGATCGGCGAGAACGGAAAGGCATTCTCCGTCTGCCAGCTGGACAGATAATCCTCGGCAACGGCGCCGCCGGCGTAGACGGCGCTGCGCTGCGGGCCCGCTCGCTGGCTCAGCAGATGGTTGAGCAGGCCCGACAGATTGCCGCTGCGCAGCTGGAAGTTGTAGCCGCGCACCGCCTCGTCATAGAAGAACCGGCCCCCGATCTCGGGCGGCCCCGCCATGAACGCCAGAGGACGACCGCTGTCCATCCGGGACAGATAGGCGGCCAGCGCCTCGTCGGACTCCTGGGCTTTGCGGACCGCCGGCCACGTCGCCATCTGGCCGCGCAGCACCACCGGCCGGTAATCGGGTACGATCTCCGCCATGAACCGGGCCGTATCGAGCGGCCCTTGTATTTCGCGTACCGGCTGCACTTCCACCTCCACCGACGGACCAGAAGGCCTGACGCCTTCCTGATTGCCATAAGCCTATTACAACCAGGACGGTTGCGGGCTGCCGCCGACATGATGTCAGCCGCGCGCCCTGCGCCGTCTTGCCCCCGTCAATTAGGTACGGCCCTTGCGAAATGCTCCAGGAAGCTCGCATGCGGCTCCGCCAACGCGACCGCCTGGGCGATCGAGGCCTTCATCCGCGCCAGAGCCGCCTCAAGGTCGGGCTCGGAGAAATAGTCCGCCATCGGATCATAGGCCGCCGCATCGATCCCGAAGCCCGCATACATCGACAGCCAGCTCGGGTCCTGGAACGTCTCCCACTCGTAACGGACCAGGTGGCCGCGCGCCTTGAACAGGCTGAGCTTGCGCGCGAGCGCCTCGGGCAAGGCGGTGTCGCGGCAGCGGTCCCACATCGGTTCGCCATGTCGCTGGTTGGCCTGATAATGGAGGAACAGGAAATCGCGGATCCGCTCATATTCGAGCGTGGTGGTGCGGTTGTACTCGGCCGCCAGGGTGGGATCGAAGCGGCGATCGGGCAGCAGCGCCAGCAGCTTTTCGATCCCGGTCTGGATCAGGGTGATGCTGGTCGACTCCAGCGGCTCCATGAACCCCGCGGCGAGCCCCAGCGCCACGCAATTGCCCTGCCAGAATGCGTCACGGCGCCCGGTGCGGAAGCGGATCATGTTGGGTTCGGCCAGCGCCTCCCCCTCCAGCCGCCCGCGCAGGGTCGCCACCGCCTCGTCATCGGAGATGTAGCGGCTCGCATACACATAGCCGTTGCCGACGCGATGCTGCAGCGGGATGCGCCATTGCCATCCGGCGCCGAGCGCGGTGCTGCGGGTATAAGGGGTCAGCGGCCCGTCGCGCTCGCACGGCATCGCCACGGCCCGGTCGCAGGGCAGCAGATTGGTCCAGTCGTGATAGGCAACGCCGAGAGCGTCGCCGATCAGCAGCGCGCGAAACCCCGAGCAATCGATGAACAGGTCGCCGTCGATCGCCTTGCCGCAGCGTGTGTCGACGCCCGCGATATGGCCGGTTGCGGCATCGACACGCACGTTGGTGATGGTCGCGTCGACGCGCTCGACGCCCCATGACAGCGCCTTGCCGGCGAGAAAGCGCGCATAGAGGCCGGCGTCGAAATGCACCGCCCAGTCGTAGAACAGCAGATCGTGGACCGGCCGGTCGGTCGGCAGCATGAACAGGTTGCGCTCCGCCAGCGCCGTGCTCAGGCAAAAGTCGGACAGTTCCGTCGCGTGACCGGCATGGCGCATCTTCTGCCAGTAATGGTGAAAGGCGACGCCGCGCGAGCGCATGCCGTACAGGCCGAACGGATGAAAGAAGCGCGCGCCGACGCACTTCCAGTCGACGAAATCGATGCCGAGCTTCACCGTGCCCTGCGCCGCCGCCATCACCTCCTGCTCGGTAACCCCGATGTCGCGGAAGAAATCCCTGATTCCGGGCACGGTGGCTTCGCCGACGCCCACGGTGCGGATATCGCTGGATTCGATCAGGGTGATCGTGACCGGCTGACGCTCCAGCCGCCGCGCAAGCAATGTGGCCGCCATCCACCCCGCCGTGCCGCCACCGACGATCACGATCGATCGCAGCGGCCCGACCTTGTCTTCGGGTCTTGGCTCCTGGCTCGCCATCACGCCCCTTCCCTCACCACCGGTACCGTCGTCTCACCACAAAATGACTGCGCCCGCCACTCATCGTGACGGGCGCAGCAGGCAGAGCGATCCGATCAGAACTTGACGCGGGCGCCTACCATGAACCGGCGCTCATAGATGTTGTTGTAGGCATGCTCGTCCGGGAAGGTGAGGTAATATTTCTCATACTCGCCAGTAAGATTCGAGCCTTGGGCGTAAAGCGTCAGGTTCGACGTGAAGTCGTAGCTGATCGAAGCATCGACGTAGTTGGTCGGCTGCTGGTACAGCTCGAGACCCTTGATGCCGCCGAAATCCTGCTGGACCGCACGCTTTGAGCGATAATTCCAGGCGACGCGCGCTTGGAAATGGCTGTCTTGGTAGAAACCGGCGAGGTTGGTCTGGATCTTGGAATTGTCCTGGAACGGAATGGTATTGCCGGCAAGATCCTTCTGCCCAGAGTCCGAGGGCGAGTAGGTGATGTTTGCATCGATGCCGAAGTTTGACAGGATGTGCGGCATGAAGCCGAGATCGTTGAACGACTGCTTCCAGCCTGCCTCGACGCCCTGCAGCGTGCCGCCCTCGCCTTGCACTGGGGTGCTGATCGACACCGTACGGTTGCGCACCACGCCATCATTGTCCGGCAGATCGGTGCGGAACACATTACCCGACTGGATGAAGCTGGCGACGTCGATGTGGAAGGCACCGAGGCTGAGCAAGCTGCTGTGGCCGATGTAATATTCCAGCGAGCCCTCGACATTGGTGGCGCGCCACGGATCGAGCTGCGGGTTGCCGTTGGAGCTGCCGCCGGTGACGCGGAACACCGACGGGCCGCCGTTAGGATCCGTTTGGATCGCGTAATTCGGGCTTAGGCCGCCACCCCATTGGTTGAGATCGAGCAGCGTCATCGTCTTCGAAAAGGCGAAGCGAAGCTTCAGGTTCTGCGCGAGCTCGAACGCGAGGTTGAACGCCGGCAGGAAGTCGGTGAAGCTGCGCTTGGTCTCGACCGTGCCGTTGGCGAGGTTGGCGACGCCATAAGGCTGTGGCGCACCGGTGACATATTGGGTGATGTCGAGGCGGGTGTTGATGATCTTCAGGCCGGCGTTGCCGCTGACCGGGATCCCGAACACGTCACCCTTGACGTTCATCTGCGCATAACCCGAGATCTGCTTGACCCCGACGTTGAACGAATTGCCCGGGTTCTGGACCTCGACGTTGCCGGGATAGAAGCTGTTCTGGAACGCCAGCGCGTTGTCCATCACCTTGGGATCGAGGACGTAGATCCCCGGCAGCCCGGCGCCCGGCAGATTGTACTGCTTGACCTGGCCATTGAAGATCGGATCGCTCGCCTTGCGGGTCAGGCTGGCCGTGTAGGGCACGAAGCTCGGCGTGCCGAAGGTGCCCGAACCCGCGTAGCAGGACGCATCGTTGAGCGGAACGTCGAAGCCCTTCCACTTCACCAGGCAGCCACCCGGCTGCGAGGCCTGCCCTGCGAACAGCGGCGCCGCACGGTCGAACTCATAGTCGTTGACCGAGCGCTCGCTGTAGCGGCCGCCGATGCTGAAGTTGACGTTGTCGTTCGCCTCGTACGACGCGTCCGCGCGCACCAGCTTGAGGTCGCCGTTGCGGCGGTAATTGCCTTCCGACGAGGTTGTCTTGAGCGCGTAATTGTCGATGTTGCTGAGCAGCGAGGTCAGCTGCGTCGGCAGCGTGAACACCGGCTGCGCACCGGTGAAGTTGACCGTGGCCGGCAGCGACGCGGCGCCGGCGACGGTGTTGACCGAATAGCCACCCGGGTTGAACGCGATGTCGCCGGTGGGATAGTGGCCGATGCCGCCCGGCTCCCACTGGGTACCGTTCGACGGGCTGAACTGCAGATAGCTCTGGTCGTAGTTCGAATAGGCCTTGCCGTAGATCCCGCGCACAGTTGCCTTGAAGCGACCACCATTGTCGTACTTCAGCTCGACGTTGTAGTTCTGCGACTGCGACTTGTAGTGATCGTTCTGGGCATAGGAATCGAAGTTGCCGAGATCGTAATTGTAGATCTGCGTCGTGTTCAGATCATAATCGCGCGATACGGACTGCCCGGCAGCATTGGTCGCAGTCTGGGTGATGACGGTGCCGGTGTCGCGCGACTGACCCGGCACGAACTCAGCGGCCTGCCAGTTAACGTTCTGCATCTGGATACCGGCAGTGCGGTCATGCTCGTTCTGACGGGTGAAGAACGCGTCCGCATTAAGCGTCAGCGCGTCGCTGATCTCCCATTGCGCCGAGGCGTTGATGCCGATGCGCTGGCGCTCGTTGACCTTATCCCACGCGGTGAATCCCTGGGGCACGATGAACACGTCATTGGCATCGCCATCGCCGTTCACGTCGCGGCCCGTCCCGACAGCCGTGCCGTGGGGGCGGTTGGCGGGCGAAAAGCCACTGCTCAGATTGACATCACCCGTCGGATTGTTCGCGAGATCAAAGTTCTGCTCATTGTGCAGCGCCGCGCCATAGCCTTCCTGGATGCCGTTGTGCGAATTCGACAGCTGCACCTTCGAATAGGCGCCCGACACCAGGAAGCCGAAGCGATCGCCGTGATAGCCGACCAGCGCGTTGAAGTTTGGATTGAACTTCTTGGTCTTGTCGCCATAGGCACCCTCAGCCGCGGCCGCGAGCGTGAAGCCGTTCTTGAGATCGAACGGACGGCGCGTGCGCAGGTTGACGGTGCCGGTGATGCCGGCGTTGAGCAGGTCGGCGGTGCTCGACTTGATGACGTCGGCGCCGGCGAACAGCTGCGAGGGAATGTCGTTGAAGTTCGGCTGGATCGTCGTGATCGACTGCGCGCCGAGATAGGCTTCGCCGTTGAGCAGCGTCGTCACCTGCGGCAGACCGCGGATGTTGATCGCCGCACCCTCGCCCGCATCGCGGCGGATCTGCACGCCCGGGATGCGCTGCAGCGAGTCGGAGATGGTGACGTCGGGCAGCTTGCCGATGTCTTCGGCCGAGATCGAATCGGTGACCGACGCGGCGTCGCGCTTGAGGTTGACCGCGCGCTGCTGGGCGCCACGGATACCGGTGACGACGATGTCGCCTTCCTGGGCCGCGGCGTCGCTGGTCGGCTGGCTGGGGTCGATCGCTTCGCTCGCCTGATCAGCAGCGACCGCACTGGGCGAAGCCGCCTGACCGGTCGGTGCGCTCTGCAGCACGCCCTGGGTGGTGGACGATTGTTGAGCGCTCGCGGTGCCACAGATTAAAGTCGCTGCGGATGCCGTCACCATCAACGCAGCCTTGTAGCTCACGCAAGCCGTCATAACCGTTATCTCTCCATCCTAAGCCGTAGCGGAGTCGCCAGGCCGTCGGATTGATCCAGCGATTGAGTTGCGCTTGCTGCGTCAGCCCCCTCCCTGATCATCTCGCGGCCTGCAGCCATCTTGTAGCCACGCGATATCTCGCCCCTTGGAGACCGGCAACATTAAATAACCCAATTTTTCTCATTGGCGGCGAAAGACGTTTTTGCGTGTCCGAAATGCAACGCCTTGCAGCCGCTATACGACCTATCACGCAAGTGCCCTGGAGGGCCCGTCCTGGAGAACACGTCTCCACACGACCCTCGTTTTAATGTCGACCCCGCGCTTGAACAGCAGGCCTCCGAGATTGCGAAGACCAGCAGGAAGAGCACGTACACGTCGTAGCGAGTGGTCGCCGCCGCGGCGAGCCGTTAGGCTCAGCCCACCGACGCGAGTTCTAGCGTCCCCATCGCCCGAAGCAGGCCAGCCTCACCGGTGAGCAGGTCGCTACGCGCGCTGGCGAGCGCCAGCTGGGCACCGCGCAGGCTTTCGTCGGCGATCAGGATGTCGAGCGTAGTGCGCAGGCCGACGGCATACTCTGCCTTCACGCCGGCGAGAGCGCGATCGGCGGCGGCGGCGGCCTTGGTGTTGGCCTCGACCCGCGCCCGCGCGGCGACGACATTGGCCCAAGCGGTGTCGGTCTGCCGGATTACGTCGCGCGAGGCGGCGTCGACATCGTAGCGGGCGGCCCGGGCGTTGGCGGTCGCCTCGCGCACCTGCGACTGGACGAGCCCGCCGGTGAGCAGGGGCAGCCGGAAGGTGAGCCCCGCCGCGGTGTCGCTGACATAGCCGCCGCCGTCATGGCCGATGGCGACGCCATAGCCATAGCTTGCGCCGAGGCCGAGGCTCGGCGCGCCATTGCTGCGGGCGACGCCGATCCGCGCCGCCGCCGCGGCCTGTGTGGCCTGCGCCTGGCGGTAGAGCGGATTGGCCTCGACCGCGCGGGCGCGGGCCTGTTCGATGGTCGGCGGCAGCCCGGCGAGCGTCGCGGGTGGCGGCGCCAATTGCCCCGGGTCGCGGCCCACCACCGCGCGATAGGTGGCGGCAGCGGCGGCAAGCGCCGCCTGTGCGCTCGCTTGGGTGGCGCTCGCGGTGGCGCGCTGCGCGACCAACCGCGACACGTCGGTCTGGGTGCCGGTGCCGAGATCGAAGCGCGCCTTGGCCTCGGCGACCTGATTGTCGAGCAGCTGGATGTCGGCATCGACGATCGCCGCCGACTCCTGTTGGAACAGGAGATCGGCATAGGCCGCGACGACATTGCTCAGCACCCCGGCGGCGACGTCGCGCAGCCCTTGCGCGCCCGCCGCGACATCGGCGTCGGCGGCGCGGACCGCGGTCCGCACCCGGCCGCCGGTCCAGATCGGCAGCGTCGCCGATACCGTGCCGGTCGCGCCCTTGCCGCCGTTGAAGCGGTCGTACCCGCCCAGCGCCCCCGCCTCCCCGGTCAGCCGGCCTTGCGCGCGGGCCTGCTCGGGTGCCTCGGCGAGGGCGTCCTGGCGGGCCTGCGCCGCGGCGAGGCTGGGGTTGGTCGCCACCGCGGCGCGCACCGCGTCGGCGAGCGTTTCGCCAGCGGCGGGCGGCGCGAGCAGCATCGAGCCCGCGAGCAGCCAGCGCCTATTCATGGCGCAATGCCCAGGCCGGGGTTGCCCGCGAGGCACGGATCGACTGAGCGAGCACGGTCGCGACCGCGATGACCAAGGCGATCACGCTCGCCGCGACGAAGAACAGTGGCGACAGCGCAATACGGTCGTCAAACCCCGCCAGCCAGGTGCGCATCGCCACCCAGGCGAGCGGCCAGGCGAGCACATTGGCGATCAGCACCGGCCGCAGGAACTGACCGACGAGCAGCTTGACGACATCGCCCGACGAGGCGCCCAGCGTCTTGCGGATGCCGATCTCGCGCACCCGGCGTGCGGTGGTGAAGGAGGCGAGACCCCACAGGCCGACGCAGCCGATCGCGACCGCCAGCCCGGCGCCGATCGCGAACAAATTCGCCATGCGGTCGTCCGCCTGGTACAATTTGTCGAGTGCCTGCACCGTGGTGCGCGAGTCAAACGGCACCTCGGGCGCTTCGCTGCGCCAGGCCTGGCGGGCCGCATCGGTGAACGCCTTGGCATCGCCGCTGAAGCGGATCATCGCCACCGCTGATGTGGGTGCGGCGACCGTGAACAGATAGGCGGTCGGCGACACCTTGTCGCGCGGCGAGTAGATCCGCATGTCCTCGATCACGCCGATGATCGTCCGCGGTGTCTCGATGCCCACCGTCTTGCCGATTGCCGCCTGCGGGCTGGCGAAGTGGAAGGCGCGGACGGCGCTGCGATTGACCACGATGTTGGCAGGCTGGCGCTCGCTGCCGTCAACTTCGGGCTTGTACGGGTTGAAGTCGGCGGGGCGCGAGGGATCGAACAGCCGCCCCGCGATCAGTTTTGCGCCGAGCACCTCGAAATAGCCCGGCATCGTGTCGAACCGCTCGACCGGGGCACCAGGCCCGCTGGTGCCCGGCAGCGGCAGGGTAGTGGTCGCGACGAACAGACCCCGCCCGGGCACCGAGGTGCCGGCGCTGACGCCGCGCGCATTGGGCAGGGCCTCGAAGCGGTGGAGCAGCGATTCACGCTGCGCCGCATTGAGACTGTCACTGCCGAACGAGCGGACGAGCAGCAACTGCTGGCGATCATAGCCGACATCGGCACTGCGGACGTGGTGGGTCTGGGAGACCAGCACCAGCGTGCCGACGATCAGCGCAATGGTGACGGTGAACTGGAAGACGACCAGCGCCTCGCGGATTCGCGCCCCTGCCCGGCCGCCGCCCGGCGAGCGCGCCGAGGCGAGCACCGCCGCAGCGGGCACGCGCGACAGGATGACCGCCGGATACAGCCCGGCGAGCGCGCCGACGACTACCGCCAGCAGTGCGAGCGGCAGCAGCACGCCGTTCGAGCCGGTGTAATGAATCGCCAGCTCGAGCCCGGTCGCGGCATTGACCAGCGGCACGCCGAGTTCGGCGAGCGCGAGCCCGAACACCGCGGCGATCAGCGCGGTGGCGATCGCCTCGCCGACGAAATGGCGCAGCAGCGTGGCGCGGTCGGCACCCAGCACCTTGCGCATGCCCACCTCGCGGGCGCGAAGACCCGCACGCGCGGTGGCGAGATTCACGTAATTCACGATCGCGACGATCAACGTCAGCAGCCCGATGATGCCGAGGGTGGTGACCATCAGGACCGCGCCCGGTGTTTCGAAATGCGTGTCGGTGATCCGCCGCAACGCCAGCGTAAGCCCGAAATCGTCGTTACCCGGCGTTTCGGTCTTGATGTGGCGTGCGACAACGCCCGGCAATGCCGCCGACAGCCGCGCCACCGCCGGCGCGTTTGGCAAGCGAACATAGGTGGACGGCCCGCCGTAATTCCACTGGTGGTTCGACTGATAGGAAGGATCCTTAGGATCCTGGGAGATCACGAACGGCGCCAGCAGGTCGAACTCGAGATCGGTGTCAGCGGGGAGATTGTCGATCACCGCGGTGACGCGATAGGCATAGCGCTTGCCCTCGAAGGTCACCGCCAGCGGCGCGCCGATCGGCGAGGCCGCGCCGAAATATTTGGTCGCGGTGCGCTGGGTGATGACGATCTGGGTGGGATCGACGAACCGCGTCGGCAAGCTACCCGCGATCGCGTGCAAGCGGAAGATCGTGAACACGTCCGGATCGGCGAGGTTCATCTTCTCGCGGATGCCAACCCCGTCCTTCACCACCGCGGCATCCTCGCGGACCATCCGCGTGCCGACGGTGTCGGGCAGATCGCCCTTGATCGCGGTCCAGGCCGCGACCGGTGTCGATTGCCGCGCGCGGATGCTGTTGGTCTGGTCGTTGGTCTGGCTCTCGATCAGGTAGATCTGATCATGACCGGGCAGCCAGCGCTCATAACCGGTTTCGAACCGCACATAGAGCGCGAGGACCAGGAACACGGCAATGCCGAGCGCCAGCCCGCCAATGTTGAGCGCGGCATAGAGCTTGTGGCGGGTCAGCGAGCGCCAGAAGCTGATGAAGGCGAAACGGTTCATGCGGGCGACCCTTCAGATCTGGCGCGCGACGGAGGCGACGACGCGCCCGTCGAGCATGTCGATGCGGCGGCCGACCATGTCGGCGTGCGCGGGACTGTGCGTGACCATGACGATGGTCGCACCAGCGGCGTTGAGGCTTTCGAGGATGCCCATCACCTGCGCGCCATTCTCTGTGTCGAGGTTGCCGGTCGGCTCGTCGGCGAGGATCAGCTTGGGATCGCCGACGATGGCGCGCGCGATCGCGGCGCGCTGCTGCTGGCCGCCCGACAGCTGGTGCGGAAAATGGCGCGCGCGGTGCGAGATGCCGACGCGGTCCATCGCTGCCTCGATCCGGCTGCGGCGATCACCAGTGCCGTCCTTGCGATAGGTGAGGCCGAGCTCGACGTTCTCGGCGATCGTCAGTTCGTCGATCAGGTTGAAGCTCTGGAACACGAAGCCGAGGGTGCGCGCGCGAAACTGCGCCAGCGCCGCCTCGCTCTCAGCGGCGAGATCGCGGCTGTCGAACAGATAGCGCCCGCCGGTCGGGCGATCGACCGTGCCGAGCGTGTTGAGCAACGTCGATTTGCCGCATCCCGACGGGCCCATGATGGCGACGAATTCGCCCGCGGCAACGTGGAGGTTGATATCGGCGAGCGCGGTGGTCTCGACCGAGTCGGAAACGTAGCGGCGCTGGATGCCGTCTAGGGTGATCATGGCAATTGCCCCTTATTTGATGTTGATGGCGGCGGCCTTGTTGAAGCCGCTGGTATCGGAGGTGACGATGCGTTCGCCCGCGGCGACGCCCGAGAGGATCTCGACGCGGTCGGCGTTGCGCCGGCCGATGCGGATCGTGCGCCGCACCGCATGGCTGCCGCTCGCGTCGAGCACATAAGCGGCGGCACCGCCGTCGCTGTCGAGCCAGCCGCCGATCGGCGCGACAATCGCCGGGCGCGCGGCGCCGAGCGTGATCCGCGCATCGAGCGACTGGCCGCGGTTGAGCCCGCGCGGCGGCACGCCGCTGAAGCCGAGTTCGACGCGGAAGCGGCCGTCGGTCACCGCCGGCAGCACCTTGGTGACAACGAGATGCAGCGCATTGTCGCTGCCACTCGCCTGCTGGCCAACCTGGACGCGGCCGAGGAAATATTGATCGACGTCGGCGACCAGCTTCCACGATCCCTCGCTGTCCACCTGCCCGGCCGGATCGCCGGGTTTCAGCGCCTGGCCCGGCTGGATGGTGAAGTTGGTCAGCCGTCCCGTCACCGGCGCGCGCAAGGTCAGCGCGTCGAGCCCGTCGCGCACCGCGGCAAGATTGCTCGACAGCCGCGCCCGCGTGTCGGCGAGGCGGCTCGCCTGCAGTGTCGCGATGCGGCGTTCGGCGCCTTCGGCGGCATGGAGCTGCGCCACCCGCTGGCGCTGGTAGGATGCCTCTTCCTCATAGCTCTTGAGCCCGGCGTCGGAGACGAAGCCCTTGTCGTGAAGCTGCTGGCGGATGCCGAGGTCGCGCCGCGCCTTGATCAGATCGTAATCGGCGCCGGACACCTGGGTGTCGCGATCGCGCGAGCCGCGCTCAAGCGTTAGATCCTCGCCAGACACCTGGCCAAGCTGGCTGGCGATCGCGGCCTCGCGGGTGAGAATATCGAGCTTCAATTGCGGGTTGGCGAGCGTCGCCAGCGGCTGCCCGGCAACCACTGCCGCGCCATCTTGGACGATCAGCCGTTCGACCTGGCCGCCGGAGACGACGCCGACCAGCGTCGTCACCTTTGGCGCGACGGTGGCGCGGACGGGTACGGCATCGTCGAACGGCGCGCGCGCCACCGCGGCGCTCTCGACATCGGCGAGCGCGACATCGGTCGAATGGGCGGACGGCAGCAGCCGCCAGACGAGCAGCACGACGATGATCGCGGCGACCACGGCGGCGGCGAGCCCGAGACGGCGGCGTGACAGCCGTGGCGTGTCGATCCGCCGGTCCATGGTCGCGCCGCTGATCGAGGGGGAAGTCACGTAACGCTTTCCTTGTGCGAGTGTCCGGATCCGGACGCGGACTGTCCAGCGGCGGACAGTCCGTGGGGCCGAGGCTCAGCCGCGGGCATCGAGACCGGCACCGCGGCGCGCCTGTTCGATCGCCGCCTGCCGGCAGGCGAGCTCGGCCATCGACAGGCTGGCGCCGCTGACGGTGCACACCTGATCCGCCGCGCGCGAGGCGCGGGTCGCGAAGCGGGCGCGATCGGCGGGGTTGCCGAGATCGAGGTCGCCGTACTTGACCACCGCCTGCCTGACGTCGCTCGGGCGGGTGGCCGTGGCATGGGCGGGACTGGCAAAGGCGACGAGGCTGGCGGCGCCGGCGATGCTCAGGACCGAGCAGACGAAGCGTTGACTGTTCGAGATCATGACGGGATCCTTTCCGTCGGCGTCCATGCCGACCAGCCTTCCTCAGCATGGACCGTGCCAACCCTGCCAACTCGTTGATAACGCCTGGGTCTGTACAGATCGGCGGCGAGCGACACTGCCCGTCCCTTGCCCATCGCCGGACAGGTGTGTCCACGACCGGACGCCCGGTGGACACACGGCGCCCGCTGGCACGTATCTTGATTGTAGCGCGGACATGACCAAAGCTGCCCCGATGCCCGCTTCGCCGCCGTTCGCCCGCTGCCTCGTCGTCGATGATGACGAGGATATCCTGTTGTCGGCGCGGCTGTTGCTCGCGCCGATGTTTGCCGAGGTCACTACCACCATGTCGCCGGCCGAGGCGGTCGCGATGATGACGCGTACCCCAGTGGACCTGGTGCTGCTCGACGCCAATTTCGCGCGCGGCGCCACCGATGGCGCCGAGGGCTTCGCCTGGCTAGCGCGGATGATCGCGGCCGACCCCGCCGCCGCGATCGTGATGATCACCGCGCACAGCAGCGTCGGCGTCGCGGTCGCCGCGATGAAGCATGGCGCGACCGACTTCGTCTCTAAGCCCTGGAACAACGATCGCCTGCTGGCGACGGTGCGCAACGCCGCCTCGCTCGGCCGGTCGCGCCGCGGCAACGGCACCGAGGCTCCCACGGCGACGGCCGCTTCGCCGCTGCTCGGCGGCTCGCCGGCAATGGCGCGGGTCCAGTCGCTGATCGAGAAGGCGGCGCCGACCGACGCCAATGTGCTGATCCTTGGCGAGAACGGCACCGGCAAGGAACTGGTTGCGCGCGAGCTCCATCGCCTGTCACGCCGCGCCGCGCGCGAGATGGTGACGGTGGATCTCGGCGCGGTCGCCGAAACGCTGTTCGATTCCGAGCTGTTCGGTCATGCCAAAGGCGCCTTCACCGATGCCCGCGCCGACCGTGTCGGCCGCCTTCAGGCCGCCGACGGCAGCACGCTGTTCCTCGACGAGATCGGCAATCTGCCGCTGCATCTCCAGCCCAAATTGCTCACCGCGCTCGAACAGCGCCGGGTGACGCCAGTCGGCTCGAACAAGTCGATCCCGATCGACGTCCGCGTCATCTCCGCGACCAACGCCGCAGTCGACGACGAGCGCTCGTTCCGCCAGGATCTGTTGTTCAGGCTCAACACCGTCGAGATCGAACTGCCCGGCCTGCGCGAGCGGCGTGAGGACATCCCGCTGCTGCTCGCGACCTTCCTCGCCGAGGCGCGTGCGCGCTACGACAAGCCCGATCGTCGCCTGCCCGCCGAACTGCGCGCGGCGCTGGTCGCGCACGACTGGCCCGGCAACGTCCGCGCGCTGCGCCATGCCGCCGAGCGCGCGGTGATCCTCGCCGAGGGGCCAAGCTATACCGCGGACGACTTCCCGCTCGGCCGGACGGCGACGCCGCCGGTCGCGCCAGCGTCACCGACACCGGCCTCACCTGCCAGCGACGATCTCAACCTCGATCGCGTTGAGCGGCAGGCGATCGAACAGGCGCTGAAGAAACACGCGTTCAACATTTCCACCGCCGCAAGTGAGTTGGGGCTGTCGCGCGGCACGCTTTATCGGCGCATGGAGAAGCACGGTCTTTAGGCGGCGTTTCGCGCTGCGCCTCGCCGGCCGGGTGGCGCTGCTGCTGGCGGCGCTCGCGGTGGCGAGCCTGCTGGCCGCTTATGGCCGGGCGCCGACCGCGATGTTGCTGGCGTTCGCCTTTGCCGCGCTGCTCACCGTCAGCCTGTGGCGGCTGGTCGCCGAGAGCAACATCGAGCTCGCGCGGTTCGTCGCCGCGCTCGACCGCACCGATCTCAGCCAATCGTTCGCCTGGGCCGGGCGCGGCGCCGGCTTCGACCGGCTGGGCGACGCCTATGAGCGCGCGCTGGCGCGGCTCCGGCGCGAACGCGCGAGCGGCCTGGAAGCGACCACCTTTGCCGCCGCCCTTGCCGATGGTGCGCCGACGCCGCTGCTGGTGATCGGCCCGGGCGAGGCGCTCGTCCTCGCCAACAAGGCAGCGCGCCGCCAGTTCGGCCGCGGCGCGCCGACCAGTCTTGCCGCGCTTGCGCCGTTCGGCGAGCCGTTCGTCGAGCTGTTGCGCGGCGCGGGGCCCGGCCCGAGCCGGCTCGGCCGCATTCTCGCCGACGGGCTGTCGCAGCGCGTGGTCGTGGATACCACCGTGATCGAAACCGGGGGCGAGCTCAGGCGGATCGTCGCGGTCAAGGTGATCCAGGCCGAGCTCGACGGCGCAGAGTTGGCGGCGCAGATCGATCTGGTGCGCGTCCTCACCCATGAGATCATGAACTCGCTGACTCCGGTCACCTCGCTCGCGGCGACCGCCAAGCGGCTGCTCGACGGGCTTGACGACGACGGCAACCAGGGTGCCGCCGACGCCCGGCTGGCGGTCGATGCGCTGGCGCGGCGCGCCGGCGAGCTCGAGCATTTCATCGAGACCTACAAGGGTTTCAGCGAGGCGCCAGCACTACGCCGCGCGCCGATCGACGTCGCCGACTGGCTGATGCGAACCGTGGCGATCCACCAGGCCGGGCGCGACGGCACGCCGGTGACGCTCGACATCGCCGCGGGGCTGCCGCGGCTCGACGGCGATGTCGCGCTGCTCACCCAAGTGCTGCTCAACCTGTTGAAGAACGCCCACGAGGCGACTGCCGCGCTGCCCAGCGCTCAGATCCGGCTGGTCGCCACGACCGCCGGCGCCAGCCACCTGCGCATCGCCGTGATCGACAATGGCGCGGGCATCCCCGCAGCCCTCGCCCGCGAGGTGTTCCTCCCCTTCTTCACCACCAAGCCGCACGGCAGCGGCATTGGCCTCAGCTTCGCGCGCCAGATTGTGCTGCTGCACGGCGGCCAGATCGGCGTTGCCGCTGGCCTGCCCAATTGCGTAGAAATGTCGCTGCCGCTCTAGGGCGCTGGGGGGAACCCGAAGACAGCTATTTCACTTCCGCCTCCTTGTCTCGGGTCTTGGTGATGTAGCTCTCGAGGATCTCGCCCTCATGATCGACCGCTCGCCAGAGGTAGACCATCTCGCCATTGAGCTTCACGTACATCTCGTTGAGATGTCACCGCCAGTGGCGGAAGCCTCGCATCCGCGACACCTGTTGGCGGCGTAAATTACCGGCGAACATCGGCCCGAACCTGTTCCACCAAATCCGTACCGTCTCGTGGCAGATAGCAAGAACTTAACGCCTGCTCGCAGGCTAATAGGAGTCGCCGTGCGATATTTCTAGTTGATGCACAGCTATATAGGCAGCGGTCACGCTAACATCCTCGCACATCTTGCGCCACCGTCATCTCGACATGCCGCCCTGTTAAACGTACTTCTGTATTGAAGCGCAGAGCATTGGTGGAACGGCGTATTCTGGTCGAGAGCGGTCTGGCAGCTTGCGGCGGCTTGGACCCGCAACTGGACGTGGGCTTGTTCTTATCGGCTCCCTAACATCGGACATCCGTTCATCTCGATCAGCGGAGCCGTAGACGCGCTTCTCCATACTCCCCTGATGACTGTCCTCAGCGCAACTTTACAGGTACGTCTGCCGGTGAGCTACCGTCCCGCATGAATGATGGCTTGGGAGAATTTGGAAGCCGCCATCTCACGGCGCACATTGCGACCGGTAGGCGGCATGTTGGCTTTGAGCAGCAATGCGTCTAATGACTGCCGAATAGCCGAAGCGAAACCCGCCAGGCTGATCGCGACGATCCCGCTCCCCGCTATCAGCAACGCGCGCGCGCCGAACATCTCGATCAGCCGCGGCGCGCCCTTGCTGATCGCAAAGACCGTGATCGTCAGCGGCATATAGCCGAGCCCGGCGGCAAGTGGCGTCCAGCCCAGCACGCGCTCGAGATATTGCACGAGCAGGAACAGCATGGCGAAGTGCACGCCGACGATCAGCGCCATCACGCCAAGCCCGCCGAGCCGCGATCGGTCGCGCAATAGACCCAGGTCGAGCAACGGCGCCGCGTGGCGCTGCTCGATCCGGAAGAAGAGCACCAGCAGCGCTGCCGCGCTGGCGAAGGCGGCAAGCGTGCCCGTAGCGGTCCAGCCATGGTCCGCGGCGCTGATGAAGCCATAGACCAGAGCGACCGAGCCGAACGTCGCGGTAAGCGCGCCGGCCACGTCGAGCCGCGCCGGCCTCGGATGCGTTTCTGCGACGAGGCGACCGATAGCGGACACTACAAGTACCCCGACCGGCACGTTAATGAGCAGCGCCCAGCGCCACGACAGGAAATCGGTCAGCACTCCGCCAAGGATCAGACCGGCGGACGCGCCGATCGACGATACCGCAGTGAACAGCGAGAGGCCCCGCGCGCGCTCTGCCTCGTCGCGCGCCATGACCATCACCAATGCGAGAACGCTTGGCGCCGCCAGTGCAGCCCCTGCTCCCTGCGCTACGCGTGCCGCGATCAATATCGCGGGCATGTGCGCCAACCCGCCGACGAGCGAGGCAGCCACGAAGACGGTCAGCCCGATCCGGAAGGCGCGGACCTGCCCGACCATATCGCCGAGCCGGCCGCCGAGCAGCAGCAACCCGCCGAACGCCAAGCCGAAGGCGTTGGGCACCCAGGTCAGCCCGGCTGCACTGAAGCCGAGATCCGCCTGGATGCGCGGCAGCGCGACGACGACGATCAGGAAGTCCATCGCGAGCATGAGCTGCGCCGCGAGGACCGTCCATAACGCGAGCGCGCGACGATGGGCCGCGGGGACGGCGTCCCCGCGGTGTGAACTTGGCATGACGACATTCCCTATCGAAAGGAGAGCAAGCCCGGGGGCGTCGCCCCCGGCCTGCACCGTTCAGAGCCCGCGCGCGCCGCCGGTGACGCGGATCGATTCACCGCTGATCCAGTGCGAATCGTCCGAGGCGAGGAACACCGCGGTCGGCGCGATATCCTCCGCTTCGCCGACGCGGCCGAGCGGCGTCTCGGCGAGCAACCGCTCGCGCAGGTCGCCCACGAACGCGCCGTCGGTGGCGGGCGTGTTGGTATAGCCCGGCATGATCGCGTTCACCCGGATGTTGCGCGGCCCGAGCTCACGCGCGAGGCCGTAGGTCATGTTGTCGACCGCGCCCTTGGTCGCCGAATAGACGCTGCCGCCAGCGGACGGGTGCGTGCTGAGGATCGAGCTGATGTTGACGATGCTGCCGCCGGCCTCGCCGAAATGCTTCACCGCCTCGCGGGTGGCGAGGAAATAGCCGAGCACGTTGAGGTTGAACTGCTTGTGGAACGCGTCCTCGGTCAGGTCGGTGACCATCTCGAACACCGCGACGCCGGCATTGTTGACGAGCACGTCGACCTTGCCATGATCGGCGACGACCGTGTCGAACAGCCGCACGACATCGGCCGACTTGGACATATCGGCCTGCACCGCTACCGCCGTGCCGCCCGCTGCGACGATCGAGTCGACCACCGCGTCGGCGCGGTCCTTGCTACCCATGTAATTGACGATGACGACCGCGCCCTCGGCGCCGAACGCCTTGGCGATGCCGGCGCCGATGCCGCTCGATGCGCCGGTGACGATGGCTACTTTTCCGGTGAGTTTCATGGAAACTGTCCTTGGATGATCGCGAGTGACGGCGTCGCTCGCTTGCCTCCCCAAGATGGTGCCGCAGGCGGGCGACCCCATGCCGGTTATTCTCCCGTTCTTGCCCGATCTTCTCACAGCCGGTTGTTTCGGGGCCCCGCCCGGGCCACTTGGGGCTGATGGAAACAGCGATGGACGAGTTGCGCGGCATCGTGATGCGCGCGGGGAGCAGGTGGACCGATACCGGCATCCCCCGCGTGCAGATGGTGCGATCCGAGGGCTGTGCCGATCAGGTCTACGAGCCGATGCTGCACCTGGTGCTGCAGGGCTCCAAAAGTTTGTCGATCGGCGAGCAGAATCTGCGCTTCGACGAGGCGCGCTATTTCGTCGTGCCGGTGCATGTACCCGCGACCGGCGAAGTGCAGCCCGACGGCGCGGCGCCCTATCTGGCGGTGAGCCTGAAACTAGACCCGACGATCATCGCGTCGCTGATGGCGGAGATGCATGGTGCGGGGACGACGCCGCACCCAACGGGCTTTGCCGTATCGGCCGCGACGCCCGAACTGATCGACGCCTGGCTGCGGATGATGCGGCTGATCGACCGGCCGAACGAAGCGCCGATCCTCGCCGCGATGATCGAGCGCGAGATCCTCTTCCGCGTACTGATCGGCCCACAGGGCGACAAGTTGCGCGAAGTCGCCTGCGCCGACAGCCGGCTGGCGCAGGTACGGCCGGCGATCGACTGGATCCGCGACAATTTCGCCGAACCTATCCACGCCGAGCCGCTCGCCGGCATGGTGGGGATGAGCGTCGCGGCCTTCTATCGCCACTTCAAGGCAGTGACCTCGATGGCGCCGATTCAGTATCGGAAACGACTTCGCCTGCTGAAGGCGCGCCGCCTACTGCTGTTCGAGACGCACGACGTCGGCAAGATTGCCTATGCGGTCGGCTATGAAAGCGCGTCGCAGTTCAGTCGCGAATATGCGCGAATGTTCGGCCTGCCGCCGGGGCGCGACGCGGCGCGCTTCAAGATCGCGCTACCGGCCGAAGACGATGTGTTGCTGGCAGCGGAATAGGCGCCGGCCGGGAGCTTGATGCCCCCGGCCGACGCCAATCGCTTCAGAGATCGACGATGCTGGTGTCGGCGATCGTCTCGGCAAAGCCGGCGCCGAACAAACCCGCCGGCGTCTGGAAGCCGGGGCGCGCCTCGCCGCTCAGCACGCGCCGCGCCGCTTCCGCCGCTGCGATCGTCGTGAACGTATAGCCGTTGACGGTATCGAGCACCGAACGCACCACGCTGCTGTCGTCGCCGGTCACTTCGACTGCCGCATGATAACGGTTGGCCTCGCGCTGATCGAGCGTCGGACCATCGGGCATCGCGGCAAGATCGCCTTCGGGGAACGCGCCGTCGGTCAGATAGACATAGGTCGCGATGTTCGCGACGGCGGTGTCACGCCAGATTGTGATGAGATCGGGCAGCGTCACCGGGAACGACGTCGCTGGCCCATTGCCGAAATCGAAGTCGCGCACGTCGGCGCTGCGGTCGACCAGTTGGCCATTGATGCGATGAAGCAGCGCGGTGTTCAGATTCTCGCTCGCCGAGACCGCCGATCCGCGCGAGAAGCCCCCTGCCACGTGCATCGCGATGTTGATGCCGACGGGCTTGGTGACACGCTTCACGGCGTGCGCGGCGAGCGAACCCAGCATCGCCACGCTGCCGCCGCTGCCCGGCAGCAGCATCACGCCCGCTGCGGTCGCAGCCTCGTCCAGCTTCTCGGCGAGCTGATAGCTGTCCAGTTCGGCGGCGATATCGAGATAGTGCACTTCGCTGGCGATACTCGCCTGCATCAACGGCTCGGCGGTGCGCATGAACGGACCGGCGGTGTTGAGCAGCACGCCAACGTCGCTAAGCGCAGCCCGCACCGCGGCGAGGTCATCGACCGCGAACAGCCGGTATTCCGCACCGATCTCGGCCGCCAGCGCGGCGAGCTTCGCTTCGTCCTTCGCGCGGCCCGCGACGACGACATCCACGCCAGCGGCGCGGGCGTTGGTGGCGGCCATGCGGCCGGTATAGCCAGCGGCGCCGTAGATCAGCAGTTTCTTCATGATCGTTACTCCGGTCCCCGGGGTACTTCCGGGCTGCATCCCAGATAGGCGCACCTCTGCTCGCCCGCGCACCCGATCCTCCTCGAAACCTGCCTGATCCTGCTCGCACCTTGGTGCGAACGCACCCGTGCGGTACGACGAGGCATGAACGACAACCTCAACGAACTCCGCCAGCTCTGCGCCCGCGCGCAGAACCGCGCCACGCCGAGCGGCATCCCGCGCATCGCGATGGTCCAGGGCGAGATCCCCCAGCACAAGCTGGCCGCGGTCTATAGCCCGATGGTCAACCTCATTCTCACCGGCTCGAAGACGATGACCGTCGGCGAGCGCACCCTGCTTTACGATCCGGCGACCTATTTCGTGATGTCGGTCGACCTGCCCGCGATGGGCTCGGTCCACCCGTCCGAGAAGGGAGAGCCGTATCTCGCGGTCAGCCTGACGCTCGAACCGGCGATCATCGCCAACCTGCTCGCGGATCTGCCCAAACCTGCCGGAGGCGAGCTCTACAGCTCGGGCTTCTCGGTCGCTCCGGTTACCGACGAGTTGCTCGACGCCTGGGTTCGGATGCTCCGGCTGATGAACCGCCCCGACGACATCCCCGCGCTCGCGCCGGCCTATGAACGCGAACTGCTCTACCGCATCCTGCAGGGCCCGCATGGCTGGATGTTGCGCGACATCGCGTCGCCTGGAACGGCGCTGTCGCGCATCGGCGTGACCATCCGCTGGATCCGCGAGAATTTTACCGCGCCACTGAGGGTCGAGGCCTTGGCATCGATGGCAGCGCTGAGCGTCTCCGCCTTCCACCGCCACTTCAAGGCGGTGACTGCGCTCAGCCCGCTGCAATATCAGAAGCGGGTCCGGCTGCTCCATGCGCGTAACATGCTGATCGCAGGCGAAGGCAACACTACGTCGGTCGCGTTCGGCGTTGGCTACGAAAGCCCGACCCAGTTCAGCCGTGAATATTCCCGCTTCTTCGGTCTGCCCCCGTCCAAAGACACGCGCCAGATCGTGCGAGCGCTCCACCCGGCAACAATGTAGCGATCGGGAGGTGTCGGCAGGCCGCGGAGTTGACCCGTCCGCCATCAATGCCTGCGGCGGCCTCCAAAGGCGGACGTCCCATTATCGTGCCTGCCACTGCTCGCGCTCGGCGAAGATGCGCGTGACCTCCGCCATATTGTCAGTCCCCCAATTGCACAGGGGAACGAGCGCCTCGGCCAAGGTGCGGCCGAGCGGCGTCAGCGTGTAGTCCACGCCCGGCGGGACTTCCTGATAATCCTTGCGCGTGACGACGCCGTCGGCCTCCAACTCCTTTAATTGCTGGATCAACATCTTGTCGCTGACCCCGCGCACCGCCCGCTTGAGCACGCCGTAGCGGTTCGGTCCCTGGATCAGAAAATAGATGATGAGCGGGTGCTGTCAGTCTCGTTCATCGCTGCACGGTAGCTGCGCAGACATCGGTGGTGATCGCCTCGGGTGATCCATGGCGCTTTATTGACTTCTTCATGAAGGTTAGCGCCACGGCCTTGTTTCTCGTCTTCGTGACGTAGCTCTCCAGCACCTCGCCCTCGTGATCTACCGCGCGCCACAGGTAGACCATCTCGCCGTTAAGCTTCACGTACATCTCGTTCAGGTGCCACCGCCAGTGCCGAACCCTCGCATGCGGCTTACTCGCTGCCGCCTGATCTCGCCGGCGAACATCGGACCGAACCTGCTCCACCAAAGCCTGAGCGTCTCATGGCAGAGGTCGATCCGCGCTCGAACAGCTGGTCCTCCACGTTCCGCAAGGAAAGCGGGAAGCGAACATACATCAGTACCACAAGCCGAATCACCTCAGGCGACGAGTTGAAGTAGCGGAACGGACTGGCTGGCTTGCGGGAGCGAGGCATGTGCACGCCCTACCCTGCCCTCGTTGCCAGCCGGTGCACTTGCTTTAACGGTGCCAACTCCAACGATAGCGGGCCCTGCCTTAGCTACGCGGCGATGTTCCGCACCTGTAGCGGCGCCCTTCTGGCCATTTGCGAACGGGTGGGCGCTGTCCCGTGAGCCATGTCGCCATGGGTAAACGGCTCACCACCACGGGAATGACATAGCTTGTCGAGCCAGCGAAACTAGATTGGCATTGACTCTGCGAACGCGTCGCAATAGCGGCAGCCCCATAAGGGGGGACCATCATGGCCAACAACACCGTTTCATTCCTCGCGCTGTCGTGCGTCGGCGCCTTTGGCGCATCGCCGGTCTACGCGGCGGAGCCGACCACGCCTGCTGCGCCAGCCGCGCCAGCCGCTGCCGACGACCAGCGCACGCATCGTGATGACGACATCCTCGTGTCGACCGATCGCCTGCGCCAGCAAGAGGATCCCAAGGCGGTCGCGCCGCTGATCGATACGCCGCGGTCGATCGTGCTGCTGTCGAGCGAAGTGATCGAGCAGACCGGCTCGACCAGCCTGCAGGACGCTTTGCGCACCGTTCCCGGCATCACCTTCGGCGCAGCCGAAGGCGGCAATCCGATCGGCGATCGCCCGTTCATCCGCGGCTTCGACAGCCAGGGCAGCATCTATGTCGATGGCGTCCGCGATCTCGCCTCGCAGAGCCGCGAAGTGTTCGCCACCGACACCATCCAGATCGTCCGCGGCTCGGACTCGACGCTAGGCGGACGCGGGTCTGCGGGCGGCACGATCAACATCATCTCGAAGCTGCCCAAGCTCGACGATTTCGGCTCGGTCAGCGGCAGCTACGGCAACGCCGATTTCAAGCGCATTACCGGCGACCTCAATCTCAAGCTGTCCGACACGGCGGCATTTCGCGTCCAGGGCCTGTGGCACGACCAAGACGTGGCCGGGCGCGATGCGATCTGGTCCAAGCGCTGGGGCTTCGCACCGTCGGTGACGATCGGGCTCGGCACGCCGACCCGCCTGACGGCAAGCTATTACTATCTTGAAAGCCACGAGCTTCCCGACAGCGGCCTGCCGTATCTCTACACGCTCGCCAACGCCCCCGGCACCGGCAAGATCATCAGCCGACCGGTGCTCGGTGACGTTACTCTAGCCAACGGGCAGACCCGCACCGTCGACCGGTCGACCTTCTACGGCCTGGCCGACCGCGACTTCCGCGATGCCACTACCAACCAGGCGATGATCCGCGCCGAACATGACTTTGGTGGCGTGACGCTGCGCAACACGGCGCGCTACAACCACACCGATCAATCATACATCTACACCCAGCCCGACGACAGCCAGGGGAACGTCTATGGCACCACCGCGGCCAATCCGACGACGGGCGCCGGCGCTACGCGTGGCGATCAGACCTCGGGCGGCTATGTCTGGCGGCGCGGCAACACCCGCTATGGCTATACCGAAAGCATCATCGATCAGACCGATCTCTACGGCAAGTTCAACACCGGCAGCATCGAACACAGCTTCTCGATCGGCAGCGAGTTCGCCTGGGAGAAGACGCGTCGCGGCACCTATCTGCTGGCGACCGGGTCGACGGTGACGCCGCGATGCAACGCCTCGACCATCGCGCGCTATTATTGCACCAGCCTGTTCAACCCCAATCCGAACGATCCGTGGGTGAACTACACGTCGGACACCTCGACGGTGCAGGCGCCGATCGTCAAAGGCGCGCCGTCCACCGAAACGCAGAACGACGGCACTACCCAGGCCGTCTATGGCTTCGACTCGATCACGCTGCTGCCGCAGCTGATCCTCAACGTCGGCGCCCGCTTTGATCGCTTCAAGTCGACGACGATTCTGCCGGGGGCGACCCAGTTTCGGATCTCGCGCACCGACGAGCTGTTCAACTGGCAGGCGGGCCTGGTCGCCAAGCCGACGCCGGATACCAGCATCTACGCCAGTTATGCGACCTCTGCGACGCCGCCCAACAGCCTGCTCGGCGAAGGCCGCGAAGACAATGCGCTGCCGACCACCGCAGCCACCGCGTCGGTCACCGATCTGCTCAAGCCGCAGAAGACCCGCTCCTACGAGGTCGGCGCCAAGGCCGCGCTGTTCGCGCAGCGCCTGCAGCTCAGCGCCGCGGCGTTCCAGACCGAGATCAAGAACGCCCGCGTGCTCGACGACAACAACACCGCCTCGTTCATCGGCGAATCTCGGATCCGCGGCATCGAGCTGAGCGCGAGTGGCACCATCCTGCCCGGCTGGACATTGTTCGGCGGCTATACATATCTTGATCCCAAAATCATTGATGGCGGTTCGACCATCCTCACCGCCGCGGCAGTGACCCGGACGGTCGGCGGTGTTACCACCGTGCTGCAGCCGGCGCGGACGGTCGCGGTTGATTCGATCAACAACGGCAAGCAGATGCCGCAGACCGCCAAGAACAGCTTCACCGCGACCACCAACGTGACCTTGTTCAAGCGCCTCCAGATCGGCGGCAGCGCGATCTACATGGACAAGCAATATGGCGGCTATCAGGATAATCGCAGCGCCACCCAGGATGCCGCCGGCGTGGTGACGCTCAACGCCGCTACCAAGACCATCTACCGCGAGATCCCGAGCTATTGGCGCTTCGATGCCCGGGCAAGCTACGACCTCACCCATAATGTGGTGCTCAGCGTCAACGCGCAGAACCTCGCCGACAAGGCCTACTTCAACCAGGCCTTCGCTACCCATTATGCCTCGATCGCGGCCGGGCGCACGGTGTTCGGCACGGTCGGCGTCCGCTTCTGATGGACGCAGCGGCGCTCAACACGCTCAGCCGCGACGACATCGCCGCGCGCCTCGCCGGGTCACCGGCGGAGCGCGCGGCGTTCGTGCGCCAGGCGGCCGAGAGTGGCGTGGCGGAGGCGCAGGCGGTCTATGGGCAGATGTTGCTCGATGGCCATGGCGTCGAAGCCGATCAGGCAGCGGCGCTCGGCTGGTTCAGCAAGGCGGCGGCGCAGCACCATCTGATGGCGCTCAACATGGTCGGCCGCTGCTACGATCTCGGCTGGGGCACCCGCATAGACAAATCTCGCGCTGCGCAATGCTATCGGATCGCGGCCGAGCGTGGGCTCGATTGGGCGATGTACAATCATGCGACGCTGCTCGCGCTCGGTGAAGGCGTCGACGAAGACAAAGCGGCGGCGCTGGCGTGGCTCGAGAAGGCTGCGGCGCTTGGCAACGCCAAGGCGATCAATTTTGTCGGCAGCTTCGCCGAGGATGGTTGGGTCCGCCCCCGCGACATGAGCAGGGCCGCCGATTGCTATGCCCGCGCCGCGGCAGGCGGCGACTTTCGCGGCTGCTTCAACCATGCACGCATGCTGGGTGCGGCTGGGCGGGCCGACGAGGCGCTGCACTGGCTGCGCCGTGCGCGCGAGCTTGGTCATGCCCGCTTCGTTGGCCAGATGCGGCTGTGGCTGGCGACCTGCGACATCCCGGCATTACGGAGCCGCGGGCCGGCGGTGCTGGACGGAGAATGATGACATGCTGATAGCGGTTCCCGATGTGCTCGATGCTGCCGGCGTCAAGCAGCTGCGCGCCATCATCGACGCCGCCGAATGGGTCGACGGCAACGTTACCTCGGGCCACCAATCAGCGCTCGCCAAGCGCAACGAGCAACTGCCCGAAGACAGCGTCGCGGCGCGTGACGGCGGCGCGATGGTGCTCGATGCGCTCAGTGGTTCGGCGCTGTTCATCGCCGCGGCGCTGCCGCTCAAGGTCTTCCCGCCCCTGTTCAACCGTTATGGCATCGGCGAAACCTTCGGCACCCATGTCGACAATGCGATCCGCATCCGCCGCGGCAGCGATTTCCGAATTCGGAGCGATTTGTCGGCGACACTCTTCCTTGAAGACCCTGCTTCGTATGACGGCGGCGAGTTGATCATCGAAGGCCAATTCGGCGAGCAGGCGATCAAGCTGCCCGCCGGCCATCTGGTTCTTTACCCCTCGTCGAGCCTCCACCGCGTCGCACCGGTAACCCGCGGCAGGCGGGTGGCCTCGTTCATGTGGATGCAGTCGATGGTCCGTGACGAGGGCGAGCGGCGGACGCTGTTCGAGCTCGACCAGTCGGTGCAGAATGTCGCGGCAGAGCGCGGCCAGGGCGATCCCACCGTGATCCAACTGACCGGCGTCTACCACAATTTGCTGCGCCGCTGGGCCGACGCCTGAACGTCGCAGAGCATGCACCAGCCGTATACGGCAGATGTCTCCTTACTGGACTTAGTCGACATCGCCTGCGCGCTCATCGCGCTATTGTCCGCGCCGGCACTGCTCCTGATCCTGCTGGTGCGGCATCACCGCCTAGTGTGCTTCGCACGCATTGAAGTCAACAGTCGGCCTGCTTTCGAAGAGCCGAACGTGGAGTTCGCCCCGCAACAAGGATCATGGTTGATGATAAACCCGGTGGCAGTAGGCGCGTGGCCGCCGCCCGAAGGCTGCAACGAAGGCCGGCGTACACGGCGATGCTTCAGGCTCATGCAAACTATATTGCTAGTTGAGCATCAGCAGGAGCGGCAGCACTGTTCCCGCGAAAAGCGCCAGTAAAGACGCGTGCCGCGTCGTCCTGTTGTTCAGCGCAATCGCGACACCGAGCGATGAGGAGATAATCAGCCCGATCGACAGCAAGACTACAAATGCTCGCATCGGCAACCTGGAAGGGCCTTTATGTGTGGGTGGCGGATTGGAGCTGGCATCAGCCGTCTTGACCACGCTCGTAGCCGGGCGCCTATCCTTGTGCTCCGTTCCTCGATCCCTTGGCATCGACGAGTCCTTGTGCACGCTCGCCATCCACACGATCCACGCCGGAAGGGTGCCCCCGTAACCCTTCTCTTCCTGCAACCGGAACGTCTGCAACGCTCCACTAAGCGCGAATAAAAGGGTCGCGGGGGTGAAGAAGACGCCGATGTAGAGGTGAATGCGACGCATCTGTTTCATCGTCTGCGCTTTGATCATGAATATGCCATTCTGCTGGTGATTTGGAAAACACCAAGCCGATCGTATATCCTGCAAATGCGAATGGAAGGCCGCGGCTGTAGCACGGATGTCGAGCCCCTGCGGCCAGCAGGCTCGTCGTCACCTGCAAATCACCGCCGCAGTCACCTTTCACGGCAGGAACGCCAAGTGTCGCTCCGTCCAGCAGATCGCGCCCTACGCTGCTCGCTTTGACCCAGCCACGGTGACCGGCGGCGGCGGGGAAAAGCGCGGCCAAGACCCTCCCCAACGATGAGCACGCCATGTTCATTGCCGGCAGCTCACGGCACGGCATTACCGAACACGGCGGTGTTGAGGCATCCTCGCCTGTTGACCAAATTGCGGTTGGTCAGCATATGCGCGGCCACGGCGATGGATTTCCGCCGGGCCAACTGGCCGAACCGCCCTCGCAAGGGCCGATGATTCCTACCAGGCGCCGCAAGGCAGCAAGGAGGAATTGTGCGCGCGACATTTTGCAATCTCTACGACCAATTCAACGTGGCGGCTTTCGTTCTTGATCGTCACGGCCACGCCGTCTCTGTGCTGCGTTGGGGGCTGATCCTGGTCCCGATGGCCGCAGCCGTGGGAACGCTTTGCGCAGCCTTCCTATGGAGCCTTGATGCGGTGACGCGGCTTCGCTTCGCCTTTCCATGGCTGTTGTACCTGCTGCCGATCGGCGGGTTCGTCGTCGGGCTGCTGTACCATTTGACCGGACGCTCGGTTGAGGGCGGCAACAACCTCATCGTCGAGCAAATTCACGAACCTGGGGGCGGCGTGCCGCTACGCATGGCACCGCTCATATTCTTCGGCACGGTCGCGACGCATTTGTTCGGCGGATCCGCCGGGCGCGAAGGCACCGCCGTCCAGTTGGGCGGCAGCCTCGCCAGCGGGTTCGGGCGGATACTGAAGCTCGACGCTGAGGCGACACGAACCCTGCTGATGACCGGCATCGCGGCGGGATTCGGCGCGGTGTTCGGCACGCCGATTGCGGGGGCGGTCTTTGCGCTGGAGGTGCTGGCGATCGGCCGCGTCGAGTATCGCGCACTGGTGCCGTGTCTCGTCGCCGCGCTGGTGGGCGACTGGACCTGCCTTGCCTGGGGCGTTCATCACGGCGTCAATCATGTCGGTGCGCTGGTGCCGGTCGATGCGCTGCTCGTCGCCAAGGCTGCCGCTGCCGGTGTCGCATTCGGACTTGTCGGGCTGGCCTTTGCGGAGGCCAATCATGCGCTGGGCGGATGGCTGAAGCGCATGGTGCCCTATGGGCCGCTGCGCCCCGTCATCGGCGGCCTAGCCGTGATCGCCCTGGTCTGGCTGTTCGGCACGCGCGACTATCTCGGGCTCGGGACGGTAGCGGCGACACCGGACGGCTTGACCATCGCCAGCTTTTTCGATCCCGACACGCATCCGTGGAGCTGGGCACTGAAGCTGCTCTTCACCGTCGTTACTTTAAGCGCCGGCTTCAAGGGCGGCGAGGTGACGCCGCTGTTCTTTATTGGCGCTGCGCTCGGCAACGCGCTCGCGCCAATGTTCGGGGTCCCGACAGGTATGTTCGCCGCGATCGGTTTTGTCGCACTGTTCGCGGGCGCGGCCAATACGCCGCTCGCCTGCACCTTCATGGGGATCGAACTGTTCGGCGCGGCCTATGCGGTACCAATCGCGGTCGCTTGCTTCGTTGCCTACCTCTGTTCGGGACACAACGGCATCTACCTGTCGCAGCGCGTCGCCGTACCCAAGGTGCCTGCCGCGCACCTCTCACCCGATGCGACCCTGCGCGACGCCGGCACCCACCGTGCTTCCCGCCGACGCACACGCGTCTGATTACCGTCTCCTGTCGAAAGCTCTACCATGCCTGATCGTTTCACCGTCCAGCACCGCGAAGTCGGGATGCTGCGCATCTACCTAAAGCCCTCCGACAAGATCGGGTCGCGTCGCTTCTGGGGTGCCAAGCCGCTCTATCGCGAGCTGATCCGCACCGCGAAGGGGGACGGCATCATCAACGCCGTCGCGCAGCATACCCATTGTGGCTTCAGCAACCACGGCCCGATCCGCGAGAACGGTTCGGAAATTGCCGATTCGCAACTGACGATGTGCGTCGAGCTGGTTGGCGAGCGTGGCCAGCTCGACCTCTTTTGCCGCCAGCGTGGCGCTCTGCTTGGCAACAAAGTGATCGTCTACAAGCAACTGGAACACTGGTCCATCATGCCGCGAAAGGCCAACACATGATCGAATTTGCGGCGCTGCTCGCCGGGGCGTTTGCAGCGGCCGCGATCTCGGGCTCGGCCGGCTTCGGCGGTGCGCTCCTCCTGCCGCCGCGTCTGCCGTTTGGCCAACTCCGATCTCATCGCTGTCTCCCGGAACGACCTGAAGAGACGGAGAAGCGAGTCCCGCGCTTTCTCACCTACGTGCTTTTGGAAAACGCCTTTTGACCCAGAACTCGCCATTAAGAGTGGCCTTATCGCTCCCCGAAACCTGCCGGTCGTTAAGCTCGATTTATGCTTAATCGGAGCGGCAAGAGGGGAACGTCACTCAATCGTAACTGTGAGCCAGACGGTGCGGAAACCGCAGCTCGGGCCCTCCGCGATGCGGTCACAATCATCCCCCTGATTTTGGGGATGACGATGCGGTTCACGGAAATCGCAAGAGAGCAGTGGCGCGCAGGCACTGAAAGCGGGCGATCTCGCTACGCACCCCGCCTTTCCGCTGTAATGAAAACCGGCTGTATCGCCTCGTGGACGAGAATCATCGCTGGTCGGCCGGAACTCGGCACGGATTTGGTCCGATCGCGCGCAAACGTCTGGATTTTGCGAGCATTCTGTCGCTAGTCTACGCGAAACGAAAAGGCGACCGGGGGACGATCGTGGGAAATTGCGAAATAAGCGGCGCTGGCCGTGCCCGCGGGGGCGCCACAAAGCTCCTCATGTCCGCGTCGACGGTCCCCGCCGCATGAGCGCCAGCGCGACCGGGGCGCCGCCGATCGCCAGGCTGGTCGCGCACATGATCGCGGTCGACGGCCTCGTCGACGACGCCGAGCTCGCGGTGGCGCATCAGGCGCTCGCCCGCTTCGAGATAGCACCCGAGCAGCTTAGGTCCGCGTTAAACCTTACGGCGAGCGCAACGCGGAGCGAATTCGTGTCGACGCTTGACGAGGTGCCCGGGGAGCATCGCGAGGCGGTCGCCTCGCTCATTTTTGAAATCGCGTCGGCCGACGAGCGGTTGGACCGGCGGGAGGCGGAACTGCTGGACGCCATGCGCGAGGCATGGGGCGTCTCGGTCGCCTTCCTCAACAAGCCGATCGAGTGGGACGAGGAGCAGCAGCTCGTCATCGAGGCAGACCCCTCCGACAAGCTGCTTGTCTCGGCAGGCCCTGGGATGGGCAAGACCTCGGTCGCTTGCTCGCGCGTCGCGCATCTCGTGGACCGGGAGAACGTCACCGATTCGAACATCTGGCTGGTGAGCTTCACGCGCGCCGCAATCACCGAGGTAAAGGCTCGCATCTCAGACTTTGCCGAGAATCCGGACAACGTCTTCGCCGTTAAGATCTCCACGATCGACTCGCAGGCGTGGAAGATCAGATACGGCTTCTCGCCGGAGCAGGTTAGCGACCTGTTCGGCGGATTCGAGACCGGCATTTCCCGCGCGATCGAGGTGATGCAGGAGCGCGCCGAGGACTTCCGCGACTCTTTCTACGACATCGAGCACGTCATTGTCGACGAGGCGCAGGACGTCACTGGCGAACGCGCGCGCTTCCTGCTCGCGTTCATCGCCCTATTGCAGCCGTCCTGCGGGCTCACCGTGTTTCACGACCCCGCTCAAGCGATCTACGATTATGCTGAGGACGAAGAGACGCCGCTGCGCTTTACTGACGGGCTGAAAGAGATGCTCGGGGACCGCCTCCAAGAGCATTTCCTCAAGCGCATCTACCGGACCGAAGAGCCGGCGCTGCTCCGGCTCTACGAGGATCTCAGGCTCGACATTCTAGGCAACGCGGACACCACCCCCGACGACTTTAAAGCCCGCGCGGACCTGGTGCGCCAAGCGGCCGTCTCCATCGGGGGCAAGCAGTTCGACCAGGCTGAATTGGCCGGTTATGACGACGCGCTCGTGCTGTTCCGACGCAAGATCGAAGTCGCACAAGCATCGGCGTTCATGGCACGCGACGGCCTGCCGCATCGCCTCCGGATGTCCGGTCTGCCGAGACACCTCCAGCCTTGGCTCGCCCTCACCCTCTCCGGCACCAACGGGCGGAGCGTTTCCCGCGAGCAGTTCGCCGAAAGCCACGCCCGCGCGGCGGCGGCGCACACCGACCTCGTCGGCGGAGACGAGCAGGCCGAGCAGCGGTGGGACCAGATGATCCGTCACGCGCGGGGCCCACGCGGCGAGGTTGATTTGCTCAAGCTGCGGTCCCGGCTCGCGTCGAGCCCCCCGGACGAGTTCGTCTTGCCCGAGTTCGGCCACAAAGGCCCGATCTTGGGTACGATCCACGCCTCGAAGGGACGAGAGGCCGACCACGTTTTCTTGCAAATAAACGAGGGCTGGGGTGCCGGCGGGCGGACCGACCTCAACCTCGTCGAGGAATCGCGCGTGCTGTTCGTAGGGGCCACGAGGGCCAGACGCAGCCTCGCAGTGCAGGGCGGCTACGCGCTGCCGTTCGCCACGTCTACCAACAGCGGACGCTGCTACCGGTCGATAAAGAAGTATCGGACGGGGTTCCAGGTGCAGGTGGGGATCACCGGCGACGTGGACCCGTTCTCGGTCGCCCGCCTCGTCCTCCCCGTCGAGGAGCTGATCGACACCCCGACCCCTTTTCCCTGCATCGCAACGCTCGAGAAGGGCGTTTGGGTCTACCGTTTTACCACCGTGAAGGGTCGCTCGCTCGGCAGCACTACCACCGGACTCGGCGGCGACATGCTAGAGATCGGGCGCGAGAACCCGGGACGCGGGCGCAAGTCGCCTGACCGGATCGAGAACATCAGCGTGCTGGGCTTCGGCAGCGCAGTGGCGGCGCCTGGCGACGACCGCCTAGCGACCGCCAAGGGCACCGCCGCCTCGTCCGGGTTCTGGATCGTGCCGCAGGTCTGCGGCCTCCCTATGGCGTTCCTCCAGTGGTGAGCGCCCCGCCGCAAAGCGTTCGCACGCTGCTGCTGCTGCGGCTTAAGGCCGATCTTGTCGGCCCGAAGGACGGCCCCGAGGAGACGATCGACGAGCGTCCGTCGGCCCGATACCTAACAGGCATCCTCTATCCGCAGCAGAGCGAGTTCTCCGAGGAGGAGGACGACAGCCTCGACGCCGAGAACGGCGGCGGCTCAACCGGGGACGAGGACGAGCAGCGCGAGGCGACCTCGCTGTTCCGGTCATTCAAGCCCGCCACCTGCGGCTTCTCGTTCTCGGTTGAGACCGAGGAGGAAGCCGACCTCAGGCTCACCGTTCGGTTCGGCCGCTACGCCGCAGCCGAGATCCAGATCGAGGGCGGCGGCAGGCCGCACCTGACCTGGACGCGGACGCCGCACGAGCACGCCGACCTCGCCGTCCCGCTCGAGGCGGGCGTCGAGGAGACGCGGCTTGAGCAGGGGCTGACGCTGCACCGCCGCGTCCGCCGAGAGGGCGCGCGCGCCACCGTCACGCTCCAATTCATCAACGAATACCGGGAGGCGAAGACCGGCCGCGCGGGAGATCCGCTCGTCGTAACCGACATGATGGGACGGGAGGCCGCCGGGCTCCACCAGTTCGAGGCCAGCGTCGAGTGCCGGTCCGGATGCACGTTCGTGCCGCGCCGCCGGTCGTTCCGCGGGAACGACGAGGACGAGCGCATCGCCGACCTCATATACCGGGAGGCCGCGGAATACGCCGTCGGGCACACCGCGTCGGCGCAATGGGAGCCGGTCGACCACCCCACCGTCGTAAGGCTCGGCTGGTTCCCGACGGCGATGGTCAAGCGCATGGACGCCGACGGCGATCCGCTGCTGTCCTCCGCCATCGCGGCGTCTCCACTCGGCAGGCTTCACGGCCTCACGCTGTACGCCGCCGACAAGCCCAACCTGGTCGCGACTCTGGCGTCGGTAGCCGACGGATACGCCGCCTGGATCGCCGCCGAGCGCGACCGCAGCGCCGATCTGCCCGACTCGCTCGCCCTGCAAGCACGGCGCAACCTGGATCGGTGCGAGCGCGCTCTGGCGCGGATGCACGAAGGCATCGGGCTGATCGACGCCGACCCGCAGGTAGAGACTGCGTTCAGGCTCGCCAATCGCGCGATGTATCTGCAGGCGGCGTGGGCGGGCGAACGGCGGGCCGCGGCCGATGACGTCGACGGCTCGGACGCCTTCGACTTCCAGTGGCGCCCCTTTCAGATCGCCTTCGCGCTGCTGTGCCTGCCGTCGTCCGCAGACCGCGGCCATCCCGATCGCGAGATCTTCGACCTCATTTGGTTCCCGACGGGCGGCGGAAAGACCGAGGCCTACCTGCTGCTGACCGCCTTCGTGCTGTTCCACCGCCGAATGCTCCACGGCGACGAGGGCGCGGGCGTCGGGGTCCTGATGCGCTACACCCTGCGGACGCTTACCGTGCAGCAATTCCAGCGTGCCGCGGCGCTTATCACAGCCTGCGAGCAGCTGCGCCTCGACGGCGATCGTCCCCTCGGATCGACGCCGTTCTCGATCGGCCTCTGGGTCGGCTCGGACAGCACACCGAACAGCTACGACGCGGCGGTTGAGGCGCTCGCCGACCTCGACCCGAAATCAACCCCCAAACAGCTAACGCGTTGTCCCGTTTGCCGGGGCGAGGTGCATTGGCGCGCGGACGCGAAGACGCGCACGATAACGTGCGAGTGCCCCGACCCGCGCTGCAACGAGGAGCGGCCGCTTGGTCGACTAACTGTGCTGACCGTCGACGAGGATCTCTACGCCGCCCCGCCGTCGCTGCTCATCGGCACCGTCGACAAGTTCGCGCAGATCGTGCGCAAGCAGGAGTCCGGCGCGCTGTTCGGCCTCCGCCGCAGGCTGCGGCCGCCCGACCTGATCATCCAGGACGAGCTGCATCTGATCGGCGGGCCGCTCGGGTCGTTGACCGGCCTCTACGAGACGGCGATCGACGAGCTCTGCCGCAGCGAGGGTGGCCGTGCGAAGGTTGTCGGATCGACTGCGACGATCCGCCGCGCTGACGAGCAGATCAGGCATGTCTTCAATCGCTCGGTGTTCCAGTTCCCGCCGCCCGCGATCGACTGGTCGAACTCTTGCTTCGCGCGTGTCGACGAGGCCGACGAGGGCCGACTTTACGTGGGCGTCACCACGGCTGGCCGGTCTGAAAAGTTCGCGCTGCAGGCGGCCTCCGCGTCGCTGCTCCAGGCTGGCGCAGACCCGGCGATCCACGCGGCGGGCGACATCGATCCTTACTGGACCCTCGTCGCCTACTTCAACTCGCTCAAGGTCCTCGGCGGCGCCCTCGTGCTGATGGAAGACGACGTTCGCATCACGGTTGCCGCCCTCGCGCAGCAGCACGGCGAATTCGCGCGCCGCCTCGGGACGCCTGAGGAGCTGACCAGCCGCAAAGCGTCGTCGGAGATACCGATGATTCTCGACGCGCTGTCGCGGCGGCGGGGCGACGCGGAGTGCATCGATGTCCTGCTCGCCAGCAACATGCTCAGCGTCGGAGTCGACATCCCCCGGCTCGGGCTGATGCTGGTCAACGGGCAGCCGAAGTTCATGGCTGAGTACATCCAGGCGACGAGCCGCGTAGGCCGCCGGTCGCCGGGCCTCGTCGTGACGCTCTATAACAACAACAAGATCCGAGACCGCGCGCACTACGAGACGTTCGCGTCGTGGCACGGCGCGCTATACCGGTCGGTCGAGCCGTCGAGCGTCACGCCATTTGCGCCGCGGGCCCGCGACAAGGCTATCCACGCGCCGCTGGTGGCTCTGGTCAGGCACCTGATCAGCCCAGGAACGCCGAACCTGCGCCGCACCGACCGCGCGGCCGTACTCGACATGGTTGACCGGATCGTCGAGCGGGTCCGGACGATCGATCCCGGCGAGGCAGTTCAGTGCCGCGCTGAGCTGGGCGAGTTCGTCGAGGCGTGGCTCGACGGCGTCGAGGGCGGGCGGATTAAGGCCTATTGGAACGACAGGCGGTTCAACTCCAGCCTCCTCATGTCGGCGGAGGCGGCGGCGGCGCGCCGCGCCGTCGGCGCGGGACAGGCCGAGGCGCGGCCGACCCCGAACAGCGTCCGAAACGTCGAGCCGAGCGTTGACTTCGTGCTCAAGGAGCGCCCGTGAGCCGTAACAATCACCTCGGCAAGGTCCGCCGCGCCCAGGTCCTGGGCTACGGACCGGGCGCCATCATCGACTTCCGGGCCGGTGCCGAAGGCGGCGGGCCCGTGTCCGTCATCGCGTCGTCGCTCGAGAGCTGGGAGCAGACGGCGCGTACGTTCGGCATGAACGACCCCCACGTCGTGCGGGAGGTCCGGCTCGAGAAGGTCCTGGGCAAGACCCACTTTCGGCTTCCGCCGGTCGACGATTCCGACGGCGACGGCGCGTTCCCCGACCGATTCCTGCGCGGCTACCGCTTCCCGACCTGGCTGCAGTGCCCGTCCTGCAAGGAGCTGAAGTATGCCGGGCGCTGGCAGAGCGCGCAGGGAGATCCGTCCCGGTGGTGCGCCCCTTGCTCGCGCGAGCGGCGTACGTTCGTCGTCCCGTCGCGCTTCGTCACCGCCTGCGAGAATGGGCACATCGACGAGTTCCCTTGGACCTGGTGGCTGGCGACGCGCAGCGGTACGGAACTCGCCTGCGGCGGCGAGGGAGAGCGCCGCTGCCGGCTGCGTCTCGAGAGCTCAGGCGGCAGCGGCATCGAGGGGCTTCGCGTCTCGTGTCGCGCGGACGACTGCAACGCGTCTGCGAGCATGGCCGGCGCGTTCTCGGAGGGCGGCCTCGATGGCCTGCGCTGCTCGGGCCGCCGCCCGTGGTTGGACGGCGAGCGCGTCGCCTGCGACGCCCGGCCGCGGACGCTGCAGCGCGGTGCCTCAAACCTCTACTTTCCCGTCACCTACTCGACGTTGAGCATCCCGCCGTGGACCGACCGCGTCCAAGACGACCTCAGGGCGATCTGGCAGATGCTGCAGGCTGCGCAGGAGCCCATTTTGACGCAGCTGATCGACAGCGCGGCGGCGACGAACGCGTCCCTTCACGCGATGAGCGAGGCCGAATACGCCCGTGTCGTCCGCGAACGCGTGATGCTCGCGCGCGACGTGACCGCTGAGAACCTGCGCTTTGAAGAATACGTTCGGCTCGAGGGCGAGGACGCAACGCCCGACTTCCAGGTCGCGCAGGAGACGGTTTCCCCCGCGCTCTCTGGTCTAGTCGCGCGGATCGGCCGGGTTGAGCGGCTCCGCGAAGTGCGGGCGCTCACGGCGTTCAAGCGGATCTACCAGCCCGCCGGGCAGGACGATCCCGGGCGCGGCGAGTTCGGCGATCTCAGCATCGGAACGGTGCCGTGGCTGCCCGCCGTGGAGGTCCGCGGCGAGGGCATTTTTGTCGCGCTCGACATTGACGCGGTGGACGCTTGGCTCGCAGACGACGGCGTCGCGGCACGCGCGGTGCGCGTGGACGCTGCCCACGCCGCCGAGTTCGAGCAGCGACACGATGGCGAAGGGGTGCGCGAGCCGGTGCTGCCGGAGTTCCTGCTCATCCACTCGCTCGCACACGCGGTAATCAAGCGCCTCTCGTTTGAGTGCGGATACGACGTCGCATCGCTCCGCGAGCGCATCTACGTCTCGCGGCAGCCGCGGATGGCGGGATTCCTGATCTACACGTCGACGAGCGACGCCGACGGAACGCTCGGCGGGCTCGAGCGCCAAGGGCGAGGTGAGCGGTTCGAGGCCACGGTGCGCGCGGCGATCTCCGACGCGGTGTGGTGCTCGTCGGATCCGCTTTGCCGCTCCGGCGTGACCAGCCTCAGCGAGAGCCTCAACCTCGCCGCCTGCCACAGCTGCCTGCTGCTGCCCGAGACCTGCTGCGAACACGGCAACCGGTTCCTCGACCGCGCCGCCCTTATCGGCGACGGGATCGAGGATGAGGCGCCCGGCTTCTTCGACGGCTTGGAGGGGGTCACTCGCGGGTGAGCGCGCGCGGCCCGCGAATGGTGCCCGCCGCGCTGCCGGCAGCGACGCGGGCGGACCCCAGGCGAAGCGCGGAGGTCCAGGTCTACGACGCGATCGCGGGCGACCCGCTGCTCGACGGCTTCCTGGTTCTCTATTCCTGCGAGTGGGTGGACCACTTCGACGGTCTGCTGCGCGACGGCGAGGCCGACTTCGTGCTCGCCCATCCCCACGTCGGCTACCTCGTCGTCGAGGTGAAGGGCGGCAGGGTCGGGCGCCGGGTGGCGGACGGCAAGTGGACGACCAAGGACCGCCACGGCGACGTTCACGTCATCTCCAACCCGATCGCGCAGGCTCTCAAGTCAAAGAAAGTGATTCTTGAGGCCCTGCGGCGGCGCTGGCCAAAGTCGGGCGCCGCCCCGTTCATCTGGGCCCGGCACGGCGTCGTGATGCCCCACAGCGCGCGCCCCCCCTCGCCGACAGCGATGGGCGCCTCCGCGCCGCCGGAGTTGCTGGCGTTCAGAGAGGACATGCCAAAGCTCGGGGCGCACCTGTTCCGCATGCTCGCCTGGTCGCGAGAAGGCGCCACCGAGCGGCCTGGCGGGCTGGGCACGACCGGCATCGGGCTGCTCGAGGATTTCTACGGCCGCGACGTCGACCTCTCGCCGCGGCTGAAGACACTTGTCGACGACAGCGAGGCAGAGATCCTCGAACTCACCGCAACCCAATGCCGCTACCTCGACTTCCTTGCCACGACCCGGCACGCGCTGATCGAGGGCGGCGCCGGCACCGGCAAGACCACGCTGGCGGTCGAGTGGGCTCGCCGCGCGGCCGAGGCGGGCCGCAGCGTGCTGCTACTGTGCTTTAATCGGCCGCTCGCCCGGCATATCGCGCGCGAGCTCAGCGCCTCGCCCGCGTCGGTCGCGACGTTCCACGAGTTCTGCGGCCGGATGTGTGCCAGCGTCGGCATGGACGTCGACGCCGCGCGGGCCGGGTGCGACGAGCGGACGTTCTGGCAAAGGCGCATGCCCGAGATGCTCGCCGACGTCGGTCTCGAGCAACCGCCCGAGACATACGACGACCTCATCATCGACGAGGGCCAGGATTTCCGCGGCGAGTGGATCGAGGCACTACGCCTCTTCCTGCGGCCCGACGCCTCGATCTTCGTGTTCCGCGACGATTTTCAGAACATCTACGGCGGCGTCGACGTTGCGGAGGCGCTTGGCGCGACCCCTATGCCGCTGAACGAGAACGTCCGGAACACGCAGGAGATCTTCGCCGCCGGCTGTCGCTTCCGGCGGGGCAGCGAGCAACGCTGCCTAGGCCCGCGCGGCGAAGACGTTCGCTGGATGGAGTGCACCCCGGACCGCGCGCCGCGTTCGGTCGAGCGAGAGCTGAATCGGCTCGTCACGTACGAGGGTTTCGCGCCCGAGGACATCGCCGTGCTAACGGGCGGTGCGGTCGAGGCGAGCGCGCTGGCGACCGAGACGCTCGGTCAGCACCGATTTGCCGGTGCCGACGCCCCGGAAGCGGGGATGGTGGTCCGCGATAGCGTCCGCCGCTTCAAGGGGCTTGATCGCCCGGTCGTGGTCCTGTGTGAGATGGACCGCGAACGCGAGGCAGACCTTGCGTACGTGGCCCTCACGCGCGCCAAGAGTCTGCTCGTCGTGATCGGCGACGGAGCGACGCTCGACCGGCTCGGACGCCCGGTCGCCTAAGATGGACCGGCTGACCCCGCAGGAACGGTCGCGCAACATGTCGCGCGTCCGCTCCCGCGACACGTCGCCCGAGCTATTTGTGCGCCGGGCGCTTCATGCTGCAGGCCTCAGGTTTCGGCTGCACCGGCGCGAGCTGCCGGGCACGCCCGACATCGTACTGCCTGCGCTGCGGGCCGTGGTGCAGGTGCACGGATGCTTTTGGCACGGCCACGACTGCCGTCGCGGGCGCGCTCCGTCCGCCAACGCCGCGTTCTGGTCCGAGAAGCTGCGGCGTAACGTCGACCGCGACGGCCGCGCGACCGCCGCGCTCGAGGCCGCCGGCTGGAGCGTCCGGACGGTGTGGCAGTGCGAGCTGAAGGACGCCACTGAACGGCTGGTGCAAGATCTCGCTGAGCGGCGTGCCGCTCAGCGCGCGAGCGACCCGACCAAATAGTCGGCGAAGAACCGCGCTAACCGGGGCGGCACGGCGTTGCCGATCATCCGCGCGACCGGCTCAATCATGTTCGTAGGGTGAAATACGTAGTCGTCGCCGAACGACTGAAGGGCCGCAGCTTCACGTAGTGAGATGCCACGCAGCTGCTTGACGTCGTAGTGCCCAAAGCGGCCGTTCGAAATGCTGTGGCAGCGCGTCGTGATTGTTGGTGAAGGGCTGTCCGGCCGCATTCGCCCGTAAACGTCGTTAAATCCGCCGCCTTTGGCGCGGATGCGCTGGTGGCACGCCAGGCTCAGGTCGCCGTGCACGGTATCGACCATGTAGCGATTCGTCTCGCCTGGTTTGGCGACGCCGATGCGCTTGAGGTTCAGTTCGCTGAGCGAACGGGTGCGGTGGTTTGGGATCGTGGCGTGCGTCTCGCCAGCGCCAAGCGGCGGCAAGTGGCCGATGGCCGATTGGACATCAACAGCTGGCGCGTCGGGATCGCCTTCCGGCACGAGAAGTTCGCCGCGCAGCAGGTCGGCGAGGTGCGACGCGGCCGTTAGGTCGCGCTTGGAGGCGAGCAGGATCGAGCGCTTGCGGAACTGCGGCACACCGAAGCGCGACACACAGACCGTCCGAGAACCGGTCACGAAGCCAAGCTTGCCCAGGTCGCGCCTGAACTCGGCCCAAATGCCGCCGAAGCGAGGATCGCTGATGCCGGCGACGTTTTCCGAAAGCACGAACTCGGGATCGTGCTCGGCCACGAACGCGAGCGCCGCGCACAGCAGATTGCTGTCGCGGTCGCGCTTCTCGAGCCGGCGGTCGCTCATCGCGTTTCGGGAGAGTGTGGTGAATGGTTGGCAAGGCGCGCAAATTGCGAAGAGCAGGGGCACGCCAGGGAACCGCCGCCGCGCCGCCTCGATGCCCTGAGCTAGCTCGGCAGCCAGCTCGGTCTGCTCGCCCGCTGGATAAGCGTCCGTGCGTGGGAAAACGTCGCGCGCCAGGAACAGCGGCGGCTCGCGGTCCCCGTACTCGTTGCTGTTGTTCTCGACGTAGGTGCGCTTGCACCGAAGCTCTTTGTCGATGCCCGCGACAACGTAGCCGCCCGCGTCGATCAGGCCTCGGGTCGTCCCGCCAGCGCCGCAGAAGAAATCGACCGCAATAAACTTCGGCATCGCTTCGACCTTGGCAGGCTCGGATTGCGCCGCCTTGGCGCGGCGGACACGGGTGGTCGGTCGTCGCCTCACAAACTCGCGCCGAGCGCGCGACCTGTTCAAAACCAATCTCATCGCGCGCAGTTTGCCTCCGGCATAATTACACCATGCGCGGGACGCGCCGTCAACGCGGCCCGTTCGGAAATAGCTGCGTGGTCCCTTGCCGCATCGCGATTCTGGGGTCGGAACAGCTGTCGCTGACGGTGGCTAGGATAGTGACCAGCGGTAGACACCGGGGCGACTACGTTCCGCCCAGCACTCCCAGACCTTCCGTTGGTGACGTTTGCAAGGAATTCGCCACCTTGCCGCGGGGCGACCTTTATTGTTCCAAACCGACCGATGACTTACGACCGTACGAGTGCCACCAACGACCACTCAGCGGGCGATCAGCGGCCCGCCCCGACTATCTGAACGAAAGGCCGCTTCCAATAATCGACGCTCGAAAGCGGCCAGGCTGTAATCCACCATTTTCGCCCAAGAATGCCTTCGAATCGCCTGGTTTGAACCCGCCGTTTCCGTCGTCGCATTCGACGACGGGTCTATCCTAGACGCCAATGCGATAGCCACGCATCCGCGGACGAGCGATGCATTTCGTATCCTGCAGCGTTGGCTTTTGGTCCGAAATCCGGCGATCGTGAATTTCGTACTGCGGGTCCCCCTCCGGAGAAACAGGCGCCCGTTGGGCTTCTGCCATGGTTATCAGTACCGCTCCGTGGTACAAAAAAGTGTTCCCCCAACCGCAGAATCGGCAGAAAACTGCGACTTTCGAGTCTATATCAGGAAGAGGGCGCCACGGGGCTGACTAGGTGGCGGAGCGGGAGGGATTCGAACCCTCGATACGCTTTTGACGTATACTCACTTTCCAGGCGAGCGCCTTCGACCACTCGGCCACCGCTCCGCATTTCTCCTGGAAGGGCGCGCCTAGCGTGTTGATCGGCATCTCGCAAGCGATTGCGCGCACGCGCGGGCTCGGGCAGTTTCTCGCCCATGCTTACCATGCTCGCGCTCGCCGCGCTTCAGGCTGCCACGCCTGCCGCCGTCACCCCCGCCGATCCGATCGAGGCGGACTGGCGGGCGATCCCCGATGACCAGTTGCTGGTGATCACGCTCGGCACCGGCAAGAGCGTCGTGATCCGGCTCGCGACGGCTTATGCGCCGGCGCACACCGGCAACATCCAGGCGCTCGCGCGGGCGCATTGGTGGGATGGTACCAGCGTCTACCGGGTGCAGGAGAACTGGGTGACGCAATGGGGGGACGAGAGCGAGAAGAAGCCTCTCCCCGCGGGCGTTGCACGCGCGCCGCGGGCCGAGTTCGAGATCGACCGCTTTTCGCCCGCGCAGCGTATGGCAAAGGCAGACGGCTATTCGACCGCATCGGGGATCACCGCCGACGGCTGGCCGGTGGCGACGGACGGCAAGGCGGCGTGGCTGACGCATTGCTACGGCATGGTCGGGGTCGCGCGCGACGCGCTGCCCGATACCGGCAGCGGCGCCGAGCTGTTCACGCCGATCGGCCAATCGGCGCGGCGGCTCGATCGCAACTACACCGTGGTCGGCCGGATCGTCGAGGGTATGCAGTATCTGTCGGGGCTGCCGCGGAGCGACGCGGCGATGGGCATGTATGCCACGGCCGCCGAGCGCGTGCCGATCGTGTCGGCCCGGCTGGCGTGTGACCTGCCGGCGACGAGCCGCCCGCATTTCCAGTATCGCGCCGCCGACAATCCGCGCTTCGCCGCCGCGATCGCCAAGCGCGAGAACCCCGCGCCGCCGACGGTGTCGCTCGGCGGCGCCGCGGTGTGCGACGTGCTACCCGCCGTCCGCCGCGCTCCTTAGGCGGCCCTCGCCGGCCACGGGTGCGGGGTACAGCCTCAGCGAGCGGCGCCGACCCAGTCCGCCGCTTCCGCCGCCACCTGGTTGGCGGCCTGGCTGAGCGCAGGCCCGGCCGAGCCCGCATCGATCGATGTGACCGGCACGCGAGCCTCGAAGCGGCGCTTCTCGACGCTGGTCTCGCCGGCGCGGGTCAAGGCCGCGTCATAGGTGACGACCGCCTCGTGGGTAGCGGCATCGAGCCCGAAGTTGCGCAGCTCGCCGGTCAGCACCGCGCTGGGATCGCTGATCGACTGGACGGTGGAGAGCACTACCATGTTGGTGCGCGCCGACACCGTGTCCGACAGCAGCCGCGCGAACAACCGCGCGGGCGGCTCGGCCCATTGCGCGTTCTTGACATAGGCGATCGTCGTCGGCGTCGATTGCACCGGCACCCGTGCCGTGGCGATTGCGGTCGGCGTCGCGGGCACCTGGATGGTGATCGAGCGCGCATGGGCCGAGCTCTGCTCGGCGCCGACCGCCGGCGAGGCGGCGGCCTGCAGCGTCAGCAGCGTGGGCGGGGGCTTGGCGCCGAAGCTGATGCAGCCGGCGAGCGGCGGCGTCGCGACCAGCAGCAATGACAGGGTGGCGAGCTTGGTCTTCATGGTCACTTGCCCTTGTAATCGGGGAGGCGCTGCTGGCCGACCAGCGACGTGGCGCCGCCCTGGTCGACCTTGTCGGCGATCGAGGACAGCGCGGTCGCGGTCACGCGGAGATCGCGGACCAGGCGGTTGGCCTCGGGGATGGTCTGCTTGGAGAAGGTCTGCAGGCCGGGGCGTGCATCCTGGATCGCCGAGTTGAGCGTCTCGGCGCTCTGCTGAGCCGAGGCGATCGCCTTGTTGAGGTTCTGCATCGCCGGATGGACGTCGTCGGTGAGCACGCCGTTGGTGGTGTTGGCGAGCGCGCCGATCGACTGGGCGGCATCGCCCGCCTGCTGGATCGCGACCCGGGTCTGCGCGAGCGTCGCCGCGATCTCGGGCCCGCGATCGGCGAGCGCATCGGTCAGCCGGTTGGTGTTGTCGAGGATGCCGGCGATCGACGCCTGATTGCGATCGGTGAGCAGGCCGGTGAGCCGCTCGGTGAGCGTCGACAGTCGCTCGAGCAGCTGCGGCGCCGAATTGAGGATCGCGCCGAGCCCGCCCTGCTTGGTCGGGATCACCGGCACGCCATAGGGGCAATCGTTGGCGGCATTCTGCTCGGGACAGGCGATCGCGGGCGCCCCCTTGCGGGCGCCATCCAGCGCGACCTGGCTGACCCCGGTGAAACCGACGCCGGAGATGGTCGCGGTGGTGCCGAGCAGCACCGGCGTGTCGTTGTTGACGCTGATCCGCACCCGCACATATTGCGGGTCGTTCTTCCACAGGTTGATCGCCTTCACCTGGCCCGAGGGCACGCCCGAGAAGGTAACCGACGACCCCTTGGCCAAGCCATCCACCGATTGCTTGAAGAAGATGTCATACTCCTTCTCCTCGGTGCCGCCGAGACGCGCGATCCACACGGTGAAGATCGCGAGCACGGCGAGCAGGATCAGCACCACCGCGCCGACGATCACATGGTTGGAACGCGTTTCCATCAGTTAGTCCTCGCCTGTTCGGCCGGCGTTTCGGTGTCAGCGGCACCCGTCGCCTTGAGTTCGGTTTGCTTAACGCCGGTGGGGTGCGCGGCCGCCTCGGCATCGGCGCTGCGATGCGCGACGATCCCGGCCTGCGCTTCTTGCGTCGCCACCGCGGCGCGACCGCGCGGGCCCTTGAAATATTCCTCGATCCACGGGTGATCGAGCGCGAGCAGCTCGTCGATGGTGCCGACCGCGATTACCTTCTTGTCAGCGAGCACCGCGACGCGATCGCAGATCGCATACAGCGAGTCGAGATCGTGGGTGATCAGGAACACCGTGAGCCCCAAGGTGCGCTGCAGCGAGCGGGTGAGTTCGTCGAACTGCGCCGCGCCGATCGGGTCGAGCCCGGCGGTCGGCTCGTCGAGGAAGAGCAGCTCGGGATCGAGCGCCAGCGCGCGGGCGAGGCCGGCGCGCTTGCGCATGCCGCCCGACAGCTCGGCGGGGAATTTAGGCCCGGCGTCGGCCGGCAGCCCGGTCATCACCACCTTGTAGGCGGCGATCTCGTCGAGCAGCGCCTGATCGAGCTCGGGATAGAATTCGCGCAAGGGGACTTCGACGTTCTCGGCGACCGTCAGCGTCGAGAACAAGGCGCCGCCTTGGAACAGCACGCCCCAGCGCTTGCGGATGTTGGTCGCCTCGGTTTCCTCGCGGCCGATGGTTGGCTCGCCAAACACGGTGATCTCGCCCGCGATCGGGGTCTGCAGCCCGATGATCGAGCGCATCAGCACCGACTTGCCGGTGCCCGAGCCACCGACCACGCCGAGGATCTCGCCGCGGCGGACATCGAGATCGAGTCCCTCGTGGACGACCGAATCGCCGAACGCGTTCTTGAGGCCCCTGACCTGGATGACCGGCTCGTCGCGGTCGCGGCCTGTGGTGCTGCGTGCCATCAGTTCCACCCCACCCAGGTGAAGAACACCGCGAAGAAGGCGTCGAGCACGATCACCAAGAAGATTGCCTGAACGACCGCGGAGGTGGTGCGCAGGCCGACCTGCTCGGCATCGGATTCGACCAGCATGCCCTGGAAACAGCCGGCAACGGCGATGATCAGCCCGAACACCGGCGCCTTGATCAGGCTGATGAACAGATCGGTGATCGGCACCACCTCGCGGATGCGCTGGATGAAGGTGACCGGCGGGATATCGAGGCTGATCCAGCACAGCAGCCCGCCGCCGATCATCGCGATCAGCGACGAATAGAAGGCGAGCAGCGGCATCAGCAGCACCGCCGCGAGGGTCCGCGGCAGCACCAGCGCCTCCATCGGCGAGACGCCGATGGTGCGCATCGCGTCTATCTCCTCGGTGAGCTTCATCGTGCCGAGCTGCGCGGCGAACGCCGAGCCCGATCGACCGGCGACCATGATCGCGGTCATAAGTACACCAAGTTCACGCAAAGTGAGCCTGCCGACCAAGTTAATGGTAAACACTTCTGCCCCAAATTGCCGAAGCTGGACCGCACCCTGCTGGGCGATGACGATGCCGATCAGGAAGCTCATCAGCCCGACGATCGCCAGCGCCTGGACGCCGACCACCTCGAAGCGGTGCACCGTGGCGTTGAAGCGGAAGCGACTCGGGTGGCGGATCACCATGCCAAAGGCGATGGTGGTGGCGCCGAGGAAGCCGAGCAGGCCGTAGAGGGTACGGAACGTCACCATCACGGCGTCGCCCACCTCACCGAGCAGCGCGCTGAAGGCGTTCTTCTTGACCGGGCGCATCGCCACCGGCTGATCGGCGGCGACCACCTGGTTCATCAGCTGCTGGCCGTCTTCGTCGAGCCCCTCGACCTTGGCATCGTGCCTGACCGCCAGCCGGTGGACCAGCCAGGCGCCGACGGTATCGATGCGGTCGATCCCGGACAGATCGATCTGCGCGACTCGGCCATCGACCGAATCGAGCCGCTCGGGCAGCTTGCCTAGCGAACGTAGTGAAAGATCACCGGAAAAGCGCAGCGTCCCGCCGCTATCCTGCTCGAAATCGGCCATCGCGCTCATCGCCGTCATCCTTGGGCGAAAGCAACGCGAACGGCAAGCTGATTGCTGAACGTGCCGAACCGAGTGGCGGCGGGCGATCGCATCAGAGCAGCACGTCCACCGTGTGGATGGCGAGGCCGACGAGACCGCCGACGATGGTGCCGTTGACGCGGATATATTGGAGATCGCGGCCGACGGCATTTTCAAGTCGGCGGGTGATGGTGCGCGCATCCCAGCCGCGGACCGTTTCCGAGACCAGCCTGACGATACCGTCGCCATAATCCGCGGCGACGCCCACCGCGGTGCGGCGCACGAAGCGGTTGATGGTCCGCGCCAGCCGCGGATCATGCTGCAGCGTCTGGCCGAGCTGGCGCAGCATGTCGCCGAGCTTGCCGGCCATCGCAGCCTCAGGATCGCGCGCGATGCGCAACAGCCCGGCGCGGGCCTGCTCCCACAGCCCATCGAGCCAGCGCTGCATCGCCGGATTGTCGATCAGCTCGTTCTTGAGCGCCTCCACCCGAGCGCGGGTGCGGCGATCGTGCTGGAGATCCCAGGCGAGGCGGTCCAGCCCCTCCTCCGCCTTCAGCCGCAGCGGATGATCGGGATGCTCGGCCATTTCCGCGAGCAATTTGTCGAGCCCGTTGATCAACTTGTCGGCGACCGTCTCGTCGAGCCCGGTCCAGCGCAGGATCGAGCCGGCGCGATCATGGACCATCTCGCGGATCATGTGGTCGTTGACCGCCAGCGTCTTGCCCGCCCAGCGGATCGCGGCGTCGAGCAGCGGCGCGTGGCGGTTCTCGGCAATCGCCGCCTTGAGCAGCTGACCGAGGATCGGCGACACCTCGGTGCCCCGCAGCCTCGCGCCGATGGTGGTCTTGACCATGCCGCCGAGCCGCGCCGGATCGAACGCGGCGAGCATCTCGGCAGCCATGCGCGATGCGCCGCGGCGGACGCGACCCCCGCCATGCGGCGGGTTGGCCAGCCAGCGGCCTGCCGCGCCGGCGACATCGAGCCGATACATCCGCCGACCGACCACCCGGGGGGTGAGGAAATTGGAGCGGAGGAACTGCGCCAGCGTGTCGCCGATCCGGTCCTTGTTGCGCGGCACGATCGCCGTGTGCGGGATCGGCAGCCCGAGCGGATGGCGGAACAGCGCGGTGACCGCGAACCAATCGGCGAGGCCACCGACCATCGCCGCCTCGCTGAACGCCTGGACGAAGCCCCAGGCCGGATGACGATCGACCAGCGCGCGGCTGGCAAGGAAGATCGCCGCCATCAGCACCAGCAGCCCAGTCGCGATCATGCGCATGCGCGTCAGCGCCGGCGGGGCGCCCTCTGGGTCGGCGCTCGCGCGGGAAAAGGGCATCATCGGAAGGACAATCCCTGAATGGCAGGATTGTTCAAGGACGATGTCGCTCGCCGGTGAAGGTAAACGGGGGTGATGGGCAGTCGTGGGTCGCTACAGCTGCGCACGACCATGGTGTCACCTGTGCCGGACTGGTCCCTAGAAGCATCGTGCCAGCGAAGGCTGCGGCCTCTGGCGGTACCGTCCCCGCTCCCCGACACAGATCCCCGCCTTCGCTGGGATGACGCATGGGAGGACGGCGCGGACGGGCCTCGTAGCCCAGCCCGCGCCCTCACCTCACTCGGCCGGCTGGGCACCCTCGTCGCCGTCGTGATAACCGATCCGCCCGGGGACCGGCCCCAGCGCCGGCGCATTCGGGCCGGCGATGCCGACCACGGTCGAGCCATCGTCGCCGGGGCGGTAGGTGAGCAACCGCCGGCCGAGCCGCGGCCCGACATAGCGCTCGATCCCGACCGCGAGGCTGAACGCCGCCGGCACGATCACCAGGGTAAGCACGGTGGAGAGGATCAGCCCGCCGATCACGACGATGCCCATCGGCGCGCGCCACGAGCCGTCGCCGCCGAGCGACAGCGCGGTTGGGATCATGCCTGCGACCATCGCCACCGTGGTCATCACGATCGGCTGCGCGCGCTTGTGCCCGGCATCGATGATCGCGGTCAGCGTGTCGACGCCCTTGCCCATCTCCTCGAGCGCGAAGTCGATCAGCAGGATCGAGTTCTTGGCGACAATGCCGATCAGCATCAGCAGGCCGATGAACACCGGGAGCGACAGCGGGTTGCCGGTCGCCCACAAGGCAAGCAGCCCGCCCAAAGGCGCGAGCAGCAGCGACGCCATGTTGACGAAGGGCGGCAGCGCGCGGCGGTAGAGCAGCACCAGCACCGCGAAGACGAGGAAGGTGCCCGAGATCACCGCGACCACGAAGTTGTTGAGCATCTCCTGCTGCCACTTGGCCTGGCCGAGCGTCAGCCGGTTCACGCCGAGCGGCAGGTCCTTCATCACCGGCAGATTGTCGATCTGCTTCTGCGCGATCCCCGAGACGATGCCCGGCGCGAGATCGGCGCCGATCGCGATGCGGCGCTGCTGGTTGACGCGGTCGATCTGCGTCGGCCCCGATCCCAGGCTGATATCGGCGATCAGGCTGAGCGGCACCGAGCCGCCGGTGGTGGTGGAGACCGGCAGGTTCTGGATCGTCGACAATTCGGTGCGCGCGCCTTGATCGAGCGCGACGCGGATCGGCACCTGGCGATCGGACAGCGAGAAGCGTGCCGAGTTCTGATCGATGTCGCCCAGCGTGGCGATGCGGATCGCGCTGGACAGCGCCTGGGTGGTGACACCGAGATTGGCGGCGAGATCGAGCCGCGGCTTGATCACGATTTCGGGCCGTTGGAGATTGCCCGAGATCCGTGGCTGGGTGATCGTCGCCAGGTGCGACATCTGCTCGACCAGCGTGTTGGCGGTCTTCTGCAGCAGCTCGGGATCGTCGCCACCGAGCACCACCGTCATGTCGCGGCCGGACGAGCCCCAGCCAAACTGCGAGCGGAAGCCGACGCGGGCGTCGGGGATCTTGGCGAGCTCGGGCGCGAGGTTGCGCTCGAACTCGGTGCTGGTGACCTTGCGGCCATCCTTGAGCGTCGCGGTGACGCGGCCGGTGTTGACCGCCCCGCCCGTGCCGGTGCGCGAATAGACCGACTGCACCTCGGGCTGGCGCCCGAGCAACGCCGCGACCCGGCTAACAACCGCATCGGTCTGGGCGAGCGTGGTGCCCGGCACCATCTCGATCGTCGCGGTGGAATCGTCATTGTCCTGCGGCGGCGAGAATTGCATCGGCACCACGCCGAACATGAAGATGGTGGCGACGAACGCCGCCAGGCCGAGGCCCATCACCCACATGCGATGATCGCGCCAGCGGCTGGTGAACCGGTGATAGCCACCCTGTGCGGCGCGCGCCTTGGCGCGCGTGCTGTCCAGCGTCCAGCGCAGCACCGCCATATAGGCGTCCATCAGCCTGCCCTCGCCGTGGCTGGCGTGGCCCGCCGCCTTCAGGAAATAGGCGGCGATCATCGGCGTGATCAGGCGCGCGACGGCAAGGCTCATCAGCACCGAGACGACGACGGTAAGGCCGAAGTTCTGGAAGTACTGCCCCGAGATGCCGGGCATCAGGCTGACCGGCATGAACACCGCGACGATCGACATGGTAGTGGCGAGCACGGCGAGGCCGATCTCGTCGGCGGCGTCGATCGAGGCCTGATAGGCGGATTTGCCCATCCGCATGTGGCGCACGATGTTCTCGATCTCGACGATCGCGTCATCCACCAGCACGCCCGCGACCAGGCTGAGCCCGAGCAGCGTCATCTGGTTGAGGTTGAAGCCGAGCAGCTCCATGAACCAGAAGGTGGGAATTGCCGACAGCGGGATGGCGAGCGCCGAGATCAGCGTCGCACGCCAGTCGCGCAGGAAGATCAGCACCACCAGCACGGCGAGGACGGCGCCCTCGATCATTGCATGGATGGCCGATTCATACTGCATCTCGGTGTATTTGACGCTGTTCGAGCGCAGCACGAAGTGAACGCCGGGGTTGCGCTTCTCGAGCGCCTCCAGCTTCTTCACCGCCTCCTTGAACACCGCGACGTCCGAAGCGCCCTTGGCGCGCTGGAAATCGAAGCTGATCGCCTGGCGCCCGTCCACCGCGGCACGGCTGCGCTGCTCGGCGTAGAGATCGCGGACGATGGCGATGTCGCCCAGCCGGACGGTGCGACCGTCACCGACGTTGATCTGGGTGGCGGCGAGCTGGTTGGCGTTGCGGGCGTTGCCGAGCACGCGCACCGATTGCTCGGAGCCGGCGATCTCGGCACGGCCGCCGGCGGCGTTGAGGTTGATCAATCGCAGCTGCTGATTGACCTGGCTGGCGGTAAGCCCCTGGCTTTGCAGCTTGAGCGGATCGAGGATCACGCGGATCTCGCGGCTGACGCCGCCGTTGCGGTTGACCGCGGCCATGCCGGGCACCGACAGCAGTTCCTTGGTGACGGTATTGTCGATGTACCAGCTGAGCTGCTCCACCGTCATGTCGCTGGCGATCGCCGAATAACTGGCGAGATCGTTATCGGTGGTGTCGGCGCGGAAGATCTGCGGCTCGAGGATGCCCTCGGGCAGGTCGCTGCGGATCTGGGCGATCTTGTCGCGCGTATCGTTGACCGCGCGATCGATCGGCGTGCCGATCGCGAGCTGGACCACGGTGGTGGAGCTGCCCTCGGTGACGGTGGAGGTGATCTCGTCGATGCCCTGCAGGCTGCGCACCGCCGCCTCGACGCGGTTGGTGACCTGGTTTTCAAGCTCGGTCGGCGCCGCGCCGGGCTGGCTGATGACGACGATCACGACCGGGAAATCGATATCCGGATCGTTGTTCACGTCCATCCGCATGAACGCCACGATCCCCGCCAGCGTCAGCGCGATGAACAGCACGATCGGGGGAACCGGGTTGCGGATCGCCCAGGCGGAGATGTTGCGGAAGCTCATGTCAGCTCGCCTTCAAATCGGCCGCGGCTACGGCGGCCTTGATCACCGGCTTGACCTTCTGGCCCGGCGCCAGGAAGCCACCGGCGGAGAGCACCACGCGCTCGTTGCCGGCAAGGCCGCCCCGCACGATGACGCCGGCATCCGAGACCTGGCCGATCTGGATATTGCGCCGTTCCACCTTGTTGTCGGCGCCGACGATGTAGACGAAGCTGCCCTTGTCGTCGCTCTGCAGCGCCGAATCGGGGAGCAACGGGGCCATCGCGGTGCCGCCGACGATGGTCGAGGCGGCAAAGCCGCCCGGGCGCAGCGATGGATTATAGGTGAGCGCGATGCGGGCGATGCCCTGGCGGGTCTGCGGATCGATCACCGGCGATACCTGCCACACCTGACCCTGATAGCCCTGGTCCGAACCGACCGGGGTGACGGTCGCGCGTGCGCCGACATGGATGCCGGCGAGATCGGCTTCGCTGAGCTGGGCGCGCATCTCCATCTGCCCGTCCATTGCCATGCGGAACAGCATGCCGCTGCCCGAGCTGACGATCTGGCCGGGCTCGGCCTGACGGGTCAGCACCAGCCCGGCCGCAGGCGCGCGTATGTCGAGCCGGCCGGTGCGCGCATTGGCCTCACGCCACGATGCCTGGGCGACGCGGACGCGCGCAGCGGCGGCATCGCGGGTCGCGGTCAGTCGCTGGAGATCGGCCTTGGAGATGAAACCGCGATCCACCAACTGCTTGGCGCGATCGAGCTCGGCCTGGGCGATGCTCTGGTCTGACTGCGACACCGACACCTGCGCGGCGAGCGATTGCGCAGTCTGCACCTGGACCGAGCGATCGATGGTCGCGAGCACCTGGCCGGCGCCGACCCACTGCCCGGGCTCAACGAGCACGCGGGTGATCATCCCGCCCTCGCCGGCGACGCCGACCGGCATCTCGCGCTTGGCGGCAAGCGTGCCAGTCGCCGAGACGGTGCGGTCGATCGCCTTGCGGCCCGGCACCACCACCGACACCGACGGCAGCTGCTCGGTCGGCCCAGCCGGCTTGGCGTCCTTCTTGCCCGCGGCGAACATCCACCAGCCGAGCGCCAGCAGCACGATCAGCACGAGCGCGCCGATCACGATCCTGCGACCACGGCGCGACGGTGCCGCCTCGCCCGGCAAGGCCAGCCGCTCGTCGTGCCCCAGCGATCCCGTCTCGTAGTCCATGCGTGTTACATCCCCGTCCCGGTCACGCGGGCCGCCGCGTCGCGCAGCTGTGTTATATGAATAAGTCACCGCGCTCAAGCCCCCCGGTTGGCGCGGCGCTGCTCATGCCCGATTTATTTGGCGCGCGCAATATAGTGGCGCCGTTCAGCCGGGGTTGATCTTTGTTGCACCAAGCGACGGCGCGTCACGCAAGTAACGGGAGAGAATATATGAACAGCACATCTGCAGGCTCGATCGCAATCCTGGCGCTGCTCGGCGCGGTGCCGGGCGCCGCCGCGGCGCAGAGCGCGACCACGGTGGAGCCGCTGGTGCCGGCACAGGGCACGATCCTCGACGTCAGCGCGGAAGGGCGCACCACGCGGGTGCCGGATCTCGCCACGGTGCGCGCCGGCGTCGTCTCGCAGGGCGATACCGCGGCGGCGGCCCTCGCCGACAATGCGGCGCGGATGGCGCGGGTGCTCGCCGCGGTGAAGCGCGCCGGCATCGCAGCCCGCGACGTCGCCACCGCCAGCGTTCAGCTCAGCCCGCAATATCGCTACGCCGATGGCCAGCCGCCGGCGATCACCGGCTATCAGGCGAGCAACACCGTCTCGATCCGCTTTCGCGACGTCGCCAAGGCAGGGCCGGTGCTCGATGCGCTGGTCGCGCAGGGCGCCAACCAGATCGACGGGCCGTCGCTGTCGATCGACCAGCCCGATGCCGCGCTCGACGAGGCACGCGGCGATGCCGTCAAGCGCGCCCGCGCCCGCGCCGCGCTATACGCCGCGGCGGCAGGCCTGCGGGTGGTGCGCGTGATCTCGATCGCGGAGGCGGGCGAGGATGCCGGCAATCCGGGACTGCAACCGATGTTCATGGCGCGGGCGAAGGCCGCGGATGCGAGCACCCAGATTGCCGCGGGCGAGAAGCAGGTCAGCGTCACGCTCTCGGTGCGCTTCCTCCTGCAATAGGCCATGAAAAAGGGCCGCCCGGTCGCCCGGACGGCCCTTTCCACTGTTTCGCGTGACGAAGCGAAAGCTTAGCGGACGCTGCCGCGACGCACCAGGTTGACGATCGCGAGCAGGATGATCGCGCCGAGCAGTGACACCAGGAACGAATAGATCGTCAGCGGCGCGTTGTTGATCGAGCCACCCGACATGATCAGGCCACCGATGAACGCGCCGACGATGCCGACCACGATGTTAAGAAAGATGCCCTGCTGGCCATCGGTACGCATGATGATGCTGGCCAGCCAACCGATGACGCCGCCGATGATCAGCCACAGAATGATACCCATAAGTCCCTCCATTGCACCCCTAGCGGGCTCTGGCGGAAAGACTCACGAGCGCAGAAATTTGTTCCGTTCGCGTTTCGTTATGCCCGGGCTCAATATTTCTGCTGGCGCTCGTACAGCGATTTATAGTGCTGGATCCGCGTCACCCGCAGCCCGGGCATGCCGGAGCGGTCGATCGCGCGCTGCCAGCCGGCGAATTCCTCCACCGTCAGATTGTAGCGCGCGCAGACGTCGTCCACCGAGAGCAGCCCGCCGTTGACGGCCGCGACCACCTCCGCCTTGCGGCGCACCACCCACCGCGTCGTCGACGGCGGCGGCAGCGAATCCAGGGTAAGCGACTCGCCGAGCGGGCCGATTACCTTGGCGGGGCGGATTTTCTGGTTCTCGATCATTACTCAACCTCGATCGGGGCGGGGGCCCCCTACCTGAACTCTGTGACGTGACCTTAAAGGTGGGACTTGAAGATCACCTGAAACGCCAAGGTTAATAGTCCGTTTACTCGTCCTTCCATCGCAGCAGCGCTGCGGCCATCGGCCCGTTAAACGCGCCGTCCAGTGGCGCGAGCAGCCGCGACGTATCGGTCAGTCGCCCGAAGCTCGCCTGCACCGCCGCCGTCTGGCTGCCGGTCTGCCGAGCCGCAATCCCCACCATCAGCACCGCCAGGTCGCTGGGTAGCTGGGTGACCTCTGACTCTCTGTCAAAACCGGGGAAGCTCAGATCCAACGAACGGTCTTTCCTGTCGTTATCGTCGGCAACCCCTAGCCCCGGTCTGGTGAAGGCGGGGTAAAGCGACCCGCAAGGGATCGTGAACCTTCCCTAATTTTGCGGTGAGCCGTGGAAGCGCCTATGTAGGCCGCCATGAACGAGGTGGATTTCCAGCTGTCCGGCCCTGCCGGCGCGCGGCGCATCGTCGTCGCCATGTCCGGCGGCGTCGACAGTTCCGTGGTGGCCGCGCTCGCAGCGCGTACCGGCGCCGAGACAATCGGGGTGACACTGCAGCTCTACGACCATGGCGAAGCCGTCGGCCGCGCGGGCAGCTGCTGCGCCGGCCGCGACATCCGCGACGCGCGCGCGGTGTGCGACACGCTCGGCATCGCGCATTATGTGTTCGATCACGAGACGAGCTTTCGCGAACAGGTGGTCGACCGCTTCGCCGATGAATATCTCGCCGGGCGCACCCCCATCCCGTGCGTCCAGTGCAACACCGGGCCGAAGTTCACCGACCTGCTCACGCTCGCCCGCAATCTCGGCGCGGATTGCCTCGCCACCGGCCATTACGTTCGCCGGATCGAGGGTGCGGCGGGCGCCGAGCTCCACCGCGGCGCCGATCCCGCGCGCGACCAGAGCTATTTCCTGTTCGCGACCACGCAAGCCCAGCTCGATTACCTGCGCTTCCCCCTGGGCGGCCTGCCCAAGGCGCGGGTGCGCGAGATCGCCGCCGAGCTCGGCCTCGGCGTCGCCGCCAAGCCGGACAGCCAGGACATCTGCTTCGTGCCCGACGGCGATTATGCCGGGCTGGTCAAGAAGCTGCGCCCCGAGGCCGATACCGCCGGCGACATCGTCGACCTCGGCGGCCGCAAGCTCGGCGAGCATCGCGGCATCATCCACTTCACCGTCGGCCAGCGCCGCGGGCTGGAGATCGGCGGCAGCCCCGAGCCGCTCTACGTGGTGCGGGTGGACGCGGCCGCACGCCAGGTGGTGGTCGGCCCGCGCGCCGCACTAGCGGTGGAGGCGGCGCAGATCACCGGGCTCAACTGGATTGGCGGCGACCATCACGGGCCGCTCACCGCCAAGGTGCGCTCGATGGCCAAGCCGGTGCCGGCGCGGCTGGCGGGCGACCGGCTGGTGTTCGACGCGCCGGAATATGGCGTCTCGCCCGGGCAGGCGGCGGTGCTCTATGCCGGCGATCGCGTGCTCGGCGGCGGCTGGATCGCGGCAACCGAGGCGGCACTCGCCGCCGCGGCATGACCGGTTCGATCGCAGCCTTGCGCGAGGCCATGCAGGCAGCCGCGGCCGCGCTCGACTTCGAGGAGGCCCAGCGGCTGCGCGACCAGATCAGCCTGTTGCGCGCCGCCGGCGAGGCGAGCGGCACCGGGATCGACCCCGCTGCTATCGACCCGAGCGGTCTGCAGCGCCAGCAGCCCGGCGCGATGGGGCTCGGCACCAGCCAGCAGCGGGTGACGCCGCCGGCGGGATGGGTGAAGCCGCGCAAGCCCGATCCGATGACCAAGGGCCGGTCGCGCGGGCGCAAGCCCCTGCCGTAACTCCCTCTCCGTTCGTGCTGAGCCCGTCGAAGCATCGTGCGACTGATGCCCTTCGACAGGCTCAGGCGAACGCAAGGGTCAGTCAGCCTAGATTGTTCGTGCTCGCTTAACCTTGCCCGTTAGGGCAGCAGGAACGTCCCCTCGATCACCGTCACGCAGCTGCCGCCGAGCACCACCCGGTCGCCCTCGAGCGAACAGGTCAGCCGGCCGCCGCGCGCGCTGGCCTGATAGGCGGTGAGCCGGTCGCGCCCGAGCCGCTGCGCCCAGTAAGGCACCACCACCGCGTGCGCCGATCCGGTAACCGGATCCTCGTCGATGCCGCCGCCCGGCGCAAAGGCACGGCTGACGATATCGGTGGTGTCGCCGGGAGCGGTGACGATCGCGAGCCAATCGCCCTGCTGCGCCAGCTTGCGGAAATCGGGATCGACGGCGCGGACCTGGTCCTCGCTTTCGAGCACCACCACGCCGTAGCGATGCTCGTGCCACAGCGTCTCGACCGCCGGATCGACCCCGAGCGCCTCGACGATCTCGGGCAGCGGCTTGGGGCTCGGCACCCACGCCGGCAGCGCGAGCAGATAACCATCGTCGCGCCGGCTCACCTCGAGCAGGCCGGCCTGACGCGTGCGGAAGCGGACCCGATCGAGCGTGTAGTCCGACGACAGCACGAAATGCCCGCTCGCCAGCGTCGCATGGCCGCACATCACCACTTCGTTGGTGGGGGTGAACCAGCGCAGCTCGAACTCGGCATCGCTGTCGGCGGACGGTACGATGAACGCGGTCTCGCTGAGGTTGTTCTCGGCGGCGATGCGCTGCAGCACCGCGTCGTCGAGCCACGCCGCCAGCGGCATCACCGCGGCGGGATTGCCGGCGAAGGGCGTGTCGGTGAAGGCGTCGATCTGGGCGAACGGTATTCTCACGCGATCAATCCTCTGCGGGGCCGGGCAAGCGCGTCGCCGCGCCTATAGCCGCTTGCTGAACCAATGGGGGGTAACGTCGGCCTCGACCAGCGGGTTGTCGGTATCGACATGGCCCTCGGGATCGAGGTGGATCAGCACCTCCACCTTGGGAAAGGCGCCACGCAGCTTGACCTCGACCGCCTCGACGATGTCGTGCGCCGCGCTCACCGTGAGGTTGCGATCCACCTCCATGTGGAATTGCGCGAAGTCATGGCTACCCGAGCGCCGGGTGCGGAAATCGTGGATGCCCCTGATCCCGGGCTGGCGCGCCGCGACCTCGAGGAAGGCGTGGCGCTGGTCCTCGGGCCACTCCTTGTCCATCAACTGGTCAATCGCGTTGGACGAGGCCTGGAACGCGCCCCAGGCGAGCCACAGCGCGATGGCGATGCCGAAGATCGGATCGGCCTTGTGCCAGCCGAGATATTGATCGACGACCAGCGCCACGATCACCGAACCGTTGAGCAGCACGTCCGACTGGTAATGGACATTGTCCGCCATGATCGCGACCGAGCCGGTCTGGCGGATGATGCGGCGCTGGTACCAGAGCAGCACGGCGGTGGCGGCGATCGCCACCACCGACACGCCGATGCCAAAGCCCGCGTCGCCGGTCGCGCCATTCTCGCCGAGCGCGGTGATCGCGCGCCAGCCGATCGCGGCTGCCGAGGCGGTGATCAGCGCGACCTGGAACAGCGCTGCGAGTGCCTCCGCCTTGCCATGGCCAAAACGGTGATCGTGATCGGCGGGCTCGGCGGCGAGGCGGACGCCGTAGAGCGTCACCAGGCTGGCGAGCAGATCGAGCACGGTATCGGCAAGGCTGCCGAGCATCGCCACCGAGCCGGTCTGCCAGGCGGCAAAGCTCTTCAGCGCCAGCAGAAAACAGGCCATCGCCACGCTGGCCAGCGCGGCGCGCGTGGCCAAAGGCAGGATCCGGCGGCGTTCGTCACCCGTCATGGGAACAGCAATCCCTCGCTCCACCCGTCGCCATCGCGGGTGAACAGCCGACGCTCATGTAGCCGATGCGCCCGGTCCTGCCAAAATTCGATGGCATCGGGGGTGACGCGGTAGCCGCCCCAATGCGGCGGCCGCGGCACCGGACCGCCCTCGAACTGCGTCGTCATCTCGGCGACCCGCGCCTCGAACGTCTCGCGCGCGTCAAGCGGGCGCGACTGGTCAGATGCCCAGGCGCCGAGCTGCGAATCGCGCCCGCGGCTGGCGAAATAGGCATCCGACTCGGCATCGGTGGCGAGGCTCACCTGGCCTTCGATGCGGATCTGCCGGCGCAGCGACTTCCAGTGAAACAGCAGCGCCGCCTGCATGTTCGCGCCAAGGTCGGCGGCCTTGCGGCTGCCGCGGTTGGTGTAGAACACGAAGCCATCGGGGCCATGGCCCTTGAACAGCACCATGCGCACCGAGGGGCGGCCCGCTCCATCGGCGGTGGCCAGTGCCATCGCATTTGGGTCGTTGATTTCTGATGCGCGTGCCTCGGCATACCAACTGTCGAACAGCACAAAGGGATCGGTGGTCATCCGCCGCCCTTAGCGACTTTCGGCGACGCCGTCATGCCGGGCCGTCAGGCAGCCAGCGATGCGGTTTCGACGGCCACGGAACGACTCCGTCGCCGGGGAATTGAATCGGCCCCGCAACGAGGTGTTTTTCCGCATGGCCGCACGCGCTTACTGGCAAGGGCAGATCAGGCTCGCCCTCGTCTCGATCCCGGTCGAAATTTATTCGGCCACCAAGAGCGGCGCGGCGGTGTCGTTCAAGCAGATCCACGAGCCCTCGGGACAGCCGATCCATTACGAGAAGGTCGTCACCGGGATCGGCCCGGTGGACACCGACGAGATCATGAAGGGCTATGAGGTCTCCAAGGGCGAGTTCGTGCTGCTCGAGCAGGACGAGATCGATGCGGTGAAGCTCGAATCGAAAAAGACGCTGGAGCTCACCCAGTTCGTCGATGCGAGCGAGATCGACGTCATCTATTACGAGAAGCCCTATTTCGTGGTCCCGGCCGACGACCTTGCCGAAGAAGCGTTCATCGTGCTGCGCGAGGCGCTCAAGCGGACCAAGAAGGTCGGGCTCGGCCAGCTAGCGCTAAGGGGCCGCGAATATGTCGTCAGCCTCAAGCCGTGCGGGCGCGGCATGGTGCTGGAGACGCTGCGTTACGCCGACGAGGTCAACAAGGCGCAGAGCTATTTCCGCGAAATCCCCGAGGGCAAGCCCGACGAGGATCTGCTCGATCTCGCCGAAGCGCTGATCGAGAAGAAGACCGGCGCGTTCGATCCGCAGGAGTTCCACGATCGCTATGTCGATGCGCTGAAGGAGCTGGTCGAGCGCAAGCGCAAGGCCAAGGGCGGCAAGATCATCGAGGAGAAGGACGATGGCGGCGGGCGCTCGGCGTCCAACGTCGTCGACCTGATGGCGGCGCTGAAGAAATCGATGGAAAAGCCCGGCGCGGCCCCCGCCAAGGCGGCACCGGCCAAGAAGCCGGCGGCGAAAAAGGCGGCGGCCGACGACGCCCCTGCCCCGGCGAAGAAACCAGCGGCGAAGAAGCGGGCCTGAGGGCTAGATGGCCACCACCGATCCGCTCTCGCGCTACAACGCCAAGCGCGATTTCACCAAGACCGCCGAGCCCGCGGGCACGCTGGCGCCGGGCCACGGCAACAGTTTCATGGTCCAGAAGCATGACGCGACCCGGCTGCACTGGGATTTCCGGCTGGAGATAGACGGCGTGCTCAAGAGCTGGGCGGTGACGCGCGGCCCCAGCCTGGATCCCGCCGAGAAGCGCCTCGCGGTGCGCACCGAGGATCACCCGCTGTCCTACGCGACCTTCGAGGGCACCATCCCGGCGGGCGAATATGGCGGCGGCACGGTGATGCTGTGGGATCGCGGCACCTGGTCGCCGATCGCGGGCAAGAGCGCCAAGGACATCGAGCACGGCCATCTCCACTTCGTGCTCGAGGGCGAGCGGATGAAGGGCGAATGGCTGCTGATCCGGCTGAAGCCGCGCGGCCGCGAGAAGAACGAGAACTGGCTGCTGCGCAAGATCGACGATGCCGCCGCCGGCGGCACCGACACGCTGGTCGAGGAGGCGCTGACCAGCGTCGCCACCGGGCGGACGATGCAGGAGATCGCCGAGGGCAAGAGGCCGGCCAAGGCCGCGCCGGCGAAGAAGGCCGCCGTCAAAACCGCCGCTAAGACCAGGGCCAAGGCCGCCGCGGCCGCCAAGGGCAAGCCGCCGGCCTTCCAGGAACCGCAATTGTGTACGCTGGTGGACAGCGTCCCCACCGGCGGCGGCTGGCTCCACGAGGTGAAATATGACGGCTATCGCGCGCTGGTCGCTGTCGGCGGCGGCACCGCCAAGGTCTATACCCGAAGCGGGCTCGACTGGACCGACAAGTTCGCCGCGATCGCCGAGGCGGCGGCGGCGCTGCCGGTGACGTCGGCGCTGATCGATGGCGAGATCGTCGCCTTCAAGGACGGCCGGCCGGATTTCTCCACGCTCAAGGACGCGATCTCGGCGGGCGGCGACATGACGTTGTTCGCCTTCGACCTGCTCGAGCTCGACGGCGAGGATCTGACCGGGCTCGCGAACATCGCCCGCAAGGAGCGGCTGCACGCGATCATTCCGAACAGCGATCGGATCCATTATTCCGATCACGTGCTCGGCTCGGGCGAGCAATTGTTCGAGACGATGTGCCGCGAGGGGCTGGAGGGTGTCGTCTCAAAGCAGGCCGATGCACCCTATCGCGGCCGCCGCACCAAGGCGTGGCTCAAGGCCAAATGCACCAGGCGGCAGGAGTTCGTGATCGTCGGCTGGACGCCGTCGGACAAGAACCGCGGCTTCAAGTCGCTGCTGCTCGGCGTCCATGAGGCAGGCGTGCTGCGCTATGCGGGCAAGGTCGGCACCGGCTTCGGCGCCGCGCTGATGGACGAGATCGGCGACAAGCTCGCCGCGCTGGCGCAGGCGGAGCCGACGGTGAAGGCGCCGCGCGCGATGGTGCGCGGCGCCAAATGGGTGACGCCCGAGCTGGTCGCCGAGATCGCCTTCACCGAGGTGACGCCCGATGGCGTGCTCCGCCACCCGAGCTTCCTCGGCCTGCGCGGCGACAAGAAGGCGGCGGACGTGGTGGTAGAGACGCCCGAGCCGGCACCCGCGACGCTCACGGCCGAGCTCCCCGAGGTCCACGTCAAGGTGAGCAGCCGCGACCGGGTGATCTTTCCCGAATCGGACGTCACCAAGGGCGAGCTCGCGGACTATTACGCGCAGGTCTCGCCGATCATGCTGCCCTGGGCCGGGCGCCGGCCGGTCAGCCTGGTGCGTTGCCCGCAAGGCCGCGCCAAGCAATGCTTCTTCCAGAAGCACGATGCCGGCAGCTTCGGCGAATGGGTCCACCATGTCGACGTTACCGAGAAGGACGGCACCGTCGAGCCCTATCTCTACGTCGACGACGTCGATGGCCTCACCGCCTGCGTCCAGATGGGCACCATCGAATTCCACGGCTGGGGCTCGTCGATCGACGCGCTCGAGCAGCCCGACCGGCTGGTGTTCGATCTCGACCCCGACGAGGGGCTCGATTTCGGCGACACCAAACGCGCCGCCGACTATCTCAAGAACCAGCTCGCCGAGATCGGGCTGGTAAGCTTCCCGCTGCTGTCGGGCGGCAAGGGCGTTCATGTGGTGGTGCCGCTGACGCCGCAAGCAGAATGGCCGGCGGTGAAGGACTTCGCCGATCGCTTTGCCCGCGCGCTAGCCGCCGCGGACCCCGAGCGGTTCGTCGCGGTGATGTCCAAGGCCAAGCGCAAGGGCAAGATCTTCATCGACTATCTGCGCAACCAGCGCGGCGCTACCGCGATCATGCCCTATGCCGCGCGGGCGCGTGCCGGCGCGCCGGTCGCGGCACCGGTCTCCTGGACCGAGCTGCGCGACCTAGACACCGCGGCGCGCTGGAGCGTGCGCGATGCCGCGGAGCTGCTCGAACGCGCCGGCTCGCGTGCGCTGGAGGGCTGGGGCATCGCTGATCAGGTACTGCCGGACCTCTAACGCCTCATCATCCAGGGCTCGACGTGGGCTGACCAAGGATCAGCGCCCTTTTATGTTGCATGGCAGCGCGCAAGCGTAGACGGTGCCGCTCACACCGCAGGGACATACAAAGGCAAGCGATGGCGACGGCGCCCCTGTTCGACGCGGCGACGCATGCCAAGCGCTGGATCGCGGATTACTGCGCCCGCGCTACCGCGGACGACGTGCTGTGCAGCAGCGACGATCCGGCCTGGGCGGCGATGTTCGAGGAACTCGCCACCGTCGCGTCCGACGATCTCGACCACATCCGCGAACGCGTCCGCCGCCATGCCGCCGACATCGGCATGGGCTTTCGCATCTCGGGCGAGGCCGATGAGCGACCCTGGCCGGTGTCCCCCGTGCCGCTGCTGATCGACAGCGCGGAGTGGCGCGAGATCACCCGCGGCGTCGTCCAGCGTGCCGATCTGCTCGAGACCGTGATCGCCGATCTCTATGGGCCCGGCCGGCTGGTCGAGCGCGGCCTGATCCCCGCCGCGCTGGTGACCGGCAGCCCCTATTTCCTGCGGCCGATGGTGGGGCTCGAACCGCCCGGCGGTCGCCACCTCCATTTCATCGCGATGGATCTCGGCCGCGGCCCCACTGGCGAATGGCGGATCCTTGCCGATCACCTGCGTGCGCCTGCCGGCGCCGGCTATGCGCTCGAGAACCGGCTGGCGGTGAGCCGCACGCTCGGCGGCCTGCAGGCGCGGCTCAACGTTCAGCGCCACGCGCCCTTCTTCGCCGCGTTCCGCGCCGGCATCGCCGCAATGTGCCGCCGCGCCGAGCCGCGGATCGGCCTGCTCACGCCTGGACGGTTCAACCCGAGCTATCCCGAACAGGCGCATCTCGCCCGCTACCTCGGGCTGCTGCTGGTCGAAGGCGCCGATCTCGCCGCGCTCGAGAACCAGCTCTATGTCCGCACCATCGGCGGGCTCAAGCGGGTGGACGCGCTGTGGCGGCGGGTCGATCCGCGGCTGCTCGATCCGCTGGCGTTTGATTCCCACTCGCAGATCGGCGTGCCGGGGCTGATCGATGCCTATGCGGCGGGTAATGTCGTGCTCTCCAACCCACCGGGGTCGGGCGTGCTCGAGGCGCCGGCGTTCAGCGCCTTCCTGCCGCAGCTGGCGACGCGGCTGCTCGGCGAAAGCCTGCACATTCCCAACATCGCCACCTGGTGGTGCGGGCATGATCGCGAGCGCGTGCATGTCGAGGAAGACCTTGATCGGCTGCTGATCGGCCCCGCATTCGGCGCGGCGCCGCTCGGCCTGCCCGGCAACAAGCCGATTCCTGGTGCGGAGATCACCGGCGCGGCGCGCATCGCGCTGCTCGCCGACATAGCCCGCCGCCCGCAGGATTATGTCGGCCAGGAGATCGTCCGCCTCTCCACCATGCCCGTCGTGATCGGCGACCGGCTCGAGCCGCGGCCCTTCACCCTGCGCGTGTTCCTGGCACGCGATGCGCACGGCGCGTGGACGGTGCTGCCCGGCGGCTTCGCCCGGATCGGCGACGATCCCGATCCGCGCTCGACGGTGATGGGCGAGGGCACCTGGTCGGCCGACGTCTGCATCCATGGCCATGAGGCGGTGGATCAGGTGTCGCTGCTGCCCGCGCAGGATTCGCTCGCCGTGCGCCGCAACCCGGGGACGCTGCCGAGCCGGGTCGCCGACAATTTTTACTGGCTCGGCCGCTATCTCGAGCGCGGCGAGGCGCTGCTCGCGGCGATCCGGGTCATGCTAGGCAACTCGATCGATGCCGATGGCGGCGCGGCGCTGTCGTCGGCGACGATGGGCAAGCTCGTCGGCCTGATCGCGGGCGGTGGATCGGCGCCGCACCCGCTGTCGCTGCGCCGCGGCGACCTGACGCTGTTCGCCCGCCAGGCGATGGAGGACGAGGACTGGCATTCGGTGGCGACGATCAACCGCCTCGCCCGTTGCATCGGCGAGGGCTCGCGCGACCGGCTGTCGGCCGACATGGTGCGGCTGCTCGAGGCGCCCTTCCCCAGCCACCGCGGCATGCTCGATCGCGCCGGCTCGCTGCAGCGACGCTATGCGGCGATCGCCGGCCTGTCGGCCGAGCATATGGGCCGCACTTCCGCCTGGCGATTCCACGATCTCGGCCGCCGGCTGGAGCGCGCGATGGCGATGACCAGGGCGGTGCGCTTGTTCGGCATGCCCGGTGCGACTGCGGACGATTTGTCGACACTGCTCGATCTCGCCAACAGCCAGATCAGCTACCGCCAGCGCTATCTCACCGGCATCGCGCGGGTGCCGGTGGTCGATCTGGTCGCGCTCGATCCGGGCAACCCGCGCAGCCTCGCCTATCAGACCGAGCGGCTGAACGAGCGGCTTGGCGAACTGCCGGTGCTGAGCGACGATGGCATGGCCGAGCCGCAGCAGGCGCTCGCCAAGGCGCTGACCGCGATTCTCGCCACCACAACGGCCGCGACCATGACCCCCGACACGCTCGGCGACATGGAGCGCCGGCTCGCCCAGTTGTCCGACGCGGTGGCGCGCCGCTATTTCCTCCAGGGTGCCGAGCCGCTGCGCGCCGTGGGGCTGACGCTGGCATGAAGCAGACCGTTCGATGATCTACGACATCCGCCACGTCACCCGCTTCGATTACGGCGGTTTCGTCAAGTTCGCGCGCTGCAACCTGCGGCTCCAGCCGATCGACTGGCCGGGCCAGACGGTGGAGGATTATGCGCTCACCGTCGAACCGGTCGGGCGCACCTCGCCGGCGCGCGCCGAGGCGGGGCTCGCCAACGTCACCCGGCTGGTGATCGATACGCCGGTGCGCAGCCTGACCATCGAGAGCCGCGCGCGGATTGCGGTCGACCGGCTGATCCCGATCCCCGACGCGTCGGACCCGACGCTCGCCGAGGTCGCGGCGATGGCGCGCCACAGCCGCGATCTTTCGGCGATCGGCCCGGCCAATTACCTGTTCCCCTCGCCGCTGATCCCGCTCGACCATGGCATCGCCGATTATTGCGCGGCGGATCTCGATCCCGCGCGCGGCAGCCTCGAGGCGGGAATCGCGCTCGCGCAGCGGATCCAGCGCGATTTCACCTTCGACGCTACGGCGACTCTGGTCGACACGCCGCCGCACGAAGCCTTTCTGCATCGCAAGGGCGTGTGCCAGGATTTCGCGCAGATCATGATCACCGGGCTGCGCGCGGCAGGGCTGCCGGCGGCTTATGCGTCGGGCTATATTCGCACCATCCCGCCCCCCGGCGAGCCGCGGCTGGTCGGCGCCGATGCGACGCACGCCTGGGTGCTGCTGTGGTGCGGGCCGGTGCAGGGCTGGGTCGGGCTCGATCCCACCAACGGCATCTGGATGGCGGGCGATCACATCGTCATGGCCGTTGGCCGCGACTATGCCGAGATCGCGCCGGTCGACGGCGTGGTGCTCGGCTCGCATGCGCAGAACATGGAGGTGTCGGTGGATGTCGCGCCGCTGGAGGATCTGGTCGCCGCCTAGTCCTTCCCCCCCTCTACCGTCATCCCAGCGAAAGCTGGGATCTCCTGGTGGCACACAGGGATGGAGCCGCCGGAGACCCCAGCCTTCGCTGGGGTGACAGAGAAAGTAGGTGCCGGACGGCGGGGAACGGCCTATTTCGTCACGGCATTCTCATTGCCGACGTCGTCGTCGGTGTCCTTATCGCCGGTGCCCGAATATTCCATGCCGCTCTGGCCGCCATGGCCCATGAAGCCGCCGCCGGCGCCGCCGGGCTTCTTGCCGGTATGCGGATTGGGATAGGCGCCGCCGCTGCTTTCGCTGCCGCCCGCGGTCTTGCCCGGTGCGTCGCCGACGCCGTCCTTGCTGCCGTCGTGCTTGGTATCCATCGCCTGGGTGGGTTGCTTGTCGGTCATGATCGCGTCTCCTCGATGCCACCAACGATGCAGCCACCGATTGCGTTGCGCCGCTCCCTCCCCCACATAGCCGGCTAATACACCAACGGGGACTCGATGGCCGATCCATATCAGACCTTGGGCGTGGCGCGTGGCGCGACCGAGGCCGACATCAAGAAGGCGTACCGCAAGCTCGCGAAAGAGCTTCATCCGGACCGCAACAAGGACAATCCCAAAGCGTCCGAGCGGTTCAGCCAGGTGACGAGCGCCTATGACCTGCTCACCGACAAGGACAAGCGCGCGCGCTTCGATCGCGGCGAAATCGATGGCGACGGCAACCCTGCCGCACCGTTCGGCTATGGCGCCGGCAGCCCGCGCCCCGGCGGCCCGGGCAGCGGCGGCTTCAACAGCGCCGGATTCGAGTTTGGCGGCGACACCGCCGACATGGGCGACATCTTCGAGGGCCTGTTCGGCGGCGGCCAGCGTGGCGGCGGCTTTGCCAGCGGCTTCGGCCGGCGGCCGCAGCCCAAGGGCGCCAACATCGCCTATCAGCTGCGCGTGCCCTTCGTCGATGCGGCGACGCTCAACCCCCAGCGGGTGACGCTCGGCGACGGCAAGGCGATCGACCTCAAGCTGCCGGCGGGGGTGGAGACCGGCACCCAGATGAAGCTGGGCGGCAAGGGCGAACAGGGCCCGGGCGGCGCCGGCGACGCCATCGTCAGTATCGAGGTGCAGGCCCATCGCTTCTTCACACGCGACGGCGACGACGTTCGGCTTGATCTGCCGATCACCCTCAAGGAAGCGGTACTCGGCGGCTCGGTGCGAGCGCCGACCGTCGACAAGGCGGTGATGCTGACGATCCCCGCCGGCACCACCTCGGGCAAGACGCTGCGCCTCAAGGGTAAGGGCTTCTACCGCAAGGACGGTACCCGCGGCGACCAGCTCGTGACGCTGATGGTCGACGTGCCTGCGCATGATGCCGCGCTGCAAGCCTTTGCCGAACAGTGGGATGGAGCCGGGAACCCGAGGGCGGCGCTGGGCGTCTGAGCCGCGTGACAGACGCTGCCCCCGCCCTAACCCCCGAAGACCGGGCGAAGCATCGCCACGGCGCCCACCACCACCTCGCCAAGCTGAAGCCCGGGCCGGCCACCATCGAGGTGTTCAAGCGCGCCGCGTTCGGCGTGTTCAACGACGGCTTCATCCACGCCGGCAATCTCGCCTATCTCGCGTTGATGACGGTGTTCCCGTTCTTCATCACCGCGGCGGCGCTGCTGTCGCTGCTCGGCCAGAGCGCCGAGACGCAGCGCACCGTGGCCTCGTTCCTCCACGTGCTGCCCCCCGATGTCGCCGACATCCTGCGCAAGCCGATCGCCGACGTGCTGGTGGCGCGCACCGGCAACCTGCTGTGGCTCGGCGGGCTGGTCGGCTTGTGGACGGTGGGCGGCTTCGTCGAGACGATTCGCGACATCTTCCACCGTGCCTATGGCGTCAAATCGACCGCGCCCTTCTGGCGCTCGCGGCTGTCGTCGTCGGGGATGATCATCCTGTCGGTGATTATCGCGCTGATCGCCTTCCTGGTGCAGGGCATCCTCACCGCCGCCGAACAGTTCATCTATCGGCTGCTGCCCTTCGCCGAGAACGCCGCCGGCTGGGTCGGCCTGTCGCGGATCATCCCCGGGCTGCTGATGTTCGGCGCGCTCTACATGCTGTTCTATTCGGTGACGCCGTCCAAATACCGCTACACCGAGTGCAAGAAATGGCCGGGCGCGTTGTTCACCACCGCCTGGTGGGTGGGGATGACCGCGCTGCTGCCGATCGTGCTCGCGCAGCTCGGCGGCTATGACCTCACCTATGGCAGTCTGGCCGGCGTGGTAGTGATGCTCCTGTTCTTTTATCTGATCGGCCTCGGGCTGGTGTTTGGCGCCCATCTCAACGCGGCACTGGCGGAACCGCCCGAACCGGCGCTACAGGGTGCAGCGACGAGCAAGACGGAGGCGGTGACGGCGTGACGGGGTTGATGGCGGGAAAGCGTGGGCTGATCATGGGCCTGGCCAACGACAAGTCGCTGGCGTGGGGAATTGCCAAGCAATTGTCGGCTGCCGGCGCCGAGCTCGCTTTCTCCTACCAGGGCGAGGCGATGGAGAAGCGCGTGCGCCCGCTCGCCGAGCAGCTCGGCGTCGCCCGGCTGTTCGACTGTGACGTCTCGGACATGGACGCGCTCGATGCGACCTTTGGCAAGCTCGCCGCGGAATGGCCGACGATCGACTTCGTGGTCCATGCCATCGGCTTTTCGGACAAGTCGCAGCTGCGCGGTCGCTATTACGATACCACGCTCGACAATTTCCTGATGACGATGAACATCTCGGCCTACAGCCTGGTCGCGGTGGCCAAGCGCGCACGGACGATGATGCCCGAGGGCGGCTCGATCCTGACCCTGTCCTATTACGGCGCCGAGAAGGTCATCCCGCATTACAATGTCATGGGCGTCGCCAAGGCGGCGCTCGAGACCAGCGTCAAATATCTCGCGGTGGATCTCGGGCCGGAGAACATCCGCATCAACGCGATCTCGGCGGGCCCGATCCAGACGTTGGCGGCGCGCGGGATCGGCGACTTCAACTATATCCTCAAGTGGAACGAGCTCAACTCGCCGCTGCGCCGTACCGTGACGATCAACGACGTCGGCGGCGCCGGATTGTACATGCTGAGCGACCTGTCGAGCGGCGTCACCGGCGAGATCCACCATGTCGATGCCGGCTACAACGTGATCGGCATGAAGGCCGAGGACGCGCCGGATATCGCGCTCGCCTGAACCGATTACCCGACGCTACAGCTTGACCCCTCCCCTCCGTCGCGAGAGGGAGGCATCATGAGCGTCAATTCCTTCGGCCACGTCTTCCGCTTCACCACCTGGGGCGAGAGCCACGGTCCCGCGATCGGCGCGGTGGTCGACGGTTGTCCGCCGGGGCTCGCGCTCGCCGAGGCGGACATCCAGCCCTGGCTTGACAAGCGCCGCCCCGGCACCTCGCGCTTCACCACCCAGCGCCGCGAGCCCGATCAGGTGCGCATCCTCTCGGGCGTGTTCGAGGGCCGCACCACCGGCACCCCGATCAGCCTGATGATCGAGAATGTCGACCAGCGATCGAAGGATTATTCCGAAGTCGCGCTCGCCTACCGCCCGGGCCATGCCGATTACGCCTATGACGCCAAATACGGCTTCCGCGACTATCGCGGCGGCGGGCGGTCATCGGCGCGCGAGACGGCGAGCCGGGTGGCGGCTGGCGCGGTCGCCAGGCTGGTGATCCCGCAGGTGCGGATCCGCGGCTGGGTGGAGGCGATCGGCGGTGATGCGATCGATTACGCCGCGTTCGACGACGCGACGATCGACGCCAATCCCTTCTTTTGCCCCGACCCTGCCGCGGCGGAGCGCTGGGAGGCGCTGGTTGACGGTGCGCGCAAGGCCGGCTCGTCGCTCGGCGCGGTGGTCGCCTGCGAGGCGGTGGGCGTGCCCGCCGGCTGGGGCGCGCCGCTCTATGCCAAGCTCGACGCCGAGCTGGCGCATGCGGTGATGGGCATCAACGCCGTCAAGGGCGTCGAGATCGGCGACGGCTTCGCCGCCGCGGCCCTCACCGGCGAGGCCAATGCCGATGCGATGCGCCCGGGCGACGACGGCCCCACCTTCCTCGCCAACCACGCCGGCGGCATCGCCGGCGGCATCGCCACCGGCCAGCCGATCCGGCTGCGCGCCGCGTTCAAGCCGACCAGCTCGATCCTCACCGCGGTGCCGACGATCGACCGCGACGGTCAAGCCGCCGAGATCGCCACCAAGGGGCGCCACGATCCGTGCGTCGGCATCCGCGGCGTGCCGGTGGTGGAAGCGATGATGGCCTTGGTGCTCGCCGATCAGGCGTTACTCCACCGGGCTCAATGTAGTTAATCAAAGGGAACACCTGCCCCTGCGAGCCGTTGATACGATAACGAAAAGCAGGAGAGAACGATGCGAAAGATCATGACACTTACCGTCGCCGCGCTGTTGTTGCCGACCGCCGCCATTGCGCAGACGACAACTGGTGGGTCGACCTCGGGCACCATGGGTGGCTCGACGGGGACCATGGGTGGCTCCACCTCGGGCACGATGGGCGGCACGACATCGGGCACCATGGGCGGCACCACCGGTGACATGTCGATGGGCCAGACCGGCACCGGCCAGTCGACGACCTCCGGCACCACCGGTGGCACGACCAGCACCACCCGCAGCAAATCGACGCGCAGCACTCATCGCGGCACCACCGGCACGCGCTCGGGCACCGGCACGACGACCACGGGGACGACGTCGACCACCGACTCGACCATGTCGCCGGACTCGATGACCAGCCCCGATGCAACCGGCACGACCACGCCGGGTACGACCACGGGAACGGGCACGACGAGCAGCTCGGGCGGCGCGACCACGCCGCGCTAAGCTCGTCGCCGACGAGTGAAAGGAGAGGCCGGGCAAGCGATCGTCCGGCCTCTTCTTTTGCGATCGGCTACAGGCGAAGCGTCGACGGTCCCGTCGCACGAAACCGCGGATCGCTACCGGGCGGCGGAGGCATCCAGCAAGAATTGGCGCATCGAGGCGGCAGCCTCGTCGGTCAGCGTCACCAGGATCCGGTCGCTTTTCACCGTTCGCGCGACGCGCTTGTCATGCTCCAGCATCGACAGCCAGCGCAGGCCGGTGGGCAGGCGGGCCGCCGTCTCGGTGATCAGCTCGATATCCTCGATCTCGCGCCCCTCGCTGCGCGCGACGAACAGGATCATCAGCATGTCCCATGCGTGTTCGTCGAACAGCGCGTGATCGAAATGGGTGTAGCGCAACCGGCGGAACGCAAGCTGGGACTTGGCCAGTCGGACAAGATCGTCGTCCATCCTTCTTCTCCCTGTTGATCTCCACAACAGGCCAGACAGTAAAAGGATGCTTGATCGAACCGGCGGCATGATCTTCATGCCGCCGGCAAAGATGATCTAGATTAGTCGGCGAACGGATCGCGAACCAAGATGGTGTCGGCCCGTTCGGGACTGGTCGATACCAGGGTCACCGGGCAGCGGATCAATTCCTCGACACGGCGGATATACTTGATCGCCTGGGCCGGCAATTCGGCCCAGCTGCGCGCGCCGGCGGTGGAATCCTGCCAGCCTTCCATCGTTTCGTAGATCGGCTCCACCGCGGCCTGGTCGGCGGCGTGCGAGGGAAAATAGTCCAGCGTCTCGCCGCGCAGGCGATAGCCGGTGCAGATCGAGATCGTCTCGAAGCCGTCGAGCACGTCGAGCTTGGTCAGCGCGATGCCGGTGATCCCGGACACGGCGGCAGACTGGCGCACCAGCACCGCATCGAACCAGCCGCAGCGGCGCTTGCGCCCGGTGACGGTGCCGAACTCATGGCCGCGGGTGCCGAGGCGCTCGCCGATCTCGTCCTCGAGTTCGGTCGGGAACGGCCCCGAGCCGACGCGGGTGGTATAGGCCTTGGCGATGCCGAGCACGAAGCCGACCGCCCCCGGCCCCAGGCCCGAGCCACCCGCGGCGCTGCCGGCGATGGTGTTGGACGAGGTGACGAACGGATAGGTGCCGTGATCGACGTCGAGCAGCACGCCCTGCGCGCCTTCGAACAGGATGCGCTTGCCCGCCGCACGCGCCTCGTTGAGGTCGCGCCACACCGGCTTGGCGAAGGACAGCACGAAATCGGCGATATCGCGCAGTTCGGCGATCAGCGCCGCGCGGTCGATCGGCGGCTGGCCGAAGCCGGCGCGCAGCGCGTCGTGATGCGCGGTGAGCCGATCGAGCTGGGTATCGAGCTGGTCGAGATGGGCCAAGTCGCAGACGCGGATCGCGCGACGGCCGACCTTGTCCTCATAGGCCGGGCCGATGCCGCGACGCGTGGTGCCGATCTTGCCGGCGCCGCTCGCATCCTCGCGCAGACCATCGAGATCGCGGTGGAACGGCAGGATCAGCGCGCAATTGTCGGCGATGCGCAGCGTCTCCGGGGTCGCGACCACGCCCTGTGCTGCGAGCCGCTCGATCTCGGCCTTGAGCGCCCAGGGGTCGAGCACCACGCCATTGCCGATCACCGACGGCGTGCCGCGGACGATGCCCGACGGCAGCAGCGACAATTTGTAGACGTTCTCGCCCACCACCAGCGTGTGGCCGGCGTTGTGCCCGCCCTGGAAGCGGACCACCATGTCGGCGCGTTCGGCGAGCCAGTCGACGATCTTGCCCTTGCCCTCGTCGCCCCACTGGGCGCCGATCACGGCTACATTGGCCATGGATACAATTCTCCGCCTGCCTGGCGAATCCGCGCGCCCTTCGACAGGGCTCGGCGCGCGGACGGTTCCGATTGTTCGGTGGCGCGCCTAGCCTCGGGGGCCGGACGCGTCAACCAAACCCTGCTACCCGTTCGCCCTGAGCCTGTCGAAGGGCAAGGGACTCACCGTGCTTCGACAAGCTCAGCACGAACGGGATCGTGGTTCTAATCCCGCAGCAGCCGCGCCTCGCCCATCGCCCAGAAATGCGTGCACAATTGCGCCTCTGGCGTGTCGCCGGCCTCCAGCGCCGCCACCGTCACCCAGCCGGCGGCGCGCATCGCCGCGCCATCCGCCGGCGCGGTGCCCATCGGCAGGAACAGCCGCCGCCGCTCGGCCGGCGCGGCGGTGGCGACGATCGCATCGGCGAAGATCGAGAACCCGGTCGCCGCTTCCTCGGCGCCGCCATCGTGCATCACCGTGTAGGTGCCGCCGCGGCCGACCTCGCGCGTCGCACCGGCGACGAATAGCGAGAAGCCGAGCCACGATTGATATTCGAAGCCATGGCGCTCGGTGGGATCGAGCGTCAGCCCGACGCGACCACCCACGGCGTGCGCCAGCGCCGCCAGCCCATCCAGGCGGCTGGTCAGCGCGCCGCTGGCATCGAAGCCGCGCAGCCGCGCCAGCGCCGCCTCGAACGGCCCGGCCGCCTCGATCAGCGGCAGATAGGCCGGCGCCAGCTCCGCCACCGCGCCGGCATCCTTGGCGTCGAGCCGGTCGCGCAGCGCCTCGACCCGCTCGGGCGGCACCGGCAACGGCCCCGCCGCCAGCGTATCGACCAGATCGGGCAGGGTGAAATCGATCGAGACGCCGCTGGCGCCAGCCGCGGCAAGCGCTTCCACCGCGACGCCGACCACTTCCTGAGCCGCCGCGACCGAATCGAGCCCGATCAGCTCGCAGCCGATCTGGCGCCACTCGCGCGCCGGGGCGAGTTGCTCGGCGCGCAGCTTGAGCACCGGGCCGGCATAGGACAGCCGCACCGGGCGCGGGTGATGCCCCATCCGCGTCGCGGCGATGCGGGCGATCTGCGCGGTGAGATCGGGGCGGATCGCGAGCGTGCGCTGCGACACCGGATCGACGAAGCGCACCGCATCGATCAGCGCGCCGTCCTTGAGCCGCGAGCCGAGGCTGTCGGCATATTCGACGAGCGGCGGATCGGCGCGTTCATAGCCATGCAGCCGCGCTGCCTCGAGCACCCGCGCCTCGATCGCGGCGGCGGTATCGGCATGGGGCGGCAGACGGTCGCGGAAACCTTCGGGAAGCAATGGGGTCATGCCGGCTCCATAGAGCGCCCCTGCCGCAATGGGGAGAGGGGTAGCGCAGGATGACGAGGGAGCCCGTTCGCGCTGAGCCTGTCGAAGCGCGGCGTGTCCCCTGCCCTTCGACAAGCTCAGGGCGAACGGAAGGGAATGTCTTCGCGCTCGGTCAAGCATCGGGGCGTTCGTGCTGAGCCTGTCGAAGCACAGTGGGTCTCATGCCCTTCGGCAGGCTCAGGGCGATCGGCAGGCCATGGCCATCGCACACGGCCGCGGCCGCATCCCGTCCCCGGACGAGGCCGGGGACGGGAAGGTTCAGCCAGGCCTCAGAACGACAGGCCCATCGCGGTCTTGACGCCCGGCAGCGCCTTGACCTTGGCGAGCAGCTCCGCGGTCACCGGCTCGTCGACCGAGAGCAGCAGCACCGCCTCGCCGCCGGCCGAACGGCGGCCGAGATGGAAGGTGCCGATGTTGACCCCTGCCTCGCCGAGCGCGGTACCGAGCCGGCCGATGAAGCCGGGAGCGTCCTCGTTGACGACGTAGAGCATCGGGCCGACCAGATCGGCCTCCACCTTGATGCCGAACAGCTCGACGAGGCGCGGCGCCTGGTCGCCGAACAAGGTACCCGCCACCGACCGCTCGCCATCGGCGGTCTTCACCGCGACGCGCAGCAGCGTGTGATAGTCGCCCTCGCGCTCGGTGCGGATCTCGCGCACCTCCATGCCACGCTCGCGTGCCAGCAGCGGCGCGTTGACCATGTTGACCGTCGCGGTCTGGGTCTGGAGGAAGCCGGCCAGCACGGCGCTGGTGATCGGCTTCTGGTTGAGCTCCGCCGCGGCGCCCTCGGCATGAACCGAGATGCGCGTGATCGCGCCGGTCGCGAGCTGGCCGACCAGGCTGCCGAGCTTCTCGGCGAGCGCCATGTACGGCTTGAGCTTGGGCGCTTCCTCGGCCGAGAGCGAGGGCATGTTGAGCGCGTTGGTGACGCCGCCCGAGACCAGGAAGTCCGCCATCTGCTCGGCGACCTGGATCGCGACATTGACCTGCGCTTCGGTGGTCGAGGCGCCGAGATGCGGAGTCGAGATGAAGTTCGGGGTGCCGAACAGCGGCGATTCCTTGGCCGGCTCGGTCACGAACACGTCGAGCGCGGCGCCGCCGATATGGCCGGAATCGAGCCCTGCCTTGAGCGCCGCCTCGTCGATCAGCCCGCCGCGCGCGCAATTGACGATCCGCACGCCCGGCTTGGTCTTGGCGAGGTTCTCCGCCGACAGGATGTTGCGGGTCTGGTCGGTCAGCGGCGTGTGCAGGGTGATGAAGTCGGCGCGGGCGAGCAGCTCGTCCAGCGTCACCTTCTCGACACCCATCTCCACCGCACGCTCGGGGGTGAGGAAGGGATCATAGGCGACCACCTTCATCTTGAGGCCGCGGGCGCGATCGGCGACGATCGAGCCGATGTTGCCGGCGCCGATCAGGCCGAGCGTCTTGGCCGTCATCTCGACGCCCATGAAGCGGTTCTTCTCCCACTTGCCGGCCTGGGTGGACTTGTCCGCCTCCGGCAGGTCGCGGGCGAGCGCGAACATCAGCGCGATGGCATGTTCGGCGGTGGTGATCGAATTGCCGAACGGGGTGTTCATCACCACCACGCCCCTGGCCGACGCGGCGGGGATATCGACGTTGTCGACGCCGATGCCGGCGCGGCCGACCACCTTGAGGTTGGTCGCGTGCTCGAGGATCTCCTTGGTAACCTTGGTCGAGGAGCGGATCGCGAGCCCGTCATAGTCGCCGATGATCGCCATCAGCTCTGCCGGGGTCTTGCCGGTGATCTCGTCCACCTCGACCCCGCGCTCGCGGAAGATCTTGGCGGCCTGGGGATCCATCTTGTCGGAAATAAGGACTTTGGGCATGACGACGTGTCTTTCTGCAATGCGTCATCCTGACGAAAGTCAGGATCTCGTGCGGCAGGCCTACGCCCGCGGGACGAGATCCCAGCTTTCGCTGGGACGACGATGATTAGTTGGAAGCCTTGGCGGTGGCATAGGCCCAGTCGAGCCACGGCCCGAGCGCCTCGATGTCCGCGGTGTCGACGGTGGCACCGCACCAGATCCTGAGACCCGCCGGCGCGTCGCGATAGCCGGCGACGTCATAGGCCGCGCCCTCCGCCTCGAGCAGCGACGCCATCTTCTTGATCAACGCCTCGTCCGCGCCCTCGACGGTGAGGCACACGCTCGTCGTCGAGCGGTTCGCCTCGTCGGCGGCGAGATTGCCGAGCCACGCCCGCTCGGCGACGATGGTCTGCAGCGCCGCGGCGTTGGCATCCGAGCGCGCGATCAGGCCATCGAGGCCGCCGAGCGACTTGCCCCATTCGAGCGCAAAGATCGCGTCTTCCACCGCGAGCATCGACGGCGTGTTGATCGTCTCGCCCTTGAACACGCCCTCGGCGAGCTTGCCCTTGGACACCAGGCGGAACACCTTGGGCAGCGGCCAGGCGGGGGTGTAGCTCTCCAGCCGCTCGACCGCGCGGGGCCCAAGGATGATCACGCCATGCGCGCCCTCGCCGCCCAGCACCTTCTGCCACGAGAAGGTGGCGACATCGATCTTGTCCCACGGCAGGTCGTAGGCGAACACGCCCGACGTCGCGTCGGCGAACGACAGGCCCTCGCGACCCTCGGGGATCCAGTCGCCGTTGGGGACGCGGACGCCCGAGGTGGTGCCGTTCCAGGTGAACAGCACGTCGTTCGACCAGTCGACCGCGCCCAGATCAGGCAGCTGGCCATAATCGGCGCGGATCACGGTGGGATCGATCTTGAGCTGCTTGACCGCGTCGGTGACCCAGCCCTCGCCGAAGCTTTCCCAGGCGAGCGTGGTGACAGGCTTGGCGCCGAGCATGGTCCACATCGCCATCTCGAACGCGCCGGTGTCGGATCCGGGGACGATGCCGATGCGGTGGGTATCAGGCAGGCGCAGGCAGTCGCGCATCAGGTCGATGGCATATTGCAGGCGCTGCTTGCCGATCTTGGAGCGGTGCGAGCGGCCGAGGCTGGCGGTGGCGAGCTTGGCGGCGTCCCAGCCCGGCGGCTTGGCGCAGGGGCCGGAAGAAAAATAGGGCCGTGCCGGTTTGGTGGCAGGCTTCTCGAGCGCACCCGTGGCGGGTGCTAGAACAGTATCCGTCAATGTAGTCTCTCCTCACAGAGAGCGCGCGCGGCGTTGGGACCGCGTGGCCCGTCGACGGCGTTAGGGACGTCGGCGCAGGCTGGCAACCGCAAATCGGCCGCGGGCGGATCGGCCACGATTCGTCGCAACCGCGATGCGGATCCATTGCCGGACGACCGCAACCCTCTCTACGAGCCGCGTAAAGGGGAAGTATGTTGCGTCAGCATCGGGGGCACGGACGGGTCGCGGCGACGGCGCTGGCGCTGCTGCTCGCCGGCTGCGGCAGCCGCGAGCGCCCTGCCCAGCAGCGACCGGCGCCGTCGCGCGACACGATTTCGCGGCCGTCGGTGCGCGACACCGCGCAATGCCTCGGCGACCTCCACCGCGAGGCGGTCTCGTTCCGCGTCCTGCCCGACAAGGACCTCGGCAATGGCTGCGGCCTTGCCGGCACCGTGCAGCTGGTCGACATCGGCGTGCCGGTGACCAACCTTGGCGCGGTCCGCTGCGGCGAGGCGCGCGCCTTCACCAGCTGGGTCCGCAACGGCGTCGCGCCGGCGGCCTATCAGATCCTCGGCAGCGAGCTGGCGCGGGTGGAGAGCATGGGCAGCTATGCCTGCCGCAACGTCGTCGGCTCGGCACGCAGCGCGTCGCGGCGCTCGGGCCATGCGATCGCCAATGCGGTCGACATCGGCGGGGTGACGCTCAAGGACGGGCGGCGGATCAGCATCCTCGCCGACTGGAACTCGCCCGACCCGGCGGTGCGTCGCTTCCTCCAGACCATCCACGGCTCGGCGTGCAAGCGGTTCGGCACGGTGTTGTCGCCCGACTATAATGCCGCGCACCACAACCATCTCCACCTCGAGGACGATAACGCGCATCTCTGCCGCTGACGGCCCCTTTCCGCCGCTGGCGGTTTGCTTTACCGGGCTCGGATGACCGATACACACGTTCCGAACCGCGTTTTCCCGCATGCCAAGCAGGACGCGGAAAGCGCCAAGGGCGCGATCTCCACGCCGCAGACCGAGAACCCCGCCTACCGGCTCGCCTTCCAGGACATGGATTTCCTGCTGCGCGAAGACCTGCGACCGGTGCGTTTCCAGCTCGAATTGCTCAAACCCGAACTGCTGCTCGACGAGGCACAGATCGCCTCCACCTTCGTCATGTACGGCTCGGCCCGCATCCCCGAGCCCGCCAAGGCGCAGGCGATGCTCGAGATGGCGAGCGACGACACCGCGCGGGGCATCGCGGAGCGGCTGGTGGCGAAGAGCCGCTATTATGACGTCGCCCGCGAGCTCGCTCAGATCGCCAGCCGGGTGCCGCGCGACCAGGCCGGCAAGCGCCAGTTCGTGGTCTGCTCGGGCGGCGGCCCATCGATCATGGAGGCGGCCAATCGCGGCGCGGCGGACGTCGGCGCCGAATCGGTTGGGCTCAACATCGTGCTCCCGCACGAGCAGGCGCCCAACCCCTATGTGACGCCGTCGCTAAGCTTCCAGTTCCACTATTTCGCGCTGCGCAAGATGCACTTCCTGCTCCGCGCCCGCGCGCTCGCCGCCTTCCCCGGCGGGTTCGGCACCTTCGACGAGCTGTTCGAGCTGCTCACCCTGATCCAGACCGGCAAGATCGCGCCGATCCCGGTGCTGCTGTTCGGCCGCGAATTCTGGGACAAGGTGATCAACTTCCAGGCGCTGGTTGACGAGGGCGTGGTCAGCCAGCGCGATCTTGGCATCTTCACCTTCGTCGAGACCGCCGAAGAGGCGTGGGACGTCGTCCGCCTGTTCTACGAGGAGCGCGCGAAGAAGGACGCAGGCCTCTGATCGCGTCGACCCTGATCCCGTCAGCGTCGCGCGGCTACCACCGGCCGTGCGCGCCGACATGGTCGACGAACGCGCGGAGCGGCGCCGGCAGGTAGCGCCGCCCGGGATAATAGAGGTACGGTCCCGAGAACGGTTGCCACCACGGTTCAAGCACCGGCTCGAGCGCGCCGCTGTCGAGATGCGGGCGCAGCCAGTCCTCGAACAGGAAGACGATGCCGCTGCCGCCGATCGCCGCGGCGATCGCGAGGTCCATCGCGCCCCCTGATTGGACGATCAGCGGCCCCGGGGGATCGAGCTTGACGATCTCGCCGTCGCGCTCGAACTCCCACGGGCCCATCATCCCGCTCGAGAAGCGGCCACGCAGGCAGGCATGGTCGAGCAGGTCGCGCGGATGACCGGGCCGGCCGCGCCGCGCCAGATAGCCCGGCGCCGCCGCGGCCGCGAAGCGCTGCGTGCGCGGACCGATCGGCACCGCGATCATGTCCTGCTCCAGCCGCTCATCATAGCGGATACCGGCATCGCAACCCGCCGCGAGCACGTCGACGAAGCCGTCCTCGGCGATGATCTCCAACCGGATGTCGGGATAGGCGGCCAGGAATCCCGGGATGATCCGCGGCAGCACCAGCCGCGCGGCGCTGACCGGCACGTTGATGCGCAGCGTGCCAGCCGGCGAATCGCGGAAGCCGTTGACCACGTCGAGCGCCGCTTCCACTTCGCCGAGCGCCGGCACCAGCCGGTCGAGCAGCCGCGCGCCCGCCTCGGTCGGCATCACGCTGCGGGTGGTGCGGTTGAGCAGGCGCACGCCGAGCCGCGTCTCCAGCCGCCGCACCGCTTCCGATAGGCCCGAGGCGCTGCTGCCCGCGACCCGCGCCGCGTCGCGAAAGCCCCCGGCCCGCGCCACCGCGACAAAAGCTGCAAGGTCGCCGAGATTCGCTGCCATTGTGCGCCTGTCCGTACAGCCTGTGCCGATCTGCGGTTGTTATCGTTCAGGGCGGCCGTGTCTACATGCAGATCACCAGAGGAGACCCGTCATGACCAGTATCGCCACCGCCGGCACGTTTTCGCTCGGCACCCGCACCGTCAACCGCCTCGGCTATGGCGCCATGCAGCTCGCCGGCCCCGGCGTGTTCGGCCCGCCCAAGGATCATGCCGCGGCGCTGGCGGTGCTGCGCGCCGCCGTCGAAGCCGGGGTCAACCACATCGACACCAGCGACTTCTACGGCCCGCACGTCACCAACAAGCTGATCCGCGAAGCGCTCCACCCCTATCGCGACGATCTCACCATCGTCACCAAGATCGGCGCGCGCCGCGGCGACGATGCCTCATGGATCCCCGCGACGTCGCCGGCCGAGCTCACCGCCGCGGTTCACGACAATCTCCGCAACCTCGGCCTCGACGTGCTCGACGTCGTCAACTTGCGCCTGATGGGTGGCGAGGATCATGGCCCTTCGGAGGGATCGATCGCCGACCGGCTGGAGGTAGTCGCCGAGCTGCAGCAACAGGGCCTTATCCGCCACATCGGCCTCAGCAACGCCACCGCGGCCCAGATCGCCGAAGCCAATGGCATTGCCGAGATCGTCTGCGTGCAGAATCTGTACAATGTCGCGCACCGCGCCGACGATGCGCTGATCGACCAGCTCGCCGCCGACGGCATCGCCTATGTGCCGTTCTTCCCGCTCGGCGGCTTCACCCCGCTGCAATCCACCGCCTTGTCTGATGTCGCCACATCGCTTGGCGCCACGCCGATGCAGGTGGCGCTCGCCTGGCTGCTGCAGCGCGCGCCGAACCTGCTGCTGATCCCGGGGACCTCGTCGGTCGCGCATCTCCACGAAAACCTCGCGGCGGGGTCGCTGGTGCTGTCCGCCGAAGCCGTCGCCACGCTTGACGCGATCGGCACCGCCGCCTGAGCCACGGAACCGATGGGTGATCATCTGGGGGCGATTCCTCAGATGCTCGCCCGTCGGTCGTCGGTGCGGCGCTGTCGGAAGCCAGTGCCGCAGCTTGCCGCAAGCGCGGGGAACCTTCGCCGCCTCGGCGTATTTTCCGGTTAGCGTGCCAGCAACCAATGCGGCGCGCACCCCGAACCGAAGACTGAATGACCCGCATGACATTGAGCCTGTTCGCCGCCTCGCGCGCGACGGGCAAGACCGGCCGGCACGCCGCCGATCTCCCGGACGCTAGCCACGTCGCCGCAGCCGACCATATCGAACGGCGCATGGGCCTCACGCCCGTCGAACTGGCCGCGCTTGACGAATCGTCCACCCCGCGCGCGATGTCGTCGCCGGCCTGACAGCACCGCGCCGACAGATTCTCTGGGCTAGGGTCGGCATCGCTCTGCCGTTTCAAGCATTGATCGGCCGATGACGACCACCTCCCCAGCCCCCACCCTCCTCTGGTTTCGCCAGGATCTCCGGCTTGCCGATCAGGCGGCGGTAACCGCCGCTGCTGCCGAGGGACCGGTGCTCGCGGTCTATGTGCTCGACGATGATGCGCCCGGCGACTGGCGGATCGGCGGCGCGCAACGCTGGTGGCTGCACCATGCGCTGACCAGCCTTGCTGCATCGCTCGACGCGCTGGGTGTGCCGCTGGTGCTGCGCCGTGGCGACACGGTCGCGATCCTCGCCGAGCTCGCCGACGCGGTCGGTGCCGCGCGGGTCCACTGCCTGGCGCATTACGAACCGTGGTGGCGCGATACCGAGGCGCGGCTTGGCGAGCGGCTCGAGCTGGTCCGGCACGACGGCTATCTGCTCGCGGATCCAGACACGGTGCGCACCGGCGCAGGCACCGGCTTCCGCGTGTTTGCGCCCTTCTGGAAAGCCTTGCAGATGCGGATGCCGCCCGCGGCCCCCGTCGAGGCGCCGCAGCAGATCACCGGCGTCGCCCACCCGCCGGCCGGCGACGAACTGGCCGCCTGGGGCCTGCTGCCGACGGCGCCCGACTGGTCGGGCGGGTTCGACGAATGGCAACCCGGCGAGGAAGGCGCGCACGCGGCGCTCGAGGCGTTCGTCGACCATGTCGGCGGCTATGCGCAGGATCGCAATCTGCCCTCGATCGACGGCAGCTCGCGATTGTCACCGCACCTCCACATGGGTGAGATTTCGCCCGCGACGGTATGGCATGCGGTGGCGACCAGCCGCGGCGCCGAACCGTTCCTGCGCGAACTCGCCTGGCGTGATTTCACCTCCAACCTGATCGTGCAACTGCCGCGCTATGCCGACGACAACGGCCGCGCGCGGATGGACGACCTCCGCTGGCGCAGCGGGCCCGAGGCCGATGCGGACTTCGTCGCCTGGACGAAGGGCGAGACCGGCTATCCGATCGTCGACGCCGGGATGCGCCAGCTGTGGCAGCTCGGCTGGATGCACAATCGGGTGCGGATGCTCACCGCGAGCTTCCTGATCAAGCATCTGCTGCTCGACTGGCGGCGTGGCGAGCGCTGGTTCTGGGACTGCCTGATCGATGCCGATTACGGCAACAACAGCGTCAACTGGCAGTGGGTGGCGGGCACCGGGGTCGATTCCGCGCCGTTCAACCGGATCATGGCGCCGCTTGGCCAGTCCGAGAAGTTCGATGCCGCCGGCTATATTCGCCACTGGGTGCCCGAGCTTGCAGCCCTCAGCGACGCGGTCATCCACGATCCGCACGGCGCGGGCGTGGCGCCGGCGGCTTATGCGCCGCCGCTGATCGGCCATCGCGAGGCCCGCGAGCGCGCGCTCGCCGCGCTGCGCCGCGCGGGGCCCCAGGCGGAATCTGCGTGACGATCATCATCCCCGTCCTCGGCGACCAGCTCAGCGCCTCGCTCGCATCGTTGCGCGACGTCGACCGCGCCGCGGCGATCGTGCTGATGGTCGAGGTTCGCGAGGAGACCGGCTACGTCCGCCACCACAAAAAGAAGATTGCGCTGATCTTCTCGGCGATGCGCCATTTCGCCGCCGAGCTGCGCGCCGACGGCTGGCGCGTCGATTACGTGACGCTTGACGATCCCGACAACCGCCAGGGCTTCACCGGTGAGGTGCAGCGCGCGGTGGCGCGGCACGGGGCCACCGCCGTCCGCGTCGTCGAGGGTGCCGAATATCGCGTCCGCCAGATGCAGGACGGCTGGGCGGCGGCGAGCGGCGTGCCGGTCGAGATTCTCGCCGATGACCGCTTCATCTGCTCGGTGCCCGAGTTCCTCGGCTGGGCGAAGGGGCGGCGCGAACTCCGGATGGAATATTTCTACCGCGACATGCGCCGCCGGACCGGGCTGCTGATGACCGCCGACGGCGAGCCCGAGGGCGGCCGCTGGAACTTCGACGCCGACAATCGCGAGACCCCGCCGCGCGGGCTCAACTATCCGGTGCCCGAGCGGTTCGCCCCCGATGCGATCACGACGGAGGTGCTGGCGCTGGTCGGTCGCGAGTTCGCTGGCCACTTCGGCGATCTCGAGCCGTTCGCCCTGCCCGTCACCCGCAGCCAGGCGCTCGCCGCGCTTGCCCATTTCGTCGCGGCCGCGCTGCCTGATTTCGGCCGCTACGAAGACGCGATGGTGGCCGGGCAGGAGTATCTCTACCACAGCGTGCTCTCCTTGTGCATCAACCTCGGGCTGCTGACCCCGCTCGAGGTCGCCCATGCCGCCGCCGAGGCCTATGCGCGCGGGCTGGTGCCGCTCAACTCCGCCGAGGGCTTCGTCCGCCAGATCATCGGCTGGCGCGAATATATGCGCGGCATGTACTGGCGCGACATGCCGGGCTTTGCGACGCGCAACGCGCTTGCCGCGCACCGGCCGCTGCCTGAATTCTACTGGACCGGCGACACCGAGATGCGCTGCCTGCGCGAAAGCGTCGGCCAGACCCGGCGCGAGGCCTATGCGCATCACATCCAACGGCTGATGGTGCTGGGCAATTTTGCGCTGATCGCCGGCGTCGATCCCAAGGCGATCTCCGACTGGTTCCTGGTGGTCTATTTCGATGCTTATGAGTGGGTGGAGATGCCCAATGTCATCGGCATGAGCCAGTTCGCCGACGGCGGCGCCATCGCCAGCAAGCCCTATGCCTCGACGGGCGCGTACATCGACCGGATGAGCGATTATTGCGGGCGCTGCCGCTACAAGGTGAAGCAGCGCACCGGCCCCGACGCCTGCCCGTTCAACGCGCTCTATTGGGACTTTATCGGCCGCCACGAGGATCGGCTGCGCGGCAACAGCCGGATGCGCAACATGTACGCAACCTGGAACCGCTTCTCCGACGACGCCAAGGCCGAGATCCGCGCCAGCGCCGCGGCGTTCCTCGACGGGCTGGAGCCGGCGGCGAACGGCTGGGCACGGTAACGGCCGGCCCGCGTGGCGCGGGCCGGCTCGTTCAAGGTCAGAAGCGGAAGCGGGCGCCCGCCTGAATGGTGCGCGCCTGGACACGAACGCCGACCGGAAGCGCATTGTACGCGCCGAAGTAGGAATCGGCGCTATTGTGCAGCAGGTTGGTGGCATCGACGCTGAAGGTCAGGAACTTGACCGGGGTGAAGTTGACCGAAGCATCGAGCCGCGATGTATCCTGCGTGTAGATCGAATAGCCGGGGTTCACATAATCGATATACGTCTTGTAGCTCGACCGGATGTTATAGGCGATGCGCGCGCCGAATTGGGGCGTGTCGTAGAAAAACTGGACGTTGCCTGAGTAGGTCGAGGTGTAGGGCGCGTCGAACAGCCCCTTGGTGTCGAGATCGGCATCGTTATACGCCAGATGCAGCGTCGCCACCGGGATATAGGTGAAATTGACGTTCAGCCCGAAGTTCTTCCACAGCCCCGGCAGGAACTCGAAGAAGGTGTTCATCTGCCCTTCCACGCCGAAGATCTTGCCGGGACCGGCGTTGCGCGATTTGCCGACAAGGTAGGTGCCATCCGCCACCAGCGGATTGAGAGGCTGACCCGGAACGAGTTCGCGCTGCTCGGTATAATAGATGAAGCCGGTCTGGTTCTTCAGGAACGTACCAAGCGACAACACCCCGCCGCGACCATAATAATATTCCAGTGACGCGTCGTAACTATTTTCCTGTGCCGCCTTCAGATCCGGGTTGCCCGAATAGATCTTGCCAATGGTAGTTTCATCGAGAAGATTGAGCGACGATCGCATCGAGTAGAAGTCGGGGCGTGACACGTTGTGCGTATAGGAAAGGCGCAGCTGCATCTTGGGCGTGAAGTGGATCGTGCCGGTCGCGCTGGGCAGGAAATCGATGTAGTTCGATGTGCTGCTCGTCGGCGTGTAGATCACTGGCAGGCTATAATCGGGCTTGCCCGTGCTCAGCAGATGGAAGGTGTATTGCGAGCTGGTGGCGGTGCCCCAGGTGTTGACGAACCGCAGCCCGAGCGTGCCATCGATCGGGAAATGGGCATCGAACCCGTAATTGATCTGGCCGTAAGCGGCAAAGGTCCGCTCATGCTCCTTGAAGCTCTCCCCGGGATCGGTGGTCGCGGGCTCGGCGAGCGTCCAGTCCCGTCCCTGAAGATCGGCGCCGTTGTTGATGAGGTAATTGCGCACCGCGCCGAAATTGTCGAACAGGCTCTGCCCGTCGAAGTGATAATAGGTCGGCACCTGGCTCGCGCCCGAGATGTCGGGGGTGGTGGTCGCCAAGCCGACGCCGGTGGCGGCGCCCACAGCGGTAAGGCTCGGCGCCGTCGCCGTGTTGAAGTAGAAGGCGTCGCGATAGCCATAATCGCGCGCCATCGTGTGCTTGGTGAAGCGCGCGCCCAGCTGCACCGATCGTACCAGCCCCGTGCGGCTGGTCTGCACGGTCATGTCGAGGTTCGAGGCGAACAACGTATCGTCGTTGGTCCCGCGCTCGTCATGAATCTGATACAGCTTATAGTTTGCCGGATCGCTGATATCGACACCGGGAAAGCTGATATAAGGCCCGCCGCCCGGAACGTTGGGCGAGTTGAAGTCGACGTCCGCCGAGGTTGCGCCGCTGAAACGGAACTGATCCTGGACGAAATAGGTCTTGTTGTTGCTCCAATTATATTGATTGCTGAAGTTTATCTGGACGTCGTCGGTGTGATAGTGGGTCTCGAAACTGGTCGTGTAGGTGTCGCTCCTGGTGTGATGGTAGGTGCTGATCGGGCCGCCACCGACGCCATTGGGGTTGTTGAGCGTCACCGTGCTGACGGTACCATCCGGATTGGCGACAAGATTGCTGTATGTGCCGTTCCCGTCGTTGGTGACCATCCGCAGATTGTCTGTCTTGTCGGTCGACCGGACCCCGACATACGATCCCTCCACCACGAAATCGAGGTGATCGCTCGCCTTCCACTGCCATGAGGCATTGAGCGAGGGGCGCTTGATGCTGCCCGATTCGACTCCGTAGTTCACGGCATAAGGGATGATCGTGTTCTGCAACGCCGCCGGCAGCGCCAGATAGGCCGGCGTTCCGCTCGGGATCTGCTGCGGCGATTCGCTGACGACGTAATTCTCGAAATAATTGTTCCGCGTGTACGATCCGTTGACCAGAAAGCCCATCTCGCCGATCGGCGTGTCGAAGCGATCGGCCACCAACAGGCTGGCATAGGGGCTCTTGGTATTGCCGAGATCGGAGAAGGACTCGCGGAAGCTGCCCGCCAGCGTCATGCCCTGCTTGAGATCCAGCGGCCGGCGCAGTTCGACATTGACCGTGCCAGCGATCCCGCCCTCGGGCTGATCCGCGCCGCGCGTCTTGTACACCTGGACCGACTTGAGCAACTCAGCGGGAATATCGGCGAGATTGAGCGACCGCAAACCCGCACCTGCCGCTTCATAGCCGTTGATGGTAGTTTGAACATCGCCCAAGCCGCGGATCGTGACATTGGTGCCCTCGCCGTGAGAGCGGTCGATCTGCACGCCCGTGATCCGCGCGAGCGTCTCGGGCACGTTGTTGTCGGGCAGCTTGCCGGCATCCTCGGCATCGACTGAATCGACGATCTGCTTGGAGGAGCGCTTGCGGTTCCGCGCGTTCTGCAAGCTCCCGCGCAGGCCGGTGACGATGATGTCATTGCCCTCGGCGCCCTTGTATGTCGCCGTCGTCGTACCCGCACGCGTGGCCTGGCGGATGGCCTTGGCGCGGCGCTTGGCTTCGGCGCGCTCGGCCTTGGTCAGAGGGCGGGCAGGATCGGTGTCGGCCTGGACCATCGCGGCGCCAGCAGGTGCTGGCGCGGCCGCATGGGCTGTACCTGCCGCGAGCATCAGCGCGACCGATCCGCAGGTAAGTTTCAATTTTCCCCGTGAGGTCATCATGCCCCGCCCCTTTTCGTCGCTATACCGTTACAGAATTACTCATACGAAATACTGTATACGTTTGAGCGTGGGCAGTGTGATCTGTCAAGCGTTCGTCACATCCGGTTTGTAGATGAGAAACAATCGGCGGCCAGCGCATCGTCGGCACCGGATAAGGGCGCCACGTGCCGTGTGGGCGCGCGTAGCGTTGCACGTGCCAGCGTGCCCCCCCCGCGCACGAAAACGCCTTGGCGTTAACGCCATGGCGCTCCCACCGCCGTCAGGCGCCGCGCACCCGCAGCAGCACCGCGCCATGCGCCCGAACGGTGACGCTGGTCTGGCCGGGCGGCAGGTCGGCCCCCCGCCACACATCGTGGCGTGGGCCGATGCGGGCGAGCCCCGCGTCCGCGGGCTGCAGCGCAACCCGCGCGGCCTGTTCGCCGCGATTGAACACGGCGAGCGCAACGCTGCCGTCGGCGAGCGGCTTGGCCCAGATCACGGCATCGCCCTCGCTGCGCACCGCATGGCCCTGAATGCCACGTGCATCCTGGTCGATCGCGATCACGCCGCGGTTCTGGAGCAACGCGCGCGTTGCCGCATCGGTCTGGCGCAGGTCGTGGCCCATCATCAGCGGCGCCGCCGACATCGCCCACAGCGTCATGTGGGTGGTATATTCGTCGATGCTCATGCCGCCGTTGCCGAGCTCGAGCATGTCGGGGTCGTTCCAGCCACCGGGCCCGGCGTGGCCGAACCGGGGGTTTCGATCGAAGCCGATCTCGGCCATCGTCTTGTAGGTGTCGGTGATGTCGCCGGTGGTGCGCCACAGATGGCCGCCGACCGAACGCCCCCAGGCAGCGACGTCGAACCGGCCATATTCGCACAAGGAATAGATGATCGGCCGCCCGGTGGCGCGCAGCGCCGCACCCATCTCATGGTAGCTGCGCTGCACCGTATCGGCATCGGCATAGAACCATTCGCCCGAACACAGGTCGTATTTGAGATAGTCGACGCCCCAGGCGGCAAACGTCCGGGCGTCCTGCGCGACATGGCCATAGCTGCCTTGATAGCCCGCGCAGGTGCGCGGCCCGGGCGAGCTGTAGATCCCGAGCTTGAGCCCACGCGCGTGGACGTAATCCGCAAGCGCCTTCATGTCGGGGAATTTGCCGTTGGGGTGGAGCACGCCGGCGGCATCGCGGTTGCCCTGCCAGCCGTCGTCGATGTTGACGTAGCGATAGCCGGCGTCCCGCAAGCCGGTGGCGACCATGGCATCGGCCATCGCGCGCACGGTGGCGTCGTCGATGCGATTGGCGAACTTGTTCCAGCTGCTCCAGCCCATCGGCGGCGTCATCGCCTGCCCGTCGGGCGCGAGCGTACCGAGCGGCGGCAGCACGGCGAAGCGGAAGGCGCGCGCGCGTCGGTCGGCGGCGGTGCCGCGCCGGCCATGCTCGGCGACCATCGATTCCCAGATCTGCCCGCGCAGCGCCACGCCCTTGGCGCCGAGCGTCGCGCTCCATTCGCGGGTGGGATGCTCGCGATCGTTGATGTTGCGCGCGGTGAAGCGCAGCCTGTTGCCCTCGACATGGGCGCCGACCATCTCGACCGGGCCATACCAGAGCGTGGTGACCCGCCCAGTGATCGCGTCGCCGTGGCTTTCCACCTCCATCATGGTCACTCCCGGGTTGGGCGCTGACGAGTCGAACACCCATATGCCGTCGAAGGCGGTGCGGGCGGCGGCCGGGGTGGCGACAACGGTCGCCCACAGGCAGGCGATGATCGCGGTCAACAGGCGCATGACGAACTCCTGGATGGAAGGCTGGCTATCGGCACGCCGGGGCGGGCGCAGCGCTGGCCGGGCGGACCGTCACCGGCCGGGGCCGCGGGCCGAGCGCCTCCCACTCCTGCACCGCGACCCCGGCATGATCGGTGCCGACGCCCGAAGCGTCGAACACCGCGCGCAGGCAGCGGGTCGTCACCGGTGCGAAGCTCGCCGCCTGGAAGCTGCCGACCGCGGTGCCAAAGCCCCGGGAGCGGGGGACAGGTTTCCACCCGCCGTCCCAATAGTCGAGGCGCCAGCGCGCCGGCGGCGCCACGCCGATCGCCGACCCCGCCGGCTGGTCCGCCCAGAACCAGATCCGCGCGCCATCAAGCGTCACCGGCCGGTCCCAACGATATTCAATCCACTGCTGCGGCGGATTGTGCGGCGTCCAGCTGCCCCACATGTCCGGCGGCAGCGGCGCCGCCTTGACGATGCCGTCGTTGAGCGACGTCGCCCAATATTGCACCGGCACCGGATCGTTGGACACCGCGACGCTTGCCGCGCGGGCGAGGTTGCGTGACGGCGGCGGCACCGGCTGCGGGCGCCGGGTGGGGATCACCGGGCGGATCGCGGCGGGGCTGACGCTGTCGTCGAAGGTCATCCTGTCGAGCGCAACGCTGCGCCGGAAGTGGCCGCCGCCCACCGCATCGGCGGTGTGGTAGGCGAGATACCATTGCCCCTTGAACGCGACCGCGCCGGAATGGGAGGTGGTCGACGACACCGGCTTCAGCACCACGCCGCGATAGGTCCACGGCCCCATTGGCGAGGGCGCGGTGCCGTAGGCGATGCAGGCATGGTAGACGGCCGGCGTGCAATCCGACTGCGGGCCGGCGCGGTTGCCCGCGTAGAGCATGTAATAGCTGCCCTTGCGCTTCATGATCCACGGCGCCTCGAAGAAGCCGGTCAGCCCCTCGATCGCCACTTCCGGCCCCTTGGGCGTGATCATGTCGCGGGCAAGCTCCATCCCGCGCAGCTGCCCGAACGTGCCCCAATAGATGTACACCCGGCCATCGTCGTCGATCATCACCGTCGGATCGATGTTCTGGATGGCATTGGCGACCGGCACCCGCTGCGAGATAATGGGGCCGGCGGGGTGTGCGTCTCGCCACGGCCCGGTCGGGCTGTCCGCCACCGCGACGCCGATCGCGAAGCCGTCCTTGGCGTCGGTGTCCTTCTCCAGCACCGGCGCGTACATATAGAGCCGGCCGTCGGGGCCGGGCACGATCTGGCCGGCATAGGCGCGCCCCGGCGCCGCCCAGGCGAACACCGCCTCGGGCCGCGCGATCGCGGGATAATGCAGCCAGTCGCCGGAGGCAGGATCGCGGGTGGCGAGCAGCTGCCACTCGTTCATGATGAAGTCGTTGACGTCGGGGCCTGCTTCGTCGCGCCCGGCGAGGATCCACAGCGTGTCGCCGATGACGACCGGGGCGGGATCGGTCGAGTAATAGCGACCATCGGCGAGAATCGGATTGCCCGGCGCATGGAGGCGCTCGGCTGCCGGTTGCAGCTGGGCAAGCGCGTGGCCCGGCAGCATCGACATGGCCGCGGCCAACAGCCTGAAGCGCTTCGTGACCATCCCGCTACTCCCCATTGGCGATGGCCGGAACGTATAGATCAGTCATGACCAAATAATATACCGTATAATTTTGAGTTGACGCCATCTTCGACGCTGGGCAGGTTCTTCGCGGCCTTGGGGGAACATGATGAGCGGGCGACTTTCATTGCGGTTCCGTCGGGCATCCGTGCTGGCATTGGTCGCGGCATTGCCGCTGCCGACGCTTGCCCACGCCGATCCTGCGCCCGCACCGAGCATCACCGAACGCTATGCCCTGGCGGACCGCTACCTGCGCGACGACATGGACAAGCTCATCGCCGACCGCGATCCGGGCGCAACCTTCGTCGCCGGCGGCCGCGGCGTCTTGTTCATCCGCAAGACGCCCGCCGAACGGACCATCTTCTTTCTCGATCCCGCGACCGGCAGCCGCCGACCGATCGCCACCTACACGATGATCGCGCGACTGCTCGCTGCGGCAACGGCCAAGCTGGTCGATCCCCAACACGTCGGGCTTGATCGTCCGGATTATGATCCCGCAACGGCCGTGTTCAGCTTCGCCGCACTCGGCAAGCGCTGGACGCTCGACGCCGGCGGCGCGCTTGCCGAAGCCAAGACCGGCGAGGAGGATGGTACCGGTTCGCTGTCCCCCGATGGTCGTCTCAGCATTCTCGCTCGCGCCTTCAATCTGGTCGCCGTGGAGGTGAAGACCGGCCGCGAAGTGGCGCTGACCACCGATGGCACGCGCGAGCAGCCCTATGGCCGCGGCATCGCGCCACTGCCCGAGATCCTCAAGCAGGGCACCGAGGTGCCGGTGATGCCGGTGTCGGTGCGCTGGTCGCCCGACAGCCGGCGGATCATCACCTGGCGGCTCAACACCCGCGGCGTGCATCCGCTGACGGTCACGCAGGAGAATCCGCCGGGCGATTTCTACCCGCGCAGCTTCTCCTACATCTACCCGCTCGCCGGCGCCGCCACCCTCCCCCAGGCGACGCGGCTGGCGATCGACGTCGAGCAGGCGCTGCGCCGGCGCAAGGCGACGCTGGTGCCGTTGCAGGTGCCGAGCGAGTCCCTGCTCTATCCGGCCGATCCCGACATGGAATGGGTCGCCGGCAAGCCGCGGATGAGCTGGACCGAGCGCGGCTACAAGCAGGTCGTGGTCTATGCCGCCGATCCCGACACCGGCGCCGCGCACGTCGTCGCGCGCGAGGCGGTGAAGCCGGTGGTCACCGTCACGGCGAGCGCGCTGATCCCGGCACCACAGCTCGGCGGCGAGCTGTCGATCTCCGAGCGCAGCGGCTGGGCGCAGCTCTATCTGGTCCGCCCCGACGATCCCGATGGCGGCATCCCGCTGACCCGCGGCAACTGGGAAGTGCTCTCCGTCGACCATGTCTCCGAGGATGGCCGGACGCTGCTGATCACCGGCGTCGGCCGCGAGCGTGATCGCAATCCTTATTATAGCGCGCTCTACCGGGTGACGCTGGACGGGTCGCAGCCGGTGCTGCTGACGCCTGAGCCGCTCGAGCACGAGACCCAGGTGTCCGACGACGGCCGCTGGATCATCGACCGGATGTCGAGCCCGACGGTGCCGACCCGGACCGTGATCCGCGCCGCGAGCGATGGCCATGTCGTCACCGAGCTCGCGCATGCCGATCCGTCGGCGCTGATGGCGACGGGTTTTACCCCGCCCGAACCGTTCCAGGGCGTCGCCGCCGACGGCAAGACCACGCTCTACGGCATGATCCTGCGCCCGGCGCACTTCGATCCGAGTCGGCGCTACCCCGTGATCGACAACGTCTACACCGGCCCCACCACCACCGACGTACCCACCAGCTGGGACGGCGCGGTGATGGCGGGCGGCAACAGCGTCGCGCAGATCGGCGCGATCGTGGTGATGATCGATGGCCGCGGCACCTCGCGCCGGGGGCAGGCGTTCCGCCTGCCGGCGTACCAGAACCTCGGCGAAGTCGGGCTCGACGATCACATCGCGATGATCCGCCAGATGGCGGCGCGCTACCCCTATATGGACGCGACCCGCGTCGGCGTGTTCGGCGGCTCGGCCGGCGGCTATGACGCCGCGCGCTTCATCCTGCGCCGGCCCGGCTTCTTCAAGGTCGCGGTGGCATCGTCGGGCAACCACGACCTGCGGCTCGACAAGGCGTGGTGGCCCGAGGTGTCGATGGGCTTTGCCGACCAGGCGACCTGGGCGCGCAATTCGAACATGGCGGTCGCCGCCAATCTCCAGGGCAAGTTGCTGCTGATCCACGGCGACATGGACGACAATGTCCCCGTCACCGAAAGCTTCCGGCTCGCCCAGGCGTTGATCCAGGCCAAGCGCGACGTCGACATCGTGGTGCTGCCCAACACCACCCACGCGGTCTACCAGCCGTTCTTCTGGCGCAAGCTGCGTGATTATTTCACCCGCAACCTGCTCGACGAGGCACCGCCGGCCCTGCTGCCGCTCTCGCCCTCCCCCACCGCGCCCGCCGAACCGCCGCGCGACGCGCCGCCCGCTACCACGGCCACCGCCGCGGTAACCGCCACTCCCGCCAAGTGAGCCCGACCATGACCCGTTTCCTTGCCCCCGCGGCGCTGCTGCTTGCCGGCACCATGCTGACCATGCCCGTGCGCGCGCAGGAGCAGCCGCCCGCCAAGAAGGTCTATCCTCCGATCCAGCAGACGCCGCTGCGCACCAAGACGTTCGACCTCGCGCTGCGTAGCGACACCCAGACGCTGTCGCGACTGTCGCCGCTCGGCGATGCCGGCTTCGACTTCACGCCGGGCGCACGCGAGCCCGAGCGGGCGGGCGACGGCTATGTCCACATCGGCGACATCAACCTGCGGCTGCGCACCGCCGGCGGCGCCTGGACCGACTTCGCCACGGCGCACCAGCGCGCGCCGATCCGCCGGCTACCCGCGGCCGGCGCGGTGCTCGCGGCGGCGGACATCACCGCCTCGCTCGGCGCGGGCAGCCCGATCAGGGTCGAGCGGCGCTGGGTGAACGACCATGGCGTGCTCGCCTTGCGCTTCACGCTGACCAACACGACCGGCCAGCCGGTCGAGATCGGCGGCCTCGGCCTGCCGATGGTGTTCGACAACATCATTGCCGATCGCGATCTCGAACAGGCGCACGCCCAGGCGAGCTTCGTCGATCCGTACATCGGCCGCGACGCCGGCTACCTCCAGGTCGCGCGGCTCAACGGCAAGGGACCGGCACTGCTGGTGCTGCCCGAGCGGAACACGCCGCTCGAGGCCTATCGCCCGATCATGGAGGCGCGCGCCGGGCGGCGCGGCGGCGCGCCCGACGGCGACATCTTCACCGACAAGTCGCCGCGCGGCCAGACCTCCGAGGGATTCTACGACTGGACCGTCGCCAGCGCAGGCTTCGCCGACAAGGAATGGGCCAAGGCCGGCGAGCAATGGAACACCCCGACCAGCTTCACCCTGGCGCCAGGCGCAAGCCGCACCGTCGGCGTGCGCTTCGTGACGTCGCCGTCGATCGCGCAGATCGAGGACACGCTGGTCGCCAACAAGCGCCCCGTCGCGGTCGGCATCCCCGGCTATGTGGTGCCGACCGACCAGAACGCGTCGCTGTTCCTCAAGACGCCGAGCGCGATCGCCAAGGTGGAAAGCCTTCCCGCCGGCGCGCTGACCGCGACCAAGGTTGCGGGCGCCAGCGGCTGGTCGCGCTATGCGGTGCGCGCTAGCGGCTGGGGCCGCGCCAGCCTCGCGATCACCTATGCCGACGGCAGCGTCCAGACGGTGAGCTATTTCATCACCAAGCCGCTCGACCAGACGATGGCCGATCTCGGCCGGTTCGCGACCACGCAGCAATGGTATGAGGACAAGAAGGACCCGTTCGGGCGCAACCCGGCGATCCTCACCTATGATCGCGAGGCGAACAAGATCGTCACCCAGGATCCCCGCGTGTGGATTTCGGGGATGAGCGACGAGGGCGGCGGCGGCAGCTGGGTGGCGGCGATGGTCAAGCAGCTCGACAATCCCGATGCGGCCGAGCTCGCCAAGCTGCAGCGGCTGGTCGACGAGACGGTGGAGGGCCGTCTCCAGGTGCCCGACGGCGAGCATGCCGGCGCGGTGCGCAAGAGCATCTTCTATTACGATCCCGCCGCGCACCCCGATTATTACGACCCCAGCGTCAACTGGAAGAGCTGGACCTCCTGGTCGAAGAAGGACGCCGGCGACCTCGGCCGCGCCTACAACTACCCCCATGTCGCGATCGGCCATTGGGTGCTGTACCGCGTCGCCCGCAACCACCCGGGGATGGTCACCGCGCACCCGTGGCGCTGGTATCTCGACCATGCCTATCAGACCACCGTGGCGATGATGCGCGATGCGCCTTATTACACGCAGTTCGGGCTGATGGAGGGCGACGTGTTCGTCGACATCCTCAAGGATCTGAAGCGCGAGGGGCTCACCGCGCAGGCGACCAAAATGGAACGGCTGATGAAGGGCCGCGCCGATCACTGGCGCACCCTCACCTATCCGTTCGGCAGCGAGATGGCGTGGGATTCAACCGGCCAGCCCGAGGTCTACGCGTGGATGCGCTATTTCGGCTATCAGCCGCAGGCCGACGAGACGAAGCAGGTGATCCTCGCCTACGATCCCGCGATCCCGAGCTGGGGCTATAACGGCAATGCGCGCCGCTATTGGGACTTCTTGTACGGCGGCAAATATCCGCGCATCGAGCGCCAGATCCACCATTACGGCTCGACGCTCAACGCGGTGCCGCTGTTCGACGCCTATCGCGCCAACCCCGCCGAGCTGCGCACGCTGCGCATCGCTTATGGCGGGATGATGGGCGGCGTCACCAACATCGACCAGCAGGGCTTCTCGTCCGCCGCCTTCCATTCGGCGCCGGACATGATGAGATGGGATCCGTACAGCGGCGACTATGGCATGGGCTTCTATGGTCATGCCGTCGCCAGCGCGACCTATCTCGTCAACGACGCGACCTTCGGCTGGCTCGGCTTCGGCGGCAATGTCGCGCAAGCAGGCGGCACGATCAGCATCGCCCCCAGGGACGGCGCCCGCAGCCGGCTGTTCATCGCTCCCGCAGGCCTGTGGATCACGCTGGAGGCCGGCAAGATCGCCACCGCCAGCTACGCCCCCGCCACCGGCGCGGTGACGCTGACGCTCGATCCCGCCACCGCGACCACGCCGGCCGCGCGCCTGTTCGTGGAGGCAACGACCGGCGGCCGGCCCTATGCGCCGTCGACCGCCACCCTGGAGCGCGGCGGCTATACCGTGCCGCTCGCGACCGCCGCGACGCAGGTGACGCTTACCGCGCGCTGAGCGCGCGCTGAAGCCCGGCCGTCCCTGCACGGGGACGGCCGGCGCCACATCAATGCGCGGCGAAATAGCTGGTAAGATCGTAGATATAGTCGCGGCCGCGATACAAAGCGTCGGCCGAGATGCGCTCGTTCAGCCCGTGGGTGCCTGCGGTCGCCGGGTCGTTCCACAGCCCGGGGATGCCATAGGTCGGGATGCCGATCTTGCTGAGATAGGTGGCGTCGGTCGCGCCGGCGGATTGGGTGGGGATGACCGGCACGCCCGGGAAATGCTTGGCGCCGATCGTCGCGATCGGCTTCATGATCGCCGGATCGAGCGTCGGCACCGCGGTGACCGGCCGTTCCTGGATGTTGCTGCGGAGGATCTTGACCTCGGGATCGGCGATCACCTGCTCGAGCGCCGCCCTGGTCTGGTCCGCGGTCTCGCCGGGCGCGATACGGCAGTTGATCGAGGCGGTGGCGCGCTGCGGCAGCGCATTGGCGGCGTGCCCGCCGGACAGCAGGGTGGCGACGCAGGTGGTGCGCAGCAGCGGGTTGAGGCCGAGATCGGCGCCCACCAGCTTGGCCGCCTCGGCATCGCCGGGTTGCCTGCCGAGCCGGACCATCGCAGCGCCGACCGGGTCATGGCGCATCGCGCCGGCCTGGACGAGATAGGCCTGCGACACCGGGTTGAGGTGCACCGGGAATTGTAGCGTGCTCACCTTGGTGAGCGCCGCGGCCAGCCGGTAAATGGCGTTGTCCGGCTGCGGCGCCGAGCTGTGGCCACCGCGGTTGGTGACTTCGAGCACGAAGTTGCGCGGGCTTTTCTGGGAGATCTGGACGCCGAGCGTCTCGGGGCCGCCGCCCGGCGCGGTACGGCCGCCGCCGCCCTCGTTGAAGGCAAAGCCCGCCTTCATCAGCTCGGGGCGGTTGTCGACCAGCCAGCCCGCGCCGTTCAGCACCCGCTCGTTGGTCCCCTCCTCGCCGCAGGTCAGCGCCAGCTTGACGGTGCGCCTCGGCTTGAAGCCGCTCTGCTTCCAGCGGATCAGCGTGTCGGCAAAGATCGCCGCCTGCGCCTTGTCGTCGCTGGCGCCGCGGCCGTAGAAATAACCGCTCTCCTCAACCAGCGTGAACGGATCGCGTACCCAATCCTCGCGGTTTGCCTCGACCACATCGATGTGGGCGAGCAGCAGCATGGCGGGCTCGCTCGGGCTCGATCCCGCCCAGTTCACCACCAGGCCACCGTCGCGCGGGCGCTCGGGCGGGGTGTAGAGCGTCAGCTCGCGATCGCTGAACCCGGCCTGGCGCAGGCGATTGCCGATCTGCGTCGCCGCCTTGGTGCAATCGCCGACCGACGAGGTCGTGTTGGTCTCGACCAGTTCCTTGTAGAGATCGTGGAAGGCGACGCGGTCCGGCCGGGTTGGCGGTTGCTGCGCGGCGGCCGCGAGCGGCTGGGCGAGGACGGCGGTGGTCGCCATCAGGGTGAGCATGGTGCGCGTCATGGCTGTGTGTTCCTGTTGCAAGCGATCGGGACAAGCGGGATGATCGTCAAAAGCCCTTGTGCACGTTGATGCCGACAGTGCGCGGGCGCGAGCTGACATAATAGTCCGGCGCGCCGGTGGCGGAGGCGACGCGATTGAGGCCATATTCGTTGAACACGTTGTTCACGAACAGCGAGATGGCCAGATCGCCTGGCGCCTGCACCCCGACGCGGGCGTTGAAGATGCTGAAATTGCCGATCTCACGATAGAAGGCGTTGGTCGGGCGCAGCTCGGTGTTCATCGGGCCGGTATAGGTCCAGTCGAACCGCGCCAGCCCGGTCAGCGTAGCGGTGACGGGGGGGCTATATTCGATCCCCGCAGACGCCGTGGTCCGCGGCACGTAGGGAAGGATGTCGCCGGACAGGCCGGGCGCGGTGACGAAGCCTGTGGAATCGATCTGGTCGGAGGTCAGCCGCGCCTTGTTGTAGTTGAAGCTTGCGTTGAGGCTGAGGTAGCGCGCCGGCCGCGCGCTGCCCTCCAGCTCGACGCCTTCGACGCGGACGCCGGCAAGATTGTAGATGAAGCTGAAATTGCCGCCGCCCTGCTGCAGCGTCGATACCGAGGTCTGCACCTGGCTCCAGTCGGTACGGTAGATGGCGAGGTTCAGCGTCGCCTTGCGATCGAACCACGAGGTCTTGGTGCCGAGCTCGTAGTTCCACAGCGAATCCGGCCGATAGACCAGATATTGTGCGGGAAGGTTCGGGATGTTGTTGGCGCCGCCGGGGCGGAAGCCCTGTGCGGCGTTGGCATAGACCAGGATGTTGCGCGTCGCGCGAAGGTCGGCGTTGAACTTCTTCACCCAGCCTTTGGCGTTGGCGCTGGTCTCCTGATAGGCGCGCGGCTCCTGTCCGTTGGTGAAGTTATAGCCGAAATATTCGCCACCGACCGTCTTGGTATAGTCGTAGTGACGCAGCCCGACGGTGAGGGTGAGCGGCGAGAGCAGCCGGTAACCGACCTCGCCGAAGAAGGCGGTCTGCTTGACGCTGGTCAGCACGTCGCGCCCGCCGAGATTGTCGACCGGATCGCGCTGGCCGCCGGTTGCCGGATCACCGGCGAAGGGCAGCGTGTCGACGCGGTCGAACCGGTTCTCATGGAACACGCCGACCGTGTAGCGCAGCGCACCGTCGCCGTTCGAGCCGAGCCGCGCTTCCTGGATGAAGTTGCGCGCATAGCGTGGTTGATAGGCACCGAACGGCGCCTTGGAGCGCGCGTAGGTCTGGTACACCGCGCGCTGGGCGGCGGTGCAGGTGGTGGTGGGCACGCCGAGCGCGACGCTGGTGTACAAGGGGCACCATTTGGCGCCGGAGACGACGCTGGCGAAGGCGGCGTTATTGTCGTTGGTGCTCTCGACGTCCCAGCGATACCAGGAGGCGCTGGTGGTCAGCGTCGCGAAGCCGAGATTGAAGCGGCCGACGCCGTTGTAAAGCTGCAGCTTGTCATGCCACGGCTGGAAGATCTGGAAGTCCGCCAGGAAGGGCCCCAGCACCGAGCTATATTGCGAGGTGCCGTCGATATCCTGCTTCTGGTAGATCGCGGTGGCGGTGATCGACACCGCATCGCTCGGGGTGAAGCCTAGCATCGCGCGGCCGCCCTGCTGGGTGGCGCGGTTGGCGTTCTTCCGGTCGAGCACGGTATAATCGATATAGCCGCCCTGCCGCTCGCTGTAGCCAACCACGCGCAGCGCGAGCTTGTCGGCGATGATCGGCACGTTGAGCGCGCCCTTGGCGAAGAAGCCGACGGCGCCGTTCTGGGTGTCGCTCGCCTGGAATTCCACCGCGCCTTCATATTTGCTGGGGTCGGGCTGGTTGAACAACACCCGCAGCGTGCCGCCCATCGACCCCGAACCGTAGAGCGTGCCTTGCGGTCCGCGCAGCACCTCGACGCGTTGGACATCGAACAGGTTGAGGTTGGGCGTGTTGCCGGCGGGATCGGAGGTGGTGCCTGAAGGGCCGATCAGCGGCGTCTCGCCATAATAGAGGCCCACCGTGTTCTCGCCGGCGCCCTGAATGCCGCGGATCGACACGCGGGTGCGGCCGGAATCGCTTTCGGTGAGCTGCAGGCCCGGCACCTGGCGGATGATGTCCGCGATCGTGGTCGCACCGAGCTTCTGCAACTGCTCCGCGCCGATCGCCGAGATTGCGATCGGCGTGGTCTGCACCGTCGACGACCGCCGCAGCGCGGTCACGACGATGTCGTCGGGTGACGAGGCCGGCGCCGGATTGTCGACGGTCGGCTGGGCATCGTCCAGGGCGGTCTGCGCCAGCAATGGAGACGGCATCAAGGCAAAGGCCACTGTTGCCAGCAGCCTGGATCGCACGTCAAATCGCATTGGTCCCCCGTCACCCGTTTCACCGACGCTGCCTTGCGGAAGCGGCGCGCCAAAGAAGCGGTATATATCCTACCATCTCAATAGGAGTTTACGTTTAGTACGACGAAGCCCAGCCATGTTGCCGGATGTTACCAAACGGGCATCCGGACCGCGGTCTGCCGCCGCTGCGAACCTCTTGCGTTCACCTGCTGCTACGAACCCTTGCGCGATCGTCGCCAGCGGTTGACCAGCGATACGCCACGCCCGGCCGCAGAACGCTGCCGCCGCGATCGATGCCGGTGAGGCCATCGACGCGATGATGCGTTCCTCCCCTGCACAAACCGCCAGTTCGGCAGTATGATCAGCATGCCCACAGCAAGACGGAGATTGCGATGTCGCTCATGATCAATGGGACAGCGGTATCGGTGCCGCCCGATCCGCGGGTGTCGCTGCTCGATCTGCTGCGCGAAACGCTGCATCTGTCGGGCACCAAGAAGGGATGCAACCAGGGTGCCTGCGGCGCCTGCACCGTCCTCGTCGATGGCGAGCGCATCCTCTCCTGCCTCGCGCTCGCGGTGCAATATGACGGCCGCGCGATCACCACGGTGGAGGGCCTCGCCGGCGCCGATGGGCTCCACCCGCTGCAGGCGGCGTTCATCGAGCATGACGGATTCCAGTGTGGTTATTGCACGCCGGGGCAGATCTGCTCGGCGATCGGCATGGCTGCGGAGGCGAAGCGCGGCGTGCCGAGCCATGTCAGCGCCGATCTCACCGCCGATGTCGCGCTCACCCGCGAGGAGGTGCAGGAGCGGATGAGCGGCAATCTGTGCCGCTGCGGCGCACACAACGGGATCATCGATGCGATCAACGCGACGGTGGCGGCGGAGATGGCGGCATGACCCCGTTCGATTACGCGCGTGCCGGCGATGCCGCGGAGGCGCTTCGGCTCGGCGCGGTCGGCGCTGCCGGCGCAACCGCCTATCTCGGTGGCGGCACCAACCTCGTCGATCTGATGCGCGAGACGGTGGCGCGGCCCGAGCGGCTGGTCGACGTCACCGGCCTGTCGGACACCATCGCCGATACCGCCGACGGCGGTCTGCTGATCGGCGCGGCGGTGCGCAACACTGCGCTTGCCGAGCATCGCGCGGTGCGCAGCCGCTATCCCCTGCTGTCGCGCGCCATTTTGGCCGGCGCTTCGGCGCAAATCCGTAACATGGCGACGGTTGGCGGCAACCTTCTCCAGCGCACCCGCTGCACCTACTTCTACGACACCGACGGCTCCCGCTGCAACAAGCGGGCGCCGGGCTCGGGCTGCGATGCGCGCGACGGGTTCAACCGCATTCACGCGGTGCTCGGCGCGTCGCCGGCCTGCGTCGCGACCCACCCGTCCGACATGTGCGTCGCGCTGACCGCGCTTGATGCGGTGGTGCACGTCGAGGGACACAATGGCGCCCGGACGCTGCCGTTTGGCGCGCTGCACCGCCTGCCCGGCGACCAGCCGGAGCTGGACACGGTGCTGGCGCCCGGCGAGCTGATCACCGCGATCGAGCTGCCGCCGCTGCCGTTCGCGACCAATTCGGCCTATCGCAAGGTGCGTGATCGCGCGAGCTACGCCTTTGCGCTGATCTCGGTCGCCGCGGCGGTGGCGATGGACGGCGACCGCATCAAGGAGGTGCGCATCGCGCTCGGTGGCGTCGCTCACAAGCCGTGGCGCGCCGCCAAGGCCGAGGCGGCGCTGCGGGGCGGCCCTGCCACCGAACAGGCGTTTCTCGACGCGGCAGCGGCCGAGTTCGCCGAGGCCGCACCGCTGCGCGACAATGCGTTCAAGCCCAGGCTGGCGGCGCGCACGCTTGCGGCGGTGCTCGGTGAATTGACCAAGGGAGAGGCGGCATGAGCATCGTCGACACGGCCAAGCAGGCGGCGCAAGGATTGGTCCAGGGCGCCATGGCCAAATTGGTGCCGCTCGCGCCCGACAGCTGGATCCCCGGCGGCGTGCCCGATCCGCTGATCACCCACAAGCACGGGCTGATCGGCACGCCGGTGTCGCGGCTCGACGGACCGCTCAAGGTGAAGGGCGCGGCGCGCTTTTCGGCCGAGTTCCGGTTCGACGACATGGCCTATGCCGCGCTCGCTTATGCGACGATCCCGCGCGGGCGGATCACGGCGATCGACAGCGCAGCGGCAGAGGCGGCGCCGGGCGTCGTGCTGGTGATGACGCACCTCAACGCACCACGGATGAACAAGCCGGGCGTGTTCGGCTCGTCGCCGACCGCGGTCGGCCCGTCCGACCTGCCTATCCTGCAGGATGACCGGATCCACTGGAACGGCCAGCCGATCGCGGCAGTGCTCGCCGAGACGCAGGAGCAAGCCGATCATGCCGCCTCGCTGCTCCATTTCACCTATGACGCGGAGCCCTCGACCACCACGCTCGCCGGCGCCAAGGCGAATGGCATCGAGCAGGGGCTGTTCATGGGCCAACCGCTGCTCAACGAGATCGGCGACGCCGAGGAAGCGCTCGCCGCTGCGCCGCACAAGGTAGATCATCTCTACCGAACGCCGCGCCACAACCACAATCCGATCGAGCCGCACGCCGCCACCATCGCCTGGGTGGATGGCGAATTAGTGATCCACGACGCCAGCCAGATGGTCACGGCGCAGGCGCAAACGATAGGCGAGGTGTTCGATCTCAAGCCCGGCCAAGTGCATCTGACCTCGCCCTATGTCGGCGGCGGGTTCGGCAGCAAGGGACTGTGGGACCACCAGATCATCGGCGCCGCCGCCGCGAAGCTCGCCGGCCGGCCGGTGCGCATCACCCTGTCTCGCGAGGGCGTCTATCGCATCGTCGGCGGTCGTACGCTTACCGAACAGCGGGTCGCGATCGGGGCCGCGGCGGACGGTCGCTTCGAGGCGCTGATCCACACCGGCCTGTCGGTAATGTCGCCGCACAACAACATGCCCGAACCCTTCATCATGGGCACCCGCGCCGCTTATACCTCCCCGGCAATCCGGTTGCAGGTGCAGGTGGCGAAAATGAACATGCTCGCCAACACCTTCATGCGCGCGCCGGGCGAGGCGGTCGGCACCTTTGCGCTCGAATCAGCGATCGACGAGCTGGCGGCGGAGCTGGGCATCGACCCGATGGAGCTGCGCCTCCTCAACGAGCCCGACAAGGACCCGACCTCCGGCCTGCCGTTCTCGTCGCGCCACATCGACGAGGCATGGCGCAGCGGCGCGGCGCGGTTCGGCTGGGCCGAGCGTAGTGCCACGCCGGGCAGCCGCCAAGAAGGCGAATGGCGGATCGGGCTCGGCTGCGCGACGGGCACCTATCCTTATTACCGCATGCCAGGTGCCCAGGCGCGGATCACCCTCGCCCATGATAATCCCGGGGTGCGCGCGACGGTCGAGGTCGCCGCCGCCGAGATGGGCATGGGCACCTCGACCACCACCGCGATCGTCGCGGCGGAACGGCTCGGGCTGTCGCTCGACCAGGTCGAGATCGGCTATGGCGACTCATTGATCCCGGGGGCGATCATGGCTGGCGGCTCGCAGCAGACCGCCGCGATCGGCGCCGCGGTGATCGCCGCGCACAATGCGCTGGTCGCCGAGCTGCTCAAGCTCGCCGGCAATGATTCACCGCTCGCCGGCCTGTCGCCAGCCGAGGTCGGCAGCGAGGATGGCGGCCTCGCCAAGCTCGACGAGCCGGCGCGGCGCGAAAGCTATGCCTCGATCCTCAGCCGCGCCCAGCGCGGCAGCGTCACCGTCACTGAGGCGGCCTCGCCGCCGCTCGAGCTGATGCACTGGTCGATGCACTCGCACAGCGCCTTGTTCTGCGAGGTGCGCGTCAATGCGGTGACCGGCGAGACGCGGGTCAGCCGCTTCCTCGGCTCGTTCGATTGCGGCCGCATCCTCAACCCGACGACAGCGCGCAGCCAGTTCCGCGGCGGCATCATCATGGGGCTGGGCATGGCGCTGATGGAGGAGACGCAGTTCGACGAGCGCAACGGGCGGATCATGAACCCGAGCCTTGCCGAATATCACGTTCCCGTGCACCTCGACGTCCCCGACATCGATGTGATGTGGACGGACATCGCCGATCCGCACACGCCGATGGGCGCGCACGGCATCGGCGAGATCGGCATCACCGGCGTCGCCGCGGCGGTGGCCAATGCGATCTACAACGCGACCGGCACGCGGGTGCGGGATCTGCCGATCACACTCGACAAGCTGATCTGAGCCCCCGCTCCCGCCCGGTTGTCGAGTTATCCCGGTTCAGCCCTGCCTGCCATCGAGGCTGACGATTTGCTCCGCGATCACGGCGGCATCGGAATCGATGGCATGGAGGTACGCCGTCCGCTCGGGGCTGTGCCGCTTGAGCTTGTGCAGCCCCCTAGCCTGATCGCTGGTGAGTTGGATCGGCACATAGCCTCGCTCGACCAGGCATTTATCGATGACGGCCTGCAGTTGATCCCTGACGTCCAACGAAATCACCGCCACATATTTGGCGCCAAAGGTGTTCGTTCGCCGCGCGATGTCGTCGGCCGAGCGCAGCTTGGTGATCGCGTCGACGATGTTCATCGAGTTGCTGCTACCGATCTGCATAACCGTATCGAGCAATTGCGCGGCGCTGAGCGCATCGAGTTGCTTAAGCCTCTCGGGCGCGATGTACGTCGTCACGTAGCGCGAGGTTTCGCTGCATTCGGCGGCGTCCCGTGCGTAATCGGACATCGTCACGCCCGCCTTGCCCCAAGAGAGATTGTCGGGCCGCTTCGCTGCCACTGGCAGGCACCAAAGCATCGAGCCGACAAGTGCACCGCTGGTTATCCACCGCATGTTGCCACCTCTACGAATCAGGAGAGATAATGGTCGCTTCAACTGCTGAGATCATATCTGCTGCCGTGCCCGCAGCAAACAAGGATCAGTCGCATCGGCGAACGCCGTCGGGCCCAGCCGCAGCGACCCGTTGCAGCGTCGCCTGTCGAGGCATTTCTCGTGCGCGGGCTTGTTCTGTACGCCCCCGCCTCGGCATTGTCTGTAATCGCGGCGGCAGGAGCCGAGGTCTGAAGACAAAGTGCAGCGAAGAAAATCAATTGCCCGGCGCTGCTGGTGTGAGCAACTTGGCTAGCGCGCGCTCCATTGCACGAAGTTAGGGAAGTCGCCGCTGGCTATGTCATTATTGGAGAAGGATAAACGAGATCGACGTGACGGGACGGACGTCGTTTGTCCCCAATGATTACATAAGGCCGTCAACGGCGGTTGCGGTAATTGTACCATGATCTTAAAGCGTTCGGCCCGCCGGATTGCGCAGCGCGCCTGGCCGGCTATGATCGTGCGCTCGTTGCCATAGGGGAATCATGCGCCGCTGGATCGTTGCTCGTCGCGTCATGACGCGTGCAGCCGGAATTTGCCCCGCTATAGCCTTGGCATTGCTGATGGCGCCCTCGGCACGGGCTGCGGACAAGGCGATCCCGGCGGCAGCCGATCCGCTCACGGCGACCATCCACATGGAGGACGCAGAGCGGTTCGCGCGTCTCTATGCCGCCACCGGGGGTAAGCCGACTGCCGCCCAACTCCAGCAGGCATATATCGACCCTGGCAGCTATGCGGTGTCGGTGTTCACGCCCGACCGAATCCTGGATGCTGCTCATCTAGCCGCAGTGGTCGCCCGCAATCCGGCAAGCTACGATCATGCCATCAAGCAATGCCTGCCGCAGGTACGTCGCTACGACGCCGATCTGAGGGCGATCTATCTCGCGTTGCACGGCCTGCTGCCCGACCAGAAACTGCCGCAGATCTACGTGCTGTTCGGCGCCAACACCTCCGGCGGCACGGCAGGCCCGATGGCGCAGGTGCTGGGGATGGAAGTGCTCTGCGACACGACCGCTGAGACGCCAAAGGCGTTTCGCTCCACCCTTCGCCGGTTCTTCGCGCATGAGACCTTTCACACCTTCCAGCATGATCCGAGTGGGCGCGGCAAGGCGCCACTGCTGGCCGATGTGCTCACCGAGGGCGCTGCCGACTTCATCGCCCTGCTCGCCACCGGCGAAGTGCCCGAACCCGACCGGGCGACCTGGGCGGCTCAGCGCCAAGCCGCGCTCTGGACGCAATTCGGCAAGGACATGGTGACGACAGGGCCGGCGGCCAACCGGCTGGACCCCAACCTCGCGGGACAAGCCCGGCGGCGTTGGGTATCGAATTACCAGACCGCCCCCGAGGGCTGGCCCTATGAAGTGGGCTATTGGATCGGCATGCAGATCTGGCAATGCTATTACGACCGGGCCGTCGACAAGCATCAGGCCATCCGCGACATCATCGACTGGAACGATCCCGAGTTGATCCTGCGCCGCAGCGGCTATGACGGGAAGTCGTGCCCGGCCTGACGTACCTTGACGCCTGCCAGCCAGATGATGCGCCTAGCGCAACGGCTGGCAGGGGCTAAGACGACACCATGCTTTACCTGGCCATCAAGAGCCTGATCTCGGGTGTGCTGATCGCCATCGCCTCGACGCTGGCGCGGCGCTATCCCGGCGTCGGCGCGCTGGTTGCATCCCTTCCGCTGGTATCGGTGCTCGGCATGCTGTGGCTGTGGCACGACAGGCCGGATGCCGAGAACATGGCCGCCCATGCCGGCGCCACCTTCTGGTACGTGCTGCCATCGCTGCCGATGTTCCCGGTCATGGCGGCACTGTTGCGGCATGGCGCGGGCTTCTGGGTATCACTGGCCATCGGCTGCTGCCTGACGGTCGCGCTATATGGGGCGCTGACGTGGATCGGGCCCCGTTTCGGCCTCAATCTCTAGCTCGATGCTATCCGCGTGACGCACGCTGCCATGCGGCGATGCCTTGTCCGTCGGCAAGCCGCGGAAGAAGCCAGGCTCCTTCCGCGGCCGATGCATCAGAAACGCACCCGCGCCCCGATCGAGTAGGTGCTGTCGTCGAACCGGATGTCGTGCGGGTTCAACGTGCTACCGTAATAGCTCTCATATTTCGCGCGAGTGACGTTGGTGCCGTCCACCGTCAGCGTCAGATGCGGAGTCACGTCATAGTTGACGCTGAAATCGAGACGTCCGCTCGCCCGCACGCCGTTGAGGAAAACGCTGGTGTCCGTCGGGCGCAGGTTGACCGACGAGGTCAGATCGCCGTCATAGTAATGCGAGCGGTACGAATAGGCCGCACGCGCGGACAGGCCGTATTTCTCGTAGATCAGGCCGACATTGTAGTTGTACTTGGACACACCGATCAGCGGCTGTCCGTACAGCGAATCCTCCTTGGCAGTCACCTTGCTGTCAGCGATCGTGTAGTTGGCGAAGGTGCCGATCCCCGACAGCGCGCCGGGCAGGAAGTCGAAGAAGAACTGGCCGCTCGCCTCGAGCCCCTTGAGCTCGGCCGAGCCCAAGTTGCGAGGGCGCGAGATCTGGTAGCTGATCCCATTGATCAATTCTGCATCAGCTTCGGTGATGACACGCCCGGTAATGTTCTTCTTGTAGATGCCGACCGACAGATAGTTGCTGCGGCCGAAATAATATTCGAGCGTGGCATCATATTCGTCTGCTTTTTCCGGCGCCAGATCCGGATTGCCGGCCGAGCCGCCTGCCTGGATGTTGGCGTTGGTCGACAGGGCATAGTTGAGCCCAGGGTTGAGCGACCCGAAGTCGGGCCGCGACAGGACCTTGGCGTAGCTGGCGCGCGCCTGCAGGCCGCCACCGAAGCTCAGACGCGCGCTCGCATTGGGCAGCCAGTCGGTGTCGCTCGTCGATCGCGTCAGCGGGTTGAGCACCGACGTGGTGTGGCCCGGATCGTCGGCGGTGGGTGTCGCGACGATGATCGTGCCGGTGCCACTGATCGTGCGATCGCTTTTGGTGAAGCGCACGCCGACGAGGCCATCGAGCTTGATCGGGCCCGAGATCGGAACCTCGTATTTGCCCTGGACATAACCCGCATAGGTCTTCTCATGCGCGCTGAAGCTGCGGGTCGGATCGTAGGGCTGGTCGCCAGTGGGAATGCCGAACAGCGTGCGGAGCTGATCCTCGACCGCGGGATCGAGCAAGGCGTCCGTGCTCGGGATCAGGAACGGCGCACCGCCATAGATGCGGGGCACACCGGGCACCGCCTGGAAGAAGTTGTCAGGCAAGCCCTGGCCCGCAACTGGCGTCGCATAGGCGCCGCCCGGCGCGGCCGGGTTGACGATGACTTCCTGGTATTCGCCTTTGCGGTCGGCGATACGGCCGCCGACCTGGATGCTCTTCAGCAGGCCGCCGACGTCGTAGCTGCCGTCGATCTGGGTCGCGAACAGGCTGCCTTCCGATTTCAGGCGATCGTCATCGAGGCCGTTGGTGAACATGAAACCCGCCGACTGGCCAAGCGGGTTGCCGGGTACGTTGAAGTTGACGCCGCCGGCATCGTTGGTCGTGATGTCGAGCTCGGGCAGGCGCTTGCCGACGTCGATGATGAAGGTCTTCGAGTAATAGGTCGACTGCTGGTAGGAGACGTCGGTCTTCAGGTGGAAGCGGTCGTGATCGTATTTGAACCCGCCGCCGGCAATATAGTCGTTGGTGCGCTGGTCATGCGCCTGGTTGCTGGTGAACCCCACGGCATTGGTCGACGTGTACGACGACGCGTTGCACAGGTGCTCGATCGCGCCCGTCGCACTGGTGAAGCCGTCACCGCCGACCTTATAGTCGTTGCAGCTGCTGCCGAGCACGACGTTGGAGATCGAGGAGCCCGAGAAGGCGTCGTTGATGATGAACGCGGTCGACGAACGGTTGCGGTAGCCATCATAGATGCCATCGGCATAGAACTGCAGATCGGGCGAGGCCTGCCATTGCAGCGCGATGTTGACTTCGGGCCGCTTGTACTTGCCGAACTGGTTGAGCCCGCCGACGCCGGTCGGGAGAAGCGCTCCGGCCGCACCGCCCGTGGCGCCGCCCGGGCCATGGTTGCCCGAACGCAGCAGATCGTCGAACGCGACCGGACGGTCGAACTTGGTCGATGAATAGGACGCATTCACCAGAATGCCGATCTCGCCGATACCGGTGTCGAACCGATCGGAGACGAGCAGGTTGGCGGTGGGATTCGCCTGCTGGAGGTTAGTCGAGAAGCTGTTGCGAACGGCGCCGGCGATCGTCAGCCCCTTGAAGTCGAACGGACGGTGCAGCTTCAGGTCGATCACGCCGGCGACGCCACCCTCCAGCAGATTGGCGCTGTTCGACTTGTACACGTCGGCCCCCGCCAGCGCCTCGGCCGGCAGATCCTGGAAGGAGAAGCCGCGGCCCGCGCCGGTAAACACTTCGCGGCCGTTCAGCGTGGTCAGGATGTCGCCGAGCCCACGGATGAGCGGATTGGTGATCTCGTTATTGTCGCCGACCACCACCTGAACGCCGGGCACGCGCTGGAGCGCGGCGGCAACGGTCGGATCGGGGAACTTGCCGATATCCTGCGCGACGATCGAATCGACGACCTGATCGGCGTTGCGCTTGATCTGCGCCGCCTCGGCGAGGCTCTGGCGGATACCGGTGACGACAATGTCGTCGCCTGCCGCGGCGCCCGCGGTCTGGTTGTCCTGCGCCTGCGGCGTGTTGTCCGAGGGGATGGCGTTGCTGCTGTTGCCCGACTGCCCGCTCTGGCTGCCCTGCGCCTGAGCGGCAGCGTCCGCTGCCTGGGCGTAAGCCGGAACGGTGGTCAGGAGCGCGATCACGCTCGCGGTGGAACCGAGTAGAGGCCGCTTGTTCATGTCATCCTCCCCTGCGCCGCCTCAGGAGAGCGGCTTCATAAGGTCGCCCCGAAGAGCTTGATGCTATTTATCTGACGATTGCGCGAAATCTACCGATTTGTTGCTGATGTACAATTTTTCATGTCCGACTCGGCCATGATGCGAGCTCACCCAAGGTGATCGCTGCAGACCGTCACACGACCCGCCACGCGCTGCGGTTAAGTAATATAAATCTTGACAAGAATGCCCACATATCGTCGCTAAGGCCAACGATAACGGTTGGAGAGGCCGAACAATGAGGCTGGCATCAGCGGCCGCCGCAGCGCTGCGGATGGTGACGATCGTCGTTGCCACTATCGGTGCCGCCGGCTCCGCGCAGCAACCGCGCACGATCCAGGCAGTACCGCCCGGCGCGCCGGAAACGCCCTATGTCGATTCCACCAAAGCCTATCTGTTCGCGCACATGACCAAGGCACATTATGGCGTGCTTTACTATTCCGTCAGCCTTGACGGGTTGCATTGGCAGCGGATCAACGGCGGCAACCCGGTATCCGCCGATTACCACGGCCATGCCTCGATCGCGCGCAGTGCCGACGCCCGCTATTTTCTGGTCGGCAACAAGAGCGACGACGATCCGCTGATCCGCTTCTGGACATCGACCGACCTGATCCGCTGGACGCCCTATGGCACCTACCGGCCGGATCTCGCCGCGGTGCCGGGTTATCCGCACGCATTGCCGCGGATCGGCGCGCCCAAGCTGTTCTTCGACACGCGATCGGGCCAGTTCATGCTCAGCTGGCACACGCCGAGCGTGCCCGGCTCGGCCTCCGATCCGGAAGCCTATTGGACCAGCCAGCGCACCCTCTACGTGCTGTCGAAGGACCTGAAGACCTTCGCCGCGCCGCCGAAGCGCCTGTTTAGCTGGGACATGGCGACGATCGATACCGTGGTCCGCCCGAACGACACCGGCACCGGCTATTGCGCGATCATCAAGGACGAGCGCTACCCGTCCGCGCAATGGATCACCGGCAAGACGATCCGGATCAGCTGCGCGCCGACCCTGCTCGGCCCCTATCCACTGCCCGGCCCGCCGCTCAGCCCCAATTTCCGAGAGGCGCCGACACTGATCCGCGCGCCCGATGACCGGAACTGGCTGCTCTATTATGAGCAATATGCCGGCACGAGCTACGGCCTGTCCAAGGCGCCGCGGCTGAGCGGCCCGTGGTATCAGGTGTCCGGCAACACCGGCGTGCCCGAATGGGATCGCTATACGATGCCGCCAGACCTGCGCCATGGGTCGATGATCGAGATCAGCCGCCGGCAATATGATGCGTTGCTGGCTGCCTTCCCTGATGGCCACGCCACCGACGCCGCAGAGGTGCCGCATGCGCGCTAGCCGAGGGGTGGCGCTGCTGCTGGGCGCCGTGATCCTGTCGTGCTCCGCCGCCATATCGGCCGGGCCCGGGCAACCGGCGGCGAGCTTCCGCAATCCGTTGCTGCCCTCGGGCGCGGACCCGTGGATCGTCCGCGACGGTGCCGACTATTACCATATGCACACCACCGGCGACGGACTCGAGATTTGGAAGACGCGCGACGTCACCGATCTCGCCCATGCCGAGCATCATGTGATCTGGCGGCCCCATTCTCCGGCGCCGAACGGCCTGTCGATCTGGGCGCCCGAGCTTCACCGCATCGAGGGCCGCTGGTACATCTATTACACCGCCGCCGAGACCGGCCATGACGACGACGCGCATCGCGGCATCTTCGTGCTCGAAAATGCCGCGGCGGATCCTACCACCGGCACGTGGATCGATCGCGGCCGACTGGCGACGGCGCACCACGGCATCGATGGCACGACCTTCGCGTATCGGGGGCAACGCTACTTCGTCTACTCGCCTTATGTCGGTGACGAGAGCGATCTGGCAATCGTCGCGATGAGCGATCCCGTGACGCTGACCGGCCCGGAGACGATCATCGCCCGACCCGACCGGGACTGGGAAAAACAGGGCGGCCGGCAGATCCTGGAAGGCCCCGAATTCCTGCTCGGACCCAAGGGCGACCTGTTCCTGTCCTATTCGGCGAGCGCCTGCTGGTCGGACGGCTATGCCCTCGGCCTGCTCCATGCCGCGCCGGGTAGCGACCCGCGCGCCGCCGCCGCGTGGGTGAAAAGCGCCACGCCGGTGCTCGCGACATCCGAGGCGACACAGGTGTTCGCGCCCGGCCACAATGCCTTCTTTACTGCGCCGTCGGGCAAGACCTGGATCGTCTACCATGCCAACGCGCGATCAGGCATGAAATGCTCGTCGCAGCGATCGCCGCGCATCCAGCCGGTCGGGTGGAGTCGCGACGGCATGCCGGTGATCGGGCCGCCGGTGGCGGCCGGTGTTGCTTTGCCCAAGCCGCACTAGCGGCAACGGCAGGCCGGCATTGCCCGCGCCAACAACGATAACAGTTCAAGGATAGGAAAGAACAATGTCGCCCACGTTCATCGCCGCGCTGCTCGGCGCGGCCAGCATGGCCCTTACCGCGGCCAGCCCCGCGCTCGCCGCCACCGCTCAGCGCTCGAGCTTCGGCACCCTGCCCGATGGTCGCGCCGTTCCGGCGGTCACCTTGAGCAACGGCCATGGCGTGTCGGCGACGGTGATCGCCTACGGGGCGTCACTCCAGTCGCTGATGCTGCCCGACCGCACCGGCAAGGCCGCCGACATCGTCGTCGGCTACGATCACCTCGCCGACTTCCTCGCCAAGCCGCAATATTTCGGCGCCACCGTCGGCCGCGTCGCCAATCGCATCGCCAGGGGGCGCTTCACCCTCGACGGCAAGGCCTATCAGACCCCGGTCAACGATGGCGCCAACGCGCTGCACGGCGGCAACAAAGGCTTCGACAAGGTGCTGTGGGAGATCACCGAGGTGAAGAACGGCGCCGCCGCTTCGGTGACGCTGCGCTACGTCAGCCCCGACGGCGACATGGGCTATCCGGGCACGCTCACCACCTATGCTACCTACAGCCTCGACGAGCAGGGCCATCTCACCATCGATTATCGCGCCACCACCGATCGCGCGACCGTCGTCAACATCTCCAACCATACCTATTGGAACCTCGCCGGCACCGGCAGCGCCAATGGCGCGATGGGCCATGTCGTCACCATCCCCGCCGACCGCTACACGCCGACCGACGCCGGCTCGATCCCAACCGGCACGCTCGCGCCGGTCGCGGGCACGGTGTTCGACTTCCGCCAGCCGCATGTCATCGCCGAGCGGGTGCGCGACGCGCACGACCAGCAGATCGCCTTTGCGCGCGGCTATGATCATAATTGGGTGATCGGCGCCAAGGTGACGGCGGACACGCATTTGATGGCCAAGGTCTCCGATCCCGGCTCGGGCCGCAGCTTCGAGCTCTGGTCGAACCAGCCGGGGCTGCAATTCTACTCGGGCAACTTCTTTGACGCCACCAGTCGCGGCAAGAATGCCCAGGTGCTGCGGATGGGCGATGCCATCGTCATGGAGCCGCAGCTGTTCCCCGATGCGCCCAACCAGCCGAGTTTCCCCTCGGCACGGCTCGAGCCCGGCCAGACCTATCACAACGTCATCGTCTATAAATTCACCGCCAACTGATCACCGAAAGAGGCCATCATGACATCCGCCCTTGCGAGACTGCTCGCCACTGCCGCCCTTGTCGGCGGGCTCGCCACCGCCCCCGCCGAAGCCCGCACCCGCTGGAGCGCGGCGGAGGCCAATGCCTGGTATGCCCGCCAGCCCTGGCTGGTCGGCGCCAACTTCACTCCCGCTTCCGCGATCAACCAGATGGAGATGTGGCAGGCGGCGACCTGGGATCCCAAGCGGATCGATTATGAGCTCGGCCTCGCTCAGGGTATCGGCATGAATACGATGCGCGTGTTCCTCCACGACCAGCTCTGGCAGCAGGATCCCGAAGGCTTCAAGCACCGCATCGACGAGTTCCTGCGCATCGCCCATGCGCACGGCATCCGCCCGCTGTTCGTGCTGTTCGACAGCTGCTGGGATCCCGATCCCAAGCTTGGGCCGCAGCATCCGCCGATCCCCGGCGTCCACAATTCGGGCTGGGTGCAGGGTCCCGGCCTTCCCGGCCTGCGCGACCGCAGCCGCTATCCGGCGTATAAGGCCTATGTCCAGGGCGTGGTCGGCGCGTTCAAGGACGACCAACGCATCCTCGGCTGGGACGTGTGGAACGAGCCGGACAACCCGGCCGACCAATATCAGGGCCAGGAAGGCAAGGAGCCGCTGGTGCGTGCGATGCTCGCCCAGGCGTTCGATTGGGCGCGCGACGCTGATCCCTCGCAGCCCTTGACCAGCGGCGTCTGGTGGCACGACGACTGGGCGACCGCGTCCAAGCTCAGCCCGATGGAGAAGCTCCAGCTCGGCCAGTCCGACATCATCTCGTTCCACGATTACAGCTGGCCCGAGACGTTCGCGCGGCGCGCGCAGCAGCTCACCGTCTATGGCCGGCCAATCATCTGCACCGAATATATGGCCCGCGGCAACGGCTCGACCTTCGACACCATCCTGCCGATCGGCAAGCGGCTCAACATCGCGATGATCAATTGGGGCTTCGTCGACGGCAAGACGCAGACGCGGCTGCCGTGGGACAGCTGGAAGAAGCCGTATACGATGGACGAGCCGACGGTGTGGTTCCACGAGATCTTCCACGCCGACGGCACGCCCTATCGCACCGCCGAGACGGACCTCATCCGTCGCCTCGCCGCCGCGCCCAAGGGCGTGGTGCCGAGCGAGGTGACGACGCTTCCGGCGGCGCGGGCTCGCGCGCGGCGGTAGCCATTATGGGAGGCGCCGGCCAATGCTGGCGCCAACCGCCGGTGCTTTGGCCCGAAGTGTCGAAAGCGCGCCGAATGCAGCATTGATGAGTAGCCATAACGGTACGATCGATCGTACTTGTCGCGGCGGCAGGATGCTGCAACATTCGGTTACGCTCGAGGCCGTTTACAGCCAGGGTCAATGAGGATGCTTCGAATGGCGAGCAATGGCGGGATGGAGGGCTCGATGGTGCGCCATGAACTCGGCCGCAACTTGACCTATGGGCTGCAGGAAGTGCTGGGCCGCGCGATCATCGTCGGCGACTATCGCGAGAAGCCCTTCCCCACCGAGGCAGAGATCGTCAAGCAGCACGGTGTCAGCCGCTCGGTGACGCGCGAGGCGGTGAAGATGCTCGGGGCCAAGGGGCTGCTCGGCGCGCGGCCCAAGCAGGGCACCTTCGTCCGCCCCGAAGAAGCCTGGAATCTGTTCGACACCGACGTGCTGCGCTGGCTGCTCGAGCGCCAATCGTCGATCATCCTGCTGCGCCGCTTCAACGAATTGCGCATCGGCGTGGAACCGCAGGCCGCCGCGCTTGCCGCGGCGCGCGCCACCCCCGAGCAGCGCGAGGCGATCGCCGCCGGGCTGCACCGGATGCGCGAGGCCGAACGTGGATTCGACGAGCCGCTCGATGCAGACATCGCCTTCCACGTCGCCGTGCTCCGCGCCTCGAACAACCCCTTCTTCATCCAATTCCGCGACATGGTGTCCACTGCTCTTCGCACCTCGATCCGCTTCACCAACCGCATCGCCGGCCGCACCGCCAGCGTCGGCGATCATGCCCTGGTCCACGACGCCATCGTCGCCGGCGACGCCGATGGCGCAAGCCGCGCGATGCGGGCGCTGATCGACGACGTGCTGGTCCTTATCGAACAGGTCGTCGCCGCCGAGACCCCGTAGCAACCGAGACGGGCGACATACCTTCTATTCGTGGCGCAGCGCGCGGGCTGGCTCGGCGCGGGCGACCCGCCAAGCCTGGCCGAACACCGTTGCGGCGGCGATCAGCATCGCGACCAACGTGGCGCCGACGAAGAACAGCGGCGACAGCGCGATTCGGTCGTCGAAGCCGGCGAGCCAGCGCCGCATCGCGACATAAGCGAGCGGCCAGGCGACGAGGTTGGCGAGCAGCACCGGGCGCATGAATTGCCCGATCAGCAGCCGCAGCACCTCCGCGGTGGAGGCGCCGATCGTCTTGCGGATGCCGATCTCCTTCACACGCCGTGCGGTGTCGAACGCCGCAAGGCCATAAAGGCCGATGCAGCCGATGATCATCGCCAGCCCGGCGGCGGTGGTGAACAGCCGCGCCCGCCGCATGTCGGTAATGTAGAAGGCGTCGTCGAGTTGCGCCGCGGCGGTTTGGGCGTCGAACGGCACAGCAGGGGCCACCTGCCGCCAGGCGGATTCCGCAGCAGCGAGGAGCACGCGCGGATCGGCGTCGGCATAGCGGAGCGCGGCAATCTGAGTTGCCGGGCCATGCGGATAGTAGAGATAGACACTCCCCGGCATCGGCTCGCGCGGGGAGCCGAAGCGAATGTCGCCAATAACTCCGATGATGCGGAGTGCGGTATCGAAACCGATCTGGACGCGCTGGCCGATCGCCTGATCAGGCGTCGCGAAACCCAGCCGCGTCGCGGCGAGGCTGGTGACCACCACGCCATGCTCAGCCGCGGTAAGCGTGCGAAAGTCGGTATCGTCGATTGCATCTGTAGCATGGCGATCGTCGAACAACCGCCCGGCGAGCAGCTTGGCACGGTAGACCGCAAAGAAATCGGGAGCGACCGAGACGATGTGAACCGTGGGCAGCTTGCCAACGGCCCCCGGCTGCACGATCGCGCCCGGCCGGCCGATCACCGAAATGTTGAGCGCGCGCTGTTCGGCGGGTGCTTCACTGGAGCGTGTGATCCCCTTCACCCCCGGCAGCGCGCCGAGTACCGCGCGCAACCGGTCTCGCTGCGTAGGGTCGAGCCCGGGGTCGGCAAAGCTCGGGATCAGCATCAGCCCGTCGCGGACGAAGCCGAGATCCGACCGACGCAGATGCTCCGCCTGGCCGACGAGCACTGCGGTGCTGATCGCGAGCGCGATGGTGATAGTGAATTGGCCAACAACGAGCACCTGCCGCGCCCGCCGCCCCGCCCGGCCGCCGCCAGGCGCCCGAACGGACGCGAGCACCGCCGCGGGTTGGAACCGCGACAGCAGCAACGCCGGTGCCCACCCTGCAAGCAGACCGACCGCGGCGGCGAGCAGGATCGCCCCCGGCATCACGCTGCCCACACCGACATAGACGAGGCGGATCGTGGCGCCGCTCGCCGCATTGATCCAGGGGAGCGCCATCTCGGCCAACGCGAGCCCCACCAGCAAGGCAACCATCGCCATCGCCATCGCCTCGGCCAGGAATTGGCTCACCAGCATCGGCTGGGTGGCGCCCACTATCTTGCGCAGCGCCACCTCCCGCGCCCGCAACCCTGCCTGGGCGGTGGACAGATTAACGTAATTGACGATGGCGATCACGAGGGTGAGCAGCCCGGCGATCTCCAATGTGGCAATCAACTGCCGGTCGCTGGGCAGGGCGAGATGCAGATCGGTCAGCGGCAGCAGCGTCAGCGTCAGCTTCGCCGCGGCATCGTCGCCCATGTCGCGGCGGGCGCGGCGCGCGACGAATCCGGGCAGGCGTCGCTGGAGCAGCTGGGCTGCCGTGGTATCCGGCAGCTGGAGAACGGTGAAGACCTGCCCGCTGCCCCAGTGATCATAGGCCCATGTCCTGAACCTCGTTGCCACCAGCGGCGCCATCATCGTCATCGCGATGCTGGTGTTGACCGGCGCATCGGCAACGACTCCGGTGACGCGGTAGCTGTAGGTCTTGCCGTCGATCACCAGCGTCATGGTGGATCCGAGCGCCCGGCCCGGCGCGAAATAGCGCTCGGCAGCCGCCCGGCCGAGCACGATGCCGTCGGGATCGGCGAGCGCCGACCGAGGGTCTCCGGCAAGGAAGCGATAGCGGAACAGGGCAAAGAAGCTGGGATCGACCAGTGCGAGTTTCTCGGCGGTAGCGCCCGCGCCATGCCTGACATTGGCCCCCATCGACCAGATGCGGGTGCCGCGAAGGCCGGGTTCTTCCTCGCGCAACTGCTCGAGCAGCGCCGCCATCGTCGCGACCACCGGCGTTTCGGGAACGTTGGCGAAGTGAAAGGTCTGCTCGACGAGGTACAATCGCTCGACCCCCGGCAGCCAACGATCATAGCTGCGTTCGAAGCGGACGAAGAGCAACAACACCAGGAACACCGCGATCCCGAGCGCGAGCCCGCCGATGTTGAGGATCGCGTACAGCCGGTGGCGGGTCAGCGAGCGATACAGGGTCAGCCAGGCCGAGGACATCGCAGCGCCCCTATTCGTGGCGCAGCGCGCGGGCGGGCTCGGCGCGGGCGACCCGCCAGGCCTGGGCGAACACCGTTACAGCGGCGATCAGCATCGCGACCAAGGTCGCGCCGACGAAGAACAGCGGCGACAGCGCGATCCGGTCGTCGAAGCCGGCGAGCCAGCGCCGCATCGCGACATAGGCGAGCGGCCAGGCGAGCAGGTTGGCGAGCAGCACCGGGCGCATGAATTGCCCGATCAGCAGCCGCAGCACCTCCCCAGTGGAGGCGCCGATCGTCTTGCGGATGCCGATCTCCTTCACACGCCGTGCGGTGTCGAACGCGGCGAGGCCATAGAGGCCGATGCAGCCGATCACCACCGCCAGCACCGCGCCGATCGTGAACAAGCGGGATCGCTGCGCATCCGCCTTGTAATAGCGTTCGAACAGATTGTCCTCGACCGAGCGCGCCTCGAAGGGAACGCCGGGGACGACCCGCTTCCAGGCAGCCTCCATCGCGGTCACCATCGCCTTAGGATCGTGCCCGGCATAGCGCACCGCCGCATAAGGCGAGATGATGTCGATCGTGTTGTAGGTATAGGCCACCGGATCGACCGGATCGCGCGGGCTGCGGAAGCGAACGTCGTCGACCACGCCGATGATCGTCGACGGCAGCAGGCCATCGCTGATCGTCTGCCCCAGCGCCGCTGCCGGCGAGGCGAAGCCGAGCGCGGTCACCGCGGTGCGGTTGATGACGATGTTGGGGCCGGTGCGCTCGCGCTGCTCGAGCGTCAGCAGCCCACGATCGTCGGCATGCGCGGCGTCGAACAGCCGCCCGGCGATCAGTCGCGCGCCATAGACGCGGAAATAATCGCGCCCGGTGCCGACCTCCATCACCGATGTCTTTTGGTCAGGGGTGCCGGGGCGACTGTACCCTGAGAAATTGGTGGTGCTCTGGTCACCCGGCGCATTGTTGGCGATCGTGACCCCGGTGACATCCGGCAGCGCCGCCATCGCGCGCAGGATCGACGCCCGTTGCGGCGCGTCGATCCCGCCCGCCATCATCGAGCGGACGATCATCAGCCCCTCGCGACGAAAGCCCAGATCGGCGGCGCGCAGATGCGCGGTCTGGCTGAGCATCGTCGCGGTGCCGATCGCAAAGGCGATCGCGATCGCGAACTGGGTGATCACCAGCAGGCTGCGCAGCCGCGCGCCGGCGCGGCCGCCGCCCGGCGCGCGTGTCGAGGCGAGCACCGCCGCCGGGCGGAAGCCCGACAGCACGAAGGCGGGATAGAGGCCGGCGACCAGCGCGATCCCCACGACCAAGCCGACCAGCGGCAGGACGATGCCGTCGGCGCCGAGGTAATGGATCGCCAGCGTGGTGCCGCCGAGCGTGTTGATGAAAGGCAGCGCGATCTCCGCCAGCGCCAGCCCGATCAGCGCCGCCACCGCCACCGTCGCCAGCGCCTCGCCGAGGAACTGGCGGATCAGCGCCCGCCGTGTGCCGCCGAGCACCTTGCGCATGGCAACTTCGCGCGCGCGCAGGCCGGCACGCGCGGTCGCCAGGTTCACATAGTTGACGATCGCGATCAGCAGCGTCAGCAGCCCGACGAGCCCCAGCGTGGTGACGATCGCGCGATCGCCCGGGCTGTAGAGATGCATCGCGGTCAGCGCCCGCAGCGATTGGAAATACTCGCCCTTCTTGATGTTGTCGCCGGCATAGGCGTGGCGATCGAGGAAGCTTGGCAGTTGCGCCTCGAACGCGCTCGCCGCGGCGGCGTCCGGGAAGCGCAACAACGTCGTCAGCGACGTGCTGCCCCAATGATCCCACCATTCGTTGCCGAACCGCGCCTGGCTGGTCTGCGCGAACAGCTCGTCCTTGAAGGTGACATTGTCCGGCATGTCGCGCAGCACCGCGCCGACCCGATAGGGATAGACCTTGCCGTCGATCGACAGCTGCAGCGTCTGCCCGATCGCCGACTGGCTGCCGAAATATTTGCGCGCCGCGGCCTGGGTGACGACCAGGCCGTTGGGGTCGGCGAGGGTCGCACGCGGATCGCCCTCGATCGCCGGAAAGCGCATCAGGTCGAAGAAGTTCTTGTCGACCGTGCCGAGTTCCTCGGCGGTCGCCTGCGCGCCCTGCCGGACGATCGCGTTCGCGGCCATGTAGCGCGCGCCGACCAGTTGCGGGTAATCGGCGCGCAGCAGGCTCAGCTCGTCGCCCATCGTGTAGGGGTTGGTCGAGGCCGGATAGCCCGGCATCACATAGCGTTCCTGCACCACCCACAAGCGGTCCTGCCCGGGCAGGACGCGGTCGAAGCCGGTCTCGAACTGCACGAACAGGAACAGGACGAGAAAGGTCGCGATTCCCAGCGCGAGCCCGCCAATGTTGAGCGCGGCGAACAGGCGGTGGTGCGACAACGATCGATAGAGCGACGTCAGCATGTCACGCGGCCCGCAATGCGGATGACAGGATGCGCCCGTCGAGCATGTGCACCGTGCGCTTGGCGATGTCGGCATGCGAGGGCGAGTGCGTGACCATCACGATCGTCGCGCCCTCGGCATTGAGCTGGCCGAGGATGTCCATCACTTGCGCCCCATTTTCGGTATCGAGGTTGCCGGTCGGCTCGTCGGCGAGGATCAGCCGCGGTTCGCCGACGATCGCGCGCGCGATCGCCGCGCGCTGCTGCTGCCCGCCCGACAGCTGGTGGGGATGATGACGCTGGCGGTGCGCGATGCCGACGCGGTCCATTGCCGCGGCGACCCGCTCCTTCTTCTCGCGCGCCGGCATCGCGCAATAGGCGAGCCCCAGCGCGACATTCTCGGCGATCGTCAGCTCGTCGATCAGGTTGAAGCTCTGGAACACGAAGCCGAGCCGGTCGCGGCGCAGCCTGGCGAGATCGGACTCCGGTGCCCGCGCGATATCGGCGCCTTCGAACATGTAGCGCCCGCCGCTCGGCCGATCGATGGTGCCGATGATGTTGAGCAAGGTCGATTTGCCGCAGCCCGACGGCCCCATGATCGCGACGAACTCGCCTGCCTCGACGGCGAGCTCGATACCGCCGAGCGCCGTGGTCTCGATCTCGTCGGAAGCATAGGTGCGGCTGACGTCCTGGAGCTGGATCATGGGCTTGTCCTATCGGAGGAGGAGGGTCTGGAAGGGCGCGTAGGTGGTGAGCGCGGTGGTCACGATCCGCTCGCCGGGGGCGAGGCCGGAAACGATCTCGACCTGATCGGGATTGCGCCGCGCGGTGACGATCGCGCGGCGCACCGCCTTGGCATCGCCGTCGAGCACGAACGCGGTGGTGCCGCCGGCGTCGAGCCAGCCGCCGGACGGCGCGACGATCGCCGGTCGGTCCGCGCCGAGCACGAGCCGGACGTCGAGCGTCTGGCCCCGGTTGAGCCCCGCCGGCGGGTTGCCGCGAAAGCCGAGCTCGACGCGGAAGCGGCCCTCGGTCACCTGCGGCAGCACCTTCAGCACCGTCATCGGATAGCTGCGCCCGTCGAGGTCGGCGATCGCGGCAAGGCCGGTGCGGACCCGGCCGAGGTAGAATTGATCGACGTCGGCGGTCAGCTTCCACTGACCCTCGGAATCGATCTGGCCGACCGGATCGCCGCTCTTGAGCATCTGGCCGGGCTGCAACGTAAAGGCGGTAAGCCGGCCGCCGACCGGCGCGCGCAGCACCAGCGCCGACAGGCTGGCACGGACCATCGCCAGGCTTTCGCGCAGCTGTTGCGCCGTGGCGGCGATGCCGGAGGATTGGTCGGCGAGCGTCACGCCCGCCTCGCTGGTACCGCGCACCAGCGCCGCGACACGGTCGCGCTGATACACCACATCGCCGCGTACCGGATCGATCGCGGCACGCGTGATGATGCCCTTGTCGAACAGCACCTGCTTCTGCGCCAACAGCGTCTGCGCCTTTGACAGCGCGTTGCGGGCATCGGCGAGATCGCGCGCACCGTCCTGCCGGGTGTTCTGGACGGACAACCGCTGGCCGCTGATCGCGCTCAGCTGGCCGGCGATATCGGCAGAGCGACTGGCAACCTCGAGCTCGAGCGAGGGGTTGGACAGGCGCGCGATCGGCGCGCCGGCGGCGACCATCGCGCCGTCGGTGGCGGTCAGTGCGGCGACCTGGCCGCCGGAGATCGCGGTGACGAACACGGTGCGCAACGGCGCCACCTCTGCTCGCAGCGGCACGAAGTCGCGGAACGGCGCGCGAGTCACCACCCCGGTGCGAACCGCCGCGGCCTCCACCGTCAGCGCGTTAGCCCCCGGCATCAGCCACCAGCCGAGCAGCGCGACGAGGACGATGGCGGCGCCGATCGCCACACGCACGATCAGCCGCCGCCGCTTGGCGTGCGGCCGCTCGATGCGCCGGTCCATCGCGGCGCCGGTACCGGCATGGGTCGTCTGCGTCATGCGGACACTGTACCCCACCAAGCCGCACCGGCCTAAGTCACTGAAGCAACGAAGCTTTGTCTCCAGCTAGCGGGATTCATCCGGCCCGACTGTACGGACTGTCCGTTTCCGAACACTATCCTCGCCCATGTCAACCGAATCACCCCGCATCCTCGTTATCGATGACGATGCGGACATCGCCAAGGCGGCGCGACTGCTGCTCGAACGCCACGCGATGACGGTGGCCACCGCCGCCGACCCGGCGGCGGCCTGGATCGCGCTGGCGGTGACGCCCGCCGACGTCATCCTGCTCGACCTCAACTTCGCGCGTGGGCGGACCAGCGGCGAGGAAGGTTTCGCGATGCTCGACCGGCTGATCGCCGCGGACCGCCATGCGGTGGTGATCGTCGTCACCGGGCACAGCGGCATCGCCGTCGCGGTGCAGGCGATGCGCAGCGGCGCGACCGATTTCGTGATCAAGCCCTGGCACAACGAGCGCCTGCTCGCCACGGTCGAGCGCGGCATCGCCTTGCGCCGCGCCAAGCTTGATGCCGCCACTGCCCCGCCGGTCGCCGACGCGGTATTGCTCGGGGACAGCGTTGCAATGGCACGCGTCCGCGACCTGGTCGCGCGGATCGCGCCGTCCGAGGCACCGGTGCTCGTCGCCGGGCCGAGCGGCACCGGCAAGAGCCTGGTCGCGCGGCTGATCCATGAGGGATCGGGGCATGCTGACGGCCCGTTGGTGACGCTCGACGCCGGACCGGCCGATGCGGCGACGATCGCCGCGCGGATCGCCGCGGCCGTGGGCGGGTCGCTGGTCATCGACCATGTCGATCGCCTGCCCCGCGCGCTGCACGGCGAGCTGGCGCAACGGATCGAGGGGCTCCGCGTCATCGCCACCACCCGGCTCGACCGGGCGGGCTTGCGGGCCAGCGTCGGCGAGGATCTGCTCTACCGCCTCAACACGATCGAGATCGACCTGCCGCCACTCGCCGCGCGCGACGGCGACGCCTTGCTGCTGGCGCGGCACTTCCTCGCGGTGTTTGCGCACCGCCACGGCAGGCCGCCCCAGCCGCTTGCGGAGGACGCTTTAGCGGCGATGGCGCGGGGCGACTGGGCCGACAATATCCGCGGGCTGCGCCAGGCCGCCGAACGCGCGGTGCTGCTCGGCGGCGAGATCGCCGCAGTCGCACCTGGCGCCGCACCGCCAGCGCCGCCCGAGCTGTCGCTCGCGCGCAACGAGGAGGCGCTGGTTACCGGGGCGCTGCAGCGCCATGCGTTCAACGTCAGCCGCGCCGCGGCCGAGCTCGGCCTGACCCGCGCGGCGCTGTACCGGCGGATGGCGCGCTATGGGCTCTAGCCGCGCCCGCCCGATCGCCCATGCACTCCTCCTCGCCCTGGCCGGCGGAGTCGTCGCCCTGGCGGCGGCGCACGGGTTGTTCGCGACCGCGCTGCTCGCGGCGCTGGTTGCGATCTGGACCGCCGCGATCGATCTAGTCGATCGTGGCCCGCCGGTGCCGGTGCCGGCGCCACCGCCTGCGCCGCCACCGGTCGTCCCCGATGACGAGGAACGCCGGCGCCTGACCGCCTATCTCGATCTCTCGCCGGCGCCGCTGGTCGCGCTGGACGACGGGCGGCTGCGCGTCGTCAACCGCGCCGCGCGTCGGTTGCTCGGCGCGAGCGATCTGGTGCCCGCGCCACCGGCGGCACTGCTCGCCGCGCTCGCGGATACCCGCCCCGGCCGCACCACCACGATCGACCTTGAGGATGCCGGCGATCCGCGCAGCTTCGCGCTCGCCACCGGCGATCTCGCGCTGGCGGGGCGGATGATGCGGATCGGCGCGCTGATCGACATCGATGCCGAGTTGAAGGCGGCGGAGGCGAGCGCGCTCCGCGATCTCGTCCAGGTGCTGAGCCACGAGATCGTCAACGCGCTCACCCCGATCGCCTCGCTGGCTGACACCGCGGTGGCGATGCTCGACGATCCACAGCCGGCGCTGCCACGGATCCGCGAGGCGATCGAGACGGTCGCGCGGCGCGCGGCGAGCCTCCACCGCTTCGGCGACAGCTACCGATCACTCGCCCGGCTGCCGCCCCCCACCTTGCAGCGGCTCGCAGTCGCGCAGCTCACCGGCGACCTCGCGATGCTGTTCGCGACCCGCTGGCCTGCCATCGAGATGAGCATCGATACCGAGCAGGCGCCGACGCATCTGCTGGCCGATCCGGATCAGCTGACCGCGGCCTGCTGGGCGGTGCTGCAGAATGCGGCGGAGGTCTTGAGCGACACCGGTGATCCCCGCATTGCGCTGTCGGTTACCGCGCAGGTCGGTCGCACGCTGATCACCCTGGGTGACAACGGCCCCGGCATCGCCACGACCGACGAACACGACATTTTCCGCCCGTTCTTCACCACCAAGGCCGAGGGCACCGGCGTCGGCTTGTCGCTTGCCCGCCAGATCCTGCGCGCGCATGGCGGCAATCTGGTGCTGGCGACATCGCGCCCCGGGCTCACCGCGTTCGAGGCGACCCTGCCGACGGCCTGATCGCCGGCGCGACAGGCGGCGACCGCGTCGGAGGACGCGCGGAGAGCCTAAGCGTCGCCGCGCGCCGGCATCGGCAGCCTAGAAACGAACGCCGACGCCGGCGACCACCTGGTGGCGGTCGGCGTCCAGCTTGGCGTCGGTGGCTTCAAAGCCGTTGTAGTTGGTGTAGACATATTCGAGCTTGCCATAAACGTTCTGCGACAGGCCCATCTCCACACCGGCACCAAGATGGAAACCATCCCGCGTCAGCTTTTCGCGGAGATCATTTTCCGGCGCATCCAAGTCACGGTCCGTCAGCGTCGTGCTGCCGTTTGAATAGCCGGCCTTGGCATAGAGCAGAGCGGTGGCGCTGATCATGTGGCCGACGCGGACGCCTGCCGTGATGTTGCGGCCGGCCTTGATGCAGAAGCGCTCGGCCGTCGTGTAGCTGACGCAATCCCTGACCGACGAGCCGTCGATGCCCGCGTAGGCGCCGATGGTGCCGAACCCGCCGACCATCACGTCATAGCCGACTTCGCCGCCGTAGCTCACGCCGCTCTTGCCCGCGCTATCCTTGTAGGTGACGGTGTCGTCGAACAGTTCGAGGGTGGTGACCGGGCGATCCCAGCCGACACGAACTTCGACGCGCGCGCCGACCGGCGCCGCAGCCGGCGCTTCTTGAGCAAGGGCGGGCGTCGCGGCAAGCAACGCGACGAGCGACACAGCGATGATCTTCATTCTATCCCCGAAAAAAACTGACCCCAGGCTTGGGGTTGCTGGCGGATAGGGCAGCATTTCTTACGAGCAGGTTTACGTTGCTGATTGATACTGACCTCGGCAGCGGAACTGACCGCCGGCCTTACCGCTGCTCAGCGCGGCCAAGGCTGCTGTCGCACGCGAAGACGCAGGCAATGCGCGCATTCACGGCATGGGTAGCCGGGGAAGTAGCCGGCGTAACGCTGCTCGGCTGACGCCCGCCGTCACGCCAGGCTGAATTCGCCCGAGACGCCTTCCGCCTCTGCCGAAGGGGCGATCCACACCCGGAACCGCCCCGGCTCCACGGTCCGTTTGAGATCGCGCCCGACGAACACCAGATCCTCGCGGCGCAGCGTGAACGAGACCTGCCGGCGCTCGCCCGGCTTGAGGCTGATCGTGCGGAACGCCTTCAGCTCGCGTACCGGCCGGGTCACGCTCGCCGCGACGTCGTGGACGTAGAGCTGCACCACCTCCTGCGCCACCCGGCGGCCGCTGTTGCTCACCGTCGCGCCGAGGGTGATCGTACCGCCGGCGGCGAGTTGCCCGCCGCCGAGGTCGAGATCGGCATAACCGATCACGCCATAGGTCAGCCCATGGCCGAACGGGAACAGCGCCTCGTTGGCTAACTCGCGATAGTGCGCCTTATAGGGCTGCAGCGGCCCCGGCGGGTTGGGGCGTCCACTGCTCTTGTGGTCGTAATGATAGGGTTCCTGCCCCGTCGCCCGGGGAAAGGACACCGGCAACCGCGCCGATGGCGCCACGCGCCCGAACAGGATGTCGGCAATCGCCGGGCCATCCTGCGAGCCGAGGAACCAGGTGACGAGGATCGCCGGCGCCGCGAGCACCGCCCCCGCCAGCGCCAGCGCGCGGCCGTTGCGGAGCAGCACCACCAGCGGCTTGCCGGTCGCCGCGACCGCCTCGGCGAGCGCCACCTGCGCCGGCGGCACGACGATGTCGGCGCGCGACTGCGCCTCGCCGGACATGCTCTCGCTCTCGCCGATCGCGAGCACCACCACATCGGCGCCGCGCGCCGCCGCCACCGCCGCCTCGATCCCGCCGGCGAGCGGCATGTCCACGCCCGATCCTGCGGTAACGCTGAGCAGCGTCGGGTCGGCCATTGCCGCGCGAACGCCGGTGGCGAGGTCGACCGCCTCCGCATCGGTGCCATAGACGTTCCACGGCCCGATCAGATCGTGCTGCCCCGCCGCGAATGGCCCGATCAGTGCGATGCGCTTGCCCGCACGCGGCAACGGCAGCAGGTCGCCGTCATTCTTGAGCATCACGATCGATTTGGCGCCAGCCTCGCGGGCGAGCGCCAGCGTATCGCGGGTCCGCACCCGGGTCTTCTCGCGGCGCGGGTCGATGCGGCGGAACGGATCGTCGAACAACCCGAGCTTCGCCTTGAGCGCCAGGACGCGGCGCACCGCCTGGTCGAGCCGCGCCATCGGCACCTCGCCCGCGGCGACCAGCCCGGGAAGATGCGCCATGTAGAAGCCGCTCTGCATGCTCATGTCGACGCCGGCCATGAAGGCGAGCTTGGTCGCCTCGCGGGCATCGGCGGCAAAGCCGTGGGCGATCAGTTCCTCGTCGCCGGTGTAATCGGAGACGACCAGCCCGCCGAACCCCCATTCGCGCCGCAGCACCTCGGTCAGCAACCAGTCGTTGGCGGTGGCGGGCACGCCGGCGATCTCGTTGAACGACGCCATCACGGTGGGCGCGCCGGCGCCGAACGCCGCCTCGAACGGCGGGAAATACACCTCGCGGAGCGTCCGCTCGGAGACGTCGACGCTGTTGTAATCGAGCCCCGCCTCGGCGGCGCCATAAGCGGCGAAATGCTTGACGCAGGCGGCGACCGCATCCGGCGCGGCAAGGCCGCGCTCGCCCTGGAAGCCGCGCACCCGCGCGTCCGCCATCATCCTGCCGAGCAGCACGTCCTCGCCCGCCCCCTCGACGCCGCGGCCCCAACGCGCATCGCGGGCGATGTCGACCATCGGCGCAAACGTCCAGTCGATTCCCGACGCGGCGGCCTCGGCGCCGGCAGCGCGCGCGGTGCGACGGGCGAGATCGGGATCGAAGCTCGCCGCCTCGGCGAGCGGCACGGGAAAGACGGTGCGATAGCCGTGGATGATGTCGGCGGCGAACAGCAGCGGCAGCTTGAGCCTCGATTCGCGTACCGCGACGGTCTGCATCCGCTTGGCCATCGCCGCGCCATTGCCGTTGAACACGCCCGTCAGCCGCCCGGCGCGAACCTCGGCCAGCTGGCTGTCAAAGCTCGCAGCGGCGCCGGCCGGGTTGAGCGCGGTCGCGGCGCCGCCAGCCCAGGCGGCGGCCATCAGCGTCAGCTGCCCGGCCTTTTCCTCGACCGTCATCCGCCCGACCAGCGCGTCCACGGCCGCCGGCAGGGCAGGCGCTCCGTCATCCTGGCGCATCAGCGCGCGCGCCGGGCTTGCGGCCCAGGCGACCATCGCGCCGGCGCCCAACAGCGCCGCGCGCCGGGAAATCATGACCACTGTCATCCCTCTCTCCTGCCCGCTCCGGCCGCCGTGCTCAACCACGAGTTCAGCTCAGATCGCGGGTGTCTTGTAACAGACTATTGGATCATGTAACCGATTACATCAATAACAAGGTGCCGGCTGCTGTCGCGCACCACCGGGGAGATGGTTGCACACCGATGGCTCACGCCACGATCCGTGATGTCGCGCGCGAGGCGGCCGTATCGGTCGCCTCGGTGTCGCGAGCGCTGAACGGCCACAGCAACATCCGCCCGCAATTGCGCGCGCGCATCGAGGGCGTCGCGACCCGGCTTGGCTATGTGCCGCACGCCGGTGCGCGCAACCTCAGCCTGGCCAGGTCTGGCGCGATCGGCGTGGTGCTGCCCGATCTTCATGGCGAATTCTTTTCCGAGCTGCTGCGCGGCATGGACCGCGAAGCCTCGGCACGCGGACTGCACCTGATGCTGATGGTGATGCACGGGGAGGCGCAGCGCGGGATCGCCGCACTGAACACGATGCGCGGCCGGGTCGACGGGCTGCTGGTAATGGCGCCGCACGTATCGGCCGACGACTTGCTCGCTCACATGCCGGTCGGGATGCCGACCGTCCTGGTCAATTGCGCGCCGCACGCCGCGCCACGGGCCGAGCTGAGGATCGACAATGCCGCAGGTATGGCGGCGCTCGTCGATCATCTCGCCGCGCAGGGGCGCCGCCGGCTGGTCCACATCGCCGGCCCGGCGAGCAATCGCGACGCGCAGGAGCGCCGGCGCGGGGTCGAGGCGGCGTGCACGCGCGTCGGTCTTGCCTTGCGCATCCTGCCTGGCGACTTCAACGAGGCGTCCGGCGCGGCCGCCGTCGCCACGCTGCTGGCGGACCACGCCGACATGGACGCGATCCTCGCCGCCAACGACATGATGGCGATCGGCGCGATGATGGCGCTGAAGCGCGCCGGGATCGCGGTGCCGGAGCAGGTCGCGGTCGCGGGGTTCGACGACATCCCGCTCGCCCGCCTGATTTCGCCGTCGCTGACCACCGCCAGCATCGACATCGCCCAGTTCGGCGCCGACGCGGTGTCGCGCCTGGCTGCGGTGATCGCCGGCGACGACGACCAGCTCGTCGAGCAACGCCTGCCGGTCGTGGTCGCGCGTGAGTCGACAGCCAAGCGGGCGGCCAACGCGCCCGACGCTCATCACCCAATCAACAACAAGCACCCGAATGATCGGGAAACCGGGGAACGACCATGACCAAAACGATGCTGCGCGCTGCGCTGGTGACGATGACCGCCTTGTCCGGCGGCACGATGCTGCTGCCGGCGCCGGCGGTGGCGCAGGTGGGCCAGGCGTCGCTGCGCGGCACGATCACCGCCCCGGCCGACAATCCGGTGGTCGAGGTTGTCGCGGTGGAGGTCGCCACCGGCATCCGCCGCAGCGTCGCGGCGGGCGCCGACGGCAGCTACAATTTCGCCTCGCTGCGGGCGGGCACCTATCGGCTTGAGGTCCGCCAGCGGAGCGGCACCCGCAATTCCGACACCTTCACCCTGCGTGTCGGCCAGAATGCCGGGCTTGATCTCGATCTCAGCACCGCTCCGGCCCAGCCGGCCCCGACCGAGCAACCCGCGACGGGCGAGGCCACCGGCGCCGAGCCGACCGGCACGCCCTCCACCGGCACCGAGTCCGCGGCGACCAGCGGCGACATCATCGTCACCGGCAACCGCATCCGCTCGCTCGATGGCGGTCAGGTAGGGATCAACATCACCTCGCGGCTGATCGAGCAGCTGCCGCAGAACAACCGCAACTTCCTCGCCTTCGCCGATCTCGCGCCCGGCGTGCGCTTCATCGAAAATGCCGATGGCTCGTCGCGCATCCAGGGCGGCGCCCAGGACAGCCGCACCGTCAACGTATTCATCGATGGCGTCAGCCAGAAGGATTATGTGCTCAAGAATGGCATCACCGGGCAGGATACGTCCGCCGGCAACCCGTTCCCGCAGCTCGCGATCGGCGAATATCAGGTGCTCTCGTCCAACTATAAGGCCGAGTTCGACCAGGTCAGCTCGGTCGCGATCACCGCGATCACCAAATCGGGCACCAACGAATTCCACGGCGAGGGCTTCTTCGACTATACCAACGAGAAGCTGCGCGACCGTCGCCCGTCGGAGATCTTCCCGGTCACGATTCCCAAGGTCACCACCACCAATAAGCAGTTCGGCGGCGCGCTCGGCGGCCCGATCATCAAGGACAAGGCGCATTTCTTCGCGAGTTATGAGGGCAAGCGGATCAGCAGCCCCTATGACGTGCGCCCGGACAACGGCTTTCCGGCGGCGTCCCTGCCGAGCGACCTGCAGCCCTATTTCGGCACCTTCTCGCAGCAGTTCAACGAGGACCTCTATTTCGGCAAGATCGATGTCGAGCCGACCGACAAGGATCTGATCGAGCTCTCCGGCAAGTATCGCCGCGAGTCCGGCGTCCAGATCGCGACCGGCCCCAATGCCTCGAGCACCGCGACGCTCAACAAGGTGACCGACAAGCGCGGGCTGCTGCGCTGGCAGCACAGCGAGGATAAGTGGATCAACGACGCCCGCGTCTCCTACGAGAACGCGCAATGGTCGCCGACGCCGCAGACGGGCGGCAATTCCACCCAGCTGCAGCGGATCCTCGACAATGGCACCGACCGCTTCAACCTGCTGCGCTACGGCGCCGGCACCAACCAGCAGAACAAGGGCCAGAAGGGCTGGACCGTGCAGGACGATTTTACCTGGACGGGGTTCGACGGGCACACGATCAAGGTCGGTGCCAAGGCCAAATGGGTGAAGCTGCGCTCGCTCGAGCAGAACAACATCAACCCGGTCTATAGCTACGATGTCAACGGCATCCCCGGCGTCGCGTTTAACGATGCCACACCCTACCAGCTCCAGTTCGGCGCAGCGACGGGGACGGGCGACCCGGACGTCACCTCCAACAATTTCCAGTTCGGCATCTACGCCCAGGACGATTGGGACGTCACCAGCCACCTCACCCTCAACCTCGGGCTGCGCTGGGACTATGAACGCACCCCCGCCTATCTCGGTTACGTGACGTCGCAGGAAAACATCACCGCGGTGACGGCGCCCAATTATCCGAACCTCGCCGGCGCCGATTACGACATCAACGACTATATCTCTACCGGCAACAACCGGAAGGCGTTCAAGGGCGCCTGGCAGCCGCGGATCGGCTTCACCTACCGCATCGACGATGCCGGCCGCTTCGCGCTGTTCGGCGGGCTTGGCCGGTCCTACGACCGCAACCAGTTCGATTTCCTCCAGCAGGAGGTCAGCCAGGGCGCGTTCCCGACGCGCACCTTCAACTTCGCCAACGCGACCACGCTGCGCCCGTGCAACCAGGCGACCAACCCGACCACCTGCCTCACCTGGAACCCGATCTACCTGACCGAAGCCGGCCGGCAGCAATTGGTGGCGGGCGCGACGGGCGGCGGCCGCGAGTTCCGCTTCCTCAACAACGACCTTAAGGTGCCCTATTCGGACCAGGCGAGCCTCGGCATCCGCGGCCGCTTCAACCTGCTCAATCTCGAGGTCGGCTACAGCCATATCGAGAGCAAGAACGGCTTCGTCTTCCTGCTCGGCAACCGCCGGCCCGACGGCTCGTTCTTCCTCAACGATCCCGCCGATCCGAACGATACGCCGCAGTCGCCGTTCAACTTCGCGCCGCCCGGCTATGGCTCGATCATCCTTGGCACCAACGGCCTCAAGACCAGCGCGGATTCGGCCTATCTCAAGCTCACCAAGACCTATTCGGCAGCATCTCCCTGGAGCATCGACGCCACCTACAGCTACACCCAGGCCGAGGAAAACCGCCAGTTTGGCGAGACTTACTCGCTCGATTACGCGCAGATCAGCGATTACCCGACGCTGCGCTCGTCCGGCGTCCCGCGGCACCGGTTCGTGATCGCGGGCAGCGTCGACACGCCGATCGGCGTCACCTTGTCGACCAAGTTCCAGATCGAATCGCCGCTGACGGTGAAAGGCTTCGTCAACACCGCCGATCCGTTCCAGCGCGAGCTGATCGCGCGGGTCAACGACAGCCTCGGCGACCAATGGGGCAAGCGCCAGCTGGACTTCGCCTTCACCAAATATGTGCCGATCGGCTTCATCACCGATCAGGCGCGCGTGCGGCTGCGCGTCGACATCATCAACGTGATGAACGATCGCAATTACGTGGATTTCAACACCGATGCGTCGAGCGTCAACTTCGGGCGGCGCTCCAGCGACAGCATCGGCGGCAATCCGCCGCGTACGGTGAAGCTCTCGGCCGGCTTTTCGTTCTGATCCTGGCGGTGGGCGAGCGCGACATCGGACGGTCGCGCCTTGTCCGACAGCATCGCCCCCGTCCGGTGTTGAGAGTAGCATGATTGATCGCAGGCAGATGCTCGGCCATGGCTCGCTGGCGCTGGCCGGGCTCGCCGCGGGCTGCGCCCGCCCGCTGGCGCTGATCGGCCCTGGCAACGCTCCACCAATCGGTGCCGAGAGCATCGCGCGCGCCGACAATGCGCTGATCAGCACCCTGCAGCAGCGCACCTTCCGCTTCTTCTGGGATACCACCGATCCCGCCACCGGCTTGACCCCGGATCGCTGGCCGACCCCCTCCTTCGCCTCGATCGCCGCGGTCGGTTTCGCGCTCACCGCCTATCCGATTGGCGTCGCCAACGGCTGGATCAGCCGCGATCAGGCGCGCGCCCGGACGCTGGCGACGCTCGCATTCTTCGCCGCGGCGCCTCAAGGCCCCGCCGCCGGCAACGACACCAGCGGCTACAAGGGCTTTTTCTACCACTTCCTCGGTACCACCAAGGGGCATCGCTTCGCGCGCTGCGAGCTGTCGACGGTCGATACCGCGCTGCTGATCGCGGGCGTGCTGTTCGCGCAGAGCTGGTTCGACACCGACCACCCGGACGAGGTCCGCATCCGCACCCTCGCCGACCAGCTCTATGCCGCGATCGACTGGACCTGGATCACCCCGCGCGCGCCGTTCGTGGCGATGGGCTGGCATCCCGAGAGCGGCTTCATCCCGCACGATTGGGAGATCTACAACGAGGCGATGCTGCTCTACGTGCTCGCGCTGGGCTCGCCGACCCACCCGCTGCCGCCGGAGACCTGGCCCGCCTGGACGGCGCGGTTCGACGCGCAATGGACCGACCGCTGGGGCGAACCCTATATTCACTACGCACCGCTGTTTGTGCACCAGTACAGCCATTGCTGGATGGATTTCCGCGGTATCCGCGACTCCTACATCGCCACCAAGGGCATCGATTACTTCGAGAACAGCCGCCGCGCAGTGCGCGCGCAGCGCGCCTATGCGATCGCCAACCCCGGCGGCTGGGCCGGCTATGGCGCCGATGTCTGGGGGCTCACCGCCAGCGACGGCCCCGGCGATTTCACCGTGACGGTGGACGGCCGCGCACGTGAGTTCTTCAGCTATTCGGCGCGCGGCCCCGGCGACCGCGACGACGGCACCATCGCGCCCACCGCCGCCGCCGCCTCGATCGCCTTCGAGCCCGAGCTCGCCACCCGCGCCATCGAGACGATGTACGCCCGCTACGGTCGTGCCATTCACGGCCGCTACGGCTTCAGCGACGCCTTCAATCCGACGCTGACGCTAGCCACCGCACCGCTACGGCATGGCGAAATCCACGCCGGCACCGGCTGGCTCGACCGCGATTACCTCGGTATCGACCAAGGCCCGATCGTGACGATGATCGAGAACCATCGCACCGGGATGGTATGGGAGACGATGCGCCGCAACCCGCACATCCGCCGCGGGCTGGAGCGGGCAGGTTTCACCGGCGGCTGGCTGGCGTGATCGTCAGCGGCCGCCCTTGCGGCGGCAGCACGCTCCCCTCCAGCCGCCGCCGATCGCCTCGCCCCATCTCATTTATCGACAAAGCGAGCGGACCGCGCCGCTGCTCAAGGCAGCTCGCAAACAGCCGATCGATTCCCGCAGTCAGACCGCCCTTGCCGCCATCCGCGCGGCGAGCTTCTCTTCCTCGGTCCAGACCTTCTTGACGCGCTCCTTTGGCGGCTTGACCTGCTTGACCGGCCCGCCGCCCAGCACCGGCGCGCGCTTGGTCGAGTGGCGCGCCACCTCGCAATGCCATTGGTGGTCGTCCTGCACCGTCAAGGCGCGGCCGATCTCCCGCTCCACGTCATGCAGCCAGGCGCGCTGCTCGGCGTCGCACAATGTGATCGCATGGCCGCTGCGCCCTGCCCGGCCGGTGCGGCCAATCCGGTGGACATAGCTTTCCGGCAGGCTCGGCAGATCGTGGTTGAAGACGTGGGTGACGGTGTCGACGTCGATGCCGCGGGCGGCGATATCCGTCGCCACCAGCACCTGAACCTCGCCGGCGCGGAACGCATCCAGCGCCCGCTCGCGCTGCCCTTGCGACTTGTTGCCGTGCAGCGCCTCGGCGGTGATCCCCTCCTCGCTGATGAACGCGCAGACCTCATTGGCGATGTTCTTCTGGAGCGTGAAAACGACCGCCTGGCCCATCTCCGGCGTCCGCAACAGCGCCAGCAGCGCCGCCTTCTTGTCGGCCGCGTCGAGGAACATCACCGATTGCTCGATGCGATCGACCGTTGTCGACGGCGGTGCGATCTCGACATGCGCCGGATCGGTCAGCAGGCTGGCGGCGAGCGCGGCGATTGAGGCCGGCATGGTGGCCGAGAACAACACGGTGTGCCGGTCCTTTGGCAGCGTCGCGACCAGGCGCTCGATCGGCTTGGCGAAGCCCATGTCGAGCATCTGATCGGCCTCGTCGAGCACCAGCGCCTCGAGCGCGGACAGGTCGCAGACGCCCTGATCGACCAAATCGAGCAGCCGCCCTGGCGTCGCGACGATGATGTCGACGCCCCCTTCGAGCGCCTTGACCTGGTGGAACTGGCTGACTCCGCCGAAGATCGTGGTGACGCTGAGCGACAGATGACGGCCGAAGCTTTCGAAGCCGGCGGTGATCTGCGACGCCAGTTCGCGCGTGGGGGCGAGCACCAAGACGCGGGCGCCGCCCTTCGGCGCCGGGCGGGGATCTGCGGCCAGCCGGTGCAGCAGCGGCAGCGCGAAGGCGGCGGTTTTGCCGGTGCCGGTCTGCGCCATACCGAGCATGTCACGGCCCTGCAGCAGCATCGGGATCGATCGGGCCTGGATCGGCGTCGGGCTGACATAGCCCGCCTCGGCGAGCGCCTGCAGCAGGGGCGGCGCCAAAGCGAGATCGGCAAAGGTCATGGTCATCGTCACGAGGCGCCTCCAGCGCATGCAAGGCTGCGCCGGTGGGCTTAGCTCTATCGAGAGCGCGGGCTGTTAGGTGCGATGCTGCACTGCGTCAATTCCGAAAGACCGCGGCCAGGCGATCCTTGGGCCGCTTCCGCCGTTCAGGCCGGAAGCGTCGCGCCAGCGCGCCGACGGTGGAGAATGATCACGACGGGCAGGATCAGCACCGGGAGCAGCGGCAAAGCCTTGGCGACGTGTGGATGCGCAGCTACCCACTGCATCAGCAGCATGGCTAAGTTCATGCCGCCCCACGTCACCGCAGCGGCGGCGGCCACGCTGGCGATCACAATGCCAAACCGTAGGCTCCCACTCATCAGCTGCCCCTCCAAAGCACCGGACACCTGTACACTTGCTGCGCCCTTAGTGAAAGGGCGCGGCTTGGCCAGAAAATTGCGGATCGCTGCAACAGAGCCTCACCCCAGAGGCTCGACCTTCTGCTCCGGCTCGAGTGACGCCGCGATCCGTCGCGCGAGCCAGGGACCGATCAGCAGCACCGCGACGAAGCGAGCCACCTGCATCGACATCACGAACGGCACGTCGACATGAGTTGAACTGGCGATGATCGCTACCGAATCAGCGCCCCCCGGGCTCATCGCCAGATAGGCCGTCATCAGATCCTTGCCCGACACGCGTGCCAGGATCAGGCTGCAGCCGGCGCAAAACAGGATGAGCGCGCCCGTCGCGAGCAGCAGGCGCGAGGCCGCACGGCGGGCGGTCGCGACGATCTCGGGCGTAAAGCCAAGGCCGATTCGCCAGCCGACCAGCAGGTAGGAGGGGGCGAGCAGCCAACCCGGCAGCTGCGGGTGCACCACCCCGAGGCTTTCCAGCGCCGCGCCCAGCACCATTGGCCCGAGCAACGCCGCCGCCGGCATGCCGAGCCGCTTGGCACCCCACACCCCTGCCGCGCCGATCGCCACCGTTTCGGCGAGCCCAAGGGCATCGAACGCGGGGAACCAGGCACCGCCCGGCGCATGGCCGCCGCCCTGACCGGCAACCAGCGCAGCGAGAATCGACGCCAATGCCGCCACCAGGATGACGCGCAGATAGCTCATGACCGCGACCAGCTGCCAGTCGGCGCCTTCGTCGCGCGCGATCAGCACCATCGCGGTAGCCGCGCCGGGCATCGATCCCCACACCGCGACCGACCCCGGCAGCACCCGCCAGCGGGCGAGGATCCAGCCGATCAGCACCCCTGCCGCCAGCGTCGCCAGCACCCCGCCGACGAACAGCCACGGGTCCTGCGCGGCATCGGCTAGTACCGATGGATTGAGCGACGGTGCGATCAGCAGGCCGATCGCCGCCTGCGCGGCCATCGACAGCACCGGCGGCAACGCCAGCGTCGCACCCCGGGCCGCGAACACCACCGCAGCGATCATCGGCCCGAGCAGCAGCCCGGCCGGCAGCCCGATCCCCTCGAGCGCCGCGGCGGAGGCAACCGACCCCAGCAATAACAGGCCGACCTGCCCGGTGCGGTTCACCGGGTGGCGCCGAACTCGATATCGGTGGACTGCACGACTCGCGACAGTTGCGGCAGGATGTTGGTCACTGAAAAGCTGTGCATCTCGTCCGAGATCGAGGCCGTCGCATCCTCGGCGATCACCACGTCATATGACAATTCCCAGGCCGACCGCGCGGTCGATTCGACCCCCATGTTGGTCGCGATGCCGGCGATCACCACGGTGTTGCAGCCGCGCCGCCGGAGCTGCAGATCGAGATCGGTGCCGATGAAGGCACCCCAATGATGCTTGAGGACGACGAGATCCCCGGCTTCCGGCAACCCAGGGACGAATTCGCTGAACTCGGGCGGCGTACCTTCCGGCGGCAGACCGGGCTTGTCCACCTTCTGGCTCGGCAGCGCGCCGGCAGTGAAGCCGACATGGACCAGCACCACCGGCGCCCCCGCTTCACGAAAGCGAATCGCCAGCGCCTTGGCTGCGGTGACGACCTCGTCACCGGAACGCGGTGCCTTGGCACGCGGCACGATGCCGTGCTGAAGATCGATGAGGACGAGGGCGGTGGACTGGGGATCGAGCATCGGCATGCCGGCTCAACCCCCGTCGTGGACGATGCGTTCCGCCGTGGCGGGCAGGCTGCCAATGCCCTTGCAATTGGCCGATCGCTTCGGTTTTGCATGAAACGGCAAACCAGCGTATTGACACAAAAGCTTGGCACATCGCCGCCACGGCCATAAGGCGCGTGACCATCGACCCGCCTCGACACCTGAAAGCCTACCATTATGCAGATTACCGTTCGTGACAACAATGTCGACCAGGCCCTCCGCGCGCTCAAGAAGAAGCTGCAGCGCGAAGGCGTGTATCGCGAGATGAAGCTCCGTCGCCACTACGAGAAGCCCTCGGAAAAGCGCGCCCGCGAGCATGCGGCGGCCGTGAGCCGTGCGCGCAAGGCGGATCGCAAGCGCGCCGAGCGGGACAAGTAAGAAGCGAGGAACGACGGCGTGACGACGGTCGGCATGCGTGTCGATGAGCTCGGCACGCTGATTCGCGACGGCGGCGCCTTTTATCTGCGCCGCGACCTTGGCGGACGTTATCAGCTGCAGCTTCACCGCACGCCGGTGGATCTGGTGGAGAAACGCGTCCGGCTGATCGGCACGCTGGTAGGCGAGGAGCTGGTCAGCGCCGATGGCGTCGGACCTGCCTGAGCGGCCGCGGGTGATGGTCGGGATCCGCGTTCCCGACCGCGCTGAACGCATGCGCTCGCCACGGCGGCGAGCTTGCGGGCGAGCCACGCCTATCGTGCGCCGCATATTGCACAGGGTCGCGGCGATGGCGCCGGACCACGGCCGCCGCCGCGATGGCGGACCGACGCGATCGCTTGCCCGCTGCGGACGCTTATTCCTGATCGACGTCACCTACTAACCCACGATCGGCTAACCCACGATCGGCAATGTTCGGCACCAACGGGCCGGCCGCCGCTGCCCGAAACGCGCCTACCGGGCCGCCGCCACCAAGGGATCCGATCCTCGACTCCGTCTGGACCGTCAACGACGTCCAAAGGGGATCGACCACGTGTATCGCTTGCTTCTGACTTCCACTGCTACCTTGGCCATGGTGGCGGCATCGTCCGCCTCGGCTCAGACCGTGATCGACACCAAGCGTACCACCGCCGTGCGCACCTCCACCATCAAGAACGGTGCTGCCGACGCAATCAACATCACCGCCGCGGGCAGCGTGGTGCCGACCAACGGCACCGCGGTCACGATCGACAGCAACAACAACCTGGCCAACGCCGGCACCATCCAGGTCAGCGACGCCAATGGCGCAACGGGCATCCTCGCCCAGGCCAACGTTCGCGGCGACATCACCAACAGCGGCAAGATCATCGTCGACGAGGGCTATACGCCGACCGACACCGACAAGGACGGTGATCTCGATGGCGCCTTCGCGCAAGGCGCCGGCCGCACCGGCATCCGCACCGCGGGCCTGTTCACCGGCACGATCACCAACAGCGGCGAGATCACGGTGGAGGGCAACGACTCCGCCGGCATCTATCTGGGCGGCGCGCTCACCGGCGCGTTCGTCCACAGCGGCAAGACCAGCGTCATCGGCGATCGCGCCGTCGGCGTGCGCACCGGCGCGGTGAGCGGCAACGTCTCGCTCGGCGGCTCGATCACCGCGGTCGGCCGCGATGCCGTCGCCGCCCGGATCGACGGCAACGTGGGAGGCGCGTTGCTGGTCGAGGGGCTGATCGGCGCCTCGGGCTACCGCTACAGCACGCCGCCTGCCGATGTGTCGAAGCTCGACGCGGACGATCTGCTCCAGGGCGGATCGGCCTTGATCGTCGCGGGCGACGTCGCCGGCGGCATCACCCTGTCGGGCGCCACCGGCAAGAGCGCCGATGTCATCGCCTATGGTGCCGCACCCGCGTTCCAGATCGGCGCGGCGGACCGCTCGGTCGCGATCGGCGCCGTCGCCGGCAAGACCCCTGCCGTCGGGCTGGCGATCGATGGCAAGGTCACCGGCAGTGGCGTATACAGCGGCATCGCCGCCACCGGCCTCGCGATCGGCGGCCTCGGCGGCGCGGTGACGATCGCCGGCGGCGTTTCTGTCGGCGGCACGGTCCAGGCGACCGCCAATGGCGCGTCCGCGACCGCGATCCGCTTCGGCGCCGGCGCCTCGACGCCCGAACTGCGCGTCACCGGCACGGTGTCCGCGACCGGCGGCGGCACCGCCGCGATGCAGACCACTGCGGTGCTGATCGACACCGGCGCCGCTGTCGCCACCATCCGCAACGCCGGATCGATCACGGCGACCGCGTCGGGCGGCGCGGCGATCGCCATCCTCGACCGCACCGGCGGGGTGACGCTGGTGGAGAACAGCGGCGCGATCAGCGCCAAGGGCGGCGACACCACCCGCGCCGCCGCGATCGACCTCTCCGCCAACACGTCGGGCGCCACCGTCCGCCAGACGGCTGCCACCGGCGGCACGGCACCCGCAATCACCGGCGCGATCCGCTTCGGCGCGGGCAGCGATCGGCTGGATCTGCAGGCGGGCGCGGTGAGCGGCGACGTCGTGTTCGGCGCGGGGAACAACCGGATGGACATGAGCGGCGCCAGCACCTTCGCCGGCACCACGACCTTCGGCAGCGGCGCCGACACAATAGCGATCGGCGGCACCGCGGTGTTCGGCGGCACCGCCGATTTCGCCGGCGGCGGCGCAGACCTGCTGGCGATCAGCGGCAAGGGCGTGTTCGCGGGCAAGCTCGCCAACACCGGCAATCTGGCCGTCACGGTAGCGGCCGGCGGCGGCACCTTCGCCGCCAGCGGTGGCACGGCGATCGGCTCGCTGACGCTCGGCGACGGCTCGATCCTCTCCGTCGCGCTCGACAAGGCCAATCCCACCGCCAATCTGATCCAGGTCGGCGGCGCCACCACGATCGGGGCGAACAGCCAGCTCGCGCTGCGTGTCGCCGGTGGCGCCGATGTCGCCGGGCGCTATGTGGTGCTGCAGTCGGGCACGCTCAGCGGTGCGCAGAACCTGACGCTGTCCACCACCGCCGTGCCGTTCCTCTACAAAGGAACCCTGGTCGCCGGCGCTGCCAATGCGATCACCGTCGACGTGGTCCGCAAGGCGCGCGCCGAACTCGGCCTCAACCGCGCCGCGACCAGCGCCTTTGACGCCGTCGACACCGCGATCGGCAGCGATGCCAAGCTCGCCGCCGCGATCCGCGGCATCTATGACGGCGCCGATTTCCGCGCGGCGATCAACCAGATGCTGCCCAACTATTCGGGCGGTCTGTTCGAGAGCGTCACGCTCGCCTCGCGCACCGCTGCGTCGCCGCTGCGCGAGCCCGCCGGCGAGTTCACCGAAGAGGGCAATTGGGGCTTCTGGCTGACCCCGGTCGGCTGGGACGCGTCCAAGGCCGATCGCAGCACCACGAGCTACGACGTCCACGGCTGGGGCATCAGCAGCGGCCTCGAGCGCAAGACGACCGCCGGCAACATCGGCGTCTCCTTTGCCTATCTCAGCGGCCGCGACAGCGAGGGCTTGGCGGTCAACCGGGTCAAGCACAGCCAGTATGAGCTTGCCGGCTTCTGGCGTGGCCATTGGGGCGGCTTTGCCGCCCAGGCGCGCGGGTCGGCCGCCTTCGTCTCGTTCGACAGCACCCGCCAGTTCGATGGCGTGCTCGGCACGGAGACGGTGCAGCGCCGCGCCGCCGCCGATTGGAACGGCATGCTCTACTCGGGCTCGGGATCGGTGTCCTACGAGCAGGCGGTCGGCCAGTTCAGCCTCAGGCCGGTGATCGCGATCGACTATTACAAGCTCAACGAGGACGCCTATCGCGAACAGGGTGGCGGCACCGGCTATGATCTTACCGTCCGCAAGCGCAGCAGCGACGAGCTGGCGGTGACCGCCAGCCTCGCCGCGGGCATCAACTTCGGCGGCGGCGATCGCTATGCCCAGTGGAGCCGGATCGAACTCGAGGGCGGCCGGCGCGAACATGTCGCCGGCGCGCTCGGCCGCACCACCGCGAGCTTCGGCAGCGGCACCGCCTTCACCCTTGATCCCGAAGCGCGCGACAGCGGCTGGACCGGCAAGGTTCGCGCGATCACCGGCACCACCGAGGTCCGCCTGAGCGGCGAAGTCGGTGCCGAGCAACGGCTTGGCGACGTCGCGCTCTCCGCGCGCGCCGCGCTCCAGTTCGCCTTTTAGGCGAAGCGCGCATGCGACACCCCGGCATGCGCGACATTGGGGAGCTCCACCCTGCCCCTGGGTGGAGCTCCTTCTCTCGCCGCGGCGTTTCGGCTAGACGGTTCGCTCCCCTTTCCATTGAACCGGTCAACCGCATGCCGCCCCCCGGATCTCCCACAGGGATCGAGGCCGTCTACCTCGCCAATCGCGACAAGCTGGTCCGTTTCCTGCTCGCGCGCGGCGCGGGCGATGCGGCCGAGGATCTCGTGCATGAAGTGTGGCTCAAGGTCGCGAAGCGGCTCGATGGCCCGATCGGCAACCCGCTCGCCTATCTGTACCGGGCTGCCGACACCGCCATGATCGACCGCTATCGCGCGCGCCGCCAGGCCGAGCGGCGCGACCACGACTGGTTGGACGGACAAGGCGAGGCGAACGAGGCGGCCGCTCCAACACCTGATCGCATCGTCGCGGCGCGGCAGGCGGCGGCCCAGGTCGATGCGACCCTCGCCGCGCTGCCCCCGCGGGCCGCATCGATCTTCCGCCGGTCGCGCATCGACGGAGTGCCGCAGCGGCAGATCGCCGCGGAGATGGGGATCAGCCTCAGCACGGTCGAAGCCGATCTGCGCGCCGCCTGCCGCGCCGTCCTGGACCTCAAGGAACGCCTGCGATGACCGACCAGCGTATCGACGAGGAAGCGCTCGGATGGGCGCTTCGCATGGCCGAGCCCGATGCCGATTGGGACGCCTTCACCCAATGGCTCGAGGGTGATGCCACGCGTGCCGAGCGTTACGATCGCGCGGCGGTCGCGATGCTTGACCTAGACGGTCTGCTCGCGGTGGAGGCGCAGACCCTCACCCCGGCGCCAGAGCCGGTCATTGCGGCGACCGCCCGTGGCTTGGCTCCTGCCGCTGCGCAGCGACACGGCCGGCGCTGGACGCTCTGGCTGGGCGCCGCTGTCGCCGCCACCGTGACGGCCGCGGTCGGGCTGAGAGTCTGGACCGAGATGCCGCGCCCTTATGCGATCGAGACCGCTAACGGCGAGCAGCGGACGGTCGCGCTGGCCGATGGCAGCAGCATCGTGCTCGCTGGCGGCACACGAGTGCGGCTTGACCGCGCTGATGCGCGGACCGCGTCGCTGGAGCGCGGCGAGGCACTGTTCCGGGTCCGCCACGACGTGCGGCATCCGTTCACCGTCGCCGCCGGCGATCTCCGTCTCGTCGATCTCGGCACGCTGTTCGACGTCAAGGCGACCGGCACCCGGACCGTCGTCGGTGTTGCCGAGGGCGCGGTGATGGTCGATCCCGATGGCGCCCGACTCCGGCTCGATCCCGGCCAGGCGGTGATCGCCACGGGCTCGTCGCTGCAACGCACCACCGTCGAACCGGCGGCGGTCGGCGGCTGGCGTGACGGCCGCCTGGCGTATGACGACGCGCCGCTAGCCGAGGTGGCAGCCGATCTCTCCCGGCAACTCGGCCGACGGGTCGTCGCCAGCCCAGCGGTCGCCACGCGTACCTTCCACGGCACGCTCGATGTCAGCACGATCAGGGACCGGCCGGCGCTGCTCGGGCAGCTGCTCGGCGTCGCCGTCCAGCAGCAGGCCGGTGGCTGGATCCTGGACGCCGCACCGTGACACCCATGCGCGCCGTCGCGGCGGCGGCGGCGGTGATGATCCTCGCGTCTACAGCGCCGGCGGCCGCCGAGACGGTGGCGATCGATCTGCCGGCCGGCACCGTCGGCCAGCAGGTGACCGCGCTCGGCCGTCTGGCGAAGGCAAGCGTGGTCGTGCCCGATGCGCGGCTATGGGCTCAGCGGGTACCCGCGCTGAAAGGTCGCCTGCCCCCGTCGGCTGCGCTGGCGCTGATCGCGCGGCGGGCGCACGCGCGGGTCGTCGATCTCGGTCACGCCGCGTGGCGGCTGGAGCCCGAACGGACGACGGCGAGCAAGCCAAGGCCGGTACTTGCGGCGCGCACCGTTCCACCACCCAGCGTCTCTCCTGCCGCGGACATCATCGTCGTCGCCAGCAAACGGGATCTCACCCGCGATCATGTCGCCGGTCAGCTCTCCCAAATCAGCGGCAGCGATCTCGAGTTTGGCGGCGCGGGCGGCACCGAGCGCCTCGCCGACCGGCTGACCAGCGTCGCCTCGACGTATCTGGGCGCCGGGCGCAACAAGCTGTTCATCCGCGGCATCGCCGATTCGAGCTTCACCGGGCCCACCCAGGCCACCGTCGGCCAATATTTCGGCGACCTGCGCCTCAGCTACAACGCACCCGATCCCGACCTGCGCCTAGCCGACCTTGCCGCGGTGGAGGTGCTGGAAGGGCCGCAGGGCACCCTCTATGGCGCCGGCTCGCTCGGTGGCCTGATCCGGCTCGTGCCCAACCCGCCTGATCCGTCGCGGCTCAGCGGCTCCGCCGTGCTCGGGGGATCGGCAACCACCCATGGCGCGCCGGGCGCGGACGCGCAGTTGGTGGCCAACGTCCCACTCGTCGCCGATCGCCTCGCCGTCCGTCTCGTCGCCAATGTCGCGTCGGAAGGTGGCTATATTGACAAGCCGCTGCTCGACCGCACCGACGTCAACCGCACCCGGATCGAGGGCGGTCGTGCCGCGGCGCATTGGGACCTCGCGCCCGAATGGAGCGTCGAGCTGATCGGCATTGGCCAGCGCATCCGTGGCGCCGACAGCCAATATGCCGATCGCGACGGCCGCCCGCTCAGCCGCTCGGCGCCGGTCACCGAAGGGTTCAGCGCCGATTTCGGCCAGGCGCAGCTCGTGCTCGCCGGCGCGATCGGCGCGGTGCACGTCCGCTCGACCAGCGGGGTGACGGCGCACGATCTGATGGAGCGCTACGACGCGACCGCGCCGAACGAGCCGGTGCGCTTGTTCGCTCAGGCCAATCGCACCCGCATGCAGGCTAATGAGACGCGAATCTGGTCTTCGCGGCCTGACGGCTCGGGCTGGCTTGCCGGCTTTAGCTACATCCACAATCGGTCGCGCCTGACCCGGCTGTTCGGCGCGCCGGGTGCGCTGGAGCCCACCACCGGCGTCGTCAACGGCATTGCCGAAACCACGCTCTACGGCGAAGGCAGCCTGCGGCTGCTGCCTGGCCTGCTGACCACCGGCGGGCTGCGAGTCACCCGCTCCGTGCTCGACGGCGAAGGCGAGGATGTCGACCAGCGTATCGCGCTCGCGCAACTGGCAGTCACTGCCCAGCGCGCGCAGACGATCGTGCTGCCATCGGCGGCCGCGCTCGTCGACCTGACCCGGCAGGTCCAGCTTTTCGCGCGCTACCAGCAAGGCTTTCGCCCCGGCGGCCTTGCCATCGAAAGCGACTTCGTGCGCCGCTTCCGCAACGATCGCGTTGCCACCATCGAGGCCGGGCTTCGCACCCGCGGCACCGGCCGCGTCGACGGCACCCTGACGCTGGCGCACACCGCCTGGCGCGACATCCAGGCGGATTTCATCGACGCGTCCGGCCTTCCCAGCACCGCCAATATCGGCGACGGCCAACTCTGGACGATCGAAGGCACGGCCGGCGCGCGCCTCGGAAAGGGGCTGCGATTGGAGACCTCCGTGTCGTACAACGACGGGCGCATCGACGACCCCTCGACGGCGCGCCTGTTCGACCTTGTCGGCAGCGCAGCAGCGCTCGATCCCCTCGCCACCCGCGCCCAGATCCTCGCACGGCTGAGCCAGATCCCCAACATCGCCCGTGTCACGGCGCGCGCCGGCGCCACCTACGGGCGCCAGCTCGGCGGTTCGACGACGCTCAAGATCGACGGCTGGGTCCGCTATGTCGGATCATCGCGGCTCGGCGTTGGCCCGGTGCTCGGCCAGAGCCAGGGCAGCTATCTCGACAGCGCTCTCACTGCTCGCCTCGGACTGGGCGCGATGGGCCTCACCGCCAGCCTCACCAACTTGGCCGACGTGCGCGGCAATCGTTTCGCGCTGGGTACGCCGTTCACCACCGGGCGCGATCAGGTAACGCCGCTGCGACCCAGAACGTTGAGGATCGGGCTCGACGCGGCATTCTGACGTGCCCCCAGGCACCGTCAGGTGAGGACGACCGCCTCGACGAGCACAGGGTTGCACGGCCGCCCTCAATGACAGGACGGAGCCACGTGCGCTGAACCTTGGCGCGATCTGGCTTGCGACCGAGCCAATAGCGCGTCCGCAACAAACTGGGGTGATGTGATGCGCTATCGCCCTGCAGTCGATGGGCGATCATCGTTGATCGTGAGCCCGAAGGTGTGCCTCAACGCTCCCCGGCGCGTCGCATCGGCATGGCATCGATGATCTCTTCCAGTTGCGCGCCCTGCAGGGGCGTGGCGCTGCGCAGCTTTTCGCCCCCGTCCTTGCCGATAAGGATCGCCGTGAACCCGGTCGAGGGAAGGCGATACTTCTTCCGGAGCACCTGCACCTTGTCGGTGGCACCGCTGATCTTGTTGCCGATGACCTCGACGATGCTGAGATCTCGATCATCGGCCTTGGTTCGCCAGGCCGCGAGGATCTTGCGCTGCTGGGCAAGTGCTGGATCCTGTGCGGTCGTTGCACTGATCAGCAGCACACGCCGCTGCCATTTCAATGCGGCAACGTCGGCAGGAGCAGTTGCGGTCAGCGACGCCATCGCCAGCAAGATCAGGGGAGTCATGCGATCAAAACGTGCCAGCCGATGGGCCGTTCCGCTGCTCTGTAGACTCCGTTTGCTTGGCCCCGGCAACCTTCACGCGCCGCGAATGTTACACCGCAGGATGCGTTAAGGAGCTGAATTCATGACAGAAACTTCATCATCGCTGGTCAATCGGCGAGCGCTCATGATGGCGGCCGGTGCGGTCGGGGCGATGGCGGCCCCGTCGGTGCTGAAAGCGCAGGTTCCGGCCAATCCGCCGAGCGCCGGGCCGATCCGAGCCGGCCGCGACACCAAGCTGGACGGCAAGGTCGCGTTCGTGACCGGGGCGGCGCGCGGCATCGGGCGCGCGATCGCGGTCGAGCTCGCCGCCAATGGCGCAGACGTCGCGATCTTCGATATCGCCGGCTATGTCTCGCCCGCCTCCAACGCCAAGCCGGCAACGCCCGCCGATCTTGCCGAGACCAAGCGGCAGATCGAGGGGCTCGGTCGGCGCTGCCTCGCCATCAAGGGTGATATCCGTAAGATAGCGCAGCTGCGCGCCGCGCACGACCGGGTCGTTGCCGAGCTCGGCCGGATCGACATCGTCGTCGCCGATGCTGCGATCCAGCGCTGGAAGAGCATCCTCGAGATGGAGGATTCCGACTGGTACGATGTCATCGACAACAATGTGAACGGCACCGCCAACACCGTGCGGGCGTTCGCCCCCACCCTGTGCGCGCAAAAGTCAGGCCGGATCATTCTGATCTCGTCGATGCAGGGCAAGCACGGCACCGCCGGCGCCGCCTCCTACTCGGCCTCCAAACACGCGATCATCGGCCTGATGAAATCGGCCGCGGAAGAGTTCGGCAAGCATCAGGTCACCGTCAATTGCATCCTGCCGGGGCTAATCGACACCGCGCTCACCCGTTACCCCGAGCGCTGGAGCCACGTCATCGGCGAGACCGAGGACAATCCGCCCAAGAACCCTACCGAGGCGGAAACCTGGAACAACCGTGCGCCCCGCGTGCCGCTGCATGTCGCCTGGCTCAAGCCCGAGGACGTGTCGCCGATGGCGGTGTTCCTCGCCTCAGACGCATCGGCGATGTGCAGCGGCGCCAATTTCGAGGTGACCGGCGGCGACAGCGCGCAGGACGTGTGAGCGATCGCACGGGACCTCCAATAGCCCGGTGAGTTGAGAAGGGATGAGCATGGACGGCCAGCACGCTTCCGATAATGCCGACAAGACCGGCCATGCGGCGCTCGGCGATCCGCACGTGCGGATCGACGGGCCCGCCAAGGTCTGCGGTACCGCGGATTTCCCGGGCGACATCCACCCGCGCGACCTCGCTTATGGCGTGCTCGTCACCAGTCCGATGGCGCGAGGCCGGATCGTGCGGATGGATACGTCAGCTGCCCTGCAAGGTCCGGGCGTGCTCGACATCCTCACCTACCGCAACGTCGGCAACGCCGTCGCGCCGGTCGGTCACATGATGGCCGATGGGTGGGCGAACAGCACGCTGAGGCCCCTCGCCTCGCCACACATCCATTATGCCGGCCAGATCGTCGCGGTCGTCGTCGCTGAGACGCTGGAGGCGGCACAGGCGGCAGCGCTGGCGATCCGCACCGGCTATGAAAGATCGCCGCACGTCGGCGAGCTCGGCGCCGCAGGCGCCACGTCGGAACCGCTCACCAGCCTGCGCAAGGGTTTTGAAGACCGCCACGCCGGCGATGCTGCCGGCGCGATCGCCGGGGCGGCGTCGACGGTCGAGGCAACCTATACCACGCCGATCCAGCATCATAACCCGATCGAGCTGCCGACCACGACCTGCGTCTGGCAGGGCGACATGCTGACCGTCTACGAGCCGACCCGGTTCGTCGGCGCCGCGCGCAACGGCCTTGCCGCGCAGCTCGGCATCGATCCGGCGCGGATCCGCGTCGTCGCCCATTTCATCGGCGGCCATTTCGGCTCGAAGCTGGCGCTGTCGCAGCATACCGCGCTGGCCGCCATCGCCGCGCGGCGGCTGCAGCGCCCGGTGCAGATCGCGGTCAGCCGCCGCGATGGCTTCACCATCGCCAATCACCGCACCGAGACGCACCATGCGATTCGGCTCGGTGCAAACGCCGGCGGTCGGTTCGTGGCACTGTCGCACACCGCAACGATGGCGACATCGCGCTTCGACGCCTTCGCCATGGAGGGCACCGACGTCAGCACCGCGTTTTACGCATGCCCAAACATCGCCGCCCAGGAGCGCGTCGCGCGAGTCGACCGCAACACCCCGGGGCCAATGCGCGCGCCGCCCGAGGTGCCTTATCTATTCGCGCTGGAAAGCGCGGTCGACGAGCTTGCCCATGCGATGAGGATGGACCCGATCGAGCTGCGCCGCCGCAACGACACGCTGGTCGATCCCGTTACCGGCCACCCCTTCACTACCCGGCCGCTGATTCGCTGCCTCGACGCCGGCGCGGCGGCGTTCGGCTGGGCTGACCGTTCCGCCACGCCCGGCGCGACCCGCGACGGGGCGTGGCTGATCGGCCATGGCGTTGCCGCCGCGGCGCGACCTGCCAAGATCGGCGCGGCGATCATTCGCGTCACCCAGGACATGGACGGCGCCGTGTGCGTCCAGACCGCGCATCACGAGATCGGCAACGGCCTCTACACGTTGCTGGCGATCACCGCTTCCGAGCGACTCGCGGTGCCGCTCGCCAAGGTAACGGTCGAACTCGGCGACACCGACTTGCCCGCCGCGGGGATATCGGGCGGCTCGTCGACGAGCACGACGCTGGTCAACGCCTTGGCCGAGGCGTGCCGCCAAATACAGGCCCAGCCGGCGGACGCCGCCCGCCGCGTCGAGGTCGCCTTCACCCCGCCGGGCGCAGAACCATCGACGATCGACGAGTTGAAGAAGGGGCATCTCAAGCTGGTGAGCACGCCCAAGGGCAAGCTCGCCTGGAGCTTCGGCGCGCATTTCATCGAGGTCGGCGTCCATGCCGAGACCCGCGAGATCCGTGTCCGACGCCATGTCGGCGCATTCGCGGCAGGACGGATCCTCAACCCGCTGACCGCGCGCAACCAGATGCTGGGCGGCATGCTCTGGGGCCAGAGCGCGGCGCTGCTCGAGGAAACGATCGTTGATCCGGCAACCGGCGCCTACCTCAACCGCGACCTGGCCGACTATCTCGTGCCGACCGCGGCCGACCTTGGCGAGATGAGCCCGATCATGGTCGATGATGACGATTCCGCGGTCAATCCGGAAGGCATCAAAGGCCTCGGCGAGATCGGCATCATCGGCGTCAACGCCGCGGTCGCCAACGCGGTGTTCAACGCGACCGGCCACCGCGTCCGCGATCTGCCGATCCGGCTCGAACAGCTGTTGTGATATCGTCCGGGGGCAGGCGATTGCCCCCTTGCCGCCCAGCATGTCCTGATCAAAGATTACTGCCGGCACAGCATCCATCAGGAGGATGAAATCGATGCGCAAGCTAACCGGCGCAGCGTTTGTATCGCTGGACGGCGTGATGCAGGCACCTGGAGGGCCTACCGAAGATCCAACCGGCAACTTCGATCAAGGCGGCTGGGTGTTCGGCATCGGCGACGATGTATTCGATCCGATATTGGGCGAGTTGTTCACCCCACCTTTCGCGCTACTGCTAGGGCGGCGAACGTACGATATCTTTGCAGCCTATTGGCCGTTCGTCGACGGTGATCTGGGCGGAATGGGCGAGGCGATGACCGCTGCCGACAAGCATGTCGTGTCGCATGACGACCAGCCGCTCGACTGGGCCAACAGCTACCGGCTCAACGGCATTGCTGCCATCCAGGCACTCAAGGAGAGCGACGGCGCCGACCTGCTGATCCAGGGCTCGTCGACACTCTACCCGCCGCTCCTCGCCGCCGGGTTGATCGACGAGCTGGTGTTGATGACCTATCCAGTCGTGCTCGGGGCCGGCAAGCGGCTGTTCGGCAACGGCACGCCGCCAGGTGCCCTGCGGCTGCTCGAGCAGCAGGTCGGGACAAAAGGCGTCATGGTCACGCGCTGGGCGCCGGACGGGCCCATCCCGGCCGTCAATCATCCGCCGCCGAGAAGCAGCGCCTTCGAAGCTGAACGCCAGCGCCGGATCGCCGAGAGAAGTTGGTGATCAATACATCGGCGCTGCCGGATGCCTCCACCAGACGGTTCGCCAGCAGACGTCAATAGCGGCCCTGCCGCACGGCAAGCTCGCGGAATGGCTTGGTCCGACCTGACGCCACGGCGCTTGGCGACGGCGGCACATCTGCTAGGTCTCGGTAAAACAATGATCAGGGAGAGCAGCGGCCGTGACCGAGCCACATCAGCCAGCGCGGCCAAGTCGCCGCGCCATCGTCACCGGCCTTGCCGCAGGGGCACTGGTCGGCAACCCGGCGCGAGCGGCGCCCGCAGCATCGACGCACCCCGATTTCGGGCCGAACGTGCTGGTGCTCGATCCCGCCATGCCGCCAGCGACGATCCAGGCCCGGCTCGACGCGATCTTCAGGGAGCAGGAGCGCGCTCACTTCACCGATCAGCGCTATGCCATATTGTTCAAGCCGGGCCGCTACCAGGTCGATGTCAACGTCGGCTTCTTCACGCAGGTGCTCGGGCTGGGCACCGCGCCCGGCGACGTGACCATCGATGGCCACGTTCATGCCGAGGCGGACTGGGCCAAGGGCATGGCACTGGTGAACTTCTGGCGCGGCGTCGAGAACCTTGCAGTGCGACCACCGGACCACGCCGATCGCTGGGCGGTGTCGCAGGCAGCGCCCTATCGCCGCGTCCATCTCGCCGGCGACCTCGCGCTGGACGATGGCGGCTGGTCGAGCGGCGGGTTCATGGCCGATTGCCTGATCGACGGCGTGGTGCGCTCCGGCAGCCAGCAGCAATGGTTCACCCGCAACAGCCAGATCGCGGGCTGGCGCGGCGCGAACTGGAACATGATGTTCATGGGCACCAGCGGCGCCCCCGCCGACAGCTTCCCAACGCCGCCCTACACCACGCTGCCCTCGGCACCAGTGATACGGGAGAAGCCGTTCGTAGCGTTGACCGCCGCGGGCGCGTGGTGCGTCATGGTTCCCCGGCTGCGCCGTGACGCGCGCGGGGTGAGCTGGCAGGCCGATGCCCCGCCCGCCCGCGCACTACCCCTGTCGAGCTTCCTGATCGCGCAGCCCGGCACGCCCGTGGCAACGATGAACGCGGCTCTTGCGGCGGGTCGGCATCTGTTGCTGACGCCGGGCATTCACCGGCTGGCCGAGCCGTTGCGCGTGACCCGCGCCGGCACGGTCGTGCTCGGATTGGGCCTTGCCACCCTGCTGGTCGAGGGCGGCAGCAAGGCACTAACGGTTGCCGATGTGCCCGGCGTGTCGATCGCCGGCCTGCTGATCGACGCCGGCCCCGCCATGTCGCCGGTGCTGGTCGAGGTCGGTCCGCGAGGTGCGACGCGCGATCATGCGGCGGATCCGACGCTGCTCGCCGACCTGTTCTTCCGCGTCGGCGGCGCCGCCATCGGTCAGGCGGAGACCTGCCTGGAAATCAACACCCACCATGTCATCGGCGATCATCTGTGGATCTGGCGCGCCGATCACGGCGACCACGATCATGGCCGCGTTCATGTCGGCTGGAACGAGAGCGTCGGCAATCAAGGCCTGGTCGTCAACGGGAACGACGTGACCATGTACGGGCTCTTCGTGGAGCATTTCCGTCGCTATCAGACGCTGTGGAACGGGGACCGCGGCCGGACCTATTTCTACCAGAACGAACTGCCCTACGATCCGCCCAGCCAAGGCGCCTATATGGCGGGCACCACCCGCGGGTGGGCCGCCTATAAGGTCGCCGATCACGTCGAGCATCACGACGCCGTCGGGCTCGGCATCTATGCCAATTTCACCGCGGACCCGTCGATCGTCCTCGAAAGCGCGGTGGAAGTGCCGCGCGCACCTGGGGTTGCCGTGTCCCACGTCACCACCATTTCGCTGGGCGGCGGCAAGGGCACGATTGCGCATCTGGTGAACGAGGCGGGCGAGCCCGCTCGTCCCGGGGCGATCCGCCAGACGCTCATCCGCTATCCCACCGCGCAAGGGGCGTCACGATGAGCCTGTTTCTCCTCGCCGCCCAGGTGGCGACGCTCGGGGCGGCCAACCATCAAGTAGATCTGCCGATCGCCGCCCCGCGCGCCGCGCCCACCTTTGCCGATGAGTTCAGCCGCGCAGCGGTGGATCGCCGCAAGTGGCGGTTCGACACCTCGCGCAACGCCGGGGGGTGGTTCAATCACGAGCTGCAATATTACGGACCCCGCTACGCGCGGGTCGCGCGTGGCGCCTTGGTCATCGAGGCGCGGCGTCAAGCGCTCACCAAGGCTGCACAGCCTGACTGGGGCGGCCAAGCCTATACCTCGGCCAAGCTCGTCAGCCGGCAGGCGTTGGGCTATGGTTTGTACGAAATCCGGGCGCGGCTGCCGTGCAGCCGCGGCACTTGGCCGGCGATCTGGATGCTGCCATCGAGCGGCAGCTGGCCCGACGAGGGCGAGATCGACATCATGGAGATGGTCGGCTGGGACCCGCGCGTTGTCCATGCGACCCTTCACACCGGTGCGTTCAATCACGCCAAGGGCACGCAGCGCGGCGCACAACGCACCGTTGCAACCGCCTGTACGCGCTTTCACCGCTACCAGCTCGATTGGCGCCGCGATGCGATGCTGATCGGGGTGGACGATCGTGCCTATCTGCGCGTCGCCAATGATCAACCGGGCGGCGCGGCGGCCTGGCCATTCACCCGTCCCTATCAGCTGATCCTCAACCTCGCGATCGGCGGCGACTGGGGCGGCAAGCAGGGCGTCGACGATGCCGCGCTACCGCAGCGCATGACGGTGGATTATGTGCGTTACTGGCGGCGCTAGCGCCGGCTGCCCACCAACAGGATGCATGCCCCGCCGCACAGGCTGAATGCGGCGAGCAGCAGCATCACCATGGTAAAGTCGTGCGGCGTCGCCAGCAACCAGGTCAGCGGCGGCCCGAGCAGCGATGGCAGGGTGTTGGTTAGGTTGAGCAGCCCGAGGTCGCGCCCGCGGCGGCTTGGCTGCGGCAGCAGCTGCATCGCGAAAGCGGCATGGAGCCCCGCGAACACCGCCGATCCGATCGCATAAACGCAGAACGCCGCCGCCCCGCTCCACCAGCCGGTCGCAAACGCCATGCCCGTCAGCCCGGCGGCCGATACCAGCGCCGCGACGAGCAGAAACGGCTTGCGCCGCGCGACCCCGTCCGAGAGCCGGCCCAGCACCACCGCGACCGGCAGCGACAGGATGAAACCCACCGCCATCAGCGTGCCGACGTTCGCTGGGAGGTGGCGCTGGTCGGCAACGATGCTCTCAAAGTAATAGAGCAGATACGCAAGCGTGACGGCGCTGGTGATCTGCATGAACAGCCGTGCCGCGCCGGCAATGAACAAGTCGCGGCGGGAGAGCGCGCCCTCAATACCGGCCGATGCGGTTGTCGCGGGAAAGGCAGGCGCATGACGCGTCGCGCGCATCAGCAACAGCGGCAGCGTGCAGAGCGTCATCACCGCAACGATGATTGCCAGCCGCGCGCCTTCGCCCAGCGCCGGCATGCCGATCAGCACTGCCGACAACCCGGACGCCGCCGGGTTGGCGAGCGCCAGCAAGCCGCCTGCCGTCCCTTTCTGCGCATCGGGGACTTCCTCGGCCATGATCGCGAACAGCGGCGCGAGCAGCGCGTTCACCGCCACCTGGAAGGCGATGATGGCGACGACGATCGCGATCGGCGCCTGCGCGGCCGCGACCATGGCGTAAGCGACCATGGTCGCGCCGAGCCCCGCTACCATCCATGATCGGCGGCCGCCGCCCTGGGCGACCGATCGATCGCTCAACCAGCCAAACAGGATGTTGGCCAGGCTCGCGGCGATCGCCCCCGCCACCACCGTCGCGGTGAAGATGCCGATCCGCGCCGATCCGGCCAGCGCCTCGATCTTGAGCGGCAGCAGCAAGGTCAGCAGCGGCAGATAGCCGATCACGCCGCCGACATTGGCCAGCGCGAAGGCGAGCAGGAACAGCGTCGATCGACGCGGCAGGTGAGCGGCGCTGCCCGTTGGGCCTACATCTAGCAAGCAGCCGTGGACCCGCGCAGCACCAGCGTTGCCGGTACGATGATCGGCTGCGGCGGCGGTTCCTTGCCTGCGAGGTCGGCGATGATCAGCGTTACCGCGCGCGCGGCGACCTCGGCGATCGGCTGGTCGATCGCGGTCAGCGGCGGATGGGTGAAGCGCACGACCGGGGTATTGTCGAAGCTGACGAGCGACAGATCGTGGGGAACGGCGATGCCCCGCGCGCGACACGTTTCCAGCGTGGCGAGCGCCATCTGATCGTTGCTCGCGATGATGGCGGTGGGCGGTTCGGACGCATCGAGCAGCGCCGCCGCGGCGACGCATCCCGATGGGTAGCTGAAGTCGCCGTGCGCGAGCAGATCATGGACGTCCAGCGCCGCTGCCGTCATCGCGGCCTGCCAGCCATTGATGCGCCGCCCACTCAGGGCATAGTCGGCTGGTCCGGCGATAAAGCCCACGCGCTTGTGACCGATGCCGAGCAGATGCTCGGTCGCGATCCGTGCCGCATGTTCATCGTCCATCGTCAGCGCAAAGCCGGCGCCGTCCTGCAACGAGCCGATCCGCGCGAAGCTGATCCCCTGCGCGTCGAGCAGTCTGACGATCAGCGGATTTTCGGAATGAGGCGGCGTCAGGATCACGCCATCGGGCTGAAGCGCGGCGATCGCGGCCATCAGCTCGCGCTCGATATGATCGCTGTGCGTGTCGACCAGCTCGACGATCAGCCGATAGCCATGCTCGGCGCAGGTGAGCATGCCGCCGAGCAGCATCTGGTCAATCCAGTCGGTACCCTGTCGGGCCTGCCAGTCGGCGATGGTGCGCTCACGATCATTGAGCGCAACGATCAGGTAGGAGCGCGAGCCGCCCATCCGCTGCGCGGCGATCGAGGGCACATAGCCGAGCCGGTCGATTGCCTCCTGCACGCGCGCGGTCGTGTCGGGCCGGACGCTCAGTTCCTTGTTGATGACGCGGCTGACCGTCTGCAGCGACACGCCGGCCTCGGCCGCGACGTGCTTGATCGTGACGGCCTGCCGCCGTCTCCCCCCCCGGTCAGCCACCGCAGTAGCGCGCGACGTAATCGGCGTGCGACGGCAGCCCTGCGACGGTGCGCGCGACATTCTGGCGCAGCGTCGACAGGAAGCGCGCCAGCTCGTCGTCGGGCAGCTTGGCGGCGATCGGGTGATGCTCGCGCGGCACGATGCCCTGGCCCATCATCACCTGCACCCAGCTGTTTTCGGCGAACAGCTCCTCGTTGCGGCGGAACACGCGCCCGGTCTCGCGGAACAGCTCGATCTTGTGGGCGAGGCTCTCCGGGACCGGCATGCTCGCGCACTGCCGCCAGAATGGCGAATTGCGGCGATCGGTGACCTTGTAGTGGAGGATCAGGAAATCGCGGATCTGCTCCATGTCGGTGAACTGCTGGTCGTTGAACTCGGCAATGTCGCGCGGCGATATCGCGCCCTGCGGCATCATCCGGATCAGCCGCAGGATCGCGCGTTGGATCAGGTGGATGCTGGTTGATTCCAGCGGCTCCATGAAGCCGCCCGACAGCCCGATCGCGACGACGTTGCGGTGCCATTGCCGCCGCCGTGCTCCCGTCACGAAGCGGATGTGATTGGGTTCGGTCAACACCTCCCCCTCGACATTGCCGAGCAGCCGTTCGAGCGCGGCATCGCGCTCCAGATAGCGACTGCACCAGACAAAGCCGTTGCCGGTGCGGTGCTGGAGCGGGATGCGCCACTGCCAGCCCGCATCGTGCGCCATCGCGCGCGTATAGGGCACGGGCGGGCGGACATTGGCGGTCTGGACCGCGATCGCGGAATCGCACGGTAGCCAGTGCGACCAATCGTCGAAGCCGGCATGAAGCGCCTGCTCGATCAGCAGCGCGCGAAAGCCGGTGCAATCGAGGAACAGGTCGCCCGGAATGACCGTGCCGCCCTCGAGGTGCAGCGCGGCCACGTCGCCGCTCTCGCTGTCGAGCTCGACGCGCGCGATCCGCCCCTCGATGCGGGTCGCGCCGTCCCCTTCCGCCATCGCGCGCAGGAACTTCGCGTACAACGTTGAATCGAGCTGATAGGCGTAGTTCAGGCCATTGTCGGGAAGATGCGCGAACTTGCCCTCCAGCGCGGCGGCCAATTCCAGGCAGTAGGCGTCATATGGCTCGCCATGACCGCGCTCGCGGCCGTTCAACCAGAAATGCTGGAAGCCGGCGGACCAATGGTCCTTCCCCGTCAGCCCGAACGAGTGGAAATAGCGATCGTGCCCGTTCTTCCATCCGTCGAACAGGATACCGAGCTTGAACGTCGCCTGCGTCGCCCGCATGAAATCGGCCTCGCCGATGCCGAGCAACCGGTTGTAGGCGACGAGCGGGGGAATAGTGGATTCGCCCACCCCCACCGTGCCAATCGCATCCGACTCGACGAGCGTCACCTGCGCCGTGCGCCCCATCGTGCGCGTGATCGCAGCAGCGGCCATCCAGCCCGCCGTGCCACCGCCCGCGATCACGATGCGCCTGGGCCGACCCGCCGTCATGAGCTGAGCTGGCGCAGCAGGAAGGTGCGCAGCCGCGACGCCGTCTCCGGCGTCAACGGCGCGAGCACGCCGCGCGCGTCCGCGGGAATATGCGCGACGCTGTCGTCACCATGGCCGAACACATAATGGTCGAACATGTCGCGCCAGTGCCGCTTTTCGTCGTCCGGCAGATCACGGATCGCCAGCATCGCGTGGTTGAGCGCGTCCTGCGGCTTGCCGAGCCAGCGCGGCGTCTCGCGCCACCAGAAGTTCACCAGCACGTTGAACGGCGCCAGTCCTTCGACATGGTGCCACCACATCGAGGGAATGTAGAGCGCATCGCCCGCCTCCAGCTCCACCACCAGGGCCTGCGCCATCGCCTCGGCGAAACGCGGGAATGTGACGAGGTCCGGCGCATGGAAATCGACCATGCTGATCGCCCGTCCGCCCGGCGTGTTTTCGACCGGGCCGAGATACAGGTTGCGGAACTGATCGCGCGGAAACAACGTGAAGCGGCGACGCCCGACGGCGACGCAGGCGAGATTGTCGGGAAAGTCGTTGTGCGCGGCGACGCGCGTGCGGGTGCCGATCCAGATGCTCGACATCAGCGATCGCTCGCCAAGGTCGAGGTGGTTCGGCTCGAACAGCCCGTCGAAATACTGGTGCATGTCGATCGAGCTGAGATAGATCGGCTGGACCTCGCCGCTCGTCTCCAGCGCGTCGATGCGCGCGAATATTTCCGGCAGCTTCGCTTGCAGCGTGCGGAAATTGACCTGCAATGCCTCGTCGTAGAACATGCGGCCATCATCGCCGGGGGCGCCCACCGCCACGGTGAACGGCACGTCCCTGCGGCGCGCCAGCAGATAGTCACGCGCATCGCGGGCCGACCGGCGGCCTGCCTGAACCAGCGGCCAATCGGCCGCGAGGCCGCGAACGACGAAGGGGCGATCCGCCTCACGGAGCCGGCGGTCGAGATCCGCCGCGTCAGTCACGGTCAACTCGGCGACGGCCGTTGCGCCAGCAAGCGGGCCGGGGTCGGCCTCAGCCATGGCGGAGCCGCCGGTTCTTGCGGTCGATCAGCGCCTGGAACCGGCCGAGCGACGCGATCGCCATGAACGCGGGCATCAGATGGCCATGCTCGTGGAGGTCGCCCAGCGCAGTGGCGCTGAGCGCACGCAGCCGATCCTCGTCGACGGCATGGAAGCCGACGAACCGCTTGTTCGATCCATCCACCAGCGCAAACTCGAACACGATCGGCTCGAGCAGATCATAGCGCTGCAGCGCGGCGAAGAAGGGGCCGACCTCGCGATAGCCCGCGTCGAGCGCGCCCAGTCGCTCCGCCATCGTGTCGAGGAACGGGGTCGGGCGATCGAGCTCGTCGAACAGGGCCGTGCCCTGGCCGGTCCGGTCGAGCCGGGGGCTCGCGATGTCGACATGCACCTGCGCCGGCTGGTCGCCGGTCTCGCCGGCGTTGCGGCCGATCAGGAACGGCTGGATCGTCATCGCCAGCGGGCGGTGGTTGGCGTCCCACCGATCGTCATCGAGAAACAGGTTTTCCCCGGTCTCGAAGCCGAAGATCGCGAACGCCTGGTAGGAGTCGCGCTCGGGTGAGAGCCGGAACAGGATGGGATATTCGTCCTGCACCGCGCGGAATTCGGTTGGCACCACCACGCTGGTCATCACGCCATCGCCAAGCGCCGCGCCGCAGTCTGTACGGACGCGAAGGCCTCGGTGCGCTTCCGCGGTCAAAATCTCATGCGAAGACATGGTCGTGAACACGATCCTTGGAGCGATAAGCCTGTTTTAGCAAGCGACACTGAACCGGCCGCCCGCCCTGTGTGGAACATCCGCTCGCCGCTACAGGACTACGACTGCCGTTCGCCCGGCCCGCCGGGGCAGCCACCGCGATCCCGCGGTGGCTGCCCCGCACGTCCGGTCAGAAGGTGAAGCGCACGCCCGCCGAGTAACGCGGATCCTGCTTTGTCACGAAGGTAACGTTGCGATCCGAACGGAGGTGGCCGCCGCGGTTCTCGCTCAGCACGTTGATTCCTTCGACGAACACCGACACCTTCGGCGTGATGCTGTAGCTCGCGTTGACGTCGAGCTGGCCATAGGTGTTGATATAGGTCGGGTTGGTACCCGCACCTGCCAGATAGCCCTTGCGCCAGTTGTACGCCGCTCGCGCGTTCAGCCCGTATTTGTCGAAGAACAGCACCGCGTTGGCGCTGTCGGACAGCCCGGTGATCGCGAACTGGGTGACGCTAGACGGCAGCGTGTTGTCATAGTCGTGGTTGCCGTTCACGATCGTGTAGTTGAGGATCGTGCCGAAGCCCGTGTTCCAGAAGCTGTGCTGGATCGCGAACTCCCAGCCGTTGACGGACGCCTTCTGATCGCTGTTGTACGGCGTCGAGATGACGAAGTTTACGGCCGGATCACCCGGCTGCGCGATGATCGTGGTCGCATTGCCGTTGGCATCGCGTCCCACCGTGGTCGGGTAGTTGGTGGCGACATAGTTCAGGATGTCACCATAGGTGGCATTCGTCCCCAACGCCGCAATCGCCGCCTGATAGCGCGGACCACCCAATGGAGTCGTCACGCCCGGGATGGTCGTGTTGATCTGCGTCGTCCCGATGTAGTTCGACACGTCCTTGTGGAAGAAGCCGACCGAGATGTAGCTTTCCCGCCCATAATACCATTCCGCCGACAGATCGACGTTCTTGGACTTGAAGGGAACCAGGCCCGGGTTGCCGACCGACCCAGTGCCATTGCCGTAGAAGCCGGCGGCACTGCCCGGGCGGAACAGCGTGTCGAGGCGCTGGCCACCCTGCAGGCTGCCATAGTCAGCACGCGTGATGGTGTGGCTATAGGATGCGCGCAGCTTGACATTGTGCAACGGCGAGAAGTCGAAATCCACCGCAGGCAGCCAGTTGTGGTAGCTGCCCTTGAACGTGGTAAAGCCCTGCCCCGTATAGAGGACGTTGAATTCGTTCTGTGAATTCTGCCGGGCCCCGGTCGGCGTCGGCACCAGCGCGGACGCTGACACGTCGGTATTCTCGTAGCGGAGGCCTGCGATCAGGTGGCCTTCGCCGGCCAGCGCCTGGAACTTGCCGTTGAACTGGAAATAGGGTGCGACCGTCTTTTCGCGGACGCGGCTGTCCGTGGTGTAGGGCGTCAGGCAGTTATCGTCGCCGCCGCAAATCCCATAGGCACTGTCGAGCAGCCCCACGACCTTTTCGAAGTTGAAGCTATAGAATTGCTGCACGATCGCGGGATTGTTCGCGCCTTGGATGCCGCTGAACGCATTGGGAATGCTGACGAGCTTGAACAGATCGTCCGGGAGGACGCCCGCCGCGGCGGCGCGCTGCGCGGCGCTGGCGCCGCCGGTGCCACCCCAGGTGTCGTTCTGCAGCACGCTATAGGCCGAGCGCACCTTGTTGTCGGTATATTCGAAACCCCAGTCGAGCGAATCCATCAGGCCGTGGCCGTGATCGTAATGGCCGCTCAGATGGACCTGGTTGATCCTGTCCTTGAAATAGGAATTGCGGAACGCATTGCCCGACGGGACGATGTTCGCGGCGTTGAGCGGATCGATCCCCGGATACATCGTGTAGGAGATGCCGGGCAGGTCGTTGTCGAAGTTGAGCGTCTGGCTCTGGATGCCGAAGACGGCGGTGCCGAGCGAGTTGCTGTTGCCATATTTGTTGTTTGGCTTCGACACCGCGGTGGAATGCTGTGCGTCGAGCGTCATGGTGACGCCACCCGGCGCCTCCCAGACGAGGTTGCCGCCAAACTCGTTATTCTCGCTGCGCGCCGAGGTCAGTGACGCGGAATAGGCAAGGTCCTTGCCCTCGGCGGCGGTGAAGCGCTCGGTATAGAAGATCGGGCCGGCCACCGGACCGTCCGTCCAGGCGCTCACCGTGTCATTGTGGTTGTAGTAGATGCCGACGCTATTGTCGCGGATCTCGACCGTGTTGCGCGAATAGGTGTCGTCGAGCGTCAGCGTGACATTGTCGACCGGCCGGAATTGCAGCACCGCCTGGCCGTTGATGCGCTCGCGCCGGCCGCTGGCGACATCGTACCCGCCATTCTGCGGAACCTGGTAGACGTCGGTCGGCCCAGGGTGGTTGGTGATGTTGGCATAACGCGGATCGCCCGGCTGGGCGAGCGAGCCCCAGTTGTTCTCGTTGCCGAGATAGCCGTCACGGAAACCGACGTTGGCCTGGTTCACGCCGAAGTCGCGCTTCTGGTAGCTGCCGAGCACCAGCACGCCGATCCGATCGTCGGCGAAGGTGTCGGAGATGATGCCCGACACTTCCGGCGTGATGTGGTTCTTGCCGTTCTCCGACATGTCGTCGACGCCGCGCGCCTGGATCGAACCGCGTAGCCCCATCTTGTCGAACGGCCGCGGGGTCTTGATGTTGATCGCGGAGCCGATGCCGCCCGACGGCACGGTGGCGCGGCCCGACTTGTAGACCTCGAGCGCCGCGACGCCCTCGGACGCCAGGTTGGAGAAGTCGAACGAGCGCGACGCCGGGGCGCTGTTGCCGTCGCCGATGGTCGAAGTCGCCAGCTGGCGGCCGTTCAGCAGCACGAGGTTATATTCGGGGCCGAAGCCGCGGACGGTGACGAATTGGCCTTCGCCGTTCGAGCGATCGATCGACACGCCGGTGATGCGCTGCAGCGACTCGGCGAGGTTGGTGTCGGGAAACTTGCCGATGTCCTCGGCCGAGATCGCGTCGACGATGCCCTGGCTGTTGCGCTTGATGTCGATCGATTCACGCAAGCTGGCGCGAATGCCGGTCACCACGATGTCGGCGCCTGCGTCGGCACCGGCCTGCTCTGCGGCGGTGGTCGGGTTGGTTTCCGATGTCGCCTGTGGCGCCCCGGCTTGCGTATCGATCTGCGACGCGCCCGTCTGGCCCATCGTCGACGCGGTTGATGGCGTGTGCTGGTCCTGGGTCGCGGCGTCCTGAGCCCAGCCCATCGTCGGCATGCCGACGATCGCCAGCGTGGACGCGCTCAACACCAAGCGCGAAATCGAGCGAGCCGCAAAGCTCCGCATCGTCAATCCTCCCCTTTGCAGCTCCCACATTGACTGGGCCGCTTCTTGTGAACGTTAACTTCACAATCGCTCGAAGCTTGTCAAGCAAGGCCGACCCGCAAAGGTATGTATGTCTGCACTATTTTGAACATTTCCCCAATGTGTCGAAAAATTGCCACACTACCGGGAGTTCACGCACCGGTGACTGACGTGCTGGCGTGGCTGGCGCCGCCAAGTCGTGGCGTCGGCGCGCGCGCTCGACTGCCGCGGTAGTGGTCACGACGGTGAAGCCGGGCTAGGCAACCGACAGGAAGGCCGTGATGGTGAGGCGACCCCGTGCCGGGTCGTCCGATAGCACCGCGCCGGGCGCGATCGCGCCGCTGTGAAGCAGGTAGCTCGGGTAGAGGACCGCCCGATTGTATCGTGCGGCCACTGCCATGGTGCGCTCGAACAAGGGCGTGTCGCCCGCGATATACGCAGCCGGTGGCACACCGCCGTACCGCAACTCGGCGTCGAGCTGACCAAAGAAGATCGGCGCGCGCACCTCGTCGAGCGTCTCGAAGCCGGTCGAGCGATGACGAAAGAAAGCGGTGCCATCGCCGCCCTGCGGCGCCAGATAGTGAACCAGGGCGATCCGGTCGGCGCCAAAGGCGTCACAGTGAGGCAGCCGCTGCCGGATGCTAAGGTCGGCAGCTGGCGTCGTCACCATCGAGAAGCTCGCATCGATGACGTCGGCCGCCCCTCCACGGTCGAACACCGAACGAAGGATATCGGTGAGAGCGGCAAGCTGCGTGGGCAGATAGGTGGCGGGCAGCGGCGCGCGGACGCCAGGATAATGATGCGCCGCAGGATCGAACGCCTGCGCCCCCGCGGCCGCGCGCAGCGTATCGGGATCGGCGGCGAAATTGTCGATCACCACCAGCGGCTGCTTCTCCTCGCCGACGTAATGGATGGTGACGGCAGGCGCGCTCACCGGCCGAACCCGCAGCGGGCACGATCCGTGCCGAGCGGCTGCGGCAGCACGCCGCCATCCACCCTCTGCGGCCCTCCCCGCTCGCCGCCGACAGCCAACTTGGAGATCAGATCATATGGCACGGTGAAGAGCCAGGCCGCGCCCCTGTCGGATTGGGAAGGACGATCAGCAATACACGCGCTCAACATCGACGGCTGCCAGTCTGCCAATTCTTCCACCTTTGAACAACGAGGCAACCCGGAACGGGATAAGCCGCAGGCAGGACCGAGGTCAATCAAGCCGGATCAAGGCAGGCCACCGCGGACGGTGTAACAGCACCCCCATCCGTTACCCGAGCCCAACCCTGAGGCGATATACTCCGGCAGCATCCGGACATCCGTCCGCAGACTGGGCATTCGGGCGGGAACCCCTGGCCTTCCAGATGGAAATGGTGCCGCTTACAGGACTCGAACCTGTGACCCCCGCATTACGAATAATCAACCACTTAGCAAAGTCATGACCGCACTGTTGCTAGATGCAATTGTAGCAGCGTTCCCCTAGCGCGCCACCCCTCATTTGCAGCCCCCCCTGTTGCACCCAAACTCGAAGCCCGTTTGTTAGATACCAGCCACACTGTGGATCTGCTGCCAGTCTGCATGCTCCACGAAGGTTAAACCTTAAAGTCGCGCAATTAGCCCGGCTAACCTTTGTCAATTGTTGCGCTGCTAGCCCCCGCGTCGCCTCGCCCCTCAGCGGCCAATTTGACTAAATGGAAGGTTTTATTCGCATTTTTCGCCCAATCTCGGGTAGCCTCTTCTTTTGATTTCGAAAGGGTAGCGAATACGCCCTGCAACTCGACAAGCGAGTCTGGGTCTAGGTTCGATATTGCCCGTCTTACGTCTAAGCGCCTTTCGGTGAGCCAGGTTCTTCCTGCCTTACTTTTGGAAAGGGGAATGATTAAATCGCGCAACGCGCTCCCCGATAAAAAAAGCTTGCCGTTTGCCACAATCCTGTTTCCACCTACGGCAAACAATGACAGCTTGTCTGCCGCGGGAAGGCCTTTGAAGGCACCCCAGAGCTTATCCAATGCTTTGCGCCGAGCCGAACTTGTCAGCAGTTCCGCCAACTCAAACCACCGCATCATTACCGGTCGGCTTTTGATTTCAATTAGTTGAGCCGCTTGAGCTAGAGCGTCGTAAAGGCCTGAACCGGTCGGCAGCCTTCCTCCGCCTTCACCGACAAGATGGGTCGCAAGCCGGTAGGGTTCCAATCCAGTCAGGATCGCTTTGATCCAATCATCGGCAGCCGTACTTGCGAACCGACTGACAACGGCTGCTTCGAACTTCTCGGAGGGCAGCCCTCCCCGGGCCCTCAGTCGTTTACCAGTTTCGAAAAGTCCTTCCGACCACGGCGAGGTATTCACCTCTTCAAAGAAACCGCTGTAATTGTCGGCTACCAGCTCAACAAAGTTGTCACGTAAACGCCAGTCGATTATGTTGAGGAACTTCGGAAGATCTCGGATCGTCTTATCAACAAAGATGTCGCCAAGCTTCCCAGCTCTGACACGCGATTCAAGTAGCAACGTAGCCAAGGTCCGCATTCGGGGCACGGAGCTATGCAAGAGCAGAATCCTGTCTATTGCCGATTCGCTTCTGTCACAAAGGATGTCTATCTGACGATTGACCGAACTGCCTAGGTCTGGGCGCTTTGAGAATAACTCACCCCAGGCAACACCATTGGGAGGGGAGACAAGCATCGGCCTCCACACAGCGGCCGCTATCATGTTAGCAACAGCGACCCAGTCGCCCGAAGCCACCACCGCCGGGAACTGGGTTGCTAGCGTTTGGTCTTTGACAAGCTTCTCAACTGCCAGCCGCCCTAGAACGGTCAATTTGGGAGAAGCGGTCAGAACACTCACGGCTGCCCGAAAGAGTACGCTATCGCCCGAGTTTTCTCTTGCCTGCTGCTCCGCCGTCGCGACGACGGCTTCAACGCCCTCTAATTCGCCGCCCAGCATGAGAGTGCTAGCTGGCGACGTGAGCAGCTTAATTAGCGAAGGAACGGTAGATGCCGTCGGCTGCGCTCCTAATCGTGCTGCGAGCGCAGTCACAATTTCTGCATGTGCATTGCTGGTGCGCAATCTGACCTGAACGCTTGAGTGATCGCGAAGGAGGTGCAGTCGGCCCAGATAGGCTGCCGCATCACCGAGATGGTTGAACTGAGGGGCGGACAGCCCAAAGTTAGCTGCGACAGACAGGGCCACCTCGCCAACCGTTGCAGCATTTCCGACACTCGGCAAGGTTACCTCATCAGCCGATATTAACGTATCAACAAGCCGCTGGCAGGCTTCTACAAAGCCAACCGCTTGGTGCGCCTCGACGAAGGTCGCGAGCCGCTTGATCCGCGTGGCAAATTCATTCACGTTTTGGAACTTGTCCAAGCCGGCATATAGGTTGACCAAGCCCTTCCATCCATTAGCCAATCCAATAGATGCCGGGTCGTGCGGTATTGAATGCAACACTCCGATGGCGTTGACCAGCAAGCCGAATTTTGACGCATTGTCGAACTCGCTTTCAAACAATGAGGCGATTGTTGCTTCGACTATGTCTTCTAAGCCACTAACCTGGTGATATGGCTCAATCGCCGATCCATCGCCAGTTTCAAATGCACGTCTAACAGGTTCTGACATCAGGATTTGCGCAGCATGCGCAACGTCAACCCCGAAGTGCAACGCTGCAATCTGTCGTCGCCAGTCTTCCACAAACCTAGCCAACAGCGCATTACTGCCTGAAATGGCTCTAACAATGTTGCTATCTATGGTAGCTCTGTTGATCGCAAAGAAGGCGACGGATTCGAACTGGATCGATGGCTCTTTGTATTGCAGCAGCAGCGCAACAATTGTATTGAGTTTCTTGTTAATCTCTCTCGGTGTAACAGGTGTTTTGCCCTCTTTGAACCAGTCCTCCATAAAGATCCGAGTCGCAAAGAACTTTTGATCATCAAACTGGTCGCCTAGCGCAAAAGACATTTGCGACTTTAAGTACGACTTCCAGTCCGACATGACCGGCACAGGAACCTCGAATGTTACATCAAACGTCTTGTTAATGAATGAGGATGCCAGTCTTTCTCCCGTTTGAGAATTAGAGCCGACAGCAAACATGTTTGTGATGGATGCGGCGTCCATGGGCAGTATGACCAGTGGGTGGTAAGTCTCAGTTGCTGCCGCATTATCCGTCGATGTTCCCAGAAAGAAGCTTCTAATACTCGCCCATATTTTTAAGGCTTCCCCCTCTTCGAGTCGGTCAATATTATCAAGGACTATCACCACTCGATGGCCTGAGGCGGCAGCGTCCTGCATCATAGCGCGAAACTCACGACCGAATTCAATCGACGTTGGTTCAGGAGGCTTTTGCGTGACGATGTTAGTGTGGGAAATTTCTTTGTTTAGAAGAACGCCAGGAAAAAATGCTCGCGAACTCCCCGTCGAAGCCAACCATGCCCAGCGCAGTAACCAGCCAAACGGCGGTCCAAACATCATCAGCAAGGCAAGGCGAAAGCCCCAGAGGCTAACTGGCTCAAAAACCGGCTTGAGAGCTTCTTTGAATGTGTCTTTTGCAAGGAAAAGACCGAGTGAAACTATGACAGTTAAAGCGAAGAAGAGCTTGGCTTCGCCCGTCACTGTAGGAGTCTCAAGCCTGTCCACGACTTCGACGCCTCCCGATAGCAAAGCTAGCTTTTTTCGCCACTTGACGGGCTCGATAGCACCCTCTTGCCACAGGAACTCTGCGATTGACTCAAGGAACGAGCGGCGCAGCGGGTCGTGCTGATGCAGCCATGCATCGTAATTAAACAAGAGGTACTTGCTATCGCGGGCGGTCAATCGTGTCGACACCGCTTTCACGATCGTGGACTTGCCACTTCCCCACCGCCCCAGCAGGCCCACCACTCTCAAGCTAGCGTTGCCTATGATAGACGACGTTATTGCATCCGCCAGGTGGCCGTGAGTTTTGAAAAAGTCATTTTCAGCAGGCTCATCAATAATAAGCTTCAATGCGCCATTGTCGTTGTTGCTGCCCATAGCGCTCCCCTACAACACGAAATAATGCCGGAACTTCGATTAGGAGCAACGGTAAATCGATTGCGCGGACGTACCGCAGAGGTACATGCAGTTTGCAGCGCGTACAGTAGCTAGAAGTTACAGCCTATGACCCAGGCGGATAAGCCCGGAAACGCGGGGCGCGCACGCCAGCCATGTTTCGCAGGCGCTGTGGGGGCTAGCAGGGGCAAATACCCCTGCTGCTCGCCGTTTGACCGGATTTCATTGTCAAATTACAGGGGTGCGGGATCGCTCTCCCCTTCTCTGTCTCGCGCAGATCGCGCCTTCACCAGGCGCTCGACCTTCGCGCGAACCTTCGCGACTTCCTGGCGGACGTGCTCACCGTTTCTGCGGCACTGCCTCGGCATCGGACGGTTGCAAAAGTTTGGGCAATTTACGTCAACGCAGCAGGCCACCTGCTCCCTTCTTGTGCCCACGCCAAGAGGGTCGACGATACAATCATAGCACTTTAGCTCAGTAGATTCTTTGTAGGTGTAATAGTTCATAGAAGCATTTGTTGTCTTTCACTAGATGCCTCCTTAGTTGTCCGTGCGACGTGCAGGACTTGCAGATGACCTGCCTTCATTATAGAGATGCGACTTATTTCGCAACTGGTTTGTGTCAATCTATAGTCGCTGCCTGTTCAAGCAAAGGTCAGGTCGGTACGACGATGGGCTGCTTTTGTTGCCCATCATCCACATGCACCTCCCTTAGCCAGTTAGTCAGACTCGTATGGACGCAGTTGCCGATGTGTCCCTTACCCGTTACTGAGGCGCTCGCTCGCTTAATACGGCTGCTCTCTGTCCCAGTACCCACCGCCTGGTGTGTAGGTGTCAACAGGATCACAGGCCAGAGTTCCCGTAATCGCGTGCCGAGGCGGCATGCCATTGAACGGGCGGCTGCCGCTATGGGGCGACCTAGTCGCCGGCAATAACGAAGACGGCCTCCTACCACGCGTCTGCCGACACCGCGATGCAGCTTAGGAGGGCTGGCGTGCTGACCAACCTGCTAGCTGCTTGGCAGCCCAATCGATCCTGCCAGGTAGCCGCCGCCATATCGCGCTGCCGCTAGCCCGTTCGGCGCCGTGACCAGCAGCGCTGCAATCACGATTGAGGGTGGAATGATCCAGACGATCGCCTGAGCAGTCGGGCGAAAGACGCAGGGCGCGGCGGCGAGCCGTTTCCCGCCATTGAAGGTTAGGCCACTGGTCGTCATGTTTTCGGAAGCGGTGCTCAGGGACGGAGTCGAGCCGCCAGCACAGTCACATTCAGTCTGATGCGCCAATCTGCCGAGGGCCGCCATAAAGCGTTCGGAAAAGTGACTTGGAGGTACGTCATCGTGATCCAAGGGGTTGATCATCACCCTGAGCTATCCGGGGACCTCGCGACGGATT
>NZ_JALNUP010000030.1 GCF_026540855.1 Sphingomonas sp. GC_Shp_5
CGAGGTGTTGTCGTCGGTCTTGCGGCCCATGCCGAAGCTGAACGACTTGGTCGTCTCGGCACCCGGCGGCGTCACCGGGCGCTCCTGCGCCTCGATGCCGGTGGCGACCACGCTGACGCGGATCTTGCCCTCGAGCTCGGGATTGAACGCCGAACCCCAGATGATGTTGGCATCGGGATCGACCAGGTCGCGGATGTGGTTGGCGGCCTCGTCCACCTCGAGCAGGCGCATGTCGTCGCCACCGGTGATCGAGATGATCACGCCCTTGGCGCCCTGCATGCTGACGCCGTCGAGCAGCGGGTTGGCGATCGCCTTCTGCGCGGCCTCGAGCGCGCGGTTGTCGCCGCTCGCCTCGCCGGTGCCCATCATCGCCTTGCCCATCTCCTGCATCACCGAGCGGACGTCGGCGAAGTCGAGGTTGATCAGGCCGGGCATCACCATCAGGTCGGTGATGCCGCGCACGCCCTGCTGCAGCACCTCGTCGGCCATCTCGAACGCTTCCTTGAAGGTCGTGTTCGCATTGGCGATCAGGAAGAGGTTCTGGTTGGGGATGACGATCAGCGTATCGACATACTTCTGCAGCTCCTCGATGCCGCCGTCGGCGCTCTTGGCGCGGCGGTTGCCCTCGAAGGAGAACGGCTTGGTGACCACACCCACCGTCAGGATGCCCATGTCGCGGGCAGCCTTGGCGATCACCGGCGCGGCGCCGGTGCCAGTGCCGCCGCCCATGCCCGCGGCGATGAAGCACATGTGTGCGCCCTCGAGCCGCTTGGCGAGATCGTCGATCGTCTCTTCAGCCGCCGCGCGGCCGATCTCGGGGCGCGATCCGGCGCCCAGCCCCTGGGTGATCTTGGCGCCGAGCTGGATGCGCTGCGGCGCGATCGAGCTCTTGAGGGCCTGCGCATCGGTGTTCGCCACCAGGAAATCGACCCCCTGGACGTCGGCGCGCATCATGTTGGCGATGGCGTTGCCGCCGGCTCCGCCGACACCGATCACCGCGATACGCGGCGTCAGCTCGTCGACCTCGGGAGTGATGAATTCGATGCTCATGGCCTAAACTTTCTCCGCCCCACCCGGTGATCGACGCCGGGGCTCAATTAACCTTTTGCCTCAATGGGTCGCGCTGTACCACTGAAAACACATGCGCAACGTCACCAAAGTTCAATAATTCGCGCGCGCCGCCTGGATCAACTTTCGCATCATGCCCATGCCCTTCTGCCGATGAACGGTTTGTGGCTGGGCGGCGATGCCGCGCAGGTCGATCGGGTCGGTCGCGGCGTAGAAGGCCAGGCCCGCCAGCGTCGCGAATGCCGGGCCACCATGTGCCTCCGGCAGCGCGGTCAGCCCGCGCGGCCGGCCGATCCGCACCGAGCGGCCGAGCGCCTGCTGCGCATAATCGGCAATGCCCTTCAGCTCGGCGCCGCCGCCGGTCAGCACCACCTGGCGCCCTACCGGCCCTTCGAATTTGAGCTGCGCCAGCGCCTTGCGGATCTCGCCGATCTGATGCTCCAGCCGCTGGCGGACGACGCCGATCAGCTGCGCCTTGGTGATCTGCATCCCGCCATGCTCGTCGTCCTCGGCGGCGATCGGCATCACCGGGATCATCTCGTGATTGTCGCGCGGGGACGCATTGGCCGAGCCGTGGAAGCATTTCATCCGCTCCGCCTGCGCGCGGCGGGTGCCGAAGGCGGAGGCGATGTCGTCGGTGATGTCCTGCCCGCCCATCGCCAGCGAGCACAGGCCGACGAGCATGCCGCCGGCGAACAGCGAGACGTTGGTGATCCCCGCGCCGAGCTCCACCAGCGCGACGCCCAGCTCGCGCTCTTCCTCGCTGAGGCAGGCGAGCCCGGTCGCGACCGGCGAGGCGATGATCGATTTCACCTCGAGGTGCGCCGAGCGCACGCACAGGTCGAGGTTGCGCACCGGCGAGCCGTCGGCGGCGACGACATGGATGTGGACGCCGAGCCGGTCGGCATGCAGCCCGAGCGGCTTCTTGACCCCGGTCAGCCCGTCGAGCGTGTACAGCGCCGGCTGCGCGTGGAGCACCATCCGCCCCTGCGGGTCGATCGAGTTGCGCCCCGCGGCGAGCAGCGCGTCAATGTCCTGCTGCTCGACGCGATGGCCGCCGAGCTCGAACTCGACCTCGGCAACATCGCTGACCAGCCCACCGGCGGAAAAGCCCACCCAGACATTTTCAATATTAATCCCGGCGATCCGCTCGGCCTGCTCGACAGCTTCCCGCACTGCGGCCTCGGTCGCGCCCATGTCGGCGATGTAGCCGCGCTTGACGCCGCGGCTCTCGCGCTGGCCGGTGCCGAGCACGATCAGCTCGCCGCCGTCGCCCTTCTGCGCGATCATCGCCGATACCTTCGACGAGCCGATATCGAGCGCGGTGATCAGTCCTTCCGGTGCTACCTTCGCCATCAGCCTTCAACCCCGGGTTGAGTGTCAGTTGTCGTTGCCGCCGGCGCCGCGCTCTCGCTCGGCGTCGGCATCGCGCGGGCCATGTTAGCACCTGGCTTGCGCGCCACCAACTTTGCCGGATCACGCATGTCGAAGCGGATCCAGCCGCGCCCCAGCAGCGGTCGCGCGCCATCGAGCTCGGCAAACTTGAGCAACGCCGCCGGCGCGCCATCCTCCGGCAACGCCAGCGTCTCGCCGCTGTCGAAGGTGAGGTCCCAGCGCCGGTTGCCGATCCAGGTCGCCGCCTTGACCCGGGGTTTGAGCGCCGGCGCCGCGGCGAGCAGCGTCTGGTAGCCCGGCTCCTGCCGGTCGGCGCCCGGGCCGATCACCAGCGGCAGATCGGGGATCGCGTCGGGCTGCACCGGCTCGAGCAGCACGCCCGCGGCATCGATCAGCGTCAGCTGGCCATTGTCCTGCCACACCGCCGCCGGCGTTCGCTCGACGATGTCGACCAGCAGCGTGTCCGGCAGCCGCCGCGACACATGCGCATCCGCGATCCAGCCATAGCGCAGCAGCTTCTGGCGCACCGATTCGAGATCCACCAGCGGCATCGCGCGGCTCTGCTGGTCGAGCGCGACCGCATAGACGCTCATCCGGTCCATCCGCTTGAGGCCGGTGACCTCGATCTCCTCGACGCGGAACCCGGCGCGCCCCGCACCCTCGGCGATCGCAGTGCCGATCATCCCGGGCACGCCGATCCACGTCACCCCGGCGAGCACCGCCGCAACCGCGACGCCGGTGAAGGTCCAGGTCGCCGCCTTGCGCAACGTTTCCTCGCTCACCGGCATCATGCCGATCAGCCGGTCGAGCACCGATACCTTCTTCACCGGCTGCTTGCGCCGCGGCGCCGGGCGCTTAGGCGGCGGCCCGCGCTTGATGGTGCGGCTCACCCCCGCCGCTCCCGCGCCGCCGCGGCATCCGCCAGCGCCTCGTCGACGATCGCCTGGACCAGGTCGGGATAGCTCATGCCGACATGCTTCGCCTGTTCGGGCACCAGGCTCAAGGGGGTCATGCCCGGCTGGGTGTTGACCTCGAGCAGGAACAGCCCGTCGAGCCCGCGTTCGTCGTCCCAGCGGAAGTCGGAGCGCGACGCGCCCTTGCAGCCGAGCAGCCGATGCGCCTCCAGCGCCACCGACCTGCACGCCTCGGCGATCTCGTCGGGGATCTCGGCGGGGCAGACGTGTTCGGTGAGCCCGTCGGTGTATTTGGCGTCGAAATCGTACCAGCCGTTCTTGGGCTTGAGCTCGGTGACGCCCAGCGCCCGCGTGCCCAGCACCGCCGTGGTCAGTTCGCGGCCGCGGACATAGGGCTCGGCGAGCAGTTCGTCGAACGCCTGCCAGGGGCCTTGCACGTCGCGGCCGATCGGATTGCCGTAATTGCCGTCATCGGTGACGATCGCGACACCCACCGACGAGCCTTCGTTGACGGGCTTCAGCACATAGGGCCGCTGCAGCGGATCGCGTTCGAAGATCTCGGCGGACTTGACGATCCGGCCACCCGGCATCGGCACGCCGTGCGGCACCAGCACCTGCTTAGTCAGCACCTTATCGATCGCCACCACCGAGGTCGCGAGCCCCGAATGGGTGTAGGGGATGCCCATCAGGTCGAGCATGCCCTGGACGCTGCCATCCTCGCCAGGCGTGCCGTGGAGCGCGTTGAAGACGAGATCGGGCTGCGCCGCCGCCAGCGCGCGCGCGACATCGCGGTCCATGTCGATCCGCGTGACGCGATGACCCAGGCTCTCGAGCGCCTCGGCGACGCCTTTGCCCGACAGCAACGATACCTCGCGCTCGGCCGACCAGCCGCCCATCAGCACCACGATGTGAAGGGCCTCAGTCACACGCACACTCCGTCATTCCGCTAAAGTCGTCGTTGCCGCATCCGCAACGCGCACTCACATGCCATCGCGCCGCGCCGGTCACGCCGCCACCCCGATCCGCTGGATTTCCCATTCGAGCTCGACGCCGGACTGCGCCTTGACCCGCGCGCGCACGTCCTCGCCGAGCGCTTCGATGTCCGCCGCGGCAGCGTTGCCCAGGTTGAGCAGGAAGTTACAATGCTTTTCCGAAACCTGCGCCTCGCCGCGGGTCAGCCCCCGGCAGCCGGCGGCATCGATCAGCGCCCACGCCTTGTGCCCGTCGGGATTCTTGAAGGTCGAGCCACCGGTGCGGCTGCGCAGCGGCTGCGAGGCTTCGCGCTCGGCGGCGATCCGGTCCATCTCGGCGCCGATCGTCGCCGGATCGCCCGGCGTCCCCGACAACAGCGCCTCGACCACCACCGCGCCCACCGGCAGGTCGGAGTGACGATAGGTGTAGCCGAGCCGCGCCGCCGGCCAGGTCTCGACCCTGCCCTCGCGCGTCACGACCGTCACCTCGACCAGGATGTCGCTGGTATCGCGGCCATACGCACCCGCGTTCATCCGCACCGCGCCACCGATCGTGCCGGGGATCCCGCGCAGGAATTCGAGTCCCGCAATCCCCGCGTCCCGCGCCGCGCTGGCGACGCTGATCCCCATCGCCGCGCCGCCCGCGCGTACCAGGCCATCGGCGACCGACACCGTGGCCATCGCCTTGGGCAGCCGCACCACCACGCCCGGCACCCCGCCGTCGCGAACGATCAGATTGGAGCCGACGCCCACCGGCAGCACCGGCACGGCGGGATCGAGGTCGCGCAGGAAGGCCGCAAGATCCTCGGCGTCGGCGGGCCGGAACAGCCACTCCGCCGGCCCGCCGGTGCGGAACCAGATGAAATCGGCAAGGCTGCCCTGCGGCTCGACCTTCCCCTTCGCCGCGGGGAGTGTCGCCGCCGCAGCGCTCACGCCGCCACCGGCTGGGCAGCGATCCCGTCCGCGAGCCCCGCCGCCCATTTGGTGATGTCGCCCGCGCCCAGGCACACCACCATGTCGTCGGCGCGCAGCGTGCCCGCCAGCTCGGCCGCAAGCGAGTGCGCATCGGCGACGACCGCCGCCGAGCGGTGCCCGCGCCGCTTCAGTCCCTCGACCAGCGCGTCGGCGGAGACACCCTCCACCGGCGCCTCTCCCGCGGCATAGACCGGCGTCACCAGCACCCGGTCGGCATCGTTGAACGCGGTCTGGAAATCCTCCATCAGGTTGCCGAGCCGCGAGTAGCGATGCGGCTGCACCACCGCGATCACCCGGCCTTGCGCGCCCTCGCGCGCGGCCGCGAGCACCGCGCGGATCTCGACCGGATGATGGCCGTAATCGTCGATGATCGTCGCGCTGCCGCCATCGGCGACGGCGACCTCGCCGACCTTGGTGAAGCGCCGCTTGACCCCGCCGAACTTCGAGAAGCCCTGCTGGATGGTCGCATCGTCGATCCCGAGCTCGAGCGCGACGCCGATCGCGGCGAGCGCGTTCTGGACATTGTGCCGCCCGGGCATCGGCAGCTCGATTCCCTCGATCGATCGTGTCGCGCCGTCGCGGCTGCGCACGATGCACTCGAAGCGATTGCCGCCCGGAATCGGCTGGACGTTGACGCCGCGCACGTCTGCTTGGGCAGAAAAGCCGTAGGTCACCACCCGCCGGTCGCGCACCCGCGGCAGCACGTTCTGCACCTCGGGGTGATCGAGGCACAGCAGCGCCGCGCCATAGAAGGGCACGTTTTCGACGAATTCGACAAACGCGTCCTTCACCGCCTCGAACGAGCCGTAGTGATCGAGATGCTCGGGATCGATGTTGGTGACCACCGCAATCGTGCCGTCGAGCCGCAGGAAGCTGCCGTCGCTCTCGTCGGCCTCGACCACCATCCAGTCGCTCGCGCCGAGCCGGGCGTTCGAGCCGTAGGAGTTGATGATGCCGCCGTTGATCACGGTCGGATCCACCCCGCCGGCGTCGAGCAGCGCCGCGACCATCGACGTCGTCGTGGTCTTGCCGTGCGTCCCGGCCACCGCGACCGTCGACTTGAGCCGCATCAGCTCGGCGAGCATCTCGGCGCGCCGTACCACCGGCACCCGCCGCTCGAGCGCGGCTTCGACCTCGGGGTTGGTGCGCGTGATCGCGGTCGAGACCACCACCACCGCGGCATCGTCGACGTTGCTCGCGGCATGGCCGATCATCACCGGGATGCCCTTGTCGCGCAGCCCCTGCACCACATAGCCCTCGGCGGCATCGGAGCCCTGCACCGTGTAGCCGAGGTTCTTCATCACCTCGGCGATGCCGGACATGCCGATCCCGCCGATGCCGACGAAATGGATCGTGCCGATGTCGGTTGCGACCCCCTTCACGCGAACGCCGCCTTGGTCTGCGCCTTGCCGACCGGCAGCGGCGACGCGGGAGAGTCCAGGCTCTCGACCAGATCGGCGAAATCGCTCACCGCCCGCGGCCGGCCGACGCTCTTGGCGCGGCCTGCGGCATTTTCCAGCGCGGTCGGGTCGAGCCCCAGCTTCTGCATCTGCTTGGCGAGCTCGACCGCGGTGAACTCCGGCTGGGCGATGGTGCGCGCGCCGCCCGCCTGGGTCACCTCGCGCGCGTTAACGGTCTGGTGGTCGTCGGTCGCGCTCGGCAGCGGCACCAGGATCGCGGGGCGCCCGGCGGCGGTCAGCTCGGCGATCGTCGAGGCGCCGGCGCGCGCGATCACCAGATGCGCCCAGGCGAGCTGCTCGGGCATGTCGGGCAGATAGGTGGCGAGCTCGGCGGGGATTTGGTGCTCGGCATATTTCGCCCGCACCGCATCGATATCCTCGATCCGTGCCTGGTGCGTCACCTGCAGCCGGCGGCGAAAGGTGACCGGGAGCATCGCGAGGCCATCGGGCACCACCTGGCTGAGGATGCTCGCGCCCTGGCTGCCGCCGGTGACGAGCACGCGGAAGATGCCGTCTTCCTCGAGCAACGGATAGGGCTTGGCGCGCAGCGCAAGCACCGCCTCGCGCACCGGATTGCCGACGAGATGCGATTTGGCGAAGAACTTCGGCGCCAGCCGCAGCGTCTGGCGATAGGAAGTGGCGATCGCCCCCACCCGGCTCGCGACCAGGCGGTTGACCCGGCCGAGCACCGCATTCTGCTCGTGCACCGCGGTCGGGATGTTGTCGGCGAACGCCGCCATCAGCGCTGGCAATGCCGGATAGCCACCAAAGCCGATCACCGCGGCAGGCTTGAAGGTGCGATACAGTTCGCGCGCCATCGCGCGCCCGCGCAGCATCTCGCGCGCCGCGCTCGGCCAGCCCTGCGGCCGCTTCACCTGGAAGCGCCCCGCCGGCAGCACATGGGTCTGCACGCCGTCGAACAGCTCGGGGAAGCGCACCCCGCGTGCGTCGCTAACCAGCGCCACCCGATGCCCGCGCCGGATCAATTCCCCCGCCAGCGCCGCGGCGGGAACCATGTGCCCCCCGGTGCCGCCGGCGGCGAGAACGTAATGCTTGCTCACTGTGTGCCCCATTTCACCACATACGGGCTGCGCGTCAGGAACGGGTTGCGCCGCGTGAACGCAAGCAGCAGCCCCATGCCGATCGACAGCGCGATCATCGACGAGCCGCCATAGCTGATGAACGGCAGCGTCATCCCCTTGGACGGCGCGAGGCCCGTGTTCACCGCCATGCTCACCAGCGCCTGCGCGCCGAATTGCACGGCAAGGCCAGAGGCGGCAAGCAGCTTGAACTCATCCTGCTCGTCGAGCAGCTTGACGAACACCCGCACGACGATGGCGAGGAACACCAGCGCGACGATCATGCACGCGATCAGCCCGAATTCCTCGCCGATCACCGAGAAGATGTAATCGGTATGCGCTTCGGGCAGCCCGAACTTGGCGACGCCGCCGCCCGGCCCCGTGCCGGTCAGCCCGCCGGCGGTGATCGTCGCATGCGCGGCATTGGTCTGGAAGTGATCGCCCGCGCCCTCGCCATCGATCCCGGGGAACAGGAACGCATCGATCCGCGAGCGCGCCACGCCGTAGAACAGATAGGCGCAGGCGAGCCCGATCGGCACCATCGCGACGATCCCGGCAAGCACCCGCATCGGCGTGCCCGCGATCATCAGCAGCGCCAGCCACACCGTGCAGAAGATCACCGTCTGGCCGAAATCGGGCTGCAGCATCAGCATCACCGCGATCAGCGCGGTCATCGCCCCGGTGATCACCACCGTCGGCAGCTCCTGGTCCTTGGCCTTGAGCGACAGCAGCCAGGCGACCGTGACGATGAAGAAGGGTTTCAGGAACTCCGACGGCTGCAGCTGCGCAAAGCCATAGCCGATCCAGCGCCGCGCGCCGTTGATGCTAGCGCCGACGAACGGCGTCAGCGCCAGCAGCACGACGAGCACGGCCGTGCCGACCAGCGCCAGCCGCCGCGCCAGCGGCACCGGCAGCATCGAGACGCCGAACAACACCGGCAGCGACACGCCCACCCAGATCAGCTGCCGCCAGAAGTAATAGAGCGGCGCGAAATGGCGGTGCTCGCCCGAATAGCGCACCGCGGTCGCGGGGCTCGCCGCCGCCACCGAGACCAGCCCGATCGCGATCAGGAACAGCGTCAGCAGCAGCAGCATCCGGTCGATGTCCCAGAACCAGGTGCCGAGCGGCGACCGATCGCCGCGGCCGCCCCGTCGCCGGACCTTGGCGATCAGCGAATCGCCCTCGATCGTCCCTGCCCGCGCATCGGTCATGCCAGCGCCTCCACCGCGGCGCGGAACGCGTCGCCCCGTTGCTCATAGTCGCGAAACTGGTCGAAACTGGCGCAGGCCGGCGACAGCAGCACCGTGTCGCCCGGCCGGGCGGCGGCGGCGGCATGGCGCACCGCCGCCTCCAGCGTCACCGCCTGCTCGACGACGGGCACCTGCCCGCGGAGCAGCTCGGCGAACCGCGGGCCTGCCTCGCCGATCGTATAAGCGGCGGCGACATGGGAGAAATAAGGCGCGCAGGCGTCGAGATCGTCGCTCTTGGCACGGCCGCCGACGATCCAATGCACCCGCGCGAATGCGCCGAGCGCGGGCGCGGTGCTCTCGGGGTTGGTCGCCTTGCTGTCGTCGACATAGGCGACGCCGGCGATCTCGCCGATCCGCTCCATCCGGTGCGGCAGGCCGGTGAAACTCGCCAGCCCGCGGTCGATGTCGGCTTCGGCGACGCCCAGCGCCTTGGCAACGGCGATCGCCGCCAGCGCGTTCTGGGCGTTGTGCGGGCCCTGCAGCGCCGGCCAGGCACCTTGGAACATGCACACGCCCGGCGCGATCTTGGTGAGATGCTCGCCGCGCGCCGACAGCGTCCGCGCGATCGCCGCCGAGGGTGCGTCGCCGATCCCGATCACCGCGGCGTGATCGGCCGCCTGCATCGCGAACAGCCGCGCCTTGGAGGCGGCATAGCCCTCGAACCCGTCGTAGCGGTCGAGATGGTCGGGGGTGATGTTGAGCAGCACCGCGACATCGCAGTCCAGCGTCTGGGTGAGATCGATCTGGTAGCTCGAGAGCTCGAGCACATAGACCCCGCCCTCGGCGAGCGGCGCCTGGCCGAGGATCGGCAGCCCGATGTTGCCGCCCATCAGCGTCGGCACGCCGGCGCTCTCGAGGATGTGGTGGACCAGCGCTGAGGTGGTCGACTTGCCGTTGGTGCCGGTGATCCCCACCACCTTGTGGGCGGGCAGCTCCGCCCGGGCTTGGGCAAACAGCTCGATGTCGCCGATCACCGGCACCCCGGCGGCCCGCGCCCGCGTCACCACCACATGACCGTCGAGGGGAACGCCCGGCGACACCACCAGCCCGGCCGCGCCGTCGAGCTGCAGCTTCTCGAGGTCGTGGACCATCACGCCGTCGATCCGCCCGGCCCGCTCGCGCGCGCCGGGGTCCGTGTCCCAGGCGACGACATGCGCCCCCGCCGCCGCCAGCGCCTTCGCGGTCGACAGCCCCGATCGGGCGAGCCCGAGCACCGCGTAGCGTTGCCCGCTCCAGGCGCGGCTGGTGATCACCGCAGTTTCAACGTCGAGAGGCCGGCAAGCGCCAGCACCAGGCTGATGATCCAGAAGCGGATCACCACGGTCGGCTCGCTCCAGCCCAGTTGCTCGAAATGATGGTGGATCGGCGCCATGCGGAACACCCTCTTGCCGGTGCGCTTGTAGAAGAACACCTGGATGATCACCGACAAGGCCTCGACCACGAACAGGCCGCCGATGATCCCGAGCACGATCTCATGGTGCGCGACCACCGAGATCGTGCCAAGCGCGCCGCCAAGCGCGAGGCTGCCGGTGTCGCCCATGAACACCGCCGCCGGCGGCGCGTTGAACCACAGGAAGGCGAGTCCCGCGCCGATCACCGCGCCGCAGAAGATCGCCAGCTCGCCCGCGCCCGGCACGTGCGGAATGCCGAGGTAGGTCGCGAACTTGGCGTTGCCGGCGAGATAGGCGATCAGCATGAAGGCGACGCTGGCGATGATCACCGGCATCGTCGCGAGGCCGTCGAGCCCGTCGGTGAGGTTCACCGCATTGCCGAAGGCGACGATCGTGAACGCGCCGAAGATCGGGAAGGCATAGCCGAGGTTGAGGTAGACGCCGTCGGTGAAGGGCAGGAACAGGTGCGGCCCGTTCTGGCCCATGATGATCCACGAGGCGATCCCGGCGATGGCGAACTCCAGCAGCAGCCGCACCCGCCCGGGCACGCCGGCGGTGCTCGCCTTCTTCACCTTGTCGTAATCGTCGAGGAAGCCGATCGCGCCAAAGCCGAGGGTCACGAACAGGCATGCCCACACATAGGGGTTGCTGAGGTCCATCCAGATCAGGATCGCCAGCACCATCGAGGTGAGGATCATCAGCCCGCCCATCGTCGGCGTGCCACGCTTGGCGAGATGGGTCTGCGGCCCGTCGGCGCGGATCGGCTGACCCTTGCCCTGGCGCACCCGAAGCCAGCCGATGAACTTGGGGCCGATGATCAGCCCGATCAGCAGCGCGGTCGCCACCGCCGCGCCCGAGCGAAAGGACTGGTAGCGGATGAGGTTTAGCACATGGGGGAAACCCAGATGCGCGGCGATCCAATATAGCATCTACGTCGTTCCGCCCTTGAGCCCCGCGATGACGCGCGACAGCCCCACCCCATTCGATCCCTTGACGAGCACCGCGTCTCCCGGGCCGAGCAGCCCCCGGATCCGGGCCAGCGCCGTCGCAGCATCGGGCACATGGACGACATTGATTCGATGCTCAAGCGTTTCGGCCAGCGGCGCCATCGCTTCACCGACCAGCACTGCCGTCTCGACGCGCGCGGCGAGGATCGGCTCGGCGAGGCCCGCATGATAATCGGCCGAGGCAGCACCGAGCTCGCGCATCTCGCCGAGCACCGCGAGGTGCCGGCCCGGCTCGGCGCCGAGCACCGCCAGCGTTGCGCGCATCGACGAGGGATTGGCGTTGTAGCTTTCGTCGATCACCAGTGCCTCGCCACCGGTGCCCTCGTTCCCGGCAGGCACGGTGAACCGCGCGCCGCGCCCGGCGAGCCCGCCGAGATCGGCGAGCGCCAGCCCGGCGAGGCCGAGATCGCCGCCCGCGGCGTCTACCGCCGCGATCACCGCCAGCGCGTTGGACACCCAGTGCATCCCCGGCTGCGACAGCGTGAAGGAGAGCTCGCGCTCGCCCACCCGCGCGGTGACGAACGAGGCCCCGCTCGGCAGCCGCATCGACTCGAGCGCCCGCACGTCGGCGCCCTTGTCGAGCCCGAAGGTGACGATCCGGCCGGCATGCGGCGTCGCCGCGGCGATCAGCCGGTCGCGATGCGGGCTGTCGAAGGGAACGATCGCGACCCCGCCGGGCTCGAGGCCCTGGAAGATCTCGCCCTTGGCATCGGCGATCGCGCTCTCGTCGGGAAAGAAGGCCGTATGCGCCGGCGCGATCGCGGTGATGATCGCGATGTGCGGGCGCACCAGCCGGGTCAGCGCCGCCAGCTCGCCGGCGTGGTTCATCCCCATCTCGAACACGCCAAACCGCGCGGTCCGCGGCATCCGGGCGAGGCTCAGCGGCACGCCGGTGTGATTGTTGTAGCTCTTGACCGAGCGGTGCACCTCGCCCGGCGCGCCGCGATCGAGCGCCGCGAACAATGCCTCCTTGGCGCTGGTCTTGCCGACCGAACCGGTGACGCCGATGATCCGCGCCGTGCTGCGCGCCCGGCTCGCCCGGCCGAGATCGTTGAGCGCCGCAAACGTATCGGCGACGCGGACGTGCGGGTGCCCGGTGGCGGCGCTGGCGATCGCGCCCGCGGCGCCCTGGGCGAACGCGCCGTCGAGGAAGCGATGGCCATCGGTGCTCTCGCCGGTCAGCGCCACGAACAGGTCGCCCGGGCCGACCTCGCGGCTGTCGAAGGCGACCCCGGCGACCGCGAAGTCGGCCGAGGCGTTGCCGTTCGTCGCCGTCGCGATCTCGGCGGCGGTCCACAAGGTCATGCGGTAACATCCAGACGGGGGGCTGCGCTCACGCCGCATACTCCCGCGCGACCGATACATCGTCAAACGGCAACACCAGATCGCCGACGATCTGCCCCTGCTCGTGCCCCTTGCCCGCGATCAGCACGATGTCCTCCGGCCCCGCCTCGCCGACCGCCGCCGCGATCGCCGCGCGCCGGTCGCCGATCTCGCGGGCGCCGATCGCGCCGGCCAGCACGTCGGCGCGGATCGCCGCGGCATCCTCGCTGCGCGGGTTGTCGTCGGTGACGATCACCACGTCTGCCAGCGCCACCGCGGCGGCGCCCATCGGCTCGCGTTTGCCCTGGTCGCGGTCGCCGCCGGCGCCGAACGCGACGATCAGCCGCCCGCCGACATGCGGCCGCAGCGCCGCGATCGCCGCCTCCAGCGCATCGGGGGTGTGGGCATAATCGACATAGACCGGCGCACCGCTGCGCGCGATCGCCGCGCGCTCCAGCCGCCCGCGCACCGGCTGCAGCCGCGCGAGATTGGCGATCGTGCCGGCGACATCGCCGCCGGTGGCGATCACCAGCCCGGCCGCGACCAGCGCGTTGGCGGCCTGATAGGCGCCGATCAGCGGCAGGTTGACGCGATAGCGCTGCCCCTCCGCCTCGATCGTCAGCCCCTGGCCGAGCAGCGTCGGCTCGCGCTCGACCAGCCGCAGCGTCTGGCCACGCTCGCCGACGGTGAGCAGCCGGTTGCCGCGCTCATGGGCAAGATCGATCACCCTCGGCGAACGCTCGTCGTCCGCCCACACTACAGCGGCGCCATCCAGGCTCAGCACCTCGGAGAACAGCCGCACCTTGGCGGTGAAATAGGCGGCCATGTCGCCGTGATAGTCGAGATGGTCGCGGCTGAGATTGGTGAACCCCGCCGCCGATACCTTGAGCCCTTCGGTACGATATTGCGTCAGCCCGTGGCTCGAGGCCTCGAAGGCGAGATGCGTCACGCCCTCGCGCGCGAGCCCCGCGACGTTGGAAAGGAAGGTGATGACATCGGGCGTGGTCAACCCGGTGGTGACCTGCTCGTCGGCGGTCGTGACGCCCAGCGTACCGATCGAGGCGGCATGATGCCCCGCCATCCGCCACAATTGCCGCGTCATCTCGACGGTCGAGGTCTTGCCGTTGGTCCCGGTAACGGCAACCGCGATCGCCGGGAACGGCGCGAAATAGGCTGCGGCGAGCTGCGCGAACGTCTCGCGCGGGTTGTCGGCGGGGATCGCCACCGCGCCCTCCACCGCGACGCCCGGCCGCGTCACCACCGCGATCGCGCCGGCCCGCACCGCCTCGGCGATATAGTCCTCGCCATTGACCCGCGCGCCCTGAAAGGCACCGAAGATCGTCCCGGGAGCGACCTTGCGATGATCGATCGCAAAGCCGGTCACGGTCGCCTGCCCTCCCACGTCGCTGGCGGCGTCGACCAACGCGCCGAGCTTCATCGCGCCGGCCTCAATGGCCGTCCACCGGGGTTTCGCCGGGCGCCTGCCACAGCAACGGGGTGATGTCGGAGACATCGATGTCGCGCCGGGCATCGGGCACCACGCCCAGCGTCGCGCCGATCCGCGAGATGGTCCGGCCGACCACCGGGGCGGCATTCCATGCGGCGGTCTTCCACCCACCCGTCTCCTTGGTACCCTGCGGCGAATCGAGCATCGCCAGCACCACATAGCGCGGTGCGTCCATCGGGAAAGCCGCGGCAAAGGTCGCGACGTTGCGCGAATGGTCATAGCCGCCCGCCACCGCAGCCTCGGCGGTGCCGGTTTTGCCGCCGACGCGATAGCCCGGCGCATCGCCCTTGCGGCCGGTGCCGCGCAGCACGATCAGCCGCAGCATCTGCCGCATCCGCGCGCTGGTGCCCTCGCTGATCACCCGCCGCCCTTGCGCGGCATGGCCCGGCTCCACCTTCATCAGCGTCGCCGGCCGCCAGATCCCGCCGTTGACCAGCGCGGCATAGGCGCTGGCGAGATGCAGCGGCGTCACCGCGATGCCATGGCCGTAGGCGGTGGTCATCGTCGTCGTCCGCGCCCAATAGGTCGGCCACAGCGGCCGGCCCTTCTCGCGCAGCTCGATATCGGGCTTGGTGTCGAAGCCGAGCTTGCGGAACATCGTCTGCATCCGCTCCGGCCCCACCTCGTCCGCCACCCGCGCGGTGGCGATGTTGGACGAATAGATCAGCGTCTCGGGCATGTTCAGCCAGCGCTTGGGGTCGCCGCGCTCGTCGTGAATGGTGAAGCCGCCCACCTTGAGCGGATGAGTCGCGTCGAACCGGCGCGCGAGCGAGGTGACAACGCCGGTGTCCATCGCCGTCGCCATGGTGATCGGCTTGAAGGTCGATCCCAGCTCGAACACGCTCTGGGTGGTGATGTTGCGCAGCTCGTTGACGCCGGACTTGCCGACGCGATTGGGGTTGAACGTCGGCAGCGACACCATCGCCAGCACCTCGCCGGTGTGGACGTCGAGCACGATGCCGCCGCCACCGCGCGCCTGGAAGGTGCCCATCGCGCGGCCGAGCTCGCTTTCCATCGCCGCCTGCACCCGGGTGTCGATCGACAGCGCGATCGGCTTGCCTGCCTGCGCCGGATCGAGCAACCGCTCGTCGAGCACCCGCTCCATCCCGCTCATGCCGTGGCCATCGGTGGAGAGGAAGCCGAGCGCATGGGCGGCGAGCGTCGCCTCGGGGTAGAGCCGCTGGGTCTCGCGCGCGAACACGATCGCCGGCTCGCCGATCGCATTGACCTGCTCCACCAGCGCCGGCGAGGCGCGGCGCTGCAGATAGGCAAAGCTCGCGCTGCGGGTCAGCTGGCCGTAGAACCACGCCTGGTCGCCGCGATCGGGCATCAGCGCAGCGAGCTTGGCGGCGATCTCCATCTTGTCGCCGATGATCTTCTTGGGGTGGACCGCGATCGTCCAGGCATCGATCGTCCTCGCGAGCGGCGCGCCGTTGCGATCGACGATATCGCCGCGCGCCTCCAGCGTCGCCACGCGCTCCTTGGCCTCCTCCCCCGAGAAGGCCGCCAGCATCGCCAGCCGGCCGATCACCACCAGGATCGCCGCCGCGAACAGCAGCATCAGCATCATCAGGCGGGTGTGCGACGTCGCCACCAGCGCATGACGCTGAGTGGCGCTACGGCGCTGGGCAATCGGTCGGGCGACGAGCGCGGTCACCGCAAGCGCCGCTCCGCGCGCGCACCGATGAGGATGTCGCCGAGGGTGGTGTCGGAGAGCAGCTTGTTGTCGAGCATCGCCACCGCCTGCGGGCGCACCTTGGCGACCGCGGCGGCGCCACGCGCGGCCTCGTTGAGCTTGGCGAGCATCGGCGCGCTCTTCTCCATCGCCACCGCCTTGATCACCGCCGGCTTGGCCTTGGGCATCGCCGCGGCGACCTGCAGCAGCGCCGGCTGCGGCGCGGCGGTCGGCAGCGGCACGGCGGCCGCGGTCGGCAGCGACGGCACCACCAGCGCTGCGGTCTGCAGGCCCGCGGGGCCGGTCTGGGTCACGTCGAGGCTGGCGAGGGCCGCCTCGCTGGAGACGAACTGGTCGGCGGTGGGCGACGCCAGCGCCAGCGTCTCGCCATTCCACTTCTCGAGCTGGACGAGGTTGGCCCGCGTATCGAACTCGGTCTCGAGCGCGCGAATGTCGCGCTGCGCCGAGGCGATCTTGTCGTTGACGCCTTCCAGCTTCTTGCGCTCCGCCGCGACCTGCAGCGACACGAGATAGAAGCCGAGCACGATCACGACGCACCCGCCGAACCAGCCCACTCCCCTCAACCGATACGCCGCGGTCATATGCTCACCTCCGTTGTGCCCCGATGGACCGGGTCCTGATCGGACCAGGCCGGCGCTGCCGTCCGCAGCGCCATCCGTAACGTCGCCGAGCGGCTGCGCGGGTTGCGCGCCAGCTCGGCCTCGCCGGCGCGCACCGCGCGGCCGACATCCTCGAAACTCGGTGCCGCCGCGGCAATCGCCTGCGGCAGATGACGGGAACCTGAAGGGGTGTTGCCGGAGCGCTCGCGCAGAAAGCGCTTCACCAGCCGGTCCTCGAGGCTGTGGAAGGTCACCACCGCGAGCCGCCCGCCGGGCTTCAGCACCCGCTCCGCCGCCGCTAGGCCGTCGGCCAGCTCGCCGAGCTCGCGATTGATGTGGATGCGGATCGCCTGGAAGGTCCGCGTCGCCGGGTCCTTCTTGTCGTGAGGCTTGTAGCCGAGCGCCTTGCGTACCACCCGGGCGAGCTCCGCGGTCCGCGTCAGCGGCCGCGCCGCGACGATCGCACGTGCCACCCGGCGCGACTTGGGCTCGTCACCATAATGATAGATGACGTCGGCGATCTCGGCCTCGTCGGCCTCGTTGAGGAAATCGGCCGCGCTCATCCCCGCCTGGCTCATCCGCATGTCGAGCGGCCCGTCGGACTGGAACGAGAAGCCGCGCTCGGCCTGGTCGAGCTGCATCGACGACACACCGATATCCATGGTCACGCCGTCGACCCGCTCGGCCAGCGCGGCTTCCATCCCGGAAAAGTCGCTGTGAACCAGCGTCAGCCCGTCGAGCCCCGCAGCCTCGCCGGCGGCGATCGCATCGGGATCGCGATCGAATGCGATCACCCGCGCGCCGCACCCGAGCATCGCACGGGTGTAGCCGCCGGCGCCGAACGTCGCGTCGACCATCGTCTCGCCCGGGGCGGGAGCAAGCGCGGCGAGCACCTCGTCGAGCAGCACGGGGATGTGCGGGGCGCCAGTCTGTTCGGGGCTCACAGCGTGATCCCCTTTTCCTGGCAGTAATAATGGCAAGCCGCGACCATCTGCCGTGAGATGCCGGGGGTGGAGATCAGCGTCTTGGGATCCCAGATCTCGATATAGTCGAGCGTTCCCCAGAAGAAGGCGTTGCTGCCGATGTTGGCATAGAAGCGCGGGAAGCCCGGCATCACGAATCGGCCGGAGCCGTCGAACGGCACCGCTTCGCCATTGGCACCGCCGCGCTTGATGTTGTGGTCGATCTTGCCGTCGGCCCCGCGCGACAGCGCAACGCGCTCGTTCAGCTCGCGCTTGAGCTCGGCGAGATAGGCGGGGTCATAGGCGATCAGGCAGGGCTGATCCTCATGGGTCGCGATGATGACGGTGCCGCCATCCTTGCCATCGGCCCGCGGGCTGTTGTCGGCAAGCGTACCACGGAGCGCGTTGGGAATGGCCACCCGGCCCTTGTCGTCGACAAGAGCAAGACCATGTCCCTGATAGTCGCCCCTTTCTGCCACGCCCGTCTCACACCCTGGCGCACAGGATTCCCTCCCGAAAAACGACTGTCGTCGCCTTCCGGCCGCTGCGCAAAACGCAGACGGTGAGACCTGCCCCGCTGTTAACTCGTGTTACCAACGGGCCCGGGGGGACGCAACGGGATTTTTGGGGAAAGTCGGGGAATTGCACCCGAATCTAGGTTAATAAGGCGGCGGTTGCGCCCGGATCTGGCGATGCGATTGACCCGCAACGATTTGGAAAATGGCGGCTTTTTGCCGATGCTGGAGCACCGTCCCGTGATTTCCCCGGAAAATCACTGGTTAACCGCCTGGCTGTTGCTGGTTGACGGCGCGACGCCGAGTTCGGCGAGCGGTTCGCCGGTGCTCGGCGGGCTATTAGAATTGGTTAGCGCGATATTCGCGACCACATTGGCCTGCGCCGATCCGGCGGTGGCAATCGGCTGCTCGCGCGTCGCCGAGCCGAGGATCGCGGATGCGATAGCGATGAGCAGGACCACCGCAGCGAGGCCGATCATCCCGACCTTGACCCGCTGCATTGTCTGAGAAGTGTCGCGAACGGCCTTCATATTGCCACCCCTATCTAGCGACTCACCACGCGATTGTCGATGCATTGGTGGTTAATCGCGTCAGGGCGGTGTTCCAGACCGGGAACCTTGCGCAGCAACGGTGGCGATGTCGGGTGACGTCGGTCGCTCACCAACCGCATTTTGTAGAACCGTTACCCCAGCCCTTTTTCCGCCCGCCACGCCGGATTGTGCAGCGACGACAGATAGCGGAATCCGGTGTCGCACAGGATCGTCGCGATCCGCTTGCCCGGGCCGAGCTCGCGCGCCAGCCGTACCGCGCCGGCCACGTTGATCCCCGACGACAGGCCGAGGCACAGCCCCTCCTCGTCGAGCAGCCGCCGCACCCACTCATAGCCCTCGGCATCCGAGATCCGATATTGGGTGTCGATCGGCGCGCCCTCGAGGTTCGCGGTGATCCGCCCCTGGCCGATCCCTTCGGCGACCGACGAGCCTTCCGAGCGCAATTCGCCATGCGCATAATAGTCGTAGAGGGCCGCGCCGTGCGGGTCGCTCAGCGCGATCCGCACCGCCTCATCCTTCGCCTTGAGTCCCAGCCCGACGCCGGCGAGCGTGCCACCGGTTCCTACCGCGCAGGTAAAGCCGTCGATCCGCCCGCCCATCTGCGCCCAGATCTCTTCCGCAGTGCCGACGATATGTGCGCGGCGGTTGGCGACATTGTCGAACTGGTTGGCCCAGATCGCATTGTCGCGCTCCTCCGCGATGCGCCGCGAGGTGTGCACGAAGTGATAGGGGCTGGCGTAGGGCGCTGCTGGCACCAGCACCAGTTCCGCGCCGAGCGCGCGCAGCGTGTCCATCTTTTCGCGGCTCTGGGTCTCGGGCATGACGATGATGGTCTTGTAGCCCTTGGCATTGGCGACCAGCGCCAGGCCGATGCCGGTGTTGCCCGCGGTGCCCTCGACGATCGTGCCGCCCGGGGCAAGCACCCCGCGCTGCTCGGCGTCCTCGACGATGAACAGCGCCGCCCGGTCCTTCACCGAGGCGCCTGGGTTGGCGAACTCGCACTTGCCGAAGATGTCGCAGCCGGTCGCCTCGCTCGGCCCCTTGAGGCGGACCAGCGGGGTGTTGCCGATCAGCGCGAGCGTGTCGGCGGTGGAAGCAGGATAGGCCGACAGCGGCGGATGGGTGGTCATCGCGGCTAAATGGCGTGCCGACCGGCTACCGGCAAGCGATCTAAGCTATGGCGGGGGCAAGCCGATCCGCGCTCGTCTGCGCTGCCGACAAGGAAGGAATGCCGCCGATATCGGCGCGGCGCGGCGCTTTCGAAGGCAATGATCGCGAAACGATGGGCCACAACGGTTTCGTTTCGCATGATATCTCCTCAGCTTGTCGCACGATCGCCCGCGCCCGCAGCAAAGGATTATGCCGTAGCGGCAAGCCTCCCTTGACGCTCCATGCTGCATGCGCGAAGCACCGGCTCGCTATGAAGAGCCCCCTTCTCCTCCCCGTCGTCGCCGCGCTCTTCGCGCTGGCCGCCTGCAACACCAAGCCCACCCCCGAAGTGGTGGACACCAACCCGGATCCGATGGCGAACGAACTCGCCAACCGTGCGCCCGTCGAGCTGCCGCCGGCGATCAAGGCAGACAAGACGCTGCGCTGCAAGGACAACAGCCTGGTCTATGTCACCTTCTTCGAGGGCGACAAGCAGGCGCTGGTGCGTACCGCCAAGGATGGCCCCGCAACCCGCCTGATCGCCCCCACCACCGGCGACCCGCTGGTCGGCGACGGCGGTTGGAAGATGACCGGCACGCCGAAACTGATCACCCTCACCCAGCCTGGCAAGACGGCGCAGAGCTGCAAGTCGTAAGCGCCTAATCCGCGCAAATTCCCGACGGGCCGGCGCAGCGATGCGCCGGCCTTTTTGCTGACCGACGGCCGGCCTTTGGCGGATGCCGCAATTCGCTGTCCTACAGCATGCCGCTCATGCAACGCTGATGCCCGATCTCGATTCGGTCGCGCTCTTTCTCCCCCGCAAGTGGGACCTCAATCCACACGCACGTGTAGGTGTGACTTTAGTGAGACCTTCGGCGGTTTTCCGCGGGTTTTCATCGGGCGCCGTCGCGCTCTGGCGTCACGTCCATCTTGCCACGCCGCGCAGCGAACGCCACCTTGCCGCCATGCAGATGCTCGATCCGCAACTCGTGCTCGGCGCTTATGCGGTCGGCGTGTTTCCGATGGCCGATCATCGCGAGGCGGACAGCGTCTATTGGGTTGAGCCGCGCAGCCGTGCCGTGATGCCGCTCGACGGTTTCCACCTGTCACGCTCGCTGCGCAAGACGATCGCCGCGGATCGCTTCCGGGTCACCGCCGATGTCGCGTTCGGCCGGATGATCCAGCTCTGCGCCGAACCGGTCGAGGGTCGGCCCGACACCTGGATCAACGTCGGCATCGAGCGGGCGTTTACCGCGCTTCATGGCCTCGGCTTTGCCCATTCGATCGAATGCTGGGAAGGCGACGAGCTGGTCGGCGGCCTATACGGCCTCGCGCTCGGCCGCGCCTTTTTTGGCGAATCGATGGTCAGCCGGCGTACCGACGCCTCGAAGGTCGCGCTGGCCTGGCTAGTCGCACGGCTCAAGGCCGGCGGCTTTACCCTGCTCGATTGCCAGTTCCAGACGGCGCACCTCGCCTCGCTGGGCGCCGTCGAGATCAGCCGCACCGATTATGTGGCGTTGCTCTCCGCGGCGCTCGATGGCGTGGTCGGCTCGGCGGCCGGCTCCGCATCCGCCGCCGGCGATTTCCGCGCGCTAGACCGATTGGCCGGCGCGGCGCCAGCGTCGGCGGCTACCGTGTCCGGCCCGGTCGCCGGCCACGACATCGTACAGCTCTTGGTCCAGACATCGTAAATGGCGTTGGGAACGACGTTGAGGCCGGGGCGCTCCTTGTAGAGCCAGCCCGAGAAGCTGCGCCGCCAGTGCCGGTCGATCCCGCGGACATCGAGCTGCACGAACGCGCCGGTCAGCTGCTCCTGCTCCCATGGCGCGGTATGCTCGCAGGCCCGCAGCCGCACGATCGCATCGCCGACGCGCACCGCCTGGCCAGGCTTGAGCGTCAGCTCGCGGCTTTCACCGTTCCGCTTGTTGAGCAGGCCGACTACCGCGATCCGCTGCGCCATCGGCGTGCCGCCGGTCGGCGCGACATCGTCGGCCGAGGTGACCGTCTCGATCGTCTCGGTGCTACCCGCCTCGATCGGCGCGATATCCTGGCTGGCGACTACCGGCCCGCCGCGCTCGGCGCTACCGGTGACGGCGCGATACCCGAACCATCCGGCCACTCCCAGCACCACCAGCAACACGCCGGCGGCGAGCCAGCGCCTCGTCACCCTTCGGGCGTCCAGGCGTCATAGTCTCCGGTGGCGGCGGCGCGGTTGCCGCCCTTCTCCAGCGCGCCCGCCGGCCGATAGGCGAACGGCGTCCCGGTCATGTTGGCCTGGCCTGGCTTCTCCCACGCCCGTGCTGGCGGCAGCGCGCGATCGGGCACATCGTCGATCTGGTGGTGCAGCCAGCTGAACCATTCCGGCGGCACCCGGCTGGCATCGGTCGAGCCGGTGTAGATCACCCAGCGACGCGGCACGCCGTTGGTGTCCTTGCCACCTTCCCAATAGGCATTGCCCAGCGAATCGGTGCCGACCTGGGTCTTGCCGCGCAGGCCGTAGAGCACGGTGCTCACGGTCGCGCCGTTCCACCAGGTGAAGGGATTGAGGTTGATGCCCATGGCCACCGCTTACCCGCCTCGCCGCGGGTCTTCAACCGCTGAACTGCGGCGCGAGCGTAGCCACCGGCGGCTATTTGGCTGGCGGCGTGGCGACGGTGCCGGCAGGCCAGCTCACCTTGTCGCCTTCGGCGATGCCCAGTTCAGCGGAGCGGCCGCCGATCAGCTCGAGCACCGCCGCCACCGGCTCGCGAGACGGCACCGGGGTTTCGGAGAAGGGCACGGTATTCTCGGCGATGGTGGCGATCGTGCCATCGGCACGGATGAAGACGATGTCGAGCGGTGTCGGCGTGTCCTTCATCCAGAAGTTCGCCTCCCGCGGTCCGCCGCCGTCGGCCGGATAGGGCGCGAACAGCATGCCACCGTCCGGCTTCAGATCGGTGCGGAACATCAGCCCCTGCGCCTGCCGCGCGGTCGTCGCCGCCACCTCCACCGTGAAGACATGCTTGCCGGTGGCGCTGGCGATCGTGACCGGTACCAGAACCTCGGCCTGGCTGCTGCTGCCGCCGCTGCCCGCATTGCCGCTGCCGTCACCTATTTTGCTGCAGCCACTGGCGCACAGCATCAGCAGCGCCGCGGCCGCCGCCCGTACGCCCACCATCGATTTCGCCAAGCTCACTCCTCTTCGACGATCACCGCAAGCGGCCCCTTGCGACCGGCCACCACCCGGGTGCGCAGCCGTTGCCCCGGCTCGATCACGATCACGCCGGCGCGGCGCAGCGTCTCCATATGCACGAAGATATCGCTCCCGTCGCTGTCGCGCACTAAGAAGCCATATCCTTTGAGCCGGTTAAACCATTTCACCGCCGCCCCCTCGAACGGGCCCGCGGCATCGATCAGCGCCACCGGATCCACCCGGTCGCCGATCCGTACCGCCCGCGGCGGCTCCTCCACCGCGTTCGACAGGTCGATCGCGGTCACCTCGCGGGCCTGATAACCGCGCCCGCGCTGGACGCACACCGTCTCGACGCGCGCGCCCTCCGGCAGGCTGCGGCGGCCATGCGGCTGCAGCACCGAGAAATGGATCAGGATATCGCCCATCTCCACATCGTCCGCGACCGCAAAGCCGAAGCCGCGGGTCACGTCGAACCACTTGATCACACCCCCCATAGCGACATGCTCGGCGGGCATTACCCCACCGTCGTGCTCGTCGCCCTCCCGTTGCGGCTCGCTACGCATCACTGCACCCCTGTTAGCGCTACGCTAGCACGGTTCGTATCGGCCGCAATTGGTTATCCAGTCCTCATTCTAGATCCTCGGCCCGAAGTGGCTCACTTGAGTTAATGATCCGCCGCGACAGCGTCATCGCATGCCCGGCGCGCAGCATCGCCGCGAGTTGCTTCTCCCGCCCCGCGCGATCCGCCACCGGCGCGCCATAAGGGCCGATCCGCTTGCGCCGGGCAAAGGTGAGCGCGGCCTCCACCGCCCGGTCCGCGATCGCCGGCGCCAGATCCTCGGCATCGGCCTCATCGACATGCGCCTCGCGCAGCGCCGCCGTCACCCGCCGCGCGCCGAGCCCGCGGCGGCCGAGCGCCGCCGCCTTGCTTTCCGCGTAGAGCCGGTCGTCGACATAGCCGAATTCAGCCATCCGCTGCGCCACCGCGGCGGGGTCCGCCGGCTCGCCCTCCCATCCGCGTTCGCGGATCTTGCGACGCAGATAATCGGCCAATTTGCCCCTCGTGGTGGCGAACCGTTCAACGTAGCGCAACGCCAGCCGGTCCAAGGCAGCGGCGTCGAGGGGCTTCACGGGGCGGCGTTCCTGCCTCATGGCCATGTTGTTGCCACACTAACAGCGGAAGTAGAACGTTGGTGCTGTGGTATGAAGCAAGATTGCAGAGCCGCACCAGCGGCCACGAACGGGATGAATAGATGATTGAGCAGCTTGCGGCCACGCCGTCGCTGGATGACCTGCCCCGGCGCTTCGCCGATTTCGCAACGCTGGGCGAGGCGCTGGATTACGCCGCCACCGGCGTGCGCGGGCTCAACTTCCACGATGCACGCGGTACGCTGGTGCGGCCCTATCCCTATTCGCAACTGCGCACCGACGCTTTGGCGATGGCCAACCGGCTGATCGCCGCCGGGATCAAGCCCGAAGACCGCATTGCGCTCGTCGCTGAAACCGGGCCCGAGTTCGCCGCCTTGTTCTTCGGCACGGTCTATGCCGGCGCGTGGCCGGTGCCGCTGCCGCTGCCCACGTCGTTCGGCGGACGTGATTCCTACATCGAGCAGCTTCGCGTCCAGCTGGCGAGTTGCGACCCCAAGATGCTGATCTTCCCGCCGGAGCTCGCGCAGATGGCGGCCGAAGCTGCGCGTCTCGCCGGCACGGACGGGATTGACTGGTCCGAATTTGCCACCCGCGAGGCGCCTGCCGCCGAGCTACCGGGAGCCGACGGCCAAGCGATCGCCTATCTGCAATATTCCAGCGGCTCCACCCGCTTCCCGCACGGCGTGGCCATCACCCACCACGCCCTGCTCAACAATCTCGCCGCGCACAGCCATGGCATGGAGATCGACGGCACCGATCGCTGCATCTCATGGCTGCCTTGGTATCACGACATGGGCCTAGTCGGCTGCTTCCTGTCGCCGATCGCCAACCAGGTCTCGACCGATTACCTCAAGACCGAGGATTTCGCCCGGCGCCCGCTGGCGTGGCTCGATCTGATCAGCCGCCACGACGGGACCACGCTGAGCTATTCGCCCACCTTTGGATATGACATCTGCGCCCGCCGCATGTCGTCGCAGACCAAGGCGTCGGACCGGTTCGACCTGTCGCGCTGGCGGGTCGCCGGCAATGGCGCCGACATGATCCGCCCGGACGTGATGCAGAGCTTCGTCGACGCCTTTGCCGATGCCGGCTTCGAGGCTTCGGCATTTCTGCCCAGCTACGGGCTTGCCGAAGCGACGCTGGCGGTGTCGCTGATGCCACCGGGCGAAGGCATTCGCGTCGAGCTGGTGGAAGAGACCCAGCTGTCGGGCGGCGACCATTTTGGCGATCGCCCGCAGCGATTCCGCGCCATCGTCAATTGCGGCAAGCCGGTGCGCGACATGACGATCGAGGTCCGCGAGGAAGACGGTACGCCGCTGCCCGACGGGGCGATCGGCAAGGTCTGGTGCAAGGGTCCGTCGGTGATGGTCGGCTATTTCCGTGACCCCGAGGCAACCGCGGCGTGCATGACCGACGGCTGGCTCGACACCGGTGATATGGGTTATATGTCCGGCGGCTACATCTACATCGTCGGCCGCGCCAAGGACATGATCATCGTCAATGGCAAGAACCATTGGCCGCAGGACATTGAATGGGCGGTGGAGCAGCTGCCGGGCTTCAAGGCCGGCGACATCGCCGCCTTCGCCATCACCACGCCGGGCGGCGAAGAAACCCCGGCGGTGCTCGTCCAGTGCCGCAGTTCAGACGAGGCCGAGCGCCAGCGGCTGCGCGAGGAAATCCGTGAGCGCGTCCGCTCGGTAACGGGGATGAACTGCGTGATCGAGTTGATCCCGCCGCGCACCCTGCCGCGCACCTCCTCGGGCAAGCTCAGCCGTGCCAAGGCGCGCAACCTGTACCTCAACGGCGACATCAAACCCTACGACATCGCGGCCTGAACCAACTGGCTGGGCCCGCTACGCGGTCATTGTCGCCGCTTTGCCACCAGCCGTCACCCCAGCGAAAGCTGGGGTCTTGTGCGGCTCTGCCCACCACGCCCGAACAATATCTCGGCTGGGATGACGGCTGTCAGGAGCGGTGGTGGCAAAATGGCCATGCGCCGCACATTTAAATAGCTCCATTTCGGTTGGCGAAACCATCCGCTAACCAGCCTGCCGGTACGGTCGCCGGGTGAATCACAATATCCCCCCCGCATCCGACCCCACGGCGATCCGCTTTCCGCAGTTGCTGGGCCTGCGCGACGGGGGCGACCCGGCGCAATGGGGCCGGATCCGCGCCACCCAATTGCACGCCGGCCGCCAGCTTGCGCTGTTCATGCTCGCCGCCAATCTGCTGTCGGCGGCGATCACCGCCTCCATCTTCGTTGATTCCCATCCGTTATGGATGCTGATCGGCTGGGCCGGGCTGGTCGGCATCGTCTCGGTCGCGGTGGCGGTGCGCCGACTGGCGACCCATCATCGCGGCGATGGCGGTTATGCGGCGCTCAACGATCTCCGTGTCACCGCCATCGAGGGCGCCGCACTGGCGCTGGTCTGGGCGGTGCCGCCGCTGATGTTCACCGGCGCCACCGGGTCGAGCGACGCTTATGCGATGTGGACTATCCTGTCAGTGTTGATGACCGCCGGTGCGGTGGCGATGGCACCGCTTGCGCTGGCGACCATTGCCTTCGTCGGCGGCCTCGGCCTCGTGGTGTCGGCAAAACTCGTCGTCACCGGCGCCTATGCGGCAGCCGGCGCGACTGTTCTGTTCACCACCCTGCTGATCGTCGCCTGCCTGACCCGAGCGCGGGCGCTGGTCCAGCTGCGCGCCAGCCAGATTGCCCTGTCCGAGCGCGACGAGACCGTCAGCTTGCTGCTCCGCGAATTCGAGGAAACCAACGCCGACTGGCTGTGGGAGACCGACTCCGCTCGCCGCGTCGTCAAGGCCTCGCCGCGTTTCGCCTTCGCCTGCGGGCTCGATCCCGTCACCATCGACGGCATGCCCTTCCTTCAGGTGCTCGCCGGGCCGAACTGGGACGACGGCAATTTCGCCGCGGGGCTGCGCACCCTCGCCGACAAGCTCAAGACCCGCGAAAGCTTCCGCGACCTGCGCCTGCCGGTCAGCGTCGGCGGCGAGGAGCGTTGGTGGGAGCTGGCTGCCAGCCCACGGTTCGACGAGAGCGGCTCGTTCTGCGGCTTCCGCGGCGTCGGCTCCGACGTCACCGAGCAGCGCGCCTCCTCCGACAAGATCAACCGGATGGCGCGGTTCGACACGCTCACCAGCCTGCCCAATCGGCTGATGGTCAACGAGACGCTCAGCCGCGCGATGGCCGATGCGGACAAATGGGGCGGCCGCTGCGCCTTCATGATGATCGATCTTGATCGCTTCAAGGCGGTCAACGACACGCTCGGCCACCCGATCGGCGATCGCCTGCTCGGGCGCGTGTCCGAGCGGCTCAGCCAGTTGATGGGCGACAACACCATGTGCGGGCGCCTCGGCGGCGATGAATTTGCCGTCGTGGTGCGCGATGCCAGCGACACCGAGAATGTCGAGCGGCTGGCGCGCAACATCATCGAGACGCTGTCACGCCCCTATGAGGTCGATGCCCACACGCTCTATATCGGCGCGTCGGTGGGCCTCGCGGTCGGCCCGCGTGATGGTCGCACCGCCGAGATGCTGATCCGCTCCGCCGACCTCGCCTTGTACCGCGCCAAGGACGCCGGCCGCGGCGTCTATCACGCCTATGAGCCAGAACTGCACGTCCAGGCAGAGGAACGCCGGGTGCTCGAAATGGCGCTGCGGCAGGCGCTCGAAAAAGGCGAGATGCACCTAAACTACCAGCCTGTGGTGGATGCCGGCACCGGCAACCTCAAAGGCTTCGAGGCGCTGCTACGCTGGATCAGCCCGCAGTTCGGCAATGTCTCCCCCGCCAAATTCATCCCGCTCGCCGAGGAATCCCGACTCATCCAGCCGATCGGCGAATGGGTGCTGCGCACCGCCTGTGCGGAAGCGGCAAGCTGGCCGTCCGAGATCCGGGTCGCCGTCAACGTCTCGCCCGATCAGCTCAACAACCCGCATTTTGTCGGCGTCATCACCTCCGCGCTCGCCAGCGCCGGCCTGTCCGCCGAGCGGCTGGAGTTGGAAGTCACCGAAAGCGTGTTCATGCACGAAGGCCTGGGCGCGACCAAGGTGCTCGAGCGCATCCTCGATCTCGGCGTCCGCCTCAGCCTCGACGATTTCGGCACCGGCTATTCGTCGCTCGGCTATCTCAGCCGCACTCGCTTTTCGTCGATCAAGATCGATCGCAGCTTCGTCCAGAGCGCGTCCAAGGGCGTCAAGGAAGCGATAGCGATCATCCGTGCCGTGGTTGCGCTCGCCCAGAGCCTCGGCATGGCGACCACCGCCGAAGGCGTCGAAACAGAAACCGAGCACCAGATGGTCCAGGAACTCGGCTGCACCAAGGTTCAGGGTTATTACTTCGGGCGCCCCCTGCCAGTCGAGGAAGCACGCACCCTCGCCAACCGCCGCTGGGACGACGTCGCAGCCGCCTGATCCCGGAGCTCCGCTATTTCTTCAGCGGGTCATGTCCCCAGTTCATCAGCGAATAGCGCCAGTCGGAATGTTCCTTGTCCTCCGCAGGTCCACCCTGCGCGAGGTGGCGGTGCACATAGCCGACCACCTTGCGCATGTGCGCATAATCGTCCTCGCTGAGGTCGGACTTGTGCGTGCGCTTGATCTCGACGATCCGCTTGCCAGAAGCATGGCCAACGCTCTCGCCTGAGCCCTTGCCGTCCTCACCCTTCCAGCCGACGCGCTTGCTGTCGTCCGTATTCAGGAACGCCTCGATCGCCGCCGGTGACATGTTCACCGCCTCGGCGAAGTCGCGATAGGTCTGGTCTTGATCGTCGGCCACAGGCAGGTCTCCTCCGGGAGAGAACACGCCTGTGGCTAACGGGTTGCCTGTTACAGCGCCGCCGGCATGGCTGCCATCGCCTGGTGGATCGCCATGGCGGCATGCACGGCGTCGACGAAGAAGCCGATCCACATCGCCGTTAGCACCATGCAGGAGGCGAGATAGACCATGAAGCGTGCCCGGACGTTCTTGGGACCGATATGGATGAAGCTGTGCGCGCAGCGCAGCGCAACGAACACCCAGGCCAGGATCACCTGAATGTCGTTGGCCGATCGCGTCGCCAGCAACAGCGGCACCAGCGCGAAGTAGAGCACCGGGATCTCGAATAAATTGGCGAGATTGTCGGCCGGGGTATTTTCCGCGCCGAAATAGCGCGACATGGTGTCGTTGGAGGCGAAGGTGCCGCGCTCCGGCGGCCTGGTGCGCATGTGGCGCAACCGCTTGAAGATCATCGTGAACCAGACGACGAAGACCAACGCGACGAGCACGAACGTCGGCCACAGGATGCCCAATATCTGCATGTTTCCCCCCTTGATGCTGTAGGTGATCATGCCTGCGGGGGCCGCACTGCGCCACCCCGCTGTGGCGACAGGCTCAGCCGAGCATGCCAATGTAGGTTTGCGGCGGCGACGGCAGCAGCAGCCGCGCCGCCCCGCCGGTGACCAGCACCACGCCGAGCGCCACCACCAGTGCGCGCCGCCACACCGGCCGGCCGAGCAGCAGCACAGCTATCGCCGTCGCGGTGATCGCCCACAGGTGATAGCGGAGGTCGGAGGCGATGCTCAGCACCGCGAAGCTCGCCTCGAGCGACAGAGCCGACACCAGCAACGCTGCCGCCAGCCGCGCTGCGGCGGAGTCGGTGCGCAGCGCCGGGACCAGTGCCGCCGCCGCCAGCACGGCCCACAGCACCGGCCAGCCGATCGGCCATTCCACCAGCGCCGCCGCGAGATGCTGCCAAGCCCGAGCGCCGGCGCCGGGATCGCGCAGCGCGAACTCGTTGGGCTCGTCCTGCAACGGCGGCGCGGCGCCCGGCCAGTGCCACGGCACCAGCCAGCGTTCGGTGGAATTGAGATGCGCCAGCCGGTGAGCGGCGTAAGCGATCGGATGATGCATCATCGTGGCCGCCAGCATGACGTATAGCCGCCCGGGTGCGATGTCCCGCAGCGGGGCGAGATCGTCGTTGCAGCGCCGCGGCTCGCCGAGCGGATCCCAGAAAAATGGCCGCACGCAATGCTTGGCGCGCAGCGCGGCGATGGTTGTGCGAGGCAATCCGGTCGCCTCGTCATCGGTGCGGACCGCCAGCCCGGCGAGATCGTACAAGGCCTGGGTGCGCTGCACCCCGCTCGATTCGGCGGCAAACAACCGCTGGTTGATCGGGGTCAGGCCCGCGAGCACCACGATGATGCCGGCAAGCCCGAGCGCGACCTTGCCCGCCGCCGTTCCCGGCCGGCGCATCAGCATCACCGCCAGCGGCACGACCGCGAATACCGCGTTGGCGCGCACCAGCGTCGCATAGAGCATCAGCATGATGATCGCGGCGAGCGCCAATGGCGGGATCTTGCGCGCGGGCAATCGCCACCAGACGATCAGGCCCAGCGCCGCCAGCAGCGCGCCGAGCATCTGGGTGTCCTTGAGCACCACCGCCTGCCAGCCGAGCAGCGGCGGCCACAGCCCGATCCCGATCACGCCCCATGAAGCCGTGGCACGGCCTGAACGCCGCACCGCCGCCGCGATCAGCCCGAGCCCGAGCCAATAGAGCGACAGCTGCAGCGCCAGCATCGGCGCGGTACCCACGGCACCGAATAGCGACCACAGCCGCGCCATGATCGGCGGGTGCCAATCGTCGTAGGTGCCGCTCAGCGCCTGCCCATATTGGGCAAGGCTGTCGTACATCGCGAAGCCGGGCCAGAACAACGCCAGCGATGCTGCAAGCAGCACGAGCGCAGCGGCCACCGCTGCCCGCTCGCGATGCCGCACGAGCGGCGCAGCCCGAGCCCCTATCGACATTCCCACTTTCCCCCAATCGTCATGCCGGCGCACGCCGGGATGCAGAACCCCGTGGCACCATGCGTGAGACTGTATCCCGGGTCGAGCCCGGGATGACGGCGGGGGATCCGGTTCCTAGAAGTGGATCGCGCGGCCGTAGGCGCTGAGCACGCTCTCGTGCATCATCTCGCTCAGCGTCGGGTGCGCGAACACCGTTTCCATCAGCTCGGCCTCGGTGGTCTCGAGCTGGCGCGCGACGACATAGCCCTGGATCAGTTCGGTCACCTCAGCGCCGACCATGTGCGCGCCGAGCAGTTCGCCGGTCTTGGCGTCGAACACCGTCTTGACGAACCCCTCGGCCTCGCCGAGCGCGATCGCCTTGCCGTTGCCGATGAAGGGGAACTTGCCGACCTTCAGCTCATAGCCCTGTTCCTTGGCCTTGGCTTCGGTAAGCCCGACGCTCGCCACCTGCGGACGGCTGTAGGTGCAGCCCGGGATGTTCCACTTCTCGAACGGGTGCGGGTTCTCGCCGGCGATCTTCTCGACGCAGACGATGCCCTCGTGGCTCGCCTTGTGCGCCAGCCACGGCGCGCCGGTCACGTCGCCGATCGCGTAAATGCCCTCGACGTTGGTACGCGCATAGCCGTCCACCTTGATGTGGCCGCGCTCGGTCTCGACGCCTAGCGCCTCCAGCCCGATGTTCTCGGTGTTGGGGACAATGCCGATCGCGACGATGACGTGGCTGTACTCCTCGGTGGTGACCGTGCCGTCCTTGCCCTTGATCGACGCCTTCACCGCCTTGGCACCAGTCTCGATCTTCTCGACACCGGCACCGGTGACGAGCTTGATGCCCTGCTTGGTCAGCGCCTTGTCCATGAACGCGGAGACTTCCTCGTCCTCGACCGGCAGGATTCGCGGCAGCATCTCGACGATCGTCACGTCGGCGCCCATGTCGTTGTAGAAGCTCGCGAACTCGACGCCGATCGCGCCCGAGCCGATCACCAGCAGCTTGGTCGGCATCTCGGTCGGCACCATCGCGTGGCGATAGGTCCAGATCCGGTTCCCGTCGGCCTTGGCGAACGGCAGGTCGCGCGCGCGCGCGCCGGTGGCGACGATGATATGCTTGGCTTCGAGCTCGACCGTCTTGTCGCCCTGCTTGACCGACAGTTTGCCCCCAGTCTTGCCAGCGCCGGTGAGCGCGCCGACACCCTCAAAGACCGTGACCTTGTTCTTCTTCATCAGCCCTTTGACGCCGGCATTGAGCTGGCCCGCCACCTTGCGGCTGCGGTCCACGATCCGACCGAGATCAAACCCGATGTTGTCCGCCTTGAGGCCGTAATCGGCCGCATGCGTCATGTAATGGTAGATCTCCGAGGTGCGCAGCAGCGCCTTGGTCGGGATACAGCCCCAGTTGAGGCAGATGCCGCCCAGCCGCTCGCGCTCGATGATCGCGGTCTTGAGGCCAAGCTGGCTCGCACGAATCGCGGCGACATAGCCGCCAGGCCCCGAGCCGAGGATGATGAGATCGAATTGGTCAGCCAACGGTTTTTCCTTCGTTGAATTCTATGTGGGGATGCGACCGGCGCTTGTCAGGCCGTCGGCATGCCCGGCACCGGACGCGGCTGGCGATTTTCGTCGGTGGCGACGAACACGAAGCGCGCCTGGGTCACCTTGGTGGTGGTCTCGGTGTGGCGCGCACGGCGCCAGGCTTCCACCTCCACCGTCATCGACGTCCGCCCGACCCGCACCATCGCGCCATAGACCGACACTTCGTCGCCGACGAGCACGGGAGCATGGAATTTCATGCTCTCCACCGCAATCGTCACCGCCCGTCCCCCGGCATGGCGCGACGCGACCGACGCGGCGCCGAGATCCATCTGCGCCATCAACCAGCCGCCGAAGATGTCGCCATACGGGTTGGCATCGTTGGGCATCGCCGTGACACGGATCACCGGCGCGCCGGCCGGGAGATGCTGGTCGCTCTCGCTCATGCCCGCCCCCGGTCGAGCGCGCGGGCGCGCCGAAGCGGGGCGATGCTCATCACCAGCGCCGCGACCATCGCCGCCCCGCCGCACCACCAGATCACCTCGCGCCCCAGCGGATAGGCCCAGGCGGCGGCGGCGGTCATCGCCACCGCTACCGCCAGCCCTGCCACCAGGAAGAACAGCTCGATCAGCGTGCGCATCGCGGCGGCTTTACGCGAGCATGCCCAGCGGGCGCTCGACCAGCTCCTTGAACGCCTTCATCAGCTGGGCGCCGTCTGCCCCGTCGATCGCGCGATGATCGAAGCTGCCGGTAGCGCTCATCACCGTCGCCACGCCGACCGCGTCGTCGATGATGTACGGGCGCTTCTCGCCCGCACCGATCGCGAGGATCATGCCCTGCGGCGGGTTGATCACCGCCTCGAACTGCTTGATCCCGAACATGCCCATGTTGCTGATCGAGGCGGTGCCGCCCTGATATTCCTCGGGCTTGAGCTTGCCATCGCGGGCGCGGCTCGCGAGGTCCTTCATCTCGGTGGAGATGGCGGACAGGCTCTTGGTGTCGGCACCGGCGACGATCGGCGTGATCAGCCCGGTCGGCGTCGACACCGCCACCGAAACGTCGGCACGCTTGAAGCTGATCAGCTGGTCCGGCGTGAACATCACGTTGCAGCTCGGCACCTGCACCAGCGCCACGCCCAAGGCCTTGATCAGCAGATCGTTGACCGAGAGCTTGACGTTGCGGCTCGCCAGCGAGGCGTTGAGCTCGCCGCGCAGCTTGAGCAGTGCATCGAGGCGGACATCCACGGTGAGGTAGATGTGCGGCACGGTCTGCTTCGACTCGGTGAGCCGGCGCGCGATCGTCTTGCGGATATTGGAGAGCTTGGTCGCCTCGTGCGGAATGTCCGGCACCGCCGCGAGCTTCGCCGCGACCGGCGCAGGCGCCGCCGCAGTGCTCGCCGCCGCCGCGGGATCCGCCTTCGCCGGCGCGGCGCCGGGCTTGGCGCCCTCGACGTCGGCCTTGACGATGCGACCGTTAGGGCCGGTGCCGCTCAGCGCGCCGAGATCGACACCCTTTTCGGCGGCGATTCGCCGCGCAAGCGGGCTCGCCTTGACGCGCGCGCCCGAGTCGCCGCCGGCATGGCCACCCGGCGCCGCGCCGTCGCCAGCGGGCCGGCCGTGATCTTCGGCCTGGGTGATGGTCCGCTCCACCGGCTGCGCTTCGCTGCCGGTGTCGTTGGGATCGGTCGGATCGGGCGCGCCGCGAAACTGGCTGTCCGCCGGCTGCGGCGTCTCGCTCTTGGCGGGTGCCTGCAGCGAGGCGGCATCCTCGCCCTCTTCCGCCAGAATGGCGATCACGGTACCGACCTTCACGCCGTCCGTGCCTTCGTCGACGAGGATCTTGGCGATCACGCCCTCATCAACCGCCTCGAACTCCATCGTCGCCTTGTCGGTTTCGATTTCGGCCATGATATCGCCGGACTTGAGGGTATCGCCCTCTTTCACCAGCCACTTGGCGAGGGTGCCCTCCTCCATCGTCGGGGACAGCGCGGGCATCTTGATCTCGATCGACATGCAGGTCCTCTTGCCTGGTAAGCTGCGCGCTCCTTCGCGCCGCAGCGCCGGGGGGTCAACCCTTGCGCGCCGACACAAGCCACGGCACCTAGCAGGAAAAGGGGCCGCTATGCGCATCTATCTGGTAGTGATCGACGACAGCCCGGAAGCGGAGATCGCGCTGCGCTTCGCCGCGCGGCGCGCGGTGAAGACCGGCGGCGGGGTCGAGATCCTTACCCTGATCCCGCCGCAGGAGTTCATCGCCTTCGGCGGCGTCCAGGCAACGATCGAGGAGGAAGCGCGCCTCCATGCCGAGGGGCTGGTCACCGCCGCCGCAGGCACGCTGATCGACGAAGCCGGGCTGAAGCCGGCGATCACGGTGCGCGAGGGTGAGGGACCCAAGGTCATCCGCGAGATCATCGCCGCCAATCCCGAGATCGCGGCGCTGGTGCTCGGCGCCGCGGCGAGCGGTGCGCCAGGCAAATTGGTCAGCCATTTCACCGGCGCCGATGCCGGCGCGCTGCCGGTGCCGGTGATGATCATTCCAGGGTCGCTCTCGCCGGAGGCGATCGATCGACTGAGCTGAGCTGAGCTGAGTGAGTCGTCTTCGATCGTGCCAAGGTGGTACAACAGCCCATGTTGCGTCGCATCATGGCGCGGCTAAGTACGGCATCCCAGGCTGAAGGTGATGACAATGGAAGGGTATCTAGAGGCGCTCAACCTGCTTGACCGTGCCTTGGCCATCCTCGATCGCCTGGATGAGGGCGTCGCTGCGGCCCATCTCAGCAGCGTCATCGAGGCGGTACAGGCTGCTATTGCGTCGAACGCGCCTCAGCCGGACTAACCCCTTCCTGCCACGCAGCCATGACGCTCGCGAGCGCGGCATGCACCACCGCCTGCCCCTGCGCCGTTAGCGTGCAGGTTAGCGAATCGCGCTCCACCAGCCCCTCCTGAACGAACGCGCCGACCCAGCGCAGCATCACGGTCGGCGACGCACCGGTCGCTGTGTCCAACGAGCGCAACGTCACAGCCTCGCCGTCCTCGGAGGCAACGAACAGCGCTAGCAGGAGGTCGAGGCCCGGGCTGCTGATCATCATCGGGGGCAGCGCCTCGTTCAGCACCCGGCGCGCGGCGATCAGCCGGCGTGCGACTTCCAACGCCGCCCGCGGCGCCAGTCGCCCATTGTCACGCATCCCGAACGCCGGTTCGGCAACCGCGCTATGCGCCATATCCTCTCACTCCACCTACGCTGGAACAAACCTGACGCCTGCCCGTTGATATGGGTTAAATACGGCAGCAACGCTAAGACTTTGTTGCTTTTTTACGGCAGCACTGGTGTCGCGACCCTAGATTTTTGCTGCTGCGCGCATTGGCCGCTTGAGTGAACGGCCAATCCCGCTCAGCATCAGCCGATGATCATGTCCTTGCTGCTCGCGGCGGCCGCCCCCGTCCTTCCCCCTCCCAGTCAGGCCCGTCTCAAGGCGGACGTCACCAGCCTGGTCGGCTTCGGCACTCGTCATACGCTGTCGACCACCACCGATCCCCACCGCGGAATCGGTGCGGCGCGGACTTGGATGGCCGCGCAATTCGATGCGATCGGCCGGGGTTGCGGCGGATGCATCAAGGTGGAGCGGATCAGCCGCCGCTTTACCGGCCCGCGCGCGCCAAACGGCGTGATCGTCGAGGACGTGCTCGGCATCCAGCCGGGGCGCGATCCCAATCGCGTGGTGATTGTTGGCGGCCATATCGACAGCCGCGTCACCGACGTGATGAACGCCACCGCCGACGCGCCGGGCGCCAACGACGATGCCTCGGGCGTCGCGCTGGTGCTCGAAACCGCGCGGCTGCTGTCCAAGCGCCGCTTTGACGCCACCATCATCTACGTCGCCTTCTCCGCCGAGGAGCAGGGGCTGTGGGGCGCCGAACTGCTCGCCGACACCGTCAAGGCGCGCGGCTGGCAGGTGTCGGCGATGCTCAACGACGACATCGTCGGCAATTCGATCGGCCAGGGCGGGGTGCGTGACGGTGGCCGGGTGCGGGTCTTCTCCGAGGGCATTCGGGCCGCGGAGAATGAGGCCGAAACGCAGCGCCGGCGCGGCGAGGGCGGCGAGGATGACGGCCCGTCGCGCGCGCTCGCCAAGACGATCGATGGCATCGCCAGGGGCATCCCCGGCGGCCTCGACGTCGTCGTTGAGCGCCGCCCCGACCGGTTCGGCCGCGGCGGCGATCACGAGCCCTTCCTGGCATTGGGATACCCAGCGGTGCGCTTCTCGGTCGGCGCCGAAAATTGGGATCGCCAGCACCAGGATCTGCGCACCGAGCAGGGCGTCGTCTATGGCGACACGATCGAGGGCATGGATTTCGGCTATCTGGCCAAGGTCACGGCGATCAACGCCGCCACCCTCGCCCGCCTTGCCGCAGCCCCCGCCGCGCCGGCGACGGCGGCGCTGGTCGGCGATCTGTCACGCGATACCCAGGTCAGCTGGGCGGCGGTGCCGGGCGCGGTCGGCTACCGGGTGCGCTGGCGCGACAATGACGCGCTCAGCTGGAGCGACAGCCGCGACGTGACCGGGACCAGCACGGTGCTGACCCAGGTGCCGGTGGACGACCATTTCGTCGGCGTCTCCGCCCTCGCGGCTGACGGCAGCGAAAGCCTCGTCACTTTCGCCGGCCGTGCGCGCAAGTAAGCGCGCGGCCGGGTTAGCCGGTCAGCGGCAGGCGCAATGCAATGCCGGCCGAAGCCGCCACACGCGCTTTACCCGCTTGGTCGCCGGCCGCCGCGTGTAGGTGACGGCATCCTCGTAGATCTCGGTGGTGGTCGTGGTCACCACCGGCGCGGTCTGCACCACCACCGTCGTGGTCGTCGTGCCGGGATAATAATAGCCGCCGTGTGCATAGCCACCGCCGCCGTTGGTGGTGGTCACCGTGGTGCGACCATCCGCGGATACCCAGTCGGGCCGCTCGTGCGGCGGCAGGGCGCGC
>NZ_JALNUP010000031.1 GCF_026540855.1 Sphingomonas sp. GC_Shp_5
CTTCGGCCTACAGGCTGAACTCGGCGGTCAGCCACAATTTGTCGGTATCCGCGGCGAACCGGTCGGCATCGTAATGGGCGTAGCGCGCCGAGACGGTGTAGCGGTCGATCTTCGCCGAGGCGAGCAGGTCGACCTCATTGCCATAATGGGTGTCGCCGCGGTCGCTGTCGAACCGATGGTAGGTCGCGGTCAGCGCGACATCGCTGACCAGGCCCTGCCGCTTCCAGTCCGAACCGAGCGTGCCATAGGCATCACGGATGCCGTCCACCGGCGTGGTCGTGAACTTGTCGTCCCAGCCCTGGAACTTGAACAAAGAGGCCAGCGGCGTCTGGAAGCTGGTCAGCGCAACACCGCCGGGGCCATGGCGATCGGCGCCGAGCACCTCATAGCCGGCGGTGGCGCTGAGCGCCTTGCGGCTCAGCGCTACCTCGCCGAGGTAATAATCGGCGGAATAGTCGTTGGGGTTGCGGTGATAGTCGCTCTGCCGCGCGAAGCTGCCGGTGTAGGCGAGCTTCAGCCCCGCGCCGAGCGGCTGGCTGCCGGCGAGGCGACCGCCATAGGTCTGGCTCGACAGGCGGAAGCCCTGAACGGCGGCCTCGTCCTGGTCGACGATGTAGGTGAAGCCCGTCAGCGTGCCGACCGGCGTCTCATAGCCGAGCAGGCCGAAGAAGTTGTTGCCCGACACCGCCTGCTGGCGCGCGCCGGTGCCGTCGATGCCGTTGATCGTGCGGTCGCTCCACGCATAGGTGACGTCGGCGGTGAGATGCTTGATGCCCTTCCACTGGATGCGCACCGCGTCGAAGGTCTGCTGGTTCTGGCGGAAGCTCGCCGAGCCGACGAAGCGCTGGTCCGCGAGTTCGAGCAGCTGGCGGCCGACGGTGATGCTGCCGGCGGGCACCGCATAGCGTAGCTGGGCACGGTTGAGCTCTACGTTCTGCGGGTCGGCGATCAGCGGATCGCGGGTGCGGCCGTTGAGGCCGTCGTTATAGCCATTGTCGATCCCGAGCGTTGCCTCGCTCTCGATCAGCGCGGAGAACGGGCCGTCCGAGGCCTGCACGCCGGAGCGGATGCGCATGGTGACTGCCTGCGAACGGTCGGGCAGATCGTCCTGGTCGACTGTCTCCGAGCGCAGTCGCGCATCGAGCAGCGGCTTCAGCGTGATGTCTTGTGCACTCGCTCCATCGGCGATTCCCGCGGCGCATGCCAGCGCGATCCAGATCTTCATCGTCCCCCCTTTGACCATCATCTTATCGCGAGTCCCCGTCGCACGGCGACGGGCACCCCCCGAGCGCTTTTGCCATCGTTGTTGCCGCGAAGGCAACGGATCGGCCTAGCCGCGCACCGGATCCGCATCGGTCTTGGCCGCCGCGCCATAGGCGCCGACCACGAACACCAGCCCGCCGACGATGTTGCCGAGCGTCACCAGCGCGAGGTTGTGGACCACGCCCAGCAGCGAAATCGTCTCGCCGGGCGCGAACAGCCCCAGCGTCAGCGCGGTCATGTTGGCGACCGAATGCTCGAACCCTGCAGCGACGAAGGCGAGCAGCACCCAGGCCATGACGATGCACTTGGCGGCATCGCCGGTGACCCGCGCGGCCGTCCAGATCGCCAGGCACACCAGCCAGTTGCACAGGATGGCGCGGGCGAGCAGTGCGACGGCGTCGGCCTCCACCTTGTGCGCGGCATAGGCGTTGAACATCGTCGCGGCATTGGCGAACACCTGGCCGCCGCCCCCCGCGATGAAGATGGCCGACAGCGCCAGCGCGCCGGCGAGGTTGCCGATCCACACCACCACGATCAGCAGCGCCGCATCCGCCAGGCTGACGGTGCGGCGCATCAGCCCGAAGCCGAGGTACATCACATAGCCGGTGAACAATTCGCCGCCGGCGAACACCGTGAGGATCAGGCCGAGACCGAAGGTGCCGCCCATCACCAGCGGGCGCACGCCGGCCGGCAGCGCGTCCGCCGTGCTCAGCGCCAGGATCATGGCGATGCCGATATAGGCACCCGCCAGCATCGCGTCGACGAAGAAGCCGATCGGCGAGCGGCGGATCGAGGCGGCCTCGGCGGCGGCGCGGTCGGCGAAGCCGGTGATGGTCGGTAAGTACATGAAGGTCAGGCTTCCTGCTTGATGGGCTTGCCGACGACGCCGGCGCGCTCGACGAAACGCTCGGATCCGTCGTCGGGCCCGGCGGCGCGGATCTGGACGGGGACGGACTTGTAGGAGGGCGTCAGGCTCTGGAGATCATGATCCTCCAGCGCGATCAGCGGCTGCGTCTCGGGATAATAAGAGGCGCAGCAGCCGTCGGGCAGCGCATGCTCGACCAGCGTGAGGCCCTGGACGATCCGATCGTCGCGCTTGAACTGGAGCGCGGTGGTGACGTCGATCACGTCGCCCTCGGCAAAGCCCAGCCGGGCGATCTCCTTGGCGTTCATGAACAGGATATCGCGCCGCCCGAAGACGCCGCGGTAGCGATCGTCGAGCGCGTAGATGGTGGTGTTATACTGATCGTGCGAGCGCAGCGTGGTCAGCCGCATCACGGTCGGATCTTGGGTGGTTTCGTCTTCCTCGACGCCAGGCGAGACGATGAAATTGGCCTTGCCGGTATCGGTGTTCCATACCCGCTCGGCCGCCGAATTGGGCAGGTGGAAGCCGCCGGGCTCGCGGACCCGGGTGTTATAGTCCTTGAAGGCGGGGAACACTGCCTCGATCTTGTCGCGGATCCGATCGTAATTGGCGACATAGCCGTCCCAGTCGATCCCGCCCTTGCCGCCCAGCGTCGCCTTGGCGATATGCGCGACGATCCACGGCTCGGAACGGACGTTGTCGCCCGGCGGCATCAGGAAGCCGCGCGAGGCGTGAACCATCGACATCGAATCCTCGACGGTCACCGCCTGCGGCGTGCCGTCCTGCAGGTCGCGCTCGGTGCGGCCGAGGCAGGGCAGGATGTAAGTGTCGCCCTTGGCCATCAGCAGCTGGGTGCGGTTGAGCTTGGTGGTGATGTGGACCGCGAGTTCCATGTTGCGGAAGCCCCGCGCACAGGCCTGCGGATCGGAGGAGGCGATGGCCAGGTTGCCGCCGAGGCAGACGATCGCCTTGGCCTTGCCGTCGCGCATCGCGGCAATGCTCTCGACCACCGAATGGCCGTGCGCGCGCGGCGGTTCGAAGGCGAACACCTCCTTGATCTTGTCGAGCAGCGCCGCGGTCGGCCGTTCGGTGATGCCGACGGTGCGGTCGCCCTGGACGTTGCTGTGGCCACGTAAGGGGCAGATGCCGGCGCCCGGCCGCCCCATGTTGCCGCGCAGCAGCAGCAGGTTGGCGATCTGCTGAACATTGCTGGTGCCGGTGCGGTGCTGGGTGATGCCCATGCCATAGCAGGCGATCGTCGCGGTGGACTGGGCATAGAGCCGCGCGACTTCCTTCAGGTCGCTCTGGCCGAGCCCGCTGGCATGGACGATATCAGCCCAGTCGCTGCCCTCGAGATCGGCGACCAGCGCGTCGAACCCGGCGGTATGCTCGGCGATGAAGTCATGATCGAGCACCGGCGGTTCGCCGGCGGCGGTCGCGGCCTTGTCCATCGCCACCAGCGCCTTGGAAATGCCCTTCAGCGCCGCGGCATCGCCGCCCACCTTCACCTGCAGATAATTGGTCGCGATCGGCGTCGCCGAGAAGGTCGCCATCTCGATCACCGACTGCGGCGATTCGAACCGCTCGAGCGAGCGTTCCTTGAGCGGGTTGAACACGATGATCCGGCCGCCGCGACGCGACACCTCGCGCAGCGTCGCCATCATCCGCGGGTGATTGGTGCCGGGATTATGGCCGATCGAGAGGATCAGATCGGCGTGATCGAAATCCTCCAGGCTGACGGTGCCCTTGCCGATGCCGATTGACTGCGGCAGCCCCACCGAGGTCGCCTCGTGGCACATGTTCGAGCAATCGGGGAAGTTGTTGGTGCCATAGAGCCGGGCGAACAGCTGATAGAGGAACGCCGCCTCGTTGGAGCAGCGGCCCGAGGTGTAGAATTCGGCCTGGTTGGGATCGTCGAGCCTGGCGAGACCGGCGCCGATCGCGGCGAACGCCTCGTCCCATTCGACCACCTCATAATGATCGGTCTCTGCATTGTAGCGCAGCGGATCGGTGATGCGGCCCTGGCCTTCGATCCAATGGTCGCTCTGCTCCCAGATCTCGGACACGCTGTGCTGCGCGAAGAAGTCGGCGCCGATCCGCTTCGCGGTCGATTCCCAGGCCACCGCCTTGGCGCCATTCTCGCAGAACTCGAATGACGAGGTGTGCTTGGGGTCCGGCCACGCGCAGCTCGGGCAGTCGAAGCCATCGGGCTGGTTCGACTTGAGCAGGGTCTGGGCGCCGCGCTGGACGATCTGCTGCGCCTTGAGGGTGAGTGCGACCGCCTTCAGCGCGCCCCAGCCGCCGGCCGGGCCGTTGTAATCCTTGATCCCATCCGGGCGCTTGCGATGCATGCTCGTATCTCCACAGGGCTCATGCCGCGCTGCTGCATGGCCGAAGCTCGCCCCGTAAAGAAGCGCCGGCAATGAAACGCAAGACTCTTCGATACTTAACCCGTATTTTACGGTCGCACCGGCTGAGTGACAGCGGCAAGGCGGTATGATGCCGGCATCATCAATGTCATTCGGCGCCGCGCGACCAATTACGTCCCATTGTAACGGCAACGTAACGTAGATGTCGCCGCGCAGACACGTAGCAAAATTAGGAGAGCCCCAACGGCGTCAACGCCGAGGGGAGATCCATCATGTCACGCTATTCACGCCTGTCGCAGGCGACGCAGCCGCTTACTCTTGTCGCGCTGAGCATGGCCCAGCCCGCCTGCGCGCAGAGCAATGCGAGCGCAGCCACCGCCGGCGAGCAAACGCCCGATGCTACCACCGGCGCGGATGGCGACATCGTCGTCACCGGCTCCTACGCCGAGAGCCTGGCGGCGGCGACCGAGACCAAGCGTCAGGCCGCATTCGGTGTCGACGCGATCAACGCGACCGATATCGGCAAATTCCCGGCGCAGAACGTCGCCGAGGCGCTGCAACTCGTCCCCGGCGTCGCCATCACCCGGCCGCGTGGCGAAGGGCTGTACGTCAGCGTGCGCGGGCTCGGGCCGCAGTTCCAGAGCACGCTGCTCAACGGCCGCCCGGTCGCGATCAACGACCTGATCGAGAATGGCGGCGCCAATGGCCGGCAGTTCCGCTTCGAGATGCTGCCCGCGGAATTCGTGTCGCAGATCGACGTGGTCAAGACGCCGACCTCGGACATGACCGAGGGCGCGCTCGGCGGCAACATCGACGTTCACACCTTCCGCCCGCTCGAGGTGGGCAACAAGACCACGCTCAACCTGCGCGGCACCTACACGACGCTCACCGACAAGGTGAAGCCCAACGCCACGGTGCTGACCAGCGCCAAGAATGACGACGGCACCTTCGGCATCCTCGCCGCCGCGCAATATTGGGGCAAGGAGGTGCGCAACGACCGGTCCTATAACACCGGCTGGTATATCGCCCCCGTGTTCAAGTCGGTACTCGGCGAGGGCTTCTACACGCCGGGTCGCACCCGCCCGACCGTGGAGACGGAAGACCGCAAGCGCCTGTCGGGCATGATCTCGGCGCAGTGGAAGCCCAGCCCCGAGCTCGAGACCACGCTCGATGTGCTCGCGACCCGGCTCGACGTCGCCTATGATGAATTCGGCCTCGATATCTATCCCGACGATACCAGCGCGGGAAACAAGCCTACGCTGGTGCCGGGATCGATCAAGCTCGACGGCAACACCGTGGTCGCCGCGACGATCAACAACGTGCGCTTCATGGGCACCCGCGAATACAGCCTCAACCGCCACGATCTGATCACCATTGGCCTCAAGCAGGCTTGGAACCCGGAAGGCTGGCATGTCGTCGCCAACGCCAACTGGTCCTATGCGCATAGCTTCCACCCGAGCTATGCCGAAGGCACGGTGCGTAGCCGCATCCAGTTCTTTGCGCCGCTGACCTATGACGCCTCGGGCGGCTACAAGGTGCTGCCGACGATCGCGACGCCCACCAACGTGCTCGATCCGGCCAATTACACGCTCTATCCGTTCAACATCGCGCCCAAGAACAGCAAGGATTGGGACCGCTACGTGCGGCTCGATGTCGATCATCAGATGGACGGCTTCATCACCAAGCTGAGTGCGGGCGGCGAATACCATTGGCGCAAGCGCGATTACCGGCGCCGCGACTTCACCGTCACCCCGGCGGCGGGAACCTCGCTCACCGGCTTCGCGCCCAACAGCTATGAGCAGATCCCGTTCGACGATTTCCTGTCGGGCGTGGGCGGTAACTATCCACGCACCTGGATCGTGCCGATCACCGATGTGTTTTACGACAAGTTGTTCACCGATGCGATCGCCAACGCGCCGCTCGCGGCCGGCGACATGCGCGCCTCCTACGTCGTCACCGAGAAGACCGCGGGCGGCTATGTCCGCGCCGATTATGCCTTCCCGCTCGGCAGCGTTGCGGTCACCGGCAATATCGGCGTCCGCTATGTGCATACCGACCAGGTGGCGAGCGGCACGCTGACGACGGGCAGCGTGCCCACCCCGGTCAGCTATCCGCAGACCTTCAGCGACTGGCTGCCGAGCTTCAACCTGCGCGCCGAGCTGACCCATGACCTGGTCGGCCGCCTTGCCGCCAGCCGGGTGCTGACCCGCCCCAACGTCACGCAGAGCGCGCCGCAGATCAGCGTCTCCACCGATCAGGCCACCGCAAGCGGCGGCAATCCGGCGCTGCAGCCGTTCCTCGCCACCCAGTTCGACGGCTCGCTCGAATGGTATTTCAACCGCTCGGGCTCGCTCACGGGGGCGCTGTTCTACAAAGCGATGGACGATTACATCACCGCGCAGAACATCAACATTGAAATCCCCGGTCGTGGCACGGTGCTGCTCAGCACCCAGGTCAACGGCGGCAGTGCCAAGGTCTATGGCGCCGAGGCCGCATACAACCAGGTCTTCAGCTTCCTGCCGGCGCCGTTTGACGGGCTTGGCTTCCAGGCATCCTATACCCACACCTCGGTGGAGGCGGATTACACGGCGGGCGCGCGGCCGATCAAGGATCAGCTGATCGGCCTATCGAAGAACAGCTTCAACGTGGTCGGCTTCTACGACAAGGGACCGCTGTCGGCGCGGCTCTCCTATACCTGGCGCGACAAATATCTCACCGGGATCGGCAGCACCACCCAGGTGCCGACCTATATGGCAGCGTTTGGCTCGCTCGACGGGAATCTGTCGATCCGCGCCACCGAACAGCTGACCTTCAGCGTCGAAGCGATCAACATCGCCAATGCCAATACCTACAGCTACAATGACAAGGAGCTGCAGTTCGGCGAGATCAACAACTACGGCCGCACCATCTTGTTCGGCGTACGCGCGCAGTTTTGATGATCGCGGCGGCGGCGGCGGCGGCGGATCGGACGTCCGCCGCCGCCTGAGTCTAGAAGCGGATCATGCTTTCCAGCTCGTTGGCGCGGGCTGCCGTCTTCATGACGAGGCAGCCGCTGTTGATCGTCTCCTGATCGACCTTGCACTCATAGTCCCGCGCCTTCAGCCACGAACGCTGGGCATCGCGAAGCGCGATGCGCTTCTGCGGCTGGCTCGCCAGCTGTTTCATGACCTGCTGATAGGATTTGTTCAGCCGCGCATCCTGCGACGCCATCTCGGATTGGGCGCAGATACCCTCCTGGACGGTGTTGCCATGCGCGCGCGCCGCACAGGCGGTGAACCGATCGGACAAGCCGCTCGGCGCGACCTGAGCCGACGCGGGGCAGCCTGCAAAGGCCAGAATGGCTGCACCCATCACTATCTTCCAACTCATCGGATATCACCCCACTGCATGATCATTGCAGCAGGTTAGCGAGAGGGGAGAGACCTTGTCCACACTCGCGCCGCCGGCACGGACGAAGGCACCAAGAGGTGCGCTTCGCGGGCGTCCTGGCGGACGGGATTACCTGTGTTGCTGCGCCGCTTTCTGCGCACGGGCCTGCTTCGCATAATGATGGTGCGCGACGACGCAGCCGGCGGCGGCGCCCATCACCGCATGGCCCTTGCCGACATAATGCCCGGCCACGCCGCCCGCCGCCGCGCCGCGGATGCAGCCCTTGGCGAGCGCCGGCGATGCGGTCGCCATCATCAGGGGAAGGGCCAGGAGGGGAAGGAAACGCATGAAATATCCTCGGACAACAAATCGGTAGGCCAAAAGCGATGCGTGATCGGCGATGTTCCATGACGATCCGTTCATGATCGTCAGAAGGCCGCACGTAATTGCTGTGCCTAGCCTCGTGGGCCGCGACCGATGCGATACGGCCCGGCCCGCGTGGCGAGCGGCTTGCCTTTCCAGCTCAGCATCACCAGCCCCTCATCGACCAGCCGGTCGATGGCGGCGTGGACTGCGGGCATCGCCTCACGCCAATCGGTCGCTGCCGGCGTGGCGGCGGCCAGCGCCCTCGCAACTTCACTCGGGCAAACGGTCGCCCCATTCGCGCGGCGGGCGAGGAGGACCAAGGTTTCGCCGCGAGCGTCCTTGGCTGGCGAGCAAGGCTCGATGTCGGGGTCAGGCCGTCCGGCGCTGCCATTTGCGTTCATGCCATGCTACTCACCTGCCATGCTATTTTCACGGGCCACGCCACGCACGGTAAATAACGATAATCTCCGCCATGGCGCAGCTGTTTTTGGCGCGGCCGCAGACGTGCCGCCGGCAATGATGGGCGCGCTCGCATGAGGCAGCTTCCCTCCCGGCTGCGTCGGCTGGATGGTGCGCTGGCCGATCTCCCGCTCGAAGAGCCGATGCTGCTCACCGAGCTTGATGGCTTCCTCACCGGCATCCTCGTCTCGCCCGAGCCGATCCTGCCGGTCGAGTGGCTGACGAGCGTGTGGGGCGCCGACGAGGGCGGGGTGCCGCCGTTCGACGATCCACTCGACGTCCAATGGTTCGCCGATGCGGTGCTGGCACGCTACCATGAGATCGCGCGCGATTGTGGCCGGGGCAAGCCGCAGCCGATCTTCGACGTCGACGAACGTAATGGCGACTTGCTGTGGGAGCTGTGGATCGACGGCTTTGCCGAGGCCATGGAATTGCGCCCGGAGCTCTGGGATGCCTGGGCCGAGGGCGACGATGCGGACGCCGCCGATGCGCTGTCGCGGCTGTCGATGCTGATCGCCATAGCCCGCGAGGAGAGCGCGCTCGACAGCATGGAGATCAACACGCTCGACGAGCGGGCGCCGGCCGAACTCGCCGATGTCGTGCTGCGGCTGTACGTCGCGCGCCAGCGTGATGGCGGGATGGCGTTGGTGGCGCCGGCTGGCGAAAGCGCGTCGAAGATCGGCCGCAACGACCCGTGCCGCTGCGGGTCGGGCAAGAAATCCAAGCGTTGCTGCGGCACGACCTCATGACATTCTCCAACGACATGTTGGCGGCGCTCGGCTGGACCGCTCATTTCAGCCAGCAGCTCTCCGCCGACGAGGCCCTCCACCACCATCCCGTGCGGGTCATGGCGGTCCATCGCGGCAAGATCGCCGTTGCCGGCGCGGACGGGCAGCGCTTGATCGATCCCCATATCCCCGGTGCCGGGCCGTCGGGCGATCATCCGACGGTGGGCGATTGGCTGCTGATCGATGGCGGTACGCTGCAACCGCTGCGGGTGCTCACGCGGATGAACCTGTTCAAGCGGCGCTCGCCGGCCGATCCGCGTACCGAGCAGATGATCGCCGCCAATGTCGACACGGTGTTCATCGTCGCCTCGTGCAACCAGGATTTCAGCATCGCGCGGCTGGAGCGCTACCTGGTGCTCGCGCGCGAGGTAGGCGTGCCGCCGGTCGTGGTCCTCACCAAGGCCGATTTGACCGACAATGCCGAGGCGTTCGCCGCAGCCGTACGCGCGATCGAGCCCAATTTGGTGGTCGAAACCGTCAACGGCCGCGACCCCGCCGACGTCATCCGCCTCGCCTCCTGGTGCGCCCCCGGCCAAACCATCGCTTTCCTTGGATCGTCGGGCGTCGGCAAGTCGACGCTCGTCAACACGCTGCGAGGATCGGACAGCATTGCCACCCAAGCGATCCGCGAGCATGACGGTACCGGTCGGCACACGACCACGGTACGCGAGATGCATCGGCTCGAACACGGCGGCTGGTTGCTCGACCTCCCCGGGATGCGCGAATTGCAGCTGGCCGAGGCGGCGACGGGCATCGCCGAGGTATTCGACGACTTTATCTTGATGGCGCAGGACTGCCGCTTCTCTAACTGTGCGCACGGGGCGGAGCCGGGCTGTGCGATCCAGGCAGGGATCGCGGCGGGCGTGCTGACTGCGGTGCGGTTCGAGCGCTGGCGCAAGCTCACGGCCGAGGAGAGTGGCGGCCCGCCGAAGTGGCCGAAGCGGCGTTCCCGCTAGCGACCGGTTAGACTGCGGCGCGGAGCGGCTTGGCCATCCTGACCAGCGGCACCAGCACGTCGTCAACCCCAACCTCGAGCGGGGCCGCGACACGCCGATAGCCGCATGCTTGGTACAGGGGTTCGCCGGCGAGCGTCGCCATCATCTCGGCGCGCGCGAAGCCATGGGCGAGCGCCGCGGTTTCGCACAGGGCCAGCACTGTGCGCCCGATGCCGCGGCGGGCGTGATCGGGATCGGTGTACATGGCGCGGATGCGGGCGGCATCGGTGGCCGGATCGAGCACCTCGGGTTCGCGCGCGACGACGCTGGCGTCGCCGCCGAACAGCGTCGATCGGTAACTCCAGCCGCCACAGCCCACGATCGCCGCTGCTTCGGTGACGACAAAATAGGTCCCGTCCCGGATCAGCTGGGTGTCGAGCCCCATCACCTGGTGGCTGGCCCGTATCTCCGCGGCGGTAAGGAAGTCCAACTGAAGCTGATCGATGGCGCGACGCATCAAGGCGCCAATCGCGTCGAGATCGCCAGCAACCGCGAGGCGGTGTTCGAGAGCGGGCATGGGAAGAACAGGCTCCAGCGAGGCGGATGGCGGAGCAGGATGCCTGCTCCGCCACGCCGTGTCAGTATTTGATGCGCACCCGGGCGTAATAGAAGCCGCCGTTGAAGCCGAACGGCCCGCCGTTGCGCGGATAGACCTGGCCATCCGAGGTGCCGCCGGTAAGCGGGTAGATCTGTACCGTCGAAGTCGGCGCCAGCCGATCGGGATGTTCGTCGGTGAAGTTTTGGGCGCCGACGGAGAAGGTGAAGTGGCTGAAGGTGTAGCTCAGCTCGAGGTCGGTGGTAAACTTGCTGCCGAACACCTGATTTGCCACGCCGTTGGTCTGACCGTAATCCTGCGCGCTGGTAAACGAGCTGTAGTAATTTTCACGGACGTTGAAGCTCAGGTTGTCGAGCGACCAATTGGCGTTGAACACGACGCGGTGCTTGGGCGCGAGATGCTCGGCGTCGATCAGCTGAGCAATGCTCACCACGCGGGCGTCATAATCGGTGACCTTGGTGTTGTTGTAATTATACGCCAGCGAGAAATTGAGCAGCGCCTCGCTGAGCGTGGTGCGCCAGGTGCCGACGACGTCGACGCCGCGAGTGCGGGTCTTGAAGCCATTGGTGAAATACTGGACCTGACCGCCGATGCCGACCGGCAGCAGCGCCGGCTGCGCGGCGAGATCGGCCGCGGTGACGATGAACGGCGAGGTCAGCCCGATGCGATTGCGCAGGTCGATCTGATAGCCGTCGACGGTGACCGTCAAGTTGCGGATCGGCTCGAGGATGAAGCCGAGACCGTAGTTGGTCGACTTCTCCGGTGAAAGGTTGGTCGCGCCATAATATTGCGCGACCTCATTGCTCGTCGGGTAGGTGCCGCTCTGATAGGCGATGCCGTTGTTGAACGAGGTGGTGACGATCGAGACGTTCGACTGGCCGGGTGACGGCGCGTGGAAGCCGGTGCCGAAGCTGCCGCGGACCGAGAAGGCGTCCGCGAACTTGTACAGCGCGTTGACCTTGCCGACCCAGGCATCGCCGAAGGTATTGTAATGCTCGTAGCGACCGGCGGCACCGACGGTGAGCGCCGTGGTAAGATCGGTCTCCAGGCCGACATAAGCGGCATAGGCCTTTTGGCTGAACTTGCCCGCCGTCGCCGGGCTTGTACCGGCATAGCCGCTGGCACCGACGCCCTGTGCCGCCGTCGTACCCGATGGGGTGTACACGCCCGGCGCGGTCAGCGTGTAGAGCTGCTGGGCGACCGCATAAGGGCCGGCGCTATAGGATTGCAGGTCACCCGCGGTCTGCTCGTAAGTCTCCTTGCGGAATTCGCCTCCGGCCGAGATGGTCAGCGGCGCGGCGAGGCCGAGGTCCGCCGCATAGGTGAAGTCGGCGTTGAAGTTGGTTTCCTTCTGGATCAGGTCGCCGAAGTCGAAGCTGGTCTGGGTGGCCGGGCCGTATGAAAAGTTGGCCGAGCTGTACATCGACAGCGACAGCTTGTTGCGGGCGAGGGTGCCGGACACGTCGTAGCTGAAGGCGCCGGCGGTGCCCTTGTAGCCGAGCACGCCATACACCTCCTGAGTCTTACCGACGAAGCGCGGCGTGAATCCAGCGGGGTAGAGCGAGGCGAAGCGGAAGGTATTGCCGTCCCGCACGAAGCCGCCGGCGGGGCAGGTGGCGTTGCCAGCGGGGCAGGGGGTCAGGAAGAAGGTGTTGAGAAACGCCGCATTGGCGCCCTGGTTGCGGACCACGCCATTGCTGTCGACCGCGGTGCTCGAGACCGATGGCCGATAGTTGAAGCTCTGGTTGCCCTTGTTCTCGGCATAATTGGCGAAGACATAGATCTTGCTGTCGTCGGTGACGTTGATCGCCGAATTGTAGACGGTCTTGAAGCCGTGCGAGGGTGAATTGCCCCAGATCTGAGCGGGTAACGGGTAGTTGGGCAGCTGCGAGGCGAGCGCCGGAAAGTTCTGCGCGAAGTTCGCCGCCGACGGGCGGGTGCGGCCGCGGCTGGTCTGGCCTTCATCGTCATATTCGCCGGTGACGTTGATGAAGCCCCAGTCGCCCTTCACGCCGGCATTGCCCGCGATCTGATAGCTCTCGCCATCGCCGGCATAATATTGCCCGGCGCGGCCGACGAGTTCGATGCCCTGATCCTCGCGCAGGCCGTAGTTGAGCACGCCGGCGATGGCGTCCGAGCCATATTGCGCGGTGGCGCCTTCGCGCAGCACCTGCAGGCTGCGGATCGCGAGCGAGGGAATCGCCGAAATGTCGGGGCCCTGGGCGCCGCGCCCGAGCCCGGTGTCGCTGCCGCCATAGACCTGCACCAGCGCCGAGCGATTGTAGCGCTTGCCGTTGAGCATCACCAACACCTGGTCGCCGGACAGCCCGCGCAGTGAGGGCGAGCGGACGAAGGTGGAGGCGTCCGAGATCGAGTTCTGGCCGGCGTAGAAGGACGGCACGATGTTCTTGAGCTGGTCGATCATGTTGGCAGAGGGCTGGGTGGCAAGATCGGCGGCGCTGATCACGTCGACGGGTGACGCCGAGTTGGTCAGCGTGCGATCTGTCCGGCGGGTGCCGAGCACGACGATGTCCTTGTCCGGATCATCCGACGCGGCTGTGCCGGATGAGGCGGAGGTATCCTGCACGGCGGCGGCCTGGATCGGACTCGGCGCTGCTTCGACTTCCGGAACCGGCGTCGCAGCATAGGCATAGGATGACGATAGAAGTGCGGCTGCCAAAGCGACAGTCGAGGTTGTATGTCTGATCATCTGAAGCCCTTTGCAAAGGAAGGCTCTTCAGGATCCTTTCCTCAATGCTCCCGCCCTCGATAGTAGATTGATCATACTATCTGAGCGCCTGTTGATCAGCCCTGCGAAAACTTGGCGAGATCTTTCGGGCGTCCCGCCATGGCGCTTAAGTCGCCACAGCCCGCTGCCCTTGCCAATACCAAATGTTACCGAGCATGACGGTTTTGTCATCTCGTTGTAATTTTGTCGCAGGATGGCGGCGCTTGCCGGGAGGTCGGCAGGGGATCGATCGATCTACCCTAGGGCGTACCGCCGAGCATGACGCTCAAGCACGGTAGGCATGGTCGCCGGAGCTTGGCCGGACGGTCGCATCGGACCGCCCGGCCGAAGACTTCACTTCTTCTTGCGGGCGCGCTTCGGCGCGGCGGCGGCGGCGGTGTCTTCTTCCTCGTCCGGCTGATCCTCGCCGGCCTCGGTCAGCGCCTCGCCCAGCGCCTTCAGCTTGTCCTGCGACTTGTCCGCCTTGTCGGCGATCTTGGTCGTGGCCACGCCGAGGCGGTGGAGGAGGGCGTGGACGCGATCCTCATCGGGTGTGTCCTTTTCCAGTTGCTTGCGCAGCGAGCCGAGATCGCGAAGGATCCCCTTGGCGCCCGGCACATCGACATCGGCCAGTGCGGCTTCCCAATCTTCCACCATGTCGGCGCCCTTGGCCGGCTTGGTTTCGTCCAGACCGCGGTTGATCGCGTTCATCGTTCCGGCAAACTTGACGGCCATCAATATATCCTCTCGCTTGGGATAAATCCCGTGCTGCGAACGGATTGTCGGGAGGATGGGTCCCGTCTGCGCATCATTAAAGCGGCTTTGGCCGGCCCTAGCTCGGGCGCCCGCCGCTCAGCTTTATCGCGGCAGTCACCGACCAGCGGCGGGTGGCCCTTACCGGCCTCACTCGCCACTCTTCACCGGTCAGGCGCAAAAAGTGCTCCTGAATGCCGCGGGCATGCTGCGCGAAATCGTAGAAATCGATCCGGTGGTGAGCGAGCACCACCCGACCGCCGGGACGCACGGCCGCGCCGACATCGGCAGCGACCCGGGCCATGTCGGCCGGTGACAGGTAATAGAGCAGTTCCGCAATGATCGCCGCGTCGTAACACGGGCGCGGCAATGGCGCGGGCAGCGCCAGCGTGATCGCCCTCGCGCCAGGAACGCCGGCAATCGCCTTGGCGGTGAGGCGGGTGCCCTCGGTTGTGCCTTCGGTGGCATCGAGGCGCAGCGTCCGCGGCGCGATCGCCCGGCTGTTCGAGCCATTGCCGCTGGCGAGCTCGAGCACGCGGCCGATCGGCCCCGGGCCCAGAGCATGGAGGATGGCCGCGCGTTTGACCGCTTCGTCGCGGTTGGTGAAGGTCTCCCAGGGATCACCGCTGGCGGCAAATTTGTCGGCAAAGCCGGCAAGGCCGATCGCCTTCAACGCCGCACCTCGACGAAGGTCTCAACCGGGTGCGCGAACGCGGCGAGCTCGTGGGGGGCGATGGCGAAACCGGCCGGATCGTCGGTGATCGCGCCGAGCTGGGTGCGGTGCAGGCGGATCAGCGAACGCTTGGCGGCATGGCCGCCGCGCATCGCGATCGTCACTCGCATTGCCCGGAAGCCGGCGCGGGGCGGCCAGACCCGATAAGCGAGGCGCCGCGCCCTGCCGAAGCCGCCCGCCAGCGCCGCGGCTACGGCACGATGATCGGGATGGGCATCGGCCGCGTCGGGGCCGATGATCAGATCGACATCGGCAGCGAGGCTGATCGCGCGACGCAGCTGGCGGCGGCATCGCGCCGCTGACTGCGGGAGCGCGCCATCGGGCAGGCCGAGAAAGCGGACGTCGCCAGCGGGGACCGCCAGCCGCCGCAGCGCCATCAGGCTCTCTCGGCGGCGTGCCGCGACCAGCCGCTTGGCCGGCCAGCGGCGACTGCCCGGGTGGGAGGCGGCGCCGTCGCTCACCACCACCACCGTCACCCGCGCACGCTGGCGCTTGAGGGCGAGGATCAGCGCCGCGGCGCCGATCACCTCGTCATCGGGATGCGGCGCGACGATCGCCGCATGGCGCACGCCTGTCAGGCGCAGCGTCACAGCGACGGCGCCAGCAGGCCGTCTTTCACCGCATGGCCGACCCGCAGTCGCTGGGCGTCGGGGACGGGCTGGCGCAGGTAGACGGCAAGGTCGGTGAGCAGCGCCGCCAGCGGGTGGTCACGGAAATGGCCGGCAAGGCCGACGGCGTTCTGGGCGAGGGCGATGGCGCGCTCGGCGGTGTCGGCGACCGCGATTCGCGCTGCGGCGACCCGTGCCAGCCGCTCCTCGCCGTCGGTTTCGAACCAGGCGATGGCGGCGCGGCGGACGATCGCGGCGGCGCCATCGGCAAGCCAGAACAGCTCGGCGAGACGCGCAGCCTGGAACGGATCGTCGGCGCGCCCGGTGGCGACGAGATGATCGCGGGCCTGGTCGCACAGCCCGGCAATGCCGCCGGCATGCACCGCCACGAAACGCAAGGCGCCGCCACTGAAGAACGGTTCGCGGGCGTAGACCTCCGGCTCACCAATCACGTCATCGTCGACGATGGAAGCATCCGACCAGCGGACTTGATGCGTCTCGGAGCGCTGCATGCCGGTGGTGCGCCACCAGTCGCGATCGATCGCCGGCGGCGTTCTTGCCAGATCGGCCAGGATCAGCCGCGTGCCGGCGCTGTCGCGCGCGGTGACCAGCGCGTGGGTCAGCACGCCGGCGCCCGAGGCGTAGCTCTTGCCGCCATGCAGGCGGCCGCCGTCGAGCAGCAACGGCTCGTCCGCCAGCGCCGCGTTCCAGACGCCGAGCCGCGCGCCGCCGGCGAGCGCCTGGCGCAACCGAACGACCTGGGCGGCGCTGCCATAGCGGTGGACGATCTGCACCGCATCGACATGCCCCTCGAGCAGGCGGCCGAGCGGCAGATCCCGCCGGCCCATCGCGTAGAGCGGCGTGAGGACAGCGAGATTCTCGGCAGCGTCCTGCGGGTCGCGCGCCGGTTCACGATCCCACCCGGCGGCGGCGATGGCATCGCGAAGCTGGTCTGCCATGATCATGCCGCCACCTCGCGCCAGCCGGCCTCGAGCGCGGCGAGCGCTTCTTCCGCGACGGCCAGGCTCACGGTGCCGGCGGCGATCGGTGACGCGGGTACGATCCGCATCGCGAACGCCTCGGCGTTCGGGCAATCGCGCGCGACGCCGAGGACGTGATCAGCCGTCAGCCCCAATCGCTCGCCGAGATCGGCCCGGACTTCGAGTTGGCGGATTGCCGCGAACGCGCCGCGGGCTGCGGCATGGTTCTGCCATTGCCATGTTGCGGCGTGGGGATGCGCGACGGCAGGCAGCCGACCCGCATCGAGCGCCAGCAGCGCGCTAGCCAGGCCATGGGCGGCGCGGCCGGTGCGCCGCGACGAGGTATCGACCACCATCGCGCCGTCGCGACGCACCCGGAACCCTGCGCGGGCCGCATCGTCAAGCAAGGCGGCGTCTTCACCCGAGTGGAGCGCCGCGAACCCGCCGAGCGCGCGATAGACGGACGCGCGGATCGCCATGTTTGCGCCGCCGGTGAAATGATGCGTCACGCGCGCTTCCCAGGGTACCGGATCGATCAGGCGGCGATAGCGGTGCAGCCGGTCGTAATAGCGCTCGATCCGCGATTGGCCGGGATCGGCAGCGCCATCGAGGCGGATGATCCGGCCGGCGACCGCGTCCGCGGCCTGCAGCGCGATGGTGCCCGCCTCGATCCAGTCGGGGCGAGGGCGGCTGTCGGCATCGGTGGTGAACAACAGGCCCTCGGCGTCGGCAAGCACCGCCAGCCCCATCGCCATCGCCGCGCGCCGGGCGGCGCCGGCGTTGGCATCGCCGCAGGTCCGCTCCGCCGCGACGATCAGCGGACAGGGAAAGTGCGCCGCGGCCCGATCGAGGATCGCCCTGCTGCCGTCGCCGCACCCGTCGAGGTAGATGCAGACGGTCAGCCGCTCCGCTGCGACCGCAAGGGCGGAAAGGGACTCGAGCAGCTCCGGCAGCGCCTGTTCCTCGTTCCTGGCGGGAACGCATATGATGACCGGCAAGGCGTCGAACAGAGCTCGTCTCCAGATCCGCCGGCCTGATGCCGGACGCGGTGAATGCAGGCGCCATCCGCGCCCGGTGAGTGGTGGCTATCGCATGTTGCCGCTGCGGTCAGCCGCAAGTTGCAAGGTATTTACAGAAGGGCATGCGCCTGATGCAGACAGGCCAGTGTTGTTGATAACGTTCGACCACGTTCGTCGCAGGCGCGGGGCACGCAGTCCGTCGCGCTGAACGCGGGCGCGGAGCTTAACCAACCTCGCTTCGTTAGCGCTGCGATGCGCCCTACCCCAAGCCCCTGGCAAGCCATGGGGCAAAGCCGGAGACGACCTGCATGAGTGACGATCTGTTTGCCCTGTCGGCGCTTCATCTCCGGCCGGACCCGTCGCGCACCGTGATCAAGCCGTTCAACGTCGATTATCCAGAAGCCTTTCGCGACGAGCAGCATCCGCGGATGCGCAACGTGATCGAACGCGTGCTCTCGCTCGATGCGGCGAGCCGCCGCGAGATGTGCGCCACCGCGGTCAGCTCGCTCGCCGAGCGGCATCGCAACGTCGAGGCGATGCTCATCCGTCGCTTCGAGGAGGTGAGCTCCTGCCTGCCGGAACAGGTAAAGGCCGATCCGGACGAGCAACTGCTGATCGGCGCCTATCTCAGCGCGGAATATTCGTTTGAGGCGGCGGCGCTGTTCAACCCCAGCATCGTCATGCGCCTGAACCAGGATGGCGCCCCCGAGGACGGGCTCAACTTCATCCTGTCGCTGCGCGGCATCGGCGAGGGGCATGTCTCCTCCGTCACCTTCCGGACCGGCAGCTGGAGCGCGAGCAGCGGTTTCCAGGTTGACGAACCCAGCCCCTGGGTGACCTCGCCACGGATCGAAGGGCCGGACGCGAGCGGGCAGGAGGGCACCACGCGGGTGATCTGCGAGAGCAGCGAAAGCCCGGCCGAGAGCGTGCTGTTCCCCGTCACCGCCAGCCAGCGCCAGGGGATCGAGGATTTACGCATGGTCCGGTTCACCGACGAGGACGGCAGCCCGAGCTTCCTTGGCACCTACACCGCCTTCGACGGACGCAACGCGCGCTGCGAGCTGTTTCGCGGCACTGGCATCAACACCTTCGAAATGACGGCGCTCAAGGGCTCGGTGCCGATGAGCAAGGGCATGGCGCTGTTCCCGCGCCGGGTTGATGGCCGCTTCGCGATGCTCGGCCGCCAGGACAATGAGAATCTGTGGCTGATCGATTCCGACGACATCACCACTTGGAACGGCGGTGCCAAGCTGATCGGCCCACGCTATCCCTGGGAATTCATCCAGATGGGCAATTGCGGCTCGCCGATCGAGCTCGACGAGGGTTGGCTGGTGCTCACCCACGGCGTCGGCCTGATGCGCAACTATTGCATGGGCGCCTGCCTGCTCGACAAGAAGAATCCCGGCAAGCTGCTGGCGCGCACCCCCGAGCCGATCATGCGGCCGAGCGTGAGCGAGCGCAGCGGCTATGTGCCCAACGTGGTCTATAGCTGCGGCGCGATCGCGCATGGCCGGACGCTGCTGCTGCCCTATGGCATCGCCGACAATTTCGCGAGCTTCGCCAGCTGCAGCGTCGATGATCTTCTCGCCAGGATGAACTGAGTCACGACAAGGGAGCATGGCAATCAAATGTTACCCGGATTGACCGGGGGTCATGGCGAGCATTAAGCAAAGCATCTTTCCTTATGGAGGTGGCGATGCGCTCGGTCCGCGACATGGTTGCTGTTGCCCTCTGCGTCGCCGCCTCGGCCGCCGCCGCGCAGGATGGCCGCGGCAGCGCGGCGGCGGATGTCGCGGCCGAGGTCAACCCGTTCATCGGCACTACCAACGGCGGCAATGTCTTCCCCGGCGCGACTCGACCGTTTGGGATGGTGGCGTTTAGTCCGGAGGAGACGCCGCTGCCGGGCAAGCGCTTTCCGATATCGGCCCCAGGCGGCTATGAATGGCGTGCAAATGGGGTGAAAGGCTTCAGCCTGACCCATGTTTCGGGCACCGGTTGCACCGGCGCGAGCGGCGACGTGCCGATCATGCCGGTGACGGTGCCGGTGGAGCAATCGCCCGCCTCGGTGCAGGCCGGGCTCGGCTATGCCAGCCTGCTCGATCATGCCAAGGAACGCGCCCATCCCGGCAGCTATGCGGTGACGCTGGACAATGGCGTGGTCGCCGAGCTCGGCGCGACCGATCGCACCGCGGTGGGCCGCTTCACCTTCCCAGCCGACAAGCCCGCCAACCTCCTGTTCCGCACCTCGGACAGCGAAGTCGGCAGCACCGCCGCGACGATCCGGATCGATCCGGTGACACGCACCGTCAGCGGCTCGGTGACCAGCGGCAATTTCTGCGGCTATCTCGCCGAGGATCGGCGCGAAAGCTATTACACGCTGCATTTCGTCGCCGTGTTCGATCAGCCGTTCACGGTCGGTGGCACCTGGCGCGACGAGACGATCGCCAAGGGCGCCGCAACCGGCGCGGGGGGCACCGGCTATGGACCGCAGGGCCATCCCCTCGCCGGCAAGGGCAGCGGCGGCTGGATCAGCTTCGACCCCCAGCATGGCGCGGCGGTGACCGCCCGCATCGGCATCTCCTATGTCGACGAGGCGGGCGCGCGCGCGAACCTCGAGCGGGAGAGCCCGGCGGGCACGACGATCGGGGCGGTCCAGGCGGCGGGCCGCGCGGCGTGGAACCGCGCGCTCGGCCAGATCGCCATCACCGGCGGGGCCGCGACGGACCGCACCGTCTTCTATTCGGCGCTGTACCATTCGCTGCTGACGCCGACGCTGTATAGCGACGCCGATGGCCGCTACCGCGGCATGGACGACAAGACCCATCCGCTGTCGGCCGGCCAGCACGCGCAATATGCCAATTACTCGGGCTGGGACGTCTACCGATCGCAGCTGCAATTGGTGACGCTGCTCGACGCCCAGCGCGGTTCCGACATCGCCCAGTCGCTGCTCAACCAGGCCGATCAGAATGGCGGCGTGTGGGACCGCTGGACCCATCTGACCGGCACCACGAGCGTGATGAACGGCGATCCCTCGCCGCCGTCGCTCGCGGCGGTGCGCGCGTTCGGCGGGCATGCCTTCGATCTCGGCCATGCCTATGCCTCGCTCAAGCAGGCCGCGACCGTGCCCACCGCCAAGGACCTGAGCCGCAAGGGCTGCCCGGTGATGTGCATCGGCCAGCGCCCCGGCCTCGATGCTTGGCTGCGGCTGCATTACATGCCGGCAGGCGCCCCCGGCTGGGGCAGCGCCGCCGACACGCTGGAGCTGGCGGCGGCGGATTTCGGCCTCGCCCAGCTGGCGCGAATGGCGGGCGACACGGCGGGCGAACGCCGTTTCACCGAGCGCTCGGGCTGGTGGCGCAATCTGTTCAACCCGACGGCAACGCCGCAGGGTGGCTATATTCAGCCGCGCAAGGCCGACGGCAGCTGGCCGGCGTTCGATCCCGCGGCCGATGACGAGTTCGTCGAAGGCAGCGGCGCGCAATATCTGTGGATGGTGCCGTTCGATCCGGCGGGGCTGATCACCGCGCTCGGCGGCCGCGATGCGGCGATCCGCCGGCTCGACGACTTCTTCCGCACGCCGGACGGCGGCTGGGCGGTGACCAAATCGGGGCCGCTGCACGCCGAGCTCGACAACGAGCCGTCGATCGCGTCGCCCTGGCTGTATCTGTTCGTCGGCCAGCCGTGGAAGACGCAGGCGACGGTGCGCGCGGCGATGCGGCAGATCTGGACCAACACGCCGGCGGGCATCTCCGGCAACGACGATCTCGGCGAGATGTCGTCATGGTACGTGTGGTCGGCGCTGGGCCTGTACCCGCTCTATCCCGGTCGCGCCGAGCTGGTGATCGGCAGCCCGCTGTTTCCGGCGGCGACGATCGACCGGGCGGCCGGGCGGATGACCATCCGTGCCAGCGGTGCCGCGGCCGATGCGCCTTATGTCCGTGCGCTGCGGGTGGACGGGCGATCCAGCGACCACGCCTGGCTGCCCGCCGATTTCGTCGCCCGTGGCGGCACGCTCGATTTCACCCTCGCCAAGGAGCCGGCGCGCGCCTGGGCGATCGCGGTGCCGCCGCCCTCCTTCCACTGATCGTGGAGTGCCGCCTGCACGATCAGGCGCAACGTACAAGGAATTGCCATGCTGACGTCCCGATCGATCAAGCGGCTGTCGCTCCATCTCACCACCGCCTTGTTGTGTGTCGCGGCCGGCACCGCGCCGCTGCGCGCGCAGGAGGCAGTGCTGAGCCGCACGCCGGCGACACCGCTGGTCGCGCATGATCCCTATTTCAGCATCTGGAGCATGGGCGACACGCTGAGCGACCAGCCGACCAAGCATTGGACCGGCGCCGAGCAGCAGATGAACGGCTGGGTGCGGATCGACGGCAAGCTGCTGCGGTTCATGGGCTCTGGGCGTGGCGATGTGCTGCCGCAACGCTCGCGCGCGCTGACCCCGACGCGGACCGCCTATACCTATGAAGGCGCGGGAGTCCGGCTGACGGCGACCTTCTTCACGCCGGCGCTGCCGCAGGATCTCGACGTGCTGTCGCGGCCGGTGACCTACCTCAGCTGGACGGTGCAGGCGATCGACGGCGGGCATCATGCCGTCCAGCTCTACTTCGACGCCAGCGCGCAGCTCGCGGTCGACAACGACCAGCAGAGCGTCGTCTGGGGCACCAGCCGGGTCGGCGACATGGCGGTGATGCGGCTCGGCACCAACAGCCAGCAAGTGTTGCAGAAGGTCGGCGACAATGTCCGGATCGACTGGGGGTGGGCGCAGCTTGCCGTGCCCGCCCAGCCCGGGACGACGACCGCGATCATCGGCGACCGTGCGCACGGCGTGCTGCTCGACAAGGGCGTGCTGCCGGTGGCGGACGATCTCGCCATGCCGCGGCTCGCGCACCAGGACCGCCCGCTGATGACGATGCAGGCCGATTTCGGCAGCGTCGGTGCCGATGCCGCGACGCGGCGGGCGATGCTCGCCTATGACGACATCGACGCGATCGAATATTTCAAGCGGCGGCTGCCCGCCTACTGGCGCCGCAACGGCATGACGATGGCCGAGCTGCTGGTGAAGGCGGAGGCAGAGGAAGGCGCGCTGCGCCAGCGCGGCGCGGCGTTCGATCGCGAGCTCATCACCGATCTCGAGCGGGTCGGCGGGCGCGACTATGCCGAGCTCGCGGTCGCCGCCTATCGGCAGACGCTGGCGGCGCACAAGCTCGTCGCCGACATCGATGGCACCCCGCTGTATTTCTCCAAGGAGAATTTCAGCAACGGCTGCATCGCCACGGTGGATATCACCTATCCGACGTCGCCGTTCTTCCTGCTGTTCAACCCCGATCTGCTCGAAGCGCAGATGCGCCCGATCCTCGACTATGCGTCAATGCCGCGCTGGCGCTTCCCGTTCGCGCCGCACGATCTCGGCACCTATCCGCAGGCCGATGGCCAGGTGTACGGCGGCGGCGAGCGCACCGAGGACGATCAGATGCCGGTCGAGGAGAGCGGCAACATGCTGCTGATGATCGACGCGCTCGCCAAGATCCGCGGCAATGCCGATTTCGCCGCGCATTACTGGCCACTGCTGCAGCGCTGGGCGAGCTACCTGCGCGAGAAGGGGCTGGATCCGGAGAACCAGCTCAGCACCGACGATTTCGCCGGCCATCTCGCCCATAACAGCAACCTCTCGGTCAAGGCGATCAGCGCGCTCGACGGCTATGCCGAGCTGGCGCGGATGCTCGGCAAGAAGGACGAGGCGGCGCGTTACGGCGCGGCGGCGCGGCAGATGGCGGCCAAGTGGCTGGTGATGGCCAAGGACGGCGACCATACCAAGCTCGCCTTCGACCGGCCGGGGACGTGGAGCCAGAAGTACAATCTGGTCTGGGACAAGGTGCTCGGCCACCACCTGTTCCCCCAGGCGCTGCTGCGCGACGAAGTGAGCTTCTATCTCACGCAGCAGGGCCCCTACGGCCTGCCGCTCGACAGCCGCAAGACCTACACCAAGCTAGACTGGATCACCTGGAGCGCGACGCTGACCGACGACAAGGCGGCCTTCGCCCAGCTGATCGCGCCGCTCCACCGCTACATGCTGGAATCACCCACCCGCGTGCCGCTGAGCGACTGGTATGAGACCAAGGACGGTACCCAGGTCGGCTTCCAGGCGCGCGCGGTAGTCGGCGGCGTCTACATGAAGATGCTTGCGGATCCGGCGATGTGGCGAAAGTGGGCGGCGCACAAATAGGCCCGCCGATCGGCCTGCGCCGGCGTCGTTAGGGCGTGCCGGCGCGGTCGTAGGTCAGCTTCGCCCACAGCGGGAAGTGATCCGACGGGTAGGTGGCGCCGCGGTGATAGGTGTCTGTTTCCACCGCGGTGGCGTGGAAGCCGCGGACGAACAGATAGTCGATCCGCCGGTCGGCGGTGCCGGTGAAATCGTGGAAGGTGTTGTCGGGGCCCCGGCGCCGCGCCGCCTGCTCGCGCACGTCGGTCAATGCGGCGGCGAGCGTTGCGTAGGCGCTGGTGGTGGGGCGCGCGTTCATGTCGCCGGCGAGGATCACCGGCAGGCCATGGGCGAGCGCCGGCAGCTGCGCGAGGATCAGCGCGGCGGCCTTGGCGCGGGCGTCGTCGTCGGTGTCGCGGTGGGGCAGGTGGGTGTCGAGGAACAGGAAGCGACGCGACGGATGGCCGAGCGGCTCGAACACCGCCCAATTGGCCATGCGGGCAAGATCGGTGCCCCAGCTCATGCTGCCGGGCACGTCGGGCGTGTCGGACAGCCAGAAATCGCCCTGGTCGACGATGCGCAGCCGATCTGGACGGTAGAAGATGCCCATATGCTCGTCGGCATGGCCACCGCGCCGGTCGCGGCCGAACCAGCGATAGGCGGGAAGGGCCTGGACCAGATCGTCGCCCTGCCGTTGCAGCAGCTCCTGGGTGCCGAACAGATCGGGGTGCGCCCGCCTGATCAGGTCGATCATCACCGGCCGCCGCTCGGGCCACGCATGGGGTGGCTGATCCGAGGCATAGCGAACGTTGAAGGTCATCACCTTGAGCGACGGCGCACAGCCGGCGAGCAGCGCCGCGAGCGGCAGGACGGCGTGGCGCCAGGCGGTGATGGTCATGACCTTCTCCTTGCGGTGGTGAACGACGGTGAACTCAGCGCGGGCGGAACATGGGTCGCGGCCGCGCGAGCGGCACCAGCGCTGCGACGCCAGTGCCGATCATGGCCGCGCGCGCGCCTCGAGTGCCAGCGCGATCGAGCCGAGCGGTCCGGCCAGATCGCCGAGCGCGGGCGCGACAATGATCGGCCCATCCGGCAACGCCATGTAGCCGGCGAGGCTTCGCTCGAGCTCTGCTTGGATCTGCTCAAGCAGATGCGGCTGGCGCGTGACCACGCCGCCGCCGATCGCGATCCGCCACGGCCCGGTGGTGGCGATCAGCGCATGCGCCATCGCCGCGAGCGCCGCGACCATCGGCGCCCAGACCGGATCATCGGGCGCCAGCGTGTCGATTGCCCGGCCATCCAGCCGCGCGACCAGCGCGCTGCCGGACGCCAGCCCTTCGACACAGTCATCATGGTAGCGGCAGGCGCTGGCGACGGTGTCACCGGGGAGGCGCGGCACGCGAATATGGCCGATCTCGCTATGGCCGATGCCGCGGGTGGGCTGGCCATGGACGATCAGGCCGACGCCGATGCCGGTGCCGACCGTTACATAAGCGAAATCCTGCAGTCCCTGCGCGCATCCCCAGCGCATTTCCGCCAGCGCCGCGCCGTTGACATCGGTGTCCAGGGCGAAGGGGCGATCAAACGGCTGCGTGATCGCGGCGACGATATCGGCATCGCGCCAGCCCGGCTTGTTGGTCGCGAGGATCCGCCCGAACCGCGAATCGACGGGATTGAGCGATAGGGGGCCGAAGGAGGCGATGCCGATCGCGTCGAAGCCATGCGCGTTGTTCCACTCCCGCAGCGTCGCGACGATTGCGGACAGGGTTTCCTCGGGCGTCGTGGTGGGGATCACGCGCTGATCGACGATCGCGCCGGGCCCGACGGCGAGGGTGCAGACGCACTTGGTGCCGCCCAGTTCGACTCCCGCCAGCAGGTTGTCCGTTGATGTTGGCTGTTCCAAGCTTGCCCCTCTCTCCCGCACGTCCGCCTGTGCTCAGGCCGGATCAGATCGTCGCATCGTTATTACATCAAATTGGGTAATTCAATTCGTCGTGTTGGTTCGTTGGTTTCGTTAGCCGCAGTCAGGGCATACGGGTGGAAGCCGCAGCCGAACCTCGCAGCCGATCGTGCGGCAGCAAACAGGCCGAAATGCTGCGATCCCGATCCAAAGATCCGTTCGTCTTCAGCATGTTGCCTATTTCGGGTGACCATATTCCAGCAACGCTTCGACACGAACCAGACATTTTTAATTGACAATTTGTTTTCTGAATTGCGAAATGCGTAAGTCAGGCTGCCCTGTCGAACCCGATCATACGGGCATTTGCAGGCTGACGAAGGGCAAGAAGGGAGACGAGCCGCCAGGCATCCGATCCCATGGAGGAGGAAGTAGAATGGCTGCTCGTCACGTCGCGCGTGGTGTTGGATCGCGCCGTTACCACGGCTTGGCACGGCTGCTGATGTCAGCCAGCCTGATTGCCGGTACCGCGGGTATTGCCAGCGCGCAGCAGGCGCCGCCAGCGGCCCCGCCGGCGACCGGCGCCAACCAGGACAATGTACCGACGCAGCCTACCGGCATCGAGAATACGCCCGCGCCTGCCGCCGAAGCGACTCCCGGCCAGTCCGGCCAGGTCCAGGTCAACGCCGATGACATCGTCGTCACCGGCTATCGCCAGTCGATCGAGCAGAGCCTCAGCCGCAAGCGCGAGGCCAATGCCTTCATCGACGTGATCACCGCCGAGGACGTCGGCAAGTTCCCCGACAAGAACGTCGCCGATTCACTGCAGCGCGTCCCGGGCGTGATCATCGATCGCGACGGCGGCGAGGGCAAGAACGTCAGCATCCGCGGTCTCTCGTCCGATCTGACGCTGACCGAGCTCAACGGCAACTTCATCGCCACCGCCGACACCGGCGATCCCTCGCGGTCGTTCAACTATCTGCTGCTGCCGTCGAACATGATCGGCAGCGTCGATGTCTACAAGTCGCCCGAGGCGCGGCTCGACGAGGGCGGCGTTGGCGGCACCGTCATCCTCCACACCCGCAACCCGCTCGATCTCAAGCCCTGGTCGGGCTTCCTGTCGGCCGAAGGCACCTATTCGGACGTCACCAAGAAGGTGGAGCCGCAGGTCTCGGGCCAGCTGTCATGGCACAATGATGCGGGCACGATCGGCGTGCTGGTCGGCGGTACCTACCAGAAGCGCACTGATCGCGAGCTCAATGCCGGCACCGAGAGCTGGCAGTGGTGGGCCGATGGCGGCCGCGGCGGCCCGACGCCGGCGACCGACGTCAACGGCAACACCTTCGCGAACGACGATGCCGTCACCTATTGGTCGGAAAACAAGGGCGAGACCACCGTCGGTGGCACGCACTACAACGGCTATTGGGCGCCGCAGTCGGTGGACGAGACCGTGCGCGTCGACCAGCGCGAGCGGATCGGCTTCCAGGCGACGCTCGACCTCAAGCCGACCGACAATCTGCACATCACCGCCAACTATTTCCGCTTCCAGCTCAATCACGAGACCACCAACAACACCATCAAGATCCCCGAATGGGGCTATGGCGATGGCTTCTTCACCAACGCGACCTTCGACAAGACCGGCACGATCATGCAGTCCGCGACGTTCGCGACGCCGACGGCGGGCACCGGCTGCCTCACCAACACGCCGATCTGCACCATGGAAACCCCGCAGATCCAGGATACCTACTCGAAAGAGAAGGACATCTCGAATACCTTCGACGTCCATGGCGACTGGACCAAGGATCGGCTCGACGTCTCGTTCGTGATCGGCAAGACGCACGCCACCGGCGGCCCGTCGCAGCAATTCTACGTCGCCGCCAAGCCGCGCCTGACCGGCAACGTGACGCAGAACGGCAACAACCTCAGCATGTGGGACTTCAGCAACGGCGGGCTGAACATGACGTTCTCGCCCGACCTGCTGACCAATCTCGAGAACGGCATCGCGCAGGTCGACCAGGGCTCGACCGGCTCGGGCTATACCAACGCCACGATCAGCCAGCGCTATGCGCAGGTCGACGTGACGCGGCATTTCGACACGCTGCTCGACTCGATCCAGATCGGCGCCAAGTGGCGTGATGGTCGCATCCAGCGTACCACCGGCGAACTCGACTGGTATGTCAACGCCGCCACCCAGACGCGTTTCCAGGACACGGCGGCTGGCGCCTATGCCTCGGGTGACTTCTTCTACGGTATCGGCAACATCGCCGGTGGCTTCTCGGCCTCCGCGTTCCCGGCGATCGACATGCAGAAGTACATCTCCTACCTCAACACCACCTATGGCGACGCCACCAAGGTGCCGCAGCCGCAGAACCGCTACGACATCGACGAGCGGATCTGGGCCGGTTATGCCCAGGCCAATTTCAAGACCGGCGGTGTGCGAGGCAACATCGGACTGCGCGTCGTCAACACCAACCAGTCGGGCATCTCGACCGACACCATCTACGAAAACACGTCTTACTGCGTGAAGAACCCGGATGGTACCAACGTGCTCGGCGCGGACGGCAACTGTCAGGTGCTGCAGCAGAACCAACGGCAGATCCGCACCTTCTCGCAGAACAGCGAGTCCAAGACCTACACGGACTTCCTGCCGAGCTTCAACATCGCCTGGAACATCACCGACAACCTGCTGGCGCGTGGTGCGGTGTCCAGGGTGATCGCCCGGCCGAACTTCGACGATCTCGCCTCGGCCCGCTCGCTGACGCTCAACGACGCGGCTTATGCAGCGGATCGCGCCCAGTTCGGCGAGCGCGCCGGCTGGTTCGGCAATGGCGGCAACTTCGATCTCAAGCCCTTCTCGGCTTGGGATTACGACCTCGGCGTCGAATGGTACTTCCACCGCGGCTCGGTGCTCGGCGCCTCGCTGTTCCGCAAGGACGTCAAGAACTTCATCGTTCCCGTGGTGGTCGATCTGACCCAGAACGTGCAGGGCCAGAGCGTGCTGGTGCAGCAATATTCGACCCAGACCAACGGCGCCAGCGCGGTGTCGGAAGGCGTCGAGCTCTATGCCCAGCACACGCTGGACATCGGCTTCGGTGCGCAGGTCAACTTCACCTATAATCACACCTCGACCGCGGACGTATCGCTCGACGGTGTCGAGATCGGCACCTCGCCGCTGGTCGGCAGCGCCAAGACCCAATGGAACGCGTCGGTCTTCTACGAAAAGCACGGCGTGCTGCTGCGGGCCTCGTACAACCGGCGCGGCGAGCAGGTCGAGGGCCTGGTGTCGGGGCTGAACGTCTACAACGACCCGTATGAACAGGTCGATCTCAACGCCCAGTACAACATCACCAAGAACATCTCGGTCACGGCATCGGTGATCAACCTCACCAAGTCGGAATCGAGCTCGCATCTGGGCAATGACACCACCGATCGGTTCTATGGCAGCTCCTACACCGGCCGGCGCGCCTATGCCGGCGTGCAGTGGAACTTCTAAGCGGCGGATGAGCGGCCGGCGCCGGGGTGGATGGTCCACCTCGCGCGCCGGCGCCAGCGCATGAACATCGTGCCGTCGCGGCATTGCACGATGGATCGTCCGGCATTGGAAGGGTAAGCGGAGCGTGATGAACAGGATCCGGACCGCGCTCGTAGCAGGCGCCGCGTTGCTGGCGGCGGGCGCCGTCTACGCCCGCAACCCGGTGCTGCCCGGCTGGTATGCCGACCCGGAGATCCGCATCTTCGCGGGCCGCTACTGGATCTACCCGACCTATTCGGACGATGCCGCGGCGCCCGATGTGTCGCCGCATTTCTCGGCGGCGCAGGCCAAGGCACGCACCCGCCACACGGTGCGGCCGTCCTATGGCAAGCAGACCTTCTTCAACGCCTTTTCCTCGCCCGACATGGTCCATTGGACCAAGCATTCGCATGTGCTCGACGTCGCCGATGTCGCCTGGGCGGCCTATGCGGTGTGGGCGCCATCGGCGATCGAGGCGGGCGGCAAATATTATCTGTTCTTCGCCGCCAACGACATCCAGAGCGATGCCGAACAAGGCGGGATCGGCCTTGCGGTCAGCGATCGTCCCGGTGGCCCGTTCAAGGATGCGCTGGGCAAGCCGCTGATCAGTGCATTCCACAATGGCGCGCAGCCGATCGATCCGTTCGTCTACCGCGACGACGATGGCCAGGTGTATCTGTTCTACGGCGGCTGGCGGCATTGCAACGTCGTGCGGCTTAGCGCCGATCTCCACCATGTGCTGCCGTTCGCCGATGGCACGACCTACAAGGAGATCACGCCGCCGGGCTATGTCGAGGGATCGTTCATGATCAAGCGGCGCGGCGTCTATTATCTGATGTGGTCCGAAGGTGAATGGACCGGGGCGGATTACCGCGTCGCCTATGCGATGGGGCCGAGCCCGACCGGGCCGTTCAAGCCGATGGGCACCGTGCTCGCGCAGGACGAGAAGATCGCGCGCGGGGCGGGGCACCATTCGGTGGTCAACGTGCCGGGCACCGACGACTGGTACATCGTCTATCATCGCCGGCCGCTCACCGATGACATTGGCGAGCATCGCCAGGTCGCGATCGACCGGATGACGTTCGCGGCCGATGGCACGATCAAGCCGGTGGTGATGACCAATGCCGGCATCGCGCCGCGGCCGCTGCGCCAGGCGCGGTGACGGGCTGCGCGGCCGTGACAAGCTATTTTTACGAGTTCCAAGGGAGACATGCGTTGAAGACTCTCGTTCCCGCGCTGCGCGGCACCGTTGCGCTGCTGGCGAGCACGGCGCTGCTCGGCACCTCGGCCTTCGCCCGCGACGCCCGGCCGGCGGCGCCGGCGGACGTGTCGGTCGCGGATCTGGTCAACCCGCTGATGGGCACCGATTCCACCTACGAGCTGTCCTACGGCAATACCTATCCCGCCGTGGCGGTGCCCTGGGGGATGAACTTCTGGACGCCGGTGACCGGCAAGCCCGGCAGCGGCTGGGGCTATATGTACCATGATCTCAAGATCAACGGCATCAAGCAGACCCACCAGCCCAGCCCGTGGATGAACGATTACGCGGCCTTCTCGCTGTTCGCCGAGACCGGCCCGGTCAAGCTCAAGGAAGACGAGCGCGCGAGCTGGTACAGCCACAAGGCCGAGGAGAGCCACCCGTACGACTATAAGGTGTATCTCGCCGACTATGACGTGACCGCGGAGGTCGCGCCGACCAACCGCGCCGCGCAGTTCCGCTTTACCTTCCCCAAGAGCGACGACGCCCACATTCTGCTCGATGGCCTGGCCGGCGGCTCGATGGTCAAGATCGATGCGGCCCATCGTCGGATCATCGGCTATGTCCGCAACAACCACGGCGGCGTGCCGGACAATTTCTACAATTACTTCGTCGCCCAGTTCGACCATGACTTCACCGTCAGTCGCACCTGGGACGACAATTGGCAGATGACCGCCGAGACCAGCCGCGAGGGCGGTCATGTCGGCGCGGTGGTAAGCTTCAAGACCCAGGCCGGCGAGCAGGTCGGCGTCAAGGTCGCCTCGTCGTTCATCAGCGCCGAGCAGGCGGCGCGCAATCTCGACAGCGAGATCGGCGCCGACAGCTATGCGCAGACCGAGGCCAAGGCGAAGGCGGCGTGGGAGAAGGAGCTCGGGCGCATCCAGGTGAGCGATCCCAGCCTCGACAATCGCCGCACCTTCTATTCGGCGATGTATCGCATGCTGCTGTTCCCGCGCATGTTCCACGAGACCGACGCGCGCGGCCAGACCGTCCACTACAGCCCCTATGACGGCAAGGTGCACGACGGCCCGATGTTCACCGACAACGGCTTCTGGGACACGTGGCGCGCGGTGTTCCCGTTCTTCGCGCTGGTCCGCCCCGATCTCGACGGGCAGATCATGCAGGGGCTGGCCAATGCCTATTCCGAGGGCGGCTGGCTGCCCGAATGGATGAGCCCCGGGCAGCGCGACGTGATGATCGGGTCCAACTCGACCAACATCATCGCCGACGCCTATATGAACGGGGTGCGGGGCTTCGACGTCGAGAAGCTCTACGAGGCGATGGTCAAGAACGCGACCACCTCGCAAGGCCGCCCCAAGGACAAGAAGGGCAATGTGATCAGCGCGGTCGGCCGCGAGGGCGTCGAACTGTACAACCAGCTCGGCTATGTGCCCTATGACGCCGGCATCAACGAAAGCGCGGCGCGCACGCTGGAATATGCCACCGCCGACTTCTCGCTGTCGCGGCTCGCCGCGGCGCTCGGCAAGACCGACGATGCCAGGAAATATGCCGCCCAGGCGCAGAACTATCGCAAGATCTACGATGCCAGCACCGGCTGGATGCGCGGCCGCAACAAGGACGGCAGCTGGATGCAGCCGTTCAACCCCTATGCCTGGGGCGACGCCTTCACCGAGGGCAATGCTATCCACTACAGCTTCTCGGCGATGCAGGACGTGCAGGGGCTGATCGACCTCAGCGGCGGCGACAAGGCGTTCACCGACAAGCTCGATTCGGTGTTCACCCGCCCGCCGCTGTTCGACGATGCCTATTATGGCTCGGTGATCCACGAGACGCGCGAGATGCAGATCGTCAACATGGGTCAGTATGCCCATGGCAACCAGCCGATCCAGCACATGATCTATCTGTACGATTGGGCCGGCCAGCCGTGGAAGGCGCAGGCGCACGCCCGCGACGTGATGGCGCGGCTCTATTCGGCGACGCCCGATGGCTATCCGGGCGACGAGGACAATGGCCAGACCTCGGCCTGGTACGTGTTCTCGGCGCTGGGCTTCTACCCCGTGACGCCGAGCGTCGGCCAATATGCGATCGGCAGCCCGCTGTTCCGCTCGGTGCGGGTGACGATGCCCGGCGGCAAGACGCTGACGATCGAGGCGGCGAACAACAGCGCGAAGAACGTCTATGTCCAGTCGCTGAGCTACAATGGCAAGCCGCAGAACAAGCCGTGGCTGTCGCGCGAGATGCTCCAGGCCGGCGGCACGTTACGTTTTGTGATGGGCTCGACGCCCAACACGAATTGGGCGACGGCGAAGGCGAATGCGCCCTTCTCGATGAGCGCACCGGCAGCCAAGTGAGGAAAGCCATGTTGAACCGGCGGGACGTGATGAATGGCGC
>NZ_JALNUP010000032.1 GCF_026540855.1 Sphingomonas sp. GC_Shp_5
GAATGAAAAACGAGCTTGGCGCCGACTGGTTCCAGCCTTTCTGACTAACCTGGAAAGTTTTTCAGTCGCGGCCGAGCACCGCGATCGCGATCTCATAGGCGCCGGTAAGCGGATCGTGGTGCAGCGGCGAGCGGAGCTGGCGCGACAGGCCCTCCATCACCCGGCCGTAGCGCGTGGTCAGCATGGTGCGCAGCACGTCGCTCTCCACCAGCGCGCGCGACACCACCCGCAGCAGGGCGCGCCCTTCGACCTCGGCAGGCTTGACCGCAACACGGATCTGCGCGGCGGGATCGCAGCTCATCGCCAGTTCGATCATCTCGGTGACGAGGAACGCAACCGCGACCGCGACATCCTGGTTGACCAAATAGGGATCGACATCGAGCGCGATGCCGATGCTGCTCGCGCCTTCCGGCGCGGTTGCGCGGATATTGGACGAGAGTTCGCCGATCACCGGCCGCAGGTTGAGCCCGCGATTATCCTCCATCTCGGCGAAATGGTTGCGATGGACCACGGCGAGCGCGTCAACGCGGCGCTGGATCGAGGCATAGGCCGCGGTGGCGTCGGGGCTAGGGGCACCGCGGGCGTGGAAGTTGATCAGGCTGGCGATCACCTGGAGGTTGTTCTTGACCCGGTGATGGACCTCGCGGGTGAGCTTGGTCTGGCGGATCACGCTCTCGGCGAGTCCGGCCTCGTGCAGCGCGACGGTGCGGCTGATCGCGCGGAAGGTTTCGCCGAGCTCGCGGATCTCTTGCGCGGGCATCGGGCCGAGCGTGCCGGGATCGATCACCTCGCCCGGCGTATACGCCGCGACGCTCGCGCGGAGCCGGCGCAACGGCCGGATCAGCAACCGATCGACCACCAGCCACGACAGCCCGGCGGCGGCGGCCCACATCAGCAGCGGCAGGGTGAGCGCGACCACGAACGACGAGGTGATCGGCGCGCTGCGGATGCTGGTGCGCAGCTTGAGGTCGCCCATGCCGAGATCGGTCTCCACCGTCTCGCTGCGATCGAGCGGGCCGAGATCCTCGATCGTCGCCAGCTGCAGCGTCTCGTCGCCCTGTTCGAGCGCGCTGGCGAGCGGCATCGCCCGGCTGGCGGGGGTGGCAAGCTGGGCCAGGAAGGCTTGCGGGAAGAAGGCACGCGCGGTGGGGCCGCGGTGCACGCCCGGGATCGACAGGATCAGGCCGCGGCCCGGCACGATAGCGGCAGCGATCGGGCCCTTGCCGTCGACCGGCACCTGGCCTTCCAAGGCGTCGCCGCACAGCAGTCGGCCGGCACGATCGGTGATCGAGAAGCGCGCGCCGGTGCTGGCCTGCTGCGCGAACACGCCCTGCGCGCGGGCGCAGCTCGGCGCATCCGCTGAATCGGCCTGGAGCGCGTTCACCGCGACGCGCAGCGCGGTCATGTCGCCGATCAGCTCGATGGAGATGGTGCGCGCGCTCTCGTTGGCGGCGATACGCAGCCGCGCGCGGGCGTCGGCATCGGCGACCCGGCCGGTCTGCAACGTGGCCCCGATCGCGATCAGGGCCAGCAGGAGCAGGGCAATGCTGATCGTGATGAATAGCTTGGCGCCGGTCGGCAGCCGCGACAGTGCGGACACCGGCGACATGGCCGCAACGGAGGCCGGCCCAGAGCGGCGGGCGGGCGGCGGAACAGCGTCGGGGGTGGAGGCCATGCCTCCTGCTAGGAGAGCTTGCTCAAGAGGTCGAGCATTTCATCAGGCACCGTCTCATCGACGGTCTTCTGATATGCCGACCGCAACGCAGAGCCCATGTCGCGGTCCTTGCTCTGGACCTTGGCGGGCGACTTCTTAGCAGGCGTCATCTTGTCCTTATCGCTGGCCAAATCCAACTCGTCCCCCTGGTGGCCCGGCGATCCAGGCAAATCAAACGCAACAACACATAACCGACCATGCACGCTTCGCGCCGCCGATAATGAGCGGTGCATTGGCATAGAAGTGCCGGTGAAACCAAATTGGCTGTCGATGGTTCCACCTCCGCGCGAAAATTCCGCATGTCCGTGGGGGCGGGTGGGTTATTCGACAAATCGCATTGCAATGAAGCGGGCCCCTGCGCAGATGGGGCGCTCGCCCGGTGAGAAGCCGGTCATCAGGAGTTTACACGACCCATGTCGCTTGGACAGCAACTCGCACCGCATCTTCCTTTCCTGCGGCGCTATGGCCGTGCCCTTACCGGCAGCCAGATTCAGGGCGACAAATATGTGCGGGCCACGCTGGAGGCGATCGTGGCGGCACCCGACCAGTTCCCGCGCGATGTCGATCCGCGGCTGGGGCTGTACCGTATGTTCCAGGGCATCTGGTCGTCGGCGAATTCGGATGGCGAAGAGCAGACTTCGGCGAGCGATGCCGACAGCAGCGAGGCGGTGGCTCGCGCCCGGCTCGCGCGGATGACGCCGCTGTCGCGTCAGACGCTGCTGCTGACCGCGATGGAAGGGTTCACGCCCGAGGATGCGGCCTATCTGATCCAGGTCGACACCAGCGAGGTCGAGACCCTGGTGTCCGAGGCGCTGGCCGAGATCGAGAAGCAGACCCGCGCGCGCGTGCTGATCATCGAGGACGAGCCGATCATCGCGATGGATATCGAGACGATCGTCCGCGACCTCGGCCATGAAGTGACCGGCGTCGCCGTGACCCGCGACGAAGCAGTCGCACTCGCGATGGAAGATCGGCCCGGCCTGGTGCTTGCCGACATCCAGCTAGCCGATGACAGCTCGGGCATCGACGCGGTCAAGGACATCCTTGCCGAGTTCGAGGTACCGGTGATCTTCATCACCGCCTTCCCCGAGCGGCTGCTCACCGGCGAGCGGCCCGAGCCGACCTTCCTCATCACCAAGCCGTTCCAGCGCTCGACGGTGAAGGCGGCGATCAGCCAGGCCTTGTTCTTTGATGAAAGCACCATCCCTGCGACGATGTAGGGGAACGGTTACGGACCCAAAACGGGTTTCGGTCGTTTAAGGGGCCATGGCTGACCCCGATGACACGGTGCACCTGAGCACCACCGAAGCCCGTGCCGGCGCAACGCCGGGGATGACCCGCTACATCCTCGGCGTGTCGCTCGTGCTGGTTATCGTCATCTTCGCGTTCCTGATCATCAGGTAACGCAGGGTTTCTGCCCGCTTCACTGGAAATTATACCTGGGTCGTCCTATGTCTGCTTGCAGGCGGTACGCTAATGTCCCCGGTCTCGAACGGATTTGCATGACTCAGCCCGCTCCGCTTGATTACGACGACGAAGACGAGACGCCCGCTGCGCCCGTAGAGCATGTCGCGCTGTCCGATCCCGAGTTCAAAAAGCAGCTGGCGCAAGTCATTCCCCACCTTCGCGCCTTCGGTCGCTCGCTGTCGGGCAGTCGCGATCTCGCCGACGATCTCGTGCAGGAGACATTGCTCAAGGCATGGGCGGCGCGCCAGCGCTTCCAGGCCGGTACCAACATGCGGGCGTGGACCTTCATCATCCTGCGCAACCTGTATCTTTCGCAGATGCGCCGCGCGCGGTTCAAGGGCGAGTGGGACGACCTAGTCGCCGATCGCATTCTCGCCGCCCCCGCGAGCCAGGATCGTCACGTCGAGCTCGGCGACATGCAGCGGGCGCTGATGCATCTGCCGCAGCCGCAGCGCGAGGCGCTGATCCTGGTCGGCGCTGGCGGCTTCGCCTATGAAGAAGCGGCCGACATTTGTCAGGTGGCCGTCGGCACGATCAAGAGCCGGGTCGCACGCGGCCGGGTAGCGCTGGAGACGATCCTCAGCGATGGTTCGTTGCCGTCACGTCGCGATCATGAGGTGGATGCGAGCAAGACCGCGCTCGACACGATCATGGGCGAAGTCGACGAATTGAGCCGCGGTCACTGAACACAGATGATTGGTCGAGCCGGTATTTCGCCGGCTCCTCCGATCATCTTTACCGTTCGGTTAGTGGCTGACCCGTTCCAGACGCTTCAACAACACCAGCATATCTGCCGGCATCGGCAGGTCACCGAATATCCCGCGCAGGGTGTGACCCATCACATCGGTGCGGCGGGGCTGGCGGACGACGAAGTCGCCGCGGCGGGGCTGTCCCTCGATGTACGCGTTGTTGGTCATGCAGTCAGAACGATCAATGCGACGAAACGTTTCGTCGCGTGACGGTTCGCGGTCAGCTAGGCTGCCTGATCAGGAGGCGGCGGCATGATCATCACCGGTGAAGCGGCGCGGATTGGCCAGGCGCTCGAGCGGGCGCGGGCCTATGCACCTTTCCTGTCGATGCTGCTTGATCGTGAGCCCGCCATCGCCGCGCAACTGAGCGCTGGCTCGCTCGATCTTGCCGCGAACAGCGCGGACGCGGGGATGACGGCGGCGCGGCGGCTGCGCCTGCAACGGCGAGCGCTGGCCTTGACCGTGGCGATCGGCGATCTTGCCGGGCTGCTCGATCTTACCGCGGTCACCGCGGCGCTCAGCGACTTCGCCGATCGTGCGCTCGACGAGGCGATCCGCACCGCCATCCTCGAGCGGTCGCCCGATGCCGAGCCAGTGGGCTTGGCGGCGATCGCGCTCGGCAAGCAGGGCAGCCGAGAGCTCAATTATTCGTCCGACATCGATCCGATCCTGGTGTTCGATCCGGCGACCTTGCCGCGACGATCGCGAGAGGAGCCCGAGGAGGCCGCGGTGCGGATCGGTCGCCGGGTGGTCGAGCTGCTCCAGGCGCGTGATGCCGACGGTTATGTGCTGCGGGTGGACCTGCGCTTGCGGCCATCGCCCGAGGTGACGCCGATCGTGCTCCCGGTGGAGGCCGCGATCAGTTATTATGAGTCGCAGGCGCTGACCTGGGAACGTGCGGCGTTCATCCGCGCGCGCGCTGCCGCCGGGGATCTCAAGCTCGGCGGCTACTTCCTTGGTGCCATCCAGCCGTTCGTGTGGCGGCGGGCGCTCGACTTCGGCACCATGGCCGAGATCCGCGAGCTCACCCGCCGGATTCGCGATCATTATGCCAAGGGGCAGAGGCTCGGCGCCGGGTTCGATCTCAAGCGCGGTCGCGGGGGCATCCGCGAGATCGAGTTCTTCGCGCAAATTCATCAGTTGATCCACGGTGGTCGCGAACCTGCCCTGCGCGCGCCGGCCACCCGGGACGCGCTGGCGGCGCTGGCGGATGCCGGATGGATCGATCCCGGCGATGCCGCGACCCTGAGCCAGGCTTATGCGCTGCTAAGGACGATCGAGCATCGCGTGCAGATGATCGACGATCGCCAGACCCACAGCCTTCCGTCGGGCGACGCGCTCGATCAGGTCGCCCGCCTGCACGGTGTTGCCGACGGTACCGCGTTGATCGCGCTGCTCGCGCCGCCGGTTGCGTCGGTAGCGCGACTGTATGACGGGTTGGATGAGGGGGAGGGACGTGACGAGAACGGGGCGATGCCGATCGCCACCGACCTTCTTGCCGAACGGCTGCAACAGGCGGGGTTCACCGATGGTGCGGCGGCCGCGCAGCGGATCGCGACCTGGCGTAGCGGCACCTATCCGGCATTGCGCAGTGCGCCAGCCCGCGAGGCGCTGGAAGCCGTGCTGCCGGTCTTGATGCCCGCGCTCGCCGCGGCGCCCGATCCCGGCGCAGCGCTGCTCCGGCTCGATGCGGTGCTCAGCCGGCTGTCCAGCGCGATCAACATCTTCCGGTTGCTCGAGGCGCGGCCGGGACTGGCAAGCTGGCTCGCGCAGATCTTGAGCCACGCCGCGCCGCTCGCCGATGCGCTGGGCCGTCAGCCCGCGCTACTCGATGGCCTGATCGACGCGAGCGCGCTGGAGCCAATGGGGGAGATCGCGGCCCTCGCCGACGAGATGCGCGGCGGCGGCGAAGCGGTCGACTATCAGGCGCGGCTCGATCATGTTCGCCGCGTGGTCGGCGACAAGCGCTTCGCACTCGGCGCGCAGATCGTCGCGGGCGCCGCCGATCCGCTGGCGGTAGCGGCAGGCCACGCGCGGGTCGCCGAGGCGGCGATCGACGTGCTCGCGGCGGCCACGGCCGACGAGTTCGCACGCCAGCACGGCCGGATGCCGGACAGCGAGCTGGTGATCCTCGCTTATGGCCGGATGGGCGGCGGGGTGCTCACCCACGCCTCCGACCTCGATCTGGTCTATCTGTTCACCGGCGATTTCACCGCGGAGTCCGATGGCGCCAAGCCACTCGGCGCGACGCTTTACTATACCCGGCTGGCCCAGCGGATCACCGCTGCATTGTCGGTGGCGACGGCGGCGGGGCCACTCTACGCGGTGGACACGCGGCTGCGCCCGTCGGGCAGCCAGGGGCCGCTCGTCGTCTCGACGGATTCCTTCGCCCGCTATCAGCGCGAGGGCGCCTGGACCTGGGAGCATATGGCGCTGACCCGTGCGCGGGTGGTGTTCGGATCGGTCGCGGCGCGAGAGGCGGTGACCGCGTTCATCAGCGCGGTTCTCGCGGGCGATCGCCCGCCACGCGACATCGCCGCCGATGCAATCGCGATGCGTGCCGAGATGGCCGCGCACAAGCCACCCACCGGGCCGCTCGACGCCAAGCTGCTGCCGGGCGGATTGGTGGATCTCGAATTCGCCGTTCACGTCGCGCAACTCGTTAACCGGACCGGCTTCGACCCGAACCTTGGCCGAGCGATCGAGCAGCTCGCCGCGGCGGGGCTGATGCCGGCGACGCTCGGTGCGGCTCATGACCTGCTGACGCGGCTGCTGGTGGTGGTGCGGCTGGTCGCGCCCGACACCGCCGTGCCGCCGCCCGCCACCCAGGCGTTGATCGCTCGCGCGTTGAAGCTGGAGGACTGGCCGGCGGTGATGGCTGCCTTGTCGCAGACCCGCGACGAGGTTAGCCGCGCCTGGCAGCAGATGGTTGGAGCGAATTGATGGATCAGGGTGCCGCAATGCCGGATGTGGTGGTGACCGCGCAGGACGGCAGTCCGCTACGCCTGCGCAATCTGCCGACCCCGGCGGTGATCTATTTCTATCCCAAGGACGACACGAGCGGCTGCACCCGTGAAGCGCAGGATTTCACCGCGCTCGCTGCCGATTTCGCTGCAGCTGGAGCGACGGTGCTGGGATTGTCCAAGGATTCGCCCGCGAGCCACGCCAAGTTTGTCGCCAAGCATGACCTCGGCGTGACGCTCGCGAGCGACGAGAGCGGGGCGGCAGCCGAGGCGTTTGGCGTGTGGGGCGAGAAGCAGCTGTACGGCCGCACCTACATGGGGCTGGAGAGGGCGACCTTTCTGTTCGGCGCGAGCGGGACGCTGGTGCGCGCCTGGCGCAAGGTGCGCGTGGCCGGGCATGCCCAGGCGGTGTTGGACGCCGCCCGGGATCGGCCGGCTTAGCTGCCGAGCACGATCTTGCCCTTGGCGTGCCCGCTGCCCTGATCCGCCAGGGTAAGGCGGAACGGCTTGTGCTCGTCGGTGGTGCCGACCAGGCCGTCGCCTTGCCGGGTGAGCGAAAAGCCGACCTTACCGAGCCGTTCCTGGAACCAGCCGCGGACCTGGTCTGGCGTGGCCGGGCTGGTAAAGGCGATGGTGACGCCATCGCTCTTGCCACTGGCGACGTTGACCCCGTCGATCGTCGAGCCGGGATAGAGGCGGACGCCGTTGAGGTCGAAGTCGCTGGCATCGAGCTGGATCCGGGGCAGCTTGATCTGACCGGCGAAGCCCGGGATATCGAACTTGACGTCGCCCGAGGTGCCGTCGACCGCGGCGAGGGTGTTGCCGTCGCTGGTATTGATCGTCACCGATGTGCCCTGCTCCGGCTGATGGCAGGCGGCGAGCGGCAGCGCGGCGGCGGCGAGGAGGAGCAAGTGGCGCATCGCAGGGTCTCACTTGTGTATTGCAGGTGCAACACAGTGTAGCATGGCCATGCCGATGATCAAGCGGGGTGCCGGAGCTCGGTGCGACAGGCTAGGGTAGCCGGCATGACCGTTGATCCTGCCACCACCTCCCCCGAGCCACCCGGCGCGCCGATCGGCTTTGCCGAGTTCGTCGCGCTGGTCGCCTCGCTGATGTCGCTCGGCGCGCTCGGCATCGATTCGATGCTGCCGGCACTGCCGGCGATGGGCCATGCGCTGGGCATCGATCTGGAGAACGAACGGCAGTTCATCGTCACCGCCTTCGTGCTCGGCTTCGGCGTCGCGCAACTCGTCCACGGCCCGCTGGCGGATCGCTACGGCCGGCGCACGGTGCTGCTGTGGTCGCTTGGTGGCTATGCCATCGCCAATGTCGCCGCGGCGCTGTCGGGGAGCTTCGTGCTGCTGCTCACCGCGCGGGTGATCGGCGGCGCATTAGTCGCGGCGACGCGGGTGGCGACGGTGGCGCTGGTGCGGGATTGCTACCACGGCCGGGCGATGGCGCGGGTGATGTCGATCGCGTTCATGGTGTTCATGATCGTCCCCGTGCTCGCCCCCGCCTTCGGGCAGACGGTGCTGCTGTTCGCCAACTGGCGGGGGATCTTCTGGACCATCGCCGGGATCACCATCGTGGTGTGGACCTGGTTCTTCCTGCGGATGCCCGAGACGCTGACCGCCGAGCGGGTGCTGCCGCTGTCGCCGGCGCGCATCGTCGGCGGGTGGCGGACGACGCTGACCGATCGCTGGTCGGTGGGTTATATGCTCGCCTCGACCATGTTGATGGGCGCGCTGTACGGCTATCTCAACTCGATCCAGCAGATCATGTTCGACACCTTCGGTCGGCCGCGGCTGCTGGCGGTGATGTTTGCGGTGACCGCCTCGCTGATGGCGGCGGCGAACCTCGCCAACGCCCGGCTGGTGATGCGGCTCGGCACCCGGCTGATCAGCCACAGCGCGCTGACCGTGCTGATGGTGATGAGCGGCCTCCACCTCGCGGTGGCGCTGGGCGGCTATGAGTCGCTGTGGACCTTCGTGGCGCTGCAGGCGGTGACGATGGGCTGCTTCGGGCTAGCTACCTCCAACTTCTCGTCGATGGCGATGGAGAATATGGGTGCGATCGCCGGCACCGCCTCGAGCGTCCAGGGCTTCACCAGCGTCACCTTCGGCGCGATCATCGGCGTGGTGATCGGCCAGGCCTATGACGGCAGCACCGCGCCGCTCGCCGCGGGCTTCCTGATCGCCGGGCTGTGCGCGCTCGGGCTGGTCGCGGTGACCGAGCGGGGGCGGCTCTACCGACCCCAGTAACCGCCGCGGCGGAACCTGCGCCCGCGCCCGCCGTTCGCACTGGATCAACACAGCGGCCAATCAGGAGGCGATCATGGGCGGACATCAGGTGACGGGCCACGGCCCCGGCGACGACGGGTATGACGAGGAAGGCTATGACGAGAGCCAGCGCGCCGAGATCCTCGAGGCGACCCGCAACGGCCCGACCGATGGGCTGGTGCTGACCGATCTCGATCCCGACCTCGGCGATGACGACGGCGAAGACGAGAATATCGACGATCTTGACATGGATTCCGAAGAGGTGGGCGAAAGCGACCCGACCGTGACCATGGACGAGGACGACATCGACGAGGACGATGCCCAGGACGGCTTCGACGATGACGATGCCGAGGACGACGATGACGATGAGGACCTCGACGACGCCAACGATGTCGCGTTGAAGCCCTGATCTCCCGGGTCCGCCGCAGGCTAACGCCGGTGCCGGCACGCCTGCCGACGGCGGGCGATCGGCGTGGTGCCGGGGTGCACGGCATGGTCTACTTTTCGAGAAGCAGCGGGATGCGTGGCGTTTTCCTTTCCCTGCTCGGCCTGACCGCCTGCTCGGGCGGCGGCGGCCCCGATAACGCGCCCGATCTGGCCGGGGCCGCCAACCAGGCCGAGGCGACGGTCGCGCGCTATGCCGCCGCCAGCGATGCCGATCGCCGCGGCGCGGCGCGGCGGCGGCGCGGCGCGATCGCGCGGCAGCGGCACCAGCCTCCGCTGTCGCGCCATCGGACACGGCGAGCGCGGCCGAAGCCGCACCGGCGACCACTCAGCCCGCCGAGCCCGGCCCGGCCGATGCCGCAGCGCTGGTGCGGCGTTATGGCGCGGCAATCGCCGCCGGCGATTATCGCGCCGCCTGGGCGATGTGGCAGGGCCACGGCCGCGCCTCCGGGATGAGCCCCACAGCCTTCGCCGCGAGCGTCGCCGGTTATGCGCGCTACCAGCTCAGCGTCGGTATACCGTTCGATGCGGATGCCGGGGCAGGGCAACGCTACATCACCGTGCCGGTACGCGTGGCCGCGCGGCTGAAGACCGGCCGACGGCTCGCGCTCGCCGGCCCGATCGTGCTGCACCGCGTCGCAGACGGCATCGATACCCCCGATCCGGCTGATCATCGTTGGGCGATCCAATTGGCCGATCTGGCTGCGGGCGGCAAGCCTGCGGGCTTGCAGACGGAGACGCTGGATGCCGTCGCAGCTTCGAACACGGCTGCGGATCAACATTGAACCCGTTGAGAAAGGCTGACAATAGGGCCTGACGCCATGAGCATGGCAGCCTCTGCCGCACCATCGCCATGGTGTCGCCACGGTTCGTTCATGGGGCGGACAGCGACCGTTGCTTTTTGGCCACACCCGCGTGATTGTTCCCTTGCCATTGTCTTCGCAATGCAACAAAGGCCCGCACCCGCAGTTAGAGCGGACCTGGGCTGGCAGCGAGTAACGCCGACGCCGCCCGCGTTTAGGCAATACAAGGTTCAATACATCATGCGTAAGCTCACCCTCGCGGCTGCCGTTGCAGCCGTGGCCTTCGCCGTCCCCGCTTATGCGCAGGACATGTCCTCGACCGACACCACCACCGCGCAGAGCGACAGCTCGCAGCGCATGGACGATGCCCCCAAGGCGCCGGACGGCAGCCGTGCATTCGGCATCGATCCTTATGTCGCCGTGATGGGCGGCTGGGAGCAGTTCGACAACGAGCGCAACCCCGCCGGCATCCCGCAGGCGGTGAACGCCAATGGCACGATCCGTCGCGGCTACAAGCTCGATGGCGCGCTGGTGCAGGGCATCGTCGGCTTCAACGTCCCGCTCGGGCCGGTGTTCGTCGGCGCCGAAGGCAATGTGGCCAAGAGCGTGTCGGGCGACATCGATTGGGAATATGGCGCCGCGGGCCGCTTCGGCTTCCGCGCTGGCGACAGCGGCCTGTTCTACGGCAAGGTCGGCTACCAGTGGGTCAACTTCGACCGCTTCGGCAAGGACAGCCCCGACTATAACGACGTGACCTATGGCATCGGCGCCGAGTTCGGCCCCAAGGACATCGGTCTCGGCGGCATCACCGGTCGTTCGGGCTTCCGTATCCGCACCGAGGTTTCGACCTTCGGCAGCGCGCACAGCTTCCGCCCGATGGCGGGCCTGGTGACCCACTTCTAAGCCCAACCGGCTGAGAACGTTGAGGGGCGGGAGGCGGCTGCGGGCCGTTTCCCGCCCCTTTTCGTGACCGGAATGCCGAGGCGGCCGGTTGGCGGGTGCGCAGGGCGGTCGCAAACCGCGACAGCTTTCCTACATCGGTGGCGATGGCAGGACGGGTGAAACGCAAGGCGGGATTGGCCGAGGCCGAGGCGCTCGCCGCACGGCGCGCGGCGGCAAATGATGCGGTGTGCGCCTTGTGCGAGCGGCCGCTCGGCGCGCGGGTTGAGTGGCATCATCTCGTCCCCAAGTCGCAGGGCGGCCGGATCACCGCGCCGGTCCATCCGATCTGCCACCGCACCATCCACGCGCTGTTCGCCAACGTCGACCTAGCGCGGACGCTCGCCGACCCGGCGGTGCTGCGCGCGCAGCCGGCGATGGCGCGATTCCTCGCCTGGATCGCCGACAAGCCGGCCGATTTCCATGCGCCGACCAGCCGCGCGGGGCGGGAGCGCTAGGGCGGGGCACAGCTCGACCCCGTGTTGGGGCCAGTGTGTGGACCAGAGCTCCAGTCGGTCAGCCGTACCGATCCGTTCGTGCCGAGCTTGTCGAAGCGCGGTGAGACTCAGGCCCTTCGACAGGCTCAGGGCGAACGGTTTGGTGAGGATCACTCGCTCGTTGCGTGACGCCGAAACCCGCGGAAATCCGCCGAAGGTCACACGAAAGTCTCACCTACCCAGCGGCTGCTCAGGCCAGCTCGTTGTCGGGCGGCTGCGGCGCATAATCGGAGGCGCACAGATCCTCGCTGGGGCAGAGATCCGGCGCGACGTCGGCGAGCTTCTCGAGCGCGCCCGGCAGTTGCGCGGTGGCGCTGGCGACGCGATGATCGCCGCGGCGGTTCATCATGGGCTGGCCACCAAAGCGATCGGGCATGAGGTGGGTAAGCAGGAACATCATCAGCCGCTCGGAGGGCTGGCGGGTCTCGGACACCAGTTTGTCGTCGCGCCAGATCGACTTGGGAATGCCGTTGATCGCGCGCTCGAAGGCGAGCGTCATCAGCCGCCCCGTGGCGATCAGCAATGCCGCATCCCAGGCGCGCGCGAACAGCGCGCCGTTGGGATGGGCACGCAGCCGATAGGCCGAGCGCGGCGTCATGTCGACCGCGTCGCAGGCGGTGGAGATGCAGCCGGTTTCGGCGAGCGTCTGGAGGAAAAGGCGCTGGCGCTCGGCGGTCCAGCCATCGCGGCGCGGCGCCAGGCCGACGGGACGATAGTCGGCGAGCGGATCGGCAGGCTTGGCGTATGGCATGGCAAGGCTCCTCTGACGTGAGATGGAGCCGCACCACGTAACCATATCGGTTCGTGTAGGACAGCGCTTTATTGATCGACCAGATTGGCAATGGTCTTGAGGTCGGCAGCGTCGACCGGGTCGCCGAGCGGATCGGTGAGGCCGGTTTGCCCGTTCTGCACCGCGGCGGTTTCGTTGCCGGCAGGCTTGCCGGGGGCGGAGCCGGCGATATCCACCGCAGCCCAGACGATTCCCCCGGCCCAGATCAGCGCCGTCCAGCGGCTGCGGAAGATGCGGGGGGAGGGGAGCATGGGCTGAGCATGGCATGGCGGCGGTTGCCGGGGTGTTGCGGGAGAGGGTTAAGAGGGGGCTGCTGGCGTGCATCGCCAAAAACAATGTTATCCAGCTTTCCTAGGGCAGTTAATTATTCCGCTCTTCTCGCAACTTGGCGAATTCCTTCAGCCCTAAGTGAACCTTGAGTAGTGACGCTCCGTTGTCCCACCCCGCGTGGGGGTCACTGTACTGAAAGACCCATCCACTTCCGCCTTTTCCAATGCCGCGTCGGTAGCCGACTACAGAAAACTGATAAAGAAGTTCTAGCGCCTCGTCCGCGTTGACTTGGTTATTAGAAGACTTGCGCCGGGTATATGCTTCGACAAAGTCTTCTCGTGAGAACGTGATGGTTGCGAGCTCGGAACAAGCTTGAAGAGCCTCGTTCCACTTTTCCCAGTGCGGGCCCAGCTCGTCATCAAGCTCTTGCTTTAAATAGCGTGAATATGGTGCTCTTGCTTGTTGAATATCATCGTTATCAAAGTAATCGGCATCTGAGTTTCTCGTTAGGCTGATATGTAAAGGGCAGTTGAGGAACTGTATTACATCTCTTGGCCTTAAAAAGGTGCGGGCGACCACGTGGTTCCATTTTGGCTGAGACCCGCGCATGGAAGCTTCGTCTTCAATATCGGTCCACGTATAATCTTGCCCTAGCTTGGCCTTCACGCGTTCATTGATAAGGTTAAGAAGAGAATTGGCGTCCCACTCAAGTAGAACAGCCGATGACTGCGATATCTTATTCTTGTCTGAAAAACGAAGTTCGTCCCAGATGTCTGTTCTAAGATATACAACTGGGCTCACTTTCGCTGGCCCAGAGTGCTTCCGGAATGAGCGTGCTGCCAGAATCAACCCTACCACCATCCTTTCATGCTGGTTGTCGATACTGGCCAAGCCCTGGTCAAGTTCGTCAAAACCCAGAATGATCTTCTTGGTATTGGTCTGGCCACAAATAACGTGGGCGCATTCGATAAGTGAGTCTGTTAGAGCATCGATCTCAGGTGAGACGCCGCCATCTTGGCTCTCAAACTCTAGCCCGCCGAGTGAGTTTCCCATAACGGATGGAAGAAACGATGTCTTCGATAGCTTGAGCCTCTTTGGGCGAAGTATATCAGAAAGTGTGGGATTGGGGCCGCCATAATTGTCGTAAAGGAACTGATAGGCGGACCGTTGCGAGTCGGTCTGAAGATTAGTGCCTTTTTCGGCAATGAGAACGGACAGGGTCTTTACGGCAATTAGGTAGCGCCAAGAGCTGACGTAAGCCTCTATTTCTGATGCGCCGGTATTTCGCCGACGTTCATGAAGCGTCCAAGGGTAATCCCTTAGGCTAAGAGACGCTGACAGATAATCGGCGGTTGATGAGCTAAAATACTTTGCAAGAGCAGTCTTGCCTGAGCCCTTGCGGCCTAAAACAACAATCGTCTCGCCAGACTCGACTTGGGCAACTGCGTCAGTTTTGAGAAAATATGACAAAATGGCATCATCTTCCTCTGCCGCCACGTCGCCGAAAGTGCCTATCTGAGCGTGATATCCCATGCGTCCTACTCCGCCGCCACCCCAGCCGCCGAGAACATGTCCCCGCTTTCGCGCAGTTCTTCGTTCGCCGGCTTCACCACCTTGGCCTTCTGGCGCTGGTCGAACGACGACCACACGTCGTTCCACTGGCCCTTGGTCGCGGCCTTGGAATATTCGGTGGCGCGCTGTTCGAAGAAGTTGGCGTGCTCGACGCCGTTGAGCATCGGCGCGAGCCAGGGCAGCGGGTGCTCGTCGATCATGTAGATCGGCTTGAGGCCCAATTGCCCCATCCGCCAGTCGGCGATGTAGCGGATGTACTTCTTGATCTCCTTGGGGGTCATGCCGTTGACCGGGCCCATCTCGAACGCGAGGTCGATGAAATTGTCCTCGAGCCGGATCGTCGTCTGGCAGACGTCGGCGATGTCGTCCTTCACCGCCTTGGTGAGGCACTGGCGCTCGTGGCAGAAGGTGTGGAACATCTTGATGATGCCCTCGCAATGCAGGCTCTCGTCGCGGATCGACCAGGTGACGATCTGGCCCATGCCCTTCATCTTGTTGAAGCGCGGGAAGTTCATCAGCATCGCGAAGCTGGCGAAGAGCTGGACGCCCTCGGTGAAGCCGCCGAACATGGCGAGCGTGCGGGCGATGTCCTGATCGTTGTCGACGCCGAAGTTCTGCATGTAATCATGCTTTTCCTTCATCTCGGCATATTCGAGAAAGGCGCCATATTCGCTCTCGGGCATGCCGATGGTGTCGAGCAGGTGGCTGTAGGCGGCGATGTGCACCGTCTCCATGTTGCTGAACGCGGTCAGCATCATCTTGACCTCGGTCGGCTTGAACACGCGGCCGTACTTCTCGTGGTAGCAATCCTGCACCTCGACATCGGCCTGGGTGAAGAAGCGGAAGATCTGGGTGAGCAGGTTGCGCTCGTGATCCGACAGCTTCTGCGCCCAGTCGCGGCAATCCTCGCCGAGCGGCACTTCCTCGGGCAGCCAGTGGAGCTGCTGCTGGCGCTTCCAGAATTCGAACGCCCAGGGATATTCGAACGGCTTATACTGCTTGCGGGCTTCGAGGAGGGACATGGGTCTTCGTCCTTGATCAGAAATGACGGAAATAGAAATCGACGAGCACGATCGTCGAGGCGAAAAGCAGAGGGATCGCGATCCAGCGAACGATGCGCCGATCATCGAGAAAGCCGTGAGCGACGATGTCGGGAAACAGCGTGGCGAACAGCGACAGGCCAAAGATAAGCCAATAGTTGCTGGGCCCGCGCGTCATGATGGCGCGCTCCATTGCTGCAGGGCGGCGGCGGAAAAGCCGAGCACCACGCCGGCGGCGACCGCCATGATCCCGACCATGCGGTAGACATAGACGCGCGCCGGTGCCTGGGGATGGCGCAGCTCGAGCAGCAGCCAGGCGCCGGCGAGGGTGAAGGCCGCGGCGACCGCGGCCATGATCGCGACCTGGAGCGTCATGCGACTGCCTTGGCCCGCGATGTTGACGGAGCGCGACGGGGCGATGCATCCATTCGGGCGCGGGCTCGTTTCACCCCCGACCCCATCACAGGAGACATAGCATGCACGATCACAGCGCCATCAAGGAGCATATGAAGGTCATCGGCGCCGACGGCGTCCATGTCGGCACGGTCGACCATCTCGACGGCGAGCGCATCAAGCTCACCAAGAACGACAGCCCGTCGACCCAGGACGGCCAGGGCGGCAAGCACCACTACCTCCCGGCCGGGCTGGTCGCGGAAGTCGAGGGCGACACCGTGCGCCTCTCGGCCACCGCGCAGAACGCCGTGGACATGTTCGAAGAAGCGGAGTGATCCGCTCCTCCCTCTCCCCTGGTGGGGGAGGGAGCGACCTGCGGCCGCCGGCCGGGGTAGAGTGAGGGGGCTGCCGGTCATCGGCAGCCCTTTTGCGTTGGCGACGGTCACGGTGATGGCGGCGTTGCCACCAGCGCGCGCGCGAATGACGGAGCCGGCGGGCAGTTGTCGCTCGGTCATTCTTCCCAACCTCTCCTCATCCTTCCGCCGCGGCGCGGCTCCCGCCCTCTCCCGGAAGGGAGAGGGCCCGGGGCCTCATCTCACTGGCAGGCCAGGCACTCGTCGTAATCGGTGCTCCCGCCCATCGCGAAGCTCGGCGCGGCGAGGGTGTTATCGGCCTCAACGCCGCCCTGGCCCTCCGAGCCGGCGAAACCGGCGCGCTGGACCGACTTCGACCGCAGGTAATAAAGCGACTTGATGCCGAGCTCCCAGGCGCGGAAGTGGAGCATCAGCAGGTCCCACTTCTCGACGTCGGCGGGGATGAACAGGTTGAGCGACTGCGCCTGGTCGATGAACGGGGTGCGATCGCCGGCGAGCTCGAGCAGCCAGCGCTGGTCGATCTCGAAACTGGTCTTGTAGCAGTCCTTTTCCTCGGCCGAGAGGAAGTCGAGGTGCTGGACCGAGCCGCCCTGCTCGAGGATCGAGTTCCACACCGCATCCGAGTTCTTGCTCTTCTCGTTGAGCAGCTTCTCGAGATACGGGTTCTTGACCGAGAAGCTGCCCGACAGCGTCTTGTGGGTGTAGATGTTGGCGGGGATCGGCTCGATGCACGCCGAGGTGCCGCCGCAGATGATCGAGATCGACGCGGTCGGCGCGATTGCCATCTTGCAGCTGAACCGCTCCATCGCGCCGACGTCGGCGGCATCGGGGCACGGCCCGCGCTCGGCGGCGAGCGTCATCGACGCCTGGTTGGCCTGCGCGCTGATGTGCTTGAACATCCTGAGGTTCCACGACTTGGCCATCGCACCCTCGAACGGCAGCCCGCGCGCCTGGAGGAAGGAGTGGAAGCCCATCACGCCCAGGCCGACCGAACGCTCGCGGCCCGCCGAATAAGCGGCGCGCTCCATGCCCGGCTCGTGGCGGTCGATGTAATCCTGGAGGACGTTGTCGAGGAAGCGCATCACGTCCTCGATGAACAGCTTGTCGTCCTTCCACTGATCCCAGGTCTCGAGGTTGAGCGACGACAGGCAGCAGACCGCGGTGCGATCGTTGCCGAGATGGTCGCGCCCCGTCGGCAGGGTGATCTCGGAGCAGAGGTTGGAGGTCGACACCTTGAGGCCGAGCTCGCGATGGTGCGCCGGCATCGCCTTGTTCACGTGATCGGCGAAGACGATGTAGGGCTCGCCGGTCTGCAGGCGGGTCTCGACCAGCTTCTGGAACAGCGAGCGCGCGTCGAGCGTGGCGCGGACCGCGCCATCCTTGGGGCTGAGCAGGTTCCACTCGGCGCCATCGCGGACCGCTTCCATGAACGCGTCGGTGAGCAGCACACCGTGATGGAGGTTGAGCGCCTTGCGGTTGAAGTCGCCGCTGGGTTTGCGGATCTCGAGGAATTCCTCGATCTCGGGATGCGAGATGTCGAGGTAGCAGGCGGCCGACCCGCGGCGCAGCGACCCCTGGCTGATCGCGAGCGTCAGGCTGTCCATGACGCGGACGAAGGGGATGATGCCGCTGGTTTTGCCGTTGAGCCCGACCGGTTCGCCGATGCCGCGGACGTTGCCCCAATAGGTGCCGATGCCGCCGCCGCGCGAGGCGAGCCAGACATTCTCGTTCCAGGTGTCGACGATGCCGTTGAGGCTGTCGGGCACCGAATTGAGGTAGCAGGAGATCGGCAAGCCGCGGCCGGTGCCGCCGTTGGACAGCACCGGGGTTGCCGGCATGAACCAAAGCTTTGAAATATAGTCATAAAGTCGCTGCGCGTGGGCGGCGTCGTCGGCGTAGGCGGAGGCGACGCGGACAAAGAGGTCCTGATAGTTCTCGCCGGGCAGCAGATAGCGGTCGTTGAGCGTATCCTTGCCGAAATCTGTGAGCAACGCATCGCGGCTGTGATCAACCTCGACCGGATAGGGCTGCGGGCGGATCGCCTTGCTGTCATGCTCGGGCGCGGCGGCGGCGGCCGGGGCAGTGGGGGCAGGCGCCGCGGGGGCGTCGATCGTATCAGTGTTCATGGCGCTGTCCTGCATATCCCTGAAATCCATCGAAACGCTCCACTTCGTTCCCGGTCCGTTCGAATCGGCGGCGGGCCCGATGCTACCATTGGTGAAGAACAAAATGCGAACATTTTCAGCGCCATGCGCGAAAGATTCGGTGCCGCGCCCCAGGGGTGCAGCTTGTTCTTACCAGTGGTAGGGCTCACTCCCGAGTTCTACCGCTACAAATTGTGGCAAAGCCGCGCGCGCCGCAAGAAGTTAATGCGCATGGGCAGGTGCCGGGCAGTGGTGACGCCGACCCGGACCGCGCAGCCCGCCGGGCGACGCGTGGACTTCTGCGGCTTACGCGATCCGCAAGAGAACGGGCCGGGAACGAAAATATTTTGTGGCGGTCGCGACGACCGGCGGCGCGGCCACCAGCTGTAGTGGCGCCGATCAGCTGACCAGCACGTCCTCGTCCGGCTCCCAATTCACCAGCTTGCCGATATGCTCCTCGAACTTGCGATGGCCCAGCGCAGATAGCCGGATCGCCGCATCCTGAAGGTCGCCGTCGTCACCTTCGACTTCGAGCAGCTCATCGGCGCGCAAGGCGCGGATCCAGCGCGCCAGGCTGGCGGTGGTGAGGCCGGTCTCGGCGGTGAGATCGGCCATGGTCAGCACCGTGCCCTCGGCCTCGGCAACATAAGCGAGGCTGATCATGTCCCAGGCATGATCGGTGAACAGCGGGCTTGCAAAGATCGCCCGGCGCTGGCGGCGGGCCGCGATCATGAAGCGGGTGGCGTCGAGCAGCTTGCCCGGATCGCGCCGCGGCACCGGCGCCGCGCTTTCGCGGATCGACAGCGTGAAGCGGCGCTCCCCATTCTCCCCCGCCGTCTCTTCGCCGCGGCTGAAGATCCAAATGTGCGACATGTCACGGCGGATCAGCCGCTTGACCGTGGCGAAGGCGACGCCCTGATCGACCAGCCGCACGAACAGCGAGGTGCATTTGGCGTGGTCGGCGGGCGCAGTAAGGATCAGCATAGGGGTGCCGACCAGGCGATCGGGCGTATCGCGCATCATCGCGCAAAAGGATGGGTCCACTCGAACGATCGTCCCGCGACTGTCGATCTCGACCCGCGACGTCTTGTCCATTCCAGCCCTCACTTGCCAACCTGCAATGCCAACCTGCCGACGCCGAGGCGGCGGACGGTTGCCGAGGCCACTCCCATGGCTGCGACGAAGGAATACCAAAATCCAAAGTGGATCAAGTACCGATCTGCAATTCATCGCCGATTAAGATGAACTTAGACGACATTTTTGAGACAATCGCGCGAGCATGCTGCCGGCGTCGCCGGAATCGGGTTCAGCTGGCCCGGCGCATGATCCGGCCGGGTTGCTGATTGAGGCGCTCGAGATTGAAGCCCTCCGCAAACTCAAGCCCCGCCCGGCCGCCCGCCGCCCAGGCTATCCGCGCCGAGAACATCTGGTTCTCGAGCAGCTCGATCTGGACGTCGAGCCCGGCGGCATTGCCGTCGATGGCGATACCATCGATCATCGCGCCGGTCGCCGAGATGTCGCGAATGCGCACATCGCCCTCAGCATCGCCGATCGTGATCCGCGCCGAGCGCAGCATCTTGGTGCGCGGCGCGCGGCTAATCTTGTGGCCGGTGGCGGCGACGGTGCCGTCCCCGCCGAGTTGCGCGGCGACGGCGTCGGCGCGAATACCGCGGCCATAGACGAAGCCTTGAATATGGCTGCACCCCAGTGCGCGGACCAGATCGATCTCGTCCTGGATCTCGACACCCTCGGCGGTGGTCTCCATGTCGAGCGTGTCGGCTAGGGTGACGATCGCCTTGATGATCGCCGCATTGCGGTTGCCCGGCTGGGCGGCGCCGCGGACAAAGGATTGATCGATCTTGATCTTGTCGAACGGCGCGGTGCGTAGATAGCCGAGGCTGGAATAGCCGGTGCCGAAATCGTCGAGCGCGAGGCGCACGCCAATGCCCTTCAGCGCCTTGAACATCGCGTCGGACGATTGGGTCTCGTCAAGGAACACGCCCTCGGTGATCTCCAGCTCCAGCCGACGCGGCGGCAGCCCGGCGCTGGCGAGCGCGGAGGTGACCAGCGCCGGCAGCGCGGGATTGGCGAACTGGATCGGCGAGACGTTGACCGCGACCCGCACCGCGCGCGGCCAGCTCGCGGCCTCGTGGCAGGCGGTGCGCAGCGCCCATTCGCCGAGCGCCTCGATCATCCCGCATTCCTCGGCGACCGGGATGAAATCGGATGGCGACACGGGGCCGCGGGTGGGATGATCCCAGCGCAGCAGCGCCTCATAGCCGACGATCTCGGTGTCGCGGGTGGAGACCACGGGCTGGTAGACGAGATGAAAGCTGCCATCCGCAAGCGCGGTGCGGATGTCGTCCTCGAGCTGCTTGCGGCTCTTGGCGCCGGCGAGCATCTCGTCCGAGAAGAAGCAATGAACGCCGCGTCCCTCGGCCTTGGCGGCATAGAGCGCGAGATCGGCGTTGCGGATCAGCGTCTCGGCATCTTCGCCGTGGCGGGGCGCGATGGCGATGCCGATCGAGCAGCCGATCGATACCGAAGCGCCGCTGACGAAATAGGGCTGCGACAGCGCGGCGATGAGGTCGCGGGCGAGGGTGGACAGCGTATCGCGGGCGTCGATCCCCGGCAGCAGCACCTGGAATTCGTCGCCGCCGATCCGGCCGACCAACCCCGTCTCGCCGACTCCGCGCTGGAGCCGCTGCGCGACCTGTTTGAGCAGGGCGTCACCCGCCTGGTGGCCGAGCGTGTCGTTGACCGCCTTGAAGCGATCGAGATCGAGCAGGAACAGGCTGGCGGGGCGATAGGGGCCGACCTGATGGAGCAGCGTCTTGTCGAGGCTGATCCGCATCCGCTGGCGGTTGGCGAGGCCGGTGAGGCTGTCGAACAACGCCAGGCGGGTGATCTCGGCTTCGGACTTGCGCTTTTCGGTGAGATCGGTGCCCGAACCGATGAAGCCCTGGAAGCGGCCGAGATCGTCGACCACCGGGCGGCCGGAGATCGACCACCAGCGTTCGGTATCGACGTCGCAGGCGGCGCATACCGAATAATCGTGGAACGAGGTGCGCGACGACATGTGGAAGGCGAGCGTGCGCTCGGTGCCGGGCGCGGCGCTGTCCATGCGGAAGATGTCGGTGATCGTCCGGCCGAGCGGATGCGGGCCGGTCTGGGCGAGCTCGGCGGCGACCTTGGCGGAGAGATAGGTGAGGCGACCCTGGCGATCGGCTTCCCAGAACCAGCCGGTGCCCTGGCCTTCGAATTCGGCGATCATCTTGGCGGCGAGCTTGCCGTCGCTCGTCTCGCGGTTGCGGATCATCACCGCGCCGATGTCGTGGCGGGCGAGGCGCAGGGTCGCGACGGCGAGCCCAAGGAAGAAGAATAGGGCGATGCTGGTCGGCAGCCAACCGTTGGACAGGATGGCGAGCATGATCACCAGCCCGAGCGCGAAGCCAAGCGTCGCGGCTCGGACCTGGTGGATGGTCAGCGAGGTGATGCCGATCGCGCCGGCGACGGCTACGAAGCAGCCGAGCTGGGTGGGGCCCATGGCGAAGCGGGTCGACGCCCACAGCAACGACAGCAGTGCCGCGGCAATGCCGGTGGCGCAGAGCGCCAGCCCGCGGGTGCGGTCATGCGCCGGCCAGTGGCGCGCTGCGGGGAGGACGAGGAAGCCATAGGCTGTGCCGGACAAAGCGACGAGAAAGCCGATATGGATCGCCATCGCGCCGGCAAAGCCGCCCATGCCGCCGGCAATCGCTGAGCCGACCAGCACCACGCAGGCGATTGCTTGCGCCGCCATCGCGAACGGCCATATGCCCCCGGCGGTGTCGAGCCGCAGCGCATGCGCATGGGCGACTTCCTCCGCGATCTCGTGGCGGAGGCCGAGCAGCCGCGCCATGCCCATCCCTGCGGCAGGGTCGATATCAAGGTGATCGGGAGCGGCAGGCATGGCGCGGACGGTAGCGACGGTATGATTGCTAAAATGGTTCAATCTCGTGGTTAATAGACCATGAAATCTGCGTTGCCGCGTTATTCGCCGACAGGGGCGTGTTCCGACCACGCGGCGACGTCGCACGATAGAGTTGAACCGCCCATCATAGATCAAGCTCGGCTATTGGCGCCTGCTCACGGCCGGTAGCGGCGTTAATCGCGAACAACGGCGTACTTCTGCTGTCGATCGACCGTTGATGGTGGATTACCGAAAATTGATAGCCGAATTGCCGAGGCTCTGCCTCTTGGTAAAAATGCATCCCGCGCAAACAACCGTTTGGTATACGTTGGCGGTGCGTGAGTGGAACGGTGTGCGCCGGATCGCAACGGCAACTTAGACCCGCTGGAGCGGCGGTAGCGCGAAAGCCCTCGGTCGAAGTCGAATTGACCACCGCCCTGATGCTGCCGGAGATATCCGGCCCGCCGAGCGGCTGGAGATGGCTAACCAGCCCTTACCACGGGCGGGCCAGCGGCACCGTAGTCCGCGGCGCCGGCGTTAAGCATGCCGCGCTGGTGCCAGGGTTGGCGGCGCGCCGTTGGCTGCGGTAGAGGCGCTCCGCAAAGGAGTTCGTCGCTTGTCCACCGTCATCATCCGCGAAGCCGATCTGATCGAGAGCGTCGCCGACGCGCTGCAGTTCATCAGCTACTATCACCCGATGGATTACATCCGCGCGCTCGGCGCGGCTTATCAGGCCGAGCAGAGCCCGGCGGCGAAGGACGCGATCGCGCAGATCCTCACCAACAGCCGGATGTGCGCCGAGGGCCATCGGCCGATCTGCCAGGACACCGGCATCGTCACCGTGTTCGTCAAATGGGGCCAGGATTGCCGGTTCGCCGATGGCAGCCGCAGCCTTCAGGAGGTCGTCGACGAGGGCGTGCGCCGCGCCTACCTGCATCCCGAGAACAAGCTGCGCGCCTCGATCCTCGCCGATCCGGCTTTCACCCGCCGCAACACTCGTGACAACACGCCGAGCGTGCTCCACGTCGAGATGGTGCCGGGCAACACGGTGTCGATCGACGTAGCGGCCAAGGGCGGCGGCTCGGAGAACAAGTCCAAGTTCAAGATGATGAATCCGAGCGACTCGATCGTCGACTGGGTGCTCGAGATGATCCCGCAGATGGGGGCTGGCTGGTGCCCGCCGGGCATGCTCGGCATCGGCATCGGCGGCACCGCGGAAAAGGCGATGCTGCTCGCCAAGGAATCGCTGATGGGGCCGATCGACATGGCGCAGCTGAAGCAGCGCGGTCCGAAGAACGACTTGGAGGCGCTGCGGATCGAGATCTTCGACAAGGTCAACGCGCTCGGCATCGGCGCGCAGGGGCTGGGCGGGCTCTCGACCATCCTCGACGTCAAGATCGTCGACTGGCCGACCCATGCCGCCTCCAAGCCGGTGGCGATGATCCCCAATTGCGCCGCGACCCGGCATGCGCATTTCACGCTCGACGGTTCAGGGCCGGCCTACCTCGAGGCGCCGCGGCTCGAGGAATGGCCCGACGTCAACTGGACGCCGGACAAGGCGGCGATCCGGGTCGATCTCGACACGCTGACGCCGGAGGTGGTGCAGGGCTGGAGGCATGGCGACCGGCTGCTGCTCAACGGCAAGATGCTCACCGGGCGCGATGCCGCGCACAAGCGCATCGCCGACATGCTCGCGCGCGGCGAGGAACTGCCGGTCGAGTTCAAGGGTCGGGTGATCTATTACGTCGGGCCGGTCGATCCGGTCGGCGAGGAAGTGGTGGGGCCGGCGGGGCCGACCACGGCGACGCGAATGGACAAGTTCACGCGGATGATGCTCGACCAGGGGCTGCTGGCGATGGTCGGCAAGGCCGAGCGCGGGCCGGCGGCGACCGAGGCGATCGCCGAGGCGAAGTCCGCCTATCTGATGGCGGTGGGCGGCGCGGCCTATCTGGTCGCGCGCGCGATCAAGGGCAGTCGCGTCGTCGGCTTTGCCGATCTCGGCATGGAGGCGATCTACGAATTCGAGGTCAGCGACTTCCCGGTGACGGTGGCGGTGGATGCCGCGGGCCAGAACGTCCACCAGCTCGCGCCGCTGGTGTGGCGCGAGAAGATCGCGCGGGAGGGGTTGCTGGTCGGGGCGTGACCCCGGCCGGTTGCCGTCGCTGGAGCTATCGAGCGGCGGCGCCTGCGCCAGATATGAAAAGAGGTTGCCGAGCGCCCTTGAGCAGCTCGACAACCCCCTAACATGGTCAGCGGCCGGAGAGCTCCAGCCCGGAGGACCATGCGAACCGCTTGTCCTGTGAGTTCACGCGTTGATTGAGGGAAAATACCCTCCGCGCCAACCCGGCGACCTTAGCGGCGCGTCCCCCGAACGAACCGAACCGAACTCACTGCTGAACCATGAGACATCGGATCACCTCCTTTCGCTTGTTGATAGCCAATCGTGATCGAGCCCGATCACAAGAGGTAATGTGAGTTAGGGACGACCAACATACAAGACTTGAAATGCGGATGATTTTGGCCGAGCTTCCTCCGCTCGCGCCGGCCGCGCCGCACCCCTGGTAGCGTCAGCGGCAGTCCTCGGTGACGCGCTCGATCTCCGCCCAGGCGGGGATGACCAGTGCCGATAGCCCAGCCTGTTCGACGATGAACCGCCCGCGGCTGAACCCGATCGCGTCGAGCAGCGAATCATTGGCGGCGAGCACGGCCGTGACGGTGGGTGGCGTGGCGCCGCCGGGCTGCACCGGCAGCGCGCGGGTGACGCTGGTGGTGCGGATGGTCAGCGGCGTCGCCCTGGTGCCTGGGCGTGACAGCGCGACCTGCCGCGCCGCGCGATCGCAGCGCAGGGTGAGGACGGGCTCGGCACCGGCGAGCCCGAACGCGGCGAGGCTGCCGCGATCATCGGGGCGGTAGCGCCAGACGCCGGGCGTCAGCGGCCAGTCG
>NZ_JALNUP010000033.1 GCF_026540855.1 Sphingomonas sp. GC_Shp_5
CGCGACCGGGGCGGCAGCGACGGGCGGTGCGACCTCGGCTACCGGGGCTGGCGCCGGGGTAGACTCGGGCGCCGGCTCTGCCGCGGGGGCGGGAGCAGGGGCGTTGGCGGCCGCCGCACGCTCGGCGGCGCGGGTGCGCTCGTCCTCGGCGTGCTGGACGCGGGTCGCCTCATCGCGACGGCGCGCGTCTTCCAGCGCATGCATGCGCTGTTCCTCGGCCTCGCGCAGCAGCTTGGACTGGCGCTCCTGCGGCGACAGATTGTCGGCAGCAGGGCGCGGCGCGGGCGCAGCGGCCTGGGGCGCCGGAGCAGGGGCCGCCTCGGGCTCGGGCGCGAACGCCTGTTCGGCGGGCTGAGCCTCGCCGGGCCGGCCGAGCACGCGGCGGCGCTTCGTTTCCACGATAACCGTATTGGACCGGCCGTGGCTGAAGCTCTGCTTCACCTGGCCGGTCTCGACCGTGCGCTTCAACCCCAGCGGGGTGCGCATGCCAAGCTTCGGCTTTTCGTTGTCGGTGTCGCTCACTCAAATTCCTCGTTTACGTCTACGGCCGGCAAAGCCCCGGACAATGCGGCCCCGGATCTCTCGGGAAGCACTTCGGGCGCCGATGCGCCCTGCGAGGCCGTTTCGCAAGGCACGGGGGTGGGTTCAGGTCCGATAAAATGCAGCCAGCGGTCGAGCGCATCGCTCACCCGCTTCGCCGCAGCGCGGTCGGTCAAGCCGATGTGTACCACATTCTGACGCCCCAGCGCCAATGACAATATGGGGCGCGGGATCGGCAACGCCAACCCCCGAAGGTCGGATCCTTCGCGATCGCGGCCAACCCGCCAGGCTTGGTCGAGCTTGCGGTTGCCGTCGGTGCCGGCATCGGACGCGTGGTAGAGCGCGTGAAGCTGCCCGGACCGCGCCGCCTGCTCGATCTTGTCCGAGCCGCTGAGTAGCATGCCCGAGCGTGATTCGAGGCCGAGCCGGTCCATCGCGTTGCGCTCGAGCGCCGCCTCGATCAGCGCCGGCAGGTCCTCGGGGATCGTGAAGTCGGCGCCTTTGAACGATCGCGCGAGCGCGCCCTTCAGCCGCTTCTTGGCGATCGCCTGTTCGAGCTCGGCACGGGTGACGCCGATCCAGGCACCCCGGCCCGGGGCCTTGGCGCGGACGTCGGGCAGCACCCGGCCGTCGGGCGCGAGCGCCAGCCGCACGAGATGATCGCGCGCGTCATGCTCCTGCGCGAGGATGCACTTGCGGATGGGGTCGCTCATCGGGCCTGCATCCTGCGGCAGGCGCGGCGCGGCCGCCCCGCAGGCATCCCCTGCGAGCCGGTCAGTGCCCCACCGAGCGGGTGACGCGCTAGCGTCTCATTGCGAGGGAACCGCATGCGCGTCCTCCCTCGGCTGGGGCGCGTCACGGTCGGCGAGCAACTGCCCGCCGGCACCGTAATTCTCCGTGGACACTTCCTCGATCACGATCTGCACCGCACCGGGCTTCTTGCCCAGCCGCTCGACGAGCGACTGGGTGACGTCGGCGACGATGCCGGCCTTCTGGTCCTTGGTAGCGGTGCCCGAGATGCGGATCGAGACGAACGGCATCAGGCGTCCTTCTCGTCCGTCGCGACGTCGGCATCCGCCTCGGCCGTTGCCGGGGTTGCTGCCTCTGCGTCACCCTCCTCGTCCGCGAACCAATGCTGGCGGGCGGCCATGATGATCTCGTTGCCCTGCTCGTCGCTGAGGCCATATTCGGCGAGGATCCCGCCCTTCGGCTCAGGACGCTTGGGGGCATCCTCGTTGCGGCGGCGCGGCTCGGCGCGCTTCTTCTCGACCAGCTCGTCGGTGGCGAGGTCGGCGAGATCGTCGAGCGTCTTGATGCCTGCCTTGCCGAGCGTCACCAGCATGGCCTCGGTGAGATAGGGAATGTCGGCCAGCGCGTCTTCCACGCCGAGCGCGGTACGCTCCTCGCGGTTGGCGGCTTCGCGGCGGTCGAGTGCCTCCTGGGCGCGGCTCTGCAGCTCCTGGCCGAGATCCTCGTCGAAGCCCTCGATGCCGGCGATCTCGTCGAGATCGACATAGGCGACCTCCTCGAGTGCGCCGAAGCCCTCGGCAACCAGCAGCTGCGCGAGCGTCTCATCGACGTCCAGCTCGTTCTGGAACATCTCGGTACGCTCGGTGAACTCCTTCTGGCGCTTCTCGGAGGCATCCTGCTCGGTGAGGATGTCGATCGCCTTGGCGGTCAGCTGGCTCGCAAGGCGGACGTTCTGGCCGCGACGGCCGATCGCGAGGCTGAGCTGGTCGTCGGGGACGACCACCTCGATGCGGTCCTCTTCCTCGTCGATCACGACGCGGCTCACCGAGGCAGGCTGCAGCGCGTTGACGACGAAGGTGGCGGTGTCGGGCGACCAGGGGATGATGTCGATCTTCTCGCCCTGCATCTCCTGCACGACGGCCTGGACGCGGCTGCCCTTCATGCCGACGCAGGCGCCGACCGGATCGATCGACGAATCGCGGCTGATCACGCCGATCTTGGCGCGGCTGCCCGGATCGCGCGCGGCGGCCATAATGGTGATGATGCCGTCGTAGATCTCCGGCACTTCCTGCGCGAACAGCTTCTTCATGAAGTCGGGGTGGGCGCGGCTGAGGAAGATCTGCGGCCCGCGGCTCTCGCGGCGGACGTTGAGGATCAGCGAGCGGATGCGATCATTGACGCGCACCACTTCGCGCGGGATCTGCTGGTCGCGACGGATCACGCCCTCGGCGCGGCCGAGGTCGACGACGATGTGACCGAACTCGACGCGCTTGACGACACCGGTGATGATCTCGCCCTGACGATCCTTGAACTCTTCATACTGGCGCTCGCGCTCGGCGTCGCGGACCTTCTGGAAGATGATCTGCTTGGAAGCCTGGGCCTGGATGCGGCCGAACTCGATCGGGGGCAGCGGATCGATGATGTAATCGCCGACCGCGGCATCCTTCTGGATCTTCTGCGCGCCCTTGACGTCGACCTGCTTGAAATAGTCGTCAACCGCCTCGACCACCTCGACGACGCGCCACAGGCGCAGGTCGCCAGACAGCGGGTCGAGCTTGGCGCGGATGTCGTTCTCGCTGCCATAGCGGGTCTTGGCGGCGCGCTGGATCGCTTCCTCGAGCGCCTCGATCACGATCGCCTTGTCGATCATCTTCTCGGACGCGACCGAATTGGCGATCGCGATCAGCTCGGCACGGTTGGCGGTGGCGACAGTGGCCATCTTACTGCTGTCCTTCCTTGGGAGCGTCATGGACGCCGTCAGTGTCAGGGGCGTCGTCGTCGGACGCGTCTTCGAATTCGTCGGCGCCCTCGGCAGAGAGCGGCGCGGTAGCGGCAAGCAGGCGATCGGTGATCGTCAGCTTGGCATCGTGGATCAGGTCGAACGCGACCGTCATCGGCTGATAGCCGCGCACGTCGATGGTGATCTGGTCGCCCTCGGCCCCGACGATGTCGCCGGTGAGGATCTTGCGCCCATCGATCTTCTCGCCGAGCACGACGCGGGCCTCATGACCCGCCCAGTCGGCGTAATCCTTAGGCCGGGTCAGCGGGCGATCGATCCCGGGGGACGACACCTCGAGCCGATAGGCCTCCTCGATCGGGTCCTTCTCGTCGAACAGGTCGGAGATCCGGCGCGACAGCTCGGCGCAATCGTCGATCGTCAGCTGCCGGGTCTCGGGCCGCTCGGCCATCACCTGCAGCGTCGGATCCGATTTGCCGCCGTACATCTTTACACGCACCAGATCGAAGCCGAGCGCGCGCGCCTCGGGTTCGATCAACTGCGTCAATACGGCCATGTCCGCCATGAATGCTCCGGGTACAGGCAGTTGGCGCCGCGGGGAGAACCCCGCAGCCCCTTGCACCTGACGATGTAAGAGAAAGTAGCTGTCATATACGCAAGGCGCCGGGTGGAAACAAGCCGGCAAACGGGGCATCCTCGGCGGCGCCCTGCTCGAGCGGGGCAGTCCGGGAGAGAATCATGCGCCGTACCCTGCTTGCCACCCTGCCGATTGCGCTGCTGGCGTGCTCCGGCAACGCGCCCGCCGACGTGGCCGGCCAAGCCGGCACCACGCCGCCGAGCGCCAAGCCGTTCAAGGAAACCGTGGTGGCGGACTTTGACTCACCCTGGGCGCTGGCAGCCTTGCCCGATGGACGCCTGCTGGTGACGGAGAAGGGCGGGCAGATGCTGCTCGTGGCCGGCGACGGCAAGTCCAGGCAGACCATCGCGACGCTGCCGGTCGATTCGGCGGGCCAGGGCGCGTTGATGGATGTCGTCCTGGCGCCTGATTTCGCCACCAGCCGCCGCCTTTATTTCAGCTATTCGACGGCGGGCGAGGGCGGCAAGGGCGTGGTGCTCGCGCGCGGACGGCTTGACGAGAGTGCAGGCCAAGCCCGGCTGCGCGAGGTCGAGACGCTGTTCCGGGCGCGTCCCTTTGTTGAGGGCAATGGCCATTATTCGGGCCGCATCGCCTTCTCGCCGGACGGCAGGTACCTGTTCTTCACCAACGGCGAGCGCCAGAAGTTCACCCCCGCGCAGGACCCCAAGGTGACGCTCGGCAAGGTGCTGCGGCTGACGCTGGACGGCAAGCCCGCGCCCGGCAACCCCTTGGCGGCTAAAGGGTTCGCGCCGGAGATCTGGACCTATGGCCACCGCAACCTGCTCGGCCTCGCCTTCGATGCGCATGGCAATCTGTGGGAGCAGGAGATGGGGCCGAAGGGGGGCGACGAGCTCAACCTGATCCTTCCCGGGCGCAATTACGGCTGGCCGAACGCCTCCAACGGCAGCAACTACGACGGCACCGACATTTCCGATCACCGGCCGGGCGACGGCTATGAGCCGCCCAAGCTGTGGTGGAACCCGGTGATCTCGCCCGGCGGGCTGATGATCTATTCGGGATCGCTGTTCCCGCAGTGGAAGGGCGATGCGTTCATCGGTGGGCTGTCGTCGCAGTCGCTGGTCCATGTCCATCTCGACGGCACCAACGCCGCCAAGGCCGACCAGTGGCGCATGGGCGCGCGGATCCGCGACGTCGAGCAGGCGGCCGACGGCGCGATCTGGCTGATCGAGGATGGCGGCGAATCGCAGGGCCGGCTGATCAAGCTGACCCCCGCGGGCTAGCTGCCCGCCGCTGGCCGCACGATCAGCCAGGTCGTGCGCGCCGCCGCGATGGGGCGGGATTCGTCATCCTGCCAGGCGACCGCCTCGACATTGGCGATCCGGGTGCCGAGCCGGCCGATCCGCCCGCGCGCGCGGGTCGGCCGATCGCGGCCGCCGCGCATGAAGTCGATGCTGTGGGTGACCGGCTCGATCCGGCCGCCGCCATCGGCGGCCAGCGCCTGGCGCAGCGCGGCGATGGCGGCGAGTTCCAGCAGCCCGGCGATCGCGCCGCCGTGAAGAAAGCCCGGGCGGCCGAGCACATCGTCGCCGAACGGCATCACCAGCACCGGCGGGGCATCGGCGTGATCCTCCAGCGCGATGCCGAGCAGCGTGGCATACGGCGGCAGCGCCTGGCTCACGACAGCCGGTCCATCAGCATGAAGGTGCCGGCGACCTGCGCCAGCGGATCGCCGATGTCCTGGTCATAGGCAACGCCGCGCACGAACGCGATCGAGCCGGTCAGCGCCACGCATTCGCCGCGCCCGAACACGGTGCCGCCCGCCCGTGCCCGGCGGATCTGATCGACCCGCAGGTCGAGCGTCGCCTGGTGCGCGAAGCGCCGACGCTTGAGCCACACCGCCAAGCTGGTTGCCATGTCGAGCATCGCGATGATCGGCCCCGCCGCCAGCGCGCCGCTGTCCGCGTCGCCGGCGAGCCGGTGCTGATAGGGCAGCGCGAGTTCGGCCCAATCCTCGCCGTGGTCGTGGTACCGCAGGCCTAGTGCGTTGCCGTGGCCGCCGAACCCGGCTGCGGTGAAGCGCACGATGTCGAACGCCATATCCCCTCCTTTTTTCCCGACCCTACAGCGCCACGACCGACTGTCTACGCCGGCCGCGGGCGGCTAAGGGACACGCGAAGGAGAGGTCGCATGAACGCCCAGCCGAACGGTCGCGTCACCATCATCGTCGAGGACGGCATCGCCGATGTCCGCCTCGCCCGGCCCGACAAGATGAACGCGCTCGACCCCGCGATGTTCGACGATCTGGCGGCGGCGATCGACCAGCTCAAGCGGATGGTCGAGGTGCGCTGCGTGGTGCTGTCCGGCGAGGGCAGGGGGTTTTGCGCCGGGCTCGACATGGCGGCGATGGCCAATGGCGGATCGGGGCTGGCGCTCGACACGCGCGACCATGGCATCGCGAACCGCGCGCAATATGCCGCCTGGGGCTGGCACGAGCTGCCGATGCCGGTGATCGCGGCGATCCATGGCGTCGCCTTCGGCGGCGGCTTCCAGATCGTCGCGGGTGCGGACATCCGCCTCGCCCACCCGGAGACGCGCTTCTCGATCCGCGAGACGCATTGGGGGCTGGTCCCCGACATGGCGGGCGTCGCGCTGTGGCGCAGCCTAGCGCGCGACGACGTGCTGCGCGAGCTGACCTATACGGCCCGCGAGTTCGGCGCCGCAGAGGCGCTGGGGCATGGCTTGATCACGCGGATCGCCGAGGATCCGCGCGACGAGGCGCTGGCGCTGGCGCGGATCATCGCCGCGCGCAATCCGCACGCGATCCGCGGCAGCAAGCGCTTGTTCAACCTGGCGGCCGATGCTGATGCGGCGGCGGTGCTGCGCGCGGAAAGCGACGAGCAGCTACGCGTGATCCGTACCCCCAACCAGATCGAGCAGGTGATGGCGCACATGCAAAAGCGCGCCGCGGTGTTCGAGGATTGAGGGGGAGGAAATTAGCCCGTTCGTGCTGAGCCCGTCGAAGCACAGGTGGGCTTCACGCCCTTCCACAAGCTCAGGGCGAACGTAGGTTATGGGGCAGCCAGCCTCAGAGCACCACGGTCTCGGGCCGCGACTCCTTGATCGCGGCCAGCACCATGCGTTCCCACACCGCCGGATCGCCGGCCGCGGCCATCGCGTGATCTGGCTCGCGCAGCGTGTTCAGCACGGCGCGGGCATCGGGAAGGTAGTCGCGCCACACGCTGTCCACCTCGCGCGAGGCGGATTCCTCCTGGCCTTGCGCATTGGCGCTGATCCGCTGGCCGGCCAGCACGCGGGCGATACGCTCGGCGACGGGGGTGGTTGATACGTCCATGGCAGGTCTCCTGGCGGGTTCACCGTAGCAAACCCGCCAGACGACCTTCTGTTTCCTCAGCGCGCCGCCGGCGCCGCGCCGCTGCGGCCACCGCCGGGGCGACCGCCACCGCCGCCGCCGCCGCTGCGACCACGACCGCCGCCGCCGGCAGGACGCCCGCCGCCGCCCTGGCCACCGCCGTTGCCGCCACCCTGGGCACCCTGGCGGCTGCCGCCGCTACGACCCGACGGGCCGTAGTTGCGCCCCGTCGCGGTCGGCGCGTGCGTGGCGCGCGGGCGTGCCGGGCCACGCTCTGCGCGCGGACGATCCTCGCGCGGTGCGGGGTCGGCGCCGATCGCCTGCGTCCGCGTCGCCTTGATCTTGGCGGCCTGGGCGTTGAAGTCCTCGGGCAGCGCGGTAATGTTGATCTTCTGGCGCGTGGTGCGCTCGATGTCGCGCAGATAAGGCTTCTCGTCGTCGGCGCAGAACGACACCGCGATGCCACTGGCGCCGGCGCGCGCCGTCCGCCCGATACGGTGGACGTACTGCTCGGCCACGTTGGGCAGCTCGAAGTTGACGACATGGCTGACGCCCGAGACGTCGATGCCCCGCGCGGCGATGTCGGTCGCGACCAGGATCTTCACCTTGCCGGCCTTGAACTCGCCGAGCGCGCGCTCGCGCTGCGGCTGGCTCTTGTTGCCGTGGATCGCGTTGCTGGCGATGCCGTTGCCGGCGAGCAGCTTCACGACGCGGTCGGCGCCATGCTTGGTGCGGGTGAAGACGAGCGCGCGGTCGATCGCCGGATCCTGCAGCGTGATAGTGAGCAGCGCCTGCTTTTCCGCCTGGTTGACGAAGGTGACATACTGATCGACGCGCTCGGCGGTGGTCGCCGCCGGCTTGATCGTCACCGTCGCCGGATCATGCAGGAACTGCGAGGCGAGCTCGCGGATCGCGACCGGCATCGTAGCCGAGAAGAACAGCGTCTGGCGCTTCTTGGGCAGCATCCGCACGATCTTCTTGAGCGCGTGGATGAAGCCGAGGTCGAGCATCTGGTCGGCCTCGTCGAGCACCAGGATCTCGATCATCGAGAGGTTGAGGAAGCCCTGCTCGACGACGTCGATCAGGCGGCCCGGGGTGGCGACGAGGATGTCGACGCCGCGGCTCACGTCCTGGCGGTTCTTGTTGATGCTGGTGCCGCCGAACACGGTGGCGACCGACATCTTGGAGAACTGGCCATAGGCGCGGGCACTGTCGGCGATCTGACCGGCGAGCTCGCGGGTCGGCGCCAGCACCAGCATGCGGCAATGGGTCGGCAGCACGCGCTTTTGCGCGTTGCTCAGATGCTGGATCGACGGCAGCACGAACGCGGCGGTCTTGCCGGTGCCGGTCTGCGCGATGCCGAGCAGGTCGCGGCCTTCGAGCAGCGTCGGGATCGACTGCGCCTGGATCGGGGTAGGGGTGGTATAGCCCTTGGCTTCGAGCGCGCGGACGAGCGGCTCGGCAAGGCCGAGATCGGAAAAGGACATGGGGAAACCTTGAAGAGGCCATGCCCACGCGTGATGGCACGCACGGGTGGCGGGGGGAGAATGACACCCCGCGTGAAAAGGGAAGCCTTGCGTTAGCGACCGAGGCGGAGCCTGGACCCACGGGTCCAATCACGCTGCATTACGCCTCGATGCTGGGCCATATGCACGCAGTCGCAACAAAAGTCAATCTGCCGGCTGCCGTGGCACCGGACCGCCCACCGGAGCACCCGCAACAAGCAACGCCGCGACAACTGCAAAGAAATCGATCTAACCTGTTGTAGATCTTGCACCAACCCGGCTTGACTCGATGTAACCTACCGATACGTTGCGTAACACTCAGCAAGCCGCGGGGAGAGCGGCGTGGGTGAACAGGGGAAGACTCACATGGTTGATTCGTCAATCCGTGCCGTTGCGCGCCGCGCGCTTCTGGCAACGACCGCGCTTGTCGCGCTGCCGGGCATCGCCGCTGCCCAGGATGGTCCCACCGGTATGTACAATGAGGCGCAGAATGGCTCGGTCGCGCCTGCCGGGATGATCAACGAGCCCTCGATCATCATCTCGCAGCCCGGCACACCGACGACGGCGCTCGACACCGGCGGCGTCACCGGCGTCGGCCAGATGGTGGTCGACCAGCAGAACGGCTTCATCGGCCTGTGCACCGGCACGCTGATCAACCCGCGCACGGTGTTGTTCGCGGCGCATTGCGTGAACGAGAACCCCGCCGGCACCGGCGTGCAGGATCCCTGGGGCTATGGCGCGGCGCAAGGCGGCATCCCGATCGCGTTCGGCTTCCAGGCCAACAACAATGTCGCCGGCAATTCGGCGTTCGGCCGCTGGCTCAACGGCGCGCTCAAGTACCAGACCTCGACCAGCAACTATTTGTACAACGTCAATCAGGTCATCTACAATCCGGCGTCGGTCGCACTCGGCATCGCCAACAACTTCCTGCAGGGCGACGTCGCGCTGGCCTCGCTCGACACGCCCGCCGCCAACGTGCCGACCTGGGCGATCCTGCTCTCGGCGCTGCCCGCCCCCAGTGCCATCAGCGCCACCGCGGGCACCGGCTATCATGTCGCCGAGATCGGCTATGGCACCAACGGTGTCGGCACCACCGGCGCCACCGGCGGGATCGACTATCGTCGCCGTGCTGCCGAGAATTACGTCGGGCTGCTCGGCTCGCTCGACGACGTCGATCTGTTCCTGTTCGGCGAGCCCGATGGGCTGCCGCAGAACCTCTACCAGCTCGACTTCGACGATCCCCGCCGCGGCACGGCGGCGGCGAGCCCATTCGACTTCAACGCGTTCAAGGACAATGCGCTGCCCTCGGAAGGGATCACCGGCAGCGGCGATTCGGGCGGGCCGCTGGTGATCGACCGCGCCTTCGCCAAGCAGGTGGTGATCGGCGTGCTGTCAGGTGGCAGTCGCTACTTCAACGCCCAGCCGTCGGGCAGCTACGGGACCACCTCCTTCTACCAGCCACTGTACCTGTTCTGGGACTATATCGCGGCCAACAACCCCTATCGCTATGCAGCGGCTAAGGCAGGTGACGGCAATTGGACCGATCCCACCCACTGGCAGACGCTGGTCGACCCCGCCTATCAGGTCCTCGTCAACGGTGCGCTGGTCAACGGTGTGCCGGCCAGCCCCGGCGAGGGCATCAACGGCACCAGCGGCAAGTTCGGCCAGATCTGCTTCGAGCAGGGCGGGGCAAGCGACTGCTATGACAATGCCACGGGGGTCGAGACGGTGAACGGCGTGCCCGTCGACGCCACGGTTCCCGCGGGCGATGCCGCCGCGGTGAAGGTCGCCGATGCCACCAGCACGACCACGGCGGCGACCGGCGGCCGTGCCGACGGGATGACGGTGACCCGCGAGGCGCAGGCCGGCAGTGCCACCGCCAGCCTCGCCGCGACCGATGTCACCGCCGCTGCCAGCGGCGATGCGGTGGCCGCGGCGCTGCCGGCGGCGACGCTCGCCAACGGCCTGCCCGGCGCAACCAACTTCGTGCCCAACAACGTCGATCCCAATGCCGCCACCAAGACCAACGCGCGCTATTTCGACATCACCCTCTCCGCTGCGGGCACGACGACGCTGAATTCGGCGGTGACGATCGACCGCTTCACCGTGAGCGGCGCGCAGTCGCGGCTCAACGTGACGAGCACCGGCTCGCTGACCAGCCTGATGGCGGTCAACCAGTTCAACGGCGTGGTGCAGGTGGACGGCACGTTGACCTCGCAGGGCGATTACCTGCTGCTCAGCGGCGGCCTGACCGGGGCGGGGCGGATCAACGCGCCTTATTTCACCAACGCCACCGGCATGATCGCACCCGGCACGATCGGCACGGTCGGGACGCTCACCTTCGGCGGCAATGTCGTGCTGTCGTCGGGCAGCACGCTGCTGGTCGATGTCGGCCCCAGCGGCGCTTCGGATCGGATCGCCGTGGTCAAGACTACCGCCACCGACGGTCTCGCCAGCATCGGCGGCCGGGTCGGCTTCGCGCCCGTCGCCGGCTACACGATCCGTTCTGGCGACGTGTATACCATCCTTACCGCGGCAGGCGGGGTGACGGGCACGTTCCAGACCGCGTCGCCGCTGTCGGCGATCCTCACGCCGCAATATATCTACTCGGCCAATGCGGTGCAGGCGCGGATCATCGCCGGCCTCTACGCCAATGTCGTCGCCAACACCCCGATCCAGACGGCCTATGCCGGGCTGCTCGATCGCAATCGGGCCACCAGCTACGCCAATCTGTCGACGCTCTACGGCATCCTCGACATGCAGAGCGCCGGCACCATCCAGTCGACGCTCGGAGGCCTGGCGCCGCGGACCCAGACGCTCAAATATGCACTCGGCACGACCGCGACCGACAATATGGCGCGCTTTTATCGCCAGCGGCTCGCCGGGATCGATCCGCGCACCACGATGGGCGGCACGCTGACCGTGATCGGCAAGCCGCAACAATTCGCCTCGCTGCTCGCGAGCGACCTGCCGGCGAGCCAGCAGGTAGCGAGCGATTCGACCGGCACCAGCGTGTCCGAGGGGGTGTTGCCCAAAAATGTCGGCGTATTCATCGCCGGTGGCTATGTCGATGGCTCGAGCCGCTCGATGCCGACCGCGGTGCCGTTCGGCGGGCACGACCAGTTCGACGGCTTCTATATCGCCGGCGGCATCGAGAGCCAGGTGAGCGAGCATGGCGTGATCGGCTTCGGCTTCGGCTACACCAAGCTCGACGGCACCACCGGCGGCGTCGCGCAGCAGGCGCATGGCAACCTCTACCAGGGCACGCTGTACGGCAAGCTGCAGAGCGATGCAGGCCTCACCCTCGACACCCAGTTCAGCGCGGGTGTGTTCCAGGCCCGTACTTTCCGGACCGTCTCGCTGGCCGGGTCCAGCTTCGGGCTGCGCAGCCGCGACAATGCGCTGGCGATCTCTGCCGAGGTGGGGATCAGCGAGATGTTCGATCTCGGCAGCGTCCAGGCCGGCCCGCGCGCGGCGTTCCGCGTCAACCACATCGGCTTCACCCCGACCATCGAGACCGGCGGCGGCCCGGCATTGCGCTCCGACCGCGACGATCTCGAAAGCCAGCAGGCCAGGGTGGGGCTGCAGATCGGCGGCGGCGTCGGTTTCAAGCCCTTTGCCTCGGCCTATTACGTCCATGATTTCAAGGATCGCCCCGGCGTGTTCACCGCCAACTTCGTCGGTGGTGCCGGGCCAAGCGCTGCGTTTGCGCTCGCCAGCCAGGATCAGGATTGGGCGGAGATCGCTGGCGGCGTCACTTACTCGATGGGCAATGTCGACCTGTCGGTCAGCGCCGACACCACGATCGAGCGCAAGGACGTCAAGAACCAGGCCTATCGCGGCGCCGTCACCTTCCACTTCTGACATTGTGTTTGCCAGCATCGGGCCGCCTTCTCTCCGGAAGGTGGCCCGCTTTGTATCTGGCTGAACTGATCACCCGGTTTTGAATGCTAATCAGCCAGTATTCGCCCCGGGTTGCGATATGGGCAGCATTTACGTCCTATTTACTTTTACGTAAACCGTGATGGCTAGTCTGATGCCATGAACGCTGTCCCTCATCCTCACCGTGGTCGTGGCATGGTTATAGTGCAGATCGCGGGCGTGGCAGCGGTGCTCGCCGGACTGGCGATCATCCCGCCCAAGCAGGGCAACATGCTGCTGCTGCCGCTGCTGCCGCACCGACTGGTGGCTGCCGCGGCAATCAGGCATGGCGCGACGATCGTCGCGCGCGGGCGGTTGCCAGGCTCGCTGGTGGTGCGCGGTCGCTTTGCCGCGCTAGCAGGGCCGATGATCGGCGATGGCGTGCTGGTGATCGGCGCCCCGGCGCTACTCTGTGGCGAGGCGGTGCCGGCATGATCCCCGACGCGCTCGACACGCTGCGCATCCGTGGCATCCGCCGGCTGGTCGCGGCGAGCTGGCTCGCCATCCCGGCGATGATCCTGGTCGGCCTGCTGCTCCACAGTTCCTATACGCTCGCTACCGCGCTGCTCAGCTGTGCGGCCAATATCGTGCCGACGGTGATGGCGCTGCGACACCGCCACGATGTCGGTGCGCGGCTCGCGATCGGCAGCCTGGCGGCGATCCAGCCGGCGTTGTTCGTGTTCCTGCTCTCGGGCCATCCTTGGCAGATGGATGCGCACATGTACTTCTTCGTCGCGCTCGCGGCGTTGACGATCCTGTGCGACTGGCGGCCGATCGCGCTCGCCTCGGTGATGGTCGCGGTCCACCATCTCGTCGTCGACTGGCTGGTGCCGGACTGGGTGTTCGACGGCGACGGCAACTTCCCGCGCGTGCTGTTCCACGCCGTGGCGGTGATCCTCCAGCTTGGCGCCCTGTCATATATTACCCTGCAGTTGCGGGAGTTGGTGCAGCGGCAGCAGGCGGCGCAGCGCGAGAGCGAGCTGCATGCGCAAATGGCCGACGAACAGCGCGAAACCGCGCGAATCGAGCGGCAGCGGGCGGTGGCGGCGCTGGAGGCGGCGCGGGTCGCGGAGGCGGATTCCGCGCATGAGCGCGAACAGCGCGCGATTGCCGAGCAGTTCACCGGCGCGCAGCGCCGCGACGAGCTGATGGCGCTCGCCGCGGAGTTCGAGGCGACGGTGGTCGAGGTGGCGGTGGCGCTGGAAGGCGCGTCGGCGACGCTCGAAGGATCGGCGACCTCGCTCAACGCGATCGCGGCGGATACCGGCCGGCAGGCGAGCGAGGCGGTGACCGGCGCGTCGCAGGCGTCCACCGCCGTCCGCGGCGTCGCCCATGCGGTGCGCCAGCTGACCGGATCGATCGCGGGGGTGGCGCGCAGCGCCGAGGAGCAGAGCCACCTCACCCAGGCGGCGCTCGCCAACGCCCAAGACGGCGACCGCGCGGTCCACTCGCTCGCGGTGCGCGCGCAGGACATCGGCGGCTTCGTCGGCGAGATCAACGGCATCGCCGCGCAGACCAATCTGCTCGCGCTCAACGCGACGATCGAGGCGGCGCGCGCGGGTGATGCCGGTCGCGGCTTCTCGGTGGTCGCCGCCGAGGTGAAGGTGCTCGCCGGCGCCACCAGCCGCGCGACCGACAAGATCGCGACGCTGATCGCGCACGTCCAGCAGGGGGTGGGCACCGCGGCCGGCGACCTCGACGCGGCGGCCCTGGCGGTCGGCAAGGTCGCCGGGGCGGCGGCGGACATCCGCGTCGCGGTCGATGCGCAGCGCGGCACGGCGGCACAGATCGAATATAGCGCGCACCAGGCCGCGATCGGTGCCGACACCATCGAGCAGCGGATCGGGCTGGTCGCCGAGGCCGCCAATGCTGCCGGCGTGTTGTCCGAAGAGGTGCGCGATGCCGCGACCGCTCTGTCCGACCACGCCCGCCGGCTGCGCCGCACCACCGATCAGTTCGTCGAGCAATTGCGCGCGGGCGATACCGAAGCCGCGTGATCGGCGGCGCGTGATCCCTTGCGCGACGGCGCCGTCGATAAGCTTTGTCGCAGGTCCTGCGCTGCGATAGGCTCTCGCCAACGATAAGAAACGCAAGGAGAGCGCATGAAACTCGCGAGTCTCAAGCACGGGCGCGACGGCACGCTCGTCGTGGTATCGGCCGATCTCGCCTGGTACGCCGATGCCAGCCACATCGCGCCGACGCTGCAGGCGGCGCTCGACGATTGGGACGCGATGCTCCCGGCTCTTGGCAACCTGGCCACCGATCTCGAGCATGAGGCGATCCCGCGCCAGCGCTTCCACGAGCACCAGGCGGCCGCGCCGCTGCCGCGCGCCTATCAATGGGCTGATGGCTCGGCCTATGTGAACCATGTCGCGCTGGTGCGCCAAGCGCGCGGCGCCGATCTGCCGGACAGCTTCTGGCACGACCCGTTGATCTACCAGGGCGGCTCGGACGGCTTCCTCGCCCCGCGCGATCCTATCCCGCTGGCCGACGAGGCCTGGGGCGGCGACTTCGAGGGCGAGGTGGTGGTGGTGACCGGCGACGTCCCGCTCGGCGCGAGCCGCGAGCAGGCGCTGGGCGCGATCCGGCTGGTCGGCCTCGCCAACGACGTGTCGCTGCGCCATCTCATCCCGGGCGAACTCGCCAAGGGCTTTGGCTTCTTCCAGTCCAAGCCCGCCACCACGCTGTCGCCGGTGCTGGTGACACCCGACGCGCTCGGACCCTGGTGGCGGGAGGGCAAGCTCCACCGTCGGCTGATGATCGAGTTCAACGGCCAGCCGTTCGGCCGCGCCGAGGCGGGCGAGGACATGACCTTCGATTTCGGCACACTGGTGGCGCATGCCGCCAAGACCCGTGCGCTCGGGGCGGGCACGATCATCGGTTCGGGCACGGTCTCCAACCGCGGTGCCGACGGTGGCCCGGGGGCGACGATCGCCGCCGGCGGCGCGGGCTATTCCTGCCTTGCCGAGCTACGCACGGTGGAAACCCTCGAAGGGGGCGAGGCGCGCACGCCGTTCCTCAAGCGCGGCGACAGCGTGCGGATCTGGGCGGAGGACGATCGCCACCACCCGATCTTCGGGGTGATCGAGCAGACGGTGAGCTAAATCCCGCTCGACGCGACGAGCGGAGTGTTTCAACCGATTGAAACACTCGCCAAGCGTCACGAAACTTTATAACAAGCGGCGAATAACGGACCTGGCGCGTTGATGGCGTGACCGGATCAGGATTGGAGAGATGATGGCCGGCGAGCACCCTCGCGCCAATTTGCAGCCGCTGTCGCTGCACGTGCCCGAACCCCGCTTCCGCCCCGGCGACGCGGTGGATTTCGCGGCGGTGGACATCCCCGCCGCGGGCGCCGTCCGCCGCCCCGACAGCGCCGCCAAGGCGAACGACTTCATCGATCTCGCCTATACGATGGTCCGCGTGCTCGACGACGACGGCCGCGCGGTCGGGCCGTGGGATCCCAAGCTCGCGCCCGATGTGCTGCGGCGCATGCTGCGCAGCATGGTCGAGCTGCGCGCGTTCGACGAGCGCATGTTCCGCGCCCAGCGTCAGGGCAAGACCAGCTTCTACATGAAGGCGACCGGCGAGGAGGCGGTCGCGGTCGCGGCAGCCTATGCGCTCGATTACGAGGACATGTGCTTCCCGAGCTATCGCCAGCAGGGTCTGCTGATCGCGCGCGGCTGGTCGATGGTCGACATGATGAACCAGATCTATTCGAATCGTGCGGACCGGCTACAGGGCAAGCAGCTGCCGATCATGTATTCGGCCAAGGAAGCGGGCTTCTTCTCGATCTCGGGCAATCTCACCACCCAATATCCGCAGGCGGTGGGCTGGGCGATGGCGTCGGCGGCCAAGGGCGACACCCGGATCGCGGCGACCTGGTGCGGCGAAGGCTCCACCGCCGAGGGCGATTTCCATTCCGCCTGCACCTTTGCCGCGGTGTATCGCGCGCCGGTGATCTTCAACGTCGTCAACAACCAATGGGCGATCTCGAGCTTTTCCGGCTTCGCCGGCGCGGAGGCGACCACCTTCGCCGCGCGCGCGGTGGGCTATGGCATCGCCGGCCTCAGGATCGACGGCAATGACGCGCTCGCCGTCTATGCGGCGACGCAATGGGCGGCCGAGCGGGCGCGGACCAACCAGGGCCCGACGCTGATCGAGCATTTCACTTATCGCGCCGAGGGGCATTCCACCTCCGACGATCCGACCCAATATCGCAGCGCCGGCGAGCCTAACGCCTGGCCGCTCGGCGATCCGGTGGTGCGGCTCAAGAACCATCTGATCGCGATCGGCGAGTGGGACGAGGAACGCCATGCCGCGCAGGACCGCGAGGTCGCCGAGCAGGTCCGCGCCGCGCAGAAGGAAGCCGAGGCCAATGGCATCCTCGGCCACGGCCTCCACCAGCCGCTCGACACATTGTTCGACGGCGTGTTCGAGGAGATGCCCTGGCACCTGCGCGAGCAGCAGGCGCAGATGATGGCCGAGGAAGAAGCGAGCGGGCGGCCATGGGCGCGGAAGTGATGGCTCGGACGCACGCCGACGCATCCACATCCGTCACCCCGGCGAACGCTGGGGTCTCAAGCCGCCGGGACATGCGCTCCAACGGGGAGACCCCAGCTTTCGCTGGGGTGACGAAGGTGGGTGCCGGGGTGGCGAGGATGAGTGCCGGGGTGACGTGGTCGAAGGCGGAGAAGAACCTATGATGGCTGACGCTGATCCGGCGACCGTGGCGTCCGACGACGCACCCGCCACCACCCGCATGAACATGATCCAGGCGATCAATTCCGCGCTCGACATCTGCATGGCGCGCGATCCCGACGTGCTGGTGATGGGCGAGGATGTCGGCTATTTCGGCGGCGTGTTCCGCGCCACCGCCGGGCTGCAGACGAAATACGGCAAGACCCGGGTGTTCGACACGCCGATCACCGAGACCGGGATCATCGGCGTCGCGATCGGCATGGGCGCCTATGGCCTGCGCCCCGTCCCCGAGATCCAGTTCGCCGACTATATCTATCCCGCGCTCGACCAGTTGGTCTCGGAAGCGGCGCGGCTGCGCTACCGCTCGGCCGGCGAGTTCACCTCGCCGATGACGGTGCGCTCGCCGTTCGGCGGCGGCATCTTCGGCGGCCAGACCCACAGCCAGAGCCCGGAGGGGATCTTCACCCATGTCTCCGGCATCAAGACGGTGATCCCGGCGACGCCATATGACGCCAAGGGGCTGCTGATCTCGGCGATCGAGGACAATGATCCGGTGCTCTTCTTCGAGCCCAAGCGGATCTACAACGGCCCGTTCAACGGCTATTGGGACAAGCCGGCCGAGAATTGGTCCAAGCACCCCGGCGGCGAGGTGCCGACCGGCTATTACAAGGTGCCGCTCGGCAGGGCGGCGATCGCGCGGGCCGGCGAGGCGCTGACCATCCTCGCCTACGGGACGATGGTGCATGTCTGCACCGCGGTGGTGGCCGAGGCCGGCATCGATGCCGAGATCATCGACCTGCGCACGCTGGTGCCGCTCGACATCGAGACCATCGAGCAATCGGTGAAGAAGACCGGCCGGTGCATGATCGTCCATGAGGCGACCCGCACCTCGGGGTTCGGCGCGGAACTGTCCGCGCTGGTCCAGGAGCGCTGCTTCTACCATCTCGAAGCCCCGATCGAGCGCGTCACCGGTTTCGACACGCCTTATCCGCACAGCCTGGAATGGGCCTATTTCCCCGGCCCGGTACGCATCGGCCAGGCGCTCAAGAAGATCATGAAGGACGCATAATGGCGCGCTTTACGTTCAAGCTGCCGGACATCGGCGAGGGCATTGCCGAGGCCGAGATCGTCGCCTGGCACGTCGCGGTCGGCGATCGCGTCGAGGAGGACCAGCAGGTCGCCGACATGATGACCGACAAGGCGACGGTGGAGATGGAATCGCCCGTCTCGGGCGTGGTGGTCGAGCTCGCCGGCGAGGTCGGCGACCAGGTCGCGATCGGCGCGGCGCTGGTGGTGATCGAGACCGATGCGGCGGCAACCGGCGACGCGGTGATCGCCGCGCCGGCCACGGCCGCACAGGCGGAGACCGCCGAGCAATATGGCGCGGAGAACCCCGGCGTCGAAGAGACAACCCAATCCACCGCTCGTGCTGAGCCTGTCGAAGCACCTGAGGCGCGTCCACCAGCCGATCCACGCCCTTCGACAAGCTCAGGGCGAACGGAGGTTGAGCAAGAAAGTGCGGCAGCGACCACTGGCAGCAAGCCAGCCCACGTCCTCGCCTCTCCGGCGGTGCGCGCCCGCGCGCGCGATCTCGGCATCGATCTCGCCCAGGTGAAGACCGAGGCCGATCGCATCCGTCATGCCGATCTCGATGCCTATCTGCGCTATGCCGGCGGGCAGGGCTATCACGCACCGCATGCCGCCCATGCCCGCGCCGACGAGGCGATCAAGGTGGTCGGCCTGCGCCGCCGGATCGCCGAGAACATGGCGGCCGCCAAGCGCCACATTCCGCATTTCACCTATGTCGACGAGATCGACGTCACCGAGCTCGAGCGGGTCCGCGCCGATCTCAACGTGGCGCGTGGCGACCGGCCCAAGCTCACCCTGCTGCCGCTGCTGATCGCGGCGATGTGCCGCACGCTGCCGGTATTCCCGATGCTCAACGCGCGCTACGACGACGAGGCGGGGGTGGTGACCCGCGCCGGCCGCATCCATGTCGGCATGGCGACGCAGACCGACGCTGGCCTCACCGTGCCGGTGATCCGCGACGCGCAGGACCGCAACGTCTGGCAGCTCGCCACCGAGATCGTGCGGCTCGCCGAGGCGGCACGCGCCAACAAGCTGTCCCCGGGCGAACTCGGCGGCGGCACCATCACCGTGACCTCGCTCGGCCCGCTCGGCGGCATCGCCACCACCCCGGTGATTAACCGACCGGAGGTGGCGATCATCGGCCCCAACAAGATCGTCGAACGGCCGGTGTTCGCCGGGTCGGAGGGATCGGCCCGCGGCAACGAGATCCGTCGCGCCAAGCTGATGAACCTGTCGATCAGCTGCGACCATCGCGTCGTCGATGGCCATGATGCGGCGAGCTATGTCCAGGCGCTGCGGCGCGTGCTGGAAACGCCGGTGCTGCTGTTCGCGACCTGACGGGCGGAAGGCTCGCTATGTTGCTTCAAGCGTGACGGGCTTGCGGCTGGCTGCCGTTGCTGGAGCAGGATGACGTCGGCGCGTTCCGTTCGTGCCGAGCCTATCGAAGCGCGGTGAGACTAAGGCCCTTCGACAGACTCAGGGCGAACGGAAGAAGTGGGGGCCGACCGCTGCGTACCGCGCGGGGTCGGCTGCCGATGTAAGGTGCACCCGGGGCAAGGGCTCGCGTGGAAGGTCTCCAACTCACCCGTTCGTGCTGAGCCTGTCGAAGCACCTGGGTCTCATGCCGTCCGACATGCTTGGACGGATGGTTCGCCTAGCGACGATCGCCCACGGTCATCCGCGCGCTGATGGGGCTGCCGATTTCGATGGCGGAGTATGGGCGGATCGCCGCATCCTGCCGCCATCGACAGATCAAACAAAAAGGGCCCGGCGACAGCAATCGCCTGGCCCTTCTGGCATCCTCCCCTGGCTGAAGCTTTGCTTCATGCCGCAGCGTGGTCGGGCGGTTGGTCGCCTCTGTGCTGCCGGTGCACATCCCCTAGGCAGGGGCTGCGCCAAGCGCCAGTCCTAAAACCGGTATGGTCGAATTGAACCAGCGGAATTGCTGCTTTTCACGGCAAAGCGTGGCGAATCTGCAACATTATGGGGTGTAATCTGCCTATTTCATGAGCACCAGCTCTTCGGCCATGGTCGGGTGCAGCGCGACGGTGGCGTCGAACTGCTCCTTGGTAAGCCCGGCCTTCACCGCGATCGCCGCGGCTTGCAGTATCTCGGGTACGTCGGGGCCGATCATGTGCAGCCCGACGATTCGCCCGGTTTCGCCGTCGCATACCATCTTGTAGAGCGCGCGCTCGTTGCGGCCGGCGAGCACGTTCTTCATCGGCCGGAAGTCCGACGAATAGACCGCGACCGAGCCGAGCTTCTGCTTGGCCTGCGATTCGGTGAGCCCGACGCCGGCGAGCGGTGGGTGGCTGAACACCGCCGAGGGGATGTTGTCGTAATCGACCAGCGTCGGCTTGTTGCCATAGACGGTATCCGCGAACGCCTGGCCCTCGCGGATCGCCACCGGGGTGAGCTGCACCCGGTTGGTGACGTCGCCGATCGCATAGATGCTCGGGCAGCTCGACTGCGCCCGCTCGTCGACCTTGATCGCGCCCTGCGCGTCGAGCTCGACGCCGGCGCTGTCCAGGCCGAGCCCGCGGGTGTTGGGGACGCGCCCGGTGGCGAACATTACCATGTCCACCGTCACCGGCTCGTGGCCCGACATAAACACCGTCAGGCAGCCGTCGTCATTCTTCTCGATCCGCTCGAACTGCGCGTCGAAGCGGAACTCCAGCCCCTTCATGATCGAGATCTGCAGCAACCGGTCGCGGATCGAGAGGTCATAGCCGCGCAGGATGTCCTGGGTGCGGTTCATGATGATCACATGGCTGCCGAGCTGGTGGAAGATGCCGGCGAATTCGTTGGCGATATAGCCGGCACCCGCGATCAGGATGCGCTTGGGCAGCGCCTCGAGGTGGAACACCTCGTTGGAGGTGATGCCGTATTCGTGGCCGGGGCAGTTGGGGATCGCCGGATGCGCGCCGACCGCGACCAGGATCCGCTCGGCGGTCTTGGTGGAGCCGTCGGCGAGCTTCACGCTGTGCGGGCCGGTGACCACCGCGCGCTGCTTGATGATCTCGACGCCGTGGCTGTCGAGCGTCTGGGTATAGGCGCCGTTGATCCGGTCGACCTCCTCGAGCACATTGTCGCGCAGCGTCGGCCAGTGGAACGCGCAATCGTCGGGCACCTGCCAGCCGAATCGCTTGGCGTCCTTGAGATCCTCGGCGAAATGGGCGCCGTAGATCAGCAGCTTCTTGGGCACGCAGCCGCGGATCACGCAGGTGCCGCCGACGCGATACTCTTCCGCCACCGCGACCCGCGCGCCATGCGCGGCGGACACCCGGCTCGCCCGCGTGCCGCCGGATCCGGCGCCGATGACGAAGAGGTCGTAGTCGTACTGGCTGTCCGCCATGGAAGGTCTCCGTATGCGAAAAAGGGCCGGGCTTGGCCAAGCCCGGCCCCCGTCAAGGCTCTATATGGGAACGGCTTACGCCGAGGCTAACCCTGCGCGCTGGATCAGATCCTCGGTGGAGGGATCGAAATCCTGTCCGCCCTGGTCGGCGGCCTTGGCCATCTCCTTGCCGAGCTCGACGCCGAACTGGTCGAACGAGTTGATCCCGAGCAGCACGCCGTTCACGAACACGCGATGCTCGTAGAAGGCGATCAGCGCGCCGAGCGTGCGCGGATCGAGCACGTCGAGCAGCAGCGTCGACGACGGCCGGTCGCCCGAATAGCTGCGCGCGGGATCGTCGACCTGCTTGCCCTTCATCAGCGCCGCGCCCTGGGCAAAGGCGTTGAGCAGCAGCTGGCGGTGGTGATCCTCGGCCAGCGTGTCACCCGGTTCGATCACCGCGATAAACTCGACGGGGACGAGGTGGGTGCCCTGGTGGAGCAGCTGAAACACGGCGTGCTGGGCATCGGTGCCGACGCCACCCCAGGTGATCGCCGCGGTCGGGCGGCCGACCGGCTGGCCATCGACGGTGACGCCCTTGCCGTTCGACTCCATCTCGAGCTGCTGGAGATAGCTCGGCAGCAGCCGCAGCCGCTCGTCATAGGCGAAGGGCGCGCGGGTCTCGGCGTGGCGGACCTGCGTGTAATAGAGATCCGCGAACGCCGCGATCGCCGGTGCGTTCTCGTGCAGCGCGGTGAGGCGGAAATGGCGGTCCATCTCGGCCGCGCCCTCGAGCAGCTCCTCGAACGCGCCCCAGCCGAGCGCGATCGCCGCCGGAAAGCCGATCGACGACCACAAGGAGTAGCGCCCGCCGACACCCTCGGCGAACGGCAGGATGCGGGTTTCGTCGACACCCCATTCGATCGCCTTGTCGGGCGAGGCGGTGAGCGCGATCACCTTGCCATAAGGGTCTTCGACGCCATGCTCGGTCATCCACTGCAGCGCCGATTCGGCGTTGAGCATGGTTTCCTTGGTGGTGAAGGTCTTGGAGGCGATCACCAGCAGCGTCGCGGCCGGATCGAAATCCTTGATCGCATCCTCGAGCGCGACACCGTCGACGTTGGAGACGATGGCGACGTCGTAGCGCTTGTCCTCGCGGCCGAGCGCGTCGACCAGCAGGTGCGGGCCCAAGGCCGAGCCGCCGATGCCGATGTGGAGCACGTGGCGCACGTCGCCCAGCGCGCCGGCCTCGATCGCATCGATCAGCGCGCGCATCCGGTCATGGAACTGGCGCGCGGTGGCGACGCTCTCGGCCTTGCCCTCGCCACGCTCGGCGGTGTGCTCCACCGGCCGGTCCTCGGTGACGTTGACATGCTCGCCGCCGAACATCGCGTCGCGCTTGCCCGCCAGGTCCTTGGCCTTGGCGAGCGCGGCGAAGGCGTCGATCGCCTCGGTGGTGAGATGCGTCTTCGACCAGTCGAAGTGGATGCCGGCGACGTCGAGGCTCAGCTTCGACAGTCGCTCACTATCCGCGTCGAACAGTTCGACGAGCTTGGGGGAGGGCAGGGCCTCGATCGCAGACCAGTCGCTCATGGTAGGCTAACTCCATCCAATTGCCCGAGCCGTGTGCGACGCGGGTGTTCTTGCCCTCGGTAGAAGCAGGGGCGGGGGTTCGACAAGCAGGCACCGAACGGTTGCCCGAACGGTCGAGCGAGCAACAGGCTCCACTCGACCTGGCCCTTGACCTCGGCAGGCGGTCGCGCCACGCCTCTCGATTATGGCTACCTCCACGCCCGCCGCCGGCAAGCCGGCCGTCCGCTCCGAAACCAGCGAGACGCTGCGCTTCCTGCTGAAACTCGCGCTGATCGTGCTGATCGTGCGCAGCTTCATCTTCGCGCCTTTCTCGATCCCCTCCGAATCGATGCTGCCGCGGCTGCTGATCGGCGACTATCTGTTCGTCTCCAAGTGGAACTACGGCTTCTCGCGCTGGTCGCTGCCGGGCGGCGTGCCGCTGATCCCCGGGCGGATCCTCGGCCACACCCCCACGCGCGGCGACGTCGTCGTGTTCCGCTCGCCGGGGCCGGACGATCACGACGTGATTAAGCGGGTGATCGGCCTGCCCGGCGACACCATCCAGGTGACCCACGGCCAGGTGATCCTCAACGGCAAGCCGATCCCCAAGCAGCGCGTCGCCGATTTCGTGCTGCCGCTCACCCCCAATTTCGATGCCACCAAGTGCGACACCGCGTTCCAGGACGTCGATGCCGCCGGCAAGCCGATCTGCCGCTACCCGCGCTTCCGCGAGACGCTGCCCGGCGGGCGCAGCTACATGGTGCTCGACCAGGCGGAGATCCCCCAGGCCGACGACACCGGGCTCTACACCGTCCCCGCCGGCGACGTGTTCCTGATGGGCGACAATCGCGACGACAGCGCCGACAGCCGCTTCGCGCCGCCCGAGGGCATGGGCTACATCCCGATGGACCGGATCGAGGGCAAGGCTGTGGTCGGCTTCTTCTCCACCGACGGCTCGGCATCGCTGATCAAGCCCTGGACCTGGTTCTCGGCGGCCCGCTGGAGCCGGATCGGAGAGGGGTTCTGAGCGACCAGCTTGCCCCCTGGCTCGCCCAGACCTTCGGCAGCCAGCCCGACGATCCCGCCCCGTTCGCACGCGCGCTGACCCATGGCAGCCAGGCCGCCGACAATTACGAGCGGCTCGAGTTCCTCGGCGATCGCGTGCTCGGGCTGGTGATGGCGGAATGGCTGTGGGAGCTGTTTCCGTCCGAGCCCGAGGGCCAGCTGTCCAAGCGGCTCAACTCGCTGGTGACCGGCGCGGTGTGCGCCGATGTCGCGCGCGACCTCGGCGTCCGCGCGCACCTGCGGCTCGGCAAGCAGGCGCGCGACGATGGCGCCTATGACAGCGACAACATCCTCGGCGACGTGATGGAGGCACTGATCGGCGCCTGGTATCGCGAGCGCGGGCTGGAGGCGGCGCGCAGCTTCATCCGCGGCGCCTGGGGTGCGCGCGTCCAGCGCGGCGGCAAGGCGCCGCAGCACCCCAAGTCGCAGCTCCAGGAATGGGCGGCCTCCGCCGGCCGCTCGGTGCCACATTATGCGGTGATCGACCGCTCCGGGCCGCATCACGCGCCGCGCTTCACCGTTCAGGTCAAGATCGGCACCCTCGCCGAGGCGACCGCGACCGGCGCCAACAAGCAGGAAGCCGAAACCGCCGCCGCCAAGGCGCTGCTCGAGAAAGTGCAGGGGTAGGGCGTTCGTCCGGCCGCCACCGTCTTCCTGCCCAACGCCCTTCGACAGGCTCAGGGCGAACGGATCGCGTGG